>JAXLYI010000004.1:0-584248 GCA_046351555.1 Polyangiales bacterium
CGGCCCGGCGTCACCCCGCCGCCCGCGCCTCCGCCTCCGCCCCCGCCGCCTCCGCCCCCGCCGCCTCCGCCCCCGCCGCCGGGGATGGAGACGCCGCCGCCGGTGCAGGGGACGCCCGTGTCGATGATCCCGGGGCACGAGACGCTGCCGCAGGACACCACGCAGAAGGAGGGCCCGCGGCTGATGCCCGCGGAGACGTACATCCGCTCGTACCTCCAGCTCTTCGGCAACCTCGCCCCGCTCGCGGTGCAGACGCGCGCCCGCGGCGCCGACGGCGCGGCCCTCTTCGACGCGTGGAACGACTACCTCGCGTCGCTCGGCCTGCCCGACTACCGCTTCGACCTGCCGCGCAACGACCAGACCAACGCGCTGATGATGGCCACCTTCGAGCGGCTCTCGGTGGCGCTCTGCGACCGCGCGGTGGAGGCCGACCTCCGCGGCACGCAGCCGGTCGCGCAGCGGGTGATCTTCGCGTTCGACGGGACGCCGTCGGGCCTCGACCTCGCGGGCTTCACGTCGCGCTTCGACGTGCTGCACCGCACCTTCCTCGGGTACCCGGCGCGCCTCGCGGCGACCGACCGGGTCGCCCGCTTCTACACGCTCTACCAGCAGACGGTCGCGCGCCACACCGCGATGGGCGCGCCCGCGTCGCGCTTCACGCCGGAGCAGGCGGCGTGGGCGACGGTCTGCTACGGGCTCGCGCGCCACCCCGAGTTCCACGCGTACTGAGAGGGAGAGAGACGCCATGACCGACAGTTCGCGCAGGACGTTCCTCAAGGTGCTCGGGGCGGGGGCCGCCGCCGGGGCCGCGGCGCAGTTCCCGATGCAGGCGCTCGCCGACCCGCCGGGCGGGGCCGACGAGTTCTTCATCTTCATCCACGCCGCCGGCGCGTGGGACATGACCGTCGGGCTCGACCCGAAGGACGAGCCCCGCGGCATCATCCAGCCCGCCGACGACGACCTCCTCGACACCGCCGGGCTCCTCCAGTGGCGCCCGACCACCCTCGACGGCGACTCCAACACCTTCGTGCCCGTGCGCCCCTCGGGTTCGAACGTCTCCTTCGGCCCCGCCATCGGCCTGCTCGCCGAGCACTACGCGCGGCTCTGTGTCGTGCGCGGCGTCGCCACCAACACCGTCAGCCACCCCGACGGCACCGTCTTCGCCGCCACCGGCCGGCACCTCGCCGGCGGCCGCGCGCCCGAGTCGAGCGTCGACACGATCATCGCCAACGAGTTCGGCCGCGAAGCCCTCTTCCCCGCCATCTCGATGAACTTCCCGTCGTCGTTCGTCGGGTCGAACCTCGACCGCCGCGCGATGCCCCTCCGCACCGCCAGCATCGAGACCGTCGGTAAGTCGCTCGCCCGCTCCGAGCTCTACACCTACGCCGCCGACCGCGCGCAGGTGACCACGCTCCTCTCGCAGGAGGCCCGCGACCTCGCGGCGCGACAGCAGTTCCCCGACGTGTTCAACGGGATGGGCCTCCACTACGAGGGCCTCAACCGCATGCTCCAGGGGAACCTCCGCGCCAACTTCGACGGCGCCATGCTCGCGTCGATGTACCCCACGCTCGTGCCCACCGCCGCGGGCGAGCGCTACCGCTTCTTCCAGACGGGCGCCGTCAACGCCGCCTTCGCCGTCGAGGCCATGAAGCGCAACATCATGCGCTCGGTGGCCTTCTCCGTCGGCAGCTTCGACACCCACAGCACCAACTACCGCAACCAGGCCCTCCTCCAGCAGGACCTCTTCAACATCCTCGCGCGCCTCCTCCGCGTGCTCGAGGCCCCCGAGTCGCGCCACCCCACCCTGATGGGCGAGCGCCTCATCGACCACACGCACATCCTCGTGGTCAGCGAGTTCTGCCGGACGCCGCAGATCAACGTCAACGGCGGCCGCGACCACTACCCCTGCGGCGCCTCGCTGATCATCTCGCCCCGCTTCCGCGGCAACTTCACCATCGGCAGCTCCGACCCCGACCAGATGCTCCCGGTGGCCACGCGGATGTTCACCGACGGCCGCCGCGCCATCGCGCCGCCCGACATCCTCGCGACCTTCCTCAGCGCGTTCGGCGTCAACCCCCGCCGCTACATGCGCGACGGCGAGTCCGTCCCCGAGATGCTCCGCCCGACGGCGTAGCGCCCCTCACTCCGCCGCCAGCACCGTCCGCGCGTCCGCCGTCGTCCGGCGGACGCAGCGCGGGCCCAACGTCGCCGCCGAGGGCGCCGCGAGGTACTGGAGCTCGTGCGCGCGCCGGTCGAACACCAGCGACAGCGTCGTCCCCGCCGGCAGCGCCGAGAGCACCGGCGCCAGGCCGCTCGCGCCCATGTACACCCGCGGCCCGATCCGCGCGCGGAAGCGCCGCACGTCGAGGCGCGGCGACGTCGTGGCCGTCGGGTCGTCGACCAGCGTGAGCCGCGCGGGCGAGGCCGCCACGTCGATCGCCGACGCGCCCTCCGCGCACGTGACCGACGCCGCCGGGGTCGTTCGGCCCCGAACCATCCGCGCGACCGGCACGCCCGCCACCCAGCAGAGCGCCAGCGCGCCGAGCAACGCCGCCGGGGCCCGCGCGTCGTCCCGCGGTTCGCCCTCCGACGCGCGCTGTTGCGTGAGCGCCGCCGCGACGTACACCGCGCCCGCCATCACCAGTGGGACGGCCGCCGCGAAGACGCGCTCGTCGCCGTCCATGTAGATCACCGGCGCCGACGCGAACGCGCCCGCCGCACCCAGCGCCACGAGGCCCGTGTGCGCCGCGCCCGGCGAGCGCTTCGCCGCCCCGCGCAGCACGGCCGCGACGCCCGCCACCGCCGCGAGCGCGAGGGCCCACTGGAGCACCGGGTGGCCCGCCGCGAGGCCGCCGGTGGCGCTGGTGGTCCACGCGCGGACGAGCTGCTCGACGTTGCGGAAGAGCCCGACCACGAGGCCCCACGGGTGCGCGCGGAGCACGGCGAAGGCGTGGCGGTACACGGCCTCGGCGCGCGGGCCCTCGGCCATCGCGCGGAGCTCGGGGTGGTCGACGAAGACCTGCTCCCACCCGAGGCCGCCGCGCGCGAGGCCGTAGAGGGTGTAGGAGAAGTTGGCCTGCGCCGCACCGCGGATGCCGTGGTGCAGTCGAAACACCAGCCCGTTGAACGCGAAGCCCGCCGCCACGCCCGCGAGCGCCGCGCCGAGCGAGCGCGGGCTCCAGCGGCGCGCCGGGTCGTCGCGGAGCCGCGCCGCCCAGAGGAGGAGCGCCGGCAGCACGAGGAAGGGCCCCGAGCGCGCGTTGAGCGCCACCGAGAGGGCCGCGAAGCCGGCGGCGAGGTGCCACGGCGCGCGCGACGTCGCGGCCCGCCAGAGCAGCGCCAGCGCGAGCGAGCCGACCGTCACCCCGAGCGACTCGCTGAGCGTTGCGGGCACGAACACCGCGCCGAAGAGCGAGGCCGCGCCGAACCACGCGAGGCCCGACGCGAGGCCGAGGTCACGGGCCACCGCGCGCGCCGCGAGCCAGAGCGCCGAGCCGAGCAGCGCGACCTGGAGCGCGAGCGCGCCGCGGAGGTCGCCGCCGGCGAGCGCGAGGCGGACGGCGAGGAGGACGCCGTTGAGCGGGCGACGGCTGTTCCAGACGTCGAGGCGGCCGTCGTCGAGGAGGCCGAGGGCGCCGAGCACGTAGTCGCCCGCGTCGCTGTACGGGAGGAGACCGCCGATGAAGGTGCCGTGCGTCCGAGCTTCCCCCCACGCCGCGAACACCGGCACCGCCATCAGCGCGCACGCGACCGGGAGCGTCCAGAGGGGGACGACGCCGCGCGCCGGACGACCGCGGGTGGAGGCCATCCACGCGACGCCCGACGCGAGGGCGACCAGCGCTGGTGTGAAGGCGAGGCCGGCGCACAGCCGCGGGACGACGGTCGCGGCGAGGCCGCCCGCGTAGAACACCACGGCCGCAAGAAGGGCGGCGAGGGCGGCGGCGTGGGCTGGGCGGGGCACGGCGGCGGAGACTCTCCGCGCGCAGGGGCGGACGTCAACCTCCCTTGTGGCCGCGGCGCCCGCGGTGTACGAGCGGCCCCGCGATGGACGACTGGCACGAGATCGCCGACGACGCCGGGAAGATCCGGCGCAACCCGCTGCTCCACGAGATCTACCGCGAGATGTACCGACGCCTCGTCGCCGAGGTGCCGCGCGAGACGTACCCCCGGCTGCTCGAACTCGGGTCGGGCGGAGGGTTCTTCCGGGAGTTCGCGCCGCACGCGATCACCAGCGAGTGTGTGGCCTCGCCGCACGCCGACCGGGTGGTCGACGCCTGCCGCATCGACGAGCACTTCGGGCCCGGCGAGCTCGACGCGATCGCGTGCTTCGATGTCTTCCACCACCTGCCCGACGCGGCGGGCTTCCTCCGCGGCGCGTCGCGCGTGCTCCGGCCCGGCGGGCGCGTCGCGATGGTCGAGCCCTGGTTCACGCCGGTGGGGCAGTGGTTCTACCGGGCGATCCACCACGAGCCGAGCGTGCTCGACCCGGGCGACTGGACGCTCCGGGGCTTCGGGCGGATGGGCGCGGCCAACTCGCGCCTCCCCACCAGCGTCTTCCGCGACAGCGACGCGCGCTTCGCCCGGGAATTCCCTGCGCTCCGCGTGGTGAAGCGCGAGCCCTTCCACAAATGGCTCTACCTACTGAGCGGCGGGCTCCGGCTCAACACCCGCGTGCCCCGACCGCTCGCGCGCGCCCTCGTCGCTGCCGACCGCGCGCTCAAGGCCGGCGACGCGACCTTCGGCATCTTCGGGCTCGTGGTGGTCGACCGCGTGGCGTGACCGGCGTCCGGGCCGCCGTCCGAGGCCGCGACGCGGACGGTCCGCGGGGGGCTCATGTTCCGGCCGCGGGTCGCCGTTGACGGGTTCAGTTGGGCGACGCAGCGGCCTCCGCGGACGGGCGGCGGCGCGTGCCCGGTGATCTCCGCGGGCGGTGAGGTGCCGGTGAATTCGAAGCAGATCCAGGACGAGTGCGCGGTGGGCGAGTCGGTCGTGACGACCGGGCGGACGTGGGCGGCGGAGGTGGCGAGCCGCCGCGCCGCGCAGCTCGCGAAGCTCGGGCTCGCGGGCCCCAACACCGAGGCGGAGGTCGGCGCGGCCCTCGCGCGCGACATGGACGCGCTCGCGGCGCGGGGCGAGCTGCTCCGACGCGCGGACGCGGCCCTCGACGCGGCCGAGCGCGCCGTCCCCGACGTGGCCGCGCGGCGCGACGAGGCGCACCGGCGCCTCTGGCAGGGGCTGGTGCTCGTGCGCGAGGTGGTCGGCGCGGTGGCGGGCGACGCCGCGGCGCGCGAGCTGGGCTTCGACGGCGCGTCGCCGCGCGACCCCGCGGCTGCGGAGGGCCTCGCCGAGCGCGTCCTGGCGCGCGTGCCGAGCGCGAAGCTGCTCCCCCGGACGCCCGGCGTGACGCTCGACCTCCGCGCCGTCACCGCCGACCTCGCGGCCGACCACGCCGCGCTCGCGCAGGCCAACGCCGACCTCCGCGAGGCGCGCCGCGGCGAGCAGCTCGCCCGCGTCCACCGCGACGAGCTCCGGGCCGAGTTCACCCGCGAGCGTGAGAGCGCCGCCGAGCGCCTCGTCGCCGACCTCCGCGCCGCGGGCCTCGACGGCGTCGCCGAGCGCCTCCTCGCCGTCACCCGCGCCGCCGCCGCGGACAGCGCTCCGCCGCGGGCCGCGCGCCGGACGAGCCGCGCGGCGCCGCGCAACTCCGTTCAGGCGCGCCCGGCGGTCGAGCCGCGGAGCGCTCCGTCGCATGCGCCCATGCCGATGATCAACACGCGCCCCTCGCAGGCCCCCGCGCCGCCGTCGTAGCGCGGTGCGCGAGCGGCGAAACCACAAGGGGCGCGAGGAACGCAAGGGATGACGTGTTGGGGGGAAGCGGGCGCTCTGGCCCCGCTCCATCATTCGGTCGTGACCTTGCGCTTGCGCCCTTGCGGTCTCGTCGCTCGACCCTCGACGCGAGATGCGCATCCCCCTTGCGTGCACGCGCCCACGCGCTGCCCACCAGCGCCGCTCCGCGGTGAGGCCGAGCGCCACCAGCGCCGTCACGTACACCGCCAGCGCCGCGCCGACGCCCGTGAAGAAGCGCGGCGCGAGCGGCGCGTCGAACCGCGTGAACACCACGCGCCCCATCACGAAGCCCGCGGCCGCCGCGAGCGCCACCTTCGCGAGCCCCCACGAGAAGCCGTGCACCCGCGCGAGGCGCCACGCCATCACGAGCTGGACGCCCTGCGACACGGCCAGCGCCGTCCCCGCGGACATGGCCGCGCCGAGGAGCCCGTAGCGCGGCACCAGCGTCGGCAGGAGCGCGCACTGGAGCGCCGCGCCCACGCCCGCCGCGACGGCCGCGTAGCGCGCGTGGCCGCCGAGCGGGAGCACGTACGCGGGCAGGGCGAGCGCGCTCCAGAGGTGCGCGACCGCGAGCACCGCGAGGGCCGGCGCGGCGCTGACGAAATCGCGGCCGAACACCGCCATCAGCCCATCGCCGAAGCCCGCGAAGAGCACCGCCAGCGGCATCGCGAGCACCGCGACCCAGCGCACCTGGCGCTGGAGCGTGGCCGTGAGCCCCGACGAGTCGCCGCGGGCGAGCGCGGGCGCGACGGCGGCAGACACCACCGGCACGAAGGCCCCGCGCACCTGGCTGAGGCTCACCACGTAGAGCATGCAGGCGCCGTAGGCCCCCGCGTCGACGGAGGCGCCGTAGCGGCCCATCAGGATCACTTCCAGCCGGCCCTGGAGCGTCCAGATGAGGTTGGTGATGACGAGGGGGAGGCCCGCGCGGACGAGGTCGCGGTCGAAGGGGCGGAGCGCGGCGTCGAGCGTGGCGCCGAGCGGGAATTCGCGCCCGTAGAAGAACGTGGCGAGGGCGGCGGTGAGGCCCATGCCCGTGGCGACCGCGGCGCACGCGCCCGCCAGGCCGCCGCCGGTGCGGAGCAGGAGGCTGGTGAGCGCGAGCAGGCAGAGCGGCTGGAAGACGCCGCGCGCCCAGAAGTCCCACTTCATCACGCGCTTCGCCTGCGTGGCGACGAGGAACATGCTCGCCGCGTGGTAGGCGACGGGGACGAAGACCAGCGTGCGGAGCGGCGTGACGAGGCCGGGCTTGTGGGTCCACGCGGCGATCGCGGGCGCGGCGAGCGCGAGGAGCGCGCCGGCCGCCACGCCGGTCGCCACCACCACGCGGAGCGCCCCGCCGGTGGCGCGCGCGGCGCCGGCGACGTCGCCCTCGGCGTGCGCGACGCTGACGCGGCGGGTGACGGCGAGGTCCATGCCGAAGACGGTGAGCACGGAGACGAGGTCGACCCAGGTGTTGGCGAGGACGTAGAGCCCGTAGCCGTCGCGGCCGAGCAGGCGCGCGAGCTGGACGTGGAAGGCCGGCAGCGACACCTGCGCGGCGAGCGTGAGGAAGTTGACCGCGACCCCCTGCGCGTCGCGCCCCGCGTCGTTGGGAGCGTCAGCCACGGGGGGCGAGGAGGCGGTCGTAGAGTTCCATCGTGCGGGTCACCATGCGCGCGGAGGGGAACCTCGCTTCGGCCGCGGCTCTTCCCGCGCGACCCATCGCCGCGAGCGCGTCGTCCGTCAGCGCGAAGAGGCGCCCGAGCACCAGCGCCGTCGCGCCCTCGTCGCTCCCGTGCGCGACGAGGCCCTCGCGCCCGTCGGTGATCAACGCGTCGAGGTTGGCCGCGGGCGACACCGCCGCGGGCGTCCCGCTCGCCATCGCCTCGAGCACCACGTTGGGCAGCCCCTCGAAGCGCGAGGGGAGCACCACCGCGTCGGCCGCGGCCACCAGCGGCGCGAGGTCGCCCACCTCGCCGCGCCAGTCGAGCACGTCGTCGAGCCCCGACGCACGCCCGAGCGCCCGCGCGGCGTCGCCGTAGGCCGCGTCGCCGTCGCGCCCCGCGAGCACCACGCGCGCGCCGGGTGGGAGCTTCCCGCTGCGGCGCAGCGACGCGAGCGCGCGGACGAGGGTGAGCTGGTTCTTCTGCGGGCAGACGCGGCCCGGGAGGACGACGGTGCGCCCGGTGAGCCCGAGCGCGGCGCGGGCCTCGGCGCGGGCCTCGGGGGCGACGGGGCGGAAGCGGTCGAGGTCGACGCCGTTCTCGATCACGTCGAGGCGCGCGGGGTCGAGGCGGGCGCGGCGGACGAGCTCGTCGCGGATGCCGACGGAGTTGACCACCACCGCGTCGACGAGGCTGCGGGAGAGGGACTCGCGCACGACGTCGGCGCGCTCGAGCTCGGTGCAGCGGACCGAGCCCACCACGCGCGGCGCGCCGGCGAGGCGGGCGGCGAGGCGGCCGTAGAAATTCATCGAGCCCATGTACGTGTGGACCACGTCGGGGCGGAGCGCGCGGATGTGGGCCGTGAGCCGCGCGAACGAGCGGGCGGTGAAGCCCCCGTCGGCGTCGAGGTTGTGCGGCGGGCGCGGGAGCAGCGAGGCGAAGCCGCCGGGGCCGCGGGCCACCACCACGTCGCCCTCATAGCGGGCCGGGTCGAGGCCGCGCACAAGCTCGACGAGCTGCCGCTCGGCGCCCCCGCGCTCCAGGGACCAGATGAAGTACAGCACGCGTCGGCGGGACATCGGTTCGCGCGGAGCCATCGCACGCCGCCGCGGCCCTCGCAATGGCAACCCTACTGGCCAGCCCAGCGGCGCCGCGGCCCCGCGTCGGCGTGGAGGAAGCCCGACTGCGGGTAGAAGCCGACGCCGCCGTTGTGCGTCGCGCGCAGGTGCCGCAGAACCGTCTGCACCGGGACGCCGACGAGGCGGAAGTCCACCGCGTTGCCGAGCACGTGCTGGCTGCGCTGGGCGACGCGGTGGCCCTTCTTGCGCAGGTGCTCGTTGAGCTTGTCCGAGCGGTACCCGGAGATGAACTCCACCCGCCGCGCTTGAAAGAGCACCGCCGTCTCCCGCACCACACGCATGCACGTCGGGTGGATCGCGTGCTCCTCCCAGGTGGTCCGGTCGCGGAGGAAGCGGGCGATGAGCGCGGTCTCGTCGCGCGTGGGCTCAGGGCCGATCGCCAGCGCCTCGTCGGTGTGCACGTTGACCAGGGTCGCGAGCACCGGCCGGAGCGTCGGCTCGGCGTCGCCCGCCCGCTCCTTCTTCCAGGTGGGGCCGTTGCTCGGGTTGTCGCGCGCCGCCCCCGCGCGCGGCGGCAAAAACACCGGCACCGGGTCGGGGTCGGCGGCGGCCGGTGCGGCGAGCGCGACGAGGGCGAGGACGAGGCACCGGGCGAGGGGGGCGCTCACGGCGAGCGAGCGTCGCACGGGGCGGGGGCGGGGGGCAAAGTTCCGGGGCGACGGGCGCGTCGCTTCGCCTACACTCGCGCCGTGGAAGAGCCCGACGACGACGAAGACGATGTGGACCGGCCCCCGCGCACGCTCGCCGGCGCGCTGAAGCTCGCGCGCGACGTGCTGCGCTCGCTGCGGCGCGCGCTCTCGATGCTGTGGGCCACCGACGCGCGGCTCACCGCGGCGGTGGCGGCGCTGAGCGTGGCGTCGGCCTTCGTGCCCGCGGGCATGGCCTTCGTCGCGAAGGCGATCGTCGACGGCATGGTGCGCGCGTCGGAGACGGGCGCGGCGGCCGACCGGCTCGCGGTGTATCGATTGCTCGGGCTGGAGCTCGGCCTCGCGGCGCTCTCGATCGCGCTCTCGCGGGCGATGACGGTGGCCGAGTCGCTCCTGCGCGCGCGCTTCGCGTGGCACGTCAACGAGCGGATCGTCGAGAAGGCCCTCGCGCTCTCGCTCGCGGACTTCGAAGACGCCGAGGTGCTCGACCGGCTCAGCCGCGCGCGCCAGGGGGCCGCGCACCGCCCGCTCGACCTCGTGCAAGGGGTCTTCGGGCTCGGCCAGGAGGTGCTCACCCTCGCGGCCTACGGCGGGCTGATGGCGTCGATCTCGGGGTGGATGCAGCTCCTGATCGTGGCCGCGGCGGTGCCCGAGTTCATCGTGCAGACGCGCTTCTCGCACGACGCCTTCCGCATCTTCGAGTGGCGCTCGCCCGAGACGCGCCGGCAGAACTACCACGAGGCCATCCTCACGCAGGCCGGCGCCGCCAAGGAGGTTCGCCTCTTTGAACTCGGGCCGCTGCTCTTCGGGCGCTACCGGGAGTTCTTCGCGCGCTTCTGGCGCGAGGACCGCGACATGACCCTGAAGCGCGGCGCCTGGGGCCTCGCGCTCGGGATCGTCAGCACGCTCGCGTTCTACGGCTCCTACGGCTGGGTGGCGTGGCGCGCGATGACGGGCGCGGTCACCCTCGGCGGCGTCGCGCTCTTCATCGCGGTGTTCAAGCGCGCGCAGGGGGCGGTGACGTCAGCGCTCCACACGCTCGGCGGCGCGTACGAAGACCACATCTACCTCGCGTCGCTCTACGACTTCCTCGACTACAAGCCCGCCGACCCGCCCTCCGGCACGGCCGTGCGCGGGCCCTCGCCCGAGGACGGCGTCCGTTTCGAAAACGTGTCGTTCACCTACCCCGGCGCGGACAAGCCCGTGCTGCGGGACGTGACGCTCCACCTCCCGCGCGGCCACAAGCTCGCGCTCGTCGGCGAGAACGGCGCGGGCAAGACCACGCTCATCAAGCTCCTGACGCGGCTCTACCGGCCGACCGCGGGGCGCATCACCCTCGACGGCCTCGACCTCGCGGACTGGGACGAGTCGGCCCTGCGCCGGCGCATCGGCGTCATCTTCCAGGACTTCGTCCACTACCAGTTCACCGTCGGCGAGAACATCGGCGTCGGCGACACGCAGGCCTTCGACGACGAGGCCCGCTGGCGCGACGCGGCCGAGCGCGGCATGGCCGACGGCTTCATCAAGGACCTGCCGAAGGGCTACCGGACGCAGCTCGGCAAGTGGTTCGAAGACGGCCGCGACCTGTCGCTCGGGCAGTGGCAGAAGGTGGCCCTGGCGCGCGCCTTCATGCGCAAGGACGCCGACCTCCTCGTGCTCGACGAGCCCACCGCGTCGCTCGACGCCGCGGCCGAGGCGCAGGTGTTCGAGCGCTTCCGCCAGCTCACCGAGCACCGGACCGCGGTGGTGATCTCGCACCGCTTCTCCACCGTGCGGATGGCCGACACCATCGCCGTGCTCGAGGGCGGCACCGTCATCGAGCGCGGCACCCACGACGAGCTCCTCGCCCGCGGCGGGCGGTACGCGGAGCTCTTCTTCATGCAGGCGAAGGGGTACCGCTAGAGCGCCGACCGGATGAAGCCGCGGAGGGCCGCAAAGAGACGCAAGTCCGGCAAGGCGCGGCTTCGAAGCAAGGCTGTTGGCCTTGCGAGAAGACGCAACGCCGCCGGACGACGCGGATCTGCCGCGGGCCGACCGGCCTTCATCCGGTCGGCGCTCTAGACCCCCTCCATCCCAGCGGCGCGCGTGGCGCGACGTTGTCGGCGGCGCGACGCCACCTTCGAGCTTCCGCGACGCCCCGTTCAGCGCGTGAGGCGGTCGCGGACGCGTCGCTGGGCGTCTTCGGGCAGCGTGGCGAGGTAGTCGGCGGGGAGGGCGCGGAGGGCGGCGTCGGGCAGCGCGAGCACCCTGTCGGCCTCCGAGAGCGCCCGGGCGAGATCCTCAGGCGCGAGCCCGGCGAGTCGCTCTTCGGGCGGGAGTCCGGCGAGTCGCTCCTCGGGGGTGAGGTCTTCGAGTCGGATGCGCGCGGGGATGGCCCTGGCGAGCTTGCGGAGATAGGGCTCGTTCTTGGCGGCTTCTTCGGGAGAGAGCACGGCGTCCTCCGGGAGGTCGGTGTGTTCGCGAAGCCACTCTACCACCTCCTCCGTCTGGATGGCGTGGTGGCTGAAGACGCGCAGGTGGTCGTCGCCCTCGCTCTCCGACACCACGTCCGTCTCCGCCACCACGAGCCTCACCCCGCGCACCGTCGCGCCGTGGTAGCCGGGCTCCAGCGGCGCGAGGACGGCCCCGCAGCGGGCGAGCTCGTCGAGGAGCGTGTCAGTGAGCGCGGGCACCACCAACACGAGCACCATGTCGTCGGGCGCGCGCTTCGGGTTGTGGGCGAGCCAGTGCCAGCCGAGCGCCACGAGGCGGTACAGGTCACCCGCCGCGAAGAGCCGCGCCACGCTCTTGAACTCCAACAGCCCCACCCGCCGCACATGCCTCCACAGCGAGCGAAGCACGCGGCCCTCGTCGCCCTCACCCGCCGCGCGGGTGCGTCGGAGCAGGAGCACGTCGACTCGCTGCGCCTGCCGTTGCAGCACGAACTCCAACGTGACGGCGACCGAGCGCGGCCGCCGCTGCTCGATCAGGGCGCCGAAGGGCGGGTGCCACACCGAGCGTGGACGCCACGGTGGGCGACGGCGGCGGCGACGGGCGGGCTTCCCCATGCGCGCGGCTTCCCACACGACGGGCGCCACGCGCAAGCGGCGGTGTGTCAGGGTATGTCGGAGCGGAAAGCCCGGTCCGCGAAGGGGTACCGCTAACGCTCCGCGATCACCACCGCCGTCGCGACCGGGCCGTCGTGGCTCAGCGACGCGTGGAGCGCCGCCACCCCCGCGCGCTCGGCCAGCGCCCGCACCCGGCCGCGCAGCACCAGCGATGGGCGCCCCTGGTCGTCGCACACCACCTCGATCTCGGTGAGGTCAGCCAGGCCCTCGGGCAGCGGCGACGGCGCCAGCGCCTGCGACAGCGCCTTCACGCACGCCTCCTTCGCCGCGTAGCGGGCCGCGAGGTGGCGCGCTGGATCACGCGACGGCCGCTCGCCCGCGTCCCGCCGCTCGCCCGCGGTGAACGTCCTCGCTTCGAACGCGCTCCCGGGCTCGTCGAGGAGCGCGGCGAAGCGCGGGACGTCGACCACGTCGATGCCGACGCCCGCGATCATCAGAAGTCCGGCGGCGACGCCGCGGGCGCCTCGGGGCCCACCAGCGAGCCCGCCTCGCCGCCCGCCACCACCGGCCCGTCGCGCGTCAGCCGTCGCGAGCCCGCGTCGAGCAGAACCGCCTGCTCCGCGTCGAGCCCCGCGTAGCGCCCGTCGGCCGGCACCGCGAAGCGCTTCTCCGTGCGGATCCGCACGGCGGGACGCGAGCCTTCGAACACCGCCAGCTCGTCGCGGAGGCGACGTCGCTCGCGCGCGTCGCGGGCCGCCCGGTAGCGCGCGAAGGCCGCGTCGTCGAGGGCGGCCAGCGCGCGGTCGGGGTGGACGAGGCACAGGACCCCGCCGACGTGCCCGAAGCCGAGCGAGGTGACCATCCCCGCTTCGAAGCGCCCCGGCGCGAGGGCGATCGGCGCGTCGGTGAAGCACACCGTCTCGTAGGCGCGCATCGCGGGGTCGGGGTCGTCGAGGTTGGGGTTGCCCGGCAGCACGCCGGAGGTCATCGCCTGGCAGAGCCCCGCCACCTGCCACGCCGCCGCGCCGCCCTTCGAATGCCCCGTGAGCGCCTTCTGCGAGGCCACCACCAGGGGGTTGCCCGGCGCGCGGCCGAGCCAGCGGAAGATGCGGTCGTACGCGCGGTTCTCGTTGGGGTCGTTGGCGTCGGTGGAGGTGTCGTGCTTCCACGCCGCGGCGACGTCGTCGGGGCCGAGGCCGTACGTGGCGAGCGCGCGGCGCAGCGGGGAGGCGCGCTCGTCGCCCTCGGCGAAGTCGTGGAAGAGCCGCCGCCGCTCGGCCCGCGCCAGCGCGTCGACCCGCTCGTCACCGAGCGCCTCGCGCAGCGCGGGGAGGCTCGCGGAGAAGCGCGCCCACGAGGCGACGCGCGCGCCGAGGTCGCAGAACTCCGCCGCCGACGCTTCGCCCTCGCGCGGCGGGCGTTCGGAGGCCACCGCCATCACGCCGGGGCCGGGCGCGGGGATGCTCCGGTGGATCCCGTCGGCGTAGGAGCGGGCGAGCGCCACCACCGCGTACACCGGGAGCCCCATGCGAACCGCGAGGTCGGCGCGCGCGACGAGCACCGTGCCGCCGCCCTGCGCCTCGACGAAGCCGCGGCGCCGGCGGTCGTTGGGCCGCGACATCTCGCGCGGCGGGATCGACCGGGCCAGCATGTCGTCGGTGTCGCAGGTCGCGGCCATGTCGCCGAAGCCGAGCGCGCCCTCCTCGCCGTAGTCGTCGAAGCCGCCGGCCACCACGAACGCGGCCTTGCCGCCGAGCACCTTGTCGGCAGCGTCTTCGACGGACACGGCCGCGGTGGCGCAGGCGCCGACGGGGTGCGACATCGGCCCGTAGCTCCCGACGAGCGACTGGACCACCCACGCGGCGGTGACGTTGATCAGCGTCTCCTGCAGCGCGTCGCCCTGGCGCGGGCGGTCGAGCGCGTGGTCGAGGTAGAGCCGGCGGAGCTTCTGCATCCCGCCGATGCCCGCCCCCTGCGTGCAGCCGACGTCCGCGGGGTGGAGCCAGGCGTAGAGCTCCTCGGGCTCCAGGCCCGCGGCGAGGAAGGCCTCGACGGTGGCGACGAGGTTGTAGAGCGTGGTCCGGTCGACCTGCTCGACGAGGTCCTTCGGGATGCCGTAGCGGGCGGGGTCCCACGACGACGGGATCTGCCCCGCGACGTAGCGGTTGAGCCGCGCCGCGCGCGCGACCTTCACCACCGTCCCCTTGCGGCGCACCACGAACCACCCGTCCTTCGCCGCGTCGAACACCAGCCTCGCGCCGTCGCCCGCCGCAGCCACGTACGCCTCCCCCTCCGCGCGCCCCGGCACCGGGAACGCGAAGTCCTGCTCCAGCGCCACGTCGGCCCACACGGTGAGCTTGCGCGGGTCGAAGCCGTTCTGGTCCTTCGGGTCGACGATGCGGACGCCGGCTCCCTGGAGGATGGACTCCTCGAAGCGGGCCTTCACCTCGGGGCCGGTGAGCCCTTCGCCGGTGCTCGCGTCGACCCAGCCGACGTGCTGGCGGCCGCGCTCGTAGCGGATGCGTCCGGTCATCCACGCGAGCTCGACGCAGGCCTCGATCGAGAGCTCGCCGGCGGACTCCATCGCCCAGCGCGGGCGCGCGCCGCCCCACGGGCCGATCTCGCCGAGCCCCACGATCACCGCCACGCGCGAGAGGTCGAGGTGGCGCAGCGCCGCGAGCTCAGTGCGGCGGGCGGGCGACGGGAGCGGCGGGAACGCGAAGTACTGATCGAAGCGGGGCGCCGGGGTGACGCGGCGCGCGGGGGAGGTCGCGCGGCCGAGCGTGCGGGCCTCCTCCGCGCGCAGGGCGTGGCGTCTCTTCGCGCGGGCGACGCGGGCGGTGAGCTCGCCGCGGAGCGAGCGGGCGACGCTGGCGAGGTCGCGGACGGCGTCCATGCCGCCGGTGAGATCGGCGACGAGGGGGGTGCGGGCCGCGAGCGAGCGGACCTCGTCGGTGCAGCACGCGGCGAGCGCGAGGCCCATCTCCGCGGCGGAGAAGGTGCGGACGCCCGCGACGGCTTCGAGGCCCGGGGCGATGGCGTTGTTGACGTTCATGAGGCCGGTGCCGCGGACCCAGCCGATGCGGGCGCCGACGAGGGTGGTGTGGCAGCCCCACGACGCCTGCTCGGAGCCCCAGCGGTTGAGCATCGCCTCGAGCGCGGCCTTGGCCTCGCCGTAGAGCCCGTCGTTGCCGAACTGCCCGTGGTTGGGCGACAGCGGCAGGATCACGTGCGTCCGCCGCTCGCGAACATGCAGCCGCGCGAAGGCCCGCGCGCACTCGCTCACCAGCGCCTCGACGCCGTAGAGCAGCACCCGCAGCGTCGCCATCGAGCGGTCGGAGAGCTCGGCCAGCGTCGCCTCCTCGCCCGCGGCCCCGAAGGGAACCAGCAGGTCGACGAGCCAAGGCTCCTTCACCGTGCGCTGCGTTCCGCCGACGGTGGTCTTCTCGGTGGAGACGAGCCACTGGACGAGGCGCTGCACGTCCTGCCGCGAGCCCTGGTTGAAGGGGACCACCGCGAGCTCGGCGCCGCGCGCCCCGTAGCCCTGGAAGAGCCCGCGGTAGAAGCGCACGCGCGCCGGCGTGAGCTGCGACGTGGTCACCACCACGCGCGCGCCGCCCGTCAGCAGCAGCTTCACCAGCTCGAGCGCGATCGAGCGGTCGGACGCGCCCGTCACCAGCGCCGTCCGCCCGGCGAAGCTCACCTCGCCGCGGGCGATCGCGCGCAGCGACGCGGGCCACGCGCCGTTGACCTCGCCGCCGCCGTGCGACCGCAGCCGAGCGTGTCCTCCTGCGAGGAGCTGCTCGACCACCGCGAGCGCACCGCCTTCACCGCGCGGCCGTTCGAAGTCGCGCAGGCGCCCGTCGTCGAGCACCTCCACCACGGGCTCGCGCGGCCTCGCCTCGCTCGCGGCGTGCGGCAGAGACCTCGGGTCGAGCCGCGCGGCGATCGCGTCGAACACGCCCGCCGTCGCCTCGTCGCCCGCGCGCCGGGCCTCGTCGCCGAGCCACGCCACGGTGCGCGCGGTGGCCTCGTCGGCGCCCCGGGCGATGCGCGCGGAGGCCGCCTCGACGTCGCGCCGGTCGCCCGCGCGGAGCCGGTGGTAGAGGGCCAGCGCCTCGCGCCGCGACCACGCCCACGCGCCCGTGAACACCACGGCCTTCTCGCTCGCGAACGCCGGACGCACCGCCCGCTCGTACCCTTCGCCGTGCTCGGCGTCGTAGCGGGCGAGGCGCTCGGGCTCCTCGGCGGGCGCGTCGTGCACCTCGAGCTCGGCCCACACGTCGCGGCCCAGCGCGGCCTCGGCGAACCGCAGGCTCTCCAGGAAGGCCCCGCCCACCCCGAAGTAGCGCGCGAGGAGCTTCTCCAGCGCGGCGGCGTCGACGGTGGCGCCCGATCCCTCACCACCGCCAGCGCCGAGCGAGAGGCCCTCGTCGGCGGCGTAGCGGGCGACGGCGGCGTCGAGCCAGGCCGTCGCTGCGGCGCGGTCGCCGGGCTTCGGCGGGGCGACGGGCGAGAGCGAGCCGGCGCGGGTGGAGTCGCCGGCGCGGAGCCAGAGGCACGCGCGGTTGAGCAGCGCGAGCGAGCGTCCCTCGGGGAGCCCGCGCGCGGCGAAGGCGGCGAGGGCCTCGCGGGCGCCGAGGCCGAAGGGCTTCAGCGCGGCGGCGGCCTGGGCGCGGAGGTACGGTCCCTGCGCCCGGTAGCGCCCGCCGGTGGCCTTCTGCACGGCGTCGACGAGGGCGGCGAAGGGCATCTCGTGGGCGCCGTCGATCGCCGCGACGCCGAACTCCGCGCCGAGGTCGGCCATCACCTGGTTGCGCTTGGAGGAGTTGCCGCCGACGAGGGCCTCGACGCTCTCCTCGGGCCGCAGCTCGTCGACGCGGACGCGGGCCTTGAGCGCGAGCAGCGTCGCGAGCGAGTCGCGCACCGTGAGGGGGGCATCGTCGACCGGACGGCGCGCGCCCGAGGGGGCAGCGGGGGCGTTCGCAGACGCAGCAGGCGCGCTCGCAACGGGTGCGGTCGGGGCGGGTGCGTCGAGGGACTCGGGGTCGTAGAGATGGAAGACGGCCTTGCGGTCGGCTTCGAGGTTGAAGACGGCGGGCGGGTCGAGGCGCGACGGGTCGAGCCCCAGCGTCGCGCGGAACATGTTCGCTTGCGTGGGCGCCGCCGCGAGGCCGACCTCGACGACGCGGGCGACGCCGGAGCGGTCGCGGGCGAGGAGGATGTCCTGCGTCTCGATCCAGCGGACGGGCGAGGCGAACTGGTACGCGAGGCCCTCGATGAGGAGCGCGCGGCCGAGGCCGGAGGGCTGACGTCCGTCGGCGTCCCAGCGGGCCTGGAGCGCGGCGAGCACCGGCGAGCCCGAGCACGCAGCCACCACGTCGAGGTACGCGCGGGTGAGGGCGAAGGGCTGCGCGACGAGGTTGGGCACATAGCGCCCGACGAGCGGGGCGACGTCGAGGGCGCGCGGGATGTACGACTCGAGCTTCTCGCGAAACGCGTCGACGCCCGAGCGGAGCGCGAGCGAGTGGAACGGGACGTCGACGCCGGGGACTTCGAGGTAGGCGGGCTTGGCGCCGGGCGCTTCCTTCGCGGCGAGGCGGGCGCGCAGGCGCTCGAGCGCGGGGACGTGGCCGACGACCGAGTACTGGCGGCCGCGGATGTTGAGGTTGACCACCTCGCAGAGGAGCCCGGTGTCGCGGGCGACCTCGTCGACGAGCGCGTCGAGGCCCTTCTCCGAGAGGCCGACGAGGTTGGGGCGGACGACGGCCATGCGGTAGGGCGACCGGCCCTGCGCGTCGCGCGGGACGAAGGTCTGCATGGTGAGCCCACGCTGGTAGACGCACTCGACCACGGCCGCGAGCGGGAGCGCGCCCGTCACCGCGCCGATGGCGGAGTACTCGCCCACCGAGTGCCCGGCGAACATCGCGTCCTCCGCGAAGCACCCCGACTCGCGCAGCTCGGCCACCTGCGCGACCGCCAGCACCGCCATCGCCACCTGCGTGAACTGCGTCAGGAACAGCACCCCCTGCTCGTGGCGCAGCACCTCGACGCCGACCCGCATCTCGACGGGGTTCTCGCGCACCACCGTGAGCAGCGAGAACCCGAGCGCGTCGCGGCAGAGCGCGTCGGCCTCGTCCCACACCCTTCGCGCGGCGGCGGAGCGGGCGTAGGCGTCCATCCCCATCCCCGTCGCCTGCACGCCCTGGCCGGGGAAGACGTACGCCGTCCGCGGCGCGGCGATTCGAACCGTCCCCCGCAGCGCCACGCGCCCGTCGGCGCCGTCGGCCACGCGGGCCTCCACCTCCACCACGAGGTCGCCGCCGCGCATCGCGGTGTGCTTCGCGTGAAACTCCACCTCGTCGCCCGGATACACCGTGTCGGTGAAGCTCACCTCCACCGCCCGGACGCGTTCGCCGTCGGTGGCCGCGAAGCCCGTCACCGCCGCGGCCACGGCGCGCGCGGCGGTCCACTGGCCGTGCACGATGGGCCGGTCGAAGCCCGCGAGCGCGGCGACGTGCGCGTCGCGGTGGAGGGGATTGGCGTCGCGCGAGGCGCGGGCGAACTCGTTGAGGTTCCACGGGGCGAAGGCGCGCTCGACGTGGGCGGGCGAGGGGACGGGCAGCGCGACCGGCGCGCCACCGGCGGGCGCGAAGTGGGCGAACCAGCGCGCGGGCTCGGCCTCGGCGGCGTCGACGTCGTCCGCCGTGTGACGGAGCCGCGCGACGAGGCGCCCCGAGGGTTCGAAGAGCTCGCCGGTCACCGTCGCGCGCCAGCGCCCTCCCTCCGTCACCGTGTGGAGCCGGAGACGAACGGTGTGGGGCACCGCGGGGTCGATCGACGCATTCGGGATGACCGTCAGCCAGGGCTTCTCCAGCAGCAGGTCGACGAGGGCCGGGTCGCCCGCGGGCAGCGTGTGGGTGACGCCCTCGTCGCGGAAGCGGAAGGCGCCGCCGGCTCCCTGGATGAAGAAGGTGCTCGTGACGGTGGCGCGCCCGACGAAGTCGCACTGGAGCGAGGCCGCGACGCGCGCGCGGACGCCGCCCTTCAAGGGCTCCCAGGAGATGAGCCGGGCAACCACGTCCACAACCTCACCCTCGACGAGGGCGGGGCCGCCGCGGCGGACGACGTTCTCCAGGTGGACGAGGCGCGACGGGTCCCAGGCGACGCCGGGCACGAAGGCCGCGCGGAAGATGGGCGCGAAGGCCGCGGAGAAGGCCGCGTTGAGCGGCATCGCGTGGGCGTGGCCGCGCCCGCCGAGGTGCGCGATGGACGCATCCCCCGAGGCCAGCGCGTACTCCCGCACGAACTCCGCGTCGACCACGAAGCGCGCCCGCACCTCGTCGCCCGCGGGGACAGGCGCCGCGTCGCCGACCATCGCCGCGCGGTAGAACACCCCGAGCGCGTCCTCCCGGTCGGCCGTGACGTCCCGCGGGTAGCGCGCCTCGTGACGCAGGTCGCGCTCGTACGAGAGCGTCACGCGCACAGCGGCCGACGCACCATCGCGATCCGCAGGGAGCGCGTGGACGAGCGTCACCTCGCAGCGCCCGACCTCGCCCGTGCGCGAGAGCGAGCACTCCACCGCGTGCCCCGACGCGCGCGCGACGGTAAGCGACGCGAGGCGGCCGTCGGTGCCCAGGGCGAGCGACCAGCGGTCACCGGGCTCGACGCGGAGGACGCGGGCGAGGGGGCTGGGCCCGAGCGCGTCGCCCCGGAGGAGACCGCCCGCAGCGGCGATGGGCGCGAGTACGGTCGGGTCGAGCGCGTCGAGCCATGCTGCCACGTCGCGGCCCGCGGGCGCGCGGAAGGCCGTGGGGGCGGGCGCGGTTGCGACGAAGCCCGCGTCCGTCCTTTCGAACGCGAGGCCGAGCGCGGCGGCGGCGCGAGAGAGCCGCGGGGCGTGGCAGCGGTCGTCGTGCGGAAAGGCCACGGCGCCGGCGCCTTCGAGCTGCGCGACGCCGTACGTGACGAAGCGCCCGAGCATCTCCCCGACGGGCTCGTCGACGCGCGACACGCCCTGGACGGCCTCGGGGCCCGGGATGACGAGCACCTGGTCGGCGTCGTAGCGGTCGTCGTGCGACTGCCAGAGCGAGTCGGACTTGTACCAGCGGCGCACGTCGCCATCGATCGCGGGGACGAAGTTCACCGGCTTGCCGGGGCGGGCGCAGACGCGGTGGACGAAGAAGTCGGCGTCGGCCTGCGCGAGGGTGACGCGCTCGGCCTCGGGGTAGCGCGCGACGAAGGCCGCGACGAAGCCCTCCGGGTCGTCGAGGTCGGCGGGGCCGCGGAGGAAGGACTCGCCCTCCGCCGTCGCGAGCGACTCCTCGAAGCGGGCCGCGAGGTCGAACACGCGCTCGCGGTACGAGACGTCGGGCCAGCGCCCGTCGTCGTAGGCGGTGCCGCGGCCGACGGCCATGAGCTCGACGCAGCGTCGGAGCGCGGCGGCGAAGGTCATCTCGGCGAGCTCGCCGAAGTAGGGTTTGGCGGTGCGGGCGAGGGCGGCGACGATCTCGGGCTTGCGCGCGGCGGCGGCGGCGGCGTTGCCGGCCACCTCGTCGAGCAGGCGCCCGACGCGCGCGGCGGTGTTGTCGACGTAGTGGATGTCGGCGTCGAGCTGGCTCTTGCCGCTGGTCATTCCCCCGCGCACCGTCCCGTGAGCCACCCAGGCGTGGGTGCCGGGCGTGGCGGCGAGGAGGGCCTTCACGGAGGGCGACGTGCACGCCTCCTTCGCGACCATCGCGAGCGTTCCGACGAACACCGCGTCGACGGGCATCGGCGCGAGGCCGAGGCGCTCGCTCCAGCGGCCGCTCAACCACTCCCACGCGTCGGCCTCCGAGCGGATGCCGCCGCCGACGGAGAGCACCACGTTGGGGCACTCGCGCACGGCGTGGTAGCTGCCGCGGATGAGGTCGCGGAGGTCTTCCCACGAGTGGTGCCCGCCGGCCTTGCCGCCCTCCACCTGGACGCCGAGGGTGACGTCGGGGCAGGCGCGGGCGATCTCCAGCACGGCCTTGATCTGCTTCGCGGTGCCCGGCTTGAACGACACGAGCCCGAGGCCCGCGGCCTTGCACGCGGCGACGATCTCGCGCGCCTCGTCCACGTCGGGGACGCCCGCGGAGACGGTGATCCCTTCGATCGCGGCGCCCTCCGCGCGGAGGCGGCGGACCATCCCCTCGTTCTTCCAGTGGAGGTTCCAGAGGTAGGGGTCGAGGTAGAGGAGGTTGACGACGTAGGCGGCGCCGGGCGCGAGCGAGCGGGCGAGCTCCTTCGCGCGCGTGCGGAAGTGCTTCTCGGTCACCTGACCGCCGCCGGCGAGCTCGGCGACGAAGCCCGCGTTGGCCGCGGCCGCCACCAGCGGCGCCTCGGCCGTCGTCGGCGTCATCCCCGGCAACAACACCGGCGCCCTTCCCGTCCACCGGCGGAACGCGTTGTCGAGCGTCACCTCGCCCGACGCCGTCCGCCGCAGCGTGGGCGCGAACTTTCGGTAGTCCATCCCCCGCGGGAGCTCGGCCGCGGGGAGCGCCGCCTCGCGCCGCCCCGACTCCGCCCCGAGCGCGAACACGTGAACCCCGAACCCACGGCAGTTGAGCGCCGTGAGCTTCGCGACCGCGTCGCCGGGCCCGTAGTCGAGCGCGTGGGTGACGCCCTCGGGGTGGCTCGCGCGCAGGGCCGCGCACACCGCGGGCCAGCGCACCGGCTCGACGAACTGGGCCGCGAGCAGCGCGTCGCGCAGCGCGTCGCCGTCGGCGCAGGCGCGGAGGTCGCCGCCCTCGTTGCCGAGCACCGGGAGCCCGAGCGCTTTGGGGTCGAAGGCGATCCCTTCGCGCGCGAGGTCGTCGGGCAGCGCGAGACGTCCCCGCTCCATGTAGCGCGAGTGGAAGGGCGCCGACGCCGCGACGAACTCCCACGCGAACTCCACCGGCCGCCGCCCGAGCTTCCCCTTCGCGAAGGCGCTCACCTCGGCCTGGCGCGCGTTGGCGAGGGCGCGCGCGAAGGCGACGAGCGACGTGGGCGGCCCCGAGAGCACCTTGCGCGCGTGGCCGTTGTCGAGCGACACGTCGATCGCCGGGAGCTGGGGGTTGGCCTCGTGGAAGCGCCCGAGCGCCTCGGCGAGGAGCTCGCTGGTCATCCCCGCGACGGCGGCCATCGGGGTGGGCTCGCCGAGGCCCTCCTTCTCCGCGGCGGCGCGCACCGCCGGAGGAACCGCGGCGAGCACGAAGGACTCCTGCATCCGGTAGCCCTGCCAGAAGAAGTACGCGGCGAGCTCCGCGGCGCGGCGCGCGAGCGCGTCGGGCGCGCGGCCCTCGGCGAAGAGGAGCGCGGCCATCACGCCCTGCGAGTGCCCGGTGGCGGCGGGGCAGTGGGCGCCGAGTGCGTCGAGGTCGAGGCCGCGCTCGCCCATCGCGACGAGGCGGGCGACGGAGGCGAGGAAGATACCCGCCTGCGACACGAGCGAGCTCGCGAGCACCTCCGTGGGCGGCGCGGCGGTGTCGTCGTCGACCCAGCGCGCGAGGTCGAAGCCGCGGGCGGGCGTCGCGAGCGCGCCGAGGCGGGGCGACGCGGCGGCGGCACGCAGTCGTTCGGTGGCGGCGCGGACGAGCGAGCGGACGGGCGGGTGCGCGGCGTGGAGCTCCCGGAGCGCGGGCAGCCACGCGGCCCCCTGGCCGCCGAACACCAACGCGACGCGGGCGTCGCCCGAGCGCATCGCCTCCATGAGGCCCGGCTCGGCGGGAGCACGGGCGAAGCGGCGCGCGTCGTCGTGGGCGGCGGAGGAGGGGGCGGCGGGGGTGACGGAGGCTTCCTGCGATCGCATGCGGGCGCGACGTAATCGCAGCGTCACAGCCAGTGCAACGCGCCACCGAAAGGTGACGGGGGCGGCGGTGGCGTGACGGGGTGCGTGGGGCGCTTCTCACCCGCGACGTTCGTAGTACCGTCGCGCGGATGAACACGGCGGCGCGCAAGCCCTTGCACCACTCGGGCACGTTCTGGATCTTCGTCGGGCTGTGCCTCGGGGTCCTGCTCGGGGGCTTCCTCCCGCAAGACCAGCACCCGCAGGCGTACAACCTGTTCCGCTTCCTCTCGAAGGCCTTCATCGCGCTGATCAAGGGGCTCATCGTGCCGATGCTGCTGTCGACCATCGTGGTCGGCATCGCGCAGACCGGCGACCTCCGCGCGGTCGGGCGCATGGGGGCCAAGTCGCTCTTCTACTTCGAGGTGGTGACCACGCTCGCGCTCGGCATCGGGCTGGTGATCGCCAACGTCGTGCGGCCCGGCGACGGCCTCCCGCTCGACCTCGGCGCGCATGGCGCCACGCCCGTGGCCACGCAGCCCGCGCGCGACGGCTGGGAGATCATGCTCCACGCGTTTCCGTCCAACTTCGCGAAGCACGCGGCCGAGGGCGACATCCTGCCGGTGGTGGTGTTCGCGACGCTGTTCGGCGTGGCGCTGGCGCGGGCGGGCGACGCGGGGAAGCCGGTGTTCGCCTTCTTCGAGGGCCTCGCCAAGGTGATGTTCAAGTACACCGACCTGGTGATGAAGCTCACCCCGCTCGGGGTGTTCGGCGCGATGGCGTACAACGTCAGCCACATGGCGGCGGGGCAGCGCGTCGACGGGGTGATGGTGAAGGGCTGGGCCGCGGTGGGGCACCTCCTCGTGCGGTACGCGCGGCTGGTGGGGAGCTTCTACTTCGCGCTGTTCGTGCTCTTCGCGCTGGTGTTCGTGCCGGTGCTGTGGGCTTGCGGGGTGCGGGTGACGGCGTTCCTCAAGGCGATCCGCGAGCCGGCGCTGACGGCCTTCTCGACGGCGTCGAGCGAGGCGGCGCTCCCGCGTCTGCTCGAGGACATGGTGGCCTTCGGGGTGCCGCGGCGCGTGGCGGGCTTCGTCATCCCGACGGGCTACTCCTTCAACCTCGACGGCTCGACGATGTACCTGGTGTTCGCGAGCCTCACCATCGCGCAGGCCGCGCACGTCGAGCTGACGATCGCGCAGCAGATCGCGATGGTGCTGACGTTCATGCTGAGCTCGAAGGGCGTGGCGGGCGTGCCCCGCGCGACGCTGGTGATCATCGCGGGCACGTGCGCGAGCTTCAACCTGCCCGGCGAGGCCGGGGTGGCGATGATCCTCGCGGTCGACGAGGTGATGGACATGGCGCGCACGGTGATCAACGTGACGGGCAACGCGCTCGCGTCGGTGGTGATCGCGAAGTGGGAGCGCGTGTACGGGGTGGTGGACGCGGGCACGATCGCCGCGCTGGAGAGCCCCGCGGTGGCGACGGACGCGACGACGCAGGGGGGTGAAAGGGGAGGCGGAGCGAAGGAGGGGCGGGTTCCTCTGCTCGCGGCGCCGAGTGCGGGTGGGGTCGCCGATCGCGGCCAGTACCCGCCGAGTGCCGGGGTTCGCCCGCCTGCCCTCGCGGGGGTTTAGGCTCACCCTGGGCAGCCGGCATGAGATCATCCGCCCGGTGGCGGATTCCGGGAGCCAGCGCGAGTTGCGGGCGTTGCGCGTCGTCCACGTCGCCTCGTTGGGAGCCCGGTACCGACCGGGCAATCCCATGCCGGTTGCCCAGGGTGAGCCTAAACCCCTCAGCGAGGGCAGGCGGGCGAACCCTGGGCACTCGGCGGGTACTGGATGCGATCGGCGACCCCACCCGCACTCGGCGCCGCGAGCAGACTGAGCAGGATGCTCCTGCCTCTCGAAACACGACGGAGAGAAGTTCGTTCGCGCAGGGATTGTGATCATGGGGCGGCGGTGGGCGGTGGTTCGGCGCTCGGACACGCGGCGCACAGCGGCGCGCGGAGCCTTCCGCGCCACGGCGGAGCTCCGGTAGGGTGACGCTCGTTCGTTGGGAACACCCCTCACCCGGAGCGACGCGATGACGAAACCGTTGAGCATCTCCAAGTACCCGACCACCGACGTGCTCGTCGGGGCCTTCGACAAGCACCTCGTCCAGATGCGCGGGCTCCCCGCCGAGCGCGTCGTCAAGCGGATCAACGTCGACGTGCCCGCCGCCGTGTCGATCGTGCTCGGGGCGCAGGGGGCCGTCGCGTCGCTCCGCGCGCGCATCGTCGAGGAGCTGCCGAAGTTCGACGTGCGCAACGTCGACGACCTCGGCACGCTCGCGTACGCCACGCTCTACGTCCACATCAGCCACACCATCCAGACGGTGGACTCGTCGGGCCAGCTCTCGACGCTGATGGAGGCCGCCACGCCGCTGCGCAAGACGCTCGCCTCCGACGCGGCCGCGGCCGCCCAGCGCAACCTCCTCGACGCCGACGCGCTCGTGAACATCCCCACCGGCGCCGGGCGGCTCGACACCGCGCGGGCACTGCTCGGGCTCGGCGTGGCGTTCCGCGGCGCGTGGCCGAAGGTGAAGGGGCGCACGGGCGTCACCGAGGAGGAGCTCGAGAAGGCCGCCCAGCTCGGCGTCGCCATCCTCACGGCGCTCGGCACCGAGGACAACCCCTCCGCCAGCGACGCGAAGCTCCCGCTCGACGACCTCCGCCTCCGCAGCTACTCCCTGCTCTACCAGGCCTACGACGAGTGCCGGCGGGCGATCGCGTTCCTGCGCTGGCACGAGGACGACGCGGGGGACTTCGCGCCGCCGCTCACCGGGCCCCGCGGGCCGCGCGCGAAGAAGGAAGACGCGAAGGACGACGCGAAGAAGGACGACGAGAGCGCCAAGGGCGGCGAGGCCACGAAGGGCGGCGAGGGGAAGGGCGGCGAGGGGTAGCGAGCCGCGAGGAGAGCGCGCAGCGGCGTCGGGGGGCGCCGCTGCGCGGAGCGCGGAGGAGAGAACGGGGCGGGGAGAGCATTCGAGTGCTTCCGCGCGTGGGGCGAGCGGCGCCGGGGAGCATTCGCGTGCTTCGGTGAGCAGGGGCGTCGGGCGGAGGAGAGCATTCGAGTGCTTCGGCGCGCGGGGCGGCGGGCGCGGAGGGAGCATTCGGGTGCTTCCGCGCGGGCGCGATGGGGCTGGGAGAAGCACCGGCGTGCTTCCGTGAGGGGGCGGCGGACGGGGTGGAGAAGCATTCGCGTGCTTCCGCGGCGGAGGGGATGGGCCAAGGGGAGCATTCGGGTGCTTCGCGGGGTCGGCGGGGGGAGGGGCGCGGAGCACTGGGGTGCTTCGTGGGGGCGGCGTGGGGAAGGGTGGGGGAGGAGGGGCGGATGTGTGCCATGCCTCGCGAGCACCGAACGGCTTGATAGCACCCCCGCTATGTGTGTATCGTGTCGAGGGCAGACTTGATAGCAACGCCCGTTACGCGCTTATCGAGTGACAGGCACGATAGAACACTATGTTCGGCATCCTAGGCGTGCGACGGGCAGCAGGCTGCGAAGATCAACGATCGGACCGCACGACGAGGAGCGAGCAGCGGACAACGGGTGATTGGCAACCGGGGATGATCGCCAAAGCGTATGGCTGCAAAAGGAACGCTCTCTAAAGTGAGTTCCGCTAAAGCAGGTAGTCTTTTACTTGCTCCGCTATTGAGCACGGCGGCCTGCGATGCGGCGTATGCGCAGGAGCGTCCAGGCATGGTTACAGGATCGATTGCCGACGCAGCGTTGGGAGGCAGCACTGAATCCACGGCGTCGCCGGAGGCAAGACCACCCCCGACCCATCTGGTTCGTTTCCTTCAACGTTTTTGCGAAGATCGTGCGTTTGCTTGGAGACATGTGCGACTACCGCAACGAATCTGGTGGAGCGGCGGTGAAGTCGTACTGCGTCGACGAAACACAACCACGTACAACGAGTTTTTCTTCTGCGATGGATTCGAGTATCACAGTCCAAACATTGTGTCTTCAAGTCGCACTGCGTGGTCTGTCACATCCGAGACCAGTTGGGGGACACCCGGGAATCATGATGCCATCATGCGATTCGAATGGCTCGACTCAAGGTGGCAACTCGTTCGATGCAATTTTTGCGGTTATTTCGAGGGCCCGTAGGTCCGTGATGTACTGGATGAGTGCAGCACGGAGTGAGGGAGCATGGCCGAACAAGCCGATGGTTCCGTCCGCTCCCATTGCACCAGATGAACTTCCGCCAGCGTTTGCGCTGCGGCGGCACATCGGCCAGTCGTTAGACAGCAACGAGCGATGGGGGTGACGGCAACGTTCATTGGGTACTCAACTGACTCTCTGAAGAGCAAAACTCGGGCCGCGGAGCGACGAACAACGAGCGACGGGTGATGGGAAGCGAGATGCGAACGACGAACGACGACCAACGGCAACGGCCCAGCGACCTGCGGAGAACCGCAAGGACGCAGGGACCGCAAGGGGTTGGCGTCGAGATGGTGGGAGCGACGGGGCGTCGCTTCGAGCAAGCGTCGGACGTCGACCTTGCGTCCCTTGCGCCCTTGCGGTTCCATCGTCGGGCGTCGAGCAACGGGCGTCGAGCAACGGGCTGCGACTGATGAGATCAACGGAGAGGCTCGTGTCGCCGGGTCTAACAAGCCGATGGTGCCGACCGCCCCCACTTCACTCACCCACTACGCACCTGCTCCCTGCGGCGGCAGACCGGCCAGCCGTTGGGCAGCCTCGAAGAGCGACGAGGCAGCGGCCCGCGCGACCACATTCCGGCGGAGGCTTGAGCTTTTGTTCAGGTAGAGGTATAAGACCGCATGACCGCCGTCTTCGCCGACCCGAAAACCGACGTGGTGTTCAAGCGAATCTTCGGCGTTGAAGCGCGGAAGCCTCTGCTGATCGCGCTTCTCAACGACCTGCTCGAACTCAAGGGAACGCGACGGATCAAAAGTCTTCGGCACTTCTCGCCGGAGCAGCAGGTCACGCAACCTCGGAGCAAGCTCTCGATCGTCGACGTGAAGTGCACGACCGCATCAGGGCGGCGCTTCGTGGTCGAGATGCAGGTTTTGCCCGTTGAGGGGTTTGAGAAGCGAGTCGTCTACAACGCTAGCAAGGCGTACGTGATGCAACTTCAAGGTGGTGAAGACTACACGAAGCTCTGCGATGTCGTGGGCGTCACGATCTGCAACTTCAACCTCTGGCCGAAGAAGTCGAAGGCGGAGGGCTTCAAGGTCCCCATGCTGAGCCGCTGGCGCATGCAGGAACAGCAGAGCGGGCACAAGGCGCTGCGTCAGGTCCAGTACGCATTCCTCGAACTGCCGAAGTACAGCGCGGGCGCCGAGCCGGAGTCGGTCGTCGACAAGTGGGCGTACTTCTTCCGAGAAGCCACGAACCTCGAGGTGATTCCACCGGCACTCTCTAAGGGGCCGGTGCGCGAGGCGCTCGAGGTGGCTCGCAAGTCGACGTTTACCGAGCGGGAACTCGAAGACTACGAGCGCGCCAAGATGGCCGAGCAAGACGAGCGCGGAGCCATCTCGCTGGCTCGCCAGGAGGCACGCAGCGAAGGCGTCAAGGAAGGCATCAAGGAAGGGCATAAGTCGGGCCTCGCCGAGGGGCGCGTGTCCGGATTGCTCGAAGGGAAGCGCGAGACGCTGTTGCGCTTGCTTGCTCGAGCCGGTATCGACGTTACGGACGAATCGCGCTCACGGATCGCGGCGTGCTGCGATGTCACCACGTTGGATCGCTGGTGTGAGAACGTCCTCGGAGCGAAGGGCATCGACGAGGTGCTCAAGTGAGCGGCGTGCCCAACAAGCCGATGGTGCCGACCGCCCCCACCTCCCTCATGGTCGACCCGCCTGCCTCACTGCGGCGGCAGACCGGCCAGCCGTTCGGGCGCCGCAAGGAGTCACGAATCGGGCGTCGGATTGTGTCGGGATGATCGTCCAACGGGCCTGTCAAGCGTTCCATCGTGGGCGAGAGAGACGCGGAGGTTGTGGTGTCGCGAGAGGGCGCTCCCATCGAGGAGAGATACGTCGTTCCTGCCGTTGGTGAGGGCGGGATGACCGCGTTGCACCACGCGGCGTACTGCAACGACCCGGGCGCGATTCGTGCGGCGTTGCGCCAGGGGATCCCGGTGGATGTTCGCGACGACGGTGCGTGGACGCCGCTGTGTTGGTCGGTCGATATGGCTCAGGCCTGGGGTGAACCCGTGCAGGCGGTGTCTCTCCTGCTGGCGGCGGGCGCGTCGCCGAACGCCGTGGACAATGCCGGGCGTTCCGTCTTGATGCTCGCGTGCGGGAGGGGCAACGAAGCGATCCTCGCGCGGCTCCTCGAGGCCGGGGCCGACGCGCACGCGCGAAGCGGGGGCACGACGCCGCTCCATCAGGCGGCCGGGAGCAACTTCATCGGAGCGATTCGAACGTTGTTGGCGCTCGGCGTCGATCCGGCCATCACCGACGCGAGAGGGTTGACGCCCGAGGAGCGCGCTGAAGAATGCGGTTTCGATGAGTCCGTCGCGGTGCTCAGGGCCGCGCGCTCGACGGCCTCTGACGCCAGCGAGCAGACCCGGAGCGGTTCGCGATGAAGAAATACCTCCTCACCTTCCCCGCGTCGGCGATGAACGTGCCCGCCGAAGACCTCCCCGCCGTCAGCGACGCGGCGCACGCCGTCATGCGGGAGGCGAAGGCCGCCGGCGTCTACGTGTTCAGCGGCGGCATCGACACAGGCGTCGCGCCGGTGACGGTCGCGGCCGACGGCACCGTCACGCACGAGACCTACCCGCAACTCAGGGTGCTCGACGGCGGCTTCTGCGTGCTGTCGCTCCCGTCGCGCGAGGCCGCCGTCGCGTGGGCCGCGAAGTTCGCCCGGGCCTGCCGCTGCGCGCAGGAACTCCGCGAGTTCGGGTACGACCCCGAGAGCTGACGGGCGCGGCGTGGTCGACGGCGGAGCCGCGGAAGATCACCAGCCCTACCGGCGTTCCGGAGCTCGGTCAGCGTGAGCCCGTGATCTTCAGCGGTCGTGTCACCTCCTATCGGTGCGAGTCGTGCGCGTCGGAGTTCTCCAACGTCACGCCCACCTCCCTGCTTCCGATCGCGGCGGTCATTGCGCTCGCGACCGGACCCTGGTCGCGCGTCGTATCGCTCGTCGTTCCCGTCCGATGGCTCGCGATCGCGCTCGGCGTGGTGGCGTCGTCCGCGTCGCTCGGCATCGTCTACGCGGTGGTCGAGTCCATCACGACGCGCACGCTGCGGCGCGGCGTCTGCCCCAGGTGCGGCGCGAGCCTGACCCGCACCGGCGGAGGCTTCTACGACGCATTGGTGCCGAACCCGTGGGAGCTGCTCCTCTACGCGCTCGTCATCGCCCTGGCGTTCGGCGTGTTCGCGGCCGTTCGGCCCGGTGCCCCGTGAGCTCGTCGCCGACGGACGAAGCTGGTACCCTGCGCGCCAAAGCGGGAGGTCGCGCAGCGGATGACCTCCCACCAAGACGAGCGATGAGAACGGTCAGCCCCCTGGTCTTCAGCCTCTGGCAACGCGCCACGAGCCTCGGTGTGTGGCTCTTGTTGCCCGGCGTCGTCATGGCCGTCGTCGCGCTGCTGCCGCGCTCCCTGAACGTCAGCTGGCTGGAGCTGGCCGTCGCGGGAATCACCGGCGGGGCGGGCGCGCTCGGCTACGCGGTCTGGGCGATGAGCAACGACTGGAACGGACTCGTGCGAACGCCGCGAACGCCGTGGCGCGTGTCCTTCGATGGCGCGACGCTGAACGTTCAATCGAGTCACCTCGGCACCGCGATCCCTCGGGCGCGCATTCGCTCGGCCTGTGTCGTCGCCGAAGGGTCGTGGGAGACGCTGAAGGGCGTGGAAGACCAGTGCCTGGTGCTCCAGGTCAGGGGCGCGTTGCAGATCAGCATCCCCGGATCGTCGGAAGGGTTCGAGGGGGTGCGGGGCGCGCTCGACGCCGCGATCGGCGTGGGATTCAAGGAGCTGGGCGTCGAGTGAGCAGGGTTTCGTGGCCCGACGCTACGAGCCGTCAATTCTCGATGATTCTATCGACACGATGCCTCCGTAGGCGTGGTTGCGTCGAGCGCGCGTTTCCTCCCTCTGCCGCTCGCCGTCCCCTCGTGCCCAGGGTTCGACGGCCCGCCGTACGCGTTGGCGTCGGTCTCCAGCGATGACCTCGTGCATTGGTGTGGTCTCGTCGCCCGAGGGCCTTCGAAGCCCGTCGCCGAACCCCCTCCTGGGGGTGATCCCGTGCTTGAAGTCCAGGGTGAGACGGGACGGGCCAACGCGTACGGCGGGCCGTCGAACCCTGGGCACGAGGGGACGGCGAGCGGCGGAGGGAGGAGCCGAGAGCGTGGCGCGCGCCCAGAAGAACGCCGTGACGGTATTCGAGCCGTTCCGCGGATGCCTGGTGAGGGCGCAGACGGCGCACCGGGATGCGATCGCGGAACACCTCTGCAAACGCTTTCTCCGCGTCTGCGTGTCGCTTTCGCGCTCGCCAGGATCACCGCAGTGCCCAGGTGACATCCACGCCTTGTCACGAGATTGCCCTTTCCTCCACGGCGGATCTCGTCTACGGCTCGATGCGTTCACCTCTCGTCGATGGGCGATGAGATGTCGTGAATTCCCCGGTCCCGAGTGGTGTCGGGTTCGGTTGTGTCCGGTTACGTCCCCGCTGGTGGCAAGATGGGAGGACTGTCGTGAAAGCCGCGGTGTATGACCGGTATGGGCCCCCCGAGGTGGTGGAGGTTCGTGACGTCCCGAAGCCGACGCCGGGGCCGGGCGAGATCCTCGTCCACGTGCGCGCGGCGACGGTGGCGGCGGGCGACTGGCGCATGCGTCGGCCGTCGCCGTTTCTGGCGCGGCTCTTCAACGGGCTCTTCCGCCCGAAGAAGGTCCACGTGCTGGGCTTCGAACTCTCGGGCGACGTCGAGGCGGTGGGCGACGGGGTCTCGCGCTTCGCGGTGGGCGACGGGGTGTTCGCGTTCACGGGGTTCGGGTTCGGGGCGCACGCGGAGTACCGCTGCCTGCGCGCGTCGGGCGGCGATCCCCAGAAGCACGGGCTCGTCGCGCGCAAGCCCGCGAACCTCACCCACGAGGAGGCCGCGGCGGTGCCGGTCGGCGCGCTGACGGCGCAGAGCTTCCTGCGCGCGAGCGGGTTGAAGGCCGGGCAGTCGGCGCTCATCCACGGCGCGTCGGGGAGCGTGGGGACGTTCGCCGTTCAGCTCGCGAAGGCGCTCGGCGCGGAGGTGACGGGCGTGTGCAGCACGGCCAACGTCGCGCTGGTGCAGGGCCTCGGCGCCGACCGCGTCGTCGACTACACGAAGGAGGACGTCGCGGCGGGCGGGCGGCGCTACGACGTGGTGTTCGACGCGGCGGGGAAGCTCCCGTCGTCGAAGGCCCGGTCGCTCGTCGCGCCGGGCGGGAAGCGCGTGTCGGTCGCGAGCACGGCGAAGCTCGAAGCCGACGACCTCGACCGGCTCGTCGCGCTGCTCGAAGCGGGCAAGGTGCGCCCCGTGATCGACCGGCGGTTTCCGCTCGACGAGATCGTGCGCGCGCACGAGTACGTCGAGGCCGGGCACAAGAAGGGCAACGTCGTCCTCACGATGCCCGGCGCGTAGGGGAGGCGGCCTCCATCCCCCGCTCGGCGAGCCTCGCGGCCTCCATCCCCCGCTCGCAAAGCCTCGCGCGTCGACCCCTTCCCCCGGCGCAGAGCCGCCAGGGGAAGGGGCGCTGTCACAACCAGGACACACCGGCGCCAGGACATCGCGACGCCACGAGCGCCAGATGCCGCGACGCCACGAGCGCCAGATGCCGGCGTGTTTCCGATGCGACAGGGCCCCTTCCCCTGGCGGCTTTGCGCCGCCCACGAGATGCGCAACGCCTCGCGCGGAAGTGCTTGTCTACCTGGAGATCGCGGAAGTAGGAACGGTTGGTCCGTCTGCTCGCGGCCCCGAGTGCCCAGGGTTCGCCCGCCCGCCCTCACTGAACGGGTTAGGCTCACCCTGGGCAACCGGCATGGGATCATCCGCCCGGTGGCGGATTCCGGGAGCCAGCGCGAGGTGAGGACGTCGCGCGTCGCCCCCGTCGCCTCGTTGGGAGCCCGGTACCGACCGGGCAATCCCATGCCCGTTGCCCAGGGTGAGCCTAAACCACTCAGCGAGGGCAGGCGGGCGAACCCTGGGCACTCGGGGCCGCGAGCAGATGAGCCAGATGCTCCACCTTCTCGAAACATCGAGCGCGCAAGCACTTCCGTGCGAGGCGTTGCGCATCTCGTGGGCGCCGGGGGAAGGGGAAAACGCGCGAGGCTTTGCGAGCGGGGGATGGAGGCTCCTCGCCTTGCCTCACCCCGCGCGCATCACCGCGCGGTAGAGCCGCTCGTTGTCCGCGAACCACCGGCGCCGCGGGTCCGCTCCGAGCGCCTCGCGCTGCGCCGCGCCCACGCGCTGCCGCAGCGACGCGTCGTCCAGCCACCGCGCGAGCGCCTCGGGCCACGCGCCGTCGTCGCGCGGGAGGAGCGCCTCGGGCGCGCGCTCGTACAGCTCCTCGTGCGCGTCGATCACCGACGCCGCCACCGGCACGCCCGCCTCCGCGGCCTCCATCGGCACCAGCGGCATCCCCTCGAAGCGGCTCGGCGCGAGCAGCAGCTCTGCGTCGCGCAGACCGTCCACCGCGGGGCGCGCGCCCACCAGCGTCACGCGCGCGCCAAGGCCCTGCGCGCGGATCAGCGACTCGAGCTCGGGGCGGGCCGCGCCTTCGCCGATGATGTTCCAGTGCCAGGGGCGGGCCTTCAGCGCGGGGGAGGCGAGGGCGCGGAGCATGCGGTCGAAGCCCTTCTGCGACTCCAGGCGGCCCACCGAGAGGAGGCGCAGCGACCCGTCGGGCCACGCGAGCGCGCCCGTCGACGGCGGCGGCGGGGGCGGCGCGTTGTGGACCACCGTCACCTCCGCGTCGAGCAGCGCGCCGAGACGTCGCGCGTCGGCCCTGGAGAGCGCCACCCACCGGACGCGCCGACGGAGCTTCCCCGCAGCGCGAAACATTGCTGCGGCGGGGAGCGCGAAGCAGCGGTCGCGGGGCCACCCGTCGCCCATCGGGAGGAGCTGGAAGGTGACCACCAGCGGGCGACCGCGCGCCGCGACGAGCGCTGCGCCGAGGCGGTCGGGCCACGGGAGGTGCGCGTGGACGACGTCGACGGGCGGGCGGCGGCGCAGGGCCCAGGGCCACCAGGCGACGTCACGGGCCTTCGCGTCGCGCCAGCGGTCGCCCGAGGGGGTGAAGGGAAGCTCCAGCGTCGCGCGCCAGCCCGCGCGCTCGGCCTCGGCGCGGAGCGTGTCGGCCACCTGTTCGGCGCCCCCCCACGCGGCGGAGGCGGCGAGCTGGAGGACGGAGCCGGCGGCCCCGTCGCCGGGGTGGGGCGCGGACATCGCGCGGGCCGTCTCGCACATCGCCCCGCGCCGCCGCAACCCTCTTGACGCCGTGGACGCGGTAGGGAACGGTCGCGCCCCGCATGCGATCCCACGTCCCCCTCCTCGGCGCCGTCGCCCTCGTCGGCGCGGTCACCTCCGCGGTGCTCGCCCAGCCGCGCCCCGGCGCTCGTCCGGGTGCCCGTCCCGGGGCTCGCCCCGCTCCCGCTCGCGCCGACGGCGGCACCGCGGCCCGCGCCGATGGCGGCGCTGCGCCCGCGTCGCCCGTCGACGGTGGCGCCGCGGCGAGCGGTGACGGAGGCGCTGCGGGGGACGCGATCGCCGCCGCCGTCGACCTCGACGGGGGGACGGTGACGGTGGGCGACGCGTCGTTCCCGATGCGGCAGGTGGGGACGGGGACGGTGATCCATTTCCCGGTGCCCGAGCAGCTCCAGCGGACGGGCGTGCCGGTGTTCGTGCAGGTGCGGTCGAGCGCGCCGATCGACCACGTCTCGCTCTTCGTCCGCGGCCTCGGCGCCCGGCGCTACACCGAGATCCGCATGACCGCGATGGGGCAGCAGTTTCGCCTCGCGGCGGGCTACGGCGCGATGATCCCGTGCGAGGACATCTTCCCGCCGAAGGTCACCTACTACGTCGAGGCGTACTCCTCGTCGGGCGACGCCAACGGCCACGCGGGCTCCGCCGAGGCGCCCATCGAGGTCGCGGTGGTCGAGCGGCGCAACTACCCCGCGCCGACGCTCCCGGGGCAGGCGCCGCCGCGCACCTGCGGCTCGATGACGACGGGGCCCACCGCCCGCGACGCCGGCGCCGGCCCCGCCGCCCCCGAGCGCGGCACCGCCGACCTCGGCGAGCCCTGCCGCGCCACCAACGACTGCCGCCCGGGGCTCCGCTGCGGCACCAACCACCAGTGCGTGTTCGACCGGTAGCGGTGACTTTTTGGCAAAGGCCCCGGCGGTAGTCCGCGGCGCCCGCTGCCAGAACGTCACCCGGCCGGGCCCGCGCCCCGGCGAGGATCCCGCGGCAATCGCAGGACTTCGCCGGGTGGCACGCCCCCCGCATAGAGGACCCCCGGTACGATGCGAAGGCTCCTGCCCTGGCTCGAGAACGCGCTGCGGCGCTACCCCTGGATCATCACGCTCCTCGCGCTGGTGCCGTGCGCCTACTTCGCGGCGCGCGGGACGAGCGAGATGGTGGGGGCGAAGGTGTTCGCGGCCGACACCGAGGCGCTCGCGCGGCCGGTCCCGTCGGCGCTCGCGAGCACGACGCCCGACCAGGCCGCCGCCCAGAACCGCCACGTCCGCGACCGCGTCGCGATCGTCCACCGCAACGTGTTCGACTCGGAGGCCGGCTGCCTCGACTGCCCCGACGCGACCGCCGACGTCGCCGACGAGACCGCGGCCGCGACCAACCCCCTCGACGACCGGATCATCCCGCCCGAGGCGTGCGACCGCGACCCGTCGCGCGTGGGGCAACCGCACCCGCCGGCGTGCGACACGCAGGCGAAGATCCTCGGCGCGGTGGTGAGCGACGACGACGAGTGGTCGATGGCCTTCATCCAGGCGACGTCGGGCGGGCCGATGATGCCCTACCGCATGGGGCAGGAGATCGAGAGCCGCGCGATCAGCCTCGTGTCGCACTGCCCCGCGCTCGGCGCGTACGTGCTGCTCCGGCCGCCGGGCCAGCCGCGGTGCTTCCTCGCGCAGGTGATGCCCGCGCGCCCTCCCCCCACCGCCGCGCCGCCGCCGCCTCCTCCGCCGCCGTCCGGGCCCGCGCCGGGCGGGGCGCTCGCCGCCGCGCTCGAGGGGATCGAACGCGCGGGGGCCAACGAGTTCAACGTCCGCCGCTCGACGGTCGACCGCATCCTGGAGAACCAGGCCGAGCTCATGCGGACCACGCGCATCATGCCCCACGAGGAGGGCGGCCGCGTCGTCGGCGTGCAGCTCTTCGGCGTGCGCGGCAACTCGCTGCTCGGCCGCCTCGGCATGCAGAACGGCGACGTCCTCAACCGCATCAACGGCCTGGAGATCGCGTCGCCCGACCGCGCGCTCGAGGCCTACTCGCGGCTGCGCACGAGCGACCACCTGCAGATCTCGATCACCCGCAACGGCCAGCCCGTGAACATCGACTTCAACATCCGGTAATCACCTCCCGCCATGGCGCCCACCCCGTCCCCCCGAAGCCTGCTCCCCGCGCTCGTCGCGCTGACGTTCGCCGTGCTCGCGCTCGCGCCTGGCGCGTGGGCGCAGCAGCCCGTCGTCCGCCGCCAGCGCCGCCCCGCGCCGACCGTGATCGTGCCCCCGGCGGGCTCCGTCATCGGCAACCCCGCGGCCGTCGCCGGCGTCCCCGTCGCGGCCCCCGTGGGGATGCCCGTCGGCAACCCCGTGGCGCCCCCCACCGCGGCCCCGCCCGCGGCCGACCCGCAGCCCGGCGGGCCCGCGCAGCAGGTGGCGCCGCCGCCCCCGGGCCAGGCGATCGGCTCGATCCAGAACGCCGCCGGCAACCCCGACAGCATGCACGGCTTCGACGACAACAACGTCGCCTTCCGCCCGCTGCCGCCGGGGGCCCGCATCACCTTCAACCTCCAGGACGCCGACCTGCCCGACCTCGTGCGGGCCATCGGCAACATCACCGGGCGGCGCTTCATCATCCCGGGCAAGGTCCGGTCGATCAAGACCACCATCTACTCGCCGACCAAGATCACCGCGGGCGAGGCCTACCAGGCCTTCCTCTCCGTGCTCGCGGTCAACGGGATGACGGTGATCCCCTCCGGGCGCTACCTCAAGATCGAGGAGACCGCCGGGGCCGCGACGCAGGTGCTCCCCACCTACAACCCGGGCAGCGAGACGCCCGCCGACGACCGCTTCATCACCCGCATCGTGCGCCTGCGCAACATGGCGCCCGACGACGCGTCCAACCTCCTCGGGCACTTCAAATCGCGCGACGGGGACATCACGCCGTACGCGACCACCAACACGCTGATCATCACGGACACGGGCGCCAACATCCGGCGCATGCTCCAGATCCTCGCGGAGGTGGACGTCGCGGCGGTGGGCGAGCAGATCTGGGTCGAGCCCGTCCACTTCGCGGTGGCGAGCGAGCTCCAGGCGCGCATCAACGAGATCCTCGGCGGCGGCAACCAGCCGGCGGCCGGGCAGGCGCGGCCGGGCGGCGGCGACCTGCGGCTGACGCGCATCCTGGCCGACGACCGGAGCAACTCGCTGGTGATCGTGGCGACGCAGCGGATGTACCTCCGGGTGCTCGAGCTGATGCGCCGGCTCGACGTGTCGATCGAGGGCGAGGGGCAGGTGCGCGTCTTCCGGCTCCAGCACGCCGACGCCGAGGAGATGGCGCAGACGCTCAACAACATCACGGGCGGCGGCCGCGCGCAGGGCAACCAGCAGGGCCGCGGGCAGCAGGCGATCTTCGAGGGGCAGATCCGCATCACCGCGGACAAGCCGACCAACGCGCTGGTGATCACCTCGTCGCCGCGCGACTACCTCGCGGTGCGCCGGGTGATCGACGAGCTCGACCGCTCGCGGCGCCAGGTCTTCATCGAGGCCGTGATCGTCGAGCTCCAGGTGAACCGCACCAACCGGCTCGGGATCAACTTCCACGGCGCGCTCCCGATCGGGCAGGGCGGCGCGGACGGCGCGGGGCTCGGCGGCTTCTTCCCGCTCACCTCCATCACCCTGGCCGACCCCAACGTGCTCTCGGGCCTCGCGCTCGGCGTCCGCGGCTCGCCCGTGCAGGGCTCGCAGAACCTCCTGCCCGGCGTGAGCGTGGCGATCCCCGCCTTCGGCGTGACGCTCGCGGCGCTCGCGACCACGGGCGACGCCAACGTGCTCGCGACGCCCAACATCATCGCGACCGACAACGTCGCGGCGGACATCAACGTCGGGCAGAACGTGCCGCTCCAGACCAACGTCGGCGCGGGCCTGAGCGGGCTCGCCGGCGGCCAGTCGGGCGCGCTCGGGGCGCTCGGCGCGCTCGGGGCCTTCGGCGGCGGCTTCGCGGCCCCGCGCCAGGACGTGGGCACGAAGATCCGCATCAACCCGCACATCAACGACTCGGGCGAGGTGCGGCTGGAGATCGAGGAGGAGATCTCCGAGGTGGGCGCGTCGACCGGCCAGCTCGGCGCGGTGTCGATCAACCGCCGGACGGCGAAGACCACCACGGTGGTGCGCGACCAGAACACGGTGGTGATCGGCGGGCTCATCCGCACGAGCGAGACCAACAGCGAGGAGCGGGTGCCGATCCTCGGGGACATCCCGATCCTCGGCGCGCTCTTCCGCCGGACGACCCGCACGCTCCAGCGGTCGAACCTCCTGCTCTTCCTCACGCCCTACGTGATCCGCGACCAGAGCGACCTGCGGCGGATCTTCGAGCGCAAGATGCGCGAGCGGCAGGAGTTCATCGACCGGTACTTCGTGTTCTCCGACACGGAGTACGAGCCGCCGATGGACTACACGCGCACCAACGGCCTCGTCGAGGAGATCCGCCAGTCGATCCGCGAGCAGCGGGCGCGGGTCGAGCTCGAGGATTCGTCCCGCCCGGAGGCGCCGCCGCCGCACGAGCCCAGCGAGCCGATCGAGATGCCCGCGGAGATGCGCCCCCCCGGCGCGACGCCGCCGCCGGCGGGCGGCAACACCCCGGGGGCGCCGGTGTTCCCCAACGCGGCCGGCGGGCCGGTGCCGATCGTGGCGCCGATCGTGGCGCCCGCGGTGGGCATCCCCGTCCCCCCGTGACGATCGAAGCGAGGAGCGTGAGCCCATGAGCATGGCGCAGTACATGGCCGATGTCTTCCGCCGCGCCGCGGTGGTCGACCCCGACCGGCTCGGCGAGGCCCTCACCACGGCCGACCGCGAGCGCGGCGGCAACCTCCTCGACGTCCTCGTGCGCGGCGGCGTCGACGAGACCCCGCTGTCCCAGTCGCTCGCCGCGGAGATGGGCCTCGACTTCTGGCCCGAGCTCCCGAAGACCGACCAGCTCCCGATCGCGATGCTCCGGGAGATCGCGTTCGACTTCAGCTTCGCGCGGCAGCGGGGCGTGCTCCCCGTCCGCGAGCTGGAGTCCGGCGCGCTGGTGGTCGCGGTGGCCAACCCGCTCGACACGGTGGCCCTCGACGACCTGCGCATGGTGCTCTCGCGCGAGGTCGAGCCCGTCGCCGCGACCCCGTCGGCCGTGCTCGACGCGATCAACCGCGCGCAGGCGGAGATCAACCGCACCAACGAGCTCAAGACCCAGGGCGACCAGCACGCCGTCGAGGAGCGCGCGGACATCCTCGAGTCCGACGAGGACGCGCAGATCATCCGGTGGGTGAACTCCCTCTTCGTCGAGGCCGTGAAGGAGCGGGCGAGCGACATCCACATCCAGCCCGACTCGGGCCAGGTGGTGGTGCGCTACCGCATCGACGGCAAGCTCTACCCCATGCGCACGGCGCCCAAGAGCGTGCTGCCGAGCATCGTCGCGCGCATCAAGATCATGTCGGGGCTCAACATCGCCGAGAAGCGGCTCCCGCAGGACGGGCGCATCGGCTTCAAGATCGGGCAGAAGGACGTCGACATCCGCGTCAGCACCATCCCCGTGGGCCAGGGGGTGGGCGAGCGGATCGTCATGCGCATCCTCAACAAGTCGAGCGTGATGCTCGAGCTCACCGACCTCGGCTTCGCGCCCGACCGCCTCGACCTGATGCACGACCTCATCAACCGCCCGGAGGGGATCGTGCTGGTGACGGGGCCGACGGGCTCGGGCAAGACGACCACGCTCTACGCCTGCCTCAACAAGGTCAACAGCCCCGACATCAACATCCTCACGGCCGAGGACCCGATCGAGTACGACATCGCGGGCCTCGGGCAGATGCAGGTGAACCCGAAGATCGGGCTCACCTTCGCGTCGTGCCTCCGCGCCTTCCTCCGGCAGGACCCCGACGTGATCATGGTCGGCGAGATCCGCGACAAGGAGACCGCCGAGATCGCCGTCCACGCCTCGCTGACGGGCCACCTCGTGCTCTCGACGATCCACACCAACAACGCCGCCGGCGCCGTCACGCGCCTCGTCGAGATGGGGATCGAGAACTTCCACCTCACGAGCTCGCTGCTGGCCCTGCTGGCGCAGCGCCTCGTCCGCATCCTCTGCGTCCGGTGCAAGGAGGCGTACACCCCGCGGGAGGTCGACCTCGCGCGGATCGGGCTCGACCGCCAGCGCCTCGCGGCGAAGCTCTCGCGGCCCGCCAACCGCTACTCGAAGTCGGCCTTCGGCGGCTCGCCCGCGGCGCGCGTCGCGGCGGACATCGTCAACGGCTACCCGATCACCCTCTACCGCGCGAAGGGCTGCCCGGCCTGCCAGAACACCGGCTACCAGGGCCGGACGGGCATCTACGAGCTGCTGCTCATCACCGACGCGGTGCGCGGCCTCGTGCTGAAGAACAGCGACTCGCCGACCATCCACCGCTGCGGCCTCGACGAGGGGATGGACTCGCTGCGCGACGACGGCTCCCGCAAGGTGCTGGAGGGCGTGACGACGATCGAAGAGGTGCTCGCCGCCACGCAGGACGAGGTGTAGCGGCGCCATGGCCCACTTCGCGTACATCGGCCTCGACGCCAAGGGGCGCACCGTCCGCGGGACGGTGGACGCGGACGACGTCAAGGGCGTCCGGCAGTCGCTGCGCAAGCAGGGCGTCTTCCTCGACAGCGCGACGCAGCTCGCGGAGAAGGGGTCGGCGAAGCCCGCGGCGAAGGCGACGGGCGGCGCGGCGACGGCCGACGCGGCGGAGGCGCTCTCCTTCGCGGAGCGGGCGCCGGCCTTCGCGAAGCTGGCCAAGACGCTCAAGGGCCTGGTGGCCAACCGGGGCCAGGCGGTGTCGATGACGACGCGCCAGCTCGCGACGCTGGTGAAGGCCGGCATCCCCCTGGTGGAGGCGCTGACCGCGCTGATCGACCAGATCGAGGACGAGGACCTCCGCGCGGCCTACGGCGACGTGCGCAACAAGGTGAACGAAGGGACCTCCTTCGGCGCGGCGCTGGCGCTGCACCCGGACTTCTTCCCGGGGCTCTACGTCAACATGGTGAACGCGGGCGAGGCCTCGGGCACGCTCGAGGCGGTGCTCGCGCGCCTCGCCGACTTCATGGAGGCGCAGGTCAAGCTGAAGAACAAGGTGGTCGGCGCGCTCGCCTACCCGGGCTTCATGGCGCTGATGGGCGTGGTGATCCTCTGGGTGATGATGGTGGTGGTGGTGCCGAAGGTCAGCGCGATCTTCGAGGACTTCAAGGCCGCGCTGCCCTGGTACACGTCGGCGCTGATCTCGGCGTCGCACTTCCTCGGGACGTTCTGGTGGCTGGTGCTGGGGCTCTTCGCGGGGGCGGTGGTGTTCTTCGTGCGGTGGAAGGCGACGCCCGAGGGGCGCTACCGCTGGGACGCCTTCTCGCTGCGGGTGCCGGTGTTCGGCGAGCTGATGCGCATGGTGGCGATCGCCCGCTTCGCGCGGACGCTGTCGACGCTGCTGGCGTCGGGCGTGGCGCTGCTCAAGGCGATGGACATCGTCAAGGGCGTGATGGAGAACAAGGTGCTCGAGGCGGTGATCACCGAGGCCGCGGCGAGCATCAAGGAGGGCGAGAGCATCGCCGAGCCGCTCAAGCGCTCGGGGCGCTTCCCGCCGATCGTCACGCACATGATCGCGATCGGCGAGCGCTCGGGCGAGCTCGAGTCGATGCTGGAGGCCGTGGCGGCCTCGTACGACAGCGCGATCGACGGGCGCGTGGCGGTGCTCACCTCGCTGCTCGAGCCGATCCTCATCGTGGTGATGGGCGGCATGTCCGGCGGCGTCGCGTTCGCGATCCTGATGCCGCTGCTCCAGCTCAACGAGTTTGCCCAGTGAAGAAGCGCCGGCGCCACCCCCGGGAGCGGCAGCTCGTCTTCCACTGGGAGCGCACGGCCCCGGCGTTCGCGTGGATCTCCCGGCGGCGCGCGGGGGCCTTCGGGCTCTTCGCGGCGTGCTTCCTCGTCGCGTGGACGATCTGGTCGGTGGACGACCGGCGGCGCCGCACCAACGCGACGCGCGCGGCGATTCGTAGCGTGATGGTGGCGACGGAGGCCTTCCGCGCCGACCACGGCCGCTGCCCGCGCGGCATCGACGAGCTCGCGCGCCCCGCCGAGGTGGCGGGGGTGACGGGCCGCTACCTCGGCGACGTGCGCGCCGACGGCTGGGGCAACCCGCTGTCGTTCACCTGCCCGGGGGGGAAGCACCCCTCGTCGGCCGACGTTGTCTCCCGCGGGGCCCCGGTGGGGCTCCTCTTCCCCGCTGAACCCATCGACTGAGAGAGCCGATCATGAAGACCCGCACCGCACCCCGCACCGCCCGCCTCGCCCGCGCCCGCCGCCGCGCGCAGCGGGGCATGACGCTGATCGAGATCATGATCGTCGTCGTGATCATGGGCCTCATCGCCAGCGCCGTCGGCATCGGCGTGTTCAACCAGGCCAAGAAGGCGAAGGAGCAGACCGCGCAGCAGGAGACGCGCGCGATCGAGCACGCCGTCCAGCTCTGGCAGCAGGACCACCCGAGCGGCTGCCCCACCGTCGCGCAGCTCCAGACCGACCGCGTCCTCGACAGCCACAGCCGCTCGAAGGACCCGTGGGACAACGACTACATCATCTCCTGCGACAACGGCGACGTCACCGTCCGGTCGAAGGGCCCGGACGGCCAGGAGGGCAACGACGACGACATCCCCCGCGTGCGCCGGTGAGCTGAGTGCGCGGCCCCTCCCGCCAGCCGTCGGGCTTCACGCTGATCGAGATCATGATGGTGGTCGCGCTCGCGAGCCTGATGGCCACGTCCGCCGCGGTGGGCTTCTCCGCCCTCCGCCGCGGGCGTTTGCGCGCGGGGGCCGCGCACGTCGCGTCGGCGATGCGCCGCGCCTACGTCCACTCGCTCACCACGGGCCGCACGACGCGGCTCGCGCTCGCCGTCGGGGCCAACCGCTACTGGATCGAGGACACCGACGACGCCCACGTGCTCGACACGAGCGACCCCCTCCACGGCGGCGCCGCCCCGAGCGCGGACGCGGCGGAGACGGCCGCCCGCGAGCTCGCCGACAACATCGCGCAGCAGCGCCCGCGGGCTCCGCGCGCGGAGTTCAACCGGCCCAACGGGCAGCGATACCGGGAGCGGGCGCTCGGCGACGACGTGGTGATCGCGAAGGTGTACACGGGCCACGCCGAGGAGCCGCGCGAGGACGGCACGGGCTACGTGTACTTCTGGTCGGGCGGCATGGGCGAGCGCGCGGTGGTGCAGCTCCGCGGCGCGAGCGGCGAGGTGTACTCCGTGGTGCTGCACCCGCTGACCGGCCGCTCGCAGATCTACGACCGCGCGGTGGAGCCCGCCCGCGTCGACGAGTCGGAGCTGACCGACCAGACCGAGGTCGACGCCCGCCAGCAGCCGGGGGTGGCGCCGTGAACCAGGTGGCCGCGTTGCGCAGCGTTCGCGTGGCAGACCCGACGTCGCCCAGGGTTCGCCCGACCTGCCCTCGCATAGGGGTCAGGGCTCACCCTGGGCTTCGAGCATGGGATCATCCGCCCGGTGGCGGATTCCCAGAGCTTCGGGGCATTGGGTCGTCACGCGTCGCTGTCGACGCCACGCGGGGAGCCCGGTACCGACCGGGCGATCCCATGCTCGAAGCCCAGGGTGAGCCTAAGCCACTCAGTGAGGGCAGGTCGGGCGAACCCTGGGCGGCGTCGGCGGGTCGACCGCGCGAACGCAGCGGGGCGACGGTGCAATCTGGCTTCACCCTCATTGAGGTGATGATCGCGATCGCGATCCTGTCGCTCGCGCTCGTCACGGTGTTCGGGTCGAACATCGGCGGCGCCCGCAGCGCCTCGCACGCGCGCCACGTCACGCGCGCCACGATGATGGCCCGCTGCCGCGTCACCGAGCTCGAGGCCTGGCTGGTCAAGAACCAGCTCCCGCCCGCGGACCAGGACGTGGAGGACCCGCCCGCGATGGGCTCGGAGCCCTGCTGCACCGACGGCGTCACCTGCGACGCCAAGGTCGAGCGCATCGAGCTGCCCGACCAGTCGGCGGTGGAGACGGCCGCGGGTGACTCGCTCCTCGGGCGCGCGGCGGGCGCGGCGGCGGGGAGCTCGTTCGGCGGCCCGGGCGGCATCACCGGCGGCGACGGCGGCCTCGCGGGGCTCGCCTCCGCGATGACCTCGATGGGCTCCGGCGGCGCCGGGGGCGGCGGGGGCGGTTCGCTCGCGGGCTCCGGCGCTCCCTCACCGCGCGAGATGGCCGGCACCCTGCTCACCAGCGTGTACCCGACGGTGAAGCCCCTGCTCGAGGGCGCGATCCGCAAGGTCACCGTCCACGTCGCGTGGCACGAGGGCACCCGCGAGTACTCGTTCGACGTGGTGGAGTACGTCACCAACCCGGGGCAGACGCTCCCGACCGCCGAGCAGCTCAACGCGCTGCCCGGCGCGCTCCCCGGCGGGTTGCCCGGTGGTACGGGCACCGGCACGGGCGGGGTCAACCCGCCGCCCATCTCGGCGACGCAGGCGCCCGGCGGCGTCACGCAGTTCGGGGCGGTGCGGTGATGGCGATGCGCCGGCGACAGCAGCAGCGGGGCCTGACGCTCCTCGAGGTGCTGATCGCGTCGGCGATCCTGTCGCTGGTGGCGTCGATGATCTGGGTCGCCTTCGACCAGACGGGCAAGATGCGCACGCGCCTCTCCGAGCGGCAGGAGCACGACCACCTCGCGCGCGTCGCGCTCACCCGCATCACCCGCGACCTGCGCTCGGCCTTCCTCTCGCTCCACGTCAACCAGGAGCAGCGCGCGGCCGCGGTGATCACGGCCTTCAAGGGCCGCTCGGGCAACGGCGGCGCGCGGCTGGATTTCACCACCTTCACGCACCGGCGGCTGCGGCGCGGCACCCACGAGGGCGACGCCTGCGAGGTCGGCTACCAGCTCCTCGACCACCGCGGCGACGACGACGTCCGCGGGATGGACCTCGTCCGCCGCGAGAGCCCGCGCATCGACAACGACCCCGAGCGCGGCGGCGTGATCGACGTGCTCGTGCCCGGGGTGAAGTCCTTCACCGTGAGCTACTTCGACGACGCCACCGAGCAGTGGACGGAGACCTGGGACTCGAGCCAGGCCACCGGGCAGGTCGGGCGCCTGCCGCCGCGCGTGCGCGTCACCCTCACGCTCGAAGAGGGCCCGCGCAGCGAGGAGCGCGTGTACTCCACTGAGACGCCGCTGATGATCACCCGGCCCCTCACCTTCGGCCTCCCGATCTACTGAGCCATGGACGCCCCGAAGCCACGCCGCACGCCCCCCCCGATCACGCGCCACGGCCGCGCGCGTGGCGGCGCTTTGCGATTGCGTGGCGCGTCGACGCGCGGGCAGCGGGGCGTGGCGCTCTTGATGGTGCTCGCCTCGGTGGCGCTGCTCTACGTGCTGGCGGAGCAGTCGCGCGACGAGGTGGAGGTGCACTCGCTGGCGGCCTTCGCGGCGCGCGACCAGCTCATCGCGGAGTGCCAGGCGAAGAGCGGGGTCAACCTCGCGCGGGTGGTGCTCCACGCCGAGCCCACCATTCGGCGCGCGATCACGCCGATCCTCGCGCCGATCATGGCGCTGATGGGGCGCGGGCTGACGGCGCCGCCGCAGATCCCGATCTGGGAGCAGGCCGACCTGCTGCTGGGGCCCTTCCGCGGGGGCGAAGGGGGCGCGCAGCTCGGCGAGCTCGCGGGCGTCGACTTCGGCACCGGGAAGAACCTCGCCGGGCTCACCGGGCTCGACAACCTCCGCATCGTCGACGAGGACGCGAAGATCAACGTCAACACCCTGGTGCGCTCGTCGGTGGCGTCGATCTTCACGGCGCGGCAGTTTCAGGGGCTGGTGGCGTCGCCGGCGCTCAACCCCTTCTTCGAGCAGCGCGACCCGGACGGGCAGTTCACCGACCGGGCGACCTTCTTCACCGCGCTGGTCGACTACATCGATTTCGACGAGAACCAGTTCGACGCCAACCTGCTCAACGCCAACGCCGCGCAGAGCACCACGGGCCCCGAGGACCCGACCTTCTACTCCTCGCTGCGCCCGCCCTTCCGCCGGCGCAACGCCCCGCTCGACTCGGTCGACGAGCTCCGCATGGTGCGCGGCCTCGGCGACGACGACCTCTGGGCCCGCATCATCGACCCCGACCCCGGCAACCCCCTGCGGCGCACCGTCACCGTGTGGGGGCAGGGCGGGCTCAACGTCAACACCGCCAACGCGCAGACGCTCCTGGCCCTCATCTGCGCCTTCGCCGTCAACGCGCCCCAGTGCCAGGACCCCGAGCAGGGCGCGCGCTTCATCACCTCCATCACCATGGTGCAGGCCCTCACCCTCTCGATGGGAATCCCCCTCTTCACCAACGCGCAGAACTTCATCGGCACCCTCCAGGGCCGGCCCCCGCTCGGGCCGATGCTCCAGGCGCTGGGCTTCCAGCCCTTCACCATCCCCGACACGGGCGCGCTCGAGCGCAACATCGCCGTCGAGAGCAAGGTGTTCTCGGTGTATGCAGAGGCCACGGTCGGCCAGGCGCACACCCGCGTCCACGCCGTCGTCGACATGCGCCCGCAGCCCGCCCTCCCCTCCACCTTCATCCGCGCCTCGGGCGCGACGCTCTCGCCGAGCGGCTCCGGCCAGCTCGGGGTCGTCAGCTCGCAGGGCGGCACCATCGTCTACTGGCGCGAGGACTAATGGCCCGCTACCTCGGCATCGAAGTCACCGAGACGCAGATCAAGGGCGCGCTGCTCAAGACGGCGTACAAGAAGCTCGTCATCGAGGGCGTGTTCACCGTCTACCGCGGCCCCGGGCCCGAGGGGCTCGCCCAGGCGGCGCGCGACCTCGCGGGCCTGGTGAGCGCCCACGCCCAGGTGCCCGGCGTCAAGCGCCAGGAGCTCGACGGCGTGTACGCGGCCCTGCCCGGCACCGACGTGTCGCTGCGCACCGTCTCGCTCCCGCGCGCCGTGCTCCGCCGCGGCGACAAGGCCCTCACCGCGGAGCTCGAGGGCGCGGTGCCCTTCGACATCGACGACGCGATGGTCGACGCGCAGGTGGTCCGCGCGGGCGACCCCACCGAGCTCCTCGCCGCGGCGGTGCTCCAGTCGCGCGTCGAGTCCTTCGTCGCGGCCCTCGCGTCGGCGGGCGTCGACCCGCGCGAGGTCGGCGTCGCGCCCGTGGCCCTCGGCGAGCTGGCGGCGGCCATCCCCGCGCTCACCGCGCCGGCCCCGGTCGCGCTCGTCTACGCCTACGAGCGGCGCGCCGAGCTCGCCGTGCTGGAGAACGGCGTCGTCCGCTTCGCCCGCACGCTCAACGCGCTCTCGACGCCCGCCGCGCGCGACCGCGGCATCCGCCAGACGCTCGCGGCCTACCGCGCATCGGGCGGGGCGCCGCTCACCGCGGTGTACCTCTGCGGCGAGGACGCCAACCTCGTCCAGGAGGGGCTGATGGCGGCGACGGGCCTCGGCGCCGAGGCGGTGACGTGGATGCCCGCGGGCGACCTCCAGACGGCGCCGAGCGCGGGGGAGACGGCGCTGTGGGAGGCGCCGGTGGCGGTGGCCCTCGCGGCGCGCGGCCTCGGGCGCGACAAGCGGATCGACTTCCGCAAGGGGTCTCTGGCGGTGTCGGGCGGCGCGCAGGTGCTCCGCGAGCGGGCGCCGTACCTCTTCGCGGCGGCCGCGGTGGTGGTGGTCTTCTGGGCGATGGCGACGTGGGCGCGGTACCAGGGGCTCGTGACCGAGCGCAACCGCCTGCAGGACACCCTCGGCGCGGTGACGCAGGAGGTGTTCAGCGAGCGGGTGCTCGACCCCGACCGGGCGATCTCGATGGCGCGGGGGGAGGGGAGCTCGGACGACGTCGACCCGGCGCCGCCGGCGGACGCATACGACGTGCTCGGGGTGCTCTCGACGCGCATCCCCGACAACGTGCGGCACGACGTCGAGCAGATCGACATCCGGGGGGAGCACGTGACGCTCCAGGGGATCGTCGACACGCTGGCCGACCGCGACAAGGTGGTCGAGGCGCTCCAGCAGTACGCGTGCTTCCCCAACGTGAGGCCCGGGCGCGCGACGACGAGCCCGGGGGACAACCGGCAGAAGTACACGCTCGACGTGGAGTTCCGCTGCCCCGAGGCGCAGCAGCGCGATCGGAACGGGCGCGCCCGCACGAACCGCTCGGGCTCGTCGGGCGCGTCGGGCGGCGGGTCGAACGGCGGGTCGAGCGAGACGGGAGGCGGACGTGGCGGCGGCGCTTAACGCGGCACGGGGGGCCCTGGCGGGCCTGTCCCCGCGAGAGAAACGGCTCCTCATCGCGCTCGCCGTGGTCTTCGGCGCGCTCGCGTTCGCGGGGCTCTACTGGTACGCGTCGGTCAAGCTCGACGCGATCGAGCGCGAGCGGGCCGACACGGTCGACGCCCTGCGCACCATCCAGCGGCTGCGCCCGCGCATCGCCGCGCGCAACGCCCGCCGCGACGCGCTGCTCATGCGCTACCACGCGCGCGCGCCGGCCCTCACCAGCTTCGTCGAGGAGCAGGCCCGCAACGCCCACGTGCGCGTCGCCGAGTCGCAGGACCGCCCGCCCACGCCCGTGGGGCGGCGCTTCACCGAGCGCTCGGTCTCCATCCGCCTGAGCGCCGTCGGCATCGACGCGCTCGCGGACTTCATGGATCGCATCGAGGCCGCGGAGTTCCCCGTGGCGATCACCTCGGTGCGCATCCGGCGGCGCATCGGCGAGGCCAACCGCTACGATGTCGACGACCTCGTCATCGCGACGTGGGACCAGGTCTCCGCCCAGCCCAACAACGCCAACCGCGAGGGCGCTTCGAACAACGCCGCCGCCGGGAGGGCCCCGTGAAGGAGCGCCTCCTCGCCCTGCGCCCGGTGCTCCTGCGCGCCGTCGGCTACCCCCTGTTCTTCCTCTTCTTCTTCGTGACCTTCCTCTACGTCACCTTCCCGTACGACCGGCTGAAGGAGGTGATCATCGCGCAGCTCGAGGCGCCGCGCGTCACCCCGGCGGGCCGCTCGATCCCGTCGAACATGGAGGTCACGATCGACAGCCTCGGGCCCACCTTCTTCCCGGGGCTCAAGGCGAAGGGCGTCCACGTCACCTACCTCCCCACCGCGGCGGGCGGGCGCCCGTCGTTCATGCGCATCGACGAGGCGGTGGTGCACGTCTCGCTCTTCTCGCTGCTCCTGCGCCGCGCCAACGTCAGCTTCGACATCGAGGGCATGGGCGGCGAGGTCGAGGGCGAGGCCAGCTACTCCTTCGGCACCGACCCCGCGCCGGGCCTCCGCTCGCTCGAGGTCGAGCTCACCGACGTCGCCGCCGGCGAGGTGGGCCCGCTCGTCCAGGCCGTCGGCCTCCCGCTCGGCGGCACGCTCAACGGCAAGATCGAGCTCACCGTCCCCGACGGCCAGGTGAACCAGGCCGAGGGCAAGGTGGAGCTCACCTGCGCGCGCCTCACCGTCGGCGACGGCCGCGCGCAGTACCAGATCCCGCACTTCGGCGGCGTCACCATCGCGGAGATCCGCGCGGGCGACCTGGCGTTCAACGTCGACATCCGCCGCGGCGTCGCGACGCTCCAGCGCGTCGGCGCGCAGTCCAACGAGTTCGCGCTCCAGATGGACGGCCGCGTCACGCTCCGCCCCAACCTCGGCGAGAGCGCGATGGACCTCGGCGTCCGCTTCCGCCTCACCGACGTCTACCGCAACAAGAGCGAGCAGGCGGGCCGCATCCTCACCGTGATGGACATGGTCCCCGAGCTCCAGCGCGCGCGCCGACCCGACGGCATGATCGGCTTCCGCTGCACCGGCACCTTCGCGCGCCCGCCCGCCTGCGGGCCCGACCTGCGCGGCGCGGGCGGGCCGGGGGTGGTTCCTGGTGCGGCCCCGGCGGCGTTCGGCGGGCCGTGACGCACCGCGCGCGATTTCTTCTTGCGCCCCTGCGCGGCTGGTGTATGGTCCGGCTCCCTCGCGGGGCACCGCGGGTGTGGTTCGGGGCGTAGCGCAGCCTGGTTAGCGCACTTGACTGGGGGTCAAGGGGTCGCTGGTTCGAATCCAGTCGCCCCGACCAATTCGAAAGCACATCGACGGCGACGCGGCAGACATGCTCAAGTCGCCGTCGGTGTTTTCGAACCACGCGCTCCCGCCAGCGCTTCAAGGCGTCTGCTTCGACTTCAACGGCGTGCTCGTCGACGACGAGCACCTGCACTTCGAGTGCTTCAACGCCGTGCTCGCGCCCGAGGGGATCGCGATCACGCCGGCCGAGTACGAAGACGTGTACCTCGGCTTCGACGACCGGGGGGTGTTCACCCACGCGCTGCGCGCCCACGGGCGGGCCGACGACGCGGCGACGGTGCGGGCCCTCATCGCGCGCAAGGCCGCGGCGTACGCCGAGCGCGCCGCGCGGGAGCTCCGGGTGTTCGAAGGGGCCGCGCGGCTGGTGCGCGAGGCGGCCGCGCGGGCGCCGGTGGTGATCGTGTCGGGGGCGCTGCGCGCGGAGATCGACGGGGCGCTCGCCGTGATGGGCGTGGCCGACGCGGTGGGGGCCGTCGTCGCCGCCGAGGACGTCGCCGCGTGCAAGCCCGACCCCGAGGGCTACGTCGCGGGCCTCGCGCGCCTCGCCGGGCTCGCCGGCGCCCCGCTCGACCCGTCGCGCGTGGTGGCCGTGGAGGACAGCACCGCGGGCGTCGCCGCGGCCCTCGGCGCGTCGCTCCGCGTGGTGGCCGTCGCCCACACCTACCCCGCCGAGGCGCTGCGCGCGGCCGGGGCCCACGCGGTGTTCGCCCGCGTCGCGGACGTGCGCGCCGACGACCTCGCGGGGGCCGTCGTCCGTCGTTGACTCCGTCGCGCCCGGGGCCCTACGCTGCCGGGGAAATCGCGCAGCGGGCGCGCGCCGCCGTCCACCAGGGGACGGCCGCGGCGCCCCGCGCGGCGGAGCTGCCATGAGCGCCCTCAAGGTGATGATCTTCGAGTCCGACCGCGCCTTCGCCGACTCGCTCAAGCGCGCGTTCACGCGGCGCGGGTGCACGGTGCGCATCGTCGACGACGGGCAGATCGGCATCGACCTCGCGCCGACCGACCCGCCCGAGCTGATCATCGTCGCCGTCGAGCTGCCGCGGATGAGCGGCTTCGCCGTGTGCAACAAGCTCAAGAAGGTGCCCGAGCTCAAGGACGTGCCGGTGGTCATCACCTCGTCGGAGTCGTCGCAGGAGACCTTCGACCACCACTCGAAGCTCCGCACGCGCGCCGAGGACTACGTGCACAAGCCGATCGCGCCCGAGGAGCTCATCCGGCGCTGCGCGGCCTTCGTGCAGGTGGGCGACGAGCCCGCCCCGGACTCCGAGGAGGTCGACTTCGACGACCTCGAGGCCGTCCCGCTGCCCGACGAGCCCGCGGCCGCCGCGCCCGACGGGCGCGACGCGGAGCTCGACAACATCGCCGACGTCGCCTTCGACAGCATCATGCTGCCGAGCGACTCGCCCGGGCAGCCCGCGCCCGCGCCGGTGAAGGTGCCCACCGGCGCGACCGCGCCCGCGGCGCCCGCGGCGCCCGCCGTGTCGAAGGCGACGCCCGTGCGGGGCCCCGCGCTGGTCGACGACGACCTCGACGACCTCACGATGGTGGCCTCGTCGCGCTCGATCGCCGACCTCCAGCTCGCGATGCGCGCGACCCCGCGCCCGCAGCCCGCCGCCACCGGCCAGTCGCCCGCCGCCTCCGCCGCCGCGGTGGAGAGCGAGCGGCTCCTCGCGCGCGTGACCGAGCTCGAGGGCCAGCTCGCCGCCGCCGGCCGCGAGGGCGCCGCCGCGCGCGACGCCCTCGCCGCGGAGAACGCTCGGCTCAAGGCCCAGGCCGACGAGGCCGCGCGGCTGCGCGCCCAGGTCGACGAGCTGCCCCGCCTGCGGGCCCAGGCCGAGGACGCCTCGCGGCTCCAGCGCGAGCTCGACGACCTGCGCGCCCGCGCGGCGCGCCCCGCGGGCTCGGCCACCACCACGGCCACGTCGCGCGAGGGCCTCGAGCTGCGCGAGACGGTGCACCGCAAGGACAAGGAGATCCTCCAGCTCCGCGAGGCGACCAACGCGCGCGACAAGGAGCTGCTCCAGCTCCGCGAGACGCTGCTCCAGCGCGACCTCGAGAAGGCCGACCTCGACGAGCGCCTGCTCGACCGCGAGCGCGAGAAGGCCGACCTCGACGAGCGCTTCGCCGGCCTCGCGCAGGAGCACGAGGCGCTGACGAAATCCCACGAGGAGGCCCGCGCCGCGCTCGAGGCCGCCGGCCGCGACCTCGCCGCCGAGCGCGACGCCCGCAAGCGCGAGGTGGAGAAGGCCGCCGACGAGCGCGACGCCGCCGCCCGCGCCCACGACCAGGCGCTGGCCGACGCCCGCGCCGAGCACGAGCGCGCCGCGGCCGCCCTCCGCGCGGAGCACGCGAAGGCCGTCGCCGAGCACGAGGCCCGCTACCGCGACGCGCAGACCGCCCACGCGAAGACTGTGGCCGACCACGAGGCCCGTCAGCGCGACGCGCAGGCGGCCCACGCGAAGGCCGTCGCCGACGTCGAGGCGCGGCTCGCCGAGGCGCGGGCGAAGTTCGAGAGCGACCTCTCGCAGGAGCGCGGGGCGCACGACAAGGTGGTGGCCGACCTCCACGGCACCTACCGCCGCGAGGCGGCGGAGGCGAAGGCCGCGCACGAGAAGGCGCTCGCCGACGCGAAGGCCGCGGCGGACAAGGCGCTGGCCGACGCGAACGCGACGTCGGAGAAGGCGCTCGCGGAGGCGCGCGACGCCGCGGCGGCGGAGAAGGCCGCGGCGGAGAAGGCGCTGGCCGACGCGCAGGCGGCGCACGGGCGCGAGCTCGACGAGCTGCGCGCGGGGGCGGCCGCGGCGGCGACGGTGGCGGCCGCGGCCGCGGCGGCGGCGCGGGCGAAGCACGAGTCCGCGGAGAAGGCGCTGCGCGACGCGAACGCGGCGGCGGCGGCCGCGGCGGCGCGCGCCCAGGGCGACCTCGAGGGGCGCGTGCGGGCGGCGTCGTCGGAGCGCGACCAGGCGGCGCGGCGCGGCGACCAGCTCGCGCAGGAGCTCGCCCAGGCGCGGGCCGAGCTCGAGCGGGCGCGGGCCCTCGCGTCGCGCAACGCGGCGCTGCTCGAGCGGGCGCGGCGCGCGGCGCTGATCGCGGCGGGCCTGGTGGAGGAGACGGCGCGGCCGCTCGACGCGGGCGCCGAGGCGGGCGCCGCGGGCAACGCGGAGTAGCGCGGCGCGGACTCCGGCGCGTCACTCCGGCGCGACGGTGACGACCGGGCCCATCCCGAGCGCCTCGAGCTCGCCGCGCAGGCGCGTCGGGTCACCGCGCACGAACACGCGCGGCTCGGCGTCGGCGAGGGCGGCGGCGAGCCGGGCGTTGCCGACCGCGGCGTCGAGGCCGTCCATGCCGGCCACCCAGTCGGGCGGCGACCACGGCGGCGAGCGCCCCTCGCTCACGCCGTCGAGCAGCAGCGCGGTGAAGCCGTCGTCCTCGTCGGAGGCGGCCTGCCACGCCACCAGCGCGCGGCGTCGCGCCCGGTCGAACTCCTCCGACGTCAGCCCGCCGCGCGCCACGTCGCGGAAGCCGTCGCGCACCGCGCGGAGCGACTCGCCGACGCGCGCCTCCTCGATCTCGGCCTCCGTCAGCAGCACGGACGCGTCGCCGAAGTGGAGGACGGAGGCGTGCACGCCGTAGGTGCTCCCGCGCTCGACGCGGAGGGCGCGCAGGAGGCGCGACGAGAAGGTGGAGGCCATCGCCGACGCGAGCACGTGGGCGGCCGCGCGGCCCGCGGCGTCGGGCGTGCGCAGCGGGATCGCGTAGAGGACGCCGGCCTGGGCGCGCCCGGGGGCCTCGAGGAGGGTCACCCGGTCGCCGCCGCGCCGGAAGGTCGCGGGGGTCTGCGGGCGGGGCGCGGGGGGGCCACCGGTCCAGGGCCCGAGCATGCGCTCGGCCCACGCCGTCACCTCGCCGAGGTCGGCGCGCCCGACGGCGACGAGGGCGCAGTGGGCGGGGACGTAGCGCCGGCGGAAGAGCTCGCGGAGGCGGTCGAGGCGGAGGTTGGCGAGGTCCTCCGTGGAGCCCGCGACGGAGGCGCTGTAGAGCGTGCCGTCGTCGAAGACGGCGGGGGCGACGAGGTCGGCGAGCTGGCGCCCGTCGCCGCGCCGCTCCCACTCCTCGCGCGCGTGCCCGAGGGCGTCGTTGAAGGCCGCCGCCGAGGGGTCGAAGCCCCGCACGCCCGCGGCGACGTGCCGGATGAACGTCCCCACCTCGCCGGGCTCCGCGACGCCCGAGAAGCGCGCCGCGCGGTGGTCGACGCCCCAGCGCGTGGGCGCCCCCGCGCACGACCCCGGCGGGCCGTCGCAGCGGCCGACCGCGAAGCCCACCAGCCGCGCGGTGAGGGCCGCGAGGCCCGGGCGGTCGCGCTCGGTGTCGTCGCCGCCGCGGCGGTTGACGAAGAACATCTCGGTCGACGTCGCCCCCGGCCGCTCGGCGACCACCACCTCGAGGCCGTTGCCGAGGCGGGCCGTTCGAACCGCGGGCTCGGGCGCGGGGAGGAGCTCGCCGAGGGGCGGCGCGCGGTAGCGGAAGGGCGCGTCGGCGGTGGCGGGTCCCTCCGGGCGAGGCGCGCGGGCGGCGCACCCGAGGGCGAGCGCGAGGAGCGCGGCGAGCGGGCGGGGCGTCATCGCGACCTCACCGACTCGACCACGCCGGACGCGGGCGCCCGCGGGTCGCCCTGGAGGATCACCACCAGCCGCCGGTCGAGCGGGAGCCAGCGGGCGGCGGCGCGGCGGACCGCGCCCGGGGTGACGGCCGCGTAGAGCGCGAGCGCGCCGCGCAGGTGGCCCGGGTCGTCGGGGTCGGGGCGGGTGCCCGCCTGCCACGCGCGTTCGAGCAGCGAGGCGGTGCGCTCGACGAGGGCGCGGCGGATGCGCGCGACGGCGCCGACGACCTCCGCGCGCGCGGGCTCCGCGCGGCGGAGCTGGACGAGCTCGCGGTCGATGATGTCGAGCACCTCCTCGGCCGAGTGGCCCGCCGCCGCCGTGGCCGAGATGACGAACTCCGACGTGTCGTCGTGGCTGTGCTGGCGGACGTAGACGCGGGTCGCGACCCCGGCGCCGACGAGCGCGCGCTCGAGCGAGCCGGCCTGCGACCGCCCGGTGAGCTCGGCGACCACGTCGAGCTCGGCGTCGCCCGGCGCGTGGAGGGCGGGCGTGGCCCAGTGGACCTCCACCCCTTCGGATGCCTGCGGCGCGCGGTAGCGGAGGACGCGCTCCTGCGTGAGGCGTGGCGGCTCGAGGCCGCGCTCGCGGCGGGGCGCGGGGGCGGCGGGGATGTCGCCGAAATAGCGCTGCACCCACGCGCGCGCCCGGGCGGGGTCGAAGCGGCCCGTCACGGTGAGTCGCGCGTTGGCGGGCACGTACCACGCGCGGAGGAAGGCGCGGACGTCCGCCGGGGTGACGGCGGCGATCTCGTCGGCGGTGTGGTGCGGCGCGCGGCGGAGGTGGCCCTCGGGGTAGAGCTCGCGGGCGACGGCGAGGTCGAGGTCGCCGGCGGGCGAGTCGGCGACGCGCTGGCGGTACTCGTTGGCGACGACGCTGCGCTCGTGCCCGACCGACCCGTCGGTGACGGCGTCGAGGGAGAAGGCCATGCGCTCGCCCTCGATCCAGAGGAGCCGCTCGAGCGAGCCGGCGGGCGCGGCGGCGAAGTAGCGGGTGCGGTCGACCGAGGTGATGCCGTTGAAGACGGTGGCGTCGGCGCGCTCGACCTCGACGAGGAGCCCGTCGGGCGCGTGGCGCGTGGGCCCGTAGGTGAGGTGCTCGGCGAGGTGGGCGAGCGAGGCGCGGGCCGGGGGGCAGTCGCCCGTCCCGACGCGGTACTCCACCCCGACGACGACCTGCCGGCCCTCGGCCTCGGGCGAGAGCACCACGTCGAGGCCGTTGGGCAGCGAGAAGCGCTCGACGCGCATCGCCGGGAGCATCGCCGCGGGGTCGGGCAGCGGCGGGCGTCTGCGCACGCGGGGGTCGGCCTCGGCGGCGCGCGCGGCCTCGTCGAGCGAGGCGGCGAGGGGGTCGGGCGGGGGCGCGGCGGGCGCTTCGGGCGGGCTCGGGGGCGCGGCGGGCGGCGCGGGGCGCGCGCGCGGGGCGGCGTGCGCGCGGGCCGGGCGGTTGCGGTGCGCGCGGGGCGGGTCGGCGTGGGCGAGGGGAGACGCAGCGGCCAGCGCGAAGAGGGCCGCGGTGAGGTGGCGGGGGACGGCGGGTCGGGGCGGCAACGGGTCCTCCTTCAGGGCGCGTCGAAGCGGAACGACGCCAGCACCGGCGCGCAGCGCCCGCGGAGGGCGGACTCCCCCGCGGGCTCCGAGCAGGCGAGGTAGTACACGTAGCGCCCGCGCAGGGCGAAGTGTGACGTCACCGCGACCCCCGGCGGCTCGGTGAAGGTCGCCTCGAAGTCGAGCCGCCGGCCGCCGGGCACGCGCGAGCGGACGCGTCGCACGACCGCGGCGTTGCGCCGGGCGTAGTAGGTGTCGACGTCGTCGAAGAGCGACGCGGCGCCCTCGTCGCCTTCGCCGCCCTCCACGGTGACCCGCGCGGCCGCGGGCCCGAGGTCGGAGTGGAGCTCGCGCATGGTCTCCTCCGAGGTGACGTCGACCCACGCGTCTGGGACGAGCGCGCTGGCCGCGCCCTGCGTGACGCGGCTCGCGCCCCCGGGCGGTGCGGGGGGCTCGGCGTCGAGCGCGAGGCTCTCCACGACGGCGCTGCACGCTTCGTCGGCGCGCGGCGACGCGGGGAGGACGCAGGCGACGACGCCGAAGCGGGGCCCGCGCACCTCGGCGCGGACGAGCGCGCGCACGGCGAGGCCCGCGTGGAGGCCGGAGAAGCTCACCGCCCGGCCGGGGGCGCCGTCGATGGTCGCGGGGCGGGGCGGGCCGCCGACGATCCCTCGGCGCGCGAGGCCCTCGCGCAGCTCGTCGACCACCTCGTCGAGCGCCTCGTCCGCGGGGCCGCGCGGCCGGACGAAGCGGTCGACCAGGAGCGTGACGGCGGCGTCACCCTCGGTGAGGCTGAAGCGCGTGCCGCCGCGCGCCGGGTCGCGCGCCCAGTCCTCGCCCACCGCCACCGACCACTCCCGACCGCCAACGCGACGCGTGTGGGGTGGGTCGTGCGGCCGCCGGCGCGGGGGCGCGGCGAGGTCGGGACGGGCCGCGACCGTCGGTGGTGGCGCCACACCCGGGGGCGCGTTCGGGGTGGCGTTGGGCGGTGGCGCCGTGTGCGCGGCGCAGGCGAGCAAGGGGAGCGCGCAGAGAACCAAGGCGCGGAGCATCGTCGCCGAGGAGAGCGCACGCGCGACCGCCGGGTCAAGGCGAAACCCGGCGGCGCGGGGCGGGAGGGGAGCGCTACCGGCTGGGGCCGCGGCTGCCGGTGCGGCGCGGGCCGTGGCGGTCGACGGGGGGCGACGGGGGGCGCGGGCGGTCGTGACGGGGGGCCTGCGGGCTCGACGGCTGCGTCCGGGCGCCGCCTCCGCCGCCGCCGGGCTTCGTGGTGCCCCAGCCGCCGCCGCCCTGCGAGGAGCCGCCGCGCGGGGCGTCGCCGGACGCGCGGGCGGCCTTCGCGGCGGACTTCTCGGCGGCGCGCCGGCGCTCGTCGGACTTGCGCGCGCGGATCTCCGCGATGCGCACGCCGATGGGGATCTCCAGCGGCTCGCTCGGGCGCTGGCCGTAGTCGAAGCCGGCCACGGTGACGCGCTCGATGCGCTTGCCGATCTGGCGCTCGATCTGGCGGAGGTCGCCCTCCTCGTCGGGGCTGACGAAGGTGAAGGCCTCGCCGGTGGCCTCGGCGCGCGCGGTGCGGCCGACGCGGTGGATGTAGTCCGCGGGCACGTGGGGCACGTCGAAGTTGACGACGTGGGCGAGGTCTTCGACGTCGATGCCGCGGGCGACGATGTCGGTGGCGCAGAGGACGCGGATGCGGCCCGACTTGAAGCCGTCGAGGGCGTCGATGCGCTGGCCCTGGCTGCGGTTGCCGTGCATCCGCGCGTTGTGGATGCCGGCCTTCTCGAGCACCTCGGAGAGGCGGTTGGTGCGGTGCTTGGTGCGGGTGAAGACGATCACGCTGCCGAGCGCGTTGGTCTTCAGGAGGTGGATGAGCAGGGCGGCCTTGGCGGGCTCGGGGCAGGGGTAGATGCGCTGGGTGACGCCGGTGGCGGGGGCGGCGACGCGCTCGATGTTGAGGGCGACCGGGTCGACGAGCATCTCCTTCGAGAGCCGCTGCACCTCGGGGGGCATGGTGGCGCTGAAGAAGAAGGTCTGGCGCTTCTTCGGGAGCTGCGCGAGCACGCGGCGCACGTCGGGGAGGAAGCCCATGTCGAGCATGCGGTCGGCCTCGTCGAGGATGAGCACCTCGAGCTCGGGCATGCGGGCCCAGGCGTTCTGCAAATGGTCGAGGAGGCGGCCGGGGGTGGCGACGATGAGGTCGACGCCGGACTTGAAGGCCTGCTCCTGGGGCGCGTGGCCGACGCCGCCGAACACCGCCGCGCCGCGCAGGCGGGTGTGCTTCGCGAGGCCTTCGAACTCCGCGAGGATCTGCGCGGCGAGCTCGCGCGTCGGCGTGAGGACGAGCGCGCGGGTGGCGCCGCGCGGGCGCCCGAGGAGGCGGTGGAGGATCGGGAGGAGGAAGGCGGCGGTCTTGCCGCTGCCGGTCATCGCGGCGGCGATGAGGTCGCGGCCGGCGAGGCCGGGGGGGATCGCCTGCTCCTGGATGGGCGTGGGGCGCACGAAGCCGAGGCCGGCGACGCCCTGGAGGAGCGAGGGGTCGAGCTGGAAATCGCTGAATTCCAATGAACGGTCCTTTGTGGGGAAGCGCGGCGCGGGGCCGCCGCGGGGCGCGGGGCATTAGCACGTCCGCGCCCCGGGCGGGCGGCCGAACCGCACGAACGCGCCCCCACGCGCGCAGGCCCTTGACGCCGCGTCGCCCGCCGTCGCCAACTCCGCGCGGCCCGCACCGCCCCCGCCGGGTCCCCTCCGAAGCCCCCGCCGAATCCCCGATGCCCGACGCCCCCGCGACCCCGCCCCACGCCGACGAGGCGCTCTCCCCGTACCGTGTGTTCTCGCGCGCCGCGTGGGCCGCGCTCGCCGCCCACGCCCCGCAGCCGCTCACCGCGGGGGAGGTCGCGCGGCTCCAGTCGCTCAACGACCCGATCTCCCTCGACGAGGTCGAGGCGATCTACCTCCCGCTCGCGCGCCTCGTGTCGATCCACGTCGCCGCGACCCAGGAGCTCTTCGCCGCCACGCGGCGCTTCACCGGCGCCGACGACCTCGCCCGCACGCCCTTCATCGTCGGCGTGGCGGGCTCGGTCGCGGTCGGCAAGTCCACCACGGCGCGCGTGCTCCAGGCGCTGCTCGCGCGGGGCCCGGGCGCGCCCGCGGTGGCGCTGGTCACCACCGACGGCTTCCTGCTCCCCAACGCGCGCCTCGCCGAGCGGGGCCTGATGGCGCGCAAGGGCTTCCCCGAGAGCTACGACACGCGGAGCCTGCTGCGCTTCCTGAGCGCGATCAAGGCCGGCGTCGCCCGGGTGGAGGCGCCGGTGTACTCGCACCTCGTGTACGACGTCGTGCCCGGGGCGAGCGTGGCGGTCGAGCGGCCCGACGTGGTGATCGTCGAGGGGCTCAACGTGCTCCAGCCCGCGCGCCTGCCGCGCCACGGCGAGCACGTGCCCTTCGTGTCGGACTTCTTCGACTTCTCGGTGTACCTCGACGCCGACGAGGCTCTGCTGCGCGAGTGGTACGTCGAGCGCTTCATGCGCCTGCGGGAGACGGCCTTCCGCGACCCGCAGTCGTACTTCGCCCGCTACGCCGCGCTCGGCGAGGCCGAGGCCCGCGAGACGGCCTGCCGCCTCTGGGACACCATCAACCTCGTCAACCTCCGCGAGAACATCCTCCCGACGCGCCAGCGCGCGCGGCTCATCCTGCGCAAGGGCGCCAGCCACCAGATCGAGCAGGTCGCGCTCCGGCGGATCTGACCCGCGCGCCCGCTCAATCGGCCGGGGTGGCGTGGTACTGGCGGAGCATGTCGACCTCGCTGCGGTAGCGGTCGCGGAGCTGCTCCTCGGGCGAGCTGGAGAGGATGCCGAGGAGCGTGGTCGCGATCGTCACGCCGGTGAGGCCGATCATGAGGTAGTTGACGGCCTCGGGCTCGGGCATCGGCGCGCCGTTGAAGAGCTGCTCGCGGTAGATCACGGCGAGCGTGCCGAGCTGGACCACCGAGGAGATCACCGGCAGGAGGATGCGGCGGCGGCGCCCGTCGTCGGCCATCTCCTCGAGGCTCTCCTCGCCGAAGCGCACGCGGGCGCGGCGCTCGGCGGCGGTGGCGCGCGGCATCGCGGCGTACGCGCGGGAGAGCCGCTCGCGCGCGGGCACCCACAGGAGCTGCGTGAGCCCGCCCGCCACCGCGTAGCCGCCCTGGAAGAACGAGAGGTACTGGTACGTGTCGACGCCCGGCGTGTCGGACGGGAGCACCAGCCCAAGCGTCACGAACGCGGCGCCCACGGCGAGCTGGATGATGCCGTCGGTGATCCGCGCGTCGCGGCTGCGGTCGCCGAGCGGGACGAGCCCCGCGTCGAGCAGGCGCAGCCGCTCGCGCACGAGCGACGGGCGGCGCCGCGGCACGGCGAGGGCGCCGGGCGGCGTGAGCGCGGGCGCGGTGGGGGCGAGCGTGGGGGCCGCGGGGGCCGTGGGCGGTGGAGACGGGGGCGCGACGAGCGTGGGCCACGCGCGCGGGGCCGCGGGCTGCTGGGGCTGCGACCAGGCCGACGGGGCGGCGAGGGCGAGGGCGAGGCCGAGGGGGAGGGCCGAGCGTCGCGGGGTCACGCGCGGACCGTAGCACGCGGGCGCCGCGGGATTCACGGGCGCGCGCTCACTTGGGGGCCGCGAGGACGAGGTACGCGAAGACGACGGCGGCGAGCAGGACGAGGGCCGCGGCGCCGGCGAGCAGCGTCGCGCGGGCCGACGCGGGGGCGGCGGCGGGGGCCTCGCTGGCGGGCCGCGGGGACCACGGCGACGGTCGTGGCGGGAGCGCGGTGGAGAGCACCGGGGAGTGCGTCGCGCTCGGCGCGGAGGGGACCTCGCGGGTCGGCGGGAGGGGCGCGGGCGCGAGGCCCGCGGGGGGCATCGGGGGGCCGGGGAGGGCCGGCGCGGGCGCGACGCCGGTGCCGAGGGGGAGCGTCGCGGGGGCGGCCGCGTCGAAGCGCGAGCCGGTGGCCTCGGTGGGCTCGTCGGGCCCGAGGAAGGAGCGCTCGCCCGACGCGGCGGGGACGTCACGGAGCATCACGGGCGTGCCGTCGTGGGCGGTGTCGACCTGCGTCCAGTGGGGAGGCTGCGTGCCGAGCGGGAGGGTCTCGGTGTCTCGCCCCACGGGCGCCGGGGTCTCGTCGCTCCAGGGGGAGCCGTCGTGGCGGCGCGCGCGGTCCACGGCGCGATGATCCCACGCGGCGCGCGCGCGGGGCAACGGTCGGGAGATGGTGTATGACGGGGGCGCGCTGCGGCGCGAGACGCGACCTTGACCGAGCCCCTTCGAAGCCCCGCGGACGCCTGGATCGGGCGCGTCGTCGCGGACAAATACCGGGTCACCGGGCGCCTCGGCGTCGGCGGGCACGGGGCGGTGTTCGAAGCGGAGAACACCTGGACGGGGCGGCGCGTGGCGCTGAAGGTGCTGCTCGGCGCGGCGGCCCTCAACGCGGAGATGTCCGAGCGCTTCCTACGGGAGGCGCGGGTCACCACGCGCGTGGCGCACCCCAACATCGTCGAGGTGCTCGACATGGGGCGCGACCCCCACGACGGCTCCCTCTTCATCGTGCAGGAACTCCTGCAGGGCGAGGACCTCCGCGACGTCCTCCGCCGCGAGCGCACGCTCGACCCGCGCTGGCTGGTCGGGACCCTCGCGCCCGTGCTCGACGCGCTCACCGCGGCCCACGCGCAGGGCGTGGTTCACCGCGACCTCAAGCCCGCCAACCTCTTCCTCGCGCGGCAGCCCGACGGGCGCGTGGTGCCGAAGCTCATCGACTTCGGCGTCTCGCGCATGGACGACGCGCCCGGCGCCACCGAGCTCACCCACGCGGGCGCGCTGCTCGGCACGCCCGACTACATGTCCCCCGAGCAGGCGCGCGGCGAGCGGGCCGGCGCGCAGTCCGACGTGTGGGCCGTCGGGGTGATCCTCTTCGAAGCGCTCGCGGGCCACCGGCCCTACCGCGCCGCCAACTACAACGCGCTGCTCGTCCGCATCCTCGCCGACGACGCGCCGCCGCTCCGCTCGGTCGCGCCCGACGTCCCCGAGGCGCTCGCGGCCGCGGTCGACCGCGCCCTCGCGCGCGACACGGCCGTGCGGTTCGCGTCCGCGGCGGCGCTGCGCGAGGCGCTTCTCGCGTGGGCGGAGGGCGCTTTGAACGCGCCTGCGCCGTCCGCGCTGGACGTGGTTGCGCCCGCGGAATCCGCGCCGATCGAACCGCCGCCCGTCGACGACCCGACGCCGGTGTCGATCTCGCCCCCGGCGATGCTCCGCGAGCCCGTCGCCACGCCGACCGACGTGACCGACGAGTCGCCTGCCGCGCCCGCTCCCCCGCGCGCCGAGACGCTCCCGGGCCCCGACCGCGCGGCCGCCGCGCCCGTGCCCGTCGCGACCCCAGCCACGTGGGAGCGCGCGCCCGCACGGCCGTCGTCCCGCTCGCTCGCGCCCTGGGTGTTCGTCGGGGTCGCGACCGTCGCCGCCGCCACCGTCGCCGCGGCGTGGCTCGCGACGCGCCCGCCGCCGCCTCCCCGCGTCGTGGCGCACGTCGCGGAGCCTCCACCCGCCCCGTCCGCGCCCGACGCCGCGTCGCCCGGGCCCGCGCCTGTGACCGCGGACGACGCGTCGGTCGCCGCGCTCGACGGGGAGGCATCGCCCGACGTGCTCGTCGCCGTTGAGCCCGACGTCGCCCGACCGCGGTGGGCCCCCCGGCCGCTCCCGCCGCCGACGATCGAGCGCCCGGAGCCCCTGGAGATCCGCCGGGTGATGCTCACGGCGTCGGGCGCGGTCGCGGGCTGCGTCAACGGCCAGGAGGGGACGGTCTCCGTCTCGCTGGTGATCCTCGGGACGGGCGCGGTGGACGCGGTGACGGTGGCGCCGCCATGGGGGACGTCGCCCGCGGGCGCGTGCGTGGCGGCGGCCCTGCGGCGGTTGCGCTTCTCGCGCTTCCGGCAGGCGCGCTTCGTCCTCGCGTGGCCCTACGTGGTGCGCGCGCCGGGGGCGCCCGAGCTCGGGGCGCCCCTCACCGCCCGCTGATCACGCGAAGCCGGCGCGGCGGCCCTTCGGGTCGCGCTCGGAGGGCTCCTGCGCGAGGGCGTACACCTCTTCGTCCATCACGGCGTAGCGGTGGCCCTTGCTGGTCTCGAGCGTGACGAAGTCGGGCTCGAGGGAGATCTTCACCACGTGGGGCACGGTGAGCGACGAGCCCTTGCGCCCGACGTGGGCGGTCACCAGCCACTGGTCGGAGACGGTGAAGGTGTGCCCGTCCTCCGTCATGCCGGAGAGGGCGCGGATCATCGACCGGAGGAGCTCGTTGCGCGTCATGGGGACGACGGGAGTAATGCCACCGCGGCCCCGCCGTCAAGCGCCTCCGGGGCGACGGCCGGCGCTCCATTGACGCGCGCGGGCGGCGGGTGCACTCGTTCGCCCGTGAACACCGAGGCCCCCGAGATCGTGGCCCCGTCGGTCGAGCGGCTCGCGCTGCGGACGCCGACCTACCCCCCCGCGACCCACACCAACGCCTACCTCGTCGGGCGCGGGCGCTTCTGGGCGGTGGAGCCCGCCTCGCCGTGGGAGCCCGAGCAGCGCGCCCTCGACGCCGCCGTCCGCCGCCGCGTCGCGAACGGCGAGACCCTGGCAGGCGCGATCGTCACGCACCACCACGGCGACCACGTCGGCGGCGCGCGGGCCTTCTGCGAAGCGCACGGCGTCCCGCTCGTCGCGCACCCGGAGACGCGGCGCCTGCTCGATGGCATCGCGGAGGTCACCCTCACGCTCGACGAGGGGGACTCACTCGACGGCGACGTCCGCGTCCTTCACACGCCGGGGCACGCGCCGGGGCACCTGTGCCTGTGGTCGCCGGGCGAGGGGTGGATGATCGTCGGCGACATGGTGGCCTCGGTCGGGACGATCCTGATCGACCCCGACCAGGAGGGCGACATGAACGAGTACCTCGCGCAGCTCGAACGGCTGCGCGCGCTCGGGCCGTCACGACTGCTGCCGGCGCACGGCGACCCGATCGACGACGCCGTGGCGCGGCTGGGCTTCTACGTCGCGCACCGACTCGCGCGCGAGGCGCGGGTCCGCGACGCGGTGGGGGCGGGGGAGACGTCGCTCGAGGCCATCGCGGCGGCGGCCTACGCCGACTCGCCGGGCGCGCCGCGGGCGCTGGCGGAGAAGGTGGCGCGGGCCCACCTGGCGCGGCTGGAGTCGCTCGGCGAGGTGGCGCGCGGGCCCGGCGGGTGGCGCCGTCAGTAGCGCTCGGCCGACTGGAGGATGCGGGCGGCGGCGAAGGCCGCGCCGAAGCCGTTGTCGATGTTGCAGACCGTGATGCCCGAGGCGCAGCTCGTGAGCATGCAGCCGAGCGCGGTGAAGCCGTGGAGCGCCGCGCCGTAGCCCACCGACGTGGGGACGGCGATCACCGGGATCGAGACCATCCCGCCGACCGCGCTCGGCAGCGCGCCCTCCATCCCGGCCACCACCACGGCGATCGCGCAGCGGTCGAAGGCGCCGCGCTTGGCGAGGAGGCGGTGCACGCCCGCGACGCCGACGTCGTAGATGCGCTCGACCGACGCGCCCAGCATGCGGAGCGTCTCGGCGCACTCCTCGGCGACGGGCATGTCGCTTGTGCCCGCGCACACCAGGGCGACCGGGCTCTTGCCGAGCGCGGGGATCGGGCGCTGCTCGAGCGTCGCGATGCGGGCGACGGCGTGGTAGCGGACGCCCTCGAGCGCGGCCTGGAGCGCGGCGGCCTTGGCGGCGTCGACGCGGGTCATGAGCACGTTCTGCCCGCCGCGGGCGATCTCGCGGGCGATGCCGACCACCTGCTCGGCCGTCTTGCCCTCGGCGTAGATCACCTCGGGGACGCCCTGGCGGAGCGCGCGGTGGTGGTCGACCACGGCGTAGCCGAGGTCTTCGAAGGGGAGGTGCTTGAGCGCCGCGGTGGCGGCGTCGACCGTGGTGGAGCCCGCCTGGAGCGCCTCGAGGATCTCGCGGATGCGTTCGGGGGTCATTGCGTCGGCGCGCTCTCTAGGGCCTCCGCGGGGCGACCGCAACGGGATTCCGCGGCCTCCCCCGTTGACGCAGCGCTCCCCCTGGGGTTGAACCTCCGCGCCATGCGCCTCCCGCTCGCGTCGCTCCTCCTCGCCCTCGGCTGCACGGCCGCCTCGCCCGGGCTCAGCCCCCCCGACGCGGCGCCCGACGTCGCGCCCGACGTCGCCTCCGACCGCGCCGCGCCCGACGCCACCCCGGACGCGCCCGCCGACGTCGCCGCGCTCGACGTCGCGCCCGACGCGCCCGCCGACGTCGCCACGCTCGACGCGCGCGTCGATGTCGCTGCGCCCGACGCCCCCGCGGACGCTCGGCCCGACGCGCCCGCGGACGCCGCGCGGGTCACCACGCTGCGGGTCCGGTACACGCCCACCACCGACGCCGTGGCCCTGCGCGGCTCGCTGGAGCCGCTGTCGTGGGAGCGCGGGGTTCAGTTTCGCCGCGTGGCCGACGACGCGTGGGAGTGGAGCACCGCCGACCTCTCGTCGCCGCTCGAGTGGAAGCCCCTCCTCGGCGACCGGACGTGGTCGCGCGGGCCCAACTACTTTGCCGCGCCGGGTGCCACCGTCGAGGTCTTCCCGCACTTCACCACCGTCGCGGGGCGCTTCGCGCGGACGTACGACGCGGTGCGCTCGACCGCGCTCGGCAACACCCGCGGCGTCTGGATCTACCTCCCGCCCACCTACGACGAGAATCGAGCCGCCCGCTTCCCCGTGGTGTACATGCACGACGGGCAGAACCTCTTCGACCCGCGCGCGGCCTTCGGCGGCGTCGCCTGGGACGCCGACGGCGCGATGGACGGAGGCGCCGAGTCGGGCGCCATCCGCGAGGCCATCGTCGTCGGCGTCGAGAACACCGCCGCCCGCATCGACGAGTACACCCCGACGCCCGACGCGAGCGTCGGCGGCGGCGGCCGCGGCGACCTCTACGTCCGCTTCCTCGCCGACGAGCTCAAGCCGATGATCGACCGGGAGTTCCGCACGCTCCCGGGCCGCGAGACCACCGCGGTGGTGGGCTCGTCGCTCGGCGGGCTCATCTCGCTCTACGCGGGCGTGCGGCGCCCCGACGTGTTCGGCGTCGTCGGGGCGCTGTCGCCGTCGACGTGGTGGGACGGGCGCGTGATCCTCCGCGAGGTGATGTCCCTCGCAAGCCGCCCGACGCGCCCCGTGCGCGTGTACGTCGACAGCGGCGACGCGGGGGCCTCGCGCGACGGCGTCGACGACACCCGCGAGCTCGCCGCCACCCTTCGCGCGGTGGGCTACGCGGAGGGGAGCACCCTGCGCTACGTGGTGCAGTCGGGCGCCGAGCACAACGAGCGCTACTGGGCGATGCGCCTGCCCGGGGCGCTCGGCTTCCTGCTCGGGCGGCGCGAGGCTTCGGCGCCCTGATCGGATACCATCGCGCCGTGGCCGACCCCATCCCGCCGCTCCCTGTCTCCCTCATCGTCGCGGGCGTGTTCGCGGGCCTCGACTGGCTCGCGCGCCGCGGCAACGCCTACGCCGGCACCGAGGTCGACTGGCCCGAGGCCGTCCGCGTTCGGCGCGGCACGGTCGACGGCGAGCGGCCCTACCGCGCGGCCGCCCCGGAGGACGCGCTCCCCGCCGTGCCCGCGGGCGTCCCCGCGTCGGTCTCCGCGCCCGCGCTGCTCTTCGGGGGGCTCACGTTCCTGTGGAGCCTCGCGGTGGTGCTCAACTTCGGCGACCTCTTCAAGGCGCTCGACGGACGACGCGCGCTGGGCTTCACGCTCACCTCGCTCGCATGGTGCGCGGTGCGCGCGACCGCGGGCTGGGCGGCGGTGGGCTTCGCGTCGTTCCGCGCGCCGCGGGGCTTCGCGGTCGCGGCGGGCGTGGTGGCCGCGATGGACGCGACGCTCGCGCTCCTGCCCGTCCCGTGCTCCGACGTGCGCGCCGACGACGTGTCGATGGCGAAGGCGGGCCTCGCCGTCACCGCCGCGCTCGCGCTGGGCTTCGCCGTCGCCCTCTGGCGCCGCCGCGGCACCGTCGCGCGCGACGCCTGGCGCGCGATGAACTGACCCCCCCCTCGCGGACGCCATGACGGAGCTGTCCGAGACGCTCTGTCGGACACCCGGTGCGACGGCGGGCGAGACCGTCAATCGACGCCAGACCCTTGAAAAACAGGTGATTTGGCGAGTGGAACGGGTACAACAGACACATCGGTGACGGCGGCGGAGGCCCACAGGTGAGCGCGCGGGAGGCGCGGCACCGGGCGCCGCGTCACAGCGAACCCAACGACCCTTTTCCACCGAGGAGAGATCCATGCGCACCCGTCTGCCCTTCGTCACCGCCCTCGTCAGCTCGCTCGCCCTCACGCTCGCCGCCGGCGCGGCCCACGCCACGCCCGACCTCGCCGTCGTCGTGTCGCAGCCGTCGGGCACGTCGTACGTGTACTCGTCGGTCCGTTACACGGTGACCGTGCGCAACATCGGCAGCCCGAAGAGCGCGCTCGCCACGCTCCAGATCGACCTGCCCGACACCAACACCAGCCCGCAGGTGTACCCGCTCGGCACCGTCGGCGCGATGGCCACGGGGTGTACGCGCTCGGGCCTGCGCATCACCTGCCAGGTGCCCCGGCTCAACCCCGGCCAGGCCGTCCCGCTCTACTTCGACATGAACATCCCCGAGGCCTGGCAGCCCGTGTCGTTCACCGCGACCGTGCTGCCGGGGTCCGCCCCCGACGCGCAGTCGAACAACGACAGCCAGACGTACTTCCCGGTGCTCGCCAACCGCGCGTACGCCATCGCGCTCACCGCGCCCGCGACCGTCACCAACGACCACTGCACCGGCACCAACCTCCAGAGCTACTACGAGTGCACGCTCTTCCCGAGCTCGATCTCGCACCACTCGGTGCTCTTCCACCCCAACGGGACGATCACCATCCCCGACGCGGGCCCCACCTACGGCGGCACCTGGAGCCAGCCGACGCCCGACTCGCTGGTGTTCCAGTACACCGACGGCGGCAGCCCCATCGTCAACTTCGAGGGCTACGGCGTCGGCAACCACTGCTTCGAGGGCCTGACCACCTTCGTCCCCGCGTCGAGCTACAGCTCGCCCTACCGCGTCTGCCTGCCGTGACCTCCGCGCCCCTTTCGTGATCGCCCCGCAGGGCCTACGCTCCGCTCCATGCCTCGCCGCTTTCTTCCTTGCGCGGTGGCGCTCGCCGCGTGCGCTGGCGAGGCCCCCGTCGCGCCCGCTCCCAGCATCCCCGCGCGCTACTGGGGCGCCGGGCCCGCCCCGCACTCGGGCTCGATGATCCTCACCGCCGATGGCGCGCGCGCCGTCGTCGCGCACCCCGACCTCGACCGCGTCACCGTCGTCGACCTCGCCGCCCGCACACTCCTCGCCGAGATCGCCCTCGGTCCGACGCCGACCCCCGCGCCCGATGGCCGCTGGGCACCGCCCGTCGCGCCCAACAGCGTCGCGCTCGCGCCGCATCGGAACGTCGTCTTCGTCACCGGGCGCAACTCGGGCGAACTCGTCGCCGTCGACCTCGCGTCCCTCCGCGTGACGGCGCGCGCCCGCGTGTGCACCGAGCCCGTCGCCGTGGTGGTGGGCCCCGCGGAGGCGAGCGTGCTCGTGGCCTGCGCGCCCGACCGCGAGCTCATCGCCGTCGACCCGCGCTCGCTCGCCGTGCTCCGTCGCGCGGAGCTCCCCGAAGAACCCGGCGCCCTCGCGCTCACCACCGACGGGGCCGTGATCGCCACGCACCCGCGCACCGGCGGCGTCACGCGCCTCGACGCTTCCACGCTCATGGTCACGTCGCGCGGTGGTGTCCCCGCGGTGCCGTGGTCGGGGCACCCGCTGCGGGCCAACGGGGCGCCGCGCGCGCTCCACGACGCGGCCGAGCGGCCCGGCACGAGCGAACTCTGGGTCGCCCACGCGCTGCTCTCGGAGACGACGGCGCAGCCCGCGCTCAATTTCGAGACGACGGTGTTCCCCGCGCTCACCGTGCTCGACACGGCCGCGCCCGACCGCGCGCCGCTGCGCCCGACGCTCTCCACCGACTCGCGGCTGGCGGGCGAGGACGGCGCGCTCCTCCGCGTGGTGTCGGGGCTGCGCGCGGTGGCCTTCACGCCCGACGGATCCACCGTGCTCGCGCTCGCGCGCAACAGCGAGAGCCTCTTCTCGCTCGACGCGACGCAGGGCGCCTGGCGCGGCTACGTCGAAGACCTCCCGGGGCGCCTGTGGGACGCGCTCGCGATGCACCCCGCAGGACGCAGGGCCTGGGCGCATGCGCGCGGCTCGGGGCAGCTCCTCGCGCTCACGGTGGCGCCCGACGGGGCGGTGGCCGTCGACGGCCGGCCGTTCGCGTCGCGCTCGGACGACCCGATGCCCCAGGAGCTCCGGACGGGGCAGTGGATGTTCTACAACGCCAACGACCGCTACCAGATGTTCCCCATCACGGTGAACCGCTGGCTGTCGTGCGAGAGCTGCCACACCGACGGCGGCACCGCGGCGGTGACGCAGCGCTTCGCGGTGGGCCCGCGCGACGTCCCCGACCTTCGCCAGGGCCTCGACGGCTTCCTCATGCGGACGGGGACGCGGCACCGGCTCGACGAGTTCTGGCGCACGATCGCGGTCGAGCAGGGGGGGCAGATCCGCCCCGACGACGACATCTTCGGCCCGCCCTTCCACGCGCTGCTCGAGTACGTGCGGTGGGCCATCCCGCCGGCCCACGCGCCGCGCGTCGACGTCGCCCTCGCCGCCCGCGGGCGCGCCGTCTTCGAACGCCCCGACGTCGGCTGCGTGCGCTGCCACGCGGGCCCGCGCGCCACCGACTCGGGCGCGGGCAACCCCTCGCTCGACCTCGCCGGCGAGGTGCGCCTCTACGACGTCGGAACCTGCGTCCGCGCGGGCCCCCACCCCGACCTCCCCCACGAGGACGTCGCGCACCACGCCCGCGACGCCTGCCGCTTCGACACCCCCACGCTGCGGGGGACTGCGCGCAGCGGCCCGTGGCTCCATGATGGGAGCGCCGCGACGCTCCGCGACGTGGTGACATCCCACAACGAAGGCGACCTCCACGGCGCGACCCGCGCCCTCTCCCCGGACGAAACCGATGCGCTGGTCGAGTATCTTCGCAGCCTCTAGCCTCCTCCTCGCTGCGTGCGACGACGCGCCGTCGCCCGCGCCCGACGTCGCCGCGCCCGACGTCGCCGCGCCCGACGTCGCCGCCGACCTCCCCGACGACCTCGCGGCCGACGCCGCCCCCGACGCCACCGTCGACGACGCGGCCGTGGACGTCGCCGCGGACGCGCCCTGCGTGCTCGACCTCGGCGCGCCCGACACCTCGGGGGCTCGCTTCGGCTTCATCCGCTTCGCCCACATGGGGCGGGGGATGGGCCCCGTGCGCTTCGTCGCGCGGTCGCTGTCGATGTTCGCGCCCGCCTACGTCGAGGCCGTCGTGCCCGAGGGGACCGCGACGCTCCAGATCCAGACGCTCCCGGTGGGCTACGAGATCCACGTCACGTCGGCGGGCGACGCCGCGGTCGACGCGGTCGGCGACGTGGTGGTCGACGGCGCGGCCGACGGCGGCGTGCTCACCGACGGCTCCGCGGCGCCGCAGTCGATCTGCACCGCGGTGCGCGAGCCCGGCGACCTCGTCGACCCGATCTGCGGCGACGTGTACTTCTTCGCCGGGTGCTCGGTGCTGCTGGTGGGCTCGCCCGAGGGTGACCCGATCCGCTTCACGCACCGCCACCTGCAGCGCGTCTCCGACCTCCCGCAGCGCACCGCGGAGTGCGACACCGGCTATGTGCGAACGGCCCAGTACTACGCCTTCGGGCCGCCGCTCGACACCGACACCGCCGCGGGTCGACCGCTCTCCCGCAACGCCACCTACCGCGAGACCGGCGGCATCCGCGCGGTCCCCGCGGGGCCGCTCCGCGTCGTGGTGCGCGAGGCCGACGGGGGCGTTCCGTTCGGCGAGCTCCCCGCCGGTGTGATCGCGCCCGGTCACACCCACACGCTCTACCTCTGGGGCGACCAGCGCAGCCCCGCGATGCCCGGCGTGAGCGCGCTCCTGCTCGACGATGTGTCGCCGACGTTCCGCTAGCGCATGGGCGTTTGTGGTGGTGGTGACGGGCTGCGCCGAGCCCGCCGCGCCGCCGCCCGACCGAACCACGGCCGACCTCCCTGCGGAGGCGCCCGACGACCTCGCGTCGGAGGTGACGACCGACGCAATGAGCGTCGACACTCCGCTCGACGCGCGCACGGACACCTCGCTCGACGCGGGCATGGACGCATCGCTCGACGCTGCGCCCGACGGGCCGCGCCCGATCCTCTGCGGGCTCGACGTCGTTCGCCCGCCGATGCGCGCGTCCTACAACGGCTTCCTGCGCTTCGTGAACCTCGCCCGCGGCGTCGGCACCGTCCGCTTCATGGTGCGCACGCTCCCGCTCTACCGACGCGGCTACGCCGAGGCCGTCGTGCCGGAGGGCGAGACCTCGGGCTACCTCGAAGCGCTCGGCGTGAGCTACCAGGTGCGCGTCGCGCCCGCGCCCGGCGCCGCCCCAACCTCCCTCGTGATCGAGTCCGACGACGGCGGCCTGCCCGGCGCGCCCGACCGCCCCGACGTGGTTCTTACGCCCTGCGACGCGGGCGCCGAGGGCGACGAACTCACCGACGCGCTCTGCGCCGACGTGTACTTCATGGCCGGGTGCACCGTGGTGCTCTCGGGCTCACTCCACGGCGACCGCGACGCCGGAACCCACCTGCGCCTCTGGTCGGCCACCGACCTCCAACGACGCACCGACGACTGCGACGCGGGGACGGTTCGCGTGATCCCCGCCTACGTCCACGGCCCCTCCCTCGACGTCGACCTCTCCGACGGGACCGCGCTCGCCCGCGGCGCCGCCTACCTCGACCGGACCGCCCTGCGCGCCGTCCGCGCCGGCTCCGCGACGGTGGACGCGCGCGGCCCGGACGGAGGCGTCTTCCCCGGCGGCCCGGCGCCCATCGCGATCACCCCGGGGCATCCGCACACCCTCTACGTGTGGGGCGACGCCCGCGATCCCGCGCGGCCCGGCGCGGCCGCGGCCCTCCTCGACGACCTGCCCCTGCCGCTCTGGTAGGCGGCTCTACCCCGGCGCCGCGAGCGGGGGTACGATCGCGCCGACCTCGATGGGATCGGTGCTCCTCGACGTTCGGCGCGCGCGGCAGCGCAGGCTCTCCCTGGTGGCGCTCGCCGCGTGCGGGCTCGCGATGCCCTTCCTCGCGCTCGCGGTGCCTCGCCTCGCGGCGCTGTGCGGGCCCGCGCGTCCCGCGGTGGTCGCGATCCACGCGCTCTCGGTCGCCGCCGCCGCGGCCGCCGCGGTGTGGGCCGGCCGCGAGCCGCAGTGGACCATCGCCGACGACGTCGCGTGGTCGGCCGCGCTCGTCGCGCTCGCGGTGGCGGGCTACCTCGGCGCGGCGCCAGTGACGGGCGCGATGGTGCTCCACGGGGCCGCGGCGCTCTCGCTCGCGGTGCGCGTCCCGCCGGCGCGCCTGGTGCTCGCGGCGGGGCTCTCGGTGCTCCTCGGGGTGCTCGTCCGCGCGGCGAGCGGCGCGCCCGCGTCGGCGGTGCAGGCCGCGGTCCTCTTCGGCGGGCTCACCGCGCTCGCGCACGTCACGGTGGCGCGCGCGACCCACGCGCTCGCGTACGTGCTCGCCGAGCGCGAGGCGCTGCTGGCCGAGCGCCGCACGGCCGCGCGCCCCGCCCGCGAGCGAGAGGCCCGCGCCGAGCGCGACGGGTCGACCGCCGCGCTGCGCCCCCCGCGGTGGAAGCTCGGCGCGACCCTCTCCGCCGAACCCCGCGATGACACGGCGCCCGCGCGCGGCGAGGAGGCGGGCTGGGAGGCCCTCGTCGAGCGCGTGCGGAGCGCGGTGACGACGATGTGCGAGCCCGTCGGCGTCGCGTCGAGCGTGCGCGCCGAGCTCCGCGGCCTCGCGCCGCCCAACAGCCGGATGCGCCAGCAGGTGCTCAAGATCGCCGAGGAGGCCGCGCACCACGCCCTGCGCGACACGCCCCCGCAGTCGATCACCATCACCCTGCGGCGCGGCGAGGGCGGCCTCCTCCTCGAGGTGCTCGACGACGGGAGCGAGGGCGAGGGGGTCCGTTCGAAGCGCGCGCTCGCGGCCCTGCGCGGTCGCGTGGCGCCGCTCGGCGGGAGCGCGGAGCTGCGCCGGGGCGACGCGGGCTGGGTGATGCGCGTGCGGCTCCCCTGCGAGCAGCTCAACTGACGTTGCGCCGCCGCAACCGGTGACGCCGGCCGCGGCCCCGCTGCCATCGCGCGCTTCCGTGTGCGAAGCTCCGACCGCGCGTGCCGCGACCCCGCGCCAACCCGCGTCGCGCGCGAGGAGACACTGTATGAAACGTTCCATTTCCACCGCCGCGCTGGCCGTGGTGATCGCGCTCGGTGCCGCGTGCAACCGATCCGCGGCGCCGTCGCCCGCGCCGGCCGCCAACGCGCCTGGCCACGCGGCCACCGCGGAGGCGCAGATCCCGGCGATGACCGTCGCCGACCTCGCGGCCGCCCTCGAGCAGCCCGGGTCGGTGTTCGTGTACGACGCCAACGGCCGCGAGCGCTACGAGCAGGGGCACGTCCCCGGCGCGCGCCACGTCGGCCACGACGAGGTGACCGCGTCGGTGCTCCCGCCCGACCACAACGCGCGCCTCGTCTTCTACTGCTACAACGAACATTGAATGGCGTGCCACACGGCCGCGCGGCAGGCTGTCGCGCTCGGGTACGCCAACGTGTTCGTCCTCCCCGCCGGCATCATGGGTTGGTCGCAGGCCGGCAAGCCCGTCGTCACGGGCGCCAATCCCACGTGACCGTCGTCACGTAGGTCCCCTCCTCAAACACCCCGCCGCAGAAGAGTCGCGCTAGTGCGCGCGGCCCGGCGGCACCACCGCGCCCGCGGGCATCGAGCCCGGCGCCACGGGCGCGACCACGGTGCCCGGCGGGGGCTGCTGGTTCTGCCCCGAGGCGTTGACGCGGAGGCGCTCGGCGATGCGCTCGCGCACGGGGGCGTACTCGGTCTCGATCGAGGCGCGGCGCGCGATCGCGTCGGTGCGGGCGCGCCCGACGGCGGGGAAGGTCGACTGCGCGTGCGCGTCGGCGAAGGTGACGTAGTCCTGCCAGGCGTTGCGCGCGTCGTCCCAGCGCTGCTGCCCCTCGTGCACGCTCGCGATCGCGGCGAGCGCCCGGCCGCGGCTGGCGTCGTCGCCCTCGGCCTGCGCGATGCGGGCGGCCTCGCGGTAGGCCCCGAGCGCGTTGGCCGCGTTGCCCTGCGCCTGCGCCACGGCGCCGAGCAGGAGCTGCGGCACGGGGCTCCGCGGGTCGCGCGCGGCGGCGTCGCGGAAGGCGGCCGCGGCGGCGTCGAGCTGGCGGTCGTGGAAGGCCTGCGCGCCACGGTTGATCGCCGCCTGGAAGGGCGTCACCTCGTGGGCGTTGGCGGGCGCCGCGGCGGGCTGCGCGGCGGCCGGCGCGGCGGGGCGGGCTGGCTGCGCGGACTGCGCGGCGGCGGGGAGCGGGAGGGCGAGCGTCGCGAGGAGGGCGGCAGCGAGGCGCATGGCGCGCGGAGCATACCGCGGCGGGCGCGCCGGGCGTGAGGGGGGAATCGACGGCGCGTCGGGCGATCGCCGGGGTGGGGAGGGGGCGTCGGTCCCGATGGGGCGCGGTTGACGCGCCGCCCGCGCCCCGGGGAGACTCGCGGTCGCCATGAGCGAGGAGCCACGCCCGCGCTACGTCGTCGACCCCGCCTTCCCCCGCGCCCCCTCGCAGCGCGTGTGGAGCGCGATGAGCCCCGAGGAGCGCCTGCGGGTGCAGCGCGAGCTCCCGGTTCACCTGCCCGAGCACCTGATGCCGCCCCCCGCGGGCGACGAGCACTACGAGGCGACGAAGGACGCGCGCGAGGCCCTGCGGGGCTACTTCGCGCGGTCGACGGTGCCGCTCTACGTGAGCGGCGAGATGGCGGTGTACTACCCCGACGAGCTGGCCTTCCAGCCCGACGTGTTCGCGGTGCGGGACGTCGCGCTTCACAAGCGGGACACGTGGATGGTGAGCGCCGAGGGCCGCGGCCTCGACTGGGTGCTGGAGGTGCTCGTCAAGGGCGACCGCCGCAAGGACCTCGAGCAGAACGTCCTCCGCTACGCCCGCCTCGGCGTCACCGAGTACTTCATCTTCGAGCCGCGGGCCCGCCTGCTGCGGGGCTACCGGCTCACCGCGCCCGGCGTCGCGATGTACGAGTCCCTCGCGGGCGACCGCGGGGTGTTCACGTCGAAGGTGCTCGGGCTCGACCTGACGGTGCTGCGCGACGGCCGGCTCCGCTTCCGCCGCGGCGACGACGACCTGCTGGTCCCGCAGGAGGTAATCGACCGCTTGGAGGCCTACTCCGACGAGGCGACGGCGGCCGCGGAAGAAGCCGCGCTCCTCATCGAGGAGGAGCAGCGCCGCGCCCGCGAGGCCGAACTGCGGGCGGCGGGCGCCGAGGTGCGGGCGAACGCCGAGGCCGAAGCGCGCGCCGACGCCGAGCTGCGCGCATCCGAGGCGGAGCAGCGGGCGAAGGCCGCAGCCGACGCGAGGGCCGACGCCGAGCGACGGGCGTCCGAGGCGGAACGGCGCGCGCTGGAGGCGGAGCGACGCGCGTCGGAGGCGGAGGCGCGCCTGCGGGCGCTGGAGGGCGGAGCGGGGGCGAAGAGGCCGAAGCGGCCACGGTGACGCGGCGGGGCGGACGTCACCCGCGGCGACACCTGTCGGCGGCGGTGACGCGCGCCCGTTGGCCCGCCGGGCGCGTTCTGCGAGAATCCGCGCGGTCGGCGCGATGGCACGGCGCCCGCAACGTCTCTGGGCGTCCCCCACGAAAGGACTCGCCATGAAGAACACCCTGCGTCGCTCGATCCTCCTCGGCTCCCTCGCGGCGCTCTCGCTCGCGGCCTTCGGCTGCGGCGGCACCGACGCCGCCGGCACCGCCTCGTCGTCGCTCACCGTCGCCGCCGGCCCGCAGGCTGAGGCCCGCGGCTTCCAGGCGCGCCGCCGCGACCCCGCGCAGTTCGTCGCGCGCTTCGACGCCAACCACGACGGGTCGCTCCAGGTGAGCGAGCTGCCGGCGCCGATGCAGGCGCGGCTCGGCGGCGCCGACGCCAACCACGACGGCGTGATCGCGACCGAGGAACTCGCCGCCCACCACGAGGCGCGCCGGGCCGAGCGCTTCGCCCGCGCCGACACCAACGGCGACGGCGCCATCACCGCCGACGAGGCGGGCGAGGGGCGCTGGGCGCATCTGACCGCGGCCGACGCCGACCACGACGGCCGCGTGACGCGGACCGAGCTCGAGTCGGCGATGGCCTCGGGCGCGATGATGCGCGGCGGCCCGCACGGCCCCCACGGGGATGGCCCGGACGAGGGCGGCCCGCACGGGCGGCACGGCTTCGGGCGCCGCGGGTTCGGGCCCGGCGGGCACGCGCCCGACCCGGCGCGGATGATCCAGCGCTTCGACGCTAACGGCGACGGGGCGCTCCAGGTGAGCGAGCTGCCGGCGCCGATGCAGGCGCGGATGGCCGCGGCGGACGCGAACCATGACGGCGTGGTGGCGGAGTCGGAGCTGGCGGCGGCGATCGCGGCGCACCGCGCCGAGCGCGAGGCTCAGCGCGGGGCTGCCGAGGGCGCGCCCGAGGCGGAGTGACCGTCGCTAACGCCGTGCGCCCCCGCGGCCTCGTGGGCGGCCGCGGCGGCGTCGGCGAGCTGGCGGACGGCCGCGGCCCGCGCGTCGAGCAGGGGCTGCGCGACGAGGCCGCCGGCGAGGACGAGGCCGAGCACGCCGGCCACCACGATGCGCTCGCGCGGCATCACGTCGCGCGTCTCCGGTGACAGGATCGACGGGTCGCGCGGCGCGCCGTAGAAGGCGTCGAAGAAGAGCCGCAGGAGCGTGACCCCGTTGAACGCGGTGACCACCAGGAGGGCCGCGGCGACGAAGGGGTGCCGGTGGAGCAGGCCGTGGAGGAGAAGGTCCTCCGAGACGAACTGGAGGCTCCCCGGCATCCCGATGGTCGCGCCGGACAGGAGGAAGAAAGCCGCGCCGAGCACCGGGTGGCGATGGATGAGCCCGCCGAGGCGGCGCACGTCGGACGTGCCGTAGCGCGCGTGGACGGCGGAGGCGACGAGCGAGAGCGCGGTGAGCGTGACGCTGGAGCCCGCCATCTGGAGCATGGCGCCGTGGAGGCTCTCCTCGCTGGCGCCGCAGAGGCCCACCATCACGAGCCCGAGTTGGCTCGCCCAGACGTACCCGACGGCGCGCTTGAGGTCGCGCTGCGAGAGGCCGACGAAGGACGCGTAGAGCGCGCTGGCGAGCGCGACGTCGGTGAGCGCGGTGAGCCCGAGGTGGGCGGCGTCGGGCAGCATCGGGATGGCGAGGCGCGCGACGAGGAAGGCGCCGAGGTGCGTGCCGGCGAGGGTGGCGGTGAGGGCCGCGGGGCTCCGCTCGGCGAGGGCCGGGAGCCACACGTGGAAGGGGAAGAGCGGCTTGCGGATGATCATCGCCAGCGACAGGAGCGCGAAGGGGAGCACCTGGTCGTGGGCGGAGAGCGCGGGGCCGTCGACGTCGAACGGGAACGGTGTGCCGAGGCGGTGCCGCGCGGCGCCGACGAGGGCGATGGACGCGACGAGCGGCACGGTGCTGGCGAGGAGGAGCCTGCGGTACACGCGGCCGAGCGCGCGCCCTTCGGGGTCGGGCGCGTGGCGGAGCCAGGCGTCGGCGGGCGCCATGGTGAGCGCCCACGCGACGGCGAAGAGGGCGAGGTCGTAGGCGAGGTAGGAGAGCACCGCGCCCGCGAGGGAGAGCTGGATGGCGACGAGCGCGGGGCGGCTCATGTCGCGGCGCGGCGATCCGACGACGAGGGCCGCGGCGAGGAAGGCCGCGAGCGGGAGGAAGGGCGCGGTGAGGCCGTCGAGGCGCAGGTGCCAGCGCGCGTGGAGCCCGGGCACGGTGGGGCCCACCTGGTCGAGCGTGGGCCAGCCCTTCGCCCACAGCGCGAGGGAGAGCGCGGCGGTGGCGGCGAGGAGGAGCGCGGTGGCGGCGGCGGCGGCGCGGCGGGCGGCGGAGAGGTCGCGCGCGGCGTACGACGCGACGGCGCCGAGGAGGGGGAGGGCGACGAGGAGGGCGAGGGCGTGGGCGTTCACGGGGCGTCCTTCCCGGTGGCGAGGGCGATGAGCCGGCGCTCGGCGGCGTCGAGCGCGCCCGAGAGGCGGAGCGCGGGCGTGACCACGAGGCGATCGAGGAGGTCGTCGACGAAGAAGCGGTGGAGCGCGAGGCGCTGCACGCGCTCGGTGACGGCCGACGGGAGCACGCGATAGAAGAACGAAGGGCGCGGCGGCGGGAGCTGGGCGAGGGCGGCCTGGAGCGCCTGCGCGTCGCGCAGCGCGGACGGGGAGCGGAGGAGCTGGTAGAGCCGCAGGAGCGCGTGGGCGGTCATGTGGAGGAGGACCCAGCGCCAGAGGTGGAGCCCGACGCCGACGAACATCAGCCCGACCTGCGTCGCGGTGGCGAAGGCGAGGCTGTTCTTCACGTCGGGCTGGGTGCGGCCGGAGAGCGTGGCGAGGGTGGCGGTGACGATGCCGACGCAGAGGACGAGCAGCGACGCGGCGGGCGAGCGCTCGAGCAGCGGCGCGGCGCGCAGGAGGAGGTAGACGCCCGCGTGCACCGAGAGGGCGCCGTAGAAGAGCGCGCTCGACGGCGTGGGGCCCTCCATCGCGCGCGGCAGCCAGCCGCCGTAGGGGAACTGCGCCGACTTGCCCGCCGCCGACAGCGCGAGGAGCGCGACCACCCAGGTGGCGCCGGACGGCGGGATCCCGGTGGCGGCGTGGGGCCAGGCGTCGCTGTGGAACGCGTCGGCGAAGTCCGACGAGCCCGTGAGCTGGTGCAGGAGCACCGCGGCCACGAGGAGCCCGACGTCGGTGAGTCGGTAGGTGACCATCGCGCGGAGCGCGCCGGCAACGGGCCCGGGGCGTCGGTCGAAGAAGGCGATGAGCAGCACCGACGAGATGCCGACGAGCTCCCAGCCCATAAAGAGGATGTCGAAGCTGCCCGCGAGCACGAGGAGCTGCATCCCCGTGGTGAAGATGGACAGCAGCAGGAAGAAGCGGTGGAAGCCCGGCTCGCGGTGGAGGTAGCGCACCGAGAAGCGCGCCACCACCACGACGATGAGCCCGGTGGTGAGCGCCATCCCGAGCGAGAGCCGGTCGACGAGCGCGCTGCCGTGGAAGGTGTAGTCGCCGACGGAGAACCACGGCGGGAACACCACCTCGATGCCCGCGGCGGGCGCGGCGAGGAAGAGCACCGAGCACGCGATCACGGCCGCGAACGAGGCCACCGACGCGGCGAGCGCGGTGCCGGCGACCGCGCGCTCGGAGGGGCGCCGGCCGAGGAGCGCGGCGGCGCCGAGGGCGAAGGCGGAGAGCGCGGGCGGGGCCACGACGAGGGCCACCATCGCGCGGAGGAGGGAGTGGTCGCTCATGCGGGCTCGGGGGGGAGGAGGGCGGCGGGGAGGTGGTCGAGGTGGCCCTGGTACCAGGTCATTTCGGGCGCGGCGGCGGGGGCCAGCGGGTCGGCGATGGGCTCGAAGCCCTTCGGGGTGAGCGCGAGGAGCGCGCCCGTCTCGGGGTTGCAGGAGACGAGCCGCACCCAGCCGTTGCCGACGAGGCGCCCGACCTCCTCGGCGCGCCCCGCGACGGCGAGGAGCGTCTCGGGCGTCGCCTCGATCACGCAGAGGAGGCGCACGGGCTCGTGGATCTCGGTCATCTGGCGCGGGAGTCCGGTGCGCAGGTCGCCGGAGGCCCCCTCCATCACGCCGAGGAGCGAGGCGACGTTGTGCGGGAGCTTGGTCCCCGCGCCGAGGCGCTCGGGGTCGACGGTGGAGAAGTAGTACTCCAGGTTGATGCCCGCGCCGACGGGGACCACCGCGCGGAGGAGCCGCTCGAGCACCGCGCCGTTCTTGTCAGTCGTCGGGTCATAGGAGACGAGGAAGGCGCGCCGGTCGAGGAAGAGCCCGCGGGTGAGGGCGCGGCGGCCGACGACGCACGCGGCGTTGGTGGCGTGGCCGAGCTCGGGGCGCGCCTGGCTGAGGTCGACGGAGCGCTCCTCGACGTGGGCGAGGGCGGCGGCGGGGGAGAGGTCGTCGTCGGCGTGTTCGAAGCGGCGGCAGCGCTCGTGGGCGGACATGGTGCGGGCGTGGTCGAGCGCGCGGCGCAGACGCGCGAGGGCGTCGGCGCTCTCCTTCGGGGCGCGCTCGAGGTCGAAGAGCGCGACCGCGTCGGAGGTGGTGTCGTGCAGGCCGCCGACGAACCAGGTGGCCGCGGGGATGTCGACGCCGCGCGCGCGCAGGGCCTCGCGGACGGCGGGGTTGTTGGCCATCTGGGCGAAGGCGCGGGCGTTGGGGCCGCCGTTGCGCCCGCCGCACGCGCCGCAGTCGTAGGCCGAGTGGTGCGGGTTGTTGGTGGTGGTGGCGCCGTGGCCGAGGAAGGCCACGACGGGGGCGAAGTTGCGCGTGAGGCCGATGTTCTCGAGGGTGGTGGCAACGCGGTCGACCTGCTCGTCGAGGCGGAAGCCGCCGTCGCTGGCGAGGGCGAGCTCGGTGGTGGCCTCGGGGACGAGCGCCCGCCGCGTCGCCTCGGCCGCGCGCGCCGCGGCGCGGGGGAAGAGCACGCGGGCCGCGAGGGGGAACGCGGCGAACACGCCCAGCAGCGGCGTGAGGAGCGCGCCGCGGAAGAACGAGCGCGTCCCGTCGGCGAGCTGGTGCTCGAGCGCGGCCTGGAGCGCGCGCAAGCGGCGGCGGCGCTCGGAGCGCGGGCGGTCTTCGGCGACGGCGCGCTCGACGACGGTGTGGCCGGGCTGCACCACCGCGGGGCACTGCGCGCTCAGGTTGGGGTCGTCGAGCGCCTGGAAGCGCATCGCCACGCCGAAGAAGCCCGCGACGGCGAAGGTCTCCGCGCGCGGCGCGAAGGCTTCGAGGTGGCGGCGGAAGCTCTCCTCCCGGTCGTCGATGCACACCACCACCTGCATCTCGGGCGCGTCGGGCGCGCGCCGGCCGCGGGCCCGGTTGGCCGCGACGGCGCCGACGATCTCGCGCAGGTGGTGGCGCTCGTAGGCGTCGTGGAGCGCGCGGCGCCGCGCGTCGGCGGGGAAGGCGTCGAGCACCGCGAGCGCGCGGGCGGCCTCGTCGGCGGTGAACGAGCGCGCGGCGTCGAGCCCGAGCCCGGCGAGTTCGAAGAGCCGCAGGAGGCGCCAGGGGCCGTCGTGGTCTCCGCCCGCCGCGCGGTCGTCGAGGCGCTCGACGAGGGCGCCGAGGGGGCCGTCGTGGCCGAGCGCGCGCGCCGACGCCGTGAGCGCGGGGAGCTCGAGGGTGAGGCGCGCGGCGGCGACCTCGGCGAGCGAGGCGGGGGGCGCTCCCTCGCGGCGGTCGTGCGGGTGGCGCTCGAGGCGCGAGACCATGCCCGTCCACCCGGGGAGCGCGCGGAGGCACGCGGTGAGGTAGTCGGGCCAGTCGTCGGGCGCGACCCCGAGCGCCCGGAGCGCGGCGGCGATGCGGGCGGCCGGGGGGCGGCGCGCGGCGTCGTCGCGCTGGAGCAACGCGAGCGCCTCGCGCTGCCAGGGGGAGAGAAGCGCGGGCGCGGCGGCGAGGTGGTCGCGCAGGCACGCGAGGATGCCGCGGTCGCGGCCGGGCATCGGCCAGCGCGAGATGCCCTCGTCGAGGTAGGCGCCGAGGAAGGGGACGAGGACGGCGTTGACCCTCCCCGCCGGGTCCGGCGCGCCGAGCGTCGCGAGGAGCTCGGCGTGGGTGCGGTCGCGGCCGACGCGCTGGGCGAGCGGGTGCGGCGCGCGCGCGGGCGGCGGGGCGACGCGGCAGAGGACGTCCCAGAGGGCGGTCCACGCGCCGTCGCCGCGCTCGTCGAGGGCCCAGCGGAGCCCGCAGGGCGTCTCGGCCTGGACGCCGTGGCGGATGGCGAGGCGCTCGATGCCGCGGGCGGTGAAGGGCCCGATGGCCTCGTCGGGGGTGCCGCGCGCGGCGAGGGCGTGGTCGACGTCGGCGTCGTCGATGCGCCCCGTCCGCCAGGCCTCGCGGTATTTCTCCAGCGGGAGGTACACCTCCACGTCGAGGTGCGAGCGCGCGAAGGCCATCGCCTCGTGAAACTCCAGGCCCTCGAGCGCGTGCAAGGTATTGTGATGGATGAAGGTGCCGATGGGCCCCTGGTCGGGGAGGTGGTGCCGCGCGTGGTCGAGGGCGGCGACGGCGCGCGCCTCGTCGTCTCGGGGCTCCGCGGTGCTGTCGGTGTGGCACATGCGCGGCGGGGTTTAGCACCCTCCGTGCCCTCGCGAGAATGGCGGGCCGCATAAGGTTCGCAGGGGGAGATTCGGGGCACCGGGGAGAATCTCCTCGCGCGGATGCTGCGGCCGGCGCATGAAATTCCGCGCGGCACGGAGGGTGCTCAAGGGGGCGTCATGACCTCCCCGGCCTCCTCCCACGACCCGACCACGCCGCCGGCCCCCCCCGCCGCTTCGATGCAGCGCGACGTGGTCGCGGGGCTCCTGGTGTTCCTCATCGCCCTCCCGCTCTGCCTCGGCATCGCGATGGCGAGCGGCTTCCCCGCGGTGTCGGGGCTCGTGACGGCCGTCGTCGGCGGCCTGCTCGCGACCTTCCTCGGCAGCGCGCCGCTTACCATCAAGGGCCCGGCCGCGGGGCTCATCGTCATCGCGCTCAGCGCGGTGGAGGAGCTCGGGCACGGCGACCCCGTCCTCGGCTACCACCGCGCGCTCGCGGCGATCGTGGTGGCCGGGGTGATCCAGGTGGTGTTCTCGCGGCTGCGCGCGGGGGCCCTCGGCGACTTCTTCCCCTCGTCGGTCGTCCACGGGATGCTCGCCGCGATCGGGGTGATCATCTTCAGCCGCCAGTCGCACGTGCTGCTCGGCGCGACGCCCCGCCCGGGCGGGCCCCTCGAGCTCCTCGCGCAGCTCCCGGGCAGCGTCGCCCACCTCAACCCCGAGATCGCCGCGATCGGCGTGGTGTCCCTCGCGATTCTCTTCGGGCTCCCCTACGCGGCGCCCGAGGTGTCGAAGCGCGTGCCCGCGCCGCTGCTGGTCGTGGGCGCGGCGATGGCGATGGGCGCGTGGTTCGACCTCGGCCACGAGCACCACTACCAGCTCCGCGCGCACGACTACCTCGTGGGCCCGCGCCACCTGGTCCGCCTGCCGGGCTCGCTGCTCGCCGCGGTCACCCGGCCCGACTTCTCCGCGGTGCTCACGGGCACGTCGATCAAGTTCGTGGTGATGTTCGCCCTGGTGGGGACGATCGAGTCGCTGCTCAGCGCCCGCGCCGTCGACCTGCTCGACCCGTGGCGCCGGCGGAGCGACCTCGACCGCGACCTCTTCGCCGTCGGCGTCGGCAACGTGGTCGCGGGCATGCTCGGCGGCCTCCCGATGATCTCCGAGATCGTGCGCAGCTCGGCCAACATCAACCACGGCGCGCGGAGCCGCTGGGCCAACTTCTTCCACGGGCTCTTCCTCCTCGTGTCGGTGGCCGCGGTGCCCTGGCTCCTCCAGCGCATCCCCCTGGCCGCGCTCGCCGCGATGCTGGTCTACACCGGCCTGCGCCTCGCCTCGCCGCAGGAGTTCGCCCGGACGTGGCGCGTCGGCCCCGAGCAGCTCGTGGTCTTCCTCACCACGCTCGGCCTCACGCTCGCCACCGACCTGCTCGTCGGCGTCGGCGCCGGCATCGTCGCCAAGATCCTCCTCCACGTCCGCGCGGGCATGCCGATCACGGGGATGTTCCGCCCGCGCATCGAGGCGGTGGAGTCGGGCGAGACCACCGTGCTCCGCGTCGGCGCGGCGGCGGTGTTCAGCAACTACCTCACGATCAAGCGGGCGATCGACCGCGTGCCCGCCGGCCGGCGCATCGTCGTCGACCTCTCGGAGGCGCGTCTCGTCGACCACACCGTGATGGAGCGCCTCCACGAGCTCTCCGACGAGCGGGCGCGCGAGGGCGCGAAGCTCGACGTCGTCGGCCTCGACGCGCACCGCCCCGCCTCCAAGCACCCGCTCGCCGCCCGCCGCCTCGACGCCCTCACGCACGCTTGACCGGCAGGTAGACCTCGAAGCGGCTCCCCCGCCCGACCTCGCTCGTCACCGCGACCCAGCCCCGGTGGTCGCGCACGATCCCCTCCACCACCGACAGCCCCAGGCCCGTGCCCTCGCCCTCCGCCTTGCGGGTGAAGAAGGGCTCGAAGAGCCGCGGCACGTCGTCCGCTGCGATCCCCACGCCCTCGTCCTCCACCGCCACGCGCGCGTAGCGCCCGGCGGGCCCGTGCACCCCCTCCGGCGGCGCCGCGTCGACCGCGTCGACCGTCACCCGCACGCGCCCGCCCTCGGGCATCGCCTGCGCGGCGTTGACCACGAGGTTGGTCAGCACCTGGAGCACCTGCTGGGCGTCGACGCTCGCCCGCACCGGCGCGCCGCGCGCGACCTCGACGCGGACGTTCTGCCGCTTCGTCAGGGGCTCCAGGGTGCGGGCGGCGCGCTCGGCGAGCTCGCCGAGGTCGTGCTCGGCCACCTGGGGGCCGCGGCGCCGCGCGAAATCCAGCAGGTCGCGGAGCGTGCGGGTCATCCGCGCCGACTGCTCGAGCACGGTGCGGGCGCTCTCGCGCGCGTCGGGGCCGGCGGCCTCGTCCTGCTCGATCATCCGCGCGTGGCCCGACACCACGTTGAGCGGCGTGCCGAGCTCGTGGGCGAGGGCCGAGGCGAGCTCGCCGACGGTGCGCAGGCGGTCGGCGTGGCGCAGGCGGTCCATCGCGGCGAGGCGCTCGGCGTTGGCCTCCTCCACCGCGACGCGGGCGGCCTCGAGGCGCCCGGCCATCGCGTTCATCTCCACCACGAGGGCGGTGATCTCCTCGCCGTCGCCGGCCTCCGGGACGCGCGCGCTGAGGTCGCCGGCGCCCACGCGCCGCGCGAAGGCCGCGAGGCGCCCGAGGGGCCGGCCCACCAGCCAGCCGACCAGCGCGAAGGTCACCACGCCCGCGAGCGCGGTGAGCGCGACGGCCTGGTTGATCAGCGAGCGCAGCCCGACGCGCGCCAGGAGCCCGGGCACCGCGTGGGGCTCGCGGAGCTCGAGCACGAGGTGGGCGTCGGAGTCGAGCGCGACGCGGGTGACGATCTCGTCGCCCTCCACCGCCACCTCGGCGCCCTCGCGGCGCAGCGCGGCGCGCGTCCGCGGGGCGGTGCGGGCCCGGGGGAGCGCGTCGGAGCCCGTCTCCGACACGAGGCGGGCCACGATGTGGGCGGCGGCGACCTCCTCCTTGTCGAGCATCGCCCGTGCCTCGGCGAGCGGGTCGGGGCCGCCGTGCGGGCGCATCAGCGTCGCCTTCAGCGCGTGGGCGAAGAAGCGCCGGTCGCGCAGCGTGAGGTCGAGCACCAGGCGCTCCTCCTCCCGCACGCGGACCGACACCCCGACCGCGAGGACCACCACCACCTGGACGATGAACACCAGCCACAGCCGCGTCGCGATGCGCACGGCGGGGGATCGTTCCACCTCGGCGGCCGGCGCGTCCAGTGCTACACGTCGACGCATGGACACCAAGGGCGCAGAGGTCTTGATCGTCGACGACGACGCCGCGATGGGCGCGATGCTGGTGCGGGGCCTCGGCTCCAAGGGCTTCAAGGCCCGCCACGTCACCAGCGCCGCGGCGGCGATGGCGGCCTTCGACGCCGACGACTTCGACGCCGTGGTCTCCGACGTCCGCCTCGGCGGGATGACCGGGCTCGAGCTCTGCGAGCGCCTCGCGGCGCGCCGCCCCGAGGTGCCGGTGATCCTCATCACGGCCTTCGGCGACCTCGACACCGCGATCGCCGCGATCCGGGCCGGGGCCCACGACTTCCTCCCCAAGCCCTTCGAGGTCGACGAGCTCGCCCTGCGGGTGCGGCGCGCCGTCGAGCTGCGCCTCCTGCGGGCCGAGGTGCGGCGCCTGCGTGAGGGCGTGGCCGCGCCGCTCCGCCTCGACGACATGATCGGCGCGAGCCCGGTGATGCAGCGGGTGTGGGCGATGGTCGAGCGGGTTGCGGCCTCGGAGGCCCCGGTGCTGATCACCGGCGAGACGGGCACGGGCAAGGAGCTGGTGGCGAAGGCGGTCCACGCCCGGAGCGCGCGGGCCAAGGGGCCCTTCGTGGCGATCAACTGCGCGGCGGTGCCCGAGGCGCTGCTCGAGAGCGAGCTCTTCGGGCACGTGAAGGGCGCGTTCACCGACGCCCGCAGCGCGCGCGCGGGGCTCTTCGCCGAGGCGCGCGGGGGCACGCTCTTCCTCGACGAGATCGCGGAGATGCCCCTGGCCCTCCAGGCCCGGCTCCTGCGCGCGCTCCAGGAGAAGCGGGTGCGGCCCGTGGGGAGCGACCGCGAGGTGGAGGTCGACGCGCGCGTGCTGAGCGCGACCCACCGCGACCTCGACTCGCGCGTGGCCGACGGCACCTTCCGCGAGGACCTCTACTACCGCGTCAACGTCCTCGGGGTGAACCTCCCGCCCCTGCGCGAGCGCGGCGCCGACGTGCTCGCGCTCGCCTCGGAGTACCTCCGGCGCATCTGCGAGCGCGGCAACCGCAAGCCCCTCGGCATCGCGCCCGACGCCGCGCGCAAGCTGATGGCCTACGCCTGGCCCGGCAACGTGCGCGAGCTGGTCAACGCGATGGAGCGCGCGGTGGCCCTCGCCGAGTACGACGTGATCACCGTGGCCGACCTGCCCGCCAAGGTGCAGGCGTACCAGCCCTCGCACGTGCTCGTGCCGGGCGACGACGCCTCGGAGCTCGTCGCGCTCGACGAGGTGGAGCGGCGCTACATCCTGCGGGTGATGGAGGCGGTGGGCGGCAACCGGACGCGCGCCGCGGAGGTGCTCGGGGTCGACCGCAAGACGCTCTACTCGAAGCTGAAGACCTACGGCTGGCGGCCCTCCGAGACGGGCGCCTGAGCGCCGCTAGAAGCGCGCGCTGCCGAAGAGCTGGCCGAGGAGGCCCGCGCGCTCGGCCATGCCGATGGTGCTCGCGCCGACGAGCGCGCCGGCCTGCCAGCGCCCGGAGGTGAAGCTCGCCATCGCGCCGCCGATGAAGTCGAACTCGTTGCGCCCCGCGACGCGCGGCCGCCCGGCCTCCTCCTCCTCCTCGCCGACGTCGCCGCGCACCTGCGCCGAGAGGCCCACCGCGAGCTGCGGGATCACGCGGAACGCGCCGTACACGCGCGCCTCGAGGTCGTGCTCCTCGCCCTCCTCCAGGCTCTGCCCGAAGACGCCCTGCGCGCCGAACTCGAAGCGCGGCCGCCGATACTGGAAGGAGAACGACGCCTCGAGCTCGTTCTCGCCGCCGCGGTAGCCGACGCGCTTGTAGGTGAGCGACGCGCCGCCGAGCGCGCCGAGCCCGTTGGCCGCGCCGAAGATCTGGTAGCGAACCTGCGCGAAGGGCGTGAAGCCGTCGCCGGTGGGGAGCGTGTCGCCGCCGACCCACGAGGTGCCGCCCGCGAGGGTGAAGCGCGCCGGCAGGCCGAGCTCCGCGTTGAGCAGCGGGCGCACGCCGTAGAACGCGTCGGAGGGCGTCTGGAGGTCGACGCCGGTGGTGATCCGCACGTTGAGCGACGGGAGGGCCGCCGCGGGCGTGAAGAGCAGCGTCGGCGAGGTGTACGCGCCGCCGGTGGGGTCGCTCGTCGGCACGCGCTCCGAGGGCGCGTCGGCGCTCTGCGCGGACGCCGCGGGGGCGAGGAGGGACAGCGTGAGGGCCGCGGCGGCCCCGGCGAAGGTGGGCGACAGGCGCTTCATGCGCCCGATGGTAGAGGGAAATTCACGCGGGTTGAACCGCCATCCGTACGATGTGGGGTGGATTTCCCCGACGCGGCGCGGCTGCGGTTTCGTCAACGCGGGCGGACGAGCTCGCTGATGAGCACGCCGGCGGCGACGGCGACGTTGAGCGACTCGACCGCCCCGGAGCCCGGGATCGACACGACCGCGTCGCACTGCGCCCGCACGCGGTCGGAGAGGCCCTCGCGCTCGTGCCCGAGCACCAGCGCGCAGGGGCGGGCGAAGGCGTAGCCGACCGCGCTGGTCTTCGAAGCGCCGTCGGCCCCCACCACGCGGACGCCGCGGGCGCGCAGGCGCTGGAGGGTGTCGGCGAGGTCGGTGGTGCGGGCGAGCGTGAGGCGCTCGGCGCCGCCCTCGGCCACGCGGACGGCGTCGGCGGGGAGCGCGGGGTGGGGCGCGGGCGCGCCGAGCAGCGCGGCGTCGACGCCGAAGAAGGCCGCGCTGCGGAGGATCGCGCCGACGTTGTAGGGGTTGCGCACGCGGTCGAGCGCGACGCACGCGCCGGGGCCCTTCGCGAGCAGGTCGGCGAGGGACGACGCGGGGAGCCAGCGGCGCGCCCGGGTGACGACGCAGAGGCCCTCGTGGTGCGTCGACTCGGCCGCGCGCGCGACGCGGTCGGCGGGCGCCTCCTGCACGGGAACGCGACGCGCGGCGGCCCAGCGCAGGAGCTCCGCGAGCTCGCGGCGGACCTCGGGGGCGAAGGTCACGCCCACGATGTCGTCGCGGCGCGATTCGAACACGGCGAGGCCCGCGCGCAGGCCGAAGACCTTCTCGTGCGCCTCCGTGGGCGGGGTGTGGGCGGCGGGCGCGGCGTGGGGCGGGCGAGGGGGGCGGTGGGGCTTCACGGGCGGGGCTTCCTGCGGCCGAGGCGGGCGTTGGCGCGGGCCTCCTCGGCGACGCGGGCCTTCGACGCGGCCCACGAGCAGACGGGGCACGCGGAGAGGTCGTGGCGGAGCGCGGGGCAGTGCGAGCGGCCGAAGTGGATGATCTGGAGGTGGAGGAGGTTCCAGGCGTCGCGGGGGAAGACGCGGGTGAGGTCGCGCTCGACGCCGTCGGCGTTGGACGAGCGGCTCAGGCCCCAGCGGTTGGCCAGCCGGATGATGTGCGTGTCCACCGGAAACGAAGGCACTTCGAACGCCTGCGACATCACCACGTTGGCCGTCTTGCGCCCGACGCCCGGCAGCGCGACGAGCGCGTCGAAGTCCGCCGGCACCTTCCCCCCGTGGCGATCGCAGAGGATCTCCGAGAGCCCGCGGAGCGCCTTCGCCTTGGCGGGCGCGAGGCCCACCTGGCGGATGTACTGCCGGATCTCCTCGACCGAGAGCTGGCGCATCGCCTCGGGCGTCGGCGCGCGGTCGAAGAGGGCCGGCGTCACCTCGTTGACCTTCTTGTCCGTCGTCTGCGCCGAGAGCACCACGGCCACCAGCAGCGTGAAGGGGTCGCGGTGGTCGAGCGGGATCTCCGGCGCGGGGTGGTACTGGTCGAGGACCGCGCGGATGCGCGCGGCCTTCTCCGCGAGCTTCGTCGTGGGCGCCATCGGGGAGCGCGATATGGGCGCCAACGCACCCCCGCCGTCAAGGGGACGCGTCCCGCTCCGCGCTCGCGCCGCGCGCGGCCCCGCGGTAGCGTCCGCGCCCCGTGAAGACGTCCGCCCTCCTCGTGCTGGCCCTCGCAACCCTCGCGTGCCGCACGCCCCGCGCGCCGGCCGCCCCCGCGCCGCAGCCCCCCGCGCCCGACGTCGCCGCGCCCGCGCCCGACGTCGCCGCCGCGCCCGACGCAGCCCCCGCGCCCGACGCGCCCGTCGACGCGTCCGTCGCCGACGCGCCGCTCGACCCGCTGGTCCTGCGCATCCGCGCGCTGGCGGACGGCACCGAGGCCCTCACCGCCGCGGTCGACCCGGCGCGCGGGCTCGTCGTCGCGCGCTACCTCGAGGCGCCGCCGTCGGGCCAGGGCGGCGAGCGCCACACCGCGCAGCGGCTCTGCGGCGCGGCCCTCGCGCGCTCGTCGGCGGCGGTGCGGCGTGACCTCGCCGCGGCGGTGGCGCAGGCCGAGGGGGGCGAGGGGTTCGCCTGCCAGGACAACGTGTGCGTGGCGCCGGGGATGGAGTACCAGCCCGAGTGGCGCGTCCACTTCGAAGACGTGCAGGGGACGCTGCGGCTGACGGGCGTCGCGCAGGTGAGCGTCGCGGCGATCGTCGAGCCGTGGGTCGCGCGCGCCAACGCCTACGTCGACCGCGCCTTCGCCGACGCGCGCCGGACGCCCTGCCGGTAGAGACTACGGCCGCGCGCCGCCGTCGGCTGCGGGGAGCGCCGCGGGCGCGGTCTCGCGCGGGCGCGGCGGCGGGGCCGGGGCGCGGCGCGTGACGAGCGCGACGGTGGTGACGCCGAGGGTGATCAGCAGGATGAGCCCGAGCGCGACGCCGAGGACGAGCGGGCCCGAGAGGGTCTGGCGGGGGGGCGGGGGCATGCGATGCGGCGGTGTCTAGAGCCTGCCCCGGAGCGCGTCGAGGCGGAGCTTCCACACCATGCCGATCGCCTCGGCGAAGATCGAGCGGGACATCTTCGAGTGGCCGGCGCGGCGGTCGACGAACACGATCGGCACCTCGGCGACGCGCATCCCCTTGCGGAGCGCGCGGTAGGTGAGCTCGATCTGGAAGGAGTAGCCGTTGCTCTCGACCGCGCCGAGCTCGATGGCCTGGAGCGCGCGCCGGGTGAAGGCCTTGTAGCCCGAGGTGAGGTCGCGCACGGAGATGCCGAGGATCGTGCGGGAGTAGACGCTGCCGCCCTTCGACATCAGGTGGCGCCCGACGCCCCAGCCCTCGACGTCGCCGCCGGGGATGTTGCGCGAGCCGATGACGATGTCGGCCCCGGCGTCGAGGGCGCGGAGGAAGTCGGGCACGTACCGCGGGTCGTGCGAGAGGTCGGTGTCCATCTCGAACACCACGTCGTAGTCGCGCTCGAGGGCCCACGCGAAGCCCCGGAGGTAGGCGCTGCCGAGGCCCATCTTGCCGGGGCGGTGGAGCACGTGGACGCGCGGGTCGCGGGCGGCGATCTCGTCGGCCAGCCTGCCCGTCCCGTCGGGCGAGTTGTCGTCGACCACCAGCACGTCGGCCTCCGCGAGCGCCGCGAAGAGCTGGGCGAGGAACGTCTCCAGGTTGTCGCGCTCGTTGTAGGTGGGCGTGATGATGAGGACGCGCCGCGGTGCCATCGCGCGCGACCGTACGCGGGGGGCGGGCGCGGCGGCAAGCGGGTTCGGGGTGGACGGCGTTCGGCCTCCCGGCGGCGGCGCGCGCCGTGGTATGAGCGCCGCGCTCACCGCCGTGCACGACGACCCCGCCGCCGACCCCGCGCCCCGCGCCGCCGACCCCGGCGACGTCCGCCGTCGGGCCCGCGCGCGCCTCGCCCGCGGCCGGCAGAAGGCCCTCGCCGCCGAGACGCTCTGGGCCCACGAGCAGTGCGCCGAGGCCATCGCGCTGCGCCGCGGCGCGCTCGACGAGGCCGTCGCCGCGGCCGCGCTCCTCGCGGGCGAAGGGGCCCCGTGGACGCGCCCGCTCGCCGCCGCGGGGCTCGCGCCCGCCGAGGTCGCCGCGATCGAAGAGGCCCACCGCGCGCACGCCAACGACACACTCCCCGCGCTCGACGAGGAGGTCGGCGCCGCGGAGGACGCCCGCCACGCCGCGCTCGCCCGCGCCCACGCCGCGCTCGACCGCGCGCTCGCCGGGGCCGTCTCGCCCGCGGAGTTCACCGGGCCCGCCCGCGCGCTTCCCGCCGCCGCGGTCGCAGTGATCTTGCTCGCCGCCGGGGCCGTCGTTGCGCGCCACGTCGCCCGCGAAGACCGGACGGCGGTCGCCTCCGCGCACCTCACCGCGCCGCCGGGCTTCCCACCCGCCAAGGCGCTCGACGGCGACGCGACCACCGAGTGGCTCCTCCCGCTCGGGCAGACGGGCTGGATCGACGTCCGCTTCCGCCGGCCCCGCGCGCTGCGGGCGGTGCGGCTGCTCAACGCCCACAACCGCACCTTCAACGACCTCGCGACGCACGACTACCGCGTCGAGGCCTTCGCGGGGGAGAGGGCCGTGGGTGCGGCGCGCGGGTCGTTCGCCGGCGTCGACCCGTCGGGCCCGTGGGCGCGCCACCCGATCGCCGCCGAGGGCGTGACCCGCGTCCGCGTGTGGGTCGACAGCTTCCACGGCGCGGCGGGGGGCTTCGGCGAGATCGAGTTCGAGTAGGCGGCGGCGCGCGTCACTTCATGAGCGAGCCGTCGAAGATCATGGTCCCGCCGTCGACGCGGACGATGCCGCCGTCGCGGTCGACGCCCGCCTCGAGCCCCGTCGCGCCGCCGTCGCACGCGAACGGGCTCGGGCGGCATGCGCCGAGGCCGTCGCAGACGCTCCCGGGCGGGCCCGACAGGCACGGCAGCCCGCAGCCCAGAAGCACCGGCGCGTCGCAGTAGTTGGTGGCCGCGCCCGCGCTGCAGGCGGTGCGGCCCATCGCGCAGCCGCTCGGCGACGTGCAGGCGTCCCCCTCGTGGAGCTCGCAGCCGTTGGCGGGGTTCGCGTCGCAGTCGACGAAGCCCGGGGAGCAGGTGAAGCGGCAGGTGCCGCCACCGCAGGTGACCGTGGCGTTCGGAACGGGCGGGCACGCGAAACCGCAGGCGCCGCAGTGGAGCGGGTTGACCGAGGTGTTGACGCAGGCGGTCCCGCAGAGGGAGAAGGGCGCCGTGCACGTGGACGGTGCGTCGGCCGCGTCGCGCGCGTCGGCTGCGTCGGAAGCGTCGATCATCGCGGCGTCGGTCGCGTCCGCCGCGTCCGTCCCGTCGCGCGCGTCGCTCGCATCGCCGGCGTCCGACGCGTCGAGGGCGGACGCATCGGCGGCGTCGCTCGCGTCCAACGCGTCGAGGGCGGACGCATCGGTCGCGTCGGGCGCGGACGCATCGGCGGCATCGAGCGCCGTCGCGTCGGGCGACGACGCGTCGGTCGCGTCGGTCGCGGCGAGGTCGTCGACGGCCGCGTCGGGCGCGGTCACGTCCGCGGCGCCCGCGTCGAGGCTGAAGTCCGCGGGCACCGCGCTCAGCGTCCGCTGGATCCGCTCGCACCCGAGGCGTCCGCAGGTGAAGCCCGGCTCGCACCGCGGCGCCGTGCGGCAACGCCCCGCGAGGAACACCGGCATCAGCAGCGTCCGCTCCTCTTCGAAGGGCGCGATGGCGGTGTACGTGAAGAGCGGGTCGACGCCCGTGCCGGGCCCGCCCGGGTCGGACACCGCGTCGACCTTCACCTCCACGGAGCGCGTCCCGTCGTTGTCGAGCGCGCTGATGCCGAGCGTGCCCGGGAGCGCGTAGATCCCCGCGCCGGTCGCGCCGCCGCCGAGGCGGTAGGTGAGGCGCTGCCGCGGCGCGCCGTTGGGCTGCGCCACCGACACGCGGACGTGCGTGAGCGTCCCAGATGGGCCCTGCGGGAGGTCGGTCTCGATCAGCAGGATGATCTGCGTGCGGGGCGTCGTGCACGCGAGGAAGGCCGCGAGCAGTGCGACGAGCAGGCCGGAGGAGGGGCGCGCCATCAGAACCTCACCGTGACCGCGTCGGTCACGTTGCCGAGCGTGCCACGATACGGGGGCTCGAGGTCGGAGGTGAGGAAGTAGATCGCGACGCCGACGCCCGCGGCCACCGCCGCGACGCCGACCCAGAGCCACGGGCTCGACAGCACCGACCGCTGGGGCGTCAGCACCGCGCGGATGGTCTGCGTCTGCCCCGGGCGCGCTTCGAACGAGCGCCGGAAGCCCGCGTGCCCCGCGGCGCTCACCTCGAGCGTGTGCGTCCCGGGGCCGACGGTCTCCTCCACCGCGCCGAAGCCCACGTCGCGGCCGTCGATGCGCACCAGCGCGCCCGCGGGCTCCGCGCGGACCACCACGCGCGCGCTCGCCGCCGACGCCGGCACGAGGCGCAGCGCCACCGTCGCCTGCGCGCCGCGCGCGACGTCCACCGTGCGCGACTCGCCGACGAACCCTTCGGCCTCCACCGCGACCACGTGGCGCCCCGGGTCGACCTCCAGCACGTCGCGCGCGTCGACGATGGCCCCGTCCACCCGCACGCGCGCCCCCGCGGGCTCGACCTGCACGTCGAGCCGCCCGAGCCCCGCCGCGAGCTCGCGGACGTACGCCTCGACGCGCGCCGCGAGGGCCGGGTCGCCGGCAGGGCCCGCCGTCCGGCCGAACGCGCGGAAGGCCCCCATCGCCTCGCGGTTGCGCCCCACCGCGCGGTACGACAGCCCGAGGTTGTAGAGCACCGCGGGCGTCACCCGCAGGGCCTGCGCGCGCTCGAGCTCCTGGATCGCGTCGGCCCATCGCTCCTGCTCGATGAGCTCGACGCCGCGCTGGAAGTGACCCCGCGCGGCGTCGCGGGCGGGGTCGGGGGCGGAGGCGTCGGACGGTGGAGGCGCGGCGTCGGGGACGGCCTGCGCGGCGGCCGCGGCCGGGGCCAGCAGCGCCGCGAGGAGGGTCAGGCGTGGGGCGGCGGTCATGGCGTGGGTTCGTAGTCGCGCATCGGCGCGTGGGCCGGGGCCGCGGGGGGCGGCGGAGGCGGAGGCGGCGGCGGGGGCGGGGGCGGCGACGCCACGGGGGCCGCGGGGGCAGTGGGCGGCGGCGCATGCGGCGCGAGGATGAGCGAGGGGTTGGCCCGGAGCTCCTCCGCGGTGGGGCCGTCTTCGGGCTCGTCGCGACGTCCGCGCCGACGTCGCGGGTGATCGTTCGGCGTGGCGGGCGAGGGCTCGACCTCGGCGGGCGCGGACGAGGGCGCGGCGTCGGCGATCGCGGGCTGCGGTGCGGCCTCGGTCGGCGACGGCGCGACGGGCTGCGCGGGGGCGGCGGGCTGCGTCGGAACAGCGGGCTGCGGGCGCGTGGCGGGCGCGCGCGGGGTCTGCGGCGGGTGCGCGCGGAAGGTCCCGGTTGCGAGCGCGGCGACGCCCACGGCGACGGCGACGCCGAGCGCGACGCCGAGCGCGAGGCGGGCGCCGGAGCGTGATGGCGCGGCGGTGGCGAGGGTGACGGGCGCGACGAGCGAGTCGCTCGGCGGGGGCCGCGGCGAATGCGAGCGGCGGACGAGGGGGATGGGCGTCGGCGGGCCCGAAGACTCTTCCGCCGGCGGGCCGAGCTCGATCTTCACCGCGGGCGGCGCGTCGGGGCCGCCCATCGTCCACGGCGCGTGCTGCGAGGGCGGGAGCGAGGGCTCGTGGGAGAGGGCGCTCTCGCGCGGGGCCTCGTGCGGTGCCTCGAGGGCGCGCTCGATGGCCTGGAGGAAGGCGCCCATGTCGGGGTAGCGCCGCGACACGTCCTTGATGAGCGCCTTGTCGATCGCGGCCGCGAGCGCCACCGGCACGCCGGGCGCGCGCCGCGTGAGCCGCTGGAACTTCCCCTGCACCACCGACAGGAGGATGGCCGTGTGCGTCTGACCGCCGAAGGGGAGCGAGCCCGAGAGCGCCTCGTACCAGACGACGCCCATCGACCAGACGTCGGCGGGGGGGCCGATCTTCTCGGGGATCCCCTCGGCCTGCTCGGGCGACATGTACGCGGGCGTGCCGAGGACGTAGCCGGTCTGCGTGACCTTGCCGTCCTGCTCCTCGCCGAGGGCCTTGGCGATGCCGAAGTCGAGGATCTTGGGCACCTCGGCGCCGGTGGCGTCGTGGTGGATGAAGATGTTCTCGGGCTTGAGGTCGCGGTGGACGACGCTGCGGCCGTGGGCCATCGCGACGGCGCGCATCACGGGGAGGAGGATCTCCGCCGCGCGCTCGACCGACAGCGCGCCCTCGTCGTGGAGGAGTGTCGAGAGCGCCTCGCCCTCGAGCAGCTCGAGCACCATGTAGACGGTGTCGTCCTCGCGGCCCATGTCGAGCACGTCGACGACGTGGGGGTGCTTGAGCCCCGCGGCGGTGCGCGCCTCGCGGAGGAAGCGCCCGCACACCTCCTCGCTCTGCGTGTGCTCGGCGTGAAGGAGCTTGATCGCCACCGCGCGCCCGGTGAGCTCGTGCTCGCCGCGGAACACCGCGCCCATGCCGCCCTTGCCCAGCATCGAGCCCAAGCGGTATTTCCCGCCGAGGACGGTGCCGACGCGCTCCTGGGGGGTGACGATGGGCACGCGAAGACGCTCCAGGGTGGGAAGCTACCACCGACCGCGCCCCCCGCGGAACCCTCCACCGCAGCCTTCAGGGGTCGCGGCGCCGGGCGGAACCGTGTACGTTCCGTCGCCCCTCCCGTGACCTCCCCGATCCGGGCCGCGACGGTGCGGCCCACCACGCTCGACCCCTCCCTCTGGGCGCGCGCCGTCCGCTCGCTCGCCGCGCTCGGCTTCAACGCCATCGACGTCCCGCTCGTCTGGCGCGACCACGAGCGCCCCGACGGCCGGCTCGATTTCGAAACCGCGGAGCGCGACGTCGGGCGCTTCCTCGGCTGCGTGGCCGCGGAGGGGCTCCGCGCGGTGGTCCACCTCGGCCCGTGGCCCATCTCCGACGTGACGCACCTCGGCCTGCCCGACCGCGTGCTTCGCGACCGCGCCTGCCAGGCCCGCACGCGCCGGCAGAACCCCGTCCTCGTGCTCGACCTCCCGCGCCTCGTCCCGCTCCCCTCCGTCGCGAGCGCGCGGTATCGCAGCGAGGCCGCCGCGTGGGTCGCCGCCGCCGTCACCGCGCTCGGCCCGCGCCTCGCTGACGGCACCGTCGCGCGGCTCATCGTCGGCCACGGCCCGCCCGCCGTCCTCCGCGACGACCCCTTCGAGGCCGACCACCACCCCGACGCGCGCGGCGACGCGGCGCCGGTCAGTCCCCCGCACCACCCGCCCCTCGAAGCCGGCGTCGCCGAGGTCGAGCGCCAGAGCCTCCACGCGCGGGACTTCCTCCTCCGCCTCCGCGACGCCGCGCTCGGCGCCGGCGCGTCCGCCGACGTGCTCACGCTCGCCGTCCCCGGCAGCGCGCTCGCCTCGCCGCTCGCCCTCTCGCTCGCCGCCGAGCACCGCCTCGCCTTCACCGCCCCGCCGCCGCGCGCGGGCGTCACGGGCATCTGGCGCGAGGTTCGGTTCGCGATGTCGCTCGCGGGCGGCGCGCACCTCCACCTCCGCGCCGGGGGCCCTCCCTTCGAGCCCCCGATGCGCGCGACCCACTCGCTGCAAGCCGCCCGCGTCGCCCTCGCCGCCGGCGCGCGGGACGTCACCGTCCAGGCGGGGTGCGTCGGCCACGGCTGGATCGGCGCCCTCCTCGACGAGCGGGCCGACCCGCGCGCGCACGCCGCCCGATGGGCCGCGCTGCTCGAAGAGTCCGCGGCGTGGCCGTCGGGCGAGGAGCGCGGCGTTCCCATTCCGCACCGTCATTCGGACGTGGTGGCGGCGCGCGCGGCGACGGGCGTCCACCCGCTTCCCGTGGGGCTCCTCGCGTGGGTGGGCATGGGCCTCGACGAGCTCAGCGCCGCGCGCGAGGGAGCGACCGACGCGGGGCGCTCGCTCGAGGAATCGCTCGCCGCGAAGGCCGTCCCCCACTGGCGCAGCGTCGACGCGCCCGAGCGCGACGCGTCGGGTGAGGCGTGGGCCGGCGACGCGCCGACGGTGTCCCCGCCGGGCGCCGCGCTGGTGCGTTCGGTGTCGTCGGAAAGGGGGCGCGCGCTGCTGGTGTGCTCGCGCGCCGAGGGCCCGATCGAGGTGTCTCCGCCGCCGGGGCGCTGGCGCGACGAGCGCGGGCCCGCGACGGGCGCGCGGGCGCTGGCGGGCGGTGAGGTGGCGGTGTGGCGCGAGGTGACGTCGTGATGCGGCTGGCGGGCTTCGACGCGAGGAGCTGGCACCGGCTGGTGACGCTGGTGGCGCCGGGCTTCGCCTCGCACGCGCCGGCGGCGGGCGAGCGCGGCGCGCGGGCGGAGGGCGGCGCGCTCTTCGTGCTGTACAGGGAGACCGGGGTGGTCCGCGCGATCCACTCGCTGCGCGGGGCCGTGGCGCTGCCCGACTGGACCGGGCCGGCGAGCCTGGAGGCGTGCGCCCGCTCGCTCCAGACGCGCTTCGCGGTGGCCGCGGAGGTGGGCGCGCTCGAGGAGCTCTACGAGCGCGTCGGCGGCAGGCTCGACCCGAAGGACGGCGTCGCGGAGTCGGCCCTGGTGACGCTCGACGCCGTGCGTGAGCTCATCGACGAGGGAGAGCTCCACGTGATCCCGTCGCTCGGGCGCGCGGTGCCGCTGCCGCCGCCGGAGGTGGTGCACCGGGCGTGGGACGCGGTGCTGCCCGAGGGCCACGCGTTCGCGCTGGCGCTCTACGAGGGCGTGGAGATGGAGACGGGCTTCGTCGCGCGGCGTCGCGGCGGCGCGGTCGACCTGCTCCTGGGCCCGGAGTCCATCCGCCGGCTGACGGGCCCGCTCGGCGGGGATTTCCGCCGCGACCACCGGGTGATCCGCGCGGCGGTCGAGCGCGAGGTGGCGCCGCTCGCGTGCGGGGTGTTCGCGCCGACGTCCACGGTGCGGGCGCTGCTGCGGGAGGAGACCTCGGGCGCGTGGGCGCGGGCGATCGCGACGCGCGACGTGGTGGTCGACCCGATGCCCCCGTGGATCGCCGTCGCCGCGAGCGCCGGGGCGGTGCGCGCGGTGGCGTCGCGCTCGCTCAAGCTGGTGGCGGGCCTGGAGGTGCTCGGGCTGCTCGGGCCCTTCGCGTCGCAGGCGCGCGAGGCGCTCGGGGGCCTCGACCTCAAGGGCCTGCTCGGCTTCGACCCCCTCGACGTCGTGGGGGCCATCGTCCGCCGCAGCGAGAACGCCCAGCGCGAGGCGCCCGACGCCGACGAGCCGTAGCGGGCTCAGACCGGCGGGATCGACGGCGCCTCGCCGACGAACTGGAACGGCACCGTCGGGTCGAGGTGGTAGCCCTCGGGGCTCGAGCGGAGCACCGTGCCGAGGCCCATCGTGCGGAGCGTGCGGACGGCGACGTGGAGGCGGTTGCGCGCGGCCTTCGGGATGATCTTCTCGCCGGGCCACATGTCGGCGATCAGCGACTCGGGGGACAGCGACACGCCGGGCCGCGCGAGGCGCTCCTCGCCGAGGCGCCGGAGCAGCACCGAGAGCGTCGAGCGCGTGCGCAGGCTCACCTCGGCGGCGTCGGGCGGGACGAACCACAGCCCCATGCGGCTCGCCACCAGGGCCTTCGGGCGCGCGCGCTCCTCGGAGGGGCGCAGGAGCTCGTCGCCGTCGAAGCCCGAGAGCAGCCGGAGCGCGATGCGCAGCTCGGCGGAGTCGAGCTCGACCGGGAGCGAGCGGAGCGCGGCGAGCTCGTGGCGCGCCTCGCGGGCCACCTGGCGCGCCTCGGGCATCGGCAGCTCGCGCGCGCGGCAGAGGATCACGAACACCCGCAGCGCCCGCGCCACCGGGCCGAGCGCGTCGCCGGGCTCCGAGAGGGCCGCGCACGACGACGCGATCAGCGCCTCGGCGGCGTCGAGCTCGCCGCAGGAGGCGAGGGTGGCGGCGAGGTGGGCGCGGACGAAGGCCCCGCGGCGCGGGTCGCGGGGGGCCACGACCTCCAGCGCGCGGTCGAGCAGCGCGCGGGCCTCGACGAGCGAGCCGAGCTCGTGGAGGACGGCGCCGAGCTCGGCCTCGAGCGCGGCGACGAAGGCGCGGTCGCCGAGCTGTATCGCGCGCGCCACGGCCTGCTGGAAGGCGTCGAGCGCGTCGTCGGTGCGGCCCTGGTCGTGGGCGAGGCGGGCGAGGGAGGCGAGGGCCTCGGCGACGCGGTCGTGGCGGTGCGCGCGCTCTTGACAGCGGGCGGCCTCTTCGAGCTCGGCGCGGGCGTCGGCGGCGTTGCCGCGGGCGAGCTCGAGGCGGCCGCGGCCGAGGCGGGCGTCGGCCTCGGCGCGGTCGTCGCCGTTCTCGCGGGCGCGGGCTGCCGCGCGGGCGAAGAGCCCGGCGGCCTCGTCGACGGCGCCGGCGCGCTGGAGGAGGCGGGCCATGGTGACCATCGCGCCGGCGCCCTCGCGCTGGCGCTGCTCGCGGTCGAAGGCGTCGTTGGCGCGGCGGGCGGCGTCGAGGGCCTCGACGAGGGCGCCGGCCGACTCCTTCACGAGCGCGACGGCGTGGAGCGCGTGGGGGTTGTACTCCTTGCGCCCGAGGGCGAGCGCGCGGTCGAGCGCGGCGAGCGCGGCGTCGGCGCGGCCCTCGCGGGAGAGCCGCCACGCGCGCGCGGCCCACGCGCCGGCGAGCACGAACGACGAGGGCCCCGCGCCGGCGAGCTCGAGCGCGGCGTCGACGGCCGCGAGGCGCGGGCCGAGGAGCCCGTGGCGCGCGGCGTCGGGGAGCTGGCAGAGCGCGACGCGGAGGCGGGCGCCGAGGGCGGCGGCGGGGTCGAAGCACTCGCCGGCTCGTTCGAAGACGGCGTCGAGGTTGGCGCGCTCGACCGAGAGGCGGTCGGCGGCGGCCTGCGAGCCGCGCAGGGCGTGGTCGGCGAGGAGCGCCTCGGCGCGCTGGAGGTAGTGCTCGGCGTGGCGCGTGAGGGCCGCGCGGCGGTCGGGCGAGCGGGCGAACTCGCGCGCGACGAAGGCCCGCACCGCGGGGTCGAGGGTGAAGCGGACCTGGTGCGACGAGAGGTCTTCGAGGATGCGGACGAGCCCGCGCATGCGGAAGTCCGCGAGCAGGATCGGCAGCGCCGTCTGCGAGCCGACGGCGGCGGAGAGAACCGCCTCGGCGGCGTCGAGCGAGAAGCTGTCGGCGAAGACCGAGAGCTCGGCGAGGGCGGCCTGCTCGCGCGGGCGGAGCGACCCCCACACGCGCGAGAGGAGCTCGTCGAGCGGGAGCGCGGGCGCGCCGGGCCGCGCGCCGAGGGCCTCCGCGCGGCGGTCGAGGGCCTCGCGCAAATCGAGGCGCGCGAAGAGCTCGAGCGCGAGGGGGTTGCCGCCGAGGCGCGCGGCGACGGACTCCACCAGGGCGCTCGGGCCGCGCGGGCCTTCGAACGCGGCCCAGAGGTCGGCGGCCTCGGCGGCGGTGACGCCCTCGAGCGGGACGGTGACCTCGGCGTCGAAGCCGGCGGCCGCGCGCGCGGTGGCGAGCACGCGGAGCTCGCGGCAGCGGGCGTGGAGGTGGTTGACGGCGGCGCGGGCCGCGGCGGGCGCGGCGAGGTGGTCGAGCACCAGCAGCGCGCTGCCGCGGAGGGAGAGGGCGTCGGCGACGCGCTCGAGCGGGGGGACGGAGGCGGCGTAGGGGGAGGGGCCCGTCGGCGCGCCGAGGCCCGCGGCGATGGCGTGGAGCAGCGACTCCTCGGTGTGCGCGAGCGCGCAGTCGCACCACGCGACGGGCGTCCCCTCGCCGAGCGCCGAGGCGAACTGCTGCGGCGACCCGAAGGCGAAGCGCCGCGCGAGGGCGGTCTTGCCCATGCCCGCGGCGCCGAGGACGGTGACGACCCGCTCCCCCTGCGCGAAGGCGTCGTGCAAAGCCCCGAGCGCAACCGCGCGACCTCTGAAGATCGGTCCGTCCATCACATCCTCCACTCCCGCTGCTCGACTCGTTTTCGAGGGCGCGGATCGTGTCACGCGATGAACACGAACGAGAAGGCGCTTTCTTCAGGGTCGGGGGTGCGCGACCCCTGAAAAATGCATCGTCACCACGTGCGCGAAATTTTCAGGCGCGCGCTGCGATCATTGGAAGGTGAAGCCGACCGCGATGGTGGTCTGCCACTGGCGGTAGTCGTTGAGCGTGAGCGCCGAGCGCGCGAGGTCTTGCCCCATGGGCGCAGGCGCGTCGAGGGGGCGTCCGGCCGCGGCGTTGGGCGTGCGAAGCCACCCCGCCGGCACCATGTCGTAGGTGAACTCTCCCGAGATGGTGAAGATCTCCCACTGGAGCTGGAGCCCCGCGATCATGCGTCCGCGGTAGATGCGCACCGCGGTGAAGACGCCGCTGTTGCGGGTGTCGTTGAGGTCGCCGGGGAGGGTGTTGTTGACGGGTCGGCCGCCGCCGCCGCACTGGAGCTGGCCGACGAGGCCGCTCGGCGAGCGCGCGGGGTCGCTGGCGGGGCGCGTGTCGGGGACGTACCGGATCTCCTGCCGCGGGCACTCGGCGTACGCGCTGCGGTCGGGCGTGAAATCGATGACCCCGGAGTCGCCGAAGATCATCAGGAACTGCCCGCCGAGGTAGGGCGAGAGCCGGAGCTGACCGCCGATCGAGAAGCGCTTCGAGAGCACCGCGTCGACGCCGACGACGGTGAGGTTCATCTGCGACTGGCCGACCATGGTGTTGACGGCGCCGCGGACGGCGAAGTCGGGCAGGTACCCGACGCCGCGGCGGAAGCCTTCGAACGGCGCCCACCGCACGTCGAGCCCGATCGCCCAGATGCCGCTCGAGTGCAGGTGGCTCACCTGGGTGCCGAGTTCGAAGCCCAGCGGGAGGCCCTTCCGCACGTGGATGCGCGAGACGAAGCTGTTGGCGTCGCCGCGGTCGCGCTGCGAGGCGGTGCCGACGCCGACGTTGCTCGCGACGCCCCCCTCGGTGCCGCGGCGCCAGTGGTCGCCCGTCCGGTCGAGGTTGGCGATGGCGACCTCGTAGCCGACGTAGACGCCGCCGTAGCCGAGCGTCATCGCGGGGGCCGAGAGCCCGGGCGCGAGCGCGAGGCCGAGCTCGTTGACCAGGTTGGCCCAGAGCTGGTGGTCCGCGTAGCACTGGGCGTAGGGCTGCCCCATGTTGGCGCCGACGGTGGAGGGCGTCCCGCAGCCCCCCTGGAAGGCCCAGCGCGAGGTGTCGTAGTTGACCCCGCCGCCCTGCCAGGGCGTGTTGTTGAAGTAGCTCAAGCGGTTGAGCGAGAGGTCCATCGGGTCGGCCGCCGCCGCGAGCGGGGCGAGCGCGAGGGACGCGGTGAGGGTGAGGGCGAGGGGCGCGCGCATGAGCCGCGCGAGACTATCACAACGTGCGCTTTCGCCGTCCACGGCGTTGTGGCCCGCCGCCGCCCGGTGGTAGGCGCTCCGGCGCGATGCGACCCCGCCTCCGGGCCCCGAAGCCCCCCGTCCCCTTCCACGTCGTGCTGGTCGAGCCCGAGATCCCGCAGAACACGGGCAACATCGCGCGCCTCTGCGCCGCGACCCAGTGCCCCCTCCACCTCGTGGGGCGCCTGGGGTTCAGCCTCGACGAGAAGGCCGTGCGCCGGGCGGGGGTGGACTACTGGCACCTGGTCGACGTGCGCCAGCACGCCGCCTGGGGCGATTTCGCCGCGGCCCACGGGGGCGGGCGGGTCCGGCTCTTCGCGGCCTCGGGGGCGCGGAGCTACCTCGACGCGGCCTTCGCGCCGGGCGACGCGCTGGTGTTCGGCCGGGAGTCGGTGGGGCTGCCGCGCGAGCTGCTCGAGGCGCACGCGGGGGAGGTCTACGGCATCCCGACGCTGGGCGCGGTCCGCTCGCTCAACCTCGCGAGCGCGGCGGCGGTGGTGGTGTACGAGGCCCTGCGGCAGACGGGTGCGCTCGCTGGCGCCGCGCTGGAGGAGCCCCCGCCCGGGGCGCACCCGGAGCCCGACGACTTCCCGCGGTGAGGGCGCCTACGCCTTCGCGTCGGGGTCTTCGGGCTTCACGGCGATGCGGGGGTCGTCCTTCATCCCGTGCTTCAAGTTGCGCCAGAAGCGCCCGAAGGCGTCGCCGAGCGCGTTGACCTTCGACGCACTGAACACGACGGCGCAGAGGATGAGGATCAGCAGGATCTCGCCGGTGCCCGGGGCGCGCATGGTGAACGCGACCCTACCAGCATCGCGGCCCCGTGCGATACTCCCGCGCCATGAACCTCCTCCTGATCCGTCACGGCGAGGCCGTCGACGACTCGGACGGGCAGGGCGACGGCGCGCGCTGGCTCACCGCGAAGGGGCGCCGCGTGACCCGCGAGGTCGCCGCCCACGTCGCGAAGCACCACCCGCCCTCCGTCGTGGTCACCTCGCCCCTCGTCCGCGCGACGCAGACCGCGGAGATCGTCGCCGGCGCGCTCGGTTTGGAGGGCGGCGTCGTGGTCGATTCGAACCTCGCCTCGGGCGACGTCGCGGGCGTCCTTCGAAGCCTCGCGCAGCACCGGGGCCACGGCACCGTCGCCGCGGTGGGCCACGAGCCGACGCTCTCGATCCTCGTGCAGCGGCTGCTCGAAGACCACCGCTGGCCCGGCTTCGAGAAGTCCGGCGTGTGCGCGCTGAAGTGGCACGCCGACGGGCGGGCGCACTTCCAGTGGGCGCTCCTGCCAAAGAAGCTCCGCGTGGTCGACGACCTGGCGAAGTTCCACGAATGATCCGCTCGCTCTTCACCCGGCTCCGCGACGGGGCCCTCGACCGCGCGGGCGCCGCCGTCGACCGGGCGCTCGTCCACGCCGCGCTCGACGTCGCGCGCCGCTCGCCCGACCGCGAGCGCGTGGCCCGCGACGACCACGACGCCCGCCTCGCCGAGCTCGCCCGCGTCACCGACGCCTACGGCGACCCGGCGTACCTCGACGACCCCGCGCGCTTCTTCGCCGCGCCTCCTTCGATCGAGCCCACGCAGTCGCCCGTGCGCGCGCTCCCCCGCGGCCGCGGCGCCGTCGTCGACCTCGCGTGGGAGAGCGGCTTCACGCCCGTCCACCCCGTCCCCCGCGACGAGCACCTCGCCTTCGCCGAGAACCTCACCGCCCGCGCGCGCCTGTGGCTCCACCCCGACCCCCGCCCCGCGGTGGTGTGCGTGCACGGCTACCTCGGCGGGCGCTGGGCCATCGAGGAGGCCGCGTTCGCGACGCGCTGGCTCCAGGGCCTCGGCGTCGACGTCGCGGTCGCGCTGCTCCCCTTCCACGGCGAGCGCTGCCCGAGCGGGCGCCAGGGCATGTGGCCGGGCCGCGACCCGTGGCGCACGGTGGAGGGCTTCGCGCAGGCCGTCTTCGACCTCCGCGCGCTCGTCGGGTGGCTGCGCGCGCGCGGCGCGCCGGCCGTCACGCTCTTCGGGATGAGCCTCGGCGCGTACACCTCCGCGCTCGTCTCCACCGCGTGCGACGACGTCGACCACGCGGTGCTGATGATCCCGCTCGCGTCGCTCGCCGACGCCTACGTCGAGCACCGCGAGGGCCGCGAGGACAGCGCGCCCGAGTGGCTCCGCCCGCGCATCGAGCAGGCCTTCCGCGTGGTGTCGCCGCTCGCCCGCCCCGCGCGCGTGCGCGGCCCCGACGCGCTCGTGCTCGCCGCCGGCGGCGACCGCATCACCCGCCGCTCGCACGCGGAGAACCTCCGTGAGCACCTCGACGCGCGCATGGAGATCTTCCCCGGCGGGCACATCCTGCAAGCGGGCCGCGGCAAGGCGCTCGCGTCCGTCGCGCGCTTCCTCGCCGACCGCGGTGTCATCGCGGCGCGCACCTCCGCCCACACCTGAATTTTATCGCTTGCGTGGGGGTGCCGGTCCGTGGCGCCATGGGGTCGGTGATGGACCCCCCCGGCGCCGCCCTCCTGACCGACCGGTACGAGCTCGCGATGCTCGGGGCGTACCTCCGCGAGGGGATCGCGGAGCGGCGGGCGGTGTTCGAGCTGTCGGTGCGCCGGCTGCCCCCGCACCGTCGGTATCTCCTGGTGGCGGGCGTCGACCGGGCCGTGCGGTACCTCCGCGACCTGCGCTTCGGCGACAACGACATCGAGTACCTCCGGAGCGCGCCGGGGCTCGCGGACGTGATGTCCGACGCGATGGTGAGCTACCTGCGGGAGTTCCGCTTCCGGGGGGACGTCGACGCGGTGCCCGAGGGGGAGGTGGCCTTCGAGTCCGAGCCGCTGCTCCGCATCGAGGGGACGCTCGCCGACGGGCAGCTCCTCGAGACCTTCCTCCTCGGGGTGATCAACGCCGAGACCCGCGTCGCCTCCAAGGCCGCGCGCGTCGTGGCCGCCGCCGAGGGCCGCGCGGTGCTGGAGTTCGGCTCGCGCCGGGGCGACCCCTTCGCCGCCCCCTACGCCGCGCGCGCTGCCTGGGTGGCGGGCTGCGCGGCGACGTCGTGCGAGGCTGCGGGGCGGATGTTCGGCGTGCCCGTCGCGGGCACCTGCGCGCACAGCTACGTGCTGGCCCACGTCGACGACGGCGAGCCGGTGGCCTTCCAGCGCTTCGCCGAGGCCTTCCCCTCGGGCACCTCGTTGCTCATCGACACCTTCGACACCCGCCAGGGCGCGCTCGACGCGGCCGCCGCGGGCCCCAACGTGCGGGCCGTCCGCGTCGACTCGGGCGACCTCCTCGCGCTCGGCCCCGACGTGCGCCGCATCCTCGACGCAGCCGGCCGGCGCGACGTGCAGGTGATGGCCAGCGACGACCTCGACGAGCACCGGATCCGCGCGCTCGTCCGCGGCGGCGCCGGCTACGACGCCTTCGGGGTGGGCACCGCGATCGCGCTCACGCCCGACGCGCCCTCGCTCGGGGCGATCTACAAGCTGGTGGAGATCGAGGACCGCCGCGGCGCGCGCGTCCCGGTGGGCAAGCGCTCCCCGGGCAAGCCGACCTCCGGCGGCGCGCGCCAGGTGTGGCGACGTCGCGACGCGCGCGGGGTGATGACGGGCGACCTCGTCGGGCGCGCGGACGAGGCCGAGGAGACGGCCGACCTCGGGGGCGCGGAGCCCCTGCTCGTGCCCGTGATGCGCCGCGGGAAGCTGGTGCGCGAGGCCCCCGACGCGCCGACGGCCGCGGTGGAGGCGAGGCAGCGGGCGGCGCGCGCGGTGGCGTCGCTGCCGGCGGCGCTGCGCGACATCGACGGGGACTTCGCGGCCTACCCGGTCGCGGTGACCGACGCGCTCACGCGCTGGTCGAACCGCGCCGGGTAGCCGAAGCGCCCGGTCAGGGGGCGGGCGTGAAGCGGATCGCGCTCGCGGTGTCGGCGGCGCCGGCGCGGCGGAGGGCGAAGGTGACGCCGCGCGTGGCGGCGCTGTTCTGCATGCCGATGGCGGCGTTGCCCCCGGCGGCGCGGGGGACGCCCGGCGTGAGCGCGCAGTAGTGGTACTCCACCGCGCCCGTGTCGAAGAGCTTCACCTGGAAGGTGAGCTCGCCGACCGAGCCGCCGCCGCAGCAGAAGCCGATGCGGTTCCACCCGACGGTGAGGTGGCGCGGGGCGGCGGTGACGCTGCGCCAGCGGACGTCCGCGGGGGGGCGCACCTCGAGGTCGTCCCAGAAGGGCGCGATGGCGCTCGGGGGCGCGCCGGAGCTCGGGAAGTCCGTCACGCCGAGCGCGCCGGCGGAGCGGCCGTCCATCGGCCACACCTGGAGGTAGCCGTTGGTCGACACCGACCAGGCGCCCATCCGCTCGCCGAAGTGCGGGAAGGTGAAGGGGAGCGGGAGCGACGGCGACCCTGTGTCATCGCCGGTGGCCTCGGGCACCACGGTGCCGGCGGAGAGGTCTTCGCACGCGGTGGGGACGCGGCTGATGGTGTACGGCGGCGACGCGATGCTGACGTTGAGCGTCGCGCGCCCGATGCCCGACACGGAGCCGTTGGCCGAGAGCATGAGGATCACGTCGCGCGCCGGGCCGTCGTTGGTGTAGACGAGCCGCGCGGTGGCGCCGGTCGGGCCCGCCACGATGGTGGACGCGCCGAGGCACGACAGGCTCCCGCAGGCGTCGGTGACGCGCAGGAGCGGCTGGAAGAACGCGCCGTCGACCCGCGCCGACGTGGCGACGAGCTGCTGCCCGGCCCCGACGCGCGCGGCGTAGTAGAGCACGGGGCCCTCGACGCCCGTGGTGGAGCAGGCGCGGACGAGCTCGCGGGCCTCGCCGAGGTTCTCGCCGGGGAGCGCGGTGCCGTCCATCACGCGGAGGGGCGTCATGCACGACGCGTTGGCCGCGGGCGCGCGGATGCGGAAGGTGAGGTCGGAGGGCGTCGCGGAGGCGGCGGGGTTGGCGCCGTACGTGATGATCACGCGCTGCGGGGCGGCGCCGGTGTTGGTCCAGGCGACGGTCCCGTTGCCCGCGGCGGCCGCGGCGGAGACGGCGAGGCAGGTGGCGAGAGAGCAGTCGGGCACCACGCGGAGCACGGGCGTGGCGCGCGCGGTCGTCCCCGTGGGGGGCGCCGCGGTGGCGAAGAGCGTCTGCCCCGCGGGCACGGTCGCCCGGTAGAAGAGGACGGGGAGCGCGGCGCCGGCCATGCCGGGGCAGGGGGGCTGGAGGATGCTCGCGCCCGACACGTCCTGCGCGGGGAGGGTGGCGCCGTCGACGACGTCGACCGCGCGGTCGCAGGTGAGGTTGGTGGGCGCGGCCGAGAGCGCGGCCGTGATGCTGTAGGGCGCGGAGGCGGTGCCGGTGAAGGGGGAGGTGACGGCGACGAAGACCTCGCGCGCTTCGGGCGCCCCGTTGCTCCAGCGCGCGGTGGAGGTGCGCCCGTCGGTGGCGACGCTCGGGCCGGCGAGGCACGTGAAGGCGGAGCAGGCGCCATAGAGGCGGAGGGTGTTGGCGGCGCGGACGAAGTCGCCGACGGAGGTGACCGTGAGCACGCGCCCGGCGGGGACGGTGACGCGGTACCAGAGCGCGGGGTTGCTCGCGCCGGGCGCCTCGGGGCACAAGGGTGAGGGCGAGGTGGCGAAGGCGAGGTTCTGTGCGGTGAGCGTGACGCCGGGGAGGAGCGGCGTGGCGCCCGCGCAGGTGGTGTTGGACGTCGCGTCGGGCGGCGGCGGCAGCGGGTCGGTGAAGATGTCGAAGGGAACCGGCCGGTCGGGCGGCGGCGGGAACTCGTCGAACACGTCGGGCGGCGGCGGGAGCGGGTCGGTGAAGATGTCGAAGGTGACCGGGCGGTCCGGGGGCGGCGGCAGCGGCTCGTCGGCCGCGTCGGGCAGCGCGAACTCGTCGGCGACGTCGGGCGTTGGCTGCGCGTCGCGCGCGCCGCCGTTGGCGCGGATCGTCTGCGAGCCGCACGCGGCCGTGAGCGCGGCGGCCGACACCAGGAGCAGCGCGCGGATGGGAAGCGTTCGAAGCATGATTCTCCCTCGGCGGCGCGGCGGTGGAAGGGCGGAGGGCGCCGCGGCCGTGCGCGCATGGCGCCCTGATTGCGCGCCCGTGTCAAGCGCCGTGCGGGGCGCGCGCCGCGCCGTGGGTTGGGGACTCCCGATCGCCGCGCGGGCGTTATGTTCGCGCCATGACGACCTCGCAGGCGACGGCCGCCCCTCGCAGCGCCGCGTTCGACCGGCTCCACGAGAAGCGACGTCCGTGGTGGATCCTGGCGGTGCTCGCGCTCGCCGCGGCGGCCGCGGTGGGCGTGGCGGCGTACCGGCGCAAGAGCGCCGCGCCGGCGCCGCGCTACCTGACGGGGGCGGTCACGCGCGGCGACGTCGAGGAGACGATCCGCGCGACGGGCACGGTGGAGCCGGTGCTCTCGGTGCAGGTGGGCGCGCAGATCAGCGGGCGCATCACCCGCGTCGCCGTCGACTACAACAGCCGCGTCCGCGCCGGGGAGCTGCTCGCCGAGATCGACCCCACGCCCTACCGCGCGCAGGCCGCGCAGGTGCGGGCGCAGCTCGCGTCGGCGCGCGCCCAGCTCGCCCAGCGCCGCGCCGACCTCACCCTCGCCGAGCGCAACCTCGCGCGCGCCACGCAGCTCCGCGCGCAGGAGCTCAACGCCCAGTCCGACGTCGACGTCGCGGTCGCCTCCCGTGACGCCGCGCGCGCCGCCGTCGGGGTCGCCACCGCCCAGGTCGAGCAGGCGGGCGCGTCGCTCGAGGCCGCGCAGAACAACCTCACCTACACCCGCATCCTCGCGCCGATCGACGGCGTGGTGGCCACCCGCTCGGTCGACCCCGGGCAGTCGGTGGCGGCGAGCCTCCAGACGCCGACGCTCTTCGTCATCGTCAACGACCTCACCCACATGCGCGTGATCGCCAACGTCGACGAGGCCAACATCGGCAAGCTCGCCGAGGGCATGGAGGCGACGGCGCGGGTCGACGCGTTCCCGCGCGACTCCTTCCGCGGCACCGTCCGCACGCTCCGCATCACGCCGATCACCACCAACGGCGTGGTCACCTACCAGGCGGTGATCGACGTCGAGAACCCGCAGGCGCGGCTGCGGCCCGGCATGACCGCCACCGTGACCGCCGTCACCGCGCGCCACGAGGGCGTGCTGCGCGTGCCCAACGCCGCCCTGCGCTACCGCCCGAGCAACGCCTCGGCCGACCCCACCGTGGGCGGGCGCGACGGCGGCGTCGGGGCCTGGGCAGGCGGGGACGGCGGCGCCGGTGGAGGCGGGCGGCGCGGCCGCGGCGGCGGTGGCGGCGTCGGGAACGGCGGCGGCGAGCGCGCGGAGCGAGGCGGCGTCTACGTGGTGCGCAACGGGGCGGCGACGCGCGTGCGGGTCACCGTGGGGCTCACCGACGGGGTCAACACGGAGGTGAGCGCGCCGGAGATCCAGGAGGGCGCCGCGGTGGTGATCGACGAGACCGACGCGGCCAACGCGGCCCCGCGGCAGACGGGGATGCGGCCGCCGAGGGTGTTCTGATGGACGGCGCGCCCGTGGAGAACGTCCTCGCGCTGCGGGACATCGTGAAGCGCTACGACTCGGGCGAGGTGTCGGTGGTGGCGCTCGACGGCGTGTCGCTGGAGGTGCCGCGCGGGCAGTTCGTCGCGATCGTGGGCACGTCGGGCTCGGGCAAGAGCACGCTGATGAACATCATCGGCTGCCTCGACCGCCCCACCGCGGGCTCGTACCTCCTCGCCGGTCACGACGTCTCGGGCCTCGACCCCGACCAGCGGGCCATCGTGCGGAGCGAGCTCCTGGGCTTCATCTTCCAGGGCTTCAACCTCCTGCCCCGCACCAGCGCCCTCGAGAACGTCGAGATGCCCCTGGTCTACCTCGGCGTCCCCGCGGAGGAGCGCCGCGAGCGGGCCGAGCGGGCCCTCCACCTCGTCGGCCTCGGCGCGCGCCTCGCCAACACCCCCGCGCAGCTCTCCGGCGGCCAGCAGCAGCGCGTCGCCATCGCCCGCGCGCTGGTCACCGAGCCCGAGGTTCTCCTCGCCGACGAGCCCACGGGCAACCTCGACTCGCGCACCACCGACGAGGTGCTCGCGATGCTCCAGTGGCTCAACCGCGAGCGGGGGCTCACGATCCTCATGGTCACCCACGAGCCCGACGTCGCCCACTGCGCGTCGCGCATCGTGACGGTGAAGGACGGGCGCATCGTCTCCGACGAGCGGGTGGCCGAGCCCAGGCGCGCGGTGGCCCCGCCCGGCGCCGAGCCCTGGATGGCAGGCGCCGAGGCCGACGCCGCCGCGCCGCGGGAGCCGACCAAGGGGACCTCCGGGGGCCTCGGGTGGTGGATGGCCCTGCGCCTCGCGCTCCGCTCGCTCGTGCGGGCGAAGCTGCGCGCGTCGCTCACCGCCCTCGGCATCCTCATCGGCATCGCCGCGGTGGTGACCACCAACGCGCTCGGCGTCGGCGCGCAGGAGCGGATGCGCGCCCAGATGACCTCGCTCGGCGTCAACCTCCTCGTGGTGATGCCCGCGGGCGGCCGGGCCGGCGGCGGGGCGCGCGCGGCGGCGGGGTCGTTCGCGACGCTGACGGACGCCGACGCGGAGGCGATCCGGCGGGAGGTTCCCACGGTGGGGCGGGTGGCGCCGGTGGTGGGGTCGAGCGCGCAGGTGGTGGCCGGCGACCGCAACGTCTCGACGCGCATCACGGGCTCCACGGCGGACTATTTCGCGGTGCGGAGCTGGGCCCCCTCGCTCGGCTCGCTCTTCACCGAGGAGGACGTCCGCGCCTCGGCGCCCGCCTGCGCCATCGGCGAGACCGTCCGGCAAAACCTCTTCGGGGCGTCCAACCCGATCGGCGCCGAGCTGCGCGTCGGCAACATGCCCTGCAACGTCGTCGCGGTGCTCGCGCGCAAGGGCCAGTCGGGCCTCGGCCAGGACAACGACGACACCGTGGTGATGCCGATCACGACCTTCCGTTCGGGCATCAACCGCCTCCCCAACGGCCGCGTCAACTCGATCATGGTCACCGCGGCGGGGCCCGACGTGCTCTACCGCGCGCAGGACTCGATCACGTCGCTCCTCCGCCAGCGGCTGCGCGTCCGGCCGGGCACCGACGACACCTTCATGGTCAGCAACCTCTCCGACCTCACCAGCGCCTTCAACGAGCAGGCGGCGATCGTGTCGGCGCTCCTGATGGTGGTCGCCTCCATCTCCCTCCTCGTCGGTGGCATCGGCGTGATGAACATCATGCTGGTCTCGGTGACCGAGCGGACGCGCGAGATCGGTATTCGCCTCGCCATCGGCGCGCGGGCCAACGACATCCTCACGCAGTTTCTCATCGAGGCGGTGACCCTCGCGGCCATCGGCGGCGTCGCGGGCATCGCGACCGGCGTCGGCGCGAGCCTCCTCGTCGGGAAGCTCACCGACTTCAGCGTCGGCTTCCGCCCCGACATCGCGCTCGTCTCCATCGCGGTGTCGGGCGGCATCGGCGTGGTGTTCGGCTTCTTCCCCGCGCGAAGCGCCGCGCGGCTCGACCCGATCGTCGCGCTGCGCCGGGAGTGACGGTCAGCCGCCGTCGCGCAAAGGCGGCGAGAGGCAGGGCATCGGCAGCGCGTCGGGCGCCGCGTCGGGTGCCGCGTCGGGCTGCGCGTCGGGCGTCGCGTCGGGGCCCGCGTCGGGCTTCAGCGGCGTGAGGCAGGGCATCGGCGTCGCGTCGGGCGCCGCGTCGGGCGTGGCGTCAGGCGTCGCGTCGGGGCCTGCGTCGGGCTTCACCCGCGTGAGGCAGGGCATCGGCGTCGCGTCGACCGCGTCGCTCGGGGCGTCGACCGCAGCGTCCGGGCTCAAGCACGGGGCCGGCTCGGCGGAGCACGCGGGGTTGGAGAGGGCGAGGCCCGCCAGCGCCGCCGCGATGAAGCGCTTGCGGCGCGCGAGGATCGCTTCCCGGTCGAGCTCGTCGTCGTCGGCCATGCGCCCGACGCTAACGCACCCGGGCGCCGCGCGTCGAGGCCGCGTCAGTCGACCGGCCAGGGGACCGGGTCGTCGCCCGACGCGCCCTCGGGGAGCGCGGGCTCCTCGCGCGGTTCGCTGCGCGTGCTCGCGGCGGCCGCGCGCCACCAGGGGGTCACGGCCTCCGCGCGGGCAGGCTCGACGGGCTCGCCGAGCGTCGGCATCACGAGGTGCGCGCCGCGCCGCGGGCCCTCGGTGAGCAGCCGCTCGGCGGGCTCGTCCCAGGCGTGGATCGCGAGGTTGAACGTCCCCCAGTGGACCGGCAGGAAGCTCCCGCCGCCGAGGCGCTCGAGCGCGGTGAGGGCGTTGTCGGGGCCGAGGTGGATGTCGCCCCACGCGGGGTGGAAGGCGCCGACTTCGAGCATCACCAGGTCGAAGCGCCCGAAGCGCGCGCGGATGTCGTCGTACTCGGGGGTGAGCCCGGTGTCGCCGCTGAAGAAGACCTTGTGCCGCGGGCCCTCGACCACCATCGAGGCCCAGAGGGTCGCGTTGCGGTCGGAGACGCCGCGGCCGGAGAAGTGCTGCGACGGCGCCGCGGTGACCGAGAGCGCGCCGTCGGCGATGTCCGCGCGCTCCCACCAGTCGAGCTCGGTGATGCGCTCGGGCGCGACGCCGTAGCCCTCCAGGCGTTCGCCCACGCCGAGCGCGGTGACGAAGGGGACGCCCATCCGCCCGAGCTCGCGGACGGTGGGCGCGTCGAGGTGGTCGTAGTGGTCGTGGGAGAGAACCACCGCGTCGATCGGCGGCAGCGACGCGAGCGGCACCGGCACCGGCTGGAAGCGCCGCGGCCCCGCGAACGACAGCGGCGACGCGCGCTCGCCCCACACCGGGTCGGTGAGAACCCGCTTGCCGTCGACCTCCAGCAGCACGGTGGAGTGCCCGAGCCACGTGGCCCGCAGCCCCGTCTCCGGCGCGCGCTGCCACGCGTCGAGGGGCGACGTCGACGGGAGCGGCCCCGGGGGCTCGCGGCGCTGCCCCCCGCAGAGGTACTCGCGCAGCGTCGGGGTGACGGTGCCCTTCTTCAGCCCGGGCGCGACGGGGTGGGTGTTGCGGAAGCTCCCGTCGACGTGGCGCGGCGACGCGGCCACGCGCTCGCGGCGCAGGCCATGGGAACGGACGTTGGCGTTGGACATCGGCGGGTCTCCCTCATCGGGGTTCTGGGGGCGAAGGCGTGGGGACTGTCTACGGGATTTCACAACCGTGCGGGTCGGGTTCCGCTTCCCGAGAGGCGTGCAGACGTGGGAAGGGTCGGGTTGGAGATGTCGAAAGGTTCGTCCATCCCCGCGGTCGACCAGCGGCTGCTCGAGACGCTCGAGGCGAGCTTCGCGCGGATCGCGGGCCCCGCGGGGGTCATCGACGCCGAGGCGCTCCAACGGGCGCTCGGGCTGCGGAGCGCGTACCTCGCGCGGCGGGTGCTCGCGCGCTTCGACCGCGACGGCGACGGGCGCATCGACCGGGAGGAGTTCCTCGCCGGGGTGCGGGCGCTGGTGTTCGGGGGCGAGCGCGAGCGGCTGGCCTTCGCGTTTCAGCTCCACGACCACGACGGCGACGGGTACCTCGGGGCGGGCGACGTCCACCGCATGGTCGCGATGAGCCTCGCCGACGGGGCGCTGGAGGGCCGCGCCTCGCAGCCGCCCGACGGCCTCGCCGCGGCGGTGATGCGCGCGGCCGACGCCAACCGCGACGGGCGCATCTCCTTCGAGGAGTTCGTCGCCGCGGTGCGCGCGCGCCCCGCCCTCCTGCGCGCGATGACCCGCGCCGAGGCCCTCTGGATCGCCCCGAGCGAAGACCTCCTCGCCCGCCTCTCGGGCCCGCTCCCCGCCTCCGAGCGCGCCCTCCGCTTCGCCCGCTACGTGCAGAACCGCCTCGCCCCCGCGGCGGTCTTCCTCCTCTGGGGCGTCGGCAACGCGGTCTTCCTCGGCCACGAGCTCGACCCCGGCGTCCGCGGGGCCGCGCCCGACCTCGCCGTCCGCCTCGCGCGCGCGACGGGCCTCGCGATCCAGTTCAACGCCGCGCTGGTGCTCATCCCCGTGCTCCGGCGGCTGCTCACCAAGGTGCGCGCGAGCCCGCTCGGGCGCGTCGTCCCCGTCGACCAGGCGATCGACTTCCACCGCGTCGTGGGCCACTGGCTCATGGCCCTCACGGCCGTGCACGTCGCGTCGATCGTCGGGGCCTTCGCCGAGGGCCACCCCGGGCGATCGCTCGCGGACTTCCTCCTCGGCACGCGCCGCGGCGCCACGGGGACGGCGCTCCTCGGGGTGTTCGGGGTGATGTGGGTCCTCGCGCTCGGGCCCGTGCGGCGGTCGCGCCACTTCGAGCTCTTCTACTTCTCGCACCTGCTCTACATGCTCTGGTTCGCGCTCGGGTTCGCCCACGCGCCGTCGATGCTCCGTTGGGTCGCGCTCCCGCTCGTGGGCTTCGCGTTCGAACAGCTCCTGCGCGTGCGCCGCAGCGGGCGGCCCACGGTGGCGGCGGCCCGCGCGCTGCGGTCGGGCGTCACGCGGCTCGACCTCGTGCGGCCCGAGGGTTTCTCCTTCAGCCCGGGGGACTACGTCTTCCTCCGCATCCCCGCGGTGGCCGAGCACGAGTGGCACCCCTTCACCGTCAGCAGCGCGCCCGAGCAGCCCGAGGTCTCCGTCCACGTCCGCGTCCTCGGCAACTGGACCTCCGCCCTGCGCCGGCTCGTCGAGGCGCGCGAGGCCGCGGGCGCGCGCGAGCCCCTCGCGGTTCACGTCGACGGCCCCTACGGCTCGCCCACCGCGCACCTCTTCCGCGCGAAGCACGCGGTGTTCGTCGGCGCGGGCATCGGCGTGACGCCCTTCGCGAGCGTGCTGGAGAGCTTCCTCCTCCGCGCGCGCAAGGGCGACGCGGCGGCCGTCCGGCGCGTCCATTTCGTGTGGCTCAACCGCGACCACTTCGCCTTCGAGTGGTTCGTCGACCTGCTCGAGGAGATGGAGCGCGACGACGCCCGCAACCTGCTCGACCTCCACCTCTACATGACCGACGGGCGCGCCGGCGCCACCGCCTTCGGCCTCGAGCTCGCCCGCGAGATCGCCCGCGAGGAGGGGCGCCGCGACCTCATCACGGGCCTCCGCGCCCGCACCCACATGGGCCACCCCGACTGGGACGCGCTCCTCGGCGCCATCGCGAAGGAGCACGCGCCCGACACCGTCGACGTCTTCTTCTGCGGCCCGCCCGGACTCGCGGTGAAGGTCCGCGCCGCCTGCGCCCGCGCCGGGATGACCTTCCGCCGGGAGGTCTTTTGAGCCCCCGCGCGTGCGTCGTCGCGCTCCTCGCGGTGATCGGTTGCGGCTCGCCGCCGGCCCCGCCGCCCCCCGCGCGGAGCAGCGCGCCCGACCGCTGTGGCCGCTGCCACCTCCGCGAGTTCGAACGGGCGCGCCGGCCGCAGCACGTGGGGCAGAAGCCCTCGACGTGCGGCACGTGCCACCTGGAGACGGGCTGGCGGCCCACGGTCCTCGTGCACGCGTGGCCGCTCACGGGGGCCCACACCGCGCTCGACTGCTTCGCGTGTCACACCGGCACGCCCGCGCGGATGAAGGGGACGCCCGCGGCCTGCTGGGGCTGCCACGAGGCGGACTTCCGCGGCGTCCGCTTCGCCGCCCACGCCCGCTTCTCCCACGCCTGCCAGGAGTGCCACTCGACGCGCGCCTGGAGCCCGACGCACGAGCGCCCCGAGCCCGGCGAGACGCAGCCCGCGCCCGCGCCGCAGCCCGCACCGCAGCCCGCGCCGACGCACCCGAGCGCGCCGCACCCGAGGCCGCAGCCCACGCCCGCGCCGCAACCCGCGCCGCATCCCACGCCCGCGCCGCGCCCCACGCCCGCGCCCTCCGCGCACGGCGGCACGCACCCCGAGGACGCCTTCCCCATCGCGCGCGGCAACCACCGCGGGATCTCCTGCGCGCGCTGCCACGACCGCCCCGGGCCCGACAGCCGCGACAACACCGACTGCGTCCAGTGCCACGCGCGCTCGCGCTGGGACCCGGTGCACGACGGCGTCCGCCGCTACCCGACGGGGGCCGCCGCGCCCAACTTCTGCGTCGACTGCCACCGCCACGGCACCCGCAGCCGTCGCTGAGCGCCCTTGCTCCGCGGGCGCGCTCGGTGGCATCTCACCGGGTTGTGACGAAGCCCGTGCCCCCCTCGCTCGCAGCATCCTTCGCGTGGATCGTCGCCGCCTACGCGGTGGCCCTCCTCGTCGCCGCGGTCGTCGCGGTCGCGCTGCCGGCGGGCGTCCCGCTGTGGCAGCGCGTGGCCCTCGCCGACGTCGCGGCCACCGTGGCGGTGTTCGCGTTCAGCGTGGGGCTCGACAACTCCAGCGCCTACGACGCGTACTGGAGCGTCGCGCCCATGGCGATCGCGCCCGCCCTCGCGTTTGGCGTCGATGGGGGGAGCGCACCGCTCGGTCGGCGCGCGCTGGTGGTGGCGCTCGTGCTCGCGTGGGGCGCGCGGCTCACCTACAACTGGGCCCGCGGGTGGCAGGGGCTCGCGCACGAGGACTGGCGCTACGTCGACCTCCGCGCGAAGACGGGCCGGCTCTACTGGGCGGTGAGCCTCTTCGGGCTCCACCTCTTCCCGACGGCGCTCGTGTACCTCGGGTGCCTCGCGCTCCTCCCGGCGCTCGTCAGCGGGGCGAGGCCCCTCGGCGCGCTCGACGCGGCGGCCGCCGTGGTGACCGCGGGGGCCGTCGTCATCGAGGGCATGGCCGACGCGCAGCTCCGCGCGTTCCGCCGGCGCGCAGAGCCCGGCGCGATCATGACGGAGGGGCTCTGGGCGTACAGCCGCCACCCCAACTACTTCGGCGAGATCATGTTCTGGTGGGGGCTCGCGCTCTTCGCGCTGGCCGCGGACGGGGGCGCGTGGCGGGCGGGCGCCGGGGCGCTGGCGGTGACGCTGCTGTTCGTGTTCGTGAGCGTGCCCATGCTCGACAAGCGCTCGCTCGCGCGCCGCCCCGCCTACGCGGAGCACATGAAGCGGGTGTCGGCGATCGTGCCCTGGTGGCCGCGGCGCGCGGGGTAAAGGAACGGCGCTACGGGCGGGCGTGAAACCAGTCGTCCCACCACGACGGGTCAGGCAGTTTGTTCGAATGCGCGCCCCGCTTCTCGACGATGGCGTCGACGGCGTCCCAGGGGAGAGCCCCGCGCTCTCGGAGCGCGCGAAGCAACTCCGACGTCGTCGCGACTCGGCCGGTTGCGGGCGCCACCCTCGCCATTTCGGAGACCGCCAGGCGAATCGCCACGGCGTCGTGGCTGACGAAGATCGCGCCCGGGAGGGTCGTGCAGATCGCGATGCAGGCGTGCTCGCCTTCGTCCTTCAAGCTGACTCTCTGGCGATTCGCGAGGGCGCTGCGCATCGCGAAATAGTGCCGCTCCTCCTCCGACCCGACCGCGATCGGAATCGTTCGCAAGGCATGACGAAGGCGTGAGTGGCTCCAGAGTCCTCCCAGCTTGCCGTCTCGCTTCAGCTCCTCGGGCACATGCTCCGCCGTCGCGACGACGTCTCGGGCCTTCATGTGGTCGACGGCATCCGCGACGAGATCCGCGACGCCAGCGCGGAGCGCGAAGGAGAGGAGGTTGTTGTCGAGCACCCAGATGTTCGAGGCGGTCACGATCGCGCCTCGACAGGTTCACCGGGCGGCAGCCCGAGGAGCCTGCGGGCCTGCCCTTCCGTGATGAGCTCCTCGGCGAGCGCATCCCGGACCGTGCGTGCGAGGGCGATCGAGGGCGCGTTCACTTTCGGCAGACGCGTCGACTGGCGGGGGCGCCCCTCCGGCCCGAGGTAGAGCAACTGCCAGACGAGCCCGCGCGCGATGTGATCGCGGTTCGCGAGGTGCCAGACGGCGATCTCCCAAGGCGTGGAGAAGTGCAGCCTCGCCTTCGTGACCAGCGTGTGGGCCTTCGCGACGTCCGTCTCCTTGCGGGGGCGGCCCAGTAATGCTCGGAGGCCACCCTCGGGGAGGAGAAGCTCCGCCGCGAAGCCGCGCGCGCGGGCCTCGGCGAGCTCGACCGAGCCGCGGCCGAGCATCTGCGCGACCTCTCGCGCGAGCGCGCTTCCCTTCCCCCGAGACGGCACGACCGGCTCGACGACGAGGTGAAGCCGACCTGGCTCCGTGGGGTCGAACAGGAGGTGACAGAGCTCGTGGGCCAGGTGGACACGGTCGAGCAGGGGGTTGCCGTGCCGCTCCTCGTCGCTCGCGTTGAGAACCGCCGCGGCGGCCATGCGATCAGCGTCGAGGACGGCCTGCGCAGGACTCCGCGTCGCCAACGGGGCGACGACGACGCAGACCCCGAGGCGCTCCTCCAGGAGTTCGCGCAGGTCGCCCAGAGGCTCATCTCCAACACCCTCGCCGGCCCTCACCTGCTGGGCGAGGTCGTAGCCCTGCCGCGCTGCATCGCGGGGCTCGGGGCCTCGCACGGCGGCAGGGACGTACCGCGCGCGCGCGGCGAGGCACTCCGTCCTGCGAAGCGCGCCGAGGAGATCGCACCACGCTCGCGCCCCTTCGAGCGCCGCATCCAGGTGCTTGCGATCTGCTTCCTGAAAGTCCTGCCATGCGCCTGGGCCGTGGCGGAGGAACACGCTGGGTCGTTGAGGTTGTTCGAGCTGACCCGCGCGGAGCGCCATCGGGTCGAGGTCGAGCGCTTTCGCGATCAGGTCGAGCTGAAGCGAAGAGACGGGCGCGTCGTGTCGGATCAGGGCCTCGATGCGTTCGAGCGGAAGGTCAGCCGTCTGCGCGAGATCGCTTGCCTTCCACCCCTTCGCAGCGACGCCCGATCGAACCGCGCTCGCAATCTGCAACCACACCAAAGGGGCTATTAGCAGCCCGCGGAATCGCCGGTCAAGGGTCGTCCCCGCGAGGCGACGAGCGATGGGCGGACGCCGAAGAACGACTCCGAACTCGACGTCGAGGGAGAGCGAAACCGGCTCGCCCGCGTCACGGCGGGCAGACGGTCGCGTTCACGCGCGGGTCGGAGAGCACCGAGGCCGTGCCCGCGCCCGTGCGCCAAGCTTCGAACACGTCGAACAGCCGCGACGCGCGGCCGCCGGTGGGCGTGACGGTGACCCCGTACACCTCGGAGTCGTCGTTGATGGTGTCGTGGTTGGTGCAGAGCGGCGCGAACACGCCGGGCGGGGTCGTGACGATCATCCGCTCCTCGGTGGACGAGCCCAGCGTCGGGAAGGCCGAGAGCTCGGGCTGGAGCACGCGCGCGAAGACGACCGCCATCGCGTCGAAAGGTCCGAGCGTCGGGTCGACCCAGCCGGCGTCGTGGTAGTTGCTCGAGATGAGCGCGTCGCGCAGGGCCATCCGCACGAAGAAGGGCGTCGAGAGGTGGTGGCGGACGACGTGGTTCTCGTCGGCGCAGGTGGTCTCCGTGCCCGGCATGTTGGCCGCGTGCCAGGCGCGGCAGCTCTCGTCGACCTGCGCGCCCGACGTGGCGAACCGGTTGGCCCCGTACGCCGCGATGTACTGCGCGTACGAGGTCGCGCCCGCCATGCCGAGCTGCCCGGTGGGCGACAGCGTGAGGCGCGACTGGTCGGGGCCCACGCTCGCGTCGATGAGCCCGCGCACCACGAGCGGGCACGCGCCGCCCGCCGGGCACGCGGTGTTGCGCGCGCGGAGCATCGCGGTGAAGCGGTCGAGGTTGTTGATGACGCCCGAGCCGCCCGCCGAGTCGCCCGCGAGGATCACCTCCGCCGCGTCGTCGAGGTCGGGGAGCGACGCGCCCGCGCCGCCGAGGGTGTACGCGGGCACGCGGCCGCCGTCCTGCCGCAGCGTGGCGACCACCGCGTCGAAGATGCGCGCGCCGAGGAAGTGGATCGTGTACGCCACCGGCGCGCCCGTCACCGGGTGCACGGCCGTGAGGGGCGACGCGCGGCGCGTGCCGGCCCAGCCGTCCGAGGAGCAGTAGACGACGCGCACCTGGTTGTAGTCGCCGATCGGGTTGGGGCGCGTGGCGTCGCCGCGCAGGAAGATGCCCGACGCGAGCTGCGAGGCGGGGCCCTCCGACACCATGTTGCCGCGGTCGAAGTTGGTGTACGTGGTCTCGGGGGTGCTCGGGCAGACGCGCATCCCGGTGCAGCCGCACCAGCGCGCGGCGCACGCCTGGCCGGTACCGCAGCCGCCGCCGCCGCGGAGGTTGATGACCCAGCGGTTCCGGTTGGCCTCGCCGCGGTACGGACGGAAGTAGATCGCCGCGGGGCTCCCGTCGTTGCAGATCGCGTCGGGGAAGGCGGCGGTGTCGACCTGGTAGCGCTGCATCGCTTCGGCGTTGTTGGGACCGGGGCCTGAGCCACCCATCCCGCGGCCGCAGTCGAGCGCGGTGCGGATGTTGGGCGCGGACGGGTCGGCGTCGGGGGCCACGCGGTCGCCGGGGACGTCCGTCGCGGGCGGCGCGTCGGGGACGGCGGGGACGTCCGTCATGCCCGGCGCGTCGGGGGCGTCGGCCGCGGGCGGCGCGTCGTTGGCGGCGTCGCGGGCGTCGTTGTTGTTGTTGCCGCCGCCGCAGCCGACGGCGAGCGTGAGCGCGAGGGTGAGCGCGGTGTGGCGGGTCATTGATACGCCGGGGCGGGCTGCGCGACGACGACCGTGGTGGCCGGCTGGGCGACGACGACCGGGCGGGCGACGACGACGGGCGCGGGGCGCACCACCACCGCGCGGCGCGGGCGGATCACGCATCCCTCCGCGAGCAGACCGAGCACGAACCCCGCGACGACGAGCGACATCTTCATGGCACCAGTGGCTCCTCCGAGGCGCGGCGCGCCTCCCGCACGGCACGTTGCAGCGCGGGTGCCACGAGAGTTTCGTCGAGTGCGCGAGGGATTTCCGGGGCGACGGCGCGGCGTCGGCGCGGCCGCGTGTGGACGGCGCGCGACAGTGCGGCCTCGGCGCTACTGCGCGCAGGCGCGGAAGACGCCCGTGACGCCGTTGCTGCCGACGACGGTCCCTTCGAAGCAGGTGGAGGAGATGGCGACGCCCTGGAAGGTGGAGATCACCGTGTGGGCGGGCTCGCGGAAGAAGTCGAACCGCACGGTGCTCGGGCCGCCCGGCTGCGACCACGCGCCGCTCATGTCGGTGCGGGTGCCGAGCGGGATGACGCCGCCCGCGTCGAAGGTGAAGTAGCCGCGGTTCTGCGGCGGCGGGGTGCACTGCGCGTAGCTGGCGATGCCGAAGCAGTCGGTGACGTAGAAGCGCTGCGGCGGCGCGACGGGGATCGACGGGAGCGGCGCGCTGAACACCGTGACCGGGAGCGACGCGACGTCGTTGGCGGGGTTGCTGTCGGAGCCCGCGAAGAGTGCGCGGGCGCTGACCGCGGCGGCGCCTGCCGTGAAGGGGAGCATGACGGTGACGGAGCTCGACGCGCTCGCGAGCCCGCCGAGGACGCCGAACGAGCAGCGCGCGGTGGAGGGCGCGGTTCCTGACGTGCACCCGGGGCCGAACGAGAGGACCACCGCGCCCGCGGGGAGCGAGACCGACACGGCGACGCCCGAGGCGGTGACGTTGAGCAGGTTGCTCACGGTGACGGTGTACGTGGCCGACGCGCCCGTGCCGCCGCTGGCGGGCCCCGCCACCGAGGCGGTGAGGTCGGTGACGACCACGACGGCCTGCGCCGACGACGCGGGCGACTCGTCCGCGACGTCCGAGGCGCCCTCCTGCGCACAGCCGGCGGCGACGGACATGGCGGCGATGAACCCGATGAACTTCTTCATGTGTGACCTCTCGCGGTGTGTTCGGACGTCCGCGCCGCGCGCTCGACGGGGCGCGCCGCGGCGGATCGACCGTGTTCCCTGCGCCGCAAACTAGCGATTTCGAGGGGTCGGGCAAGACGGACAGCGACGATTGACAGTCACGCCTTGCGGCCTCCGGGGTGTCCGACCGGACGTCTCGGACGCGCGTTGTGACCGTGTCGGCGCGCCGGGGGTCAGCAGCCGCAGAGGCGCAGCTCGACGCGGTACGCGCCGCGGCCGTCGAGGCGGAGCACGGTGCGCTCCTCGGGGCAGGGAAGGCGCTCGTTCGCCACGCCTTCGCGCGTCGCGTGGGCGGTGACGTAGCCCGCGGCGTCGAGCTCGACGCGGAACGACCCGTCGCGCGCGACGCCCACGCGCTGCCCGCCGACGCGCAGGGTCACCTCGGCGGCGGCGCAGCGCCCGAGCGCGACAACGCCCGTCACCGTGGCGTGCTCGACGGGCACCTCCGCGGGCAAGGGCACGCCCGCGAGCGTGCCGTGCGCGTCGGCCACCACCACCCGCGGCGTCACGAAGAGCGCGATCGGGTTGACGCCGAGCCCGATGCGCCACGCCACACGCCCGTCGCGCTCGAGGCGGACGAGCGCGCCGTCCTCGGTGCTGACGTACGCGGCGTCGGGCGCGAGCGCGACGCGTGAGCCGCCGTCGACGCCGGGCACCGCGGTTCGCCACGCGGGCTCGCCGCGGTGGTCGAACATGAGCACCGACCCGTTGAGCGCGGCCACCACGCGCGCGGCGTCGACCGCCACCGCGGGGTAGATGTTGGGCGGGCCGAGGTTCGGGTGCTCGCGGCGCACCGCCCCCGTCGGGCCATCGAGAAACACCAGCGAGGCCCCGCGCGCGACGACGAGCAGGTCGTCCCACGCAGCGAGGGCGCCGAGGTTCTCGCGGAAGTCGCGCGACCAGCGGGGCGCGCCCGTCGCGAGGTCGTACGAGGCGACGCGGTGGGGGATCTCCAGGCGCGGCGTCGGCGCGTCGGGCGCGTACTGCTGCCCTGCGGTGGTCACCGTGCTCGCGCCGACGTGCAGGTCGGGCGGCTGCGCCCCGCGGGGGAGCGCGACCCGCCAGCGCGCGCGCCCGTCGGTCGCGTCGAGGTACGCGACCGCGCGCGAGCTCGACACCAGCAGCCCGTCGCCGTGCGGCCGCGAGGTCGACCAGGCGTCGTCGCCGCGCCACGCGAGGGCGTGGCCGCGGGCGTGGGGGTTCATGCGCGCGAGGCCGTCGTAGTGGCCGACGGCGAAGCCCGCGAAGGGCCACCACGCGCGCGGCTCGCCGATGTAGGGCGCGTCGACGAGGGCGGCGCGCGAGAGCACCTCGCCGGTGAGCAGCGACGTCTCGACGAGCACGTTGCCGTCGGCCCAGGTGAACGCAACGTCGTCGCGGTGCCCGAGCACGCGCGGGCGATCGACGCGCCAGACGCGCGGCGACGCGGCGGGGGGAGCGTCGGTCGGCGGGTGGGGCATCGGGGGAGGGGCCTCTATCGGGGCGGGGTCGCGCACGGCCCGCGGCGCGCGCGGGGCCGCCCGCTCGGTGCGGCAGGCGAGGAGCGCGCACGCAACCGCGGCGGCGCGCGCGCGCGGGGCTTGTGGCGAGCCGGTGAGCCTCACGTCCCGACCGTTACCAGACCGTGGCCGCGCGGGGAACGCCCTGCGGCACAGACGGCGCACGCTTGCGGTCGCGCGCGGAGGCGCGAGATAACGCCCACCGCATGACCCGAGCGCTCCTCGCCCTCCTCCTCGCGGCGCTGGCCTGCGCGAAGCGCCCCGAGGCCGCGTCACGCCAGCGACCGCCGCCGCACGTCGTCACCGCCGTCCTGCGCCCCGCGCCGCTGCGCGTCACCGTGCGCGCGCCGGTCGACCTCCGCGCCGTGCGTCAGGTCGACCTCAACGCCAAGGTGCTCGGCTACCTCTCGCGCCTCGCCGTCGACCGCGGCGACCGCGTGCGCGCCGGCCAGGTGGTGGCCACCGTGCAGCCGAGCGACCTCCCCGAGCAGCTCGGCGCGGCCCGCGGCGGCGTCGAGCAGAACCGCGCCGCCCTCGCCCTCGCCCGCGAGAACCTCACCCGCGCCGAGGCCCTCGCCCCCCGCGGCGTCGTCTCGCAGCAGGAGCTCGCCTCCGCCCGCGCCGCCGTCGCCTCCCTCGAAGCCCAGGGAGCCGCCCTCCGCGCCCAGGTCGCGGGCGTGGGCAGGAGGCTCTCCGAGACGCGCATCATCTCCCCCATCGACGGCGTGGTGCTCCAGCGCCGCGTCGACCCGGGCGCGCTCGTCGGCCCCTCCACCGGCGCGGTGCTCACGGTCGTCGCCACCGACGCGCTGCGGGTGTTCGTCCCCGTCACCGAGCGCGACGCCGCGTCCGTGCGCGTCGGGATGGAGGCCGAGGTCACCGTCGACGCGCTGCCGGGCCGCACCTTCCTCGCCCGCGTCGCGCGCCTCGCGCCGGGCTTCGACCCGGTCACCCGCACGCTCGACGCCGAGGTCGAGATCCCCAACGGCGACGGCGCGCTCCGGCCCGGGATGTACGGCCACGCCGCGCTCGTCACGGCCACGCGGCCCGCGGCGCTGATGGCCCCGATCGGCGCGCTCCAGCGCTCGGGCGACCGGTGGTACGCCTACGTCGTCCGCGACGGGCGCGCGCAGCGCCGCGAGGTGGCGGTGGGCTTCGACGCGGGCGACGCGCTGGAGGTGACCCGCGGCCTCGCGCCCGGCGACGAGCTCGTCACCGCGGGCGTCGACGCGCTGAGCGACGGCGTCCAGGTGCGCGTCGCGCGCGGCGCCGACCCGTACACTGGTGCTCGCGGCGGCGACGCGGGGCGGGGGTAGCGACCGCCATGTGGCTCACGCGACTCGCGCTCCGCAACCCGGTCCTCATCCTGATGCTCTCGCTGATGGTGCTGGTGCTGGGCTTCGTCTCGCTCGGGCGGCTGCCGGTCGACCTCTTCCCCGAGATCAGCGTCCCCGTCATCCGCGTCGCCACCTTCTACTCGGGCGCGGGCCCCGCCGACATCGAGCGCGCCATCACCATGCCGGTCGAGCGCGCGGTGGCGGCGGCCCCGGGCGTCGACCGCGTGGAGAGCGCCTCGAAGCAGGGCGTCTCCGTCGTCAGCGTGTGGTTCGCCTACGGGACCGACCTCGACAACGCCCAGTTCGAGGTGTCGCAGCGGGTCTCGCAGATCCTCAACACGCTGCCGCCGGGCGTGCAGCAGCCCTTCATCCTCAAGTTCGACATCACCAACATCCCCGTGGCGCAGCTCGCGGTGAGCGCCGACGCCCTCGACGAGCGCCAGCTCTACGACCTCGCCTACAACGTCATCGAGCCGCAGATCGAGCGCCTCCCCGGCGTCGCCAGCGCCACCGTCGGCGGCGGGCGCATCCGGGAGATCGGCGTCCGCGTCCACCGCGACGCGCTGCGGGCGAGGGGGCTCGGCGTGCTCGACGTGGTCGACGCAGTGCGCGCGGGCAACCTCCTCCTCCCCAGCGGCTCGCTGCGCGCGGGCGACCGCGACTACAACGTCTTCTCCAACACCCAGGTCGACCGGCCCACCGAACTGGGTGGGCTCGTCATCCCGCAAGCGCAGACCGCGGCTGGCGCGAACCCCGTCCGCGTGCGTGACGTCGCCGAGGTGGTCGACGGCACCGCCGACCAGGCGAACATCGTCCGCATCAACGGCCGCCGCGGCGTCTACCTCCGCGTGGTGAAGCAGCCCGGCGCCAACACCATCGCGGTGGTCGACGGCCTGCGCGCGAGCCTCGACCGCCTGCGCGGCGTGCCCGAGTCCGTGAAGGTCGAGATCAGCTTCGACCAGTCGCGCTACATCCGCGCGGCCATCACCGCGCTCCAGCACGAGGCCCTCCAGGGCGGCGCGCTCGCGGTGCTCGTGATCCTGGTGTTCCTCCTGAGCGTGCGGGCGACGGCGATCGTGAGCGTGGCGATCCCGCTGAGCATCGTGGCGACCTTCGTGCTGCTCTACGGGGCGTCGCAGACGCTCAACGTCTTCACCCTCGGGGGCCTCGCGCTCGGCGTGGGCCGCCTCGTCGACGACTCGATCGTCGAGCTCGAGAACATCCACCGCCACCTCGAGCACACCGCCGACCGGGTGAAGGCCGTCCTCGCCGCCGCCCAGGAGGTGGCGATGCCCATCCTCGTCAGCACCATCACCACCATCGTGGTCTTCCTCCCGGTGCTCTTCCTCGCGGGCGTCGCGCGCAACCTCTTCGTCCCCCTCGCGCTCACCATCGCCTTCGCGCTCATCATGAGCTTCTTCGTCTCGCGCACGGTGACGCCGCTCCTCTGCCTCTACCTCCTGAAGTCCGGCCACGAGCAGCGACCCAACGCCGTCGCCCGCTTCCTCGTCGCCCGCCTCGACGCGCTCGACGACGCCTACGCCCGCGCCCTCCGCGCCGTGCTCCGGCACCGGGCCGCCACCGTCCTCGGCATCCTCGGGCTCTTCGCCGCGTCGCTCCTGCTCTACCCCCGCATCGGGCAGGAGTTCTTCCCCGAGAGCGACGAGTCGCAGTTCACCGTGGTGTACAAGACCCCCATCGGGACGCGCGCCGAGCGCACCGAGCAGGTCGGGGCCCGCGTCGAGGAAGCCGTCCGCCGCACCCTCCGCGACGCCCGCGGCCCGCTCGCCACCGTCATGATCGACGACTGCGGCATCCCCGGCGGCCGCACCGCCCTCTTCTCGCCCAACACCGGGCCCCACATCGGCAACCTCCAGGTCAACCTCCGCCCCGCCCGCGAGCGCGCCCTCAGCGACACCGTCTCCGCCGAGCGCGTGCGGGCGGCCCTGCGCGACGCGCTCCCCGGCGTGCAGGCCTTCTTCAGCACCGGCGGCATCGTCAAGCGGATCCTCAACTTCGGCGCCCCCGCCCCCATCGACGTCGAGATCCTCGGCTACGACTTCGAAGCCGGCGGCGCCTACGCGCGTCGCGTGGCCGGCGCGCTCCGCCGGGCGCGCGGGGCGGGCGGAACCCCCGTCGTCTCGGACGTCCAGGTGGGCCGCGACGACTACTACCCCGAGCTCCACGTCACGGTCGACCGCGAGAAGGCCGGCGCGCTCGGCATCACCGCGCAGCGCGTCGCCCAGACCGTGCTCGTCAGCCTCGCGGGGAGCAGCGCCCTCTCGCCGACGCCCTTCACCGACCCCGAGACGGGCAACGAGTACAACATCTCCGTCCGCCTCGCCGACCCCTTCCGCGACGACATCAACGACCTCGACGAGCTCTTCGTCCGCCCGCCCAACGGCCCGCTCGTCCCGCTCGCCTCCGTCGCCCGCGTCGAGCGCCGCGCGGGGCCCGTCCAGATGACCCGCAAGTACATGGAGCGCGTCGTCGACGTCACCGCCAACGTCGCGCCCGGCGCCGACCTCTCCGCCGCCGCCGCCGCCGTCGAGCGCGTCCTCCGCGAGAACCCCCCGCCCGACGGATTCACCGTCCGCGTCGGCGGGCAGATCGAGGCGCAGCGCCAGGCCTTCTCGGGCCTCGGCGTCGCCGCCCTGCTCGCGCTCGCGCTCGTGTACATGGTGCTGGCGTCGCAGTTCCGCTCGCTGGTCGACCCGCTGGTGATCATGTTCAGCGTGCCCCTCGGCATCTCGGGCGTGCTCCTCGCGCTCTTCGCCACCGGCACCACCCTGAGCGTCAACAGCTTCATGGGCGTCATCATGATGGTCGGCATCGCCGTCTCCAACGGCGTGCTGCTGGTCGACTTCGCCAACGTGCTCCGCCGCCGCGGCGCGGGGCTCTTCGAGGCCACCGTGGAGGCCGGCCGCACGCGCCTCCGCCCCATTCTCATGACCACGCTCGCCACCGTGCTCGGCCTCCTCCCGATGGCCCTCGGCATCGGCGAGGGCAGCGAGACCAACCTCCCGCTCGCCCGCGCCGTCATCGGCGGCCTCACCGTGTCGACGCTCTTCACCCTCTTCCTCGTCCCCGCCGTCTACACCGCGCTCGACCGCTTCGCCCGCCGCGACGCGCCCCCCGCCGAGGTCGCCGACGATGCGTAACCCCGCGCTCCTCGCCGCGCTCCTCCTCGCCCCCGCGCTCGCCGCCGCCGACCCGCCGCCGGTCTCCTTCGCCGACGCCGTCGCCCGCGCCGCCCGCTCGCACCCGACGGTCGCCTCCGCCCGCGCCGCGGTGAGCCGGGCCTCCGCCCTCGCCGTCCAGTCGCGCGCGCTGCTGCTCCCCACGGTGACGCTCAACGCCACGTACACGCGCCTCGACGACGACCGCCGGCTCAACGACCGCATCATCCTCGGCGGCGACCAGCTCTCGGGCAACCTCCAGGTGGTGGCGCCCCTCTACAACGCGCGGGCCTGGGCGGCGCTCCACCGCGCGGAGGACGCCGTCGACCTCGCCCGCGCCACCGAGGCCGACGCGCGGCGGGCGGTGGCGGTGGCGGCGGCGCGCGCGTGGCTCACCGTATCGTCGCAGCACCGCATCGTCGCGACCAGCGAGCGCGCCCTCGCCAACGCCGAGTCCCACCGCGACTTCGCGCAGGAGCGCTTCGCCGGCGGCGTCGGCAACCGCCTCGACGCGGTGCGGGCCGCGCAGGACGTCGCCGCGGTTCGCATGACACTCGCCTCGCAGCGGGCCGCGCTCGCCCGCGCGCAGGAGTCGCTCGGCGTGCTCGCCGGGGCGGACGACGCGCTCGACGCGACGGACGACATCGACCCGCCGGCGCCCCCGCCGACGCCCGCGGCCGTGGCGGAGGTGGCGCGCCGCGCCGACGTGCGGGCGCTCGAGCAGCGGGTGCGCAACACCGAGCGCGCGGTGGGCGAGTCGTGGGCCGACTACCTCCCGTCGCTGGCGGCGGTGTTCCAGCCCTTCTACCAGAACCCCCCGTCGCTGACGCAGCCGCTGGTGGGCTGGCAGGCGCAGGCGGTGCTGTCGTGGGTGATCTTCGACGGCGGCGCGCGCTACGGCGCGGCCGACGAGCGGCGGGCGCTGCGCGACGACGCGCGGGCGCAGCTCACGGGCGCGCTGCGGCAGGCGCGGGCGGAGGTGCGGGCGGCGGCCGAGGCGGCGCGGCTCGCGGACGAGCGGGCGGCGGCGGCGCGCGAGGCGGCGACGCTCGCGGCGGAGGCGGCGGAGCTGGCGGACGCGGCGTGGCGCGCGGGCGCGACGGGCAACCTCGAGCTGATCGACGCGCGCCGGCGCGAGCGCGACGCGCGGGCGACGGCGAACATGGCGACCGACGACGCGCGGCAGGCGCGGCTCGATGTGCTCATCGCGGCGGGGCGCTTCCCGGCGGAGCGGTGAGCGGGGCGCTGCTACGTGGGTGAACTCACGGCCGCGGTTCGCCGCCCGACGCCGGGGGATACACGCCGTCGGGCGACGTCAACACGAAGCGCATCGCCCGCTCCAGCGAGCCGCCACGAGGCGAAGCAGGCTCTCGACGGCGAGAACCTCGCCGCGGCCCTCGACGACGACGTAGCTACCCAACGGAGCCCTCGGCCTGGAGCCCCTCCTCGCGGAGGAGCGTGCCCATCGTCGCGAGGTGGTCCCTCACGACGCGGCGCTGCCGGCCGTCGACCGCGCGGAGGGCCGTCCCATGCGGGCCGCGCTCGACCACCCGCACGCTGTCCGCGGGCACCAGATCGATGACGTCGGGGCTGTGCGTCGTGAGAATGACGGGGGTGAGCGAGGCGGTCGCGAGGATCTGATCGACCAGCACCGGGAGCGCCCCGACGTGCAGGGCGAGCTCGGGCTCCTCGATGCAGAGGAGCGACGGGAGCGGGTCCTGGAGGAGGGCCGCGAGGAGCGCCGCGCAGCGCAGCGTGCCGTCCGACTCGTGCCGGGTGTTGAGCGCCCAGGTCTCGCCGCCTCCGCCCGCGTGGACGAACTCCGTGATGAGCACGTCGGACACCTCGTGGACGCGGTAGTCGACGAGGTCGGGCACCAGCTTCGCCATCATCACGCGGAAGTCGTCGCGGAGGCCGGCCCGGTCGAGCGCCCGCAGCGCGCTCATCCAATCGGCGCCGGAGCCGTCCATCGGCGCGTGGAGGCGCGGCTCCTGCGGCTCGCGCAGGTCGGGCGGGTGGAGGGTGTACACCGCGACGCGCTGGAGGAGGTCGCGGAGGAAGGCTCCGCCACGAGGCAGGCCGGGCAAGATCATCGGCCCGGCGGGCCCCAGCGGACGAAAGACGGCGGCGCCTTGAAAGGGCATCGGACGAAGCCCGTCGCCGGCGTCCATCTTCCAGCGGAGCGCCTCCGCGAGGACGGACGTGCGGTCTGCGTCGTCTCCGCGGCCCTTGCGCGCGAGCGCGACGTCGCGGAGCGTCGCTTCGAAGTGGGCGATCTGGTCGGGCGGGATGAGCGTCGCCCACTCGGCGCTCAGTTCGTGACCCTGCGGGTCGAGGGAGAGCGACAGGCCCCACACCACGCGGCCGATCTCGCCCTCCGCTTCGACGGCGAGCCGCACCTCGTCCGCCCCTCGCCGCCGCAGCGCCGCGACGCCGCGGCGCGCGCGGAGCGCCACGTCGAGCCCCTGGCGAAACACGTCGCCGAGGAAGCGGACCGCGTCGAGCGCGTTGCTCTTGCCCGACCCGTTGAGCCCCGCCAGCACGGTGAGCGAGCGGTCGCCCTGCGGGAGGACGAGGGAGACGTCGTCCCCGAGGCTGCGGTAGTTGGCGATGTGGATGGCGCGCAGCATGGGGAAGGCTTTGGGGGAGAGCGACGCCGCGACCGTAGCCTCGGGGCGGGGCGCCGATCAAGCGAACGAGCGGCCTCGAAACGCGCACCTGCTCGCCGCGGGCTACGCCGACGCGCGTTGGGCGCGTTCGGGCGCCACTCGCCGGGCGACGCAAGGACGCCGCGGAACGACCCCGCCACCGCCGCCACCCCATCGCCACCCCATCGCCACCGCCCGCCACCCCGAATCCGCCACCCCCACGCGCGGAAGCGCCCGTGTTTCCGTGACGGCACGCGTGCTGCTCACGCCTCCGCCACGATGACCGCCTCCGACCGAGCCTTCCGCGCGCTGGCGCAGGCCGAGCCCGACGTGATGATGGCGGCGCTGCGCGCGCTCGTGCCCCGGCTCGCGGTCGACGTGTCGCCGGTGCGCCCCGAGGACCTCTCCCCGACGCGGCTCGACGCGCTCGCGCCGGCGCAGGACGTCGACTGGGTGGCGCGCTCGGGGGCGCGCTCGGTGGTCCACCTGGAGTGCCAGGGGTACCGGGACCCGCGGTTCATGACGCGGCTGTTCCGCTACCACCTCGCGCTGGCGCTGCTGCACCCGCGGCGGGCGGTGCACACCATCGCGCTCTGGCTGCGCCGGCCGCGGAGGTCGCAGCGGGCGCGGCGCATCACGCGGCAGCGGATCACCGTGGAGGTGGAGCACGTGGTGCTGGGGGAGCTCGACGCCCGCGCGCTGCTGGCGGACCCGCGCACCGCGTGGCTGGCGGCGGGCGCCGACGCGGGCGACATGAGCGACGAGGAACTCTGCGCGCGCGTGGTCGCCGCGCTGGTCGACAACAACGCGAGCTGGTATCAACGACACATGGCAGCCGTCACCGCACAGATGAAGAAGCGCATGAAGCCCTTCGAGGACGCCATGGCGCGCGCCAACCTCCGCGCGGATTCGCCACCGACTCCTACCTCATGGGCTTCGACAACGGCCGCGACGAGGGCAAGGCCGAGGGCAAGGCGGAGGGCAAGGCCGAGGGACTCAGCGCAGGCCTCGCCGCGGGCAAGGCGGAGGGGCTCAGCGCGGGCCTCGCGGCGGGCAAGGCGGAGGCCGTGCTGACGATCCTGAAGGCGCGCGGGCTCCCGGTCACCGCCGCGCAGCGCGCGAAGGTGCTCGCCTGCGCCGACCTCGCCGCGCTCGACGCGTGGGTCGCCCGCGCCGCCACCGCGCCCTCCACCGCCGCCGTGCTCGGCGACCCCGCCGCGCCCCGCAAGCGCGCTCGCTGAGCCGCCGCGCGCTTCGCCGTTGACCGCGTCGCGGCGCGTCGTGTCTCATCGCACCCCTCTCATCCGCGGGAGGAGCGCGTGGCCACGCCGGAGCCCTACAGCGTTGAACTCACGGTCCGCCACCTTCCCACCGCGCCGGAGGGCGTGGTGGAGCTCGTGCTCGACGACCGCCAGGTCAGCGGGCGGGTGACGGTCGCGCCGGCGCGGCTCCGCTTCGACGAGCCCGCGCTCCGTGACATCGCCGCGACCTTCCTTCGCGGCGACGTGCTTCGACACGCGGAGGGCCTCGCCTACGGCCGCGCGCTCGCCGCCCGACTCTTCGCGCCCGACGGGCTCGGTCCCGTCTGGGCCACCCTCCAGCACGACCGAGGCGCGCGGCCCCTCCGGCTGGTGCTCACGCTCCCCGCGACGGAGGCCGGGCGCGTCGCGATCGATGAGATCCCCTTCGAACTCCTCGCCGACGAAGGGGACGGCGGGTTCTGGTTCCGGCGGCCCGGGTGGAGCCTCGTCCGCGCGTTCGAGGGCGTGCCCGGCGTGCGGTACGCGCTGCCGATGAAGAGCCGCGCGCTGCTCGCCTGGGCCAACCCGAGCCTCCCCGATGACCTCGGCAACGCCCACACCCTCCCCGCGGCGGTCTTCGACGCGCACGAGGAGGCGTTTGCGCGCGAGGCCGGCGCGCTCGGCTGCGCCGTGCGCCCGCACCTGGGCCGCGCCACCGCCGACGGGCTCGCCGCGGCGCTGCGCGACCGCCCCGAGACGCCGCTCCTCTCGCTGGTGGCGCACGGCGACCCGCGGGGCGGCGCGCTCGTGCTCCACGCGGACGACGGGGGCGACGAGGGGCGCGGCCTCCTCGCGCACGACCTCGCGAAGCGCTGCCGCGACGGCGGCGTGAAGGTGACGCTCCTCTGGTCGTGCCACGGGGCCCGGCGGCACGTCGACCGATCGTCGGTGGCCGCGGCCCTCCTCGACCCCGCGCACGGCGACGGCGCCGCGGTGGTGGCCTCCCACGCCGCCCTCGTCGCCGACCGGACGGCGCGCCTCGTCGGGCCGCTCCTCCGCTCGCTCCGCGACGTCGCCGAGGGTGACCTGGAGCGCGCCCTCGCCGAGGCCCGCCACGCCCTCGACGGCGACGACCTCCAGTGGGCCGCCCCCGTCTACTACGCGCGGCCGCTGGAGGGGCGCTCGGTCACCGTGGAGGCGAGCATCGAGCGCTACCTCGCCGAGCGCGTTGCGCGCGGGCCGGAGCGGGTGGAGGGGGCGCCCGAACCGAAGCCGTGGTTCCGCGGGCGCGACGAAGACCTCACGCGGGTGCTGGCCTTCGTGAAGGGGCACAGGCTCACCACACTCACTGGCGGCGCGGGCATCGGCAAGACCACCCTCGCCGCGGAGGCCGCGCGCCGCGCGATCGCCGACGCGAGCATTGGGCTCGCCCGCGCGGTGTGGCTCGACCTGTCGTCGCAGCGCGCGATGGACACGTTGCGCGAAGCGCTGGCGCTGGTGTTCGACCTCGACCCCGCGCGCTGTGGCACCGACCTCGCGCTGGCGAAGGCCCTCGGCGCGTCGCGCGCGCTGGCCGTGCTCGACAACGCGGAGGAGCTGCTCCGCGCCGACGGTGAGGGGCTCCGCGCGCTCCTCGACACGGTGCTGCGGCACGCGCCGGGGCTGCGCGTGCTGATGACCTCGCGGCGCGCCCTCGGCGACCTGGACGGCGTGCAGGAGCAGCGCTACGCCGTCGACCGGTTGCCTGAGGGGGTCGACCGGGAGGTGTTCGTCGCGGTGGCGGGTGCGAAGCTCGGGGCCGACGCGGCGCGGTCCGAGGTGGGCGAGCTGCTGCGGGCGCTGGCGGGGCATCCGCAGTCGATCGTGCTGGTGGCGGGGCAGGTGGGGCGCGGGCTGACGCTCACTGAGCTCGTGGCGCGCGTGAAGGCCGAAGACCCCGACGTGGTGCGCGACGCCGGGCTCCTCGACGACGAGGTGGAGGAGACGTCCGACGCGCGGCTCCGCGCGCGGCGGCTGGTGAGCAGCTTGAACCTGTCGTTCCACCCGCTGGTGGCGGGGGCGCCCGTGGCGGCGGAGATGTTCGCGTGGCTCGGCATCTTCCCCGGCGGGCTGCCGGAGGTGCTGGTGACCGGTGTGTTCGGCGAGGATGCGAAGCGGCACCTCGGGCGGCTGCTGGCGCACAACATGGTCGAGCGCCGTGGTGCGGACGATCGGATCACGCTGGCGGGGCCGGTGCGGTGGTACGCCAGAGCGCAGCAAAGAGCGGCCGTGGCAGGGCGTGAGGTGATCGCGGCGCCGCGGCGTGAGGAGCTGACGGCGCGCTCGGCGGCGGTGATGGAGGGGTGGCTCGACGCTTTGGCGAGGAGTACGGGCAAGCCCGGCGCGGCCTCCGCGTGTGCGCGGGCGAAGGAGGACGGCGACACGCTGGAGACGCTGGCGACGTGCCTGCGGGACATGGACGATCGCGAGCCGCTGGCGGCGCGGGTGGGCGCTGCGTTCTACGCGTTCTCGCATCTGGCGCGATACGGGGCGTACCACCGGGAGGCAGAGGCCACCGGCGAGCGGATGCGCGGCGCCCTGCGCGAGGTCGGGGCGAGGCGAGGGCTCGCGGAGGTTCTCTACGCGCTGGGCGAATTGTACGTGCGGACGGCGAGGTTGGTGGAGGGGGAGCACGCGTACGGGGAGGCGTTGACGATCTACCGCGTGATCGAAGCGCGCCTCGGCGAGGCCAACACACTTCGGGCGCTTGGCGACCTGTACGTGCGGACGGCGAGGCTGGTGGAGGCGGAGGGCGCGTACGAGGACGCGCTGCCAATCTACCGCGCGATCGATGCTCGCCTCGGCGAGGCCGAGACACTTCACGCGCTCGGCGACCTGTACGTGCGGACAGCGAGGCTGGTGGAGGCGGAGGGCGCGTACGAGGAGGCCATGCCGATCTACCGCGCGATCGATGCTCGCCTCGGCGAGGCCAACACGCGGAAGGCGCTGGGCGACCTGTACGTGCGGACAGCGAGGCTGGTGGAGGCGGAGGGCGCGTACGAGGACGCGCTGCCGATCCAACGCGCGATCGAGGATCGCCTCGGCGAGGCCAACACGCTTCGGGCGCTGGGCGACCTGTACGTGCGGACAGCGAGGCTGGTGGAGGCGGACGGCGCGTACGAGGACGCGCTGCGGATCTACCGCGCGATCGAGGAGCGCCTCGGGGAGGCCAACACGCTTCTGGCGCTGGGCGACCTGTACGTGCGGACGAATCGGCTGGTGGAGGCAGAGGGCGCGTACGGGGAGGCGCTGCCGATCTACCGTGCGATCGATGCTCGCCTCGGCGAGGCCAACATGCTTCGGGCGCTCGCTACCCTCTCGCTCGCCCGCGGTGCGCCCCATGTCGCCTTCTCGCAATACCTCGAGGTCCTGCAACTCCAGCAGGCCATCGACGATCAGCTTGGGCTCGGTGGGACCCACATTTGGCTCACACGCGCGGCCAACGCCGCCAGCCGCTTCGAACGAGCCATCGTCCTTGGCTGCCGCGCGTTCGCGGTTCTCCGTCGCATCGACGACCGCTTCGGCCAAATGCTCGTCGCGTCCGACCTCCTCCACGCGCTGGACCACCTTAGGGACCTCGCTACCGGCGCGATCACCGCGCTCATCTGGGCGCTCGCGCGGAGCATCGATGACCCCCTCGCACAGCAGTGCGAACCCTTCCTCCGCGAGATGGACCTCGACCCCGACACCCTCTCGCCCGACGAAATCCTCCCCGAGGCGCTCGCGGCACTCGACGACCTCTCTACTCGCTACGAGCGCATCCTCCGCGAGCGCAACGAAGACCCCTACAGCCCCCTGGACCCGGCCCCATGACCGACCGACTCGTCGTCGTCTCCGACGTGCACCTCGCCGTCCCCGGCCCGCTCAACAACTTCCACGCCGGCGACGCGCTCGCCGACTTCGTCGCCGCGCAGCGCGTCCCGAACACCACGCTCGTCCTCGCGGGCGACGTCTTCGACTTCCTCCAGATCCCCGGGCGCCCCGAGCGCCTCCGCGGCGACGAGATGCCCGCCCTCATCGCCACCACGCTCGACGCGCTCGCCGCCACGCCCTGGGGCGAGCGCCTCTTCGCGGCCTTCGGCGCGCTCCTGCGGACGCCCGGCGCGCGCGTCGTCGTCACCCCCGGCAACCACGACCCCGAGGTGGCGCACCCGGCCTTCGCGACGCAGCTCCTGGCGAAGGCGGGGCTGCCCGACGGGCACCCGGGCCTCGTCGTCCGCGCCGACGGCGTGTTCCGCACGCGGGTGGGCGCGCGCGACGTCGTCGTCGCCCACGGCCACCGCACCGACCCCTGGAACGACATCGCCCCCGCCACCGTCGCCGCCGCGCTCGCGGGCGAGGACGCGCCGCTGCCGCCGGGCTCGCGCCTCGTCACCCGCGTGCTCAACGCCTTCAAGGACGCGCGCGACGACGCCGGGGCGCCGCGCTTCCCCTTCGTCGACCTGCTCAAGCCCGAGCTGCCCTGCGTCCCACTGCTGCTCCTCTACCTCGACCGGGCGCTCGCGATGGAGCACCTCCCCGACGTGCTCGGCCTCCGCGTCGAGACCTTCGCCCGCTCCGTCGCGAAGGCGCTCACCGGCGCGTCGCTCGGGCTCGAATCCGCGGGGCCAGCGCCAGCGCCCGCCGACGACGTCGCCCGCGCGCTCGCCGCGACGTACTCCCCGTCGCAGCGGTCGAACCCCGGGCGCGTGGCCGACGAGCTCGCGACGTGGCTGGAGGAGGGCGACGTCGGCGGCCTCGAAGGCACGCTCGCGCCGCACGGCGGGATGCGCGCGCGGATGCTGCGGGCCTTCCTGCGCGCGGCCTCGGACGACGGGCGCTTCTTCGACCGGACGCACCGCAGCGAGGACTGCGTCGCCCTCGCGCGCGCGCACCAGCCCGCCGACGCGACGCCCTGCGCCGTGATCGGCGGTCACACCCACGCCGCCCGCGAGGTGTGGCTCTCCGCCGAGCACGTCTACCTCAACACCGGAACCTGGACCGACCTCATGGCCTTCCCCGCCCGCCTCGACGACGAGGCCCTCCGCACCTGGATCGACGCCTTGGAGCGACGCGAGGTCCCCCGGGTGCGACACCTCACCTGGGCCGAGGTGACCCCCTCCGCCGTGGGGCTCCACTCCCTCGCGCCGCTCCCCTGACCGGCTCGCACCGGGGCTCCACCTCCCCGCCGCCCCGGTCGAGACCCCTTCGCGCCTATCCCCCGAAGTCCCCGCGGGCCGGTCGAGACCGGGCGAACGTGGGGCCCACACTCCCCTCCGAGCCGGTCGAGACCCGGTCGGCGGGGACTTCGGAGGTCCCTTCGAGGGGGTCTGGACCGGGGGGTAAGGGGACTTCGAGGGGGGCTCGAAGGGGGTCGAACCGGGGCGGAGGGGACTTCGCGCCGCCGCGCGGGCGGTCGCATCACCGTATGCGGTACGGCTCAGGAGGGCTTCGCGGGCGGCGGCACCGACTTCGCGGCCCCGTTGCCCGGCGCGGGCGCGGCCTTCGAAGCCTTCGTCACCACCGGGTCGTCGCCCTTGCGGGCGGCGACGCGCGTGCGGGCGCGGGCGTCGGCGCGCTTCTCCGCGTCGTCGAGCAGCGAGAGCACCGCGTCGCGCACGTCGGCGTCCACCGGCGACTGCGCCATGCGGAGGACGCCGCGGAGCGTCTCGACCGTGTCGACCCACGCCTTGCGCGCGGCCGAGAGCGTGACGCCCTCCTTCGCCGACGCGTCGTCGCCCTCGGCCGGCGCGTTGGCGGCGATCGCGCGGCGGAGCTCGGCGCGGCGCAGCTCGATCGCGCCGAGGCGCTGGCCCGCGGCGACGAGCTCCTCGACGAGCGTGAGCAGCGTGCGGCCGCCGGGCAGCGGGATCGCCGCCAGCGACGCGCGGAACGCCGGGTCGCCGTCGAGCTCGGCCTCGAGGCGGGCGGCGTTGCCGGCCTCGCCGATCCACGACTGCTGGCCGGTGGCGAGGCCCTGCGGGAGGACGCGCGCCGACATCGCGCGGAGGCGCTCGGCCTCGTCGGGGCCCTCGGCGGCCTCCGCCAGCCCGTCACACAGCCGGAAGAGCGCGCGGACGAGGCGGTCGTGCGTGCCGACGTCGAGCGCGTTGCCCTCCTCGGAGAGCGCGCCGAGCTCTCGCTCCGCGGCCTCGGCGTTGCGCGCGGGGGCGAAGGTCGCGACCTGCGCGTGAACCTGGTCGAGCCCCGGCAGCATCGCGGCGAGCAGCGGGGTGGCCTGGAAGCGGGGCCGCAGGACCTTCGGGTTGAGCAGCGCGCCGGTGACGCCGGTCTGCTCGGAGACGGTGAGGTTCCACAAACTCATGGGGGTCGTAGAGCTCCTTTCGAGGGGCCACCGTACCACCCGGCGCGCGCCCGACGACACGCGAGAACCGCTTGTTTTCCAGGTGTCCGAGCGCGCTACAGCCGAGCTCGCCCCCATGGCGCCTTGCGCACCCCGCCCCGCGCACCCGGCGCACGCCCACGAGATGCGCAACGCTTCGCACGTAAGTGCTTGTCTGCCAGGAGATCCAGGAAGGATGAGCCTCTGGCCCGTCTGCTCGCGGCGCCGAGTGCGGGTGGGGGCGCCGATCGCATCCAGTACCCGCCGAGTGCCCAGGGTTCGCCCGCCTACCCTCGCTGAGGGGTTTAGGCTCACCCTGGGCAACCTGCATGGGATTGCCCGGTCTGTACCGGGCTCCCAACGAGGCGACGGGGGCGACGTGCAACGCCCGCAACTCGCGCCGGCTTCTGGAATCCGCCACCGGGCGGATGATCCCATGGAGGTAGCCCAGGGTGAGCCTAAACCCCTCAGCGAGGGCGGGCGGGCGAACCCTGGGCACTCGGCGCGTGCCAGACGCGCTCGATGAACCCACCCGCACTCGGCGCCGCGAGCAGACGGGCGAGAGGCTCCATCCTCGCGAAAAGCCCTGTAGGAAAGCCAACGCGCGCAGGGCGCCGCGCATCTCGTGGGCACGTCACGCCCCCGCGAGCGCCTTCCCCGTGGACGCGCCCGCGCCTCCCCGCGCATCATCGCGCCCCATGGCGGACAAGAAGCACCTCACCGTCCTCACCGGCGAGCGCTCGGTGCGCGTGGCCTGGTACGCCGGCGCCACCGACGCGTCGATCGAGCGCGCCCTCCGGCAGAGCCTCGCGCTCCCCGACAGCGCGCCCCTCACGCTCGCCGACGGCGACGGCGACGTCGTCGCCCTCTCCGACAGCCTCCCCTCGGGCCTCACGCTCCGCCTGCTCGCGCCCTCCGCGCCCTCCGCGCCGACGTCCTCTGCGCCCCCGCAGGTCGCCCCGGGCCCGCCCGCGTACCCGCTGGTGGGGAGCGCGCCGTCGCTCATCGGGTCCGACGGGTTCATGGGGATCCTCGCGCGGCTCACCAACAACTACGGGCACTTCGCGCGCTTCAAGCGGCCGCGCGGCGGCGGGTACGTCTACGTCAACAGCGACGCCGACGTCGTGCAGGACATGGCCCAGCGCCCCGACGACTTCCGCAAGACCACGCCGCCCCCGGAGACCCCGCTCGGCAAGCTGAGACTCGGCGTCGCGAGCAACGGGCTCTTCACCTCCGGCGACGACGAGGAGATCTGGCAGGTCGCGCACCGCATCCTGCTGCCCGCCTTCGGCACCAACGCCATCCGCCAGTACTACGGCCGCATGCTCGACGTGGCCTTCGACCTCGTCGCCCGCCTCGACCGCACCCCCGCCGACGAGCCCCTCCCGGTCACCGACCTCATGACCCGGATGACCTTCGAAGCCATCGCCTTCGCGGGCTTCGACACCCGCTTCGGCGCGGTGGAGGCCGAGGCGCCGCCGCCCTTTGTCCAGGCGATGGTCGACGTCCTCACCATCGCGCAGGACTCCGTTCGCTACCTCCTGCCCGACGCCTTCCACCCGCTCGACCGCCACCGCCGCGACAAGGCCGCGGGCGTGCTCGCCGAGACCGTCGACGCGCTCATCCGCGACCGCCGCGCCGCCCTCGCGCGCGGCGACGCGGTGCCCAACGACATGCTCCAGGTGATGCTCACCAGCCGCGACAAGGTCACCGGCAAGCGGCTCCCCGACGACAACATCCGCGCCCAGCTCGTCACCTTCCTCATCGCGGGCCACGAGACCACCAGCGGGCTCCTCTCCTACGCGCTCTACCGCCTCGCCACCAACCCCGCGGCCGAGGAGAAGCTCGTCGAGGAGGTCGACCGGGTCTTCGGCCGCGACTACTCGTACCGGCCCACCTGGGGCGACATCGAGCGCCTCGACTACACCGCGCGCGTGCTGAAGGAGGCGCTGCGGCTCGACCCGACGGCGCCGGGCTTCGTGAAGTTCGTCCAGCGCGACACGGTGGTGGCGGGGCGCTACGCGGTGGAGAAGGGGGCGACGCTGGTCACGGGCCTGCGCGCGCTCCACCGCAACAAGGCGTACTGGGGCGACGACCCCGAGCGCTTCGACCCCGACCGCTTCCTCCCCGAGGCCGTCGCCGCGCGGCACCCGCACGCCTACCACCCCTTCGGGCTCGGCATCCGGAGCTGCATCGGGTTCCAGTTTGCGTTGGTGGAGGCGCGGATGGTGCTGGCGATGCTCTACCAGCGCTACCGCTTCCGCCTCGCCGAGCCCGACTACCAGCTCGAACACGTCCAGACGCTCACCACCAAGCCCCGCGACCTCTTCATGACCCTCGAGCGCCGCGCCGAAGCCCGCGGCCGCTTCCCCACGGCTGCACCCGCGACCGAGCCCGCCGTCGCCGCGACGCCCGCGCCCGCCGCGCGCCCCGGCGGCCCGTCGCTGCTCGTGCTCTTTGGATCCAACATGGGCGCCGCGCAAGACCTCGCCCAGTCGCTCGCCCGCGCGGCCCGCGCCGCGGGCGTCGAGGCCGACGTCGCCGAGCTCGACTCGTGCGCCGGCGCGCTCCCCACCGACCGCCCCGTCGCCGTCGTCACCTCGACGTACAACGGCGCGCCCCCCGACAACGCCGCCCGCTTCCTCGCGTGGCTCGACGACCCCGCGCGGGCCCCGGGCTCGCTCGCCGGCGTCACCTTCGCGGTGCTCGGCTGCGGCAACAAGCAGTGGCAGGGGACCTTCCAGCGCGTCCCGCGGCGCGTCGACGAGCGCCTGCGCGCGCTCGGCGCCACGGCCCTCTGCCCGCGCGGCGAGTGCGACGCCGACGGCGACTTCGACGCGGCCGCCGAGGCGTGGACGCGATCGTTCACCGAGGCGCTGCGGGCCGCGACGCACGCCGCGGGCGAGGGGGCCCCGGCCGACGACGCGCTGGTGTACGCGGTGGAGGTGGTCAACTTCGCCGGCTCGCACGCCACCGCGGGCCTGCCCGAAGGAACTCGCCTCCACGGCGAGGCGCGGCTCGCGGACGTGTTGCGCAACGACGAACTCCAATCGCACGACGCGGGGCGCTCCACGCGGCACGTCGAGGTCGCGCTCCCCGAGGGCGTCACCTACGCCGCCGGCGACCACCTCGGCGTCTTCCCCGAGAACGCCCCCGACGTGGTCGACGCCGTCGCCGAGCGCTGCGGCGTCCGCGTCGGCGACGTGGTGGTGGTGCGCGAGCTCCGCCCCGGCGCCGCGTCGAGCGCGGGCGTCCCCCTCGGCGTCCCGCTGCGCGTCGGCGACCTCCTTCGCGCGCACGTCGACCTGTCGGGCCCGCTCACCCGCCGCGAGCTCCGCGCCCTCGCCGCCGCTTCTCCGTGCCCGCCGGAGCGCGTGAAGCTCGAGGCGCTCGCGGGCGACGCGACGTTCCGCGCCGAGGTGCTCGACGCGAGGCTCCACCTGCTCGACGTGCTCGCGCGCTTCCCGTCGGTTCAGTGCTCGCTCGCGCTCGTCCTCTCGCTGCGGCCGACGCTCAAGCCCCGGTACTACTCCATCGCGTCGTCGCCGCGCGTCCACCCGCGCACCTGCCACCTCACCGTCGGCGTCCACACCGCGCCGCGCCCCGACGGGAGCGTCCACGAGGGCGTGTGCAGCCACCACCTCGCCCGCACGGCCGCGGGCGCGCAGCTCCGGGTGGTGGTGCGCGACACGGGCGGCGCCTTCCGCCTGCCCGCCGACCCGTCGCGGGGTGTGATCCTGGTGGGCCCCGGGACGGGCTTCGCGCCGCTGCGGGGCTTCCTCGAAGAGCGGGCCTCGCTCCGGCGCGCGGGCGTGAAGGTGGGGCCGACGTCGCTCTACTTCGGGTGCCGCCGCCCCGACCACGACTGGATCTACCGCGACGAGATGGAGCGCTGGCTCCGCGAGGGCGACCTCGACGCGCTGGCGGTGGCCTTCTCGCGCGAGCCGGGCCACTCGCGGGTGTACGTGCAGGACCTCCTCCGCCGCGACGCCGCGACGGTGTTCCGCGCGCTGGAGGCGGGCGCGTCGGTGTACGTGTGCGGCGACGCGAAGCACATGGCGCCGGACGTCGAGCGAGCCTTCGTCGAGGCCGTCGAGCGCGAGGCGCGGGTGTCGCGGGAGGAGGCGCAGGCGTACGTCGCGCGGCTCCGGGCGGAGGGGCGCTACCTCCAGGACGTCTGGGCCGCGACCTGAGGCGCTCGCGCGGCCTCCATCCCCCGCTCGCCGAGCCTCGCGCGTTGACCCCTTCCCCCGGCGCAAAGCCGCCAGGGGAAGGGGCTCTGTCGCGACTGGGATGCGCCGGCGTCTGGTGCTCGTGGCGTCTCGGTGTCTGGTGCTCGTGGCGTGTCGATGGCCCGGCGTCGGTGGGTCCTCGTTGCGACAGTGTCCCTTCCCCTGGCGGCTTTGCGCCGGGGGAAGGGGTCAACGCGCGAGGCTCGGCGAGCGGGGGATGGAGGCCGCGAGCCCCGCGAGCGGGGGATGGAGGCCGCGATTCCTCCTCCGCGCGCAGCCCCGTTGCCGGGGGCGCCCGCCTCGCCCTACCCTCCGCGCCATGACCACCGCCCGCACCGTCCGCGCGCCCCGCGGCGCCTCGCTCACCTGCAAGGGCTGGCTGCAGGAGGCCGCCTACAGGATGATCCAGAACAACCTCGACCCCGACGTGGCCGAGCGCCCGCAGGACCTCGTGGTGTACGGCGGGACGGGCAAGGCCGCGCGGAGCTGGGAGGCCTTCGACGTCATCCTCCGCGAGCTCCGCGAGCTGCGCGGCGACGAGACGCTGCTCGTTCAATCGGGCAAGGCCGTCGGGCGCTTCCGCACCCACGAGGACGCGCCGCGCGTTCTCCTCGCCAACTCGCTGCTCGTGCCGAAGTGGGCGACGTGGGAGCACTTCCGCCGGCTCGAAGCCCAGGGCCTCATCATGTTCGGCCAGATGACCGCCGGGAGCTGGATCTACATCGGCACCCAGGGGATCCTGCAGGGCACCTACGAGACCTTCGCCGAGGCCGCCCGCCAGCACTTCAACGGGAGCTGGAAGGGCCGCTGGATCCTCACCGCGGGCCTCGGCGGGATGGGCGGCGCGCAGCCCCTCGCCGCCACCATGAACGGAGCCTCCTGCCTCGCCGTCGAGGTCGACCCCTGGCGCGTCGAGCGCCGCCGCGAGACCCGCTACGTCGACCGAGCCACCCGCTCGCTCGACGAGGCCCTCGCGTGGATGAAGGAAGCGTGCGCCAAGGGTGAGGCGCTCTCCGTCGGCCTCGTCGGCAACGCCGCGGAGGTCTTCCCCGAGATCGTTCGGCGCAACGAGCTCCCCGATTTCGTCACCGAGCAGACCTCCGCGCACGACCCGCTCCAGGGCTACATCCCCGCGGGCCTCTCGCTCGACGACGCCGCCGCGCTGCGCGTCGCCGACCCCGAGACCTACGTCCGGCGCGCGCGCGAGGGGATGGCCGCGGAGGTGAATGCCATGCGCGAGATGCAGCGCCGCGGGGTCTTCGCCTGCGACTACGGCAACAACATCCGGGCGGAGGCGATGCTCGCGGGCGCGAGCGACGCGTTCGAGATCCCGGGCTTCGTGCCGGCGTACATCCGGCCGCAGTTCTGCACCGGGCGCGGGCCGTTCCGCTGGGTGGCGCTGTCGGGCGACCCGGCGGACATCGCGGAGACCGACCGGGCGGTGCTCGAGGCCGTGCCCGACGACCCCTCGCTGCACCGCTGGATCGCGCTCGCGTCGGAGCGCGTGGCCTTCCAGGGCCTGCCCGCGCGCATCTGCTGGCTGGGCTACGGCGAGCGGGCGCGCGTCGGGCTCCGCTTCAACGAGCTCGTTCGAAGCGGGCGCGTGAAGGCGCCGATCGTCATCGGCCGCGACCACCTCGACTGCGGCTCCGTGGCGTCGCCGCACCGCGAGACCGAGGCCATGCGCGACGGCACCGACGCGATCGCCGACTGGCCCATCCTCAACGCGCTGGTCAACTGCGCGTCGGGCGCGACCTGGGTCAGCGTCCACCACGGCGGCGGCGTCGGCATCGGCAACTCGATCCACGCGGGCATGGTGGTGGTGGCCGACGGCACCGAAGCCGCCGCGCGCCGCCTCGAGCGCGTGCTCACCAGCGACCCGGGGATGGGCGTGATCCGCCACGCGGATGCGGGCTACGAGCTCGCGTCGGATTTCGCCGCGCGCCAGGGCGTCCACGTGCCGCACCGGGCGGGCTGAAGGGTGCGCGTCGAGGCCGACCTGCTCGTCCGCCATGCGCGCGAGCTCCTCACGATGTCGGGCGAGCTCCCCGCGGCCGACGCGAAGGGCGCGTGGGACGAAGCCCCGCTCGGGATCATCCGCGACGGCGCGGTGGCGGCGCGCGGCGGGGTGGTGGTCGCGGTGGGCACGACGGCAGCGGTCGAGGCCGCGGTGTCGCTCACGCCCGACGCGCGCGTGGTCGACGTCGGCGACCGGGTCGCGGCCCCCTCGCTGGTCGACTGCCACACGCACGCGCTCTACGTCGGCGACCGCTCCAACGAGTACTCGCTCCGCGTGCGGGGCGCCTCCTACGCGGAGATCGCGGCGCGCGGCGGCGGCATCGCGTCGACCGTCCGTGCGTTGCGGGCGGCCGACGACGACGCGCTCCTCGGGGAGCTCCGGGCGCGGCTCGACCGGATGGCGGCCTTCGGCACGGGCTTCGTCGAGGTGAAGACGGGCTACGCGCTCGACACCGCCCACGAGCTCCGCTGCCTCGACCTGCTCCGCCGCTGCGGGGCGCGGGTCGTCCCCACCTTCCTGCCGCTCCACGCGGTTCCGCCGGAGCTGCGGGGCGTGGACGGGGGGCGCGCGCGCTACCTCGCGCTCGTGCTCGACGAGATGCTCCCCGCGGTGGCGGCGCAGGGCGCGGCCCGCTTCATCGACGCGTACATCGACGGGCCGGGCTTCTCCGTCGCCGAGGCGCGCCGGTCGCTCGTGCGGGCGAGGGAGCTCGGGCTACGCGCGCGGCTCCACGTCGGGCAGTTCGAAGACGTAGGCGGCGCCGAACTCGCCGCGGAGCTCGGGGCCGCGAGCGCCGACCACCTGGAGCACGTCTCCGACGCGGGGCTGCGCGCGATGGCCGCGGCGGGCGTGGTCGGGGTGCTCCTGCCGACGGCGGCCTTCACGCTCGGGCAGGCGATGCCCGATGCGCGGCGGATGCGCGCGCTCGGCGTCGAGGTGGCGGTGGCGACCGATTGCAACCCCGGGACGAGCCCCAACGAGTCCCTCCCGCTCGCCGTGTCGTTCGCGGTGCGGCAGATGGGTTTGACCACCGTGGAGGCGTGGTGGGCCGTCACGCGGGCCGCGGCGCGGTCGCTCGAACTGCCTTTTCAGGGAAGGATTGCCGAGGGCCTGCCGCTCGCCCTCTCGATCTTCGATTACCCCACCTGGGAAGCGCTCCCGAGCCACCTCGGTCGCGCCGCGGGCCAAACCCGTCTGGCCTGAGGCAACTTCGCGCCGTGGCACACCGTGGCCGCGACGCCCCGCCGCGCGCGTTTTTTTTGTTTGTGCACACAGAGTCCCTCGCGGTATTCCGGCGGTAAGGGGCCCTCGGGGTGCATCGGCTCCTTGAAGGGCCCGCGGTACCGAGGGACGCGCAATCACCGCGGTGATGGCGTCTTGACGGGTGACACGGACCCTGGCCAAGGTCTTCGTTGCATAACCGCCGCGAGACGTTCAACACGGCCGCACGACGAAGCCCCGAGACCCATGCCGCACGACACCGACGCCCTCCTCCGCGCCCTCGAGAGCCTCCAGCTCAAGGTCATATTCCGCGAGCACGGTTGGACGCAGTGCCTGATCGCGGGCGCCGAGGAGTCGTGGCGCGGCGAGGGGGCCGACCGCGGCGCCGCCCTCCGTGACGCGCTCCACCGCGCGCTGCCGACCTCCCTGGCGCGCGCGCTGTTCGAGCAGCGCCTCGGCGCCGAGCCCGCCGCCGCGAAGGCGCCCGCGGGGAAGTTCGAGGTGGTCAACGTCGCGATCCCGCAGGCGCTGGTGCCGGCGCCGGTGTTCACCATCCAGCCGCCGACCGCGACGATGCCGCCGACGCCGCCGGCCGCCGTGAGCGTGCCCGCGCCCGCGATCAAGCCCTCGCCCGCGCCGGCCGCCCCCGCGACCACCATCGTGCCGAGCGTGGTGCCGAGCCTCACCCCGAGCGCCGCGCCCCCCGCGGCGACCCCTTCCGCCGCGGCTGCTTCGGTGCCGCCGGAGGCGAAGTTCACCTCGCCGAAGGAGGTGCTCGCCGAGGTGAAGGCGATGAAGAAGCAGATCGAGGTCGACGCCGAGGAGCTGGCGCTGAGCTCGACGCGCCGGCAGCGCCTGGTGCTCCTCGGGTGGATCACCCGCGCCCGCGCCGCGCAGACGGCCTTCCCCGACGACTCGAAGATCGACGGCGCGCTCTCGCAGCTCGCCCGCACGCTCAACGGCTACTGCCAGACGTGGTGGCCGGGCTCGGTCCGCTCGCTGAAGATCACCACGCGCCCCGAGGACGTCGTCCACGACCTCACCATCCCGGTCGACCGCCCGCCGAGCACCTGGCAGGAGGCCGCCGACGCCGCCGAGCGCAACGTGCGGCAGGTGGAGGAGGAGGACGAGGCCAAGGGGCGCGACGGCTACGGGTGGGCCGACGCGACGCGGCTCAACCCCCCGCCGCGCGACGCCGACGCGATGCTCGACGAGATCATCGCCGAGGTGGAGAAGCTCTCGGGCCCGGTCGGCGGTGCCGCCACGGGCACCGAGACGCCCGACGCCGCCGCCTTCCTCGAGTGGGCGCGCAAGCTCCGCTGGGCCCGCGAGACCACGGGCAACCCCGCCCGCTGGGGCGCGCTGATGGGGCGCTTCCGCTACTGGCTGCGCGAGCACCAGGGGCGCTTCCCCGACGTGTCGCGCACGCTCGACGCGGACTACTGCCCCGACCGGAGCTGGGCCGCCCTCCTCGGGCTCGACCCCGAGACGGTCGCGCGCAACCGCGAACTCCGCGAGCTCTTCCACGACCCGCCGAAGGCCGAGGACAACCCCGACCTCGCCGCGCTGCAGACGTGGCTCGGCCGCGCGCTCCTCTACTCCGACACGCACCTCGCGCAGATCGTCGCGGCGATGCAGCCCTTCCGCGACGCGCTCGCGACGGTGGACGCCGACAAGCTCCCCAACGCCGACCGGCGCATGCGGCGGCGCTTCTCGAAGCTCCAGAAGGAGCTGCTCTCGCCCGAGGCCGCCGAGGCGCCGCTGCCGTCGGAGCCCATCGCGCCCGAGGCCCCGGAGCTCCCGAGCGACCCGGTCAGCGACACGGCCGCGATCCCCGCCGACCTGCGCGAGCCCATCCTCCCGTACACCCGCGGGAAGAACGCGCTCTTCGTCAGCAACCGCGCCGACCCCACCCTGCGCGACCGGCTGAAGCAGCTCTTCGAGTTCGCCGAGCTCGACTGGCTGGCGGGCGAGACCAAGCGGCGCCAGGCGCTGGTGACGCCGATCGCGTCGGGCACCTACCAGTTCGTGCTCGGGGCGACGGGCTTCCTCTCGCACTCGATCGACGGGCAGATCAGCCAGGCGTGCCGCAAGGGCAAGGTGCCGTACGTGCGCGTGCACCGCGGCCGCCCGCTCGCGTGCCTCCGCGCGATGCAGCGCGAGCTCGGGCTCGAGGAGGGGAGCAACCACCCCGCCACGCTGCCGCCGAAGCCGCTCGACGACGCGTAGCGGGCCCCCGCCGTTGCGTCGGGCGCGCCGTCGCGGTACGGATCGACCGATGATCGCCGGTGAGCCGGTCTGGGCGCTCGCGACCCGCTTCCCCCCGCAGGGGCGGTGGGGCGAAGAGGAGTACCTCGCCTTCGAGGCCGAGCACCCGCGCATCGAGCTCGTCGACGGCTTCCTCGATGTGCTTCCTTTGGGGACCAACCGCCACCAGGCCGCGCTCGAGGCGCTGCTCCTGCTTTTGAAGGCGTACGGACGGCCCACGCGGGGCGTGGCGCGCGTCGCGGGGGGCCGCCTCCGCCTGCGCCCCGGCGTCATTCGCGAGCCCGACGTGATGTACCTCCGCGGCGACCGCCGCGAGCACATCGGCGAGCAGTACTGGACCCACGCCGACCTCGTCATCGAAGTGGTCAGCCCGGGCGCGACCAACGAGGTGCGCGATCGGGTGACGAAGCGGCGGGAGTACGCGGACGCGAAGATCCCCGAGTACTGGATCGTCGACCCGGACGCGCAGTCGATCGCGGTGCTCGCGCTCGGCGCAGACGGGTACGAGGAGCGCGCGGTGCTGGCGCGCGGGGACACCCTCACGGCGGCGACGCTGCCGGGGCTGTCCGTGCGCGTCGCGGAGGTCTTCGACGCCGATTGAGCGGCGCGTTCGGGCGGGGATGCGTGGGGGCGGGGAAGGTCGTCGTGAAGCGAAGGGCCGCCGCGCTCGGGGCGAGGCGTTGGGGTTCAAGGGGTGCGCCGGGCTACATCGGGCGACGAGGGGTCGCCGCGGGGGCGCCCTCCCGGCGCGCGCGGCCGGCGCGGGGTGCTCAAGGTGGTCGCCTGCCCGCGCGGACGGGGCGCGCGGGGGTTCATCGCAACGGGAAGACGCATCGGCGTTCTCCTTCGATCGCGCGGCAACGCGCGGCAAGTGGAGCGTCGCGCGGCTCTCTCGCGGCGCGCTCCATGGAAGTGAACGACCACCGCGGGAGGCGCTTGAATGGAATTCGGCATCGCGTCGCCGAATCATCTCCACCGCACCGGCCACCCGCGCCCCGCCCGCGCTCACCCCCAGATGCGGTCGGCCACCGCGGCCAGCACCAGCCCCGCCCACGCGAGCGCGCCCGCCCTCCTCCGCCGCGCGCGCACGGTCTCCAGCGCGGCGAGCGCCTCCCGCCGCGCCGCGTGGTGGTCGCGCAGCGCGCCGCCGTCGCGGTAGCCGCTGGCGTCGCGCACGCGCTCGGCGCCGCCGCCTTCCATCTCGCGCACGGCCGCGGGGATGCGCGCGATGAGGGCCGCCGCCAGCAGCACCAGCGCGCGCTCCTCCCGCGGCTCGCGCGGCTCCAGCGTCGACGCCTCCAGCCGGTCGCCGACGAAGCTCACCTGCGCGGGGAACGCCTTCAGCATCCACCGCCGCGCCTCCGCGTCGAGCACGGCGCGGGCGACGTCGGCGGGCGCGGCCTCCACCTGGTACGCCTCATCGAACACCGCGTCGCCGGTGCGGACGTCGAGCGCGAGCCCGAGCCGCGCGGCCAGCTCGGTGGTCGCCCGCCGCGGCCGCACTTCGAACACGAGCGGCGCGACCGGGAGCGAGGCCGCGACGGTGGTCCACGCCTGCGCCGCGCTGTCGTGCGCGAAGCCGCCGTAGCCGAGCCGCGCCGTCACCTCGCCGCAGCGGAAGGACGCCGTCGTGCGGTGGCGCAGCGCCTCGTCGACGTCGCGCGCGTCGTCCGCGTCGAGCGGCGGCGCCCACCACGGCGCGTCGGCGGGCTCCGGGGCGTCGGGCTTGCGGTCCACGCGCGCGAGCATGCGTCGGCACCCGCGCGCGGCGCAACGGGGCGCTCTCTCCGCGCCTACGCTGCCGGGCGCGCCGGCCCGCCTTCGCCCACCGACCGCGCCGCGCGCAGCATCGCCGCGGCCACCTCGCCCTCGTCGCCCTCCGCCCCGTAGCGCAGCGCCGCGTAGCGCCGCAGGGCCTCGGCCGCCTCGCCTCGGGCCGCGAGCTCGCTCGCCGCGACGCGCCCGGCGTAGCGATCCAGCGTCTCGCCCGGCGCGCGCGGCAGCCCGCGCCCCGCGAGCGCCGCGTCGAGCGCGTCGAGGCAGGGGAGCGCGCGGTCGAGGGCCCCGCGCCCGGCGGAGGAGGCGGCGTCGCGGTCGCGGTAGCGCCAGACGCGCCACGCGAGCCACGCCACCAGCAGCACCACCGCGGCGACCGAGAGCGGCACCACGCCCTCGCCCGCGGCCCACGCGCGCAGGGCCTTGAGGCGCAGGAGGGCGAGGTCGAGCTGCGCGCGCCACCGCGGGCCGTCGTGGGGCTCGTTGTAGGGGAGCGCGCCGGCCGGCGTGGCGTCGTAGGTGCGCCACGCGCCGTCGACCCAGGCCTCGACCCAGGCGTGAGCGTTCTTCTCGCGGACGACGCGGTATCCCGCGTAGGGGTGGCGCTCGCCGACGCGGTACCCGCCCGCGACGCGCGTCGGCACGCCCGCCGCGCGCCCGAGGAGCGCCAGGGCCGACGCGAAGTACTCGCAGTGCCCCTCGCGGTGCCGCGTGAGGAAGTCGACCACCGGGTCGAGGCCCGGCGTCCGCTCGAAGCGCAGCGAGTAGCTGTAGTCCTCGCGGAGGCGGCGGCGCAGGGCGTCCATGCGCGCGGCGTCGGAGGAAACGCCCACCGTCCAGCGCGCGGCGAGGGCGGTGAGCGCAGGCCGCACGTACGTGGGGACGGCGCGGTCGTCGAGCGTCGGGAGCGACGGCGCCAACGCCGACCCGTCGCCCCCGCGGCGGAACCACAGCTCCCGCGTCCGGTCGCCGGGGACGCCGCGGACGGTGCCGATCGCGTCACGCCGCGCGGCCCCCAGGCGCGTCGCGGCCTCGCCGACGCCGAGCGGGACGAAGTACCAGCCGTTGATGCCGCCGAGGCGCTCGACGCGCGTCACGTCGCCGCCCGCCAGCGGCCCCCGCGCGAGGGGCACGGTGCGCAGCGTGGCGTTGTGCGTCGTGCGCCAGCGGCCGCGGTCGTAGATGTCGTAGGCGGTGCCGCGGAGGTACGAGGGCGCGGGCCCGTGGACGCGCAGCACCTCCTCCTCGGAGAGCGCCATCGAGCGCATCGGGCCGAGCTCGAGCCACGGGCTGAAGCCGCTCGACGCGGTGTCGTGGCTCGTCCGCATGTAGCGGTCGACCACCCAGGCGTGAAGGCGCGGGAGCCCCCAGGCCGAGAGCGACGCGGCGCCGAGCGTGGCGAGGGCGAGCGCGGCGCCCGCGGCCCACGCGCGCGGCGGGAGCGAGGCGAGCGGCGGCCGCGCGGGGTCGGTGGCGCGCATCGCGGCGAGCGAGGCGGCGACGAAGGCCCACGCGAGCGCGAGGTAGAGCGAGCCGAGGTCGGCGTAGCCCGCGAGCAGCGCCCCGACGGCGCCGAAGGCCAGGAGCGAGCGCCCGCCCCACGCGGGCTCGGCCATCACCAGGCGCGAGGCGCAGGCGAGCGCTGACCAGGAGGCGATCGCGCCGAGCACGCCGTCGAGGCGCGTGGAGTTGGGGTCGTCGTGGGTGAAGAGCCCCACCAGGATCGCCGCGGGCGCGAGCATCACGCCGGCGACGACGTTCTGGGACTCCGCGGTCATGCGGACGCGCGGGCCGACGAAGGCCGCGCCGAGCACCAGCGCGCCGAGGCCGACGCCGTGCTCGACGGTGCGCGTCCCCGCGATGACCATCGCGGCCACGATGAGCGCGGGGAGCGCGAAGACGACGCGGCGGGCGATCACAGCGCGAGCCTCTCGCCGGAGAGGATGGCCCGCGCGTCGACCGCCGTCACGCGCCCGTCGAGCACGGCGCGCCCGTCGCCCGCGAGGAAGGCGCGGACGCCGACGCCGAGGGCGGCGACGCGGTCGAGGAGCGCGCCGCGGTCGTCGCCCCAGCGGCACGTGACGACGAGTGCGGACGAGAGGCGCGCGGAAAAGGGTGCGACGAGGGCGGTGACGGCCTCGGGGTCGAAGGCGTCGCCGGGCTCGATGCAGGCGAGGAGGTCGAGGGTGGCGTCGAGCGAGCCGCGGCTCGGGGTGAGGTCGTGGGCCTCCTCGCCGAGGATGAGCAGGTCGACGAGGGCGTCGTCGCGGGAGAGCGCGGAGACGAGGCCCGCGGCGAGGGAGACGGCGGCTTCGAAGGCGTCGGCGTCGACCTCGCGCCCGTCGGTGTCGACGACGACGGCGACGCGGCGGAAGTACTCCTGCTGGTACTCGCGGACGACGGGGGCGCCGGTGCGGGCCCAGCTCCGGGCGTGGAGGTCGCGGACGGGGTCGCCGGGGCGGTAGGCGCGGACGCCGCGGAGGTCCATCGACTCGCCCATCTGGAGCATGCGGGCGACGCCGCCGGGCTGGTGGCGCTGGCCGAGGGGCGTGGCGACGCGCTCGACGCGGGCGACGCGCGGCACGACGACGAAGCGGCTGCCGGAGGAGTGGACCGCGCGGCCCTGCGCGAGCCCCAGGGGGACGACGGCGCCGACGCGGAAGGGGTCGAGGTGGTGCTCGCCGCGGTGGGAGAAGGTGGCGGCGAGGGTGACGGTGGCGCTCGCGCCAGGGGCGACCGTGGGGAGGCCCGCGCGCGCGCCCGTCCAGCGGCCGTCCCAGGGGAGGAAGGGCCCGTCGACGCGGAGGGCGTGGAGCGCGCGGCCCGTGCGGTTGTGCAGGGTGACGGAGAAGTGAACGGCCTCGCCGGCGACGACGCGCTGCGGGAGCGCGACGTCGAGCGTGCAGCCCGCGAGGCCGTACCAGCGCGCGGCGACGAGCGAGAGCGCCTGCGCGGCGGTGAGCGGCGCCCAGAGGAGGTGGCAGTCGACGCCCCCGACGTCGAGGCTCAGCGCCCCGAGGAACATCGACAGCGTGATCGCCACCTGCCCCTCGAGCGTGAGGGCCTCGTAGAAGCGCCCGAGCGGGCGGAAGAAGCGCCCCGCGCGCGAGGCCCGCCAGCGCTCGCGCTCGGCCGCGGTGGTGGGGATGAGGATGTGGTTGAGCCGCGCGAAGTTGAGCCGGCGGGCGCGGGCGATCACACCGGGACCTCGACGCGCGCGAGGACGGCGCGGACGAGGTCCTCGTCGCGGACGCCGCCGTAGCGGGCCTTCGGGGTGAGGACGACGCGGTGGGCGAGGACGGCGGGGGCGAGGTCCTGCACGTCGTCGGGCGTGGCGTAGCGGCGGCCGGCGAGGAAGGCGCGCGCCTGCACCGCGCGGAAGTACGCGAGGGCGCCGCGGGGCGACACGCCGAGGGCGATGTCGGGGTGGTCGCGCGTGGCCTCGACGACGCGGAGGAGGTAGCGGGCGACGTTCTCGCGGACGTCGACCTCGCGGGCGAGGCGCTGGAGCTCGGTGAGCGCGGCGGCGTCGGCGAGCGCGGTCACGTCATCCAAGGGGTCGCGCTTCTGCCGGGCCATCAGCATCGCGAGGGCGGCGTCCTGCGAGGGGTAGCCCACCGAGAGCCGCAGGATGAAGCGGTCGAGCTGGGCCTCGGGCAGCGGGAAGGTGCCCTGCGAGTCGACCGGGTTCTGCGTGGCGAGGACGAAGAAGGGCCGCGGCAGCGGGTGGGTGACGCCGTCGACGGTGACCTGGGCCTCGTTCATCGCCTCGAGCAGCGCGGACTGCGTGCGGGGCGAGGCGCGGTTGATCTCGTCGGCGAGGAGCACGTTGGTGAAGATGGGCCCCGGGTGGAAGGTGAAGCTCCCGTCGCGGGGGTCGAGCACCTGCGCGCCGAGGATGTCCGTCGGCAGGAGGTCGGGCGTGAACTGGACGCGGGTGCACTGCGCGGAGAAGGCCTTGGCGAGCGTCCGCGCGAGCGTCGTCTTGCCGACGCCGGGCACGTCCTCGATGAGCACGTGGCCGCCCGATAGGACGCCGAGGAGCAGGCGCTCGACCGCATCGGGGCGGCCGGAGATCACCGCGGCGAGGGAGGCGCGGATGCGGGCGAGGAGGTCGGCGGCGTTCACGGTGCGGGTCGGCGACGGTATCACCCGCCGCCGACACGGAGGAACGTCCGCCGCGCGGTCAAACCTTCCACGGGTCTCCCGCGGCGCGAACACGGCGCGCGATACTTTCGTCAACGCGGCGCGCCGTGGTACTCCTCCGGTCACCGCCATGAGCACCCTCGACCGACGTCATTTCCTCGGCGGCGTGGCCGCCGGCACCGCCGCCCTCTCCGCCGGCGAGGCCCTCGCCCAGCGCCGCAACGAGCCCCCCGCCGGCCCCGTCCCCGCCTTCGCGGCGGCGCCCCCGGCGGGCTTCACCCCGATGACCACGCCCGGCAAGGTCGTGCGGGTCAACAAGGCCGGCTCGCTCCGCCCCGGCGGCCTCTTCCCCAAGCCCGACGACGCCCGCACCATGGTCAACCGCGCGGTGATGGAGCTGTCGGGCCGCCACGACCTCGCCCAGGCCTGGCGCGCCTTCGTCCACCCGAACGACCGCGTGGCCATCAAGGTCAACGGCCTCGGGCTGCGCAACATGGCGTCCAACAAGGAGGTCGTCGAGGCCATCGCCGAGGGCCTCGTGGCCGCCGGCGTGCCGGCCGCGCAGATCACGGTGTACGACCAGTGGGACAGCTTCATGGCCGCCACGCGCGTCAACGCGCGCGCGCTGCCCGCGGGCACCCGGGTGATGTGCCACAACGGCACCCGGCTCTCGCCCGACACGCGCGTCCAGTCGGGCCGCACCCGCTACGCGCTCCCGCTGCTCGAGGCCACCGCGGTCATCGGCGTCCCGCTGATCAAGGACCACTCCCTCTGCGGCTTCACCGGCGCCCTCAAGAACATGACCCACGGGTCGATCCTGAACCCCGAGGCCTTCCACCGTCACCTCTGCTCGCCGCAGATCGCCGAGCTCTTCAACCACGAGGCGATCCGCACGCGCTCGCGCCTCCACGTGATGGACGCGTTCAAGGCCGTCTACCACGGCGGGCCGCGCGACAACCCCGAGCACCGCGTGCCGATGGAGGCGATCCTCATCAGCACCGACCCCGTCGCGCTCGACCGCGTCGGCAGCGACATCGTCGACCAGCTCCGCCGCGAGCACCACATGACCTCGCTCGAGCAGCGCGGCCTGCCCCCGCGCTACATCGACGAGGCCGGCCGCCTCGGCCTCGGCGTCGCCGACCGCGCGCGCATCGAGACGCGCGCCGTCACGCTCTGAACCGCTTCCTCCCTCACAGCTCGTCGGGCACGCGCTCGCCCACCACGTCCCCCGTCCACACGCCCTGGCAGTGGCTCGCGGTGACGTGCGCTTCGAAGCGGTCGGCGCCCACCGGGCCGTAGAGCGACGAGCCGCAGGTGCAGTCGCCCGTGCACGAGAGGCCCGCCGCGAGCGAGCCGGCGCCCGTCCGCCACTGGGTGACGTTGCCGCTGCACGAGAAGACCCCGTTGCACTGCCCGTCGCCCGACCAGTAGCACCCCTGCATCACGCTCGACGGGCCGCCCCCGACGAGGCGGAGCACGGTGACGCGCTCGTGGTCCTGCGGCGTCCGGTCGGTGATGCGCCAGCGGGTGGCGGGGAGCGCGCCCGAGAGCCACGTGGCGTAGCCCGGCGAGCCGAGGGCCTCGTGCACGATCACGAGGCGCTGGTGCGTGAGGATGGGGAGCGCTCCTGCGAGGGTCGGCGGCGCGCTGCGGCAGTCGGTGCCGTCGGGGCGCATGTCGAAGCGCTCGCCGCGCACGCCCCACGTCCCGCGGGAGGTGCAGCGGTCGCGGTAGTTCACCTGCACCCAGCGGCCGTCGGGGAGGAAGGTGAGGTCGGCCGCGCACTGGCGCCACACGCCCACGAAGGGCGCGGGGCCGCCCGCGGGCGTCGCGTCGGGCGCGGCGTCGGGCGTCGCGTTCGCGGCGTCGGGCGGCGTCGTGACGGAGGCTGGGTCGGGGCACGCGCCCCCGCCGGGCACGGCGGCGAGGAAGGGGGTCACCGCGTCGGACGACGCGTCGACGACCGCGCCCGCGTGGTCGGTGCAAGCGCCCGCCGCGGCGAGCACGAAGATGCCTGCGAGGGCCCGCGCCGAGGTGTCCATGGCCCGAACGAGGCTATCGCCGGGCCAAGAGACTCTCCAGGCTTTTCGGGCGAAAATGTGCGCGAGACGCCCGAGGGGAGGATGGGTGGGAGGGGCCGTCGGGGTGCGTCAGCCCTTGAGCACCAGCATGGGCTCGAGCCGCCCGGCGGGGCGGACGAGCTCGCGCTGGTCGTCGAGCACTTCGCGGATGTCGCGGTACGCGTCGGGCGCTTCCTCCACGAGGGAGGCGCGCTTCGAGGCGTCGTGGACGACGCGTCGCATCTGCCGGTCGAGCGCGCGCGGGTCGACGCGCTCGCGGGCCTCGCGCCGCGTCATCACGCGCCCCGCGCCGTGCGAGCACGAGCGGAACGCGAGCGCGTGGCCGAGGCCCTCGGTGAGGTACGTCGCGGTCGCCATCGAGCCCGGGATCACCCCGCGCTCGCCGGCCTCCGCCCGCAGCGCGCCTTTGCGGTGGACGAGGTACGCGCCGCCGTCGTGGCCCTCGCGCGCCACGTAGTTGTGGTGGACGTCGAAGCCCTCGTCGGGCGCGACGCCGGTGAGCTCGCCGAGCACGTCGAGGGCGCGCTCGGCGATGCGCGCGCGGTTGGCGCGGGCCACCTCGAGCGCCCACGCGAGGTCGGCGAGGTAGGCGGCGCCGGCGGGCGTTCGAACGTCGAGCGAGGGGAGCTCGCCCGGCGCGTCGGCCGTGGCCGCGGTCGCGTGGTGCTGGGCCACCGCCTTGCCGAGGCCGCGCGAGCCCGAGTGGACGAGCAGCCACGCGTCGTCGGTGCCGACGGCGCGCGCGAGCTCGACGAAGTGGTTGCTGCCCCCGAGCGTGCCGAGGTGCCGGCGCGTGAGGGCGAGGCGGGCGTGCTCGAGCGCGCGCGTCGAGAGCGGCGCGGCGAGGAGCGCGTCGGGCACCGGGTCACCCGCGCCCCGGTGGAGCGCGTCGCCGGCGGGGATGTGCTGCGTCCACGCGCGGAGGGCGCGGGTGAGCACGTCGCGGTCGGCGACGGCCGCGAGGCCCGGGAGGCGCACGGCGCGGACGCCGCAGCCGAGGTCGCCGCCGAGCGCGGCGGGGACGGCGTGGTGCTCGGTGGCGAACACCGTCCCGACGGCCACGTGGTCGGCCACGTGCGCGTCGGCCATCGCGGCGACCCGGAGCGCGGCCCAGGGCTGCGAGGCGATGCGGCAGAGCTGGCGCGCGACGTCGTCGCCGAGCGCCGACGACCAGGCGTACACGGGCACGCGCTGGCCCGGTCCTTCGATCACCCTCACGCGTCCCCCCGCACGCCGGTGACGGCGCGGAAGCTCAGCGTGGGGACGAACTTCAGGTCGAGCGTCGACGCGAGCTCGCGCCGGAGGAAGGCCGCGGCCCGGTCGAGCGCCGCGGTCACCTCCGCGGGGGAGACCGCGCGGGGCGTCGCGACGTGGACGCGGGCCGCGCGGCAGTCGGGGGAGAGGTTGACCGCGGTCACGGCGACGTCGGCGAGCCGCGGGTCGGCGACGTCGTCGCGCAGGAGCCCCTCGAGCTCCTGCTGGATGAGCTGCTGCAGGCGCATCTGGCGCACGGCGCCGTTGCGCAGGAAATCTTCACCTTCGGACGAGTTGAAAGACCCGCGGGACGTCCCGCGGGCGGACGGGTGCTTCTTGTTCTTCACGGATGCTCCACAGGCGAACCATCGAGGGACGGACGTCCCCCTGCGCGTGAAGATCGCGTGGCGTGAAGCGCGGCCTCAGCGGGCGGCGGTCAGCGCGGCGTCGTGGCGCAGGGGGTGAGACGCGGACGGTTCGTTGCAATCGGTCGCATGGCACACCTCCTTGCGCGCGTGGGACGGGCGCGGCGAACGCGGAGGGTGGAGCAGGGGCGGGGGGCTGTCAAGCGAGGCGCGTGCGTTCAGCGTGGCGGGTTCATGAGGCGCGCGATGCGCTCTTCGAGCGGCGGGTGCGAGGCGAAGAGGGCGAGGAGGTTGCCGCCGTGGATGCCGAAGGCGGCCATGCCCTTCGGGAGGTCGGCGTCGTCGCCCACGCGTCGCAGCGCGTCGAGGGCGCCGGCCATCGCGTGCGGCGACGTGAGCTGCGCGCCGCCCGCGTCCGCGCGAAACTCCCGCCACCGGCTGAACCACGCCACCACCAGCGACGCGCCGATGCCGAGGACGACCTGGAGCACCATCGAGACGAGCCCGTAGAAGAGCCCGCCGGTGTGGCGCGGCCCGTCGTCGTCGTTGCCGCGGCGCGAGAGGGCGGCGTCGAGCGCGAAGGCGATCGCGCGCGAGAAGAAGATGACGAACGTGTTGAGCACGCCCTGGAGGAGCGTGAGGGTCACCATGTCGCCGTTGGCGACGTGGGCCACCTCGTGGCCGAGCACGGCGGCGACCTGGTCGCGGCCCATCACCCGCGTGAGGCCCGTGGAGACGGCGACGAGGGCGTTGTCGCGGCTCCAGCCGGTGGCGAAGGCGTTGGGGTCGCCGGCGTCGTAGTAGCCCACCTCCGGCATGCCGATGCCCGCGCGGGCGGCGTGCTGGCGGACGGTCTCGAGGAGCCAGTACTCCATCTCGTTCTGCGGCTGCTCGATGACGCGGACGCCGAGGCTCCACTTCGCCATCGTCTTCGACAGCAGCAGCGAGACGAACGACCCGCCGAAGCCGAACACGGTGGCGGAGACGAAGAGGTAGCCCCACTGCCCCGAGGGCATCACGCCGGCGAGCTCCAGCCCGAGGAAGACGGCGCCCAGGAGCAGCGAGACGGCGAGGTTGGTGACGATCAGCAGGAGGATTCGCATGGCGGCGGCCGCAAGGTGGACGCGGCCGCGCGGACGGTCAAGGGGCCCGGGGCGCGATCAGCCACACGCGCATGTCGCCCTTGCCCTTCACCGCGACGGCGCCGCGCTCCTCCAGCGCGAAGCGCCCGCGCAGGAGGAGCGCGGTGGCCTCGGACACCTGCACGCGCCCGGGGACGCCGCTCGACTCCATGCGGCTCGCGGTGTTCACCGCGTCGCCCCAGAGGTCGTAGCTGAACTTCCGCGTCCCGATGACGCCCGCCACCACGGGGCCGGTGTTGATGCCGACGCGCATCGCGAGCGAGGTGCCGTGGGCGGCGTTGAAGTCGTCGAGCGCGGCCACCATGTCGAGCCCCATCGCGGCCAGGGCCTCGGCGTGGTCGGGGCGCGCGACCGGGGCGCCGGCCACGACCATGTACGCGTCGCCGATGGTCTTGATCTTCTCGAGCCCGTGGCGGTCGGCGAGGGCGTCGAAGCGCGAGAAGATCTCGTTGAGCATCACGACGAGCTCGGCCGGCGCCACGCGCGCCGAGAGCGCGGTGAAGCCCACGATGTCGGCGAAGAGGACGCTCACCTCCGCGAAGCTCTCGGCGATGACCTCGTGGCGGTCCTTCAGGCGGTCGGCGATGGGGCCGGGCAGGATGTTGCGCAGGAGCCTCTCGGCCTTGGCCCGCTCGGCGGCGACGAGGCGCGAGAGGCGCTCGAGCGAGGCGAGCATGGCGTTGACGTCGGCCGCGAGCACGGCGAGCTCGTCGCGGCCCGCCACCCCGACGCGGCGGGAGAGGTCGGCGCTCGCCCCCACCGCGCTCACCTCGCGCCCGAGCCGGGTGATGCGCCGCACCACCGCGCGCTGGAGGAGCAGCAGCACGAGGGCGCCGAAGCACACGCACGCGACGGCCACCGAGAGGGTGATCGCCCGCGCGTCGGCGATGCCACGCGCGTAGACGCTCCGCGGGAGGGCGAGGCGCAGCACCGCGCAGGGGGCGCCCCGCACGTCGCGGACGAGCGCGTAGCCCCCGAGGGTCGACTCGTCGAGCGGACGGAGCACGGCGCCCGCCCCCGCCCGCAGCGCCGGCAGCGCGGCGGCGACGTCGGGCGCCCGACGCGCGTCGTCGACGGGCCACACCGAGAGCGCGAGGCGGAGGCGCCGGGCGAGGCGGGCCACCTCCGCGCCGTCGAGGGCGCGGCCGAGGAGGAGCGTGCCGCGCGCGGGCCCTCGGCGCTCGCTGGTGAGGACGGGGTGGGCGCCGACCATCACGAGCCCGCCGGGCACGCGGAGGAGCCCCGCGATGGGGGCGTCGTCGCCGCGCCGGTGCGCGAGGAGCGCGTCGCCGGGCGCGTCGAGCAGGGCCGCGAGGGGGGCGTCCACCCGCGCGCGGCGGGCGAGGTCGAAGCCCTGGGCGAAGCGGACGCGGGCCGCGGCGTCGACGATCACGAGGAGCCCGATGCGGTTCTGCGAGAAGGTGGCGTCGGGGAAGTTGACCGCGGCGTAGTCGGGCCGCGCGCCGCCGAGGAAGCCGTAGGTCTCGTCCCAGTTGGCGTAGTCGCGGCCGAGCGCGTGGAGCGCCTCGACCTCGTCGGCGAGCGTGTTGCGGGCGCGGTCGACGTCGCGCTCGGCGAGCTCGCGCTCGAGCGCGGCGAAGCGGCCGAGCACCACGCGGCGGAGCGGCAAACACACGCCGAGGACGAGCGCGGCCGTCGTCGCCACGATGATCGCCACCGTCTGCGCGCGGAGCGACCCGAGGCGGCCTGCGGTGGGGGGCATCGCGGGGAACCATACGCCGTCACGGGTCGCCGCGGGGGTGGCCGGAGTTGCCCGTCGGGTGACCGGTCTCCGCGCAACCGGGGGAGCGCTACGGGCAGCCCGTGACGGTCATCGCGCCGGCGAGCGTCGGGTCCCACACGTTGAAGGCCGGCGTCGTCGGCGCCCCCTCCGCGGGCGGCGCCCAGCGGCAGTACGTCCACGGCCCCGCGCCCACGCGGAAGCGCCACCCGAACGCGCGCGGCGCGCAGTCCGTCGGCGCGCGCGGCGTGGCCTGGTACTCGAGGTTGGCGCAGTTGCCCTCGATGAGGGGGTTGGTGCTGTCGCGGTGCGCGTTGTAGCGCCCGTCGAGCCACGTCCAGCCCGCCGTGCTCGGCCACGAGCCGGCAGGGCCGTAGCCCCACTGCGCGCCGAGCTCGGCGGCGGTGGGCATGTCGGCGCACCCGCGGTTGCTGAGCCGGTCGGCGAAGACGCGTCCGTAGGCGTTCATCGCGGACGTCGCGCCCGACGCGAGCGAGAGCGCCCGCGGAAACTGGAGGTTGCAATACCCCACGCGCGCCGCCGACGCCGCCGCGACGGTGAGCCGGCCCGCCCACGCGGCCGCGTAGGGGCGCCCCATCGCGGGGTTGAAATCGCACGCCGTCCACGGCCCCATGCCCACGCGGGCGCGCGCCGCGAAGGCGTACTCGTCGGGCGCCGTCGGGGCGGTGAGGCTCGCCGTGTACTCGTCGTAGTCGCGCGCGCCGGTGGCCCCGCGGCCGTCGACGTCGCGGTCGTAGGAGGCGCCCGCCCAGCGCCACGCGCCGGTCGCGTCGAGCGGATCTTGCGCGCCCGGGCCCGCGCCGAGCTCCACGGTCACGTCGGCGCCGCGCCCCGCGCCCGGCGTGGCGCCCGCGACGAACACCGCCACGCGCACCGGGCCCGCCGCTGCGCCCGGGGCCGCGTCGAGGGCGCGCTGGTCGATGAGGTAGCAGTGGTCGACGCGCCGGGCGACGTCGGGCACGGCGTCGGGGGCCGCGTCCGGGGCGACGTCGGGGCCCGCATCGGGCGTGACGTCAGGGGCCGCATCGGGCGCAGGCGGGACGTCGAAGCGCGGGCCGTCGAAATCGAGCAGGTCGCCCGGCAGGTCGCTGGCGACGTCGGCGGCGATGTCGTCGGCGGCGTCGTCGGGCGGGGGCGCGTCGGGCGTGCGGGTCGTCCTGCCCTCGGCGCAGCCGGCGGCGAGCGCGAAGAGCAGGAGCGCGCGGTGGCTTCGCATCGGCCGCGACGATACCACCCGCCGGGGCGGTTTCTACCCCGCCGCGGCGCGGCCCTCGCCGAGGTCGTTGGCGAGCAGGAAGTGGAGGTTCTCGTAGTTGATGAGCGCGTGCGCGGCCACCGGCGCGAGCACCTCGCCCGTCGCCGCGTAGAGCGCGCCGAACACCACGCCCATCACGCACGCCGTCGCCGTCCACGGCACCAGGCTCCGCGTGCGCGGCACGTGCAGGAGCCCGAAGGCCAGCGCCGACGCGAGCACCGCGACGGCCGCCCCGACGTGCGGCGTCAGCGTCGGCAGCAGCGCCCCGCGGAACAGGAGCTCTTCCCCCACCGCCGCCGAGAGGGCCACCGGCGCGAGCGGCGCCCGGTCGCGCGCGAGGTCGAGCAGCCCGTCGCGCAGCGTCAGGTGCATCTCCCGGCCCCAGCGCGTGTTCCGCACGAGGGCGCGGCTCGCCACCACCGCGGCCACCCCGACCAGGGCGCCCAGGGAGGCGGCCAGGGGCGCGGCGATGGCGTGCGTGCCTCCGAGCGGCGCGCCATCGTGGAGGGCGCTGGCATCGTGGAGGCTGCGCCAAACGACGGCCACCGCGGCGAACGCGGCCTGGACGCCGACGGCGGTGAGGACTCGACCGGACATCGCGGGCGACCGTCGCTATCACTCCCCGCGGGGCCGCGCAACCGGCGGCGCGTGTGAGAGTTGCATTGACGCCGCGCGCTCGGTGCGGCGAGACTGCCGGGGCTTCTCCATGGAGTCCAACGCACCGCAGCCGGCGCCGCGCGTCCTCGTCGTCGACGACGAGAAGGTGATCCGTGAGATCCTCGCAGATTTCCTCACGCTCGAGGGCTTCTGGGTGCGCACCGCGGAGGACGGCGCGGCGGCCGTGGGCGAGCTGGCGGCGGGCCCGTACGACCTGGTGATCTCCGACCTCAAGATGCCCAACATGGGCGGCCTCGAGCTGCTCGAGCACATCAACCGCGCGATGCCCGACGTGGTCACGGTGATCATGACGGGCTTCGGCACGGTGGAGACGGCCATCGACGCGATGAAGCGCGGGGCCTACGACTACGTGCTCAAGCCCTTCCGCATCGAGGAGGTGGTCCACATCATCCAGCGGGGCCTGGAGAAGCGGCGCCTCTCGGCGGAGAACATCCGGCTGCGCGAGGCCCTGTCGCTCTACAAGGTCACCGAGGCGATCGCGGCGTCGCTCTCGCTCGACGAGGTGCTCCAGACGGTGGGCGAGATGGGCGTCCACGACCTCGCGGCCGACCTCGTGGTGGTGATCCTGCGCGACGCCGACGGGCGCTGGTTCGAGCGCTACCGCCGGCAGGGCGCGTCGCTGGCGGACGTCGAGGCGCTCGACGACGTGACGCGCGCGCGGCCCCTGGAGGTGTCGCCCGAGGCGCTGGCCGAGCACTTCGCGACCGAGCCCACGCTCAACGTGGCGGGCGCGCGGGCGGCGTACTTCCTCCGCGACCCGTCCGACCGGCAGCCCGTGTGGTCGCTGATGGCGGTCCCGTTGCGCATCCGCGGCGAGGTCGAGGGCTACCTCGTGACGCTGGGCCTGCACCGCGGGCGGCGCTTCGAGGAGTCGCAGCGCAAGCTCCTCCAGGGCGTCACCTCGCGCGCCGCCGCCGCCATCGAGAACGCGCGGCTCTACGAGGACCTCAAGGCCAGCTTCCAGCAGACCATCCAGGGCCTCGCCCGCACCATCGACAAGCTCGACCGGTACACCGCGGGCCACTCCGACCGCGTGGCCTACTACGCGAAGATCCTCGCGCGGCGCCTCGGCCTCGACCCCGAGGCGGTCGAGCTCGCGCGCCAGGCGGCCCTCCTCCACGACATCGGCAAGATCGGCTGCGTGCTCAACCTGAACAAGGCCGGCAAGCTCACCGCCGAGGAGTACGAGATCTTCAAGAAGCACCCGGGGTACGGGAAGGACATCCTCGACCCGATCCGCTTCCTCTCGCCGCTGGTGCCGGGCGTCCACCTCCACCACGAGCGCTGGGACGGCAAGGGCTACCCCCTGCGTATGAAGGGCGAGGAGATCCCGGTGATCGCGCGGATCATCTCGGTGGCAGACACCTACGACGCGATGACCAGCGACCGGAGCTACCGCAGCGCGCTGCCGCACGAGGTGGCGATCAACGAGATCGAGCGCTGCGCCGACTCGCAGTTCGACCCCGCGGTGGCGCACCCCTTCCTCGAGGCGATCGAGGCCGACCGCGAAGAGCGCCAGGACCGCGGCGAGCCCGTCCCCGAGTAGCTACAGGTCGAAGCGCTGGGCGAGGCCCTGCGCGGTTCCCGCCACGAGCCAGCGGCCGTCGGGCGCCACCGCGAGGCTCGTCACCGCGTCGTGGCGCTCGGGCAACCGGAACGTCCCGCGCGCCCCGTCCGCGAGCTCGCACACGTCGATGCGAGCGCCCGAGGCCGACGCGAGGAGCTGCCCGCCGAGCGCGACGAGGGGCGCGCGGAGGAGGTCGCTCCCCGCGGGGTGACGGGTGGGCTCGGGCGCGTCGCCGAGCGACCAGCGCGTCACGGAGGCGCGGTCGGTCTCCGCGGTGACGATCGCGCCACCGCACTCACGGACGAGCGCGCAGGGCCGCGCGCGCCGCGCGTCGCGGGGGCGGAAGGGGAGCGTGACGTCCGCGAGGCGAGCCCCGTGGCGGGCGTCGAGGCGGGTGACCACGACGCCGTCCGTCGACGATGCGCGCGGCACGAACAGCGCGTCGCCGCGATCGTCGAAGGCCGCCACGGGGCCCCAGGGGCCGAGCGGCGAGCGCCCGACCAGCGCGCCCGTGGCGGCGTCGAAGAGGAGCGCCTCGGCCTCCGTCAGCGCGGCGATCCGTCGGCCGCAGGGCGAGGCGACGAGGCGCGTCGCGCGGACGAGCGCGGCGGCGGGCGAGGGGAGGGGGCGCTCGGTTCCGGAGGCGAGGCACCAGGCGCGGAGGCCGTCGCGGGCGCCGCAGGTGAAGGCGCCGCGACCGTCGGGCGCGAGGGCGAGCGCGGCGACGGGGCCCGCGTGGCCTTCGAGCGCGAGGAGCGTCTCGCGCGAGTCCGCGTCCCAGAGGCGGAGCGTCCCGTCGCGGCTGGCGGTGACGACGGTGCCGCGGGCGACGGCGACGGCGGTGACGGCGTCGAGGTGGCCAGCGCGGGGGTCGTGGCGATCGTGGGCCGTGAGGTCGAGCGCGGGCGCGGCGCGGGCCTCGCGGAAGAGCGCGCGGGAGAGGTCGGCGGCGATGTCGTCGACGGGCCCACCGCCCACGGCCTCGCGCGCGCTCCCGTCGGCGGCGAACACGCGCACGAGCCCGTCGGCGTGGCCCACTGCGAGCGCGCCGTCGGGGGCGCTTCGAAGCGTCACCACCGCGTGGCCGACGGCGGGCAGCGCAATGGCGCGGTGGCGCGTGGCGACACGGGCGCTCCCGTCGTCGAAGCCGACCGCGAGCGCGTCGGCGAGGTCGACGGCGGACGCGCGGGCGCCGCGGGGCGCGGGGTGGCGCGTCGACGACTCGTCGCGGAGGTCGTGGACGACGACGCCGCGCGCGGACGAGAGCGCGACGCGGCGGCCGTCGGGCGAGAGGGCGGCGGGCGCGGCGCCGTCGAGCGAGGCGACGAGGGCGCCGGTGTCGAGGTCGACCACGCGGGCGCGGCCGGCGCGGACGACGAGGGCGCGGCGGGCGTCGGCGCGGGCGAGGGCGAGCGTGTCGGGGAGGCCGCCGTCGTCGCGGGCTTCGGCGAGCGTCACGCCGCTGCGCGCGTCGAGCAGCGAGCGGAGCCCGCGGTCGTCGCAGAGAAGGAGGAGCGCGCCGTCGGGCGACACGGCGAAGCGGGCGTCGCCAGCGAGCTCGACGCGCCACGCGAGGGCGGCGTCGCGGGGGCGCCAGGCGACGAGGGCGGCGCGGCCGGGGGCGAGGTCGCAGAGGCTCCAGGCGAGGGCGCCGTCGGCGGCGGTTCGGACGTGGCGGGGGGCGGGCAGGCGGCCGCGCGCCGAGCCGAAGCGGAGGGCGACCCCGTCGCGCGAGGGCAGGAGCGAAGGTTGAGGGGGGAGGCTCGCGCGGCGCATTCAGCGAGAACAACGGCGCAGCTTCGGGGCGCCGCGAGGCGCGTGTGCGCGGCGCGGACGGGGCGCGTCACTCCCCGATGATCTTCACCAGCACGCGCTTGCGGCGGCGGCCGTCGAACTCGCCGTAGAAGATCTGCTCCCAGGGGCCGAAATCGAGCTTCCCCTCGGTGACCGCGACCACCACCTCGCGGCCCATCACCTGGCGCTTGAGGTGGGCGTCGCCGTTGTCCTCGCCGGTGAGGTTGTGGCGGTACGCGCTCGTGGGCTCGTGGGGCGCGAGCCCTTCCAGCCAGCGGGCGTAGTCGGCGTGGAGGCCGCGCTCGTCGTCGTTGATGAAGACGCTCGCGGTGATGTGCATCGCGTTGACGAGGCACATCCCCTCGCGGACGCCGCTCTCGGCGAGGCAGCGCTCGACCTGGCCCGTGATGTTCACGAACTCCAGGCGCTGCTTCGTTTCGAACCACAGCTCCTTGCGGAAGGACTTCATGAAGCGGACGGTACCGCGGCGGCCGGGCGGGCGGACACCCGCACGCGCAGGGTGGTGCGCTGGAGCGCGGGGACGAGCGCGTGGCGTGCCCCGGGGCCCTCGTCGGTGACCACGGCCGTCCGCAGATGGACGAACTCCCCGTGCCGCTCCGGGCGCGTGGCGTCGGTGACCCGCCACGCGCCCTCGTAGCGCTCGGCCCACATGTGCCCGCCGGCGACCCAGCGCTCGCCGACGCGTCCCACGAGGACGCCGAGCGCGAGGCGGGCCGGCACCCCGTGGCAGCGGAGGAGGGCGGCGGCGACGGTCGCGTGCTCGGTGCAGTCGCCCTCCGCCCGCGCGGCGCCCACCGAGGCCGGGACGAAGCTCAGGGCCAGGGACTTCCGCGCGAAGAGGGCGTCGGTGCGGGCGACGACGTCGGCCGCGGTCATCGCGCCGGGCGCGCAGAGGGCGGCGAGCGGCGGCTGGTCGTAGTCGACGAAGAAGCTCTCCCGCCGCAGCTCGGGGCCCGGCGCGGGGGCGGTCTCGTCGTCGCCGACGGGGGCGGTCTCGGCCCACGTCCCGTCGCGCTGCTCGACCTCGAAGCGGGCGTCGCGGAGGCGCCCGGGGATCTCGCCCACCACGTCCAGCGGCACCGACGACATCACCGGCAGGCCCGACAGCGTCGTGACGACGTGGTGCGTGACCGCGGGCGTTGGCGCGGTGGGAGGCGTCGGCGCAGCGGCAGGCGTCGGCGCGGCGGGGGCGTGCGCGCAGGCCATGAGGAGCGCGGCCGCGAGCGCGGCGCGGGTCACGGGGCGACCCGGCGCTGGGCGATCGTGTGGCCGCCCGCGTCCATGACGTACTCGTCGGGCGCGAAGGCGGGGCCCTGGAGCAGGCGGCCCTCGGACTGGCCGGTCCGCATGGTGAGCCAGAGGTGGTCGTCGTCGACGCGGCGGTCGAGGCGGAGGGTGTGGGTGGTGGCCGCGAGCGGGTCGGTGTGCGACCAGGTGACGAACTCCACCTGCGCCGGCGCGTTGGCGCGGCGGAAGGTCTGCCACGCGCGCTGCGTCCCGAAGCCGCCGGCGAGGAGGGGCGAGGCGGGCGTGAGGTCGCCCGCGATGTCGCGCCCGAGGTGGCGGCCCTCGACGCGGTAGCGGCGCGCGGTTCCCTGGCGGCGGAGCTGGTAGCGCGAGACCTCGCCGTTCTCGTTGACCACGTCGAGCTTGTCGACGAGCTCGCCGGCGCGGTTGTAGTGCTCGACGCCGACCGAGTCGAGCGCGACGAGGTCGGTGGCGCTGCGGGGCAGGAGCAGCGCGCTCACGTCGACCTCCTCGGTGGTGGCGCCCTCGACGCGGCGGTTGGTGGCGACGCCGCTCGGGCGGTCGTCGACGAGGAGGACGTAGCGGGTGATCGGCGGCGACGCCGCGGGCGCCTCGAGCAGGGGGCGCGTGGCCCGGTCGAACGTGCGGACGAAGCCGGGCTCGTCGTGCGTGCACATCAGGCCGCGCCCGCCGACGTTGGCGCCGCGGAGCTTGACGTGGCCGAGGAGGTTCCCCTGCGGCGACGAGACGAGGTAGAGAAACTGGAGGTCGATGTACGGGGAGTCGCCGACGAAGCCCGCGTCGATGGCGTGGAGTTCGAAGCGGGCGGTGTGCTCGCGGACGGCCTCGGCGGTGATGCGGAGGGCGCTGGCGAGGTCGATGGTCTCCGGGAAGACGATGCACTCGACGTTCTGGCGGCCGCCGACGGGGATGGACGCGACGAAGCGGGTCTCGTCGGCCCGCACGGTGACCGCGCCCGACGCCTGCGCGGCGCCGCGGAAGCTCCCGTCGGGGGTGGCCACGGGCTGCGCGGCGAGCGTCGCGGTGGTCTCCGGCGCGAGCATCCGCGCGACGCGGGCCTCGGCGCCCTCCTCCGTGCCCGCGGCGGGCGCGGCGCCGGCGTTGGCGGCGGGCGCGGCGGGCGTGGCGGCGGGGCGCGGGGCGCTGGCGCAGCCGAGGGCGAGCAAGGCGAGGGCGAGTGGGGAGGGGCGGCGGTTCATGGCCGCGGAGGGTACCCCAGGGGCGCGCCGCAGCAGCACGAAAGCGCTACGCCCGCGCGGCGCCGAGCGCGTCGCGGGCGCGAGAAACATCGCCCGCCGGCACCAACACCTCCAGCGCGAGGTGCGGCGCGAACCAGTGGAGCAGCGCGCGGAGGTTGCCGTTGCGCACGACCGCGGGGACGCCGGCGAGCGCGAGGCGGGCGCAGGCGGCGTCGGCCGCGGCGACGCGGGCCTCGGTCGAGAGGGCCACCAGCGGGCCGCGCGCGCGGCGCAGGCGGAGCTCGGCGGCGAGGTCGAGCGCGAGCGCGGTGAGCGTGGCGATGGCGACGACGTCGAGCGGCGAGGAGAACCTCAGCGCGAGCACCGTCGCGGCCGCGAGCCCGCCGGTGTGGGCGAGCGTCGAGCGCATCCCGGCGCGCCACACGGCCCACGCGTCCGCTTCGCGCTCTCCGACGGGGCGCGCGTCGCCGAAGCCCCCCGCGATCGACGCCACGCGCCGCGGGTCGTTGAACCACCGCGCCAGCGCCACCGCCAGCGCACACGCCGCGCCCCCGAGCACCAGCACGCGCTCGGAGGGATCGGTCCTCGCCGAGGGGAGCGCGTCGAGGCCGGCGAACGTGCGGAGCTGGTCGAAGGTCGCCACCGCCAGCGAGACGGGGACCACGCCCCCGAGCGGCGCCCGCATCGAGAGCACGTCGGCCCGCGCGCCCCGCGCCGCCTCGCGGTAGCCCGCGGCGACCGATACCTCGCCGGCCCGCACCACCGCGTAGCGCCGGCGGAGCACCGCCGCGGTGCCGGCCGCCACCGCCCCCGCGAGCAGGACGAGCGCCGCGGACCGCGCCGGCAGGGCCTCGTCGCCGGGGGGTGAGGCGAGCGCGGAGGGGAGGGCGGAGGCGAGCGTGATGCCCTGGAGCACGGCGAGGCCCGAGCCGAGGCCGCGGCGGTCGACGGCGCGGGCGAGGGCCACGGTGGCGGCGAAGCCGGCGAGGATGGCGACACACGCGACGAGGGCGAGGCGGCTCGGGTCGGCGTCGAGGCTGGCGTGGCGTTCGAAGAGCTCGGGGACGCCGCGGAGGTAGAGCCAGAGGGAGCCCGTCTGCACGACCGCGAGCACGGCGGAGAGGCCCCACGCACGGCGGGCCATGACGGCTCGGCCCGCGGGCGTTTCGCGGTCGGCGCGGCCCTTCGCGGTCAGCACCGACGCGACCTCCACCAGCAGGAAGGCCGACGCCACCGGCACGACCCCGAGCGTGCCCGGCGAGAGGTCGACCGAGCCCCCGTAGCGCACAGCGTAGGTGTCGACGAAGGGCAGCGGGAGCTGGTGCAACGCGACGGCCCCAGCGACGGCGGCGGCGGTGATCGCAGCGGGCCGGGCCCACGCGGCGGGCTCGGCCTTCGCGTCGGCGCCCGGCGCGTGCGGCGCGACCACCAGCGGCGACAGGCAGAAGGGGCAGGCCGTGACGTCGTCGCCGAGCTCCTCGGCGCGGAGGTGGCGGGGGCAGCGGTCGTTGGGGCAGTAGCGCATCGCGGGCGCGATGATGGCACAGCCCCGCGACGATCGCCGCCTACCGGGAGAAGCTCGCGTAGCCGTCGCGCTCGAGGCGGTCGAGCATCTCGCGCAGGCGACGGACGCACTCGGGCAGCGGCGGGGCTGCGGGCTCGGCGACGTCCGGGGCCTCGGCGACGCCGTCGTGCGCGGGCCGGCGGCGGATCTCGTACGGCACCGAACAGTCTCCCTCGCACGCGGCGAGCAGCGCGCGGAGCACGGGCTCGAGCTCGCGGCGCGCGCCCGTGAGGCGGGGGAGCACCTTGCCGAGCACCGCGCGGTCGAGGCGCCAGGCCGGCGGCGTGTCGACGCCCTCGCGCTCGCAGAGGTACACGAAGCGCAGCACCTCGGCGGCCACGCGGAAGCCGAAGGGGCGCGGGCCGAGGGCCATCGCGTCGAAGATGCGGTCGAGGCGCTCCCCCGCGCCGTCGCGGCCCATCGCGAGCACCACGGCGCGCACCGGGTCGTCGTCGCCGGGCGACTCGACGAAGGCGCGGCGCTCGTCGGCGTTGGCGGGCGCCACCACGCGGCGCTCGGCCAGCCACTCGCGGAGGAGCGCGGTGGGCGGGGCCGGCGGGAAGTCCCACACCCACGCGCGGTCGAACACCTTGGCGCTGAGCGCGTGCGCGGCCTCGTCGAGGTTGACGGTGCCCACGACGAAGAGGTTGGGCGGCAACGTGATGGAACTCGGGACGCGCCGCGCGCCGTCGGTGGTGGGCACCGGCGCCGCGCGTCCGTGCAACGGGATGGGCGCGCCGCTCTCCATCGCGGAGAGGACCTCGGCGAGGTAGTGCTCGACGCGGGCGAGGTTCATCTCGTCGAGGAGGAGGAAGTGGGGCGCGTCGGGGTGGGCGATGGCGTGGAGCGTCACCCGGAGCGCCGCGGTGTCCTCGTAGGCGCCGTCGCCGCGCAGCGCGTTGAGGTACCCGAGCACCCCGCGCGAGTCGAGCCAGTCGGGCCGCACCGGGACCACCGCGACGTGGGCCTCGCCCCCGCCGTCGAGCCCCTCCGTCATGAAGCGAGCGAACGACAGCGCCAGCGCCGTCTTGCCCGTCCCCGACACGCCCGACAGCACCGCGAAGGGCTTGGCGCAGAGACCGACGACGAAGCCCCGCACGAGGTCGAGGTCGAAGGCCAGGCCCGCCGCCCGCGCGTACTGGACGAAGCGCCGCGCCACGGACTCCAGCGTGGCGCCGCGCGCGGCCGCGCCGGTGAGCTCCCACGGGCGCGCGAGGTCGGCGCCCGCGGCCTCCCACACGCCCGCCGGGAGCGCGTCGCGGTGCCCGTGCGCGCGCTCGATCGCCAGCGCCACCACCGGCCGGAGCGCGGGGTGCGTCAGGCACTCGCCGACCCCTTCGAGCGTGCCGTGGACGCCGCGCACCAGCACCCCACGCTCCAGCAGACGCGCGACGCCGCGGGCCGCGGCGGCGGAGAAGCGCGGGGTGACGCGGGCACCCACGGCCGCGGGGTCGAGCGGGTCGGCGTAGCCCCACGGCGCACCCGCGAGGAGCCCCGCGACGGCCGCGGCGCTGTCGCCCGAAGGGTCTTCGAGCGCGCACGCCACGAGGGCCTCGAGCGCGGGCCGCTCGTCGGGCGTCGGGACGCTCCGCCCGGCGACGCGAACCTCCACGTGGGTCGCGTCGCGCGCCGCCGTGGTGACCCCGCGCGCGGCCATCCAGCGGGCGAGGCGCGCGTGGAGCCCCGCGCCCACCGGCGCCGCAGGCCCGGGGAGAGGCGGCGGGGTGGCCGCGTTGAGCTCGCGCAGGAGCCGCGCGCGGGCGGCCGACGCGGGCGCGAGGGAGGCGAATGGCTCGGGGCGAACCACCCCGACACCGGGTCGTACCAGACCGAGCGGCCGACCGGGACGAGGCCCGCCGGCGCCCCGCCGTCCCCGAGCGCGCGCTCGTCCCAGCGGAGCGAGCGGACCGCCTCCCGCGCGTCGGTCGCCCCGAGGCGCGCGACGGGTGGTTCGAATGCGAACGACCCGAGCGCCGCCCCGAGCCCCGCGAGCGCCGCCACGCGCCACGCCACTGCGCGGGTCAGCGCCTCCGCCTCGCCGAGCGCCGCCTCCACCAGCGGGAACACCGCCACCCCCGCCGGCGCGCGCAGCCACTCCTCCTCGGCCAGCGGCGCCGGGTCGCCGTGGCGCGCATGGAGGCGCAGCCCTTCCGCGCGCAAGGCCCCGAGGCGCAGCGCGAGGGCCTCGCCGAGCGCGCGGCGCCGGCGCATCCCTTCGGCGAGACGTCGGTCGCGGTCGCCGCGGTCGACGCCGGGGCGGCCGTAGCCGAGCGCGACGTCGAGCCTTTGCGGGGTGAGCGTGAGCGACACCCGCGCGGCGTCGGCGAGGCGCGCGCCGCGGGCGAACCACCCCACGACGAGCGTGGCGGCGGTGGGGCGCGTGGCGAAGCGTTCGAGCGCGCCGAGCTCGGGGAGCGTCGCGGCCACCGCGTCGGCGAGCGCCCGGAGCGCCCCGAGGGCCTCGGCGCCGAGCGCGCGCCGGGCCTCGACGTCGTCCGCGGGGAGCGCGTCGCGCGCGCGCAGTGTCGCCGGGCCGCCGCGCATGGGCCGCGAACCGTACGCCACCCGCCGCGCGCTCGGTATCGCAAAGCGCCCGGGAGCTGAGGTACCCTGCGCCCGCCCGCGGCGTCCCCCGACGGCGACGGCGCAACCGGAGGCGATGTTTTCATGAGTGGAGTGACGGCTGGTACGCGCGTGCATGCCTCGTGGCTCGGCGGGGGCTTCGCGCCCGGCACGGCGGTGGAGGTCAACCCCGCGTCGGGGCTCGTGAAGGTCCGCTTCGACGACGGCCGCGAGGCCTGGGTGAGCCAGATGAACGTCCGCGTCTCCCCCGCGCAGACGGCGGCCCCCGCGCAGACCGCGGCCCCGCGCCCGGCCGGGCCGGGTGGCTTCGCGCCCTACGCCCCGCCCGCGCCCGCGCCGGCGCAGGGCTTCGGGGCCGCGCCGGGGCCCTACGGGGGCGGGCAGTTCCAGCCCATCCAGGGCGGCGGCATGGTCGGAGGGAAGCCCTTCGAGGGGCTCATCCCGGGCCGTCAGCCCGCGGCCCCGCAGCCGGGGATGCCGGGGATGCAACCCGGCATGCCGGGGATGCCGCCGGCGCAGCCGCAGGCCCCGCAGGGCGGCGGCTTCGGCAACGCCATCGCGGGTGCGGTGGCCGGCGTCGGCGCGGCGATCGCGAGCTTCAACCCCTTCGGCGGCGGTGCCCCGCAACAGCAGCAGCCGATGCAGCAGCCGATGCAGCAGCCCATGCAGCAGCCCGCGCCGGGCGGGTTCGCGCCCTTCAACCCCGCGGCGCCGCCCGCGCAGGCGCCGGGCATCCCGCAGGGCGGCTTCAACCCCTTCGCGCAACCCGGCGCCGCGCCCCCCGCGCCGCAAGCCCCTGTGCCGCAAGCGCCTGCAGCACCCGGCGGGTTCGCCCCCTTCAACCCCGCGGCGCCTCCGCCTGCCCCGCAGCCCGCGCCGGGTGGGTTCGCGCCCTTCAACCCCGCGGCGCCGCCTGCGCCTCAGCCCCCGCCCGCGGCGGGTGGGTTCGCCCCTTCAACCCCGCGGCGCCGCCGGCGGCCGCGCCTGGCGTGCCGCCCACGATGGTGTCGCCCGCGCCCGCGTTCAACCCCTGCCGCTGCGGCTCCCGCCGCGCCGCCGGTGGCACCGCCGGTCGCCGCGCCGCCGCCGATCGTCGCGCCGCCTGCGCCTGCGCCCGAGGCCGCGGGTGGCGGGGAGTTCAAGCCCTTCCGGCCCTTCCAGCCCGTCGAGGCCGCGCCCGCGGGGCCGCCCCCCGTTGCCCCGCCGATGGTCGCCCCGCCCGGTGGCGCGCCGGGCATCCCGGAGCCCGCGTTCAACCCCTTCGCAGCGGCAGCTCCTGCTGCGCCGCCTGCGCCCGCCGTGGCGCCGCAGATGGGTGCGCCGGGCATCCCGGAGCCCGCGTTCAATCCCTTCGCCGCCGCGGCGCCCGCGGCGCCTGCGCCCGTCGCGCCGCCCGCCCCCGTGGTCGCGCCGCCGATGGGCGCGCCCGGCATCCCGGAGCCCGCGTTCAACCCCTTCGCGGCGGCGGCTCCCCCCGCGCCGCCGATGATCGCCGCGCCGGCCGCGCCCACGTTCGCGGCCTTCTCGCCCGCGCAGCCCGCCCCGGCGTCGCCGCCGACGCTCGACTTCAACCCCTTCGCCGCGCAGCCCGGCGCGCCGCCCAACGCGCCCGCGCAGCCGCCGGCCGTGCCGCCGCCCGCGGAGTTCAACCCCTTCGCCCCGCCCGGCGAGAACAAGTCCTGACCCGCCCCGCCTGAGCGGGCATCGCGCCCGTCAGGAAGTTGCGGCGCCGCGGTCGTCTCTGCCACGACCGCGCGCATGGCAACCGTCCGCACCGGCCTCGAGCGCCTCCTCACCGACGAGATCCACCGCGTCCGCGGGCGCCGCATCGGGCTCGTCGCGCACCCCGCCAGCGTCACTTCGAAGCTCCGCCACGCGGTCGATGCATTGCGTGACGTGGGCGCGGCGCCGAGCGTGCTCTTCGGGCCCGAGCACGGCCTCGGCGGCGAGGCGCAGGACATGGAGGGCGTCGCCGCGGGCGACACCACCGGGCGCGCGGGCCACGTGCCCACCTACTCGCTCTATGGCGACTCGTTCGCGTCGCTCTCGCCCGACCCCGCGTGGCTCGACGGGCTCGACGCCGTCGTCGTCGACCTGCAGGACGTCGGGAGCCGCTACTACACCTTCGTGTGGACGGCCGTGCTCGTCGCCCGCGCGTGCGCCGCGAAGGGCGTCGAGACGATCGTGTGCGACCGCCCCAACCCCCTCGGCGGCGCCGTCACCGAGGGCGCGCCGCAGCGCGACGAGGAGCGCTCGTTCGTCGGGCTCCGCTGCGTGCCGGTGCGCCACGGGCTCACCGTCGGCGAGCTCGTGCGCGACGCCGCGCGCGCGGAGGGGATCGCGGGCGTCACCGTGGTCCCGATGGAGGGCTGGCGCCGCGAGATGCTCTGGGAGGACACCGGGCTCCCGTGGGTGCTCCCGTCGCCCAACATGCCGACGCCCGACACCGCGGCGGTGTACCCGGGCGGCTGCCTCCTCGAAGGGACCAACCTCTCCGAAGGCCGCGGCACCACGCGTCCGTTCGAGGTGTTCGGCGCGCCGTGGGCCGACGGGCGGGGCCTCGCCGACGCGCTCGCGCGCCACGCGGGCGACGGGTGCGCGGCGCGGGTGATGACCTTCCGCCCCACCTTCCAGAAGCACGCGGGCGTGACGTGCCGCGGGGTGCAGGTTCACCTCACCGACCGTAGGCGCTTCCAGCCGTACCGCGCGTACCTCGCGATGATCGCCGCCGCCCGCGGGATGGAGGGGTTTCGTTGGCGGACGGAGCGCTACGAGTTCGTCGACGACCGCCCCGCGATCGACCTGCTGACGGGCGACGGCGACGTGCGCCGCGCGATCGACGCGGGCGCGGACTTCGACGCGGTGATGGCCGTCGGCCGCGAGCGCATGGACGCGTGGCGCGCGACCGAGCGCGAACGGTGGATCTACCAGCCCTGAGCGTGCCGTCGAGGCGCCGTCCAATGCCTCCCCTGCCGCCAGCGCCACGCGGCGCCCTTCCCACCGATCTCGACAGCGCGCCGCGGCGGCGACTATCGTTCGCCCGCGATGTGGCTGCGCGAACTACGGATCAAGAACCTCAAGCGCCTGCGTGACTTCACGCTCGATCTGAAGCAGCCCGACGGCAGTCCTCGCAAGTGGTCCGTCCTCATCGGCCGCAACGGCACGGGAAAGACGACGATCCTCCAGGCCGCGGCGCTGGCGGCGGCCGGCGGATTTCGGGCGAACGAGCTCGTGCAAGACCTCCGCGAGTCTTTCTCGGACAAGCGGCTGGAGCGCGTCGACCAGGGTGGCGTGAACGGCCGGGTGGAACGTGTGGTGTCCGCAGAGGTGTCGATCGCGGCGGACTTTGTCTTCGGGCCGGTCGGGCGGCGCTCCCCCACGTCCCATCCGTTCCTGAGTCGAGACGAACGAGCGCTGTTCGAGTCAGCCGAAGGCTTTCAAAAGAGGCTTCGAGCGCGTCTCTGGATCAACCCCGACCGCGTGGTCGAGGGGAACTCGGGGTACGTCGACGCGGGGGCGGCGTCCTTGTGTGGGGACGATCCCACGGGCGGCCGGTTCGATGACCCGACGTTGAAGCGGGGGACGATTCGTACGCGCGACGAAGACCTGCTCATCGCCGCTCGTGAGTTCGACCTCCCGCACTGGTTCGTCGCAGGGTACGGCGTGCAACGCGACCTGCCGAGGGCAGCGGCGAAGGTTGAGCGCCCCGAGCGCACGTCGATCGACCGCCTGCGCCCGCTCTTCGGCGCGCGCGAGCTCATCGGGCCGAACTTCACGACGTTGTTCGACGAACCCGAGCTCGCACGCTCGTACGCCGTGTTGCTGAAGGAAGTGTTGCTGCAGACCGAGGCCCTCGTCCCTGGCATCACCGACATCGAGCTCCGGGGGCGGGGCGGCGTCTCTCGGGGGGAGCACCTCCTCGACTCGCATCGCTTCGAGCAGAGCGTGAACGGGCACGCGCTGAAGCTCCCCGCGCGCTGGCTCTCCCACGGCTACCAGTCGTCGCTCGCGTGGATCTCCGACCTCGTGGGGCAGGTAGTGCTCGAAGCGGGACGGACGGTCGATCCGCGCCGGATGGAGGGACTCGTCCTGATCGACGAGATCGACCTCTACCTGCACCCCTCGTGGCAGGTTGGGCTTATCGGTGCGCTCCGCGACACTTTCCCCAACCTCCAGTTCATCGTGACGACGCACTCGCCCATCCTGCTCAGCGCGTTTCGCCAGGACGAGGTCGTGATGCTCGACTACGACGACGAGGGGAACGTCGTCCAGGTGCCGACGCCCCGCGACCCGCGCCTGCTCACTGGCTCGGAGCTGTACGATGCATTCTTCGGCATCGACCGGCTCTACCCGGCGGAGCTCGGCGACAAGGTGGACGCCTACGTCCTCCTTCTGAGAAAGGCCGCCCGCTCCGACGCGGAGGAGCGCACCATGCGCGAACTCTACAGGGAGCTGAACGACCAGGGCCTCGCGACCCTCGCTCCGCCGCCGTCTGCGGCGTCGGTGAAGGGCGCCCGCGGATGATCCGAATCTATCGGGGCGAGGAGCCCGACGCGCTGGTGGACGCACGTGAGGAGCACCTGTCGCGCGCGGCGCTGCGGGGCACTGCGCCGGGGGAGGCGGACTTCGTCGACTACGGCGTCAGCGCCCACGAGCTGTTGGAGCGGCAGTTCTACATGTGCGCGTACTGCGAGATGGACGTGCGCGAGTGCGCGCTGCCGGTGGAGCATGTCCGGCCGAAGGGCCGCGCGTCGCGCGTCGACTGGGAGTCCCTCGACCCCGCGAAGAAGCGAGATGCGCTCGCGGTGCACGACGACGAACGGTTCAGACGAGGGCTCTCGCCCGTGAACCGCGATCGGGTTCGGTGGCGCCCCGACCGCGGGTACTGGTGGCTGGCCTGGACGTGGGAGAACCACGTGATGGCCTGCGGCTCGTGCAACTCGGGGCTGAAGCAGACCCACTACCCGCTGTGCAAGGGGTCGCCCCTCATGGCGGAGCACGCGCAACTGCCGGGCGTCGAGAACGCGCTCCTCATCGACCCGGGCCTCGTCGACCCGATGGACCACATCGTGTTCGAACTGCAAGCCGGACGATGGAGGGCATTTCCGCGGGACGAGAGCCCCGAGGGGGACTGGACCAACTTCGTCTTCCACCTCAACAGCCCCGATCTGTTGGGCAAGTACACGCGCCACGCGACGCTGCTCACGTCGCTCGCTCGCCGGCTCGACGACCTTGTCGCCCGTGGTGCGTCGTCGGGCGACTGCGCCGTGGAGTGGAACGAGTTCACGGTCTTCGTGCTGGACCCGGCGTGGCAGTTTCTCGCGTTGACGCACGACTGGCTCGCAGCTCGCTACCCAGCCGCGGCTCGCCAGTCGTGGGAGGCCGCCGGCGCGCAGCCGCTCCGTCGCCCGGAACTCTGGCTCCCCGGCACCTCCCGCGGTCTCCAGGCGCGCCCGCCGCTGCCGCCGCGACCTCGCCTCGACGGACTGCCGCGAGACTTGCAGTACCACATCCGTGTCGCGCGCCACCACCGCGCGCAGGAGAGGCAAGACGCGTCTCCGACCGGCGCAGCGCGCGTCGATCAACGTCCCTGGCGCGACGTCGCGAACCAGTATCGTGAGCACCGCGCGGACGCGACCGCGGAGGAGCTCGCCGAGCTCTTCGGTCTCAGCGTCGAGACCACCGCCGCGTATCTCGCTTCGGTCTGACGCCCGCTCACCCCGCCCGCCGCGCGAGCTCCAGCAGCCGCTCCTCCAGCTCGACGCGCGCGTCGCTCCCCTCGCGGTGCAGCCCCATCGCGCGCCCGTACGCGTCGCGCGCCTCGCCCACCTTCCCGAGCGCCGCCAGCGCCTCGCCGTGCGCTGCTTCGGCCCGCGCCCGCCGCGACTTCACGTCCACCGTGCACCCCGCGTAGATCGCGCACGCCGTCGCGAGGAACGCCTCCGCCCGCTCGGCCTCGCCCGCGCGCAGGGCCGCCTCGCCCACCACCGACGCGGCGTCGGCCACCTCGTAGCGGCGCGCCTGCTCCAGCGCCACCCACGCCTCCAGCGCCGCGTCCGCGAGCTCGCGCGCCTCCCCGTCGCGACCCGCGTCGAGCGCCAGCCGCGCCATCTCCGAGAGCGCCCCCGCGCAGAGCTCGCGGCCCGCGCGCGTCGGATCACCGCGGCCCGCGTCGAGCGCCGCCCGGAAGGCCCGCGCCGCCCCGCCCACGTCCCCCTGCTCCGCGCGGAACATCCCGTGGTGCAGCAGAACATGCGCCCGCGGCGCCCCCTCGACGCCCGCCTCCGTCAGCACGTCGAGCGCCGTGCGGAAGCGCGCGTCGGCCGAGGCCGGCATGTCGGCGCCCGCGGCGATCTCCGCGCCGAGCTCGAAGGCCTCGCCCACCCGCACGTCACGCGGGCCCCACGCGCGCCGCGCCACCGAGATCGCCTCGTCGACCGCGATCACCGCGTCGTCGCGGTCGCCCTTCGCCCACATCGCCCGCGCCTCGTCGAGCAGCGCCTCCGCCACCGCCGCGTCGTCGTGCTTCGCCCGGGCAGCGGTCAGGTGCTCCTTCGCCAGCTCCAGCGCCCGCCCGCCCTCGCCGCGCGCCAGCAGCGCGTGAATCTCCTGGTCCGACATCGCCCGTCTCCTCGCAAAAACACTTCGCGCCGAGGCCCCCACAACGTCAAGAGCGCACGGCGCGCAGCTTGACGCGCGCGGTGCACCCGTCTCGCGAGGCGTGCGCGAATTCCACGGCCTCCCGTGCGCGCCCGCGCCTTGCACACGGCCCGCGGTGGAGGAGCTTCATGCGCGTCGCACTGATCGGAGCGGACTTCGAAGAGAACCTCGGCCTCGGGATGATCGCCGCGGCGGCGGAGGCCGCGGGGCACACGGTGACGGTGGTCCCGTTCAACCAGCCCGCGGAGGCGGCGTCGGCAGCGCGGAAGGCGGTCGCGTCGGGCGCGGAGGTGATCGGGCTCGGGATGCAGTTCCAGCACCGGGCGCATGAGTTTCTCTCGCTCGCGGTTCGGCTGCGGGCGATGGGCTGGGGCGGGCACCTGACGGCCGGCGGGCAGTACCCGACGCTCGCGTGGAAGGAGTGCCTCGACCGCGCCTACGGGCTCGACACGGTGGTCCTCCACGACGGCGAGGAGACCTTCGTCGAGCTGCTCACTGCCCTGCGCGACGGCACTCCCCTCGACCGCGTCGCGGGCGTCGCGCTGCGCGGCCCCGACGGCGCGCCCGTTCGAACCTCCGGCCGGCGCCTCCGCGACGACCTCGACGCGCTCCCCTTCCCGAAGCGCTACCGCCAGCCCACGCGGCACATGGGCGTCCCCTTCGTCCCGCTGATGGCCAGCCGCGGGTGCTGGGGCGCGTGCTCGTACTGCTCGATCACCAGCTTCTACCGCGACGCGCGCGACCACGGCGGCGGCCGCACCGTGCGAACCCGCAGCCCCGCCAACGTCGCGCGCGAGATGGCCGTCCTCGCCCACGTCGCCGGGGAGGACTGCATCTTCTGCTTCCACGACGACAACTTCCTCCTGCCGAAGCCCGAGGCCACGCTCGAGCGCGTGCGCGCAATCCGCAGCGCCCTCGACGGCTACGGCGTCGGCCGCGCCGCGATGATCGGCAAGTGCCGCCCCGAGACGGTGACCCCCGCGCTCGCGAAGGAGCTTCGAAGCCTCGGCGTCCTCCGCCTCTACGTCGGCGTCGAGAACGCCTCCGAGCACGGCGCCTGCGACCTCAACCGCGGGAAGCAGTGGAAGGCCGTCGACCAGGCCCTCGACGCCTGCCGCGACGCCGGCATCTTCGTCTGTTACAACCTGCTCATCTTCGAGCCCGACGCGACGCTCGACGACGTCCGCGCCAACGTCCGCTTCATCCGAGAGCACGCCGACCACCCGGTCAACTTCTGCCGCGCCGAGCCCTACCACGGCACGCCGCTCCACCTCGACCTCGCCGCGCGCCGGAGCCTCTCGGGCAGCCACCTCGGGTGGGACTACCGCCTCGAAGACCCGCGCGTCGAGCTGCTCTTCCGCGTGGTGTCGACGGCCTTCCGCCAGCGCAACTTCGACCCCGACGGCGTCGCCAACCGCTACATGGGCCTCGGGTACTCGCTGAAGGTGCTGGAGTTCTTCTACGACGACCCGGGCGGGCGCGTGCCGGCGCTCGCGCGGCGCGTGCGGGAGGTGACCCGCGGCATCGCCACGGAGACCGCGCGCTTCCTCGACGAGGCCGTCGCCCTCGCCGAGCGCATCGACCCCGCCGACCACGACGCCGCCGAGCGCGAGACTGCCCTCCTCGGCCTCCGCGTCGCCGCCGCCGACCGCGCGTGGCACGTCGCCCTCGACGACGTCTACGCCGACCTCGCCGAGCACGCCCGCCGCGCGAAGCGCCCGCGCGAGAAGCGCTTCGTCCCGCGCGGCCTCGCCCAGGTGGTGCAGCGCGTGATGCTCGGCACCTCGCTCGCGCTCTCGGCCACCGGGGTGATCGGGTGCAGCTCCACCGTCGTCGACCCCGTCCCCACGGACTCCGGCCTGATGCCCGACGCCGACGCCGACGTCGCCGTCCCCGACCAGATGGTGGTCGACCCTCCGCCGCCCGACGCGGGCCGCGACGCCACGCCCGATCGCATGGTGGTCGACCCTCCGCCGCCCGACGCGGGGATGGACGTCGTGGCGCCCGATCGCATGGTGGTCGACCCTCCGCCGCCCGACGCGGGGATGGACGCCGTGGTGGTCGACCCTCCGCCGCCGGACGCGGGCCGCGACGTGGTGGTCCCCGTCGACCGGATGGTGGTCGACCCTCCGCCGCCCGACGCAGGCCGCGACGCGCTCAACCTCCCGAGGAACCTCCGCCCGCTGCCGCTGATCGACCAGTGGCGCGAGACCACGCCCCGCCGCTCGCGCCGCGACGCCACGGTGGCCCTGCACGCGCCGCCCGATGCGTCGCTCGAGGTCGAGCGCGCCGAGGGAGCTGTTCGCGTGCGTGTTCGCCTCGCCGACGCCGCCGCGAGCACGCGCTGGGAGGGCGACGGGCGCATCGCCGCCGAGGGCCTGGAGGCGCGCTGGGAGCCCGCCGGCGACGACGACCAGCTCCGCGTCGCGGTTCGAACCCGCGGCGGCGTCGCCGTGCTCGCGCTCCGGGCGCGCGAGGTCGACCGGCGGCAGCGCTCGTTCGCGGAGATCCGCGAGGAGGCGTAGCGCCGCGAACGCAGTCCCCTTCTCCACGCCCGGGAGCCATCCTCCGCGCATTGCGCAAAGCGTTGCGCTGCGCGGGGCCGGATGGGGGTACGCTCGCGCCGAGGCAGCGTGAGCGAGGTGACGGATGGCGCGTGAGGCGATTCCGACGTGGTTCTTCGCGATGGTGGTGGTGCGGCTCGGGCGGCGCTTCCTGGTGGTTCACGAGCGCAAGCACGGGCAGCTCTGGTACCTGCCGGCGGGCCGCGTCGAGCCCGGCGAGACGCTGGTCGACGCGGCGGTGCGGGAGACCTTCGAGGAGTCGGGCCTGCGCGTGATCGTGGAGTCGCTGCTCCGCGTCGAGCACTCGCCGGCGCCGGGCGGGGCGCGGGTTCGGGTGTTCGTGGTGGCGCGACCGACCGACGACACGCCGCCGCGCGCGACGCCCAACGAGCACTCGCTCGAGGCGCGCTGGGTCACGCTCGACGAGCTCACCACGCTGCCGCTGCGCGACGCCGAGGTGCGCGAGGTGTTTGAGTACGTCGCGCGCGGGGGGCCGGTGTACCCGCTCGCGCTCCTCACGACCGAGGGCGCGCCCTGGCGCGATCACCCGTAGTCGCGGGCCGGCGGGGTCTGGACCCGTCGGCCCACGCGACGAGCTGCCGGAAGCGGCTCCGCGTGCGTGAAGTCGAAGTTCCGCACTGCGATCGGGCGACCTGCGACGGAAGCTACCCGGTCCAGCGCAGTCGGCGACATTCAAGAACTCGGCGTCGAAGGCTCCATTCGAAGGGATCCGCGGAACGGCTCGAATACCGTTGCGGCGTTCTTCTGTGCGCGCGCCATGCTCACGACTCCTCCCTCCGCCGCTCGCCACCCCCTGCGCCCAGGGTTCGCCGGCTCGCTGTACGCGTTGGCCCGTCCCGTCTCACCCTGGACTTCAAGCACGGGATCACCCCCAGGAGGGGGTTCCGCAGCGGGAGACGAGCGACGTGTGGAGTTCGCGTCGGCCTCGGGCGACGACCTCCGGCATCGGTGTCGTCTCGTCGCCCGAGGGCCTCCGACGCCCGTCGCCGACCCCCCTCCTGGGGGTGATCCCGTGCTTGAAGTCCAGGGTGAGACGGGACGGGCACGTACAGCGGGCCGGCAACCCTGGGCGCAGGGGGTGGCGAGCGGAGGGGGAGAGGAAACGTGCGCTCGACGCAACCACGCCCACGGAGGCATCGTGTCGATACATTCATCGAGAACTGAAGGCTCGCGGCGTTGGGCCACGGAACCCTGATTAGACGCCTCCATGAACCGATCGGACCAGTCGCAGTAGCGCAACACGTGAACTGAAGTCGCCCCTGGGAGCAGGAATGAGATCCCAGCGAGACGATGTTGGAAGAATACCCTCAGAGGAACCCAGATAGATCCACAACGGTGGGCGACGCAACTCCTCGCCAACTCGAACCTCACTGAATTCAGCGATCGAGAGGTCATCAAACCCATCCCCATTGAAGTCACCAAAACCGCCGAGGTAGGTTCCAAATTGCGAATTGTCGTACATGCCTTCCAGCGTCGCAGTCGGTGTGACCGCGAAGCCATCGGCAATACCATGGTAGAGGAACGCCATGCCCGTGCCATAGTTGAAGCTGCCGAGGTAGGGCAGACAACGCGCGCCAACTGAGAGATCTGCTCGTCCGTCTCCGTTGAAATCTCCGGCTGCCCCGAGACTCGAGCCGAAGCTCGCACCACCCGTGTAACACATTCCAGCAGGGCTGGTCAGGGTTCGAACCGGGCGGGTCGGAACTCCATCGGACAATCCGAGGTAGACCGAAACTTCATGATCCGATCGGATGGCGAAGTCGGCGATCCGATCGCCGTTGAGGTCGCCGACGCCCGCCGCGGTGGCTCCGAAGCTGGCCGCCCGCGTTGGAGGTTCGATCGGGCTCCATGATGTGTTCGGGAACGACGGCCTGCCCCGAACGACCCAGGCGCGGCCTACGTCACGCAGCGTAGGGTCGAGGTGCAGTTGCGAGGGATAGGAGGTCACGAAATCGGAATACCCGTCCAAATCTACATCGCCAGTCGACACCATAGCCCCAAGTAACGTATCGGAGCGAATGAATCCATCCACCACCTGAGCAACGCCGCTCGGTCGGAGTTCGAGTCCGGTTGGTCCTCCACGAAAGAACTTCAAGTTGTAGGGTCGTGTCTCGACGGTCGTAGGGCCAAGAATGACGTACACGCTTTCGATGACCGCGGCGTCGCTGAAGCCGTCCCCATTGAAGTCCCCGATGGCCAAGTCCCAATTCGAACCGCCTTGGTCGGTTAGCCTGGGTTGGACCTCGATCTGCACGTCCGAGTACTCCTCAACGAACCAGTGCGGCCGTAGTATATTTGGAGAATGCCCGGATTCAGCGTAGGTCCCACGCCGCGCGTTCCGCTTGCAACGCGAGGTCGGCGATGCCATCTCCATTGAAGTCCCCGCTTGTGGGGGTCACGTCGGCGATCGGTACCTCGAGCAGCATGTCGCATTGCGGCGGTGGGCGCTCACCCCTTCCATTCCACACACAAACCCGGAGTTCGCGAGAAGGACCGAGGTACCCCGCGATCGCAACGTCGTCATACCCATCGTTGTTGAAGTCTTTGAGCGTGCCGAAGCTCGTGTCCGTCGGCGCGTCCCTCCGGCCGACCAGGTACTCCCAGGTGGCGCTTGTCCAGGCCACGCTCCCGTCCCCCGCCAACCCGCGCACTCGCCAGAACACCACGCCCGGCGCGAGCGCGGCGGTTGGCCGCCACGAGGTTCCATTCACCTCCTGCTGTTGAATCATTCGGATGCAGGCGCGGTCGCCGCAGAGTTCGACCCGCGCGCGCGCGGCCGCCCTCGGGGAGCACCCAGCGCATCGTGGGACGCTGCGACGTGACGCGCGACACCGACTGCGGAGTGATCAACCGCGGACCGAGCGGCGGCAGCGTCACATCGGGCGTCGCGTCGGTCGCGGCATCGGCGGTCACGCAACGGCAAGCACCGAAGGTGCCGTCCGCGCGGCACACCTGCGCGCCCATCCGCCCATCCTCACACGCGCAGGCGGCGCTCGACCCCGGCACGCACGTCGGGAGTCTGATGTCGGTCTCGAGGCATCCGCGGCATCCATCGGCGTCGCGCCGTCGGGCATCTCGCTCCGCGACGTCTCCCGTCGCATCGGCGAGATCATCGACCGGATTGTCCATCTGGAGATCCTGCGGGACCTCCGCGCCGCCATCGGTCGCGTTCACGCCGTCGGGGCAGCCCGCGCAGAGGAGCGCCGTCATCACGACGCCTCCGAACGCGCTGCCCCGACGGGTGGTCTTCATCGCGCTCGACGTTACACCCGCCGACGCCGCCCGGAGGCGCTCCCGAGGCGCCCGGTCACCTCCCTGCCCCGCAAGGAGCCGCGCCGAAGCTCCGGGGCGCCTTCCGCGCTGCAAGGACGGCGCCGGAGGCTCCCGAGTCGACGCCCGCCCTGCGATGGGCCGCACCGGAGCCTCCCGGTCGCCCCCTTGCGCCGCGGGGCCCTGCACCCGTGGCGTGGGGTCGGCCTCGTGACCGTCCGTCTCTGCGACCCAGACGACGCGCGTGCGGAAGGCGACTCAAGGCGCCGCCCCACCCGGCCGATACCAACCCGGTGAAAGGAGACGACGCACATGCTGATGTTCACGCAGGGGACGGGGTGGGATGCGATGCGGGCCGACGTGGGCCACACGCTCGCGACGATGCGGGCCGCGGGGGAGCACGAGGGCCTCCAGGCGCCGCTGGCCGGGCTGCTCGCGCGCTGGACGGTGATCGAGGGCGAGCGCGCGGCGGCGGCCGACCGGGTGACGGAGGGCAACGCGGCGGTGGCGTGGGGGGCGGCGGCGCTCGGGCGCGCGGTGGGGCGCTTCGCGGTCCAGCTCCTGGCGGCCTGCGACAACGACCGGTCGTCGCTGACGTTCCAGGCGTACTTCCCGGAGCGACCGAGCGAGGTGCAGGGCCTCGCGCTGGAGGCGATGGTCGCGCGCGTGGGGCGATGGGCGGACGTGCGGAAGAAGTGCCCGGTGGAGGGCGCGGCGCTGGCGGCGCTGGCCGACGTGGACGGCCTCGTCGCGCGCGGCGCCGACGCCCTCGCGCTGCGGGAGCGTGCGACGGCGGCGCTCGCGTCGGTGTCGCTCGACATGAAGGCCTGGCGCGAGGAGGCCAACGACGCCCGCCGCCACGCCGAGGTCGCGCTCGACCGCCACGCCGCCGCGCAAGCTCGACCGCGACTACAGCGCCGACTTCTTCCCGCGGGTGAAGCGCGCCGAAGAAGCCCGCCAAGGCCGCCACGCAGCCCGCCCAGCCCGCGACGCCCGTGACGCCGTCGCGCGTCCCGCCGGTGAACGTCGCCCGCCCCTCCGCCGCCCCGCCCGTCCACTGACGCGCCGCTCACGTCGCGGCTCGTCAGCTCGCGATGTGCTCCTCCTCCCCGCTCGCAAAGCCTCGCGCGTCTGCCCTCCCTCGTCGCCGCGGCGGCGCCAGGGGGAGGGTGCAATCGTCCTCGACAGTACGCCTTGACGCCAGAACCGGGCGACGCCGAGACGACGCGACGCCGGAACGATGCGACGATGCGACGCTGATGCGTCTCAGGCGGGAACCGAAGCACCCTCCCTCTGGCGCCGCCGCGGCGACGGAGGGAGGGTAGACGCGCGAGGCTTTGCGAGCGGGGGAGGGAGGAGTCGCGCGCACACCGAGCCCAACGCGTGCGATCACCCGTAGTAGTCGAGCCAGGGGTCGCGCTTCGCGGTCGGCGCTGTCGGCGTCGCGGGCGCGCTCGCGGCAGGCTGCTCCGCGACGATCACCGGCGGCGTCGGCGCGACGGGCGCGGGTGCTGGTGACGGCGCGTCGGCGGGCGACGAGCCCACCGCGGGCAGCGAGGCGTGGATGTGGAGCTCGGTGCGCTGCGGCACGGGCGCGGGCGCGGGCGGCGCGGCGGGCGTGGCCTGCGCCATCTCGTCGCCGGTGTAGAGCCCCGCCATGTCCTCGGGGAAGGCTTTGCGCAGCGCGATCGCCTCGGCCACCTTGGCGAGCATCACGTGGGGCATCCGCGCCCACATCGCGGTCGGGCGCGTCTTGCCCGTCTGCTTGTCGCGCGTGGTCTGCACGTACTCCGCCCAGTACGCGACGCCCACCGCGGGCCGCGGCCAGTCGCGCCGCCACGCCCTCACCTTGCACAGCTTCAGCGTGCCGTCGGCGTTCTCGACGAACTCGGGCTCGTCCTGGCCCTGGTAGAGCCCCGTGCGCTGCGCGATCGCGCGGAGGCCGTCGATCGACACCTGCGCGGCCCACACCATCCGGTGCTTCTCCGAGTCCCACCGCTGCACGAAATGGATCTGCCGGAACAGCGGGTTGAGCCGCCGCGCCCGCGCCACCTCCATCAGCACCGCGAACTCCGCGTCCGAGCACCCGTTGGCGAAGGTGTCGCGGATGAGCTGCCGCTGATCGTCGGTGAACTCCAGCGTCGCCACCCGCGGGGCCGGCGCTTCGTACGTCGCGAGCTCGCGCCCACCGCGCTGCGAAGGGTCGTTCATGCGGGTGACTGTACAGGTGTTCAGCGGTGCCCGCAACGGGCGCGGTCAGTCCTGGAGGGCGCGCTCGATCTCGTCGGTGTGGAAGCCGATGAGGATGCGGTCGCGCACCGAGAGGACGGGGATGCCGCGCGCGTTGACGTTGGCCGCGCGCGCCCGGTTGATCATCTCGTCGTAGGCGTCGACGTCGCTGTCCACGTCGCGGAAGCGCACCGGGATGTTGTGCCCGCGGAAGTAGTCCATCGCCGCGCGGGTGTGCTGGCACCAGCGCGCGCCGTACACGATCACCGGCGCCTCCTCCGACGGGGCCGCCCCCGCGGGCGCCAGCGGGGCCGTCTGCTGCCTCGCCCCGCACGCCGCCCCCGCCGCCATCGCCACCGCAAGCACCGCTGCTCTCACGCGCATGCCGTGGCCAATACCACGGCGCGCGGGGGACGTCACAGCGCCTGCACGAGCACCGCCGCGAGCCCGGTGGCCATCAGCGCGACGACCCCGACGCCCGCGGCCATCACCCAGATCGGGTGGTGGTCGACCGCGCGCGCCGTCTCGCTCACGACGCGCTTGGTGAAGGTGGAGGGGCACTCCACCGGGCAGCGGCCGTCCTCGATGCGGTCGAGGCGCGCGAGCATCTCGGCGACGGTGCGGTAGCGGGCGTCGCGCTCCTTCTCGACGCCGTGGCGGATGAAGTGCGAGAGGTCGGGCGGCACCGCGGCCTGGTGCGGGTTGCGGATGAAATGCGCGAAGGGGATCGGGTCGCGCAGCACCCCCGCGAGGCACGCCGTGATCGACTCGCACCCCGCCAGGTAGTGCCGCAGCGACATGAACTCGTGGAACATCACGCACAGCGCGTAGATGTCGGTCCGCTCGTCGAGCGCGTCGATCTCGCCGCGCGCCTGCTCGGGCGACATGTACGCGGGCGTCCCGAGGATCGAGCCCGTCTGCGTGCGGAGCTGCGGCGGCACCTTCGAAGGCGCGCGCGAGAGCGTCTTGGCCTTGTCGTTGATGGGGAAGCGCTCGGCGACGCCGCCGTTGGCGCGGATGCGGCGGGCGATGCCCCAGTCCATCACCAGCACCTCGCCGTAGCGCCCGATCATCACGTTGGCGGGCTTGATGTCCCGGTGGATGATCCCGCGGTCGTGCGCGAACTGCACCCCGTGGAGGATCTGCCGGAACACCTCCACCCGCCGCGTGAAGGGGTAGCGCCGGTGGTAGTCCCGGTCGCCCGCCGCGAGCCGCTCGATCACGTGCTCGAGCGTCTCCCCCTCGACGTACTTCATCACGTAGTAGTAGCGCCCGTCGGCGTCGACCCCGACGTCGTGGACGGGCACGATGTTGGGGTGGTCGAGCTCGCCGAGCGTGCGGATCTCGTCGATGAAGCGCGCCAGCCCGTCGGCGTCGTCGGCCCCGGGCAGGAGCTTCTTGATCGCCACCGGCCGCTCGATGTCGTTGTCGCGCGCGAGGATCACCTCGCCCACGCCGCCCGCGCCCAGCCGCTGCGTCGGCTCGAAGCGCTCGCGCAGGTCGGGCACCAGCGAGGGCGCGCCGCGGTCGAGCGTCACGCGCGGCAGGATCGTCGCCCGCCCCGGCGCCCCCGACGCGCTACCCTCGGTCGCGGCGGTCCCGGTCGCGTTCGCCACCATCGTCGCGGCGGCGCCCTCCGGCGGCGGCGAGCGCGTGTCGAGCAAAGTCGGTTCGTTCACGGACGTTCGCGACGCCTCCTGAGGCCCCGACCGTACCGCCGGCAACCGGTGCGTGTACAGCCTACCCGCAGGCGCGGGCGAGGCGGTCGCGCACGGCCTCCCAGCCCGGAGAGTCCGGCAACTCCTCGACCACGATCGCGTCGCAGCCCGCGTCGTCGAGCGCGTGGAGCGCCGCGTAGAGCCGCGCCCCGTAACCCGCAGGATCGTCGGGGAGGCGCTCGACGTCGCGTCTCTCCCGTGCGCGCCAGGTGACGAGCCCCACGCGCGTGCCCGCGCTTCGAAGCGCCTCCTCCACCGCGTCGCCGCGCGCCATCACCATGCGCGCCCGGGGCGCGTAGTGCTTGCGGTCCATCCCCGGCGAGCGCCGCGCGGCGCCTTCTTCCGCGGGCGGGGACGGGTCGGCGAGGGGGCCCGCCACGGCCTCCAGCGCCGTGCGGGCGAGCGCGCCGGGCCGCAGGAGAACGGGGACCTCGCCGCTCACGTCGACCACCGTCGACTCGATGCCGCGGTCGCACGGGCCCGCGTCGAGCACGAGGTCGACCCGCCCCGCGAGCCCCTTCAGCACGTGCGCCGCCGTCGTCGGCGACAGCGACTGGAAGCGGTTCGCGCTCGGCGCCGCCACGCCGAACGGGACCTCCTTCAACAACGCCAGCGCCACCGGGTGCGCCGGGCACCGGACCGCCACCGTGTCACCGCCCGCGCACACCGCGTCGGGCACGCGCGCCCGATCGCGCGGAACCACCAAGGTGAGTGGCCCCGGCCAGAAGGCCGCCGCGAGCTTCGAAGCGAGCGCGGGCCAGCGCGACGCCAGCCCCCGCGCGGCGTCTTCCCCTGCGACGTGGACGATCAGCGGGTTGTACGCGGGGCGCCCCTTGGCCGCGAAGATCCGCGCGACCGCCGCCGCGTCGTCCGCGCGCGCGCCGAGGCCGTACACCGTCTCCGTCGGCAGCGCGACCAAGCCTCCGCGGGCGAGCACGTCCGCCGCGCGAACAATGGCGCCCGGGTCGGGGGACGCGGGGTCGATGCGGATCACGTCGGTCTCCACGGGGGGGCGATGTATAAGCCCTCCCGATGCGCCACGCACTCCTCTCCGAGCAGTGGTTCCCCGCCATCGGCGGGTCGATCCAGCTCTTCGACGCGGTCTACGGCCGCGCGATGCCGCCCGGCGATTTCGTCCACGTCGTCGCGGGCGGCACGGCCGACGCCGAGGCCCTCGACCGCGACTACCCCCGGCCCGTCACTCGCTTCGACCCCACCCGCTACGAGTGGCTCAAGCCCGAGTCCTCCGTCGAGTACGCGCGGATGCTCGCGGCCGCGCTCCGCGTCTGCGCCCGCGAGCGCGTCGAGGCGATCCACTGCGCGCGGGTCATCCCCGAAGGGCTCGTCGGCGCCGCAGTCCACCGCGCGCTCGGCGTCCCCTTCACCGTGTGGGCCCACGGCGAGGACGTCTCCATGTACATGCGCTACGCGGTGAAGCGGCGCCTCATGCCGCGGGTGTTCGGCGCGGCCAAGGCGGTGTTCGTCAACTCGCGCTTCACCCGCGGTCGGGCGCTCGCCGCCGGCGCGCCCGAGGCCCGCGTCCACGTGATTCACCCCCCGGTCGACGCCGACGCGTTCGAGGGGCCCTTCGACACCGCCGACCTCGCCGCCCGCTGGGACACCGCCGGTCGCCGCGTGCTCCTCACGGTCGGACGCCTCACGCGCCGCAAGGGCCACGACGTCACCCTCCGCGCGCTCGCCCGTTTGCGCGCTGCCGGCGCGCTCGGCGACGTCCGCTGGCTCGTCCTCTCCGATGGCGAACTCGAGGGCGAGCTCGCCGCGCTCGCCCGCTCGCTCGGGCTCGACGACGTCGTCCGCTGGGTCGGGCCCGTCGCCCGCCACGAGCTCCCGCGCTACTTCGCCCTCGCCGACCTCTTCGTGATGCCCAACCGCACGCTCGGCGACGACGACGTCGAGGGCTTCGGCATCGTCTTCCTGGAGGCCAGCGCCAGCGGCGTCGCGGTCATCGGTGGGCTCTCGGGCGGCGTCCCCGACGCGGTCGACGACGGGGCGACCGGGCTCCTGGTCGACGGGGCCGACGAGGGCGCCGTGGCCGAGGCGATCCGCGGGCTCCTCGCGGACGACGGCCGCCGACGCGCGATGGGGGCCAACGGGCGGGCGTGGGCCCGGCGCTTCTCCGCGGGCGACGCCGCCGCCCGGGTGCGGGCCGCCTGCGCGTGACGATTTTCCTCCGCACGGCGGCCCGTTGCGGATAGATCTTGCGCAGGGAAGAAACCTGCGTGAACGAGCTCAACGCCCGGTCGGTGTTCCTCGGTTGTGTCCTCTGCGCGGTCGCGGCCGCGGCCACCCCCTACGTCACGCTCAAGCTGGGGCAGAGCGTCGACCTCACCATGGGCGGCATGTTCCTCGCGGCCTTCGTGCTCGGCAAGCGCATGAGCGGCAAGGAGCTCGCGGTCCAGCTCAACATCATCCAGACGATGATCGGCATCGTGTCCGGCATCGCCTTCATGGTCGTGATCCTGGCCGCGTTCTTCTACATCAAGACGGTCTTCGGCCGTGACATCGGGTTCAACCCGACGCCCTGGCAGATGTTCGCCTGGCTCCTCGTGTCGGCGAACCTCGGCGTCTTCATGGGCATCGTGCCGCGCAGCTCGATCCTGAAAGACCGCACGCTCCCGTGGCCCGGCTCCAAGGCCACCCTCGCCATCGCCCAGACGCTCGCCGACCCCGAGGCTTCGGCCAGCACGCAGGCCCGCCGCGAGGTGCTCACCACCACCACGGGCGTCGCGGGCTTCCTCACCTTCCTCCGCGACGGCCTCGGGGTCATCACCCCCATCGTGGGCAACGCGGCGCTCAACATGACGCTCGGCCTCGAGCTCGCCGCCATCGGGCTCGGGATGCTCGTGCCGCTCTCGGTCGGCCTCTCGGGGCTCCTCGGCACCTGGATCGTCGCCGCCTTCGGCGAGACCGCCGCGCGCTACTCGGCCCTCTCGGGCGTGCCCGAGCGCGACCTCGCCCGCTGCCTCGCGACCCTCGACCGCGCTGGCTCGCTCACCGGCGCCGAGGCCGACGCCGCCGCGGCCTTCCTCACGCAGTCGTGCGGCAAGGCCCAGGAGTTCTCCCACGCGCACTCGCACTTCAAGTACGTCGTCCAGTGGATGATGTGGCCCGCCACGGCCATGATGATCGCCGCGGCCGTCACCAGCGTGCTCATCCCCGTCGTGCGGAACCTCCTCTCGCGCGGCAAGGAAGCGCCCGCCGAGCCCGCGTTCGTCTCCCGCGCCGACGAGGAGATCCCCCTCTGGTGGTCGCTCACCGGCATCGGCGTGAGCGTGACGCTCCTCGTGTGGCTCACCACCGCGTGGTTCGGGATGCCCTGGACGGAGGTGCTCCTCGCCGTCGCCATCCAGCCGCTGCTCATCGTCGCGGGCCTCCGCGTGCTCGGCATCACGGGCTCGGGCCCCGTGTCGCTGATGGCCAACGCGACCCAGTTCCTCTTCGGGCTCCTCTGGCCCGCGCAGATCCGCGCCAACCTCAGCGCGGCCTACATCAGCGCGAGCCCGCAGTCCGCGTCGGAGAACGTCGTCCCCTCGTTCTGGGTCGCGCAGCGCCTCGGCGGCCGCTTCCGCACGCTCGTCCTCGCGCAGCTCATCGTGATCCCCATCGGCGCGCTGCTCACGCCGCTGATGTTCAACATGCTCCAGCACACCTACGGCATCGGGCTCAACCCGGGCCAGCTCTCGGCCCCCACCGGCCTCAAGATCGCCACCCTCGCGATCGTGATGGAGCGCGGCCTCGGGTACCTCCCGTACGGCGCCCTCGCCGCGTCGAAGGTGGGCATCGTGCTCGGCGTCGTGTTCGAACTCCTCCTCGCCGTGCGAAAGAAGCCCGAACCCCGCGAGGAGCTCCTCACGGCGGCCGAGGTCGACGGCGGGTATCGGGGCGCGGCGCCCGAACCGCCCGAGGGCGGCGAGGGGGGGAGCCGCTTCTGGTTCGTCCCCATCCCCGCGGCGCTCGGGTTCGCGCTCATCCTGCCGCCGTCGCTCAACATCGCGCTCGCGCTCGGCGCCGTCGCCGCGGCCGTGTGGCGCAAGGTCTCGCCGGGCGAGAAGGGCTCCTTCGAAGCCTACGCCGCGCCCCTCGCGTCCGGGCTCATCGCGGGCGAGGCCGTCGTCGGCTCGATCCTGCTGCCCGCGACCGCGATGCTCCTCGAGCTGCTCCACCGCTGAACGGCGCAGCGCCCGTCAGCGCATCGCGCCGCCCGCGATCCACAGGCGCACGGTCTCGATCTGCGCGGCGGTGAGCGTGCCCCCACGCGGCATCGAGTTGCCGCAGGGCTGCATGTTGACGAGCTTGAGGTAGAGGAGCGAGCCCATCGGGTTGCCCGCCACCACGCGGACGCGCCCGCCGCCCGCGCACGACGCGCCCGCCGCGGCCGCCCCGACGAGCGCGGTGTACGCCGTCGTCGGGTTGGAGAGGTTGAGCGAGCCCGACGTGCCGTGGCAACGCACGCACGCGGCCTGGAAGATGGTGTCGACCGCCGCGTAGCGCACCGGCCCCGCGTCCGCGGCCACGTCGCGCGGAACGTCGACGGCCGCCTCCGCGCCGACCTCGCGCGGCGCGTCGACCGTCACGTCCACGCCAGCTTCACGCGGCGCGTCGGCGGCGACGTCCATCCCCGCGTCGACGCCGGCCTCCGCGGGGCGGTCGGCGGTGACGTCCGGGCGCCCGCCGTCGACCACGCCTCCGTCGCCGGCGGCGTTGATCCAGCGGGCGATGGCGCTCCGCTCGTCGGCCGCGAGCATGCCGGGGGGCGGCGGCATGTCCATGTCGACGAGGGCGCGCATGCGGATGTCGGCGCGGCCGGCCACCCACGCGGCGTAGGTGGTGAGGTCGCGGTTGCCCGTGCCGCCGGGCAGGTGGCAGGGCGTGCAGCGGCGCGCGAACACCGGGCGCACGGTCTCGATCCAGAGCTGGAGGTCGGGCGAGTCGACGATGGTGAAGCGCGAGAGGACGCCGGCGTCGAGCGACCACACGTCGCCGCCGGGCGAGGGGAGGAGGCGCGCCGAGGCCCCGACGCGGACGTCGGTCGCCAGGCGGACGTCGGCGCCGTCCCAGAGCGCGAGGTTCGAACCCGCCACCAGCCAGGTGCGCATGCCCGACTGGACGACCCCGCGCAGCGGCGCCGAACTGCGGCGGCGGAAGGTGAGCGCGCCGCGGTCGTCCTCGGCGTAGAGCACGCTGGCGGTGGTGACGACGAGCTTGCCCGCCGCGTCGAAGGCGACGCCCGTGACGCCCGCGAGCGTGAAGTCCACGAAGCGCTCGCCCATGAGGTCGAACACGCGCACGCCCGTCGACGTCGCCGCCGCCACGCGCGACCCGGAGCCCACGAGGCTCGCGAAGGACGGGTCGTTCCACACGCGCACCTGGGTGCCGTCGGCGACCGCGACGCCGGCGCGGAGCCCGAAGGCGACGCGGTTCATCGAGAGGCGCGCCACCGACTGCGCGTCGCGCATCATCAGGGCGTAGCGGCCGGTCACCTCCTCGAGCGAGTCGCGGTTGCGCAGGCGCCACACGCGCCCGGTCGCGTCGACGCCCACCACCCACTCGCCGGACGTCCCGTCGCCCGCGGGGATCACCGCCGCCATCCGCCACATCGTCACGCGCGCGTCGGTCGCCGCCACCGCGCCGCCCGCCAGCACCTGCATCCCGCGCGTGCCGAAGAGGACGAGCGTGTCGCCCTGCTCGGCGAGCGCGGCCACCATCCCGACGTTCGCGCCCGAGGCGTTCCACGGGACGTTGCCCACGAGCACCGGCGGCGCGGGGATCTCCACGTCGCCCACCACCTCCGCGCCCGCGTCGGACGCGTCTTCGAAGCTCGCGTCCATCACCGCGACGTCCGCGCCCGCGTCGCCCCCCGCGTCGCCTCCCGCATCCTCCGGCCCCGCGGGAACCTCGCCCCCGCAGCCCCACACCCCCCACGCCATCAGCGCCGCCCCGAGCACCGCGCGCCGCGAACCTGGAAGCATCCCGATCGTCATCACCGCCGATCGTGCCCGAGGGCGCCGGGCCCTGTCCATGCGTTCGCGCGAGAGGATTCCCGTTCTCCACGGGCGCCCGACCGCGTTACCGTCCCGGGCCGTGCGCCCGCGCGTCCTCCTCTCCGGCCTGTGCCTCGCTGCAACCCTCGCGCTCCCCCGCGCCGCGCGCGCCGACGAGCGCGCCGAGGCCCGCCGCCACTTCCGCGCGGGCCTCCAGCTCGTCACCCAGCGGCGCTTCGTCGAGGCCATCGCGGAGTTCGAAGAGGCCAACCGCATCCTCCCCAACGCCAACGTCCTCTTCAACATCGCCCGCGCCTACGCCGACGCCGGCGACCTCGACCGCGCGATCGACTACTACACCCGCTACCTCACCGCCGACGTGCCCGACCGCGCCGAGGTCGAGCAGGTGGTCCGCGACCTCGAGCGCCGCCGCCGGGAGCGCGCCGCGCCGGCCCCGCCACCCCCTCCGTCCACGCCCACCGGCCCCGCCCCCGAGGGCCCCGCCGCCCCCGTCGGCGAGCTCACCGCCGAGCAGGTCGCCGCGCTCCGCAGCGCCGCGCAGACCATCCTCCAGCTCACCCAGGGCGGCGCCGCGCCTCCGCCCCCGCCGCCTCCGCCTCCACCCCCTCCGCCGCCCGCCGCCGGCCCCGCGCCCGCGGCCAACGAGGACGCCTACGAGGAGCAGCTCGTCACCGCGACCCTCCGCGCGCAGAGCCCGCTCGACTCGCCCAACGCGTCGTCGGTGATCAGCGCGCAGGACATCCGCCTGTCGGGCGCCACCTCGGTCGCGGAGCTCCTGCGCCGCGAGGTGGGCATGGACGTGTCGGTGCTCGACTCGGGCGACATCCAGGTCGGCATCCGAGGCTTCAACCGCCGGCTCAACAACCGGGTGCTCGTGCTGGTCGACGGCCGCAGCATCTCGCTCGACTTCATCGGCCTGACGCTCTGGCCCGTGCTCCCGATCCACATCGAGGAGATCGAGCGCGTCGAGATCATCCGCGGCCCGGGCTCGGCCCTCTACGGCGCCGACGCCTACTCGGGCGTGATCAACATCATCACGCGCGCCCCGGGCGAGGGCCGCAGCCAGACCACCGTCGGCGGCGGCAACGGCGGGCGCCTGCGCGCGATGACGATGGTCACCGGCCGCGCCGGCGCGATCTCGTACCGCGCGGCCGCGGGCTACGACCAGGAGCAGAGCTTCGGCCGTCTGGTGGGCCCCTCGGACGTGACGTACCGGGTGACCGCGCCCGACCTCGACCTCGCGCGCCAGGGCGTCCGCGCCGACGTCGACCTCACCGGGCGCGTCGGGGCCACGACCGTGCGCGGCGGTCTCATCGGCGCGCGCGACACCATCTGGTTCAGCGGGCTCGGGCCCCTGCGGCGCTTCTACACGGACATCACCTTCGTGCAGCCGTGGGCCCAGGTCGACACGCGCTGGGGCGGACTCGTGCAGGGCGCGCCGCGCTTCACCTTCATGGGCCGCGCCTTCTTCAACCACGTGCGGAGCGACGGCGACGAGTACCTCCAGCGCCTCGGCGTCACCTCGCTCGGCAACCGCCTCTTCCAGAACGTGCTCGACGCCGAGGTCCGCGGCGGCGCCAACTTCGCCCCGGGCGACATCCCCGTCAACGTCACCCTCGGCGCCAACTACCGCCTCAAGCACATCACCTGGAACTTCCTCGACGCCGACCACCTCCTCCACCACTTCGCGGGCTACGCCCAGGCCCAGGCGCGCTTCCTCCCCAACCTCTCGGCCCTCGCGTCGGTCCGCTTCGACGTCCACCCCGTGCTCGACGCGCCCGTGCTCTCGCCGCGCCTCGCGGTGATCTACAAGCCCACCGAGCGCCGCGCGCTTCGCCTGTCGGGCGGCACGTCGTTCCGCACGCCGACGATGCTCGAGCTCTACCTCGACGTGCCCAACCCCACCTCCGTGCCCGGCGTCGCCGTGCGCGGCCAGGGCGGCGAGGTCGCGACCAACGGGAGGCTCCGCGCCGAGGGCGCAGTGTCCGTCGACCTCGGCTTCCAGGACCGGACGAGCGACCTCTTCCAGTACGAGCTCAACGCCTTCTACATGCGCGGGAGCGACCTCATCGAGCTCTCCAACGTCACCTTCACGGGCCTCCCCGGCGCGACCCGCCCCGGCGACCCGGCCACCGGCGGGCTCATCGACGTGGGCTACTTCCGCTTCGTCAACGACCCCGGCGCCACCACGCTGCTCGGCGCCGAGGTGAGCCTCCGCGTCTCGCCCGTCGAGGGACTCGACCTCTACGGCAACTACACCTTCGTCAGCACCTCCAACGAAGCGAGCGCCCTGCGCGGCGACGACCGCCGGACGCCGCAGCACAAGTTCAACGTCGGCGCGCAGCTCCGCACGCGCTTCGGCCTCGACCTCTCGGCCGACGGGCACTTCGTCTCGAGCGCGGTGTGGCGCGAGCAGGACTTCGACCCCGTCCGCGGCGTCGTCTACCAGGACTACCCCGTCGACGCGTACTTCCAGCTCAACGCCCGCGTCGGCTACCGGCTCCTCAACGACCGCCTCGAGCTCGGCGTCTCGGGCTTCAACCTCACCGACAACCGCGCGCGTCAGCACCCCTTCGGCGCCGCGCTCGGCGCCCGCGTCCTCGGCTCCGTCACCCTCCGGTACTGAGAATGGCGACCCCCGCACGCACCCGCCTCGCCGCCGCCCTCGCCGTCGCCCTCGCCGCCTGCGGGCACGCACCGCTCGACCGCAACGCCGACGGCGGCCACCCCAACCACAACGCGCCCACCGGCCGCATCGAGGGGACGATCCTCTACGAGGGCCCCGCGCCCGCGCTCGACGGCAACGGCCGCCCCCTCGGCCGCGTCGTGCTGCTGCTCTTCAAGGCGGGCAATCCGCCGCCGCCCGACGGCTTCGCCTCCACCGCCGAGACGCTCCAGAGCTTCCCCGCGTCACAGCTCTTCCAGAACGCGACGGTGCTCCCGAACGGCCGCGTGCGCGCGTCGGCGGCCTTCGTCTTCCCCGAGGTCGAGGCCGCCGGCGAGTACCAGCTCCGCGCCTTCGTCTCCAACCGCGAGGAGGCCCGCGGCTTCCACCCGCTGTTCTCCGTGCGCAACCAGCCGCAACGCGGCGACGTCGGCGGCGGCGCGGTGGTCGACCCCGCGGCCTTCCCCGCGGCCTTCGTCCGCATCCCCGTCGGCTCGCGCACGGACACGCCCGCGGGCCCGCAGTGGAGCCTCCCCGAGGAGGGCTCGGTCACGCGCGGCGTCACGGTCTTCCTCGGCAGCCCCTTCCCCGAGGATCGCCCGGTGTTCCGCGTGGTCGACGCGCCGCCCGTGACCAGCCTCGCGTCGGTCCCCGTCCCCGCGCGCCCCGCCGACCGCACCGCCATCCCCGCGTGGGCCGCGCAGACGGGCTACCTCGCTGGCGTGCGCGCGCTCGTGCTGCCGAGCAACCTCCCCGCGGGGCTCCCCGACAACCCCGCGATGCTCGCGCAAGCGCTGCCCGCGTTCTCCGTGGAGGTCGGTCTCCCCGCCGCGGAGCTCGCCGCCGCCACCAACGCCGGCGTCACCTTCGACGCGGCCGCGCTCCGCTTCACGCTCGGCCCGCTCTACCGCCCCGCGCACCCGACGCTGCTGCCGGTGCCCGGCCCCACCGGCATGCCCATCGCGATCCCGTGGACGTACCCGCTCGTGCTGCTCGTGAAGCTCCACGAGCCCACCGCCGAGGAGAGCGCGCTCTTCGCGCAGGCGTCGCCCGACCCGGTCGCCCTCTCCCGCGCCATCGCCGCGCTCAACCTGCCCGAGCGCACCCCCGGCCGCGCGCCCGTGGTGCTCATCGGCGCGATGGTTCCCGCGACGGGGCTCGCGGGCGTGTTCACGCTCCCGACGATGCCCCAGCGCGCCACCGCGGCCCGCGTGGTGGTGTCGCCGATCGCCGTCGAGGTCGGGGCTGGCGGATCGCTCACGCCCATCGTCCCGCCGCTGCCCCCGACGCTCGCCGCCACCGTCGCCGCGATCGCCCCCAACGCGCGGTGCTCCAACGACGGCCTCCCCACCGGGCGCTACGGCATCACGGTGGTCACGCCGGCCGGGCAGACGTGGTCGCTGCCCAACGACCTCGCCCCGCTCGCGATCGCCCCCAACGCGCCCACCGCCGCGCCCTCGCAGGGCACCTTCCTTCGGATCGACCGCGCGCCCCTCACCGCGGGCTACGCCTGCCCGCGGCGCCCGTAGTCAGCGCGCCGCCTCGCGCAGCCGCCGCGCCACCTCGTCGCAGCCTTGGGGCCGCGCCGCGGGGTCCTTTGCGAGCAGCGAGGCCACCAGCGCGTCGAGCGCGGGCGGCACGTGCGGCGCGAGCGAGCGGACCAGCGGCGCCGGGTCGCGCACGTGCATCATGAGCAGCGACATCAGGTCCTCGTGGTCGAAGGGGACGCGGCCGGTGAGCAGCTCGAAGGCCATCGCGCCGACCGCGTACAGGTCGGAGAGCGCGGTCGCCTTGGAGAAGTTGTTGATCTGCTCAGGCGCCATGTAGTGCGGCGTGCCGGCGATGAAGCCCGCGGTGGTCACGCCGGCGCGCGCCGACTGGAGCTTCGCGATGCCGAAGTCCATGAGCTTCACCACGCCGTCGCCGGTGAGGAAGAAGTTGGCCGGCTTGATGTCGCGGTGCACGATGCCGCGCGCGTGGGCGGCCCCGAGGCCCGCCACCGCCTGGAGCAGGAGGCCCGCGACGAGCCGCGGGTCGAGCGGGCGCCCGGTGAGCGCGTCGAGCGAGCGCCCCTCGAGCAGCTCCATGGTCATGAAGCGCACGCGCCCGTGCGAGCCGATGTCGTGCAGGCGGATGACGTTGGGATGCGCGATCTGCCGCGAGAGCGCCACCTCCTGACGGAAGCGCGCCACGAGCTGCGGGTCGTCCGACTGGAAGGCCTTGAGCGCCACGTCCTCGTCGAGTTCGCCGTCGCGGGCCTTGTAGACGGCCGCCATGCCGCCCTCGCCGACCTTGCGCTCGACGGTGTAGCGGCCGGCGAGCACGAAGCCCGGCGGCAGCGCGAGCGCGTCGCAGTCGACGGCGTTGGCGGGCGCGAGCGGCGCGCCGTCGTTGGCGGCGGGCCGGGGCGGCTGCGGCGCCGGGACGTGGCCGACCGCGGTGCGGGCGACGGGCGACGCGGGCGCGGGGGGCGGGGGCAGGTCGGGGAGCGTCGCGAGGGTCGGCGGCGCGGGCGCGACGGGCGCGGTCCGGCGCGGGTCGCCGGCGGCCATGAAGCGGACGGCCTCGCGCGCGTGCTCGGCGTCGAGCGCGGGGAGCGCGGTGGCGGCGCGGTCGAGGCGCTCCAAGCGCGCGGCGGCGTCGCGGAAGCCGGGGCGCGCGCCGGCCACCGCAGCGAGGAGCTGGCGGGCGGTCTCGAGGTCGCCCTGGCGCTCGTAGAGGCGCGCGGCGCGGTCGAAGGCGTCGAGGTCGGCCTCCTCGCGCGGGCCCGCGGCGAAGTAGCGCGAGAGGAAGTGGTCGAGCGCGAGGTCGAGCGCCCCGCGCGGCTCGGCGAGCCGGACGGCGAGCTGTGCGGCCTTGCGGTAGGCGGCGTGGTCGCGGGGCACGCGGACGACGGCGTTGAGCGCGTCGGCGTGGCGCGAGGCGCGGCAGAGGCAAGCGGCGGACTCGTAGTGGAGGCCGGCGTCGGCGTAGGCCTTCGCGGCCTCGGTGAACCACCCCGCCCGCGCGGCGACGCGCGCGGCGTCGGCCGGCAGGTGGGCGCGCTCGTAGGCGGCGTAGGCGACGTCGAGCTGGCCGGCGGCCTCGGCCTGGCGGCCGCGCTCGGCGAGGGTCTGCGGGGCGCTCATGCTGCGTCGACCTCCTCGATGAACTCGGCGATCCCCTTGCGGAGCTCGTCGGGGTGGTTGGCGCCGCGCAGCGCCTCCTCCGCGGTGATGTGGCCGAGGCGGACGGCCTGCGCGAGCGCGTGGTCGAGGCTCTGCATCCCGGTGCTCGCCGGGTCGACCGAGCGGAGGTAGGCGTCGAGCTGGTGGAGCTTGTTCTCGCGGATCATGTTGGACACGCCGTACGACTGGAGGAGCACCTCGAGGACGGCGACGCGTCCGTCGCCCGACGCGCGGCGCGCGAGGTGCTGCGCGACCACGCCCCGCAGGAGGATCGAGAGTACCGCGCGCACCTGGTCGCGGCCCTCGTCGGGGCAGACGTTGAGGATGCGGTCGACCGCGCGCGCAGCGGAGTTGGCGTGGAGCGTGCCGAACACGAGCACGCCCGACTCCGCCGCGGAGAGGGCGAGGGAGACGGTCTCGTGGTCGCGCATCTCGCCGACCACCAGCACGTCGGGCGACTCGCGGAGCGACGAACGGTGGGCCTGGAGGAAGGTCTCCGCGTGCACCCCCACCTGCCGCTGCGTCACCACGCTCTTGATCGACGGGTGGATGAACTCCACCGGGTCCTCGATGGTGATGATGTGGCGCCGATGCTGCGCGTTGATCTCGTGGATGATCGCGGCCAGCGTGGTGGTCTTGCCCGACCCGGTGGGCCCGGTGATGAGCACCAGGCCGTTCTGGTGCGCGGCGAGCTTGCGGACCACCGGCGGGAGCTGGAGCCGCTCGATCGTCGGCACCTCTGCGGGGATCACCCGGAAGACCGCGCCCATCCCGTGCGACTGGCGGAAGACGTTGACGCGGAAGCGCCCGACCCCCTCGGCCGCGTAGGCGAAGTCGAGCTCGCCCTGCTCGGCGAAGAGGTCCTGCTGCGACGAGGTCATCACCTCGTGGAGGAAGCGGCTCGCCTCGTCGGCCGAGAGCGGGCGGAAGGGCAGGGGGATCAGGTCGCCGTGGTGGCGGATGATCGGCACGTTGCCGGCGTGGAAGTGCAGGTCGCTCGCGCCCTGTTCGACCACCAGCTTGAGGAAGGAGTCGAGCCTCGCCATGGCCCTACGCCCCCGCCGCTTCCGGCTGCACCGCGCGGCCCTGCCCGCCGCGCCCGGCGGCCTCGGTCGACCATCCGAAGGCGACCTCGAAGGACTTCTTGTCCGCCGCGCGGAGGTAGGCCTCCTCGGCGGCGATCTTCCCGTCGCGGTAGAGGCGCATCAGCTCGGAGTCCATCGACTGCATGCCGGCCTCGCGCGAGGTGGCGACCACCGAGGGGATCTGGAAGCTCTTGCCCTTGCGGATGAGGTTGGAGATGGCGTCGTTGTTGATCATGACCTCGAGGGCGAGCACGCGGCCCGGCCCGTCCTTGCGGGGGATGAGGTGCTGGCAGAGCACGCCCTGCAGCGACTCCGCCAGCATCGTCCGCACCTGCGGCTGCTGCGCCGAGGGGAACACGTTGACGATGCGGTCGACGGTGGTGTCGGCCGCCGCGGTGTGCACCGTGCCGAGCACCAGGTGCCCGGTCTCCGCGGCGGTGACGGCGAAGGAGATCATCGCGAGGTCGCGCATCTCGCCCACCAGGATCACGTCCGGGTCCTGGCGCAGCACCGAGCGCATCGCGGCGGCGAACGAGCGCGTGTGCGTCCCGACCTCGCGCTGGTTGACGAGGCAGCCCTTGCGGCGGTGCACCACCTCGATCGGGTCCTCCAGGGTGACGATGTGGCGCGACGACGAGGTGCGGTTGATGTGGTCGATGATCGCGGCCAGCGTGGTGCTCTTGCCCGACCCGGTGGGGCCGCCGACGAGGACGAGGCCGTTCTTGCTGTTGGCGAGCGCGGTCACCACCGGCGGCAGGCCCAGGCGCTCGAGCTCGGGCACCTGCGCGTTGACCACCCGGAAGACCGCCGCCAGCCCGCTCATCTGCCGGAAGACGTGGCCGCGGAAGCGCTGCCCGGTGGACTTCACCTCGTAGGAGAAGTCCACGTCGCGCAGGGCGTCGAGCTCGGCCTGCTGCTCGCGGGAGAGCAGCGGCGTGAGCAGCGAGGCGACCTGGTCGGCCGACAGCGCGCCGTTGGCGAAGGGGCGCACCTTGCCTAGCACCTTGATGTAGGGCGCGCGCCCCGCCGCGACGACGAGGTCGTCCCCGTTCGACTGGACCATGCCGAGGAGCAGCCGGTCGAGGTAGCCCGCGCTGGCGTCCGCGGCCGCGTCGGCCACGCTGTCGACCACCGCCCACCGCTCGAGCACGGCGCGCGCCGCGGTGCGAACGCGCGCGACCGGGTCCTCCCCGAGCGTGTGGACCGGGCCCGCGTGCTCGCGGGCGTCGAGGTCGCCGAGGAGGCGCACGGCCGCGAGGCGGACGTCGGCGTCGTCGTCGAGCAGCATCTCCACGGCGCGCGGCACGGCCTCCTTCGCGCGCAGCGTGCGGAGGGCCTCCAGGCAGACGTAGCGGCTCTCCGGCGCGCGGGCGATCAGGTCGGCGAGGTAGGGCACCGCGCGCGCGTCGCCGAGCGCGGCGATGGTCTGGACGGCCTGCTCGCGCACCCACCAGTCGGACTCGCTCTGCGCGCAGCGCACCAGCGCGCCGAGGCTCTTGGGGTCCTTGACGCGCGCGAGGGCGCCGATCGCGAAGCGCCGGATCACGTCCGACGGGTCGTCGAGGAGCCCGACGAGGTACCGGGTGAGCTGCTCGCCGGCCATCTCCGCCAGCGCGTCCATCACCCGCTCGCGCACCCACCAGTCCTCGTCGCGGAGCATCCCGATGAGCTTCGGCCAGAGGGCGTTGGCCCGGTCGACCACCTGCCGCGCGACCTCGACGGCCATCCGCCGCACGTTGACGTCGCGGCTGCGCAGGAGCCACAGGACGGTGCGGGCGGTGTCGATCTTGCCCGAGCGGGTCAGGTTGGACAGCGCGCGGGCCGACCGATCGCGGACGGTGAGCTGTGTGAAGGCGAGGCCGTCGGCGAGCACCGGGAGCACGTCGTCGGTGCCGATCGCCTCCAGGCTGTCGAGCACGTCCATGCGGAGGCGCGTCGGGCCGGCGCGCAGGCGGCGCCCGAGCGCGTCGATCGAGCGCGGCGTGGCGTAGCGCCCGAGGGCCTCGATGACGGCGCGCGCGATCACCGGCCGCGTCACCTCCAGCTTGGACGCCGCCCGCTCGAAGAACTCCTCCTCGCTCGCGACGGCGGAGAGGGCCTCGATCGCGCGGCCGGCGATGCGGTCCTCCGGGTCGTCGAGCACCGAGGCGATCGCCTGCGCGGCGGCGGGCGCGTCCTTCGCCATGAGCTCCGCGTCGCCGAGCCACGCGAGGGCCCGCGCGCGCTCCTGGAGCGTCCCGACGGCGAGCACGCGCGCCAGCATGGGGACCGCCCCGTGGCGCGCCTTGGGCACGAAGGCATCGAGCGCCTCGAGGCGGCCGGGGAAGTCGGGCGCGCGGCAGAGCTCGGCGGCGGTGGCGAAGGCCGAGCGGCCCCCCACGAGCTTGAGCACCGCGGCGGCGGCCTTGCGCGTGTCGGCGTCGGGCGAAGCGAGCAGGGCGCAGAGTTCGCCGTGGGCCTCGACCTGGTTCACGCGCGGCAGGAGCTGGACGCAGGCCGCGCGGAGCGGCGCGTCGGCCTGGCGGAGCGCGCGCACCAGCGGGACGAAGAGCAGCGGGTCGGGCGCGGCTTCGACGAGGGCGACGAAGGCCGCGCAGCGGCGGCGCTGGACGTTGCCGTCGGCGCCGGCGGCGCGGTCGACGAGGAGCGCGAGCACGGCTCGGAGCTCGGGCGCGCTCGCGGGAGACACCTCGCGGGCGAAGGCGTCGACGGCGGCCTGGTCTTCCCAGCGCGCGGCTTTGAAGTGGCGCGGAAGGTCGCGCTCGGTGCTCATGGTGACCTCTCGCCGAGGGAAAACGGCTGGCCTGCGGCCGAGCTTGAACCGTCGCGGCGGGCGGGGTGGCGCGCCGCCGGTCAGGCGGAGTGGGCGGGGAAGTCGATGGTGAACGAGGTGCCGGCGCCGACCACGCTCTCGACCGCGAGCGCGGCGCGGTGCTGCTCGAGGATGCTCCGGACGATCGAGAGGCCGAGGCCGGTGCCCTGACCGTTGCCCTTGGTGGTGAAGAAGGGCTCGAAGATGCGCGAGAGGTCTTTCTGCGCGATGCCGTGGCCGTTGTCGCGGATGACGACGCGGACGAGGCCGGGCTCCGGCGAGCCGACGAAGGCCTCGATGCGCCCCGTCTTCGGCGGGCAAGCGTGGCAGGCGTTGGTGACGAGGTTGACGAACACCTGCGCGAGCTCCGCCCGCAGCCCGAACACCGCGGGCGTGTCGGGGGAGGCGCACACATCGAGCGTCACCGAGCGCTCGCGCAGCACGTGCTCGCAGAACTGGCCCGCCTGCGAGACCACCTCCTGGAGCGAGAGGGGCGCCGGCTGCTCGGTGTTGGACGGCGTGTACGCGAGGAGTCGGCGGACGAGCGAGCGGATGCGCTCGGCCGCCTCGGTGATGCGGGAGGCGCGCGTCAGGTCGCGCGGGTCGACGTTGGGCGACGAGCGCCGCGCGAGCTGGTCGGAGTACGCCAGGATGGCCGTGAGCGGGTTGTTGATCTCGTGGACGATGCTGGCCGCCAGGCGGCCGACGGTGGCGAGCTTGTCGGCGCGCGCGAACTGCTCCTCGCGGAGGCGCTGGTCGGTCACGTCGCGCCCGATCACCATGGCCCCGAGCACCATCCCCGAGGCGTCGCGCACCGGGCTGAAGGAGAGGGCCATGAGCCGGGTCTCCTCGCCCGCCGACTGGGTGATCGACACGTCGAGCTGCGATGCCTGGCCCCGCAGGGCGGTCCAGAAGCTGCCCCCGAGGCGCCGCCGGTCGCCCGGCTCGACGATCTCCGTGAACGAGCGCCCCGCGAGGCGCTCAGGGGGGCAGGCGAGCATCTCGGCCATCGCGGAGTTTCCGGCGCGGATCGTCCCCGCGCGGTCGAGGAGCGCGATCACCTCGCGGCTTCCGTCGAAGAGGGCGCGGAGCTCGTTGCCGAAGCCCACCGGCGCGACGGGGGTGAGCGGGATCATCCGGCGCTGCGGCTCGGCCGCGGCCGCGCGGCGCTGGCGGCCGACCGCGAGGAGCGCGCTGAGCTGCCGCGCGACCTGGGTCGCGAGCCCGAGGTCGCGCGCGACGACGGCCTCGGTGAAGGCGCCGACGGGGCCCTGTGCGGGGTGCTCGACGGTCACCGCGCCGAGCAGCTCCCCCTGCGCCTCGACGGCGACGTCGAAGCCCGATGCCGCCCCGTTGAACACCGGGCGGCGCGCCTCCGCCTGGAGGCGCAGCACGAGGTCGGCGCCGCCGGCGAAGGGCATGTTCGAGAAGGCGATCTCCACCGCGCGCGTGCCGGCGTTGACGACGCGAACCGCCACCATGCGCCCGGGGAGCACCTCGGTGAGGGCCTCGTAGTGGGCGGCGGCGATGGCCGAGTCGGTCGACGCCTCCCCGCTCCGCGTGAGCGCGCGGGCGAAGACCGCCAGCATGCGCTCGACGGGGACGGAGGGGGCCGGCGGCTCGTGGGGCGTTGGCGGGGCGACCGAGATGCGCGTGCCCGAGACGCGCTCGCGCCGCGGCCGGGTCGCGGTCACGTCATCGCGCGGGTCGGCGTCGCGGAGCGACGTGGGCATCGGGTGGTGGGGGCTCGAGCGTGCCTTCACCTAACGCTCCTCCGGCGGGGGGCCGCCGACCTCGGTCGCCGGTAGTGGAGTGATTCACCCCTAATCACGCCACGTCGTTGGCACGGGAACCAACTCATACCACCTTCGTCGCGCTCGCTTCGGGGTGGCGTGATTTGATTTCGCGCGCACCGCGCCCGTCACATCGCGGCACACCGACACCGCCCGTCCCCTTGGGGCCGGCCGTGACGTAGCCTGTCCCGCCGGAAACACGCGCGAGAATGCGCCGCCCCCCTCCTCCCGTACCACCCCCACCAGCGCATCGTGGCGAACCTCCAGGGGCTCCGGTCACGTCGCTGTGAGCGCCTGCATCGCCCCGCATCACCCCGGGATGCAGTTTGTTCAAAACGTCTTGTAGCAAGGCGTTTTCGCTATGCGGCGAGGGGCGATCGGGTACACTGAACACAGGTACAGGTAAGTGCCCCGCCCGTGGCTGGAACCCACGGGCGGGGCTGCAACACCGGCAGGTATGGCCTGCACGGCACTGCGCAAGTACGAGCGTAGGCAGCCCGCCGGGGAAAGGCAACGGCGATGAGCAACGTGCTCCCCATGGGCGAGCGCGTGCGGGTGGTGTCTGCCCTCGTAGAAGGCACATCCCTGCGCGCGACGGAACGGCTGACGGGCGTCTACCGGCAGGCCATCACGAACCTCCTCCTGAGCGTCGGGGACGGCTGTCGCAGCCTGCTCGACGAGCGGATGCGAGACCTCCACTGCGACGTCCTGGAGCTCGACGAGGTGTGGTCCTTCGTCGGGTGCAAGGAGGCCCATCGCGACGAGTCCGACCCGCCCGAGTTCGGCGACGCCTACACCTGGGTCGCGCTCGACGCGCGAACGAAGATCGTGCCGTGCTTCTGCGTCGAGAAGCGCACGGCCGCGGCGGCAAACGCCTTCGCCGCAGACCTTCGCGCGCGAGTGCTCGGCAAGCCGCAGATCACCACCGACGGCTTCAAGCCGTACGTCGAGGCCATCGAGGCGGCGTTCGGGTCGAGGGTGAACTACGCGCAGATCCTCAAGACGTACCAGACCGACGAGGCCGGGGGCGCGAGCCGCGACGACGTGAGGTACTCGCGCGGGCGCGTCGTCCGCTCGGTGAAGCGCGTCGTCACGGGCACGCCCGACGAGGACAACATCAGCACGTCGTACGTCGAGCGCAGCAACCTCACGCTGCGCATGGGCCAGCGCCGCTTCACGCGGCTCACCAACGCCTTCTCGAAGAAGGTCGAGAACCTCCGCGCCGCGGTGGCCCTGCACTTCGGGCACTACAACTTTTGCCGCGTTCACATGACGCTGCGGGTGACGCCCGCGATGGAGGCGGGGCTCACGGACCACGTCTGGTCCGTCGAGGAGCTCATCACCGCGGCGCTCGCGGCCTACGAGGCGCCGCCCCCGATGCCAGTGGTGCTGGCGCCCCCGCCGAAGGGCGCTCGCTTCGGGCGCCGCTCCACCAACAACGCGCCGCTGCCCGGCCAGCTCGCACTGCCGGGGGTGCTGTGATGCGCCGCCCGGCCCGGCTCACGCTCGGCGCACTGCCGTTCGAGCTCTTCCCCGACGGGCGCGTGCTCGTGACGCTGCCTGCGACCGCGCTCCCCTTCGGCACCGCGATCCAGGCGACCGCCCTCTACCCGAGCCTCCGCGCGTTCATCGCGACGGTGCGTCACCTGCGATGACTCAAATTTCGAGCCATCGCAGGCCGAAGCGTGATAGACGAGGCGTAGGGCGGCACCTCGGAGCAGTTCCATGGCAAGGTACAACCCAAACGCGCCAACCACAATATCCGCAGCAATACACGTACTGAAGCACTCCCGTCGTCCGCTGACTGTCGACGAAGTCTGGGACGCGATTGTGAAATCGGGGACGTGGATGCCGCCGTTGGGCGGCAAGAGCCCGAAGCGGACGCTTGCTGTACAGATGGCGCGTGCGGCGGAGGGCTACAAGGGGACGCGACCTCGGGCTACGAAGTTGTTTCGCCGCGACACCGCGTGGCGCTACGAGTTGTTGAAGCGATAAACCCTGCGCTACGGGATGCCCAGGATCACACTGACCAGCCGATCCAGATGAGCCCACTCCGCAGGCGTTGGTTCTTGGCCCCTGTTGTTCAGGGTGCGTGCCAGGGTCACGAGGGCTGCGTGGTTCCGATTGGCCGTGTCGTACTTCGGTATGTCGAGGTACTCGACCACGCTGACACCGAGGCTGAGTTGTGTGGCGTAGGCCGAGATCGCGCGGCGGACCATGGTCGCGTTCAGCAGCCCAGCGAGGAAGGCAGCCTCGTCCTCTGTGTCGAGCGGCACGAAATACACCTTGTGGTCGGGCACGACGACACGTCGCGGAGCACCAGCATGCACCTTCGTGCTCCCCACGTAAGCTGCACAGAATCGGCCTCCTGACATCTCCTGCCAGACCACCTTGAAGCGAGCGAAGGTGTAGGGACCCGTGCTCCATGTGCTCCAGATCGGCTGGCCAGCCTGATAGCGCCGGTAACTTGATCGCACCGCCAGCAAGTCCGCGAAGCGGTTGAGAAATCCATGCGTCTTCGGGGCCGTCGCCGCGAGGTCCGGGTCGCCGTGCATGCCACGCTGGGGGACCAGGATGGCTTGGTTGTCCGCGGGGACGGCCCTGAACACCCCCACGTCTTCGCCGCGAAGGATCGGGAACACATGCGTGTCTTCTACGACGCGCGTGATCTTGGCGATGTTTGCCCTGCGCCCGGCCGTGGGGTCGTTCTGGATCTTCGCTGTGGTCTTGTCGGCATCCAGCACCTTGACAAAGAACACGCCGTTCATGTCCGTGGTCACGCCCTTGCGGGCTTGGTACACCGGAGGCGGCGACTCGGGCTTGCGGAAGATGTGCGGCCACAGGGTGTGTTCGACGGCAGTGCCCACGAGCCAGGGCCCGGCGTCGGTGCCAGGAACCGGCCGCGCCATCAGATCCTCGCGCGCCGCCGCCCCGACGAACGCCTCTGTAGTCGCGAAGGCTTCCCGCCGCGCGGCTTGGGGCAAGCGCCAGAACGTGTACGGGACGGGGTACGCGAGGTCCGCGTCACGTTCGATGACGAAGAGAACGGGATGGTTGTTCGCGTTCTCAAAGGGTCGCACCTGCTGGAAGTCGTGGGCCTCGATGACCCGGCAGCGGATGCCTTTAGCGGGAAGGGTGAAGCGACGGAAGCCCTGACTGCTCTGGTTCTTGAATACCGTCCCCGTGATGAGGAACCCCAGCCGTCCGCTAGGCGCGAGCCACTTGCGCACAGCCTCGTAGGTGATGACCGTCGAGATATCGGCCTCGATGCCGCCGACCCAGACGTCGTCGCTGAAGACGCCTAGACTGCGGCAATGCGGCTGGATGAAGGTCGCGTATTCCGGGGGCAGGTGGCTCCACTTCACCCACGGAGGGTTGCCCGCGATGGTCGCCACACGCGGGATTGCGCCCGCCGCGAATCGCTCTGCCAGGATTGCACACCAGATCCCATCCCACTTCTGCTCGTGCAGCGCCACGAGCGTCCGCAGCGTCGTGGCCAGGAGTCCGCGCTCCACGTCGCCGAGTGCCCGCACCGCCGGGTTCGCGTCGAGTTGTCGCAGCAGCGCCGAAGCGTCGAGCCCTTCGTTGACGCCCAGCCCGGTGGCCGCCATGAGTTGGATGAAGTCCACGGAACGGACGAGGCTTTCGGGAAGCTGGAAGGTGTATTCGCCGCGGTCGGTCTGGAGGCGGTGCTCGAACACGCCCTCGGTCGCACTTACGGAGTTTATGGCATCAGCGAGGTAGACCGGGATCTGGACGGGGTGAAGCGGATCCAGGGCGTCCGCGATGAACGTGACGATGGACGCCCGTGCCGTGAGCACCGCGAGGGGGTTCAGATCCATCCCGTAGATTCCCGCGAGCAGCCGCCCGGCGTCAGCGCCCGCGAACGTCGGCGCGTCGTGTCTTCGCCGGAGACCTTCAAGCAGAAAGGTACCGCTGCCGCAGGCCGGGTCGAGCAACGCCTGGGCGGGCGCCCAACCCAGCCGGTCGAGCACGAACCCGGCGAGCCAGTCGGGCGTGTAGAATTCCCCGAGTGCATGGCGCATCTCGGCGGGCACGAACGCTTGATACATGCGCTTGAAGAGGTCCCGAATCGCCTCGGGGCTGCGCTGCGCCGATGCGAAGTTGACGAGAGCGAGATCCTCCATGACGCGACCGATGGCGGGTTCGAACTCGGCCCACGCGGCGTCATCCCGATACCAGGAGAAGAAGTCACCGGCGAGGAGGCCCGCGACTCCCGCTGCCAGGAAGAGTTCGCCCGTCTCGATCTGCTGGACCCGGTCGCGTATAGCGACTGACCCGTTCCGAAGATCCTCGCCCGCATTGGGCAGGGAGTACGCGGCAACCAGTTTGGCGACAAGCGCGATGTAGGTGTTGAGGGCGAAGAGGTACTCGGTCGGATGCACCGAATACGCCGCGCCGTGAGCTGCGCCCTGCTCCGCGAGGAAATCTCGCAGTCGTTCCGACTGCACTCCCGCGGCCTGCCCGAAGAGTCGGCTCCACTCACGGAACAGCAGATAGGTCTTCGAGTCGTGGCGCGTCGCCGCCGCGACCACGGCACGGAAGAAAAGAGGGACGAGTTTACCGCCGTGGGTCGGCTCCTCCGGCCCGAAGTAGGTCGCCAACAGCAGCGGGCTGACCAGCGGACGGCCGTCGGTGCGGAGATGTTGAAGCAGGCGCCGTGCGGCGTGCGCATCGAAAGCTCGAAGCGGTTCCCAGACCGCCTCAGTGGCGCCGATGGCCCCAAAGGTAACGTGGCTCCCGTCCCAGGCCACCAGCACGTATCGGTCGAGTGCCCTCCCCTCTTCCCGGGCCAGGAGGTCCGCGTACTCCTCAGCTTGGGCACGCGCGTGCCGACACTGCCTGCCCTCCCGCGCCCCGAAACTCCCCGGCGCCTCGTACTCGATCACGATGGCACCGTGGACCGCATCCGCGAAGCGCAGCGTCTTGGTTTTAGGCTGCAAGAGGGTTCGGTTCAGTTGATACGGCGTCCATGCGATGCCGAGATCCACACACGCGGTCTCCAGGTACTTCTCGACCTCGTGCTCCAGGCTCTTCTCGTTCAAGGACCGCCTCGCGGCCGTCGTAACCTCACCAACGAGACGGTCCGCGATGACTTCCAGGGTATACGTGGGCAATTCAGCTCTCCGCGAGCCCGTGTGCCTGAACCGCGGCATGGGTTCGGATGCGATGGGCGAGGACGCACCGAAAAGCCTAGCGAAAAGGCGGGGATACTGTCCACGAACATTCAGCATCGACATGAGCTTGACCCTTTCCTGAATTGTTGGGCCGCACCTCGACCGTCGCGGAGCAGCCAATGTGCCACGTCGCAAAATCGCTTGGTTCAAGCTGTATTCGCGAGAGACTACCGGCGAAATCGCGGTGGCGAGGGGTGGCGGAGGGGTGGCGATGACTGGCGGGTGGCGGATCGCCACCCCTCGGACCCGACCAGATGGCGGAGGAGCTCCGGGCGCGTCGGGTTCAGTGAGATCGAGGGGCTCTCTCGGTCCGTCGTCACGCAGGCCGGTTCTGCGAGCCGTGGCGAGCTCGCGCCAGTCGAATTCGCATGTGCCACATCGCGCCGAGTGCCTTTTCTGAAGGCTTTTCGCGAGGTGGCGTGAGTTGCCACGAGCGCGTCCAAATCACGCCACTGTCGCAGCGCCGGAGCCAGACCACGCCACCCCAGGGCGAATCACTCCACTACCCGGTCGCCCGGTCGATGTCGAGGATCGTGGTGCCGCCGACATACTGCTTGGTCTCATAGCGGGTGATCTTGCCGATCTTGCGGACGATCTCTGCCATGCGCTCCGCCTCACGGAGGATGACCGAGGCGCCTCGCGCGAATGGAGAATCGGCGTCTGCCCGCCGCTGCAATAGCTCGGCGTAGCCTTGGATGGCGGTCAGGGGCTGGTTGAGCTCGTGGGCGGCCGCGCCGGCGAGCTCGGCGACGATCGCCTGCTTCTCGCTCAGCGCGAGCTGCTGCTGAAACTGGGCGAGGCGCTCCTCCATCCGGAGCCGCTCGCGCATGTCCGAGAACACCCCCACGGTCGCCACCTCGGCGCCGTTGCCCGTGACGAGGGCGGCGGCGAGGAGGACGGGGATGCGCTCGCCGTCGGCCGCGAGCACCTCGGCCCGGAAGCCGGACAGCCGCCGCTCGGGGGCAGCGCGCACGCGGCGCATGATGTCGCGCGCCACGCCCGGGGGGTAGAGCATCTCCACCGACGCTTCGCCCTCGACCGCCCCGCGCGCGTAGCCGAGGATCCGCTCGGCGGCGGGGTTGAAGAGCACGACGGTCCCGTCGAGCCGCGCGGCGATGATCGCGTCGGGCGAGCTCTCGATGAGCGACGCGAGGAACTCCTTGGTGCGCGCGAGCTCGAGGGCCGTCGCGCGCTCCTCGGTCACGTCGCGGAAGGTGATCACGGTGGCCCGCGCGTCGTGGAGCACCGGGGAGGTCGCCAGCGCCACGGTGCGCTCGGCGCCGTCGCGCCGGCGGATGCGCAGGTCGACGCCGCGCGGGAACGCCCCCCGCCGGAACCCCTCTGCCAGCGCCCGCGCCCGCGGCCGGTCGGGCCGCGCCACCACGCGCAGCGGCCAGGCGCGGCGCGCGTCCTCGCCACCGTAGCCGGTGAGCTCCCGCGCGCGCGGGTTGGCGAAGAGCACCCGGCCGTCGAGGTCGAGCACCACCATCGCGTCGGCGGAGGACTCGAAGAGGTCCGCGTAGCGCTCGAGGAAGCGGACCCGTCGCTCGGCCTCGACGTGCGCGGACGTCACGGCCCGGCGCTCCTCCCGCAGCCCCTGGATCAGCCGCGCGTTGCGCAGCGACACCGCCGTCGCGTTGGCCACGACCTGGCACACCGAGAGGTCGCTCTCGTCGAGCGCGCCGCGGCTCTCCGAGGCGCGCAGGAACAGCACCCCCATCGCGCGGTCTTCGTAGGCGATGGGGACGATGGTGAGCGAAGGGTAGCGCGTGCCCGACAGGTGCTCGCGCACGTCGACGAGCAGCGGGTGGGACGTGGCGTCGCCGATGGTGAGCGGCCGCCGCGTCTGGAGCACCTGCTGGATCTCCGGGTAGCGGTAGAGGTCGAGCTGCAGGTCGCGCACGCGCACGTCGTCGCTCGCCGCGACCACGAAGCCGACGCCTTCGCCCTCCTGCGCGACGACGATGGAGCACCGCTCCACCCTGACCGCCTCCGCCACGCGCTGCACCACGGTGAAGAGGATCTCGCGGAAGTCGAGGCTCGACGCGAGCGCGTGTGTGAGCTCGACCATCACCCGCGCGTCGCGCTGCGTGCGCGCGAGTTGGCGCCGCGCCCCGCCGCGCGCGAGCAGGACGCGCACACGCGCGGCGAACTCGGCCGCCCCGCTCCCGGGCGCGAGCACGTCGTCCGCGCCCGCGTCGAACGCCCGCGCGTACGCCCCGTCGTCGCGGGCCAGCACGAGCAGCGCGGGCGTCTGCCTGGAGGCGCCCCGCGCTGCGAGCTCGGCGCCGAGCCGCTCGAGCGGCTCCGACGAGGCGACGGCGACCAGGGCGAACGGGGCGGCGCTCGTGACGGCGAGGGCCTCCTCCGCGGAGGTGGCGACCTCGCACGCCGCGTCGACGGCGGCGAGTGCTGCGGTCAACTCGCCCCTGGTGCGCGCATCGCGGTCGACGACGAGGATCCGTGGCGCGCCGGGTACCATCTCCGAGGGGACGATATCGTGAGACCGCGGAGCGGAGCAATGCGCGTCGACGCAGTCAGCGCGCGTCAGCGTCCGGCCCCGCGGCCTTCCCCCACCACGCGGCGAGCGCCGCTGCGTGAACGACCCGCGCGGGGACCCCATGCTTCGCCGCGAGCTCGCGGCACACGTCGAACTCGGGCTGCGCGGTCGCAGGGACGTCGTCCCCGTCGGCGACCTTCATCGGGACCACGCCGTACCGCGTGTCGACCGATTCGGTGCGGCGCGGCCGTTCCTGTCGGTCGACGTGGTGCCAACGCAGGCCCAGCGAGCCGCTCTCGGTCAGCAGCGCGCGCCCGATCCGCTCGCGATCGGGCGCCCTGGCGAGCGCGGAAATCGTCACCGCGGGTCGACCCTTCTTCATGCCGATCGGAGTGACCCACGCATCGAGGGCGCCTTCCCGCAGGAGGGCATCTGCGACGGTGGCGGAGACCTGTCCGGTGACGTCGTCGACGTTGGTTTCGACGACGACATGCGTGCCTCCTGCGCGCGCCTCCGCGCCCGCGTCGGAGGGCTCGCCCAGCACCACGCGGAGCAGGTTGGGCCGGTCGGGGAGCGTGCGCGTGCCAGCGCCGAAGCCCGACGCCACGGGGCGGATCGAGGGCCACCGCGTGAACGCCCGGGCGTTGGCGCGGGCAAGCGCGGCGCCCGTGGGCGTGACCAGCTCCGCGTCGACCGGGGCGTCGACGGTGGGCACGCCGCGGAGCACCTCCACGACCGCGGGCGCTGGCACGGGCAGCACCCCGTGGGCCGCCCTGATGAACCCGCGGCCCATCGGGAGCGGCGCGCAGGTGACCCGGGCGCCGAGCCAGGCGAGCGCCGCGCTGGCCGCGACGACGTCGACGATCGCGTCGACGGCGCCCACCTCGTGAAACTGCACGTCCTCTGGGGGCATCCGGTGCACCCGGCCCTCCGCGGCGGCCAGCGCCGAGAAGGCAGCGAGTGCGCGGTCACGGACCCCGTCGAGCAGGCCAGACTCGCACAGCATGACACGGATGTCGCGGAAGCGGCGCTCGGGTTGTGGCTCCACGACGCGGACGTTGAAGCGGGTGGCCACGATCCCGCTCTGCACGCGGCTGCCGATCTCGAGGTCGTATCCGCGTAGTGGGAGCGCAGCCAGCGCGCGCTCGACCGCTTCGCGCGGCACGCCGAGGTCGAGCAGTGCAGCGACGAGCATGTCGCCGGCGATGCCGCTGAAGCAGTCGAGGTGAAGCGTCATGCCCGCGCCCGCGCCGTGCGCGAGCGTCGATGTTGCGCCGGGGGCGCTCGGGAGCGCGTGTTCGTGGCGGTGTTCGTGGTCGTGACCGTGGTCGTGACCGTGCTCGTGGTTGTGGGGCGCGGGAGCCATGGCGAGTCCCGCGACTAACGCGCGATGGCGCGAGGTGTCAATGAAGGCTGGCGCAACGCTGGCACGATGGTTGCGCCTGATCGAACGTGTCTGCGCGTGTCTCAACCCCGGCCGCGCGGGCAATGCGTGGCGGTGGACGGACCGCGACATTATGCTACCTCTGAGGTAGGTGCTGGAGGCGGATGGGGCGTCAAGGTGTTCGGACGCGAAGTTAGCTAGGCAACAACCACAAACGGGACGTAGGCCGCAAAGTCCCACGATGGGTGCGTCGTGAAGGTCGTTCAACAAAACCTCATCGAGACCGAAGAAGACGCCGGCAGCCTCGTCCCGGGCAAGTACCCCTCTCCACCTCGCCCCGCCGGACTGACTCGGTTTCCCCCTCTCACGGGCGTCCTGATGACCGACGCGGCCGGCAGCCTCGTCGTGCGTCGGGTCAGGGTTCGAGTGACCAGCGGCCCTGATCGAGGGCGTGAGGCCATGCTGGAAGCGGGGACGCTTCTGATCGGGACCCACAGCGACAACGACCTCATCCTCCGCGACACCCACGCCAGCAAGTACCACCTCGAGATCGCCCTGGTCGCCGGCGGGGTTCGCATCCGCGACCTCGGGAGCGACACTGGCACCTTCGTCGGCAACAGCCGGCTCCAGGTGGGGGTGGTGCCGGTGGGGACGGAGCTGGGGATCGGTCGGACGACGCTCCAGCTCCTCGCCGGTGACACAACCGTGCCAATCCCACCGAGCGAGCGTAACGCCTTCGGCCCCGCGCTGGGGCAGTCGCTGGGAATGCGGCAACTCTTCGCGGTGCTGGAGCGGGTCGCGCCCTCGGATGCGCCGCTGCTCCTCGAAGGTGAGCCTGGTACGGGCAGGACGCTCCTCGCGAAGGCGATCCACGCCAACTCCCGCTTCGCCGCCTCCCCCATCACCGTGATCGATTTCCGGCTGCCCGTCGGGGAGCGCCCGACGGTGAACTCGGTCGGCCAACGCAGCGACACCTTCACCCTGCTCCTCGAACGCATCGATGAGGCGTCGGCGAGCGAGGCCAATGCCCTTCTCACCCTCTATCAGCGGCGCGAGGAGGGCGTGCTCGACGCGCGCATCATCGCCACCGCGTCGACCGACCTCCGCCGGGCCGCCGCCGACGGGCACTTCCGTAAGGAACTCGCCGCGCACGTCGCCGCCGTCCGGATCCTCGTTCCGTCGCTCCGCGAACGCATGGAAGACGTGCCCCTGCTCGTGCGGCAGTTCGCTCGGGAGATCTGTGGCACCGAGCCCCCCCTCGGTCCCGCTGAGCTCTCACGCATCATCGCCCGCGAGTACCCCGGCAACGTGCGGGAGCTCCGTCAACTCGTCGCCCGCGCGCTCCAGGCGGACGCCGCCGCGCCCGTGCTGCCCAGGCAGGGCATGGCGCGCGCGCGCGCCGCGCTGGTGATGCCCCTCAACGCACGGCCCAAGCCCCCCGAGCCCGCGGTCGCTCGCGAGCGACTGGTGGAGTTCTTCGAGCGCGACTGGGTCATGGGGCTGCACGCGAAGGTGCAGGGCAACCTCACCGAGCTCGCGCGCGAGACGGCCATCCCGCGCAAGGAGCTCGTGCGACGCCTCAAGTCCTGGGGTGTCACGGTCAGCGAGAAGTAGGCCCCTCGCAACCCCCGCACACTCTCCCTCCCCTCAAATCCTACCGACGAAGCTACCCGTGACATCGCCGGTGCCGCGCGCGATAGTCGCCGACCTCTCATGACGGTGAGAACGGTCGAGGACGCGGTCGATGACTTCTTCGCCCGCTATCTGGCGGCGGTCGGGGGGGCCGCGCTCGCCGAGGACGACCCCGACGAGCCGACGCCGTGCGCGCTCAGCGCAGCCGACGCCGACGGGATGATCCGCTGGCGCCCGGTGCGGCAGTCCTCCGTGTGCGCGCTCGATGTGCTGAAGGACGCGCTGGGTGCGCAGCCCCACGCCGACGCCGTCGTGTGGCTGACGCGGTGGTGGGCGTTGCCGATCGAGGCCCGCCTCGGTGAGGTGCACCTCTGCCTCGACACCTCCGCCTCGGCCGACGGCAGCGCGCGTCAGATCGTCCGAGCGGCGAGGTACGCCCGGGCGCACGCGGGGAAGGGCGGCGCGTCGGCGATCCCGCTGGCGGTCGGCCTCCTCGGCGGCGTCTTCGCCCTACGCAACGACACCGGCGAGGTGGTCTTCGAGCATCTCGGACGTCCCTCGCGCGCGCTCGGCTGCGGCCTCGGGGCGTGGCTCGAAGCGCTCTCGCCCCTCGCGCTGTGAGCGCTACTCCCCGCGTGACGTGAGGCGGCGCCAGGGGATGAGCATCACGACGATCACCTCGCCCACGAACACGACGGGCGACGTGAGCGCGCCCACCCCCGTGGCCTTCGCCGCGAGCATCGTCGCGAGGAAGGCCGCAGCGAGCACCCCGAGCGGCAGCCCCACGTTGACCGACCGCGGACGCTCGCGCGAGGCGGGCTTCATCGCCGACATCGCCGCGGCCAGCACTCGGTCGACGCCCTGCTTCGCCCGCTCGGCGCGCGCGGGGTCGGACGACAACGCACGGTAGCGGCGCGCCGCATCGGGCAGCCGCTCCAGCGAGGCCGCCAGCCCCACAAACGCGCGGTGCCCCTCGTCCCGATCCCAGCGCTCCATGAGCGCGACCCAGGCCGCGTCGAGGGGGTCGTCGGTTGGTGGGGGCGCGTTCATCGGGCCAGGGCCGCATTGTGCCCTCGGGCGCGGCCGATGGGCAACGAGGCGCCGTGAATGTCCCGGAAGGGCGCGCACCCAACGGGTTCACGGCGGCGCCTGCGTCGTGATAAGCGTCGCCCGAACAACCCCATGGCACACGGCTTTGCAGGCAGGATGGCGCGGTACGCGTACCGGATCGGCGCCCAGTTCTTCAACCCGCTGCGCTGGCCCAGCGTGCCCGCGGAGCTGGTCGAGTACGCCGCCGACCTCCGCGCCTTCAGGCGGATGCGCGGCGCGCGGTCGGCGCCGCTCGACCTCGAGCCCGTCTTCTTCAACCGCCGCATCCGCAGCCCCTTCGACGCGCACTACACCTACCAGGCCGCCTGGGCGACGCGCCTCATTGCCGCGCGCCGCCCGGCCGAGCACGTCGACGTGTCGTCCGCGGTGCCCTTCGTCGCGCAGCTCTCCGCGATCGTGCCGGTGACCATGTACGAGTTCTCGGCGCCCGACATCGCGCTCGCCGGGCTCACCGTCCGCGAGGCCTCGGTGGTCTCGCTCCCGATGGCCGACCGGAGCGTGGCGTCGCTGAGCTGCCTCCACGTCATCGAGCACGTTGGCCTCGGCCGCTACGGCGACCCGCTCGACCCCGACGGGATGGACAAGGCCGCGCGGGAGCTCTGCCGCGTGGTGGCACCGGGCGGTGCGCTCTACGTGTCGTTCCCGGTGGGGCGCGAGCGCGTGGCCTTCAACGCGCACCGCGTGGCCGACGCCGAGGCCTTCGTCGAGCGCGCCGCCGCCGAGGGGCTCGCGCTCGACGCGTTCGCCCTGATTGATGACGGCGGGCGCTTCCACGACCCCGCGCGCCCCGCGGATGCGCGCGGCCTCGCTTACGGTTGCGGCTGCTTCTGCTTCACCCGCGCGGCCTAAGCCTCGCAGAAGCGCGCGTGGAGGCGCCGCGTGAGCCCGTCGGCCGCGCCCGCCGGCACCACCAGCGTCACCCGGAACGGCGTGCTCGTAACCGCCCTCGCCGCCGCGCCCTCGTCGCGCGCCGCCGCCAGCGCGCCGCGCAACACGCGCCCGTCCTGCGTGAGCCCGTCGCCCACCAGCGACACGCACGCCACCGCGTCGGCATCGCCCGGGCCGGACGCCGTGAGGCCGTGCGCCGCGAGCGCCCGCCGCGCCCGCTCCCAGTCGGGCACGCGCAGCAACGGCACGAGGCCGCTGGCCCGCCCGCCGTCGACCCGCAGCTCACGCAGCGGCACCTGCGCCTCGTCCGCCGCCGCGAGCGCGCCCTCGACGGCGTCGCCCGTCAGGCCGTCGCCCTGCACCCACGCCACCTGCGCGTCGCCCACCACCGCGCGCACCCCGCCCGCGTCGCCCGGGGCGTCTGCCCGCACCACCGTCTCCCGCCCGCCGTCGACCGGGTCGCCCGTCCGCCGCGCGTGGATCGCGATGCGCTCGCGCTTCGCGAAGGCCACCGCCTCCGCGTTGAGCACCTTCGCGCCGCACTCCGCCATCTCCTGAAGCTCCTCGTACCCCATCGCCCCGATGTGCCGCGCCGCCGGGACCACCCGCGGGTCGGCCGAGTACACCCCGTCGACGTCGCTGTAGATCTCGCAGCGCGCGGCCCCAAGCGCGGCCGCGAGGGCGACCGCGGTCGTGTCGCTCCCCCCGCGGCCGAGCGTGGTGATCTCGCGCCGGTAGCTCATCCCCTGGTAGCCCGCCACGATCACGATCCGGTCGCGGGCGAGCTCGTCCTCGATGCGGAAGGGGCGCACCTCGATGATGCGCGCGTCGAAGTGGCGGTCGTTGGTGATGATCCCGCTCTGCGAGCCGGTGAACGAGATCGCGTCCTCGCCGCGCGCGTGCAGGGCGATCGCGAGCAGGGCCATCGCGGTGCGCTCGCCGACCGAGAGCAGCATGTCGAGCTCGCGGCGCGGCGGCGCGGCGGAGGCCTGGCGGGCGAGCGCGAGGAGCTGGTCGGTGGTCTTGCCCATCGCGCTCACGACGACGCACACCCGGTGCCCCGCGCGCTTCGCGGCCACCACGCGGTCGGCCACCCGCCCGATCCGCTCCAGGTCTGCCACCGACGATCCACCGTATTTCTGCACGACGATGCTCATGGCGTTGGCGTCGGTCTTTAGCCCCGCCGCGCGCCGGCGTAAACTTCCGCACGTGCGCGCCCCCGCCGTCGCCGCGCTGGCCCTCTCCCTCGCCGCGCCCGCCGCGCGCGCTGACCCCGCGGCCGACGCCGCGGTGGGCCTCTACGACGCCCACCGGCGCTTCGTCGACGCCCTCGCGGCCGCGGGGTGGCGCCGCGACGACCCGCGGGTGCGCGCCGCGGCGGACGAGGCGACGGCGGCCGCGCTCCCCATCCTCGACGCCGGTGGTGCGCTCGCCGAGGAGGCCCGCGCGCTCGCTCACGACGCGGCCGGCGCGCCCCTCGGGCCCTGGCTCAGGCGCCCCGAGAACACCCGCGACAACCTCCTCGCCGCGTGGCTCCGCGAGCGCCCCGACGCCGAGCTCGAGGCCGCGGCCGCGCGCCGACCGCCCCACGAGCGGGTCGCCCTCGCGCTCGCCGTCGCCGCGCGCCGCCCGCCCTTCGCGGCCTCGCTCCTGCGGGGCGTGCTCGCCGACGGGGGCGCGCAGCACGCCGCGGCCTGCGGGGTCGCGATGGCCCTGCCCGCGGCGCTGCGCCGGGAGTTCGCCGCGGGGGCCGTCGCGCGCGAGCACCGGCTCCGCGACGCGCGCTGCCTCGCGCTCTTCGCGAGCGTCCCGGCCCAGCGCGCGGAGCTCGCCCGCGACGCCGCCGCGGCCCTCGCGCGCGGCGACGGCGACGAGGCCGTGTGGGCCACGATGGCGGCGTTCGTGGCGCTGCCCGCGGCCCCGCCGTCCCTCGGCCCCGCGCTCGCCGCGGCGATCGACCGCTACGCCGCCGACGAGCTCTCGCCGGGCTACGTCGAGGCCGTCGCGCAGGTCGGCCCGTGGGTCGCGCGCGCGCACCCCCGCGTCGCCGCGGCGCTCGCCCGCCTCGAGGCCCGCCGGGGTGCACCGACGGCCGCGCTGCTCCCGCTCCGCGTCGGGCTCGACGGTGCGCGGCTCCCGTGGCTCTGGTCGCTCGCGGGCGACGTCCGCCATCTCGCCGACGAGCGCGACGACACCGTGACCCGCCTCGCCCTCGCGCTCCCGCACCGCGCCGACGTCGAAGCGCGCGCCGTCGACGCGCTCGCCCGCGCCCGCCCGCGTCTTCCCGCGTACGGCGGCCGCGGCGCCGTCGGGCGCCTCGACGTGTGGGCCGACGCCCTCGCGCGCGTCCGGGGTTGCGCGACCGACGCGTGCCTGCGCGACGTGGTGGCGACGGGCTCCTCCGAGGCGGCGGCGCGGGCGCTCGTCGTGCTCGGCGCGGCGTCGCTGGCGGCGCCGGAGACCGCGCGCGTCGTGGTCGCGCGGATGGCCCTCGAGCGCGCGGGCGAGCGCGTGCAGGGGCTCGGCAGCCTGGACGACGGGTCGGTGTTCGGTGCGGTGGTCTTCGCGCTCGGAGGTGACTGCCCCGAAGGGCTCCGGCCCATCGCCGGGATGGAGGCCGCGTGGGGTCCCTTCCCGCACGACGTCGCCTCGGCGTGGCGGTCTGCCTTCGTCGCGCGCTGCAACGAGCGGGCACTCCCGGGGGCCCGATGAGCGCGCGGCTCGCGACCTTCGTGCTGGCCGCCACCGCGTGCGCTGGGGCGCGCGCAACGCCGCCCGCGCGCGCCCCAGGGCCCCGCGGCGACGCGCTCCCCACCACGGTCGCGCGCGTGCCGGTGTGGCGGGTGGTCCCCTTCGGCGGAGTCGCGGGCGCCGTGCGGGACGTCGGCGCGCTCTCCGGCGGCGACGCGGTGGTCGTCGCCGAGCGCTCGATCGCGGTCTGGACGCCGTCGGGCGTGGCGCCGACGGCGTGCGCGGTCGCGGCCGGCGACGAGGAGTTCGTCGGCGTGCAGGCTGACGGCGACCGCTTCGTCGTCGTCGCGGGCAACGAGGGGCGCGTCCTCCTCTGGCGTTCGGCCGACCGCGGCGCGACCTGCGAGCGCGTCGCGGCGCCTCCGGTCGCGCTGCGCGACACGGACGTCGGGCGCGTCGGCTTCACCCTCCACGGCGAGCGACTGCACCTGTGGAGCTCGGGCGGCGGCATCCTCCGCTCCGACGACCTCGGCCGCTCGTGGCGGCGCCTGCCGACGCTCCGCGGCGTCGCGGAGGTCGCGCCGGGGCCGGGCGGGCGCACGCTCGCGGCGGCCGCCGTGGGGCGCTGGGGCGAGCGCCGGCGCCTCGCGCTCTACGCCCTCGCGGAAGGGGGCTCGGCCTGGGAGCCGGTGGTCGGCGCGGGGCATCTTCGTGCGCCCGTGACCGTCGGCTTCGCGATCGACGGCGGCGCGCTCGTCGGCGACGGGGCGGGCGAGGTGTGGGTCTCGCCCGACCTCTCGCGCGTCGAGCGCCGCGTCGACCTCGCGGCGCGCGACGACCGCTACGCGCCCACCATCGTCGCGACCGCGGGCGGCGGCGCGCTCGTCGCGTCGACGGAGACGGTGCTCGCGCGCGTCGAGCGCGGCGCCACCACGGCGCTCGCGGCGCTGCCGGGGGCGCGGCGCATCCGCGCGATCGACGCGTCGGCCGACGGATGGTGGTGGGCCACCGACGGGCGCGGCCTGTGGCGCGGGCAAGGCGACGGGCCCGTCGAGGCCGCGTGGTCGCCGCCGCTCGGGGGCCAGGAGCCGCTCGCGCTCGCGGCGCGCGACGGTCGGGTGCTGGTGGCGGCGGGCGGGCGCGCGGCGGCTGTGCGCGACGGGGCGTCGGGCGCGTGGCGCGACCTCGCGCTGCCCGAGAGCGTCGGGCGCCCGGTGGCCGCGCACATCGACGACCGCGGGGCCCTCTTCGTCCTCACCTCGAGCGGGCTCGCCGTGTCCGACGCGATGCGCTTCGTCGCCGTGCCCGCGCCCGCGGTGCCGGTCGGCGTGCCCGCGCGCTTCGCGGCGCTCGGCGACCGATGGCTCGTCGCGTCGGTTGCGGCATGGGTCTCCGAGGACCATGGCGCCCGCTGGGACGCGCGCTTCGGCGAGGCGCCCGAGCGGGCCCTCGCGCTCCGGGTTCAGGACGCGCCCGCGGTGGCGCTGTCGTACGCGTTCGCGCGCGACGCGGTGCTGGCGGTCGACTCGTCGCGCGGGCTCTGGCGCGCGGAGGCCCTCGGGCAGCCTTTCGAGCGCGTCGGCGCGGTGCCGGCGGAGGGCGAGGGGAGGCGGCCGCCGCTCTCGCAGGCGCTCCTCGCGTGGGACGGGGGCGCGCGCGTCGCGGTGTTCGCGGGCGGCGCAACGCACGCGTCGTTCGACGGCGGGGAGAGCTTCGCCGCCGCCGAAGCGCCCTTCGTGCCGCGCTGGGCGGCGTGGGTTGAAGGCGCCCTGGTCGCCGCCGGCGCCGTCTCGCGGCTGCTCCCGGCCGCGTGCCGCAACGACCTGCGACTCTCACTCTTCGTGCAGACCGCCGCCGGCTGGGTGCCCGACCCCGAGGCGTGCGAGCACCGCGGGGCCCTCGTCGCGCAGGACGGCGACGACCTCTGGATGGTCGACGACGCGCTCACGCTCCACCGTGCCTCGCTCTCGCGCCTCGTGCAGACCGTCGCCCCGCGCTGACCGCCGCGCCCCGCGCTGGCACAACGCGGCCCACGGTCGACGCGAGGACGGCAGGAAATCCCGCGTGGCCTCATCCGTGCTTCGGGCCGCGCCGGAGGATGCTCATGACGTGGTGGAAGGCAGGGTTGGTCTCGGCGGCGCTGGCCGGCTCGCTGGTGGCGGGCGGGGGCGAGGCGCGGGCGTGTGGTGGGTGCTTCGCGCCGCCGGGCGCTGCGCAGGTGGTCACCGACCACCGCATGGTGCTCTCGCTCTCGAGCACCCAGACGACGCTGTGGGACCAGTTCCAGTACAGCGGGAGCCCGGAGGAGTTCTCGTGGATCCTGCCCATCCGCTACACCGACTCGACGCGGGTCGAGCTGGCGAGCGACGACTTCCTCACGCTGCTCACCAACGTGCTGGTGCCGGCGATGAACCAGCCGGCCCCGCCGCCGCTGCCGCCGGGCTGTTCGCCGCCGTGGAACTCCGGCTGGGGCGGGGCCGTCGACGCGAGCGCGCCGTCTCAAGACGCGGCCGCCGCGGACGCCGGCGTGGTGGTGCTGCGGCAGGAGGTGGTGGGCCCCTACGCCGTCGCGATCGTGCGTGGCGCGACGGGGATGGGTCTGCGCGACTGGCTGCGGATGAACGGGTACACCGTCCCGACGGCCGTTGAGCCGGTGATCGACCACTACCTCGGGCTCGGGATGGACTTCATCGCGCTGCGCCTGCGCGCGGGCAAGGGGCTCAACCGCATGGCGCCGGTGCGCGTCACGCTCGACGGCTACCAGCCTCGGCTGCCGCTGCGGATGATCGCCGCGGGCGTGGCCGACCGCGTCGGGCTCTCGCTCACGGTGATCGCCGAGTCGCGCGTCGAGGCGATGAACTTCCCCAACGCGCAGTTCACCGACGACGACTTCACCTACGACTGGAACCGCCCGCCGGGCGACCTCGGCCGCGTCTTCCTCGACGCCTTCAACGCCCGCAACCGCGCGATGGGTGACCGCCTCTGGCTCACCGAGTCCGCGATGCGCGTCGACTGGGAGAACCTCGCCTTCCTCGCCGCGCGGCTGCCGCAGCGGATGGGCTTCGGCCCCGACGGCGGGACCGGGGATGGTGGCGCCGGCGCCAGCGCGGTCGCCGACGTCGGCGTGGCCTTCATGGGCGTCGGCGCCAACGCGGTCGCCACGCGCCTCCGCGCCGACCTGCCCGCGCGCATGCTCGACCGCGACCTCGACCTCGCCGCGAGCGACCTCGGCCTGCGCGACCGCACCTACCAGTTCGGGCACGAGCTCAACCGCCCGATGTACTCGGTGTGCCCGTGGCCCGTGGACGGCGGCTCGGGCGAGGTTCCGCGCGATGCGTCGGCCGCCGACGCTGGCTCGCCCGATGGCGCGGGCCCGCCCGACGACGTCGGCTCACCCGACGCCGCGTTCGACGGTGGCGCCCCCGCCGACGCAGTCACTGCGGGTCCGACGCCGGCCGTCTCGTCGGGCGGGCTCCAGTGCGCCACGTCGCGCCCCGCGGGCTCGTCGCCCGACGGCGCCGCGCTCGCTGCGGGCGTGGTCGCGCTCGCGCTCTGCCTCCGCCGCGCCCGCCGCGCCCGTTAGCGCACGGCCCGGATCGCCACCAGCCACGCGTCGAGGGCCGCCCCGCCCTGGCCCGTCTCCGCGAGGCGCCGGGCGCGCGCGGCGGCCTGCGCGGGCGTCTCGCGCGGCGGTGCGACCGGCGTCGGGATCGGGCGCGGCGGGGGCTGCGGCTCGTAGGCTGTCTTCACGTGGCGCATCGACGGGAGGTTGTCGGGGCGCGCGGCGCCGGCGGACGGGACGAGCAGCGCGAGCGCGACCGCGAGGCCGCCGCAGGCGTGGGCCACGGCCGCGAGGGGGCGCCGCTCGTCGCCGCGCAGCACGAGCGCCGACGCCGCCACCGCCGCGACGAAGAAGCCCGCCATCGAGCGGAGGCCGGAGAGCCCGAGGAGCTGGCCGGCGTTGCGCGGCACGAAGCCGTCGCGCAGCACCGGCCCCGCCATCTCGAAGAAGGGCGACCCGAACTGCTCGGGCACGTGCGGGAAGGTCGCGGACACGAGGCCTGACGTGACGAAGGCCGCGACGGTGGCGCCCGCCGCGAAGACGGTGACCACGCGCTGGAGCGCCCGGTCGCGCGCGAGGCTGCCGTGGATGGCGTCGAGCCCGGCGAGCGCCGCGAAGGCGAGCGCGGGGATGAGCGTGGTGAGGTAGCGCGGGCCCACCGTCCAGCCGCCGCGCCAGTTGTTCATCATGCCGATGAGGCCCGACATGGCGAAGGCGCAGGCGAGCACGGCGACGCCGGCGGCCCGGTCGCGGCGCGCGGGCGGCGGGAGCGACACGCTCCCGTAGAGCACCGACGCGAGCGTGGTGGCGACGAGCCAGACGCCCACCTCGCGCACGGCGAGGGTCGCGTCGGCGTGGGCCCGCACCACGAGGGCGAGCTTCGTCGCGGAGGCCGCGAGCAGCGCGCCGGCGGCCGCGCGCACGACCGTCACGCGCCGCGCGTTGACCGGCGAAGCTGCGGGGAGCGCGGCCCCGGACGGGCGCCACGAGAGGAGCGCGCCCACCCCGAGCGCGGCGGCCGCGAGGAGGAAGGTGTTGGGCACCATCCCGAAGGACGGGTCGAACCACAGCCGGAGCGCCGCCTCCCAGTTGAAATCCGTCGCGCCGAAGAAGCCCTGCGACACCTCGCTGCGGAAGGTGGGGTTCTCGAGGAAGCTGTAGCCGGTCTTGAAGGGGTCGCCGAATGCGCGCTGGTGGAAGAAGAGCAGGAGCCCCGTCGGGATCGCGCCGCCGACGCCCGCGGCGAGCAGGCGCGCGACGCTGCGCGGGGTGAGCGTGGCGCCCCAGGCGACCACCGCGAGCGTGGCGAGCCCGAGCGCGGCGGGGGCGTTGTGGTACTTCGCGAAGGCCACCGCGCCCGCCGCGAGCGCGCCGAGAGAGACGGCGAGGAGCCCGCGCCGGCGCTCGGCGGCGTCGGCGAGGAGCCAGAGCGCCACGGTGGCGGACGCGAGGGCCGCGGGGTACTCGAAGAGCGTGCAGCCCGCGCCGAAGAGGCCCGCGGCGAAGGCGAGCGGGAGCTGGAGGGCGGGGGCGCGGCCGGCGACACGGTCGGCGGCGTCGCGCTCGCGCAGCGCGCACATCGCCATGATCGCCGACGCGAAGCAGAAGGCGTTGTGCGCGTGGCTGGTGAAGGCCTCGCTGTAGGCGAAGATCGCCGACCCCGCCATCGTGCTGAAGAAGGCCGCCTCGCGCAGCGTCCGCGACCGCGCCCTCGCCGCGAGGAAGCGGTGCCAGAACCACGCGAACACCAGCGCCGGCAGCACCGTGCTGAAGAGCCGGATCACGTACACCGCGAGCGTCCGGTCGATCGGCTGGCGCGGCGGTGTGGCGGGGCCGGCGGGCCGAGCGGGCGTGGCGGCGGCGGGCGGCGGCGCCAGCGACGGCGCGGCGACGAGCGACGGCATCACCCCGGGTGCGCGCGGCGGGCCCGGCGGCGCGGCGGGGGCGGCCTCCGGCGGCGGCGGCACGGCCTCGGCGGCGGCTTCGGGCGCCGGCGGGGGAGGGGGAGGGAGCGGCGCCAGCGGCGGCGGGCGCGAGTTGCGGCCGGTGAGGCGCGTGAGGGCCCAGTAGGCGGGGACGCCGACGAAGCTCGTGCCCGGCGCCTTCGCGCTGTAGAGCAGGTGGGCGGTGAGCGCGCGGTCGGCGGGGGTCGTGCGGCCGAGGCGGAAGCGGATGAGCACGTCCTCCGGGACGCCCGCGAGGCGCAGGACGTCGTCGGGCACGTGGCGCCGGGAGATCGCCTCGGCGAGCGGCGTGTCGCGCACGCCCTTGTCGTTGGTGTAGCCCCAGGTGTTCTCGACGCGGTTGATCGCGAGCGTGCCGTCGTCGACGAGGGCCACCGTCATGAAAAGCCGGACGTTCTCGTTCGGGTTGTTCACGATGCCGTGGTAGGGGAACACCCAGAGGTACAGCACCGCGAGCAGCGCGACCGAGAGGGCGGTCTGCGCGCGGGGGACGGGGTGGCGGCGGGCGGGGCGCATCGGGCGGGCGCGGACGCTACCGCAGGAGCGGCGCCCCGTGGGCTCCGGAAAGAGTCCCCGCGCGCGGTGGCTCCGGCGCGGGGCCTTGACCCGGCGGGCTTCATCCCCTACACATCGTTCAGAAGTTTTTGAAAGTTCATGAGGACACGCAGATGAGCGACACCCCGGAGCGAGAGGCCGAGCTGCTCGCCGCCGACGCGATCGGCGACGTGATCGAGCACTGGGGCTTCCGCAAGGCCCTCGGGCGCGTGTGGACGGTGCTCTACCTCGCGGACGACGCGCTCGGCGCGGCGGAGCTCGGCGAGCGGCTCCAGATGTCCGCCGGGGCTGTCAGCATGTCGCTGACCGAGCTCCAGCGTTGGGGCGTCGCGCGCCGGGTGTGGAAGCCGGGCGAGCGGCGCGAGTTCTACGAGGCCGAGACGGACTTCTGGAAGATGATCTCGCGCGTCGTTCACGACCGCGAGCGCTCGCTGGCGGTCTCGGTGCGCGAGCGCCTGGAGTCGGCCCGCGCGACCCTCCGTCGCGCGCCGGCCACCGCCGCCAACCGCGCGCGCATCGAGCGCCTCGGGCGCCTGCTCCATTTCGCCGCCGCGGCCGAGTCCGTGATCGAGTCGTTCCTGGCGTCGCGGCGCGCGGACTTCTCGGAGTTCTCCAACCTTCTCCAGCTCTCGCGGGGGGTCGCCGCCGGCGCCCTGCGGGGGCGGAGGGCCCAGTGACCCGCATGACCATCGAGACCGCCACCCACCCCCCGACGCCCGGCGTGATGTTCGGGTCCCCCGAGGCGCTCCGCCGCCTGGAGGACGTGAGCGCCGCCCACCACAACCACGACCTCGGGCGCCGCGTCGCCGAGCTCCGCGCCTGGGTCGAGGGCGACCTCGCCGACGTCGAGTCCGCGCTCGCCTCCCTCGACCTCGCCGGCACCCCGATGCACGCCAGCGCTCGGCACCTCATCGCCCTCGGCGGCAAGCGCCTGCGGCCGATGTGCGTCGCCCTCGCCGCCCGCGCGGGCTCGGGCTTCTCGCTCGCCGCGCGCGACCTCGCCGTCGCCGCCGAGCTCGTCCACAACGCGACGCTCCTCCACGACGACGTGGTCGACCTCGGCGACGTGCGCCGCGGCGCCCCGGCGGCCCGCCTGGTCTACGGCAACGCCGCGTCGGTGTTCGCGGGCGACTGGCTGCTCGTCGAGGCGATCGCGCGCATCCGCGCCGCGGGCATGCCCGACCTGCTCGACCGCGCCCTCGGCGTGCTCCGCGCGATGCTCTCCGCTGAGGCCTGGCAGCTCGCCGCGCGCGGCACCTTCGCCGCCGACATGGCCGCCTACCTCCGCGTGGTGGAGGGCAAGACGGCGTCGCTCTTCGAGTGGGCGATGTACGCCGGGGCGCGCGCCGGCGGGCTCCCCGCGGCGCAGTGCGAGGCGCTCGAAGCCTACGGACGCAACCTCGGCGTGTCCTTCCAGGTGATGGACGACGTGCTCGACCTCTCGGGCGACGCCGCCGTGGTGGGCAAGTCGCTCTTCTCCGACCTGCGCGAGGGCAAGCTCACCCACCCGCTGCTGCTCGCGGTGGAGCGCGACCCCGCCTTCGCCCGCGACCTGCGCGCGTGGTGCCTCGCCGACGGCACCGCGCTCGACCCCGCCCTCGAGGCCCGCGCCGCCGCCGCCGTGCGCGACACCGGCGCGCTCGAGGACAGCGTCGCCTTCGCCCGCAAGCTCACCCAGGACGCCGTCCGCCGCCTCGGGGCCCTCGCCCCCGGCCGGGCGCGCGATGCGCTGGAGGCCGTCGCCGCGGCGACGCTCCAGCGGAGGAAGTGAGGCCGCCATGATCGTCACGCTCCGACCGAACGCCGACGCCGACGCCGTCCGCCGGGAGCTCGTCGCCCGCGGGCTCTGGGTCACCGCCCTCCACGACGGGGCCCGCGTCGCTCACTTCGCCGTCGCCGAGAGCTCGAGCGCCGTCGCGCCCGACGCCCTCCGCGCCATCGACGGCGTCGCCGCCGTGTCCGCCCCCGCCGCCGCGCACCCGCGCGTCGACGCCCACGGCCCCGTCGCCGACGTGCGCGGCGCCCGCGTGGGCGGCGGCCGCCCGACCTTCTTCTGCGGGCCCTGCGCGGTGGAGTCCGAGGCGCGCATCGACGCGATCGCCGCGAAGGTGGCGGCCGCGGGGGCGACCTTCCTCCGCGGCGGCGCGTACAAGCCCCGCACGTCGCCGTACGCCTTCCAGGGCCACGGCGAGGAGGCCCTCCGCTGGCTGCGCCGCGCGGCCGACGCCCACGGGCTCAAGGTGGTGACCGAGGCCCTCGGCGAGGGCGACGTCGCCCTCGTCGCCGAGTACGCCGACCTCGTCCAGGTGGGCTCGCGCAACATGCAGAACTTCGCCCTGCTCAAGGCCGCCGGCCGCGCCGGGCGCCCCGTGATGCTCAAGCGCGCGATGGCCGCGACAGTGGAGGAGTGGCTCCTCGCCGGCGAGTACCTCCTCGCCCACGGCGCGCCCTCGGTGGTCTTCTGCGAGCGCGGGATCCGGGGCTTCGACCCGGGCACGCGCAACCTCCTCGACCTCGGCGCCGTCGCCCTCCTCGCGCACGTCCACAAGCTGCCCGTGGTGGTCGACCCGTCGCACGCCACCGGGCGCCGCGACCTGGTGGTGCCCCTCGCGCGCGCCGCGCTCGCCGCGGGCGCCGCGGGCGTGATGATCGAGACCCACGACGACCCGGGCCGCGCCCTCTCCGACGGGCCCCAGGCCGTCCCTCTCCACGAGCTCCGCGGCGCCCTCGGGGCGCTCGCCACGGTGACGCCATGACCGAGCCCACCAGCAGGATCGCCGGCTTCTACCAGCGCCCCGTGCGCGGCCGCATCGAGGCGCTCGCGCGCGAGGCGGGCCTCGACCCGTCGGCCCGCGCGTGGTTCGAGCGCGGCGGCGGCCTCGAGGTCGACGACGCCGACCGCATGAGCGAGAACGTCATCGCCGTCCACGGCCTGCCGCTCGGCGTCGCGCTCAACTTCCTGGTCAACGGCCGCGACGTGGTCGTGCCGATGGCCGTCGAGGAGCCCTCGGTGGTGGCCGCGGCCTCCAACGCCGCCCGCATGGTGCGCGCGTCGGGCGGCTTCCGCGGCGAGGCCGACGCGCCCGTGATGACCGCGCAGGTGAGCTTCGACGACGTGCCCGACCCCGACGCCGCGGTCGCGCGCGCGCTCGGGGCCCGCGAGCGGGTGCTCCGCCTGGGCGACGCCTCCATCCCGCGCATGGTCGAGCGCGGCGGCGGGTGCCGCGACGTCACCGCCCGCGTGCTCGACCGCGCGCTCGGGGTGGTGGTGGTCGAGGTCCACGTCGACGTGGGCGACGCGATGGGCGCCAACACCGTCGACACCGTGGCCGAGGCCGTCGCGCCCGCGCTCCACGAGCTGGTCGGCGGCGCGGTGGGGCTGCGCATCCTCACCAACCTGACGACGCGGCGGATGGTCCGCGTGCGCTGCGAGGTGGGCGAGGAGGCCCTCGGCGGCGCCGCGGTGGCCGACGGGGTCGCCCGCGCGAGCCGCTTCGCCGAGCTCGACGTCTACCGCGCCGCCACGCACAACAAGGGCTTCATGAACGGCCTCGACGCCGCGGCCGTCGCGCTCGGGCAGGACTGGCGCTCGCTCGAGGCCGGCGCCCACGCCTTCTGCGCCCTCGGCGGGTCGTACCGCCCGCTCTCCACCTGGACGCGCACCGCCCGCGGCCTCGAGGGGCGCGCCGAGCTCCCGCTCGCCGTCGGCACAGTCGGCGGGTCCACCGGCGCCCACGCCGGCGTGCGGGCGGCCTTCAAGCTCCTGCGCGTCACCTCGGCCCGCGAGCTCGCGGTGGTGCTCGCGTCGGCGGGCCTCGCGTCGAACCTCGCGGCCCTCCGCGCGCTCGCCTCCGAGGGGATCCAGCGCGGCCACATGCGCCTCCACGCGCGCAAGTGCGACGCGCCCGCGCCCGCCCACCACGCCGTCGCGGAGGCCCGGACGTGAGCGGCGAGATCGTCAAGGCCGAGCCCCGCGGCGGCAGCGGCGCGATGTTCGACGCGATCGCCGCGCGCTACGACCTGCTCAACCGGATCATCTCGCTCGGCGTCGACCAGCGCTGGCGCCGCGAGACCGTGCGCGCGTTGCAGTTGGGCCCCGGCGCGCGCGCGCTCGACCTCGCCACGGGCACCGCCGACCTCGCGATCCTGACGGCCAACACCCACCGCGACGCGTCGGTGACGGGCCTCGACCCCTCGCGCAACATGCTCGCGGTGGGGCGCGAGAAGCTCACTGCGCGCGCGCTCGACGGGCGCGTCACGCTGGTCGAGGGCGACGCCGAGCGGCTCCCGTTCGAGGCGGCGAGCTTCGACGGCGTCACGATGGCCTTCGGGATCCGCAACGTCCCCGACCGCGCCGCGGCGCTGCGCGAGATGGCCCGCGTGACGCGCCCCGGCGGCCGCATCTGCATCCTCGAGCTGGCCGAGCCGCGGCGCGGGCCGATGGCGGCGCTCGCGCGCTTCCACATCCACGCGGTGGTCCCGTGGGTCGGCGCGCTGCTCTCGGGCGCGAAGGAGTACGGCTACCTCCAGCGCTCGATCGCGGCCTTCCCGCCGCCCGAGGAGTTCGCCGCGACGATGCGCGCGAGCGGGCTCGACGTGCTCGAGGTGCGGCCGATGACCTTCGGCGTCGTGACGCTCTACGTCGCCACGCCCGCCGGGGGCGCGCCGTGAGCGACCGCCCCTCGCGCGCTGCGATTTGGGTGATGGCCTGCCGGCCCGCGACGCTGACTGCGGCGGTGGTGCCGGTGCTGGTGGGCGCGGCGGTGGCGTGGCGCGCGGCGGGCGCGGCGGGGGTGCGCTGGGGCGCGCTCACGGCGGCCCTCCTCGGCGCGGTGTTCATCCAGATCGGGACCAACCTCGCCAACGACGTCTTCGACCACGAGAAGGGCGCCGACACCGCCGAGCGCCTCGGGCCCACGCGCGTGACGCAGGCGGGGCTCCTGACGGCCGCCGAGGTGCGGCGCGGGATGGTGGTCGCCTTCGGGCTCGCGGTGGCCGCGGGCGCGTACCTCGTCGCGGTCGGCGGGCCCGTGATCGTGGCGATCGGCCTCGCGTCGATCGCCTCGGGCATCGCGTACACGGGCGGCCCCTACCCGCTGGGGTACAACGGGCTCGGCGACGTGTTCGTGTTCGTCTTCTTCGGGCTGGTGGCGGTGTGCGGGACGGCGTTCGTGGCCACGGGGGCGCTGCCGATGCTGGCGTGGTTGGCGGCCGTCCCCGTCGGTGCGCTGGCCACCGCGGTGCTGGTGGTCAACAACGTCCGCGACCGCTCCACGGACGTGCGGGCGGGCAAGCGGACGCTGGTGGTCCGGTTCGGGCGGGCCTTCGGCGTGGCGGAGTACGCGGGGCTCTGGCTCCTCGCGGCGGGCGCGACGGCCGGGATGGCGGCGTGGCTGCGGACGCCGTGGGTGCTCCTGCCGCTGGTGACGCTCCCGCTGGGGGCGAAGCTGGCGCGGACGGTGGCGACGGTGGAGGGGGCGCCGCTCAACGCGACGCTGGCGGCGACGGCGAAGGCGCTGCTCGCGTTCGGTTCACTGCTGGCGGTGGGGCTCGCCGTGGGCTGACGCCCTTCCACCGCGGCGCCCGAGACGATAACGTCGAGGGCATGAGCGTGACGTACCGAGACGACCGGGATGCGGCGCTGGCCCGGGCGGAGTCCCTCCACCGCGAGAACGAGCTCCTCCGCGCGGAGAACTTCTGGCTCCGCGCGCAGGTCGACCCCGCGGGCGCGGAGGGGGTCCACTGGGTCCGCGGCGCGCTGGTGGCGCTCGCGCTCCTGCTCACGACCACCGTGGGCGCGTCGATGATCCTGCGCGACATGGCCGCGCGCGCGCCCGACCCGTCGGCGCCCTTCGAACTGCCCGACCGCCCCTTCCCCGACGACGCGCTCCGCCGCGCGCTCACCGGCGCCGCGCCCGCGCCCCCCGAGGCCCCCGCGCCCGTCGCCACCGCGCCCGCCGCCGCGCCCGCCGACGGCCTCGCGGTCGCGCTCACGCCGCTCCTCCAGGGCTGCTTCGCCGGGCCGCGGAGCCGCGTCGACCTCGTCGCCACGGTCGACGCCCGCGGCCGCGCCCGCCACGTCTACGTCGTCCGCCAGGGCGGGGCGGTCGCGGCCCGCGCTGAGCGCCGCTGCGTCCGTCGCGCGCTCGGCGCGGTGTCGCTGCCGGCCGCGCGCGGGGACTTCACCTCCTACGGCCCCAACACCGAGCTCCACCTCGTGCTCCTGCCGGCGCGCGGGGCGCGGTCGGCCCGTCGCGGCTGACGAATCTTTCTCGGCCCGCCGCGGGGTGTGATGGACTCGCCGCGGAGCCTCGTACCGCACGTGCCCCGGATCCCCTCCGTTCTCCTCGCCGCCCTCGCCGTCGCCGCCGTCCCGTCCGCCTCCACCGCGCAGCCGCGGCCCGTGGGCGAGCCGCTCCACCCCGCGATCCGCCGGCCGCTGATCGGCCCGCTCGTGCGGCCCCCGCCGCCCTCCCTGCCGCCGCCTGCCACCGACCCGACGCCCGCCGAGCCCGCCTCGCCGTCGCAGGTGCCAGACGTCGAAGACCCCGCGCCGCGCCCGCCCGCCGCGCCGCTCCCCGCGGCCCAGGCCCCCGCGCCTCCGCCGCCCGCGCCTCCGCCCGCGCCTTCGCCTGCGACTCCGCCGCCCGCCGAGGGCGACCGCGACCGCGCCACGATCACGCTCTCCGGCTGGAGCGACGTCTACTACGCGTACAACCTCAACGAGCCGTCGAACGACGTCAACAGCCTGCGGCTCTACGACGCGCGGCACAACCACATCGGCTTCAACAGCCTCGCGCTCGACCTCAACTGGCGCGTCGAGACGGTGTCGGGGCACGCGATCTTCCAGTTCGGCACGCTGGCGTCGGAGTTCTTCTACCCGGCGGCCGACCTCGCGCGCGCGCAGCAGGAGCTCCCCTGGCGCATCCTCCAGGAGGTGACCTTCGCGTGGGCGCCGCGCATCGGCGGGCGCCAGCCGCTCACCTTCGAGGGCGGCATCTTCGTCGCCCCGTTCGGCCCCGAGTACATCCAGATCTACAAGAACTGGTGCTGGTCGGCCTCGAACCTCTTCTACATCGCGCCCTTCCAGTTGAGCGGCGTGCGCGCGAGCTGGGCGGTCAACGATCGCTGGACCGTGCGGGCGGGGGTCTACTCGGGCTGGGACCAGGTGCTCGACGACAACAACCCCGGCAAGTCCGTGCTGCTCCAGGCGGAGTACGCCGCGGGCGACGACGTCTTCGTCAGCGTGCAGTACATGGTCGGCGCCGAGCACGACCGCGCCGCGCGCGAGGGCCCCTGGGCGCGCCACACGCTCGACGCGTACGGGGAGTTCCGGGTGCACGAGCGCGTGCAGCTCCGGGCGCACGTCTTCGCGGGCGTCGAGCCCAACCGCCTCGGCGTCAACGCCTGGGCCGCCGGCGCGCTCCACGCGCGCGTGAAGCTCTTCGACTGGCTCTACGTCGCCGGCCGCGGCGATTTCGTCGTCGAGTGGATCCCGACCTACGTCGAGCGGCCCGCCACCGCGACGCGGCCCGCAGTCACGGGCGTGGGCGAGAGCCTCTTCGGCCTGCCCGACGCGTCGCCCTACGGCTCGGGCACGGGCACGATCGAGTTCCTCCCGCACCGGCACTTGTCGCTGCGCTTGGAGTTCCGCCACGACGGCGCGCTCGGCGGGCTCTTCTACCGGGGGAACGTGCCGGTCGACGCGGCCACGCGCGCGCCGATCTTCAACGCGGCCTCGCAGGACACCATCGCCGCGGGCGCGACGGCCTGGTTCTGACGGGGTTCAGCGCGCGAGGGTGCGCTGCGGGGGGACGGCGCTCGAGTGCTCGAGCGAGGTCTCGTTGGCGTGGTGCGTGAGCAGCGCGGCGGCCGACGGGTCGTTGCCCGCGCGCTGCGCGGCGGCCGCGGCGCGGACGGCGAGCGACGGGTCGGCGGGCTTCGCCTTCGCGGCGCGCGCCCACAGCTTCGACGCGGCCTCCCAGTGACCTGCGGCCTCCTCGCGCGTCGCCATCATCGAGGCCAGCATCCCCCGCGTCGCTGTCAGCGCGTGAAAGGTCCCGTGGAACTGCGCCCGCCGCGGCCCCTCCACCTCCGCGAGGTGCGACACGCAGAGCTGGACCGACGCCGTCAGCCGGTCGATCTCCTGGAGCAGCACGTCGAAGTCGGCCTGGAGCTTCGAAGGCTCGGCGAAGACGCCGGTCATCGTCGCGCGCAGCGGGTTGGCCGTCGGGCGCTCGCCGAGGGGCTGCCCGGGCACCGCGGAGTCCGACATCGGCGGGCCGAAGGGGCTCGGCATCTCCGCGGTTCGCTTGAGCGGCGGCGGCACCACCGCGGCCTGGCGCTCGCCGACGGGCGCGATCGGGGCCACCGCCTGGAGCGTGCCGGGCGGCGGCGTCTTCTTCATCTGGTAGCCCGGCATCACCGACTGGGGCAGCGGGGTCTTCTCCCAGGGGTTGAGGCCCTGGCTGTAGACCTCCTGCGCCCGCTCGGCGCGCGAGAGCTGGCGCGGCAGCGGGGTCTTCTCCCACACGTCGAGGCCCTGGCCGTAGGGCTCGGGCGCACGCTCGGCCCGCGCGAAAGGCTCCGGCGGCACCGCGCTCGATCCGTCGCCGCCCACCCGCGACGGGCGCGGCTGCGGCACCGACGAGCCGCGCTCGCCCATCGCCTGCGAGGCGCGCGTCGGCACCACGCTGCCGCGCGGGAGCGAGCGGTCGTAGTTGAGCCGTTGGACGGGGTCGGAGAGGGCGGAGAAGGCGAGCTCAACGGCGCGGAGGATCACGTTGATGCGCGGGGTGTACGCGCGTGGGAGCGTCCCGGGTGGGACGGTGAGCTTGCGTATGATCGCGGCCCGCGCCTCGTGGATCGCCTGGCGCGACGCCCCGGGCTCCAAGCCGAGCACCTGGTAGTGCGTCGCGTCCCCAAGCCTCGCCCAGATCTGGTCGATCTCTCGCCGCAACGCCTCGTTGATCACGTACCCGTCGCTCATGGTGGCTCCTGTCCACCGTAACGGCGGAAGGTGACAGCCCCCCACAGGGCGCCCCGATGCGGTACTTCAGCCGTCCGACGGGGCGACAGCGCGGGCCTCGAGGGCGCGCGCGAGGCGACCGTGGATCCCGCCGAAGGCGCCGTTGGAGAGGACGGCCACCACGTCGCCGGGCGCCGCCTCCGCCGCGACGCGCGCCACGATGGCGTCGACGCTTGCGGGCCCCGGCTCCACCGTCTCCGCGCGTCCGCCGCGGGCGTTGACCTCGCGGACGATCGCGGGGACGTCGAGGCGCTCCTCGGCTGCGATCTCGGCGCGGCCGACGGGGGCGATGAGCGCGAGGTCGGCGGGGAGGAAGGCCGCGGGGTACTCGGCCTGGTGCGTGTTGCGGCAGGCGGTGGCGCTGCGCGGTTCGAACACCGCGATGAGCTTCGCGCCGGGGTGGTGCCCGCGCATCGCGCGCAGGGTCTCTTCGACGGCCGTGGGGTGGTGCGCGAAGTCGTCGTAAAGGCGCACGCCGCCGGCGGTGGCGACGAGCTCCTGGCGGCGCTTGACGCCCTTGAAATCCAGCAGGGCGCGCGCGAGCTGGTTCACCGGGAGGTTGAAGCCCTCGGCGAGCAGCGCGATGGCGGCGACGGCGTTGCGGAGGTTGTGCTCGCCCATCAGCGGCGAGAAGAAGCGGCCCGCGCACGAGCCGCCGAGGAAGAGTTCGAAGGGCTGCACGCCGTCCGACGGCGCGATGGGCGCGGCGAGCCACTCGGGGGTGAAGCCCGCGGGGTAGGAGTCCGTCGTGAGGCCGTAGTGGACGACGCGGCACGAAGCCTTCGCGGCCATCGCGCGAACCTCGGGGTCGGGCCCGTGGGCCACCAGCACGCCGTCGGGCGCGAGGCGCGAGGCGAAGCCGCGGAAGGCGTCGCGGTAGCGCTCCATGTCGGGGTAGATGTCGACGTGGTCGTGCTCGATCGAGGTGACGATCGCGCCCCACGGGCGGTACGACCAGAACTTCGGGATCTTCTCGAAGAAGGCCGAGTCGTACTCGTCGCCCTCGACCACGAAGGCGCCGCCCTTGCCGAGGCGGTAGCTGGCGTCGAAGTTCTTCGTGACGCCGCCGACGAGGAAGGACGGGTCCATCCCGAGCGCGTGGAGCAGGTGCGCGGTGAGCGCGGTGGTGGTCGTCTTGCCGTGCGTGCCGGCCACCACGAGCGAGCGCCGCTGCGCGAGGAAGAGCTCGCCGAGCGCCTTGGGGAACGACCGGTAGTTCATCCCGCCGTCGATGGCGGCGCGGGCCTCGGGGTTGTCCTTGCGGCACACGTTGCCCACCACCACGAGGTCGGGCCGGGGCTCGAGGTGCTCGGGCCGGTAGCCCTCCATCGTCTCGACCCCGTAGGCCCGGAGCGCGTCGCCCATCGGGGGGTAGAAGGCCACGTCGCTGCCGGTCACGCGGTGCCCCGCCGCCTTGAGGAGCCCCGCGAAGGCGCCCATCCCGGTGCCCGCGACGCCGATGAGGTGGATGTGCATGCGCCGGGGCTATAGGCACGCCCGCGCGGGCCCGTCCAGTGTGCGGCAGGCGCCGTTGTCGCCGCGGCGCGCCCCGGGCGCTGTGGTAGCGTCCCGCGCCCGAAACCCATGCGTCCCCGCTGGCTGCCCGCCCTCCTCGCGCTGTGTGTCCCCTCCATGGCGCTTGCCCAGAGCGCGCCGCGGATGGAGGGCGGCCCGTGGCGCCCCGACCTCTCGCTCGACCCCAACGCGCTCCCCTACGTCGAAGGCACCCTCGTCCCCGGCCACGGCAACTGGAACGTCCAGGCCGTCGTCGAGTACGCCCGCGCGCCGCTCGTCCTCGTCGACGCGAGCGGCCGCACGCCCTACGCGCGCGACCAGCTCTGGCTCACGGCCGGCGCGCAGGTGGGCCTCGGCTCGCGGGTCGCCCTCGGCCTCCAGGTGCCGGTGCTCCTCTACCAGGCCTCCGAGGTGGGCGCGACCGGGCTCGCGCCTGCGGACGTCGCGGCGCTCGGCGATCCGCGGCTGCTGCTCCGCTGGACGACGCGTCGCGAGGCACGCCCCGCGGCGGTGGGCTCGACGGGGCTGCAGAGCTCGCAGCACTCGCAGGACCAGCGCGAGCAGCGCGAGGGCCTCGGGTTCGCGCTCAACCTCGCGCTCACCGCGCCGCTCGGGAGCCCCTCGTCGCTCGCCTCGTGGGGCGCGCCGACCGCGCACGTCTTCGGCACGCTCGACTTCCGGCTCTTCCGCATCGTCGGCGCGGTGTCGCTCGGCTACCGGCTCCGCTTCGACGACCGCTGGCCCTCCCAGTCGGGCACCTGCGTCGACGCGACCTCGCCCGCGTGCCTCTTCGACACGCCGCAGCGCGACCACTTCACCTGGGGCGTGGCCGTGCGCCAGCCGCTCGAGGGACTGCTCGCGCTGATCTTCCTCGGCGTGTCGCCGCGGCTCGCGTCGGCCTCCATCCTCGCGGGCAACTGGGTCACGACGTACGCGACGCTCCAGGGCGCCGTTGACGCGCGCGCGCCCTTCGCGTCCGCGGCCACCACGCCGATCGAAATGGGCGCCGGGCTCCAGACCTCGGCGCTCGGCGAGTTCACGCTCTCGGTGGGCGCGTCGTGGGGGCTGACGGCGGCGCCGGGGGCCGCGGCGGTGCGCGCGATCGCCTCGCTCCAGTGGGCGCCTCGCTTCGTCGACGAGGACCGCGACGGCCTGCGCGACGACCCCGCGATCGACCAGTGCATCGGGCTCCCCGAGGACTTCGACCACTTCGAAGACAACGACGGCTGCCCGGAGGACAACGACCACGACGCCATCCCCGACGAGGAAGACCGCTGCCCCCTCGTCGACGAGGACGAGGATGGCTTCGAAGATGACGACGGCTGCCCCGACCCGGACAACGACAACGACGGCGTGCTCGACGGCGAAGACGCGTGCCCGACCGAGGCCCAGGGCGACCACCCCGACACCGGCCGCCGCGGGTGCCCGCACCCCGACCGCGACGGCGACTCGGTGGCCAACGCCGACGACGCCTGCCCCGACGAGGCCCAGGGCGCCACGCCCGACCCCGCGAGGCAGGGCTGCCCCGCGCCCGACCGCGACCGCGACGGGGTGCCCGACGCCACGGACGCCTGCCCCGAGGTGACGGCCGACAACCATGACCCGGAGCTCCGCGGCTGCCCCGACCTCGACACCGACCGCGACGGCGTCCCCAACGCCTCCGACCAGTGCGCTGAGCAGCGCGAGACCATCAACGGCGTGCGCGACGACGACGGCTGCGCGGAGGCCCCGGCGCGGCCCGGACTGCCCGTGCCCGGCGCGGTGGTGCGCGTGAGGGTGCTGCGCGCGGCGCCCGGCGACGCGGGGACGGTGGCGCTCAACGAGCCGGTGCTGTTCGGGCCCGGCGACCGGGTGCTGCCGGCGAGCAACCCCCTGCTGGCGCAGCTCGCGGTGGCCCTGCGGGCGACGGCGCGCTGGCCCGGGCGCTGGTGGGAGCTCACCGTGCCGACGACCCCTCCCGGTGTCGCGTTGCCCTTCGCGGTGAACGCCGACCGCGCGCGCCGTCGGCGGGACGCGGTGATCGCGGGGCTGCGCGCGCTCGGGGTCGACGAGCGGGTGGTGCGGCCGGGGGAGCCCGCGGCCCCGTTGCGGCCGGGCGCCCTGCCGCGGGGCGTCGTTCTGATCGTCCACCAGGAAGGTCGATAGGTCGGCGGGAGTAAGAATGTCCTGACGGCAGGAAACGTCCGTTCGACCGGAATCACCCCGTTGCGCCAAGGCACGGGGTGCCGTAACGCTCTCTCCCTGGCAGGGAGAGGGCGGACGACCCGCCCGACGCCCCACCAACGACCGGGAGCACCCACGTGAGCTTCGAGACCAACGACCCCCTCATCGGAACGACGATCGCGAACGGGAAGTACCGCATCCAGAAGGTGCTCGGCGAGGGCGGGATGGGGAAGGTCTACCAGGGCGTGCAGAAGCTCGGCGACCTCGACCGCCTCGTGGCGATCAAGACGCTGCAGCCCGAGCTGGCGGCCGACGAGGGGCTGGTGAAGCGCTTCCTCCGCGAGGCCGGCACGGTGGGCATGCTCGAGCACCCCAACACGATCAAGTTCTACGAGTCGGGCAAGCTCGACGACGGGAAGCTCTTCGTGGCGATGGAGTTCGTGCCGGGCGACAGCCTCGCGCACCTGATCGCGGCGGGCCCGATGCCGCCGCAGCGCGTCGAGCACATCCTCGCCCAGGTGTGCGGCTCGCTCGGCGAGGCCCACGAGAACGGCATCATCCACCGCGACCTCAAGCCCGAGAACATCAAGGTCATCCAGAAGAACAACAAGGGCGACTTCGTCAAGGTGCTCGACTTCGGCATCGCGAAGCGCGACGAGTCCGCGGAGGACATCCAGCAGGCGAAGCTCACGCGCCAGGGCATGGTGCTCGGCACGCCGCCGTACATGTCGCCCGAGCAGTTCACCGGGCAGAAGCTCAAGGGCACCAGCGACATCTACTCGCTCGCGATCGTCGCGTACGAGATGCTCACCGGGCAGCTCCCCTTCACCGCGAGCACGCCGTGGGAGTGGGCCACCAAGCACCTCACCGCGCCGCCGCAGCCCTTCGAGCACCACCCGGTCAACGCGCAGCTCCTGCCGCGGCACAAGCAGGCCGTGATGCGCGCGCTCGCGAAGAAGCCCGAGGATCGCCCGCAGACGACGCTCCAGTTCCTCCAGGAGTTCACCGGCAACGCGGCGGGCGCGGCGGAGTGGGCGGCGGGCTCCACGTCCGGGGCCGGCGGGTTCGGTCAGCCCTCGGCGCCCAACCCCTACGGCCCGGGCTCCGCGCCCAACCCCTACGGTCAGCCGTCGGCGCCCAACGCGTTCGGGCAGCAGTCGGCGCCCAACCCCTACGGCTCGATGCAGGGCGGCGCGGCGGGCGCCTTCACCCCGCAGCCCATCGGCGGCGCGACCTCGCCCGCGGGCTCGGGCGGCGTGCCCGCGACGATGGCCGTCCCCAACTACCCGACGCCGACGCCGCAGCCCTTCCAGCAGGCGACGCCGCAGCCCTTCCCGCAGTCGGCGCCCAACCCCTTCCAGGCGCCCGCGGGCTTCGGCCCCGCCCCGTCGAACCCCGGCTTCCCCGCGGTGCAGAACCCCGCCTCCAACCCCGCCTTCAACCCGGTGCAGCCCAACCAGGGCTACGGCTACTCGTCGCAGGGCAACTACGCCGCGATGCCGCAACCGGTGAAGCCCCAGGGCGGCGGCGCGGGGAAGTTCATCGCGATCGGAATCGCCGTGCTGCTCCTCGGCGGCGTCGGCGTCGCCGTGGCGATGAGCGGCGGCGACAGCAACAACCGCCGGAACAACAACGGCGGCGACAACAACACCGCGAACAACAACGTCAACAACAACGGCCAGGCGCCCAACAACAACGGCTACAACGCGGGCGTCAACAACGGGGGCATGCAGCCGGTGAACAACGGGGGCATGCAGCCGGTGAACAACGGGGGCATGCAGCCGGTGAACAACGGCGGGATGCAGCCCATCCCGACGCCGCCGCCCACGCTCCAGCCCATCCCGACGCCGCCGCCCAACCCCCAGCCGCGGCCCGTCGTGCCGTCCGTCCCCTCGGTTTGCCGCGGCGGCGCGAGCCGCATCGACGACCTCATCCTCAGCGGGCGTTGCAGCGCCGCGCAGTCCCTCTACCGCGCGATGCGGGCTGCCGGGTGCGCGCCCCGCGGCGCCGACCAGAGCTTCGGCTCCGCCTGCCAGCACCCGTAGCGCAGTGCTTCTCGCGTTGGCGGTGGCGGGTGCCATCGTGCCCACGCGGTGCGCCAACCAGGTTGACATCTCCCCATGAAGCGCCTTCTGTTGGCGTACGGTTCAGTCCGTGCAGGCGCCAACGGAAGGTGACGACATGGAAGGCAAGCTCCTCGCGGGTCGGTATCGGGTCGGGCGTCGCCTCGGGGCCGGGGCGCAGGGGGCGGTGTGGGCGGCGGTCGACACGCTCCGCGGCGACGCGCCGGTCGCGCTGAAGCGGTCGGAGGGGCGCGAGGCGAGGCGTGAGGCCGAGCTCCTGCTGCGCGTCGAGCACCCGTCGCTGCCGCGCGCGACGGACTTCGTCACCGAGCCCGACGGCGGGCAGTGGCTGGTGATGGCCCGCGTGGAGGCGGGGCCGCTCGCGATGGGCGCGCCGACGGTGGTCGTCGCGCGGTCTGCTGCGGACGTGGCAGGCGCGCTCGCGGCGCTCCACGAAGCGGGGGTGGTGCACGGGGACGTGAAGCCCGCCAACGTGCTCGCCGACGGTGAGCGCGCGTGGCTCGTCGACCTCGGGCTGGCGGGCGACGCGAGGCGCGCCGGGGAGGTCCCGTCGGGCACCTTGCGCTACCTCGCCCCCGAGCGCCTCGCGGGCGAGCGCGGCGTCGCGTCGGACCTCTACGCCCTCGGCGTCACGCTCGTCGAGGCCGTCACCGGCCGCCACCCCTTCGTCGACGATCCCGATGACCGCGGCGCGCTCCTCCGCGGGCTCGCCGCGCCGACGGCCCCGCGTGCGGAGGTGATGGCGCTCGTCCCGGAGGCGCTGCGCGGCGCGGTGGCGTGGCTGCTCGAGCCCGACCCGGAGCGACGGCCCTGGTCGGCGCGTCAGTGGCTCGCCCGCTGGTCGCGCGACGCGGGCGTCGCCGTCGACGGTGCGGGTGAAGCCGGCGAGGCTCCGTTGACGCGACGGCCGCTCGTGGGGCGCGATCTGGAGCGGCGCGCGGCCACCGAGCGGGCGCTGGCGGCGCTGGCGGGCGACGGGCTCGGCGTGGTGATCTCGGGGCCCTCCGGCGCGGGGCGTCGTCGGCTCGCCGAGGAGGTGGTGCGCGCGTGCCGGATCGCCGGCGCGGCCCGCGGCGAGGCCCCCGACGTGCGCGAGGAGCTCCCGGCGGACGTCGAGCGCCCGACGCTGGTGGTGCTCATTGATGCCGACGAGGAGGCCGTCGCGCGCGCCGCGGACGCGCTCCGTCGTCTCCGCCGCTTCGGGGCGTCGCCCGCGCCCGCCGCGCTGCTGGCCACGTGCGCGTCGCCGCTCGGCGCGCCCGACGTCGCCGACGTCGCGCTCCACCCGCTCGACCGGGCCCGCGCCCGCGAGCTCCTCGCCGCCCTGCACGGCGCGGCCGTCCCCGCCGCCGCGGTCGACGCCTGGGTCGACGTGACCGCCGGGCTCCCGGGCCGCGTCGTCGGGATCGCCCAGCGCCTCGGCGCCGCCCGCGTCGCCTCGGCCACGCGCGACGAGCTCTACGCGCGCGCCGCGTCGCTCCACCGTGCGCCGCTCCCCGCGGGCCCGCCCGAGGCGCGGCGGGCGGCGGCGATGCTCGCGGTGGCGGGCGCGCCGGTGCCCGAGGTCGCGCTCATGGAGGCGGTGGGCGAGGGGGGCCGCGCGGCGGTGACGGCGCTGGTCGCGTCGGGCGTCGCGCGCGTCCGGGGCGGCCGGGTGGCCGCGATCGCGCCGCTCGACGCGGAGGTGGAGGGGACGGGTGCTGCCCGCGCGCTGCTCCCGATCCTCGCGCGCGTCGCGCCGGGCGACCACGCCGTCCGCGCCCGCGTCGCGCTCGCGGCGGGCGACCGGGAGGCGGCGTGGGCTGCGGCCGAGCGGGGCGCCTCCGACCCGCGCGTCCCGCGAGCCGACGCGGTGGCGGCGCTGGAGGCGTGCGAGGGCGCGGCGCCCGATCGCGCGCGCTGGGCCGAGCGGCTCGCGCGCACGCTGCTGCTGGCGGGCGAGGCGCCCCGCGCGCTGGAGGTGCTGGCGGGCGTCGAGCCCACCTCCGCGACGCGGCTCGTCGAGCTCGACGCGCTCCGCCGGGCGGGGCTGCGGGAGCGGGCGCGGGCCTTCGCGCGGACGCTGCTCGACGCGCAGGAGACGCGCGCACTCGGGCGCCTGGCGCTCTCCCGCGACGCCTTCGACCGGGGCGACCTCGCGGCCGCCGAGGCGCTCCTCGCGGAGGCCGGCGACGTCGGCGACGACGCGGCGCTGCGCCTGCGCGCGCTCGAGCTCGCGGCGCTCGTGGCGGTGGCGCGCGGCGACCTCGACGCGGCGCGCGAGGCGACCGACTCCGCGGACGCGCTCGCCCTGCGCGCGGGCGACGTCGCGCTGCGGGCGCGGGTGCGGGCGCTCGTCGGGATGGCGGCGCAGCGGGCGGGCGACCACGACGCCGCGCGGCGCGCCTACGCCGACGCCTGGGCCCTCGCGTGCGAGTCGGGCGACCTCCACGCGGCGGCCTCGTACCGGGCCAACCTCGGCGGCGCGGCGCTCGACGCGGGGGCGCTCGGCGAGGCGCTCCGCGAGCTCACGCGCGCGGCGCGGGCGCTGGCGACCCTGGGGCGGATGCCCGAGCTCGCGCGGGCGCTCGTCAACGAGGCGTCGCTCTATGCCTGGGCGGGCGACCGGGTGGCTGCCGCCGACGCGGCGTCGCGCGCGGCGGATGCGGCGCGCGCGGTGGGCGACGCGCTCACCGAGGGCTTCGCGGCGATGGTGGCGGGCGACGCGCTCGACGACCCGCGCGCTGCGGCCGAGGCGCTCCGCGTGGCGTCGGCGCGGCTGCGGGCGGCGGGCGACGGGCCGAGGGCCGACGAGGCGTCGGCGCGGGCGGCCGTCCGGCTGGTGCGGGCGGGTGCGGCGGCGGAGGCCGAGGCCGTGCTGAACGGTGCGCCGGGCGAGGGTGAAGACGGCGGGGCGATGGTGGCGCTCGCGCGGCTGGAGGTGGCGCTGGCGGCGCGGGCTCCTGTGCGCGAGGTCGACGCGCTGCTCGCGGCGGCGCGGGCGAGGTGCGCGGACGACCGGGCCACCGAGCACGACCTGTGGCTGGCGCGCGCGGAGGCGGCGGCGTATGCGGCGCGCGGCGACCGGGCGGCGGCCGAGCGGGCGGCCGAGGCGGCGCGGCGGCGGGCGGAGGCGCTGGCGGCGACGCTGCCGGCGGAGCTCGGGCGGCGCTTCCTCGCGCTGCATGCGCCTGCGGCGGCGGAGGCGGCGGGGGCGGGGCGCGACGGGGTGCGGTGGCGGCGGCTGGTGGCGATCACGCACCGGCTCAACGACGAGCCGCGGCTGCGGGCGCTGCTCGAGCTGGTGGTCGACGCGACGGTGGAGCTCACGGGCGCGTCGCGGGGCTTCGTTCTGCTCAAGGGCGACGACGGCGAGCTGCGGACGCGGACGGCGCGCAACATCGGGGCGCGCGACCTCGACGGCGACGAGATGGCGTTCTCGCGCTCGGTGGCCGAGCACGTGGCGCGGACGGGCGAGGCGCTCGTCACGGTCGACGCGAGCGCCGACGGGCGCTTCCACGCGGCGGCGAGCGTGACGGCGATGCAGCTCCGGTCGGTGCTGGCGGTGCCGCTGCGGGTGCACGGCGAGGTGGTGGGGACGGTGTACGTCGACGACCGCTTCCGCGCCGGGGCCTTCGACGACGACGCGGTGGAGGTGGCGCGGGCCTTCGCCGACGCGGCGGCGGTGGCGATCCACAACGCGCGGGCGCGCTCGGAGCTCCAGCGGGCGCTGCGGCGCGCGGAGCGGCTCTCGGAGGAGCTCGAGCGCCGGGTCGACGCGCAGCGGGTGGAGCTCGAGGCCGTGCGCCAGACGCTCGCGCAGGACGTCGCGCGCGGCCGCTACGAGGGCATCGTGGGCCGCGGCCCGGCGATGGAGCGCCTGCTCGCGCTGGTCGACCGCGTGGCGCCGACGGGCATGCCCGTGCTCCTCCAGGGCGAGTCGGGGACGGGGAAGGAGCTCGTGGCGCGGGCGATCCACGCCAACAGCCCGCGCGCCGCGAGGGCCTTCGTCGCGGAGAACTGCGGCGCCGTCACCGAGACGCTGCTCGAGAGCACGCTCTTCGGTCACGTGCGCGGGGCCTTCACCGGCGCCGACCGCAACCGCGCGGGGCTCTTCGAGGTGGCCGACGGCGGCACGCTCTTCCTCGACGAGGTGGGGGAGATGTCGCCGGCGATGCAGGCCAAGCTCCTGCGCGTGCTCCAGGAGGGCGAGGTGCGCCCCGTCGGCGGCGAGCGGTCGCGCAAGGTCGACGTGCGGGTGATCGCCGCGACCCACCGCGACCTGCCCGAGATGGTGCGCCGCGGGGCCTTCCGCGAGGACCTCTTCTACCGCCTGGCCGTGGTGGTCCTCCCGGTGCCGGCGCTGCGCGAGCGGCGCGAGGACATCCCGACGCTGGTCGCGCACTTCCTCGCGCGGGCGCCGGGCGCGAAGGTGGAGATCGACCGCAAGGCGATGGCGCGGCTCGTCGCGGCCCCGTGGCCCGGCAACGTCCGCCAGCTCGAGAACGAGGTGATGCGCGCGGCCGTGATGGCCGACGGGATCATCCGCGAGGGCGACCTGGCGCTGCCCCCGCCCGCGGGCGCGTCGGGCGTCGCGTCGACCGGGGCACGCGCGGGCGATGGCGCGGCGCTCGACCTGCGCCATGCGGTGACGGACGTCGAGCGCGAGCTGGTCGAGCGCGCCCTCCGCGAGCACGGGTGGAACCAGTCGCGCGCCGCGCGGGCCCTGGGGCTGTCGCGCTTCGGGCTGCAGAAGAAGTTGAAGCGGCTGGGCATTCCCCCCCGCGACCCGGCGCGCACGCGCGCGGCGCGGGTGTGAGGGGGGGGCGGCGGTCAGCGGATGACGTGGGCCTGCTTGAGGCGCTGCTCGAGCGTCTCCCAGTTGAGGCCGGTGAGCACGGCCTCGACGTACTTGGCCTTGGCCGTCTGGTAGTCGGCGAAGTAGGCGTGCTCCCAGGCGTCGAAGGCGCCCATCACGTGCACGTTGGCGAAGAGGCCGACGTGGTGCTCGCCGTTGACGAGGTTGTTGAGCAGCTTGCCCGAGGCGTAGTCGTACACGAGCAGCGTCCAGCCGTGGCCGCTCATCATGCACGCCTTGGTGTCGGCCACCCAGGCGTCGAAGCTCCCGAACGACGCGTCGAACGCGGCCTTCACCGCGTCGGAGGGCGCGGTCGAGCCGTCGCCGAGCGCCTCGAAGTACATCTCGTGGAGCACGGTGCCGTTGAAGGCCACCGGCTCGCGGCGCCGCAGCTCGGAGTACTCGTTGAAGGAGTAGTTGGGCGACGAGCGGTCGGCGGCGGCGAGCTTCGTCGTGATCTCGTTGAGCTTGTTGACGTAGCCCTTGTAGAGCGTGAAGTGCGCCTGGAGCTGCGTGTCGCTCAGGCCCTTCGCCTTGCCGCCGAGGAGGTGGTCGAAGTTGCGCGGTTCGCGGGGCATCGGAGGGGACTCCTTCCGTCGAAGGACGGTGGGTGGGTTTCGGGGGCCTCGGGGTCGTCGCGCGCCGCGGGTTCGCGCCGCGCAGACGGCCACGGGCCGCACCGACCTAATGCGACCGCCCGGCGATGGCAAGGCCCGATTTCGGCGCCGGGGAATCGACAGCGCCCCCGCCCGGGTGTTTGGATCTCCTCGCGATGCGCCTCCCCCCGAGCCTCCTCCTCCTGGCCGCCCTCGCGGGTTGCAGCAGCGGGTCGACGGCCACGCCCGCCGACGCCGCGCGCGACGTCGCCCCCGACATCATCGGCATCCCGGTCGGCGACGGCTCGCTCCCGGGCGACGCGGGCGACGCCACCTCGGGCGACCGCCCGGCCCCCTACGACGCGGGCCCGGCCCCGGCGTGCGCGCTCGCGGCCTTCACCCGGCACGTGCTCGACGCGTCCCCGGGCGTCGACACCCTGGAGCTCGCGGGCCTCCTCAGGCTCGGCGACGGGTACCTCGTGGCCGCCCGGCAGGCGGCCTCGCGCGTGGCCCCACCCGACGGCTCGCCGGCGCGGCGCGACTCGGTGGACGTCGCGACGGTGACGGCGCAGGGCTTCCTGCGCGCGGGGTGGACGACCCTCTACGACAGCACGGCGGCCCAGACCGACCTGTCGCTGCCGGCGGCGGCGCGGGCGGGCGACGGCGCGATGGTTCTCTTCCGCGAGAGCCGCGCGGTGCAGGGGGCGGAGGAGTTCACGACGCGGCTGCGGGGCGTGGCGCTCGGGCCCGACGGGGCGCGCCGGGGCACGGAGGTGTACCTGCCCAATCGGGGCGACGCGTTCGCCGCGCCGCTGCCCGATGGGAGCGTGCTCGCGCTCGCGCCGCGGCTCCTCGAGACGAGCGACGCGGGCTTCGCGGTGGCAACACCCAACGCGGTGCGCGTGCGCGCCGACGGCTCGGTGGTGAGCGCGATGGGGGTCGACCTCACCAACGTGATCCCGATCACCGCGGAGTCGGTGCTGATGCGCGCGGCGCCGTGGGGCGCGGCGGCGGTCTTCCGGGTGTTCGCCGACGTCCACGTCGTGCATTTCGACGCTTCGGGCGTGGTCGACACGCGGGTGCCGATCGCGCGGGGGGTCGACGCGCTCCGCCTCGACGACGCGGCCGCACTCGGGCCCGCGGTGGTGCTCGGGTGGGACGAGCCGGTGGGGAGCGCGCACGCGATCCACGCCGCGGTGCTCGACCCTGACGGGCGCGTCCTCTACAACAACGTGCTCGAGCGCTTCCAAGCGGCGACGCAGCCCACCGTGGCGGTGACGGCGACGTACGGCGGCGCGGCGGTGACGTGGGTGCGCGGCGCGGGCGAGGCCGCGGTGCTGCGCGGCGCGGGCGAGGCCGCGGTGCTGCGCGGCGCGGTGCTCCAGCCCGACGGCGCGGTCCGGTCCGCGGCGCGCGACCTGCTGCCGGTGCCCAACGCCGACGGGCGCATCCTCGCCGTGGGCGACGGGCGCGCGCTGGTGTTCGTCGCGCGCGACCGGGTGGGCGCGGCGCGCGGTGTCACCGTGGGTGGGCTCTGCCTGCCGGAGTGAGCCGCCGTCGTCTGCGGCCCGAGCCGCCGTCGTCTGCGGCTCAGCGCAACTGCTCGTAGATGCCCGCGTACTTGCGCGCGACGGCGTCGATCGACCACGACTCCGCCGCCCGCGACGCCGCGGCCGCGCGGGCCTTCGCGCCGTCGCGGTCGGTGAGCGCGTCGGTGAGCGCGTCGGCGAGGGCCGTGGGGTCTTCCACCGGCGCGAAGAGGGCGGCGTCGGGTGGGACGATCTCGCGGTGGTTGACCATGTCGGAGACCACCACCGGGCAGCCCGCGGCCATCGCCTCCATCACCGCGTTGGGCATCCCCTCGTAGCGGCTCGCCGACACGAACACGTCGGCGGCCTTCATCCACGACCAGGCGTTGCCGACGTAGCCCACGGCGAACACGCGCCCCGCGAGCCCGCGCGTTTCGATGAAGCGCCGCACGTCGCCCGCGAGCGGCCCGTCGCCGCCGAGCACCGCGACCGCGGGCGTCTCGCGCACCACGCGCTCGAGGGCGGCGAGGAGGGTCATCACGTTCTTCTGCGCGTTGAGGCGGCCGATGGTGACGACGAGGGGCGCGCCCGCGGGCACCCCGAGCGAGGCGCGGTCGGCCGGCGGCGCGGCGGCCAGCTCGTCGAGCGGGAGCGCGTTGCGCACCACGAAGCGCGGCGGCGGCTTCGCGAGGCGCGCGCCCCAGAAGGCCGCGGCGACGTCCGAGTTGGCGATGATGGCCCGCGCGTGCGGCGCCATCCGCACCAGCACCTTGAACTTCGGCGGCGCCACCTCCTCGATGACGAGGCACCGGTCCGAGAGGATCCACGGGGTGCGCGTGGCGAGCGCCGCGGCGCCGCCGAGCACGTCGGCGGTGGTGAGCCAGGTCTGGACAAAGTCCGGCCGCAGCCTGCGCGCGAGCAGCGCGAGCTCGCCCGCGACGCGCGGGTCGTACGTGTGCCCGCGGCGCAGCACGTGGAGCGTCGCGCCGGAGGCCTCGATGCGCGCGCGGACGGGGCCGTCGGCTTCGAAGGCCGCCACGTGGACGTCCCAGCCGAGGGGGACGAGTCCCTGGCACAGGTACCCGAGCTGCCGCTCGGCCCCGCCGGGGCGGAGGCTCGGGATGACGTAGAGAATCCGCCGCATCGTCCGGCGTGAGGGATCGTATGGAAGCACGTCGCGCGTCAACCCCCATCGGGTTGCGCGGCACGCGCGCCGCAATTCACGACGTCAGCGAATCGGCGCTTCGATCACGGCGCCGCGCGGGTCGCCGTCGCGGAGGAGCGTCACGCGCACCGCATCCCCGACCGGCGGGACGACCACCTCGACGTGGGTGAGGCCCTGCGCGACCGGCAGCCGGAGGTTGGCGCCGTTGACCCACGCGGGCGTCGCGGTGTTGCGCAGCGCCGCGCGCCAGGGCCACGACGCGTCGCCGCGGGGCGCGAGCGCGACGCGCCACGCGCCGCGCAGGTCGGGGTAGGCGCGCGCGAGCGTCGCGAAGCGCGGCTGGGGGAAGGGCTGGAGCGCGCGCCACGTCATGCCCGCGCCGTACACGCCCGCGTACTGCGAGGTGACCGGCGTCTGCGTGACGGTGTGCGCGGGCGCGGCGACGGTGACCAGCACGCGGACGCCGAGGTACTCGCGGCGCGCCTCGGCCGCGGTGAGCGTGGGCGGCGCCTCCGCAGGGACGGGCTCGCCGTCGGCGCCGAGCAGGAGCGCGCGGTCGCCGCAGGGCCCCGTCGGGCGCGGGGGCTCGGCGCGCGCGCGGGCGCCGGCGCCGCCCACGGCCGCGGGCGCGCCGTCGTGGAAGGTGGTGCAGAGCCCGCACGAGCACCCGTCGCACACGGGGAGGTCGACGTCGCCGTCGACGCCGTGCTCGGCGCGGAGCCACTGCTCGAGCGTGACCTCGTGGGGCCCGCTGACGCCGCTGTCGAGCCACGCGGCGTGGAAGCGCGCCGCGGCGTCGACGCCGATGTAGCGCAGGTGCCAGGGCTCGTAGCGGTAGCCGGTGCGCGGGTCGACGACGTCGTCGCCGCCGTCGCGCCGCCGGCAGTCGGAGCCCGGCGCGCGCTCGGCGAGCGGGAGCGGGTACGGGATCACCCAGCCGAACTCCCAGGCGTGCTCGGCGATCCAGCGGCCGCCGGGCGTGCAGCCGAAGCCGCCGCGCATGGGGTTGGCGTACTGGTGCATCCACTCCTCGGTGAAGAGGTCGACCGCGGTGCCGAGCTGGTGCTGGCTGTGGCCGGCGATCGCGCTCGACGTGGTGGCGTGGCAGAAGCCCTCGCCCTCGCCGTAGCTCCATTTCCGGAACACGCCGCACTGGGTGATGAAGGAGCGGTAGGCCGAGTGGACGTGGCCCGGGAGGCTGGCCGCGGCCATCGCGTCGAGCATCACGCGGAGCGCGCTCGCGGCGTCGCGGCGGAGGCACTGGCGGTGCGGCGGCACGCACGACGTCGGCGGGAGCTCGAGGCCGGTGTCGATCTCGACGAGGTCGCCCGGGATGTAGTCGGGCGGGAGCACGAAGCGCGGCGAGCGGTTGACGAGCGTGAGCAGGTCGTCGCCGGGGACGAAGCCCATCGGCGGGAGCACGTCGGCGGCGTGGACCCAGCGGCCGTCGCGGTCGGGTCGGACGAGCGAGACGCAGGGCTGCTCGGGCGCGGCGGGCACGGGCGTCCGTCGCAGCGGGACGGGCGCGCGCGCGGTGACGGCGGGGACGACGGGGACGGCGCGCGCTGCGTCGACGCCGGCGTCGCGGGCGTGCGCTTCCGCCGGGCGCGCGTCGCTCCGCGCGTGACGTCGGTGGTGGTGGTGGCGCGACGCGCGGGCCTCCCCGTGGCGCGGGTGCGCGCCCGTTCGAAGGGAGTAGGCCCCGCCGGCGACCGCGGCCGCCGCGAGGCTGACCGCCAGCCAGCGACGCATGGTGGGAGACGCTGTTAGCACCGTGATTTCGCCGGCCGCCAGTTTGCCGCAGACGCGGGGCGCGCGACGAGGGACCATCGCACGAGCGTGACGCAGCGCGAAGGGGTCTACGCGCTCGATCGCGTAGGGGGCTACGCACCGCGGCGCGTCACGGCGGCGCATGCGCACGGAAAATCCCGCGGACGTGCGGGGCGGGCGCCGGTGGCATGCGTCTTGTGATACGTCGACCGCACGGCGGGCAGCGATGGTGGCGTAAGGCCGCCGCCGCCCACACGCCGGCAGGAGACGCGATGGCATTCGGAGAAGAACTCGACGGTCGGACGCTCACGGACACCCAGCGGGCGCTGCGCACGGTGGCGCGCTCGGTGCTCAAGGAGCTGAAGCGGGCGGGCTATTCGCAGGCTGAGATGGTGGGGTTCGCCTCGGAGCTGCTCGACCTCGTGACGACGGAGATCAGGTCGGACGAGGGCCCCGAGGCGTAGCGCTCACGCGCCGCGGACCATCGCCTCGATGCGGTCGAGGGCGGTGGCGATGACGCGCTCTTCGGGGCCGAAGGAGAAGCGCACGTGGTCGCGGAAGCGCGACGTGCGACCGAGGCGCCGCTTGCCGGGGTTCACGTCGAAGAACTCGCCGGGCACCGTGATCACCTGGCGCTCGAGCGCCGCGCGGAAGAAGCCCATCCCGGTGTTGAGCGGCGCGGGCAGCTCGGCCACCGAGCCCCACCCGTAGAACGCCCCCTCGGGGTGCCGGTCGAAGCGCACGCCCAGGGCTTCGAGCCGCGAGAGCAGCATCGCGCGCTTGTGGCCGAAGACCTTGTGGATCGCCGCGGTCTCGGCGCGCGCGTGGTCGGCCGTCACCACCTCGCACGCGGCGCGCTGCATCGGCTTCGAACCGCCGCCGTCGAGGAACGACCCCGCGCTCGCGACGGCCTCGATGATGGGCTTCGGCGCGATCGTCCAGGTGATGCGCCAGCCGGGGTAGCGCCAGTTCTTGGTGAAGCCGTCGAAGAGGACCACCGGGTCGCGGTCGACGTCCTCGACGTGGCGCGCGGCGCTCTCCATCGGCGCCGGGCCGCCGTCCCCGCCGCGCCAGATGTAGTGCGAGTAGAACTCGTCGACGAGCAGCGCGCAGTCGTGGGTCCGCGCGATCTGGAGCCAGCGCCCGAGCTCGTCGCCGCCGACCACGCGCCCCGTCGGGTTGCACGGGTTCGACATGAGGATCGCGCCGAGCCCGCGCCCGACGATCTCGCGCTCGAGCTCGTCGGCGGTGAACTCGTAGCCCCGCGCCGGGTCGAGCAGGATGGGGATCGGGGAGAAGAGCCGGAAGACGTCGAGCAGCTCTTCGTACGCGGTGTAGTCTGGGAGGAAGTGCCCGAGGTTGACGTTGCCGAGGGCGGCCGCCGCGCGCAGCAGCGAGACGCGCCCGCCGCCGGAGATGGAGACGTTCTCCGCGGAGTACTTCGAGCGCATCCCCTTGCGGTAGAGCTCGTTGTACATGCCGGCGACGGCCTCGCGCAGCTCCCAGAGGCCCGGCACCGGCGCGTACTCCTGGTCGTCGACGAGGATGGCCATGGAGTGGATGCGGGCGGGCGCGTCGGGCAGCGGGCCCGTCTCGGGCTGGCCCTGGCCGAGGTTGCACCAGCCCGGCGCGCCGTAGCGGAAGCCCAGCTTCTGCGCCTCGGTGGTGACGTAGATCACCCCCGTGCGCGGCACCGGCCGGAAGGCCGTGAAGGTCGTCTCGCTCATCGGGCGTCGGTCTTCGCACGGGACGCTCCCCGGCGGCAATTCCCGAACGCGCGGCGGGCCATCGGGCGCGTCGCAAATCGTCCGCGGCCCTGTCACACTCGCCGCCCGCCGCGCGACGCACCGACAACGCCATGAGCCGAGCCCACGAATGGACGTCCGCCGCCTTCCGCACCGCGCTCCTCGCGCGGGTTCGACGCCGCGTGCCCGACGCCGACGCCGAGGACGTCGTGCAGTCGGTGCTCGCGGAGGCGCTGTCGTCGCCCGCGCGGCCCGACGAGCCCGAGGCCGCGCGCCGCTGGATCTGGGGGATCGCCCGCCACAAGATCGCCGACCACCACCGCCGCGCCGGCCGTGAGACGAACGACGTGCCCGAGCGCGCCGCGCCGCCCGCGCCCCACGAGGAGAACGCGCTGCTGGCGTGGGCCGTCGGCGAGCTCCCGCCCGGCGCCGACGCGCAGAAGACGCTCGACTGGCTCCTGCGCGAGGGCGAGGGGGAGACGCTGGAGGCGATCGCCGAGGAGGAGCGCCTGCCCGCGCCGGTCGTGCGGCAGCGGGTGAGCCGGCTGCGGAAGCTGTTCCGCTCGCGGTGGGCGCAGGTCGTGGCTGCCGGGCTCGCGGTGCTGGTGGGGTGGGTGCTGCTCCGCCGGCAGGGTCGCGAGCGGCCCATCGGTGTGCCGCCCGACGTGCGCGAAGACCCGAGCCTCGTGGCGGTTCGAACGCGGGCGCGGTCGATGCGCGACGAGGCCGCGCGGGCGGCGGCGCAGCGCGACTGGCCGCGGTGCCTGGAGCGCCTCGACGCGGCGAAGGCGATCGACCCTGAGGGCGACCGCGCGCCCGGCGTGGAGGCGCTCCGTCGGCAGGCGCGCGACGCGATCGAGCGCGAGCGGGCGCCGGCCCCGCCGCCGATGTTCGCGCCCGAAGACGCGTCGGTGGGCGACGCGTTCGGGGTTGGCGGCACGGGCTCGGGTGATTCCATGAGCAGCGGCGACTCCGGGCCGCCCCGGCGACGTCGCGTTCGCCGGGATGCGGGTGCGGCGCCTCCGAGACTCGGCAGCGGGCCGTGACGGGCTACGCCTCGTCGAGCCACGCGAGCACCTCGGTCCACGACGTCTCCCCGCGCGCGACGCACGAGTGACCGCCTCGCCCGAGGTCGACGAAGCGCGCCGCGAAGCCCTCCGCCTGGAGCCGTCGCGCCGTCTCCATCAGCACCGGGCGCATCATGTCGCCGCGCGTCGCCGCGAAGACCGCGCGCCGAACGCCCGCCGCCTCGAGCTGCGCCCGCGTCCAGCGGATGTGGGCCGCGACGAACGCCACCCCCCGCCACCGCCCCGGCTGCGTGCGGAGGAGTTGCTGCGCCGCGTACGCGCCCTGCGAGAAGCCCACCAGCACGCCCGGCGTCGCGCGGTCGACGGTGCCGGGGCCTCGCTGCTCGGCCGCGTCGATCGCGCGCGCCACCGCCGTCCGCGTGCTCGCGGGCGACGACCACGCCGCGCCGGGGCCGTACGACACGGGCGCCCGCGGACACACGAGCCACGTCCGATCGCCCACCGCGCGGCCGAAGTACCAGCACCCGCCGTCGGGCACGTCGCCGAGGCCGTGGAGGTACACCGCGACGCTCCGGGGCGCGCTCGCGTCGCGCGGCGGGGCGACGACGTCGACGCTCCGACGGGGCGGGACGGCCGACGACAACGACGGGATGAGCAGCGCGCACGCCACGAGGCGCGCGCAACGCATGAAGCTGCGCATGGGAGACACCCTCCGCGACCGCGTCCCATGAGGCCGGCGCGAGGCTGCGCCGACGGGGCGGTCTTCCCCTCATCGGGCGAGGGCGGCGGGGTGTGACGAGCCCGTCGACGATTTTCGCGACGTGTGCGTGGGCGGCGCTTCGGGTATCACCGCGGGCCATGACCCGCTCCGCCTGGATCGCCGGCGCCACCGGCATGGTCGGCTCGCACCTCGTCGACGCGCTGTTGGAGGGCACCGCCTTCGACGCGGTGGTGACGCTCGGCCGACGTCCGCTCGACCGCTCGCACCCGAAGCTCACGCAGGCGACGGTGGACTTCGCTGCGATCGACCCGGCCTCGCTCCCGCCCGTCACCGACGCCTTCTGCGCGCTCGGCACCACCATCAAGAAGGCCGGCAGCCGCGAGGCGTTCCGTGCGGTGGACCACGACGCGGTGCTCGCCTTCGCGCGGGCGGCGAAGGCGCGCGGGGCCTCGCGCTTCTACGTGGTGACGGCGCTCGGGGCCGACGCGGGCTCGCTCGTCTTCTACAACCGGGTGAAGGGCGAGACGGAGGAGGCCCTCCGCGCGATGGGCTTCGAAGCGCTCGCGATCGCGCGGCCGTCGCTCCTCGTGGGCGAGCGCGCGGAGAGCCGCCCCGGGGAGCGCCTCGCCATCGCGCTGACGGGCGCGCTGAAGCCGCTGCTGAAGCCCTTCGCGTCGCGGCCCATCGAGGGCGCCGTGGTGGCGCGCGCGCTGCGGGCGATCGCGGACGCGCCGCCGTCGGGCGCGCGGGTGTACCTGTCGGGCGAGCTCCAGACGCTCGGCGGCGGGTGAGCTCGTTCCGCGCGAAGCGAACGAGTTCGCCCCGCGCGGAATGACCTTCGCGCCGGGTGACGTTCTGGGGGAGGCTACATCCATGCGAAGCAGGCTGGCTCTCGGGGTCCTGGTCTCCCTCACCGTCGCGTGCGGCCTGATCCCCCGCGCGCAACCCGAGGCGGAGGGGACGACCCGCTCCTCGGTCGACCTCCCGCAGAAGCTCTCGGCGTGGCGCGCGCTCGCCCGGCCGCCGCAGCGCACGGTGACCGTGCGCCGTGAGCGCGAGAGCCCGTTCGCGGCCGGCACGTGCAACCTCGGGATCTACTGCCTGCCGCTGCTGGCGGTCGGGCTCGTCATCGGGCAGCCGCCGACGACCTTCGACCGCGCCACCGTCACCTCGTCCGGCCGCAGCGAGCGGGTCGGCGACTTCGACGTCGGCGGGAACCTCTTCCGCGCCTGGGTGTTCGACGGGCGCGGGGCGCGCGTCATCCAGCGGGTCGAGCCCCCTTCGCTCCACCGCGCGTGGCTCGTCGAGCTGGGCCACGCGCCGCTCCTGGCCGACGGCGGGGCGGGCGACGTGGTTCGGACGCCGCTCCTGCCGCAGACGGACCTCGCCGCCGTCGCCGCGACCGCGATCGACCGCCCCGACCCGGACTACGTGCGCACGGGCAACGCCGCACAGTGGCGCACGCGGGTCGCCAGCGAACTGGTCGAGCTGCTCGCGGAGGAGTCCGTCGCGCTCGTTCGCGCGTGGGCGCCGGGGGGGACGGTCTCCGACGACGCGCTCGGCGCGCTCGTCTACGAGGTCTGCCACGACCCGGGGCGCTGGCGCGGCCGCACCTTCGACGACGAGCGGACGGTGCGGGTGTCGCGCGCGACGCTCGCCGCGCTGGGGCGTGCGCGCCCGCGCTTCGAGGCGCAGGCCGAGGGCTGCGCCTACACCGCGCGGCACCGCACGGACGGCACGCTGCGCTGAGAGGGGGTCGGGCGTAGGGGCCCTTCGAGGGCACGCCCGACGCGCAAGGATTGTCCCTGGAAAGTACACGGGCGTCCCGGGGAGGGACACCCGCGTGCGGCGCGAGCGCGACGAGAGGCCGCGCGTCGATGGGCACGACGCGTGCCTTCCTCGCGTCCAGCCTTTCCGCGTGGAGAACTTCGTGAAGCCCGACCTCCCCCACCGCCTCCTCCTCCCCGACGTCACCCTCTTCGCGCGCGTCAAAGGGCGGAGCGACCTGCGGCGCTCGTGGGGAAGCCTGACCGCAGCGTGGTGCTTCCTGCTGGCCCTCGGCGCCGCCGGGTGTGCCGGCCGACCGCTCGTCGGTGGCGCCTCGCCCGCGCCCGACGACGCCGCGGTGGCGGACGCGGGGATGGACGTGGTCGTGACCTGCGCGGCCGACGCGACCCGCTGCGGTTCGAACTGCGTCGACCTGCGCTCCGACCGGCGCCACTGCGGCGGCTGCGGGCGCGCGTGCGGGGCGCTCCAGGTGTGCCTCGCCGGCACCTGCCAGCTCGGCTGCCCCGCCGGGCAGCGCGCGTGCGGCGGCCGGTGCGTCAACCTCCAGACCGACCGGCTCAACTGCGGCGCCTGCGGCAACGCCTGCCCCGCGGGCCGCGTGTGCAGCCTCGGCGCGTGCGCGGCCACCTGCGACGCGAGGCTCGCGACCTGCGCCCCGGGTGACGCCGGCGCCGCCGCCGCGGGCGCCTACTGCGCCGACCTCGCGACCGACGACCGCAACTGCGGCGCCTGCGGCAACGCCTGCCCCCTCGGCCAGCGCTGCGCCGACCGCCGCTGCCAGGTGACCTGCCCGGTCGGTCAGGTCGAGTGCGCGGGCGCCTGCCGCGACCTGCAGACCGACCGCGCGCACTGCGGGGCCTGCGGGCGCGCGTGCGCCGCGGGCGACGTGTGCGTGGCGGGCGCGTGCCAGCGCTCGTGCGGCGGCGGCCTCTCCAACTGCGCGGGCTCGTGCCGCGACCTCGCGAGCGACCTCGCCAACTGCGGCGCCTGCGGCCTCGCGTGCCCCGCGGGGGGCGTCTGCTCGCGCGGGTCGTGCGCGCTGTCGTGCGGCGCGGGGCTCGACAACTGCGACGGCGTCTGCCGCGACCTCCAGACCGACCGCGCCCACTGCGGCGCGTGCCGGCGCGCCTGCGACGCCGGCGAGGTGTGCTCCGCGGGCGCCTGCCAGGTGTCGTGCGGCGCGGGGCTCTCCAACTGCGCGGGCGTCTGCCGCGACCTCCAGACCGACCGCGCCCACTGCGGCGCCTGCGGGCGCGCGTGCGACGACGGCGAGGTGTGCTCCGCCGGGTCGTGCCAGCTCTCGTGCGCGGCGCGCCTCACCGAGTGCGGGGGCGTCTGCCGCGACCTCCAGCGCGACAACGCGCACTGCGGCGGCTGCGGGCGCGCGTGCGCCGCGGGCCAGGTGTGTTCGAACGGCGCGTGCGCTGCGACCTGCGCGCCGTCGCAGCGCAACTGCGGTGGCGTGTGCCGCGACCTGTCGAGCGACCGGGAGAACTGCGGCGCGTGCGACACGCCGTGCGCGCCGGGCCAGCGGTGCTCGGCGGGTGCGTGCGCGCTGACGTGCCAGACGGGCCTGACCGACTGCGACGGCGTCTGCCGCGACCTGGTGACCGACCGGCTCAACTGCGGCTCGTGCGGCAGCGCCTGCCCCGCCGGCCGGGTGTGCTCGCAGGGGATGTGCGGTGCCACCTGCGCCGCCTCCCTCACGCTCTGCGGGGGCGCCTGCGCCAACCTCCAGACCGACGGGGCCAACTGCGGTGCGTGCGGCAGGGCCTGCGCTGCGGGGACCCGGTGCGTCGCGGGCGCGTGCTCGGCCACCTGCGCCCCGCAGCTCGCCACCTGCGGGTCGGGCGCGGCGGCGTATTGCGCCAACACGGACGTCGACCCGGCCAACTGCGGCGCGTGCGGCCGCGCCTGCATGCTGGCCCGCGCCGCGCTGAACGGCTGCGCGGGCGGCGCGTGCACGGTGGTGCGCTGCGAGATGGGCTTCGGGGACTGCGACGGCGACGCCACCAACGGCTGCGAGCTCGACCTGCGCGGGGACGCTTCGAACTGCGGCGGCTGCGGTCGCGCGTGCACGTTCGCCAACGCGGAAGCGACGTGCGCGATGGGGTCGTGCGCGATGGGCGCGTGCCGGCGCGGGTTCGCCGACTGCGACCGCGACCCCGCCAACGGGTGCGAGGTCGACACCGCCACGTCGGCGATGAACTGCGGGGCGTGCGGGACGGCGTGCCCGAGCGGTCAGGTGTGCTCCGCCGGCGCCTGCGTCACCGCGTGCTCCAGCCCCTACGCCACCTGCGACGCGGGCGCCGGCGCGGTGCGCTGCGCCAACACCGCCAGCGACCCCGCCCACTGCGGCGCGTGCGGCGCCGCCTGCGCCCTCGCCCGCGTGAGCGTGAACGGGTGCGCGGCGGGCGCCTGCGCGGTGGTGTCGTGCGCGAGCGGCTACGGCGACTGCGACGCCGTCGCGGGCAATGGCTGCGAGGCCGACCTGCGCGCGAGCGTCGCCCACTGCGGCGCCTGCGGCCGCGCCTGCGCGCTGCCCCACGCGACGCCGACGTGCGCCGGGGGCGCGTGCGCGGTTCGGACGTGCGAGGGCGGCTTCGCGGACTGCGACGGCGCGCCTGGGGACGGCTGCGAGGTGGACACCCGCACGGACAACGTCAACTGCGGCGCGTGCGGCAACGCGTGCCCCGCCGGGCAGGTGTGCTCGAACGGGGCGTGCGCCGCGACCTGCGCGGCGCCGCTCACGCGCTGCACCGACGCCTCGGCCGCCGACCGGCGCGCCGGCGACTCCTGCGCCAACACCGCCAACGACCCCGCCAACTGCGGCCGGTGCGGCGCCGCCTGCAACCTCGACCACGTCGCCGTCCACGCCTGCACCGCCGGCGCGTGCGCCGTCGTCCGCTGCGCCGCGGGATACGCCGACTGCGACGGCGACCCCGCCAACGGGTGCGAGGTTCACACGCGCGACGACTCGAACAACTGCGGCGCCTGCGGGCGCGCGTGCTCGGTGCCCAACGGCGCCGCCGGCTGCGACAACGGCGCGTGCGCGCTCGGCGGCTGCGCCACCGGCTTCGGCGACTGCAACGGCCTCGCGGTCGACGGCTGCGAGACCAGCCTCCAGAGCGACACGGGCAACTGCGGCGCGTGCGGGACGCGGTGCCCGGGCGGCCAGGTCTGCGCGGCGGGCGTCTGCGCGGCCTCGTGCGGGGCCTCGCTCCAGACCTGCGGGACGGGCGCCAGCGCCTCCTGCGCGGACACCGCCTCCGACCCGCTCAACTGCGGCGCCTGCGGTGCGCGCTGCCAGGCCCCGAACGCCACGGAGGACGTCTGCCTCGGCGGCCGGTGCCGCGTGCTGGGCTGCGCGACGGGCTACGGCAACTGCGACGGCGACGCCGCCAACGGCTGCGAGACGGCCGTGCTCACCGACGCGCGCAACTGCGGCGCGTGCGGGCGGGCGTGCGCGCTCCCCAACGCGACGGCGGGCTGCGCGGCCGGGGCGTGCACCGTGGCCTCGTGCGGCGGGGGCTACGCCGACTGCGACGGCCTCGCCGCGGACGGCTGCGAGGCCAACACCCGGAGCGACCCGGCCAACTGCGGCGCGTGCGGGATGGCCTGCCGCGCGGGCGCCGCGTGCTCCAACGGCCGCTGCGTCGACGCCTGCCCGAGCGGACAGCAGTACTGCGGCGGCGCCTGCACCGACCTCCAGTACGACCCCGACCACTGCGGCGCCTGCGCGACCGCGTGCCCGACGCGCCCCAACGCGACGCGCTGGTGCTCGGCGGGGCGCTGCGGCTTCACCTGCGCCGCGGGCCGCGGCGACTGCGACCGCGACCCCACCAACGGCTGCGAGGCCGACACCGCGACCGACGTCGCCAACTGCGGCGCGTGCAACAACCGCTGCGCCGCGCCGGCCGGCGGCAGCGCGAGCTGCGCCGCGGGCGCCTGCGCGGGCGGCGGCTGCCCGACGGGGCAGGCCATTTGCGGCGGCACCTGCCGCGCGGTCGGCGCGAGCTGCACCTCGGCGGGGACGAGCACCTGCGTCACCACCGGGACGACTGTCTGCGCGGGCGCCGGCACCGCCTGCAACGCGACGCCGCGCACGTCGGGCTCGTGCGCCGCGCCCTCGGGCGGGGCGTGCGGCGCCTCGGGCACCTGCGCCTGCGCCGGGTCGACGCCCGACGAGTGCGGCGGCGCCTGCACCAGCACGGCGACCGACGCGGCCAACTGCGGTCGCTGCGGCAACGCCTGCCCGACGGGCCAGGTCTGCAGCGGCGGCGCGTGCACGATCACCTGCCCCACCGGCCGGACGCTCTGCGCGGGCACGTGCCGCGACCTCGCGAACGACACGGGCAACTGCGGCGCGTGCGGCTCGACCTGCCCGATGCCGCCCAACACGACCGCGACGTGCTCGGCGGGGCGCTGTGCTGGGGGCTGCAGCGCCGGCTTCGGCGAGTGCGACGGCAACTTCAGCAACGGCTGCGAGACCAACACCGCCACCTCCGCCGCGCACTGCGGCCGCTGCGGCAACGCCTGCCCGATGGGGCAGGTCTGCGCCGCCGGGGCCTGCACGCCCGCCTGCACCGCCGGGCAGACGCTCTGCGGCGGCGCGTGCGTGGACACGGCCACGAACGCGAGCCACTGCGGCATGTGCGGCAACGCCTGCCCGTCGGGTCAGGTGTGCACCGCCGGGGCCTGCGTGGCGTGCCCGACGGGCCAGACGGCCTGCGCGGGGGCGTGCCGCACCCTCGCGTCGGACGTCGCGAACTGCGGGACGTGCGGCCGGGCCTGCGCGGCGGGGCCCCAGGCGCTCGCGGGGACGTGCACGGCCGGCGCGTGCCGCTTCACCTGCGCGGCGGGCTTCGGCGACTGCGACGGCGTCGCGTCGAACGGGTGCGAGCTGAGCCTCGTCAACGACCCCGCCAACTGCGGCGTGTGCGGCCGCGCCTGCGCGATGGGCACCGTCTGCTCCGGGGTGGGCACCTGCACGGCGGCCTGCGCCACGGGCGCGACGCTCTGCGCGGGGCGCTGCGTCGCGCTCGCCACCGACCCGGCGAACTGCGGCGCGTGCGGCAACGCTTGCACGGGGCCGCTGCCGCCGAACAGCGTCGCGGCGTGCCGGGCCGGCGTCTGCGGGTTCGCCTGCGCGGCCGGCTTCGGCGACTGCGACGGCAACCCCGCGAACGGCTGCGAGCGCCCCGTCATGGCCGACGACGCCAACTGCGGCGCCTGCGGGGTCACGTGCCCGGCGAGGACGGTGTGCGCCGCCGGCGGGTGCTCGATCCGGAGCTACCAGGTGACGAGCGTGCCGATGACGACCTTCCAGAACGCCTGCGCGGTGACGGGGCACCAGGAGTTCTTCGCGATGACGGACGACGCGGCGACGGGCCTCGACATCGGCTGGAGCTTCCCCTTCTACAGCCGGGTGTTCTCGTCGATCTGGTTCAGCACGAACGGGGTCTTCGGGTTCGGGCTGCCGAACCGGGCCTTCTCCAACTCGTGCCTGCCGGCGAGCACGATCACCAACGCGGTCTTCGGCTTCTGGGACGACCTCGTCACCCGCGGCGCGATGTGCGTGGCCAACGTCGGCGCCGCGCCCTCCCGCCAGCTCGTGATCACCTACCCCGACGTCCACTTCTGCTGCAGCGACGTGACCACCGAGCACCTGACGTTCTCGATGATCCTCAACGAGGGGAGCGGCACGGTGGACATCCAGTACGCGACGATGTCGAGCCGCGGCGGGGCGGACCCGACCAGCAGCCGCGGCAGCGCCTCCATCGGCGTGCAGGGCAACTCGCCCGCGGAGTTCACCCAGTTCTCGTGCAACACCGACGCGATCACGTCGAACTCGCAGCTCCGGGTCACGCCGCAGCCCTGACACTCCTCCGTTTGCGCCGCGCGGACGTTCCTGTAAGGTCGCCCAATGCCGGGAGAATCGACCTGCGCCCGAGGCGCATTCGGAGTGCGGCGCGCGGCGCTCGCGCTCTCACTGATCGCTGCGGTGGCGTGTCAACGCGAAGACGACGAGGCGCGGACGACGCGCGCGAGCACCACGGTGGTGAACGCCTGCCCGTACGCCGCGGCGTTCAACTTCACCGCCACCCACGCCGCGCCGCCCGACGGCGTCTTCAACGTCCGGCGCGACTACGGCGCGGCCGGCGACGGCGCCACCGACGACACCGCCGCGATCCAGGCCGCCATCGACTGCTCGGGCGCGGCGGCGCCGTCGAACGGCCAGGGCTACTACGGCGGCTCGGTGTACCTGCCCGCCGGCATGTACCTCGTCACGCGCCCGCTCAGCGTGGTGAACACGCGCGGCATCCACTTCTACGGCGCGGGCGTGGGCACGGTGATCCGCTACCAGCCCTCGAGCGCGGGCGCCCTGGCCTTCGCCGCGAGCGCCTTCCCCGCGCGCGGGGACGCCAGCTACAACACGCTCACCTCGGCGTCGTCGCAGCTCCTCGGGATGTTCGCGCCGGCGGGCGTGCTCGACGTCGTCAACAGCCTCAGCGGCCGCTTCGAAGACTTCACCCTCGACGTGCGGCAGAGCATCGGCGCGGGGCTTCGCGTCGTCGACGCGTGCCCGCCGGGCAGCTCGATCAGCGCCGCCGGCGCGTGCACCCCCGCCGCGGGCACCGTCTTCTACCGCTCGCACATCAACACCTTCCGGCGCGTTCGCATCGCGGGCAACGGCCTCGTCGCCAACGCCATCCAGATCGGCGACCGCCTCGGCCGCACGGGCCTCGCGTGGACGCCCACCAACTCGCAGAACGACTACATCACCGTCGACCACTGCGAGGCGACCGGCTACCTCGATTTCGGCGTGCTCCTCTCGGGCAGCAACTCCTTCTACCACCGCTTCGTCGAGACCCGGCTCGACGGCGGCGGAACGGGGCAGGTTGGCTTCGCGGCCTTCAAGGAGTCGACCTTCTCGTGGGAGGGCGGCGGCGGCGGGTACCACACCCGGACGGACTTCTACCTCGGCGACCTGGGCGGCGGGCCGATCACCATCCGCAACGGCCGCTGGAGCGACGACCCCGCGCGCGCCGCGCAGCGGAGCCCCCAGTTCATCCGCTCGGTCAACTGGGAGAACGCCTGGCCCCTGCGCGTCGCCAACAACCGCGTCGAGACCGCCGCGGGCGCGTCGCTGCCGGCCGTCATCGACCTCCACGCCACGGGCCCCACGGTGATCGACCACAACCGCTTCAACCTCACGGCCGACCACGACGTCGGCTTCTTCCAGCGCTACTGCGTGGCGAGCGACGGGCACCAGATGGTGCTCGCGTTCACCAACAACGTCGTCGGCGGCCTCGGCGGCGTGCGCAACGTCGCGCAGCTCTGGGGGCCCAACACGCAGTGGTCGACGGTGCCCACGGCGAGCACTGGCAACACGCTCCAGACGATCGTCGGCGGCGCGGCGACCTCGACCCCGCTCACGGTGGCCGCGTCGACGGCCCAGGTCTGCAGGGGGTCGTGAACGTGACGCCCTTCCCGAAGGCCCCGGCCATGACCGCACGCATCGAGCTCCTCCCCGCCGCGCTCGCGGCGTGCTTCGCGGCGCTCTCCCCGGGCGCGGCGTGGGCCGTGTGCACGCCCAACGCGGGCGACGGCGTCATCAACGTCAAGCGCGACTGCTCACCCGCGGCGGCGGGCGACGGCGCGTCGACGCACGACGACACCGACGTGATCAACGCGGCCATCGCCGCGGCGGCCTCGTCGCCGCTCCACACGGTGTTCCTCCCGATGGGGCGCTACTACGTCTCGTGCTCGCTCAACGTGCGCGGCCAGGACGGGCTCGTCTTTCGCGGCGCGGGCCTCGGCACGATGATCGAGTGGCACCCGTCGACCGCCTGCGCCGCGCGCGCCCTTCCCACCTACACCGAGGCCGACCGCGGCGTTCGCACGATCGAGGCGTCGACGACGGGCATCCTCGACATCCGCGACACGAGGGACTCCCGCTTCGAAAGCTTCCAGGTCTACGCGGCCGCGGCCGGCGCCGACGCGGGGATCCTCGTCGCGAGCACGGGGACCGCGCACCCCTCCCGCAACCTGCGCTTCGAACAGATCGACGTCGGCGCCAACGGCCTCGTCCGCCTGCTCAACGGCGTGCAGGTCGGCGGGACGTCCGCGCCCTTCGTCGACGTCGAAAACGGCGGGCACTGGTTCGAAGGCATGAACATGTGGGGCGTCGCGCAGGCGGCGCTGGCGCTCTACGGGGCCGGCTCGACGGGCAACACGGTGGCCAACTCGTTCACCTACCCGACGGCGGCCAACTCCGTCGGCGTCGCGGTGATCGGCGCGGGGCTCACGTGGCAGGGCGGCGGCGGCGGCACCGGCGTGGCCGACGTCGACTTCTACATCGCGAGCCGCGGCAACGAGGTTCTCATCGAGGACGGGACGTGGGAGCGCACGCCGCAGTTCATGCGGGCCGTTGCGGCCGCGGGCGCCACGCCCATCACGGTGGTCGGCTCGCGCATGGCCAACGAGGTGAGCGACGGGTCTCGCCCGATGGTCGACCTGCGCGTCGCGGGGCCGATCACCATGACGAGCAACACCTTCGGGTCGGGCAGCCGCGACCGGCCCAACACGATTCGTTGGACGCCGGGCGGGGGCGGCGCCTCGTTCGACTTCTCGAACAACATCGTGGGCACCTCGCTCACGACGTGGGCACAGCTCTTCCCGGCGCCGTCGTCGCAGCCCACCGTGCGCACCGGCACGCAGTCGTGGCACGCCGCCGGGGCGCCGCAGCCGCTCCCCTTCTTCTCGGGCGGCGACGGCTCGCCCGGCGACCCCTACCAGGTCGCCACGCCGGAGGACCTTTTCAACGTCAACCTCGCGCCCGCCGCGAGCTTCGTGCAGACCGCCGACATCGACATGGCGGGCCTCCGCTGGTCGCCCATCTCGGGCCCCAACACCAGCGGGTTCGGTCCGCAGTTTCACGGCGCCGCGCCGCTCGCCTGGGAGGGCCGCTTCGCGCTGCGCGGGGCCTTCTTCGACGGCGAGTACGACGGGCGCGGCCACGCCATCTCCAACCTGCACCAGGACGTGTACTCCTCGCAGGCGTACCAGGCGCTCGGGCTCTTCGGCCACGTCGGCCCCCGCGGCCGCGTCCACGACGTCACCGTCGACGGCGCGTGCTTCAAGTACACCCCCGCGACGGTCAGCGCGTCGACGGCGGTCGCCGTGGGCGGCGGGATCGCGGGCCTCAACTTCGGCGACATCCGCGGCGTCACCGTGCGCGACAGCACCCTCTACGGCAACTACAGCCACGCGGGCGGCGTCGTCGGGATCAACGTCGGCTCCGTCTCCGACGCCGTCGTCGACGCGTGCAACGTCATGGGCTACGGCGCGGTCGGCGGCGCGGTGGGCGCGGGCGAGACCCCCGACGCGGCGGGCTCGCGGCTGACGCGCGCGGTGGTGCGCGGGTCGAGGGTCTCGGGCTTCGGCGCCGACGGCGGGCGCACCGTCGGCGGGCTCGTGGGGCGCCTCGACGGCAGCTACCAGGACTCGTGTCACGAGATCACCGGCGCGGACGAGACCCCGCCGGGCGCGGCGATGGAGCCGTCGATCACGCAATGCGCCGTGGTGCGGACCTCGGTGAGCGGCCTCTTCGCGGGCGGCGTCGTGGGCGTGGTCAACGAGGGGCGCGTCGAAGACGTGCTCAGCACCGCGCGCGTCGACGGGTGCTCCGGCGGCGTCTGCACGTACGGCGGGACGGTCACCACGATGCAGGGCGCCGCGACGGCCGCGCTCTTCTGCGCGACGTTCAACCGCGTGGCGACGGCGCCCGCCTACGCCGCGGGCGCCGCGACGATCCCGCTGACGAGGAACTACACCGGGCGCTATTACGTGGGCGGCGCGGGCACGGCCGTGTCGCGCGCGAGCGTGGGCAACGTCGCGGACGGGGCGCACAGCGTCGTCCTCACCAACCTCGTGACGTACACCCCGAGCGCGGCCGCGGCGGGCCTCGTCCCCTACGACGGGCACACCACGCAGGTGCGCGACCTCGCGTGCGCGTCGGGGTGCAGCGCGGTGGCGGGCGCGACGCTCCTCGGCGTGGCGGGCGGGAGCGGCACCTGGGTCCCCGTCGGCGCCAACGGCTACGGCGCGTCGACGCCCGCGACGGGCATCGACTTCGGCGGCGAGTACGGCCTCACGCTCGCCGCGCCCGCGGGCCTCGCGTCGCCGCGCTACCTCCCCGGCGCGTTTTGAGCGCGACCGGGCGTGGATGTGCTGCCCTCGGCCGCGTTGCGCTCCGGTAGAATCCCGCCCCACCTTCCCATGATCCCAACCGCGTGGTTGCGAGAACGCCTGGAACTCCGCGGCGTGGACGACCTCCTCCGCCGCGATCTCCTGCGAATGGGGGTCGATCCCTCGGCGTGGCCGCGCTTGCTCGAAGGCGCTCCGGGCGCGACGGCGCGGCTGCGGTGGGCGGCGTTTCTCGCGAGGATGCTCCCCGGCGACGAGCTCTGGTCCTACGAGAGCACGGGCGCGCTCCCTCCCGGACTCGACGGCACCGGCGGCTATGCCATCGTGCGGGCGGCGACGCCGGTTGAGACCCTGACCTCGTGGCGGGGATGATCGACGGGAACGCGTTTCCGCGGGTACGCTTCGAGGCGCGGCGGGCGCTCCCGTCCGCCGTCGACCGCGCCCGACACGGACCGCCATGCACCCGGGACTCGCTCACGTCATCCGCGACTACCAGCGCGTCGTCGCGCGCGTCGTCGCGATGCTGGAAGCCGTCGGCATCCCGCGCCCCGCCAGCAACACCGCCTGGGCGGGCGCATCCGTCCCGTGGCGCGGCGATCTCGGCGGGGGCGTCCGCTACCACAAGCACGGCTACGGCTGCGCGGCGCAGGCGCGCTCGTGGCACGTGGACTTCGACTTCGGGGACGTCGGTCAGATCGACGGGTTCGACGCGTGGAGGCTCGCGGGCTTCGCGGGCGGCAAGCTCGCGAAGTACGGCTTCGCCTCGGTGGACGACCTCCGCCGCGCGTTCGCCGCGGCGGTGGACGCCGGTGAGCTGCGGCACTCGGGGTACATCCTCTACTACCTCGCGGACCCCGAGGCGCTCCGCGACGCGCGCGGCCCGCGGGCGCTCTCCGCGGTTCGACGCGGGGCCGTGGAGGGCGCGCCCGCGGTCGTCCTCCACAGCAAGGCGGGCGTCTGCCCCGCGCTCGCGCCGATGGTCGAGCGGTTCATCGCCGAGGGCGTCCCGCTCGTCTCGGTGGTCGGGGTGGACTGCGCGCAGGTGGAGGAGGTCATCGACGAACTCGTCGTCGGGGACGGCCGCGCGGACGATCGGTTCCTCCTCACCTCGTCGCACCCCGGCGAGTCGCTGGAGGAGGCGGTCGCGTTCGCCCGCGCCTTCCGCGCCGGCCTCGGCGAGCCGCGCGTGGTGGTGCTGTGAGCAGGCCCGGCGGTTGGGCTACCGCCGCGCCGCGACGTCGCCGCGGAGCGCTTCGAAATAGTCGGTGCGGCTCCGCTCGTGGAGCGCCTCGCCGTCCGCCGCGCCCTCGACGAGCTCGTAGCCCATCAGCGCGAAGACGCGGCCGCGGTAGAAGATGGGCCGCGCGTTGCCGTACCAGTCGGCGCACGAGGCGACGCAGGCGTCGTTGAAGCCGCGCGTCGGGGCCCGCGCCACCAGCGACCCGAAGCTGTTGAACTCCAGGCCCCGCACGCGCAGGAACATCACCTCCGCCGAGCCCTCGACGAGCTGGCGCCACCCGGCGCTGCCGCCGCGGCGGAGCGGGAGGCCGAGCGTCCCCTGGCGGTCGCCCGAGGGGAGGTAGAAGAAGCCGTGGCTGCGCGTCTCGCCCTGCGCGGCGTCGGGGCGGACGAAGTGGCCGGCGACGCGCGCGGTGTCGCGGTCGAGCGCGAGCGCGGTGAGGTGGAGCTCGGTCCCGCTGGCGCCGACGACCACCGCGTCGCGGGCCATGGGCTCGATGCGCTCGACGCCGTGGGTGAGCTCGATCGTCTGCGTCTCGCCGGTCGGGAGGTGGTGGGCGCGGAGGCCGTGCTGCCCCTCCTGACGGACGCGGTGGCGCCACCACGTCTCGCCCGTGCCGTAGAGGGCGTAGTCGCCGACGAAGCGGTTCTGGAGCGCGCCCTGCTCACCCGCGCGCGGCAGGCGGCGGAGCAGCGACGGCGGGAGCACCGGCGCGTCGCGCGAGAACATCACCAGCGGCACCTGATAGAGCCCGACGTCGCCCTGCGACACCTCGGGGCCCCACATCCCGTCGCCGTGGCCGTCGCTCGTCACGATCACCTGGAGCGCGCCGGGCGTCTCGCGGAAGGAGAACTGGTCGACGGGCCCGCCGCTCGCGACCACCGCGGTGACGGCCGACGCGTCGAAGGGGAAGCGGTACACCACGGCGCCCGCGTTGCGCGGGTCGATCGTGCGGTAGTAGCGCTCGTGGGTGGGGGCGAGCTCGTCGGGGTCGTGGGGGTTGCTGTTGACCCACAAATACACCGCGCGCCGTGAGACATAGAACGTCCGCGCGTAGGGCCCCACCACCCCCTGCGCGCGGCATTCGAAGGTGGGCGTCGAGAGGTCGCAGAAGTGCACCGTGTGGACGAGGGGCGAGTACCCGAGGTGCCGCACCGGGCGGTACACCTGCGACCAGTCGGCGGCGGGGCGCCACTCGCCGGAGAGCGTCCGCGTGGCGGGGACGGCGACGCGCTGGCGCACCTGCCCGTTGTCGTACGAGTACTCGAGGAGGGGGACGGGCGTGTAGAGCACGAGGTGGTGGCCGACCACCCGCGTCGCGTAGTTGCGCGACGAGTAGTAGTCGCCCGAGCGAAGGAGCACGGTGTCGCGGTAGGTGAGCGCGCCGTCGGCGTCGAGGTGGAAGCGGTTCACCTCCGTGGCGCGGCGCTCATAGCCGTAGCCGAGCACGAGCACGTCGTCGCCGTGGACGAGCATCTCGTCGTACCATGACGCCGGCGGCACCCCGGGGGGCGAGGCGTTGATGACGCTCTTGGGCACGAGGCGCCCGCCGCTAATCCGCACGGAGAAGAGCCGGCCGCGGCGGAGGATGAGGAGGTCGTCGCCGCGCACCTTCACGATGTCGCCCTCGTCGACGCCCTGCTCCTGGTTGTTGGTGATGGAGGTCGCACCGCTCGCGTCGGGCGTGACGGTGGCGGCGGGGGCCTCGGCGGCCGCGGGCGAGGGGGCCGAGGGCATCGCGGCGTGGCGGCTCGGCGCGCGGACGCCGGCGTCGGGGCGCGTCTGGGCGGCGCGCTGGGCCTCCTCCGCGAGACGTCGCGCCTCGTGGCGGGCGCGCTGCTCGGCGGCTCGCTGGATGCGGCTCGCCATCGCGAGGAAAGCCTCCTCGGTGCCGAAGGGCTCCAGGCGAACGGGCGCGGGGGGCACGACGGCGTCGCCGTTCACCACGGCGTCGGCGAGGGCGAGCTGCGGCGCGGCGTCGGGCGTGGCGCGTGGGCCCGCGTCGAGCGGCGCGGAAGGCGTGCCCCACGGAGAAGAGCCCGGCGAGGGGGAGCGGAGGGTGTGGCAGGCGGCGAAGATCACCCCGACCGCGGCGAGGGCCCGAAACGAAAGCGCGCGCATGGCGGGGGCTGAGACGCGCGAAGGCCGCGGGGGATTTGCCCCGATGTCAGCGCACGAAGAACTGGATGTGGTTGCAGGTGTAGCCGGCGTCGTGGGTGCACACGAGCGGCCAGCTCCCGTAGGTGCGGTACTGCCCGACGGCGTGCGTCCAGTTGGGGCCGTAGCCGTTGATCACCGTCCAGTCCGAGGGGCCCGGGACGTAGCCGCACCAGAGGCTCGGGGTGTACGTCCCTTCGAGCACGCGCGCGCTCGGCGGGCAGCGGCCCGCGTACGTGGTGGAGAGCGGAGACTCCGTCTGGCTCGACACGAGCTGCTGGTTGTACTGGCGGTTCCAGTAGAGGAACTCGTAGCGCCCCGCGCGGGCGAACTGCTCCACCTTGCCGAGGATGCTGTAGAGCGGCGCGGAGGGGTCGTTCTCGTTGAAGCTCAGGCCGTTGCGCTCGTTGGTGAAGAAGCCCGCGGAGGCCTGGTGGTTGGTGAGCAGCGTCCAGCCGCCGCCGCGCGTGGTCATGTCGCAGTACGCGCGGAAGGGGGCCGCGCCGCCGTCGCCGTCGGGGTCGATGAGGTACTGCCCGCTCGGCGCCGCCGGCGTCGCCATGTGGATCGCGTAGCAGGTTCGCCCCGAGGTGCAGCGCCCGGCGAAGCACGTGGCCGCGCCGCAGCTCATCCCGCACGCGCCGCAGTTGGCGGCGCTGGTGTCGGTGTCGACGCAGGCGTCGCCGCAGGCCGTCTGCCCCGCGGGGCACACCCGCCGGCACGCGCCCGCCACGCACGTCTGCCCCGCGCCGCAGGCCATCCCGCACGCGCCGCAGTGGGCGGGGTTGGTCTGCCCGTCGACGCACGCGCCGCCGCACGCGGTGAGCCCCGCGGGGCACACCAGCCGGCACGCGCCGTCGACGCACGACTGCCCCGAGGCGCAGGCGTTGCCGCAGGCGCCGCAGTGGCGCGCGTCGGCGAGCGTGTCGCGGCAGCTCCCCTCGCAGAGCGTCCGGCCCGCGGCGCAGCGGCACGCGCCGCTCACGCACGACTGCTCGGGCGCGCACGTCGTCTCGCAGGTGCCGCAGTGGGTCTCGTCGGAGGCGAGGGTCGCGCAGGCCGCCCCGCACGCGGTCTGCCCCGCGGGGCACGCGAGCTGGCACGACCCCGCGGCGCACACCTGGCCCGCGGCGCACGCGCGTCCGCAGCCGCCGCAGTGGCCCGGGTCGCCCTGCACGTCGCGGCACGCGCCGCCGCAGAGCGTCTGCCCCGTCGGGCACGCGCACGCGCCCATGACGCACACCTGGCCGCCGCCGCAGGTGTTGCCGCACACGCCGCAGTGGGAGGCGTCGGTGGCGGTGGAGACGCAGGCGCCCGCGCAGAGCGTCTGGCCCGTGGGGCACACGACCTGGCAGCGTCCGTCCTGGCACGTCTGGCCGGCGGCGCAGGCCATCCCGCAGCCGCCGCAGTTGCGCGGGTCGCGCTGAACGTCGCGGCACGCTCCCTCGCAGAGCGCCTGGCCCGTGGGGCAGCGGCACATGCCGCCGGCGCAGCTCTGGCCGCCGGGGCAGGCGTTGCCGCAGGCGCCGCAGTTCTCGGGGTCGGTGGCGAGGGTGGCGCAGACGCCGCCGCAGGCGGTCTGGGCGGCGGGGCAGGAGAGCTGGCACGTGCCCATCGCGCAGCGCTCGCCCGAGGCGCAGGCCGTCCCGCAGGCGCCGCAGTTGGCGGGGTCGACCTGCGGGTCGACGCAGCGGCCGCCGCAGCGGATCTGGCCCGACGGGCAGGCCGACACGCAGCGCCCGGCCTCGCAGAGCTGGCCGGTGAGGCAGAGGGTTCCGCACGCGCCGCAGTTGCGGCGGTCGTTGGCGACGTCGGCGCAGTAGCGGACGCCGTCGGCGACGCGGCACTCGCGCACCATCGCGCCGGGGGCCTCGCAGGTGAGCGAGCAGCGGCCGGCGACGCAGCCCTGGCCCGCTGGGCAGGCCATCCCGCACGCGCCGCAGTTGGCGCCGTCGGTGTCGAGCGAGACGCAGCGCTCGCCGCAGGCGGTCTCGCCCGCGGGGCACCCGGCTTGACACCCGCCCGCGACGCAGAACTCCCCGGCCGCGCACGCGCGGTCGCAGCCGCCGCAGTGGGCGCGGTCTTCGGTGACGTCGACGCAGCGCTCGGCGCACGCGCGCTGCGAGGGCGCGCACTGCGGGACGAAGACCTCGGGCTCGGCGGCGACGTCCGGCGCGACGTCGTCGGGCGCGTCGGGCGGGGCGCTCTCGGCGGCGTCGAGGTCGGGCGCGTCGGGCGCGACGTCGGGGGCGACGTCGGGCGCGGGGAGGTCGTTGGCGACGTCGCCGGGGACGTCGGGCGTGGGGGTGGTGGCGGGCGGCGGGTCGCTACAGCCCGCGGCGAGCGCGAGCGCGGCGAGGGCGATGACGGGTGCGCGCATGGCGCGATGCTACGCGCGTCGCGGCACTGCCTCCATCCCCCGCTCGCCGAGCCTCGCGCGTTGACCCCTTCCCCCGGCGCGGGGCGCCAGGGGAAGGGCCTATGGGGCACCTGGACACCGCGATGGACAGACGCCGCGATGGACAGACGCCGACGCGTTCCGAGCGCGACAGCGCCCCTTCCCCTGGCGCCCCGCGCCGGGGGAAGGGGTCAACGCGCGAGGCTCGGCGAGCGGGGGATGGAGGCCGCGCGTCAGCGCCCGGAGCCCATCGTGGCATCTCGCACGACCGCGGCGACCTCTGCGACGACATCACGGAGTGCGTCGAGGACGCGTTCATTGCGGAAGCGGATCACCTGCAAGCCCTCTTCGCCCAGCGCCTCCGTGCGCCGCTGGTCGTCTTCGACCTGGAGGTCGTGTACGTTGCCGTCGACTTCGATGACGAGCTTCGCTGCCGGCACGTAGAAGTCCACGATCCAGCCCCGGATGACGTGCTGCCGACGCACCCCATGCCCGATCGCGTCGCCGCGTAGCGCCGCCCAGAGCGCGCGCTCCGCGGGCGTCGCCTCCTCGCGAAGCACGCGCGACCGCTTCAGCTTGCGGCGGTCGGCGCCAGGGCGCCCCACACGTATGCTCCGACGGGCCACGTTGACGACGCTACCGCACAAGCTGGTCGTCGCTCCATCCCCCGCTCGCCGAGGCTCGCGGCCTCCATCCCCCGCTCGCCGAGCCTCGCGCGTTGACCCCTTCCCCCGGCGCCGGGCGCCAGGGGAAGGGGCGCTGTCGCGCTCGGGACGCGTCGGCGTCTGTCCATCGCGGCGTCTGTCCATCGCGGTGTCCCAGGTGCCCCAGAGCCCCTTCCCCTGGCGCCCGGCGCCGGGGGAAGGGGTCAACGCGCGAGGCTCGGCGAGCGGGGGATGGAGGCCGCGAGCCCCGCGAGCGGTGGGACGTCGCCCCCACCCCCGCCGTCACACCACGTCGCGCTCGGTGACGGTCTGCGCGGCGACGACCAGCGGGAGCACCGCGTACGCGCCGAGCACCGCGAGCGACACGATCGGCGACGGCGCCGCGAGCCCCCCCTCGCCGATCGCGTACGGCATGTGCCCGAGCGCGCCCGCGTGGAAGCCCAGCGACGCGTACGCGAGCTCGGGCTTCACCAGCGCGGCCCCCTCGGTGAACACCAGCGCCGAGAGCACCGCCACCACCGGGTGCTTCGGCACGAGCGCGCCGGCCGCCACCGACAGGCTCACCAGCGCGAGGCCCTGGAGCGCCATCGCGAGCGGCGGGCGCACGAGGCCCTCGAGGTCGCCGACGCCCATCAGCGCGCTCGTGCCGGCGAGGAGCATCCCCGCGAGGCCGAGCGCCACCGCGGCGAGGATCCCGTAGCCGAGCGCGTCGCCCACCAGCACCCAGGCGCGCGGAAACGGGCGCGTGAACCAGTAGACCACCGAGCGGTTTTCGAACTGCTCGCCGACGGGCGCGGCGACGAGCGCGGGGATCATCAGGGGCCCGACGAAGCGGAGCGCGAGGGGCCCGCCGGTGGGGAGGACGCCGTGGCCCGACCAGCCCGAGAGCGCGCCGGCGAGGGCGGGCAGGAAGGCGAGGGCGCCGATGGCCCAGGTGCTCGGGCGGCGCGACGCGCGGAGGAGCGTGGTGCGGGCGACGGTGAGGGCGCTCATGGGGGGCTCCCGAGACCGCGCGGGTCGGTCGTGAGGTAGCGGAACACCGACGCGAGGTTGTCGTCGGGCGAGGTGAGCGAGAAGACCCGCACGCCCTGCTCCACCGCGAGCCGCGGGATCGCGCCGTAGCAGGCGTCGGGGTCGCGCGTCTCGACCTCGACGGCCTCGGGCGCCGGGAAGCGGATCGCGGCCACGGACGGGTGCGCGGCGAGCGCGGCGCCGAGCTTGCGCGGGTCGCTGCAACGCAGCGCGACGTGGTGCGGGTGCCGGTCGATGAGCCCGCGGATGGTGTGGACGTCGCCCTGCGCGAGGAGCTGGCCCTTGTAGAGCACGACGATCTCGCGCGTCATCACCTCGACCTCGTCGAGGATGTGGCTCGACACCACCACGGCCTTGCCGCGCGCGCCGAGCTTCTGGATGAGCTCGACCATGTGCGCGCGGGCGAGCGGGTCGAGCCCCGTCATCGGCTCGTCGAGGAGGACCACCTCGGGGTCGTGGAGGAGCGCCTGGGCCAGCTTGGTGCGCTGGCGCATGCCCTTGGAGTACGTGCTCACGCGGCGGTCGAGGGCCTTCTCCAGCCCCACCTCCGTCAGCGTCTCCTCGGCGCGCTTCGCCGCGTCGCGCGGGCTCATCCCCGACGCCTCCGCGAGCGCCGTGACGAACTCGCGGGCCGTGAGCTCTTCGAAGAAGACCTCGATCTCCGGCGCGTACCCGATGCGGCGGAAGGCGTCGATCGTCGGCACGCGCTGCCCGAGCACCCGGGCCTCGCCGCGGCTCGGGCGGACCTCGCCGGTGATCACCTTGAGGAAGGTGCTCTTGCCCGCGCCGTTGGGCCCGAGGAGCCCGGTGATGCCGCGCCCGAGGCGCACGGACACCTCGCGGAGCCCGAGCACCGGCCCGTACCACTTCGACACCGCGGCGAGCTCGACCAGGGCCTCGGCGCTCATCCCTTCACCACCTCCACGCTGCGCAGCCGCGCGGCGGTGAGCGCGAGGAAGAGCCCCGTCCACAGCGCGAACGACCCGAGCGACGCCGCCACCGCGGGCCCCCTCGCGGCGCCGCCGAGGAGCTGCTCCGCGAGCATGCGAGACCCGCCCATCACCGACGCGGCCTCGAGCCACTCCTTGTTGGTCTGCGCCGCGACGATGCTGGTGAACATCCCCGACCCGACCACCACCGCGGCGAACATCGCCTGCGCGAGCCCGACGCGCCGCGTGAGCGACGAGCACCCGAGGGCCACCGCGCCGAGGGTGACCACGCGCATCCCCGCGGCGGCCGCGCCGACAGCGAGCAGGCGGAGCAGCGCGGAGACGTCGTTGCTGATCGCGGCCCGCTCGACGCAGAGCACACCGAGCGTGCCGAAGGTGAAGAGGGCGGCCCACGCCGTCGCCCCCACCATCCGCCCGAGGACGTAGTGGCCGACGCTCACCGGCCGCGCGAAGTGAAACTGGAACGCCCCCGCCTTGAGGTCGGCCGCGACCGACGGCGCGCCGCACACCAGCACGAGGAGGAAGGCCGGCACCCACTGGGCGTTGAGCGCGGCGGTGACGGCGTAGCGCTCGAGCTCGCGGGCTGACTCCTGCGACACCTCGCCGACGCGGCCCGAGAAGGCCCACATCGCGCCGAGCGCGGCCGCGGTGACGCCGCCGACCAGCAGCGCGCCGAGGAGGAAGAGCTTCACCGCGCGCTGGCGCCACTGCGCCACCAGCGCGTAGCGGGCGATGACGAGGAAGCGCGTCGCGTGCCCGAGGCGGCGGCCCTCGTAGCGGCGGTAGGAGAGGTCGTACACCTGGCCCGCGGGGCGCGGGGGCTGCTCGGCGGGCGCGGTCATGACAGGAGCCTCACGAAGGTCTCGTCGAGCGAGGCGGTGCGGGGCGCGAGGTGCCTCACCTGGGCACCTGACTCCACTGCCGCGCGCCAGACCGCGTCGACCCCGGCGGCGCCGATCGGCGGCACCACCACCCAGGTCGATCGCCCCGCGTCGAGGGGCTTCTCCGCGGTGCAGCCGTTGGCCTTCAAGCGCTCGACGAAGGCGTCGGGGTCGCCCTTGATGCGCACGACGTAGCGGCCGTCGTCCTGGCCCATCATCTCCTTGAGCGGCGCGTCGGCGACGAGGCGGCCCTGGCCGAGGACGAGCACGTGGTCGCAGACGCGCTCGACGTCGCGGAGGATGTGGGTCGAGAGCACCACGTCGCAGCCGCGGCGGGTCTTGAGGTCGGCGACGAGCTGGAGCATCTCCTCGCGCGACGCCGGGTCGAGCCCGTTGGTGGGCTCGTCGAGGAAGAGGAGGTCGGGGTCGTGGACGATCGCCGCGGCGAGCTTCGCGCGCTGTTTGAGGCCGGTGGAGTAGCCCTCGACGGGGAGGTAGCGCTTGTCGTCGAGGCCGACGTAGAAGAGGGCGGCGTGGGCGCGCTCCATCGCCTCGCGCGGCGGCAGGCCCGCGAGCTCGGCGCCGTAGGTGCAGAGCTCGACGGCGCTCATGCCGGGGAGGTGGGCGTCGTCCTCGGGCATGTACCCGACGCGCGAACGGACCGCGAGCGGGTCGCGCGCGGGGTCGACGCCGAGCACCTCGACGTGCCCGCTGGAGGCGCGGGTGAGACCGAGGAGGATCTTGAGCAGCGTGCTCTTGCCCGCGCCGTTGGGCCCGAGGAGCGCCGTGCGGCCCGGCGGCACCGAGAGCGTGACGTCGTCGAGGGCGGTGACCCCCTCGTAGCGTCGCGTGAGCGCGTGGACCCGTACCTGCACGGCGGCGGACGCTACCACGGGCGCGCCGCGCGGCGTCCAGTTTCGGGGGAGGCGTCAGCGGACGCGGGAGGCGGCGAGCGCGGCGAAGTAGAGCCCGGCGCCGAAGACGGTGTGTGTCGCGAGGCTCTTGAGGCTGTTGAAGAGGGGCCGCGGCGTCCGCAACGAGAGCACGCCCGCGCCGAGCGCCGGCTGGAGCACGAAGAGCGGCGCGACGACGGTCACCACGCCGATGAGCACCGCCGGCAGCGGCGTCGGCGCGCGCGCCCATCCGAGGCCGAACACCGCGAGCAGCAGTGCCGCGAACGTAACGCCGATTGCGTAGTGCGCGCCCCACCCGAGGAGGAGCTCGCCCCGCACGGGCGCGGCCTTCGCGATGCTGTCGTGGAGGAAGCGCCCGTCGGGGAGGTGGCCGATCCAGCGCCCGAGGAGCGCGAAGTCGAGCGAGGGGACGCCGAGCCGGCGGAGCGCGGCGGCCCAGAGGTCCATCGTGGCGGTGGCGCCGGCGCCGATGGCGATGCTGCGGAGAACGAATTCCAACCTGACGTCCATACATGCCTCCTCGGGCGGCGACATCACCGCCCTCGTGGCCCCCAATCCTGGCCACGCGCGCCGCGGATTCAATTCGTTGTTTCTGAGGGGGGCCCTCGGCGTCCGTGATGCCCAGGGCCCTCAGCGAACGTGAGGGCGACCCTCCAGACATACGATTGGATCGCGTTCGTCGCGCGCCGCATGAATCGCGGCATGACAACCCAACCGCTTCCCGCCGTCGGCGCCGTCGCGCCGCGGCTCGTGCCCTTGTGGAGGGAGCTCGCGCCCCTCTGCGCGATGGTGTTCTTGGAGTTCCTCGCGATGGGGCTCCCGCTGTCGGTGCTGCCGGTCCGCGTCCACGAGGGGATCGGCTTCGGCACCTTCGTCGTCGGCCTCACGGTCGGCGCCGCCTCGTGGGCCACGCTGCTCACCCGCCACGCCGCGGGCACCCGCTCCGACCGTCACGGCCCGCGCGGCGCCGCGACGCTGGGGCTCGCCCTCTCCGCGCTCGCGGGCCTCCTCTACGCGCTCTCCAGCGCCGTGCCGGGGCGCGCCGCGAGCCTCGCCGTCCTCCTCGCCGGCCGCGCCGTCCTCGGGCTCGGCGAGAGCCTCGTCGTCACCGGCGCCCTCGCGTGGGGCGTCTCCCTCGCGGGGCGCGAACGCTCCGGCATCGTGATGGCCTGGGTCGGCATCGCGATGTACGGCGCGCTCGCCGCCGGCGCGCCGCTCGGCGCCGCCCTCGAAACGGGCGCGGGCTTCGTCGGCGTGTCGCTCGCCTCCGCCGTCGCCCCCGCGCTCGGCCTCGCCGCGGCCGCGCTCGTCCGCCCGGTGGAGCCCGCCGGCGGCGAGCGCCTCCCCTTCCACCGCGTCGCCGCGCTCATCGCGCTGCCCGGCGCGGGCCTCGCCCTCACCGCGCTCGGCTTCGGCGCCATCGCGGGCTTCGCGACGCTGCGCTTCCGTGAGCAGGGGTGGGCCCACGCGCCGCTCGTGATGAGCGCGTTCGGCGCCGCGTACGTGCTCGCCCGCGTCGCCTTCGGGCGCCTCCCCGACCGCCTCGGTGGCGCGCGCGTCGCGGCCGCGTCGAGCGCCGTCGCCGCGCTCGGCCAGCTCGGCCTGTGGCTCGCGACGTCGGGCGGGCAGGCCGTGGCCGCCGCAGCGCTGACGGGCTTCGGGTTCTCGCTCGCTTTCCCCTCCTTCGGCGTGGAGGCCATCCGGCGCGTGCCGCCGCAGAACCGGGGCGTCGCCCTCGGCGCCTACGCCGCCAGCTTCGACCTCGCGATGGGCGTCGGCGCGCCCCTCCTCGGCGCGGTCGCGGGCGTCTTCGGGGGCTCCGCCGCGTTCGCCGTCGGCGCGCTCGGCGCGGTCGCCTCGCTCGCCATCGCCCTCTCGCTCACGGCCCGCGCGCCGGCTCCCCCCGCATGATCGCCGCGGCCGCCGCCACCAGCGGGTCGCCCTCGCGGCTCGCCAGCCGCGCGAACAACACCCGCACCGCCCCGTCCGCCTCGTAGACCACCTCCACCTCGCCGCGCGCCGCCGCCTCGCGCGCCGCGTCCTCGTGGAGGAGCCCCACGCCCATGCCACCCGCCACCAGCGCGCGGGTCATCTCCACGCGGTCGACGCTCACCACGCGCCTCGGGCGGAAGCGCTGCGCCGCGAAGATCGCCTCCGCCGTCCGCCCGCAGCACGCGCTCGCCGTGGGGTAGATCCACGTCGCCTCGGCGAGCGCCGCCCAGTCCACCTCGCGCGCGCTCACCAGGCCCGGCGGGGCCACCATCTTCACCTTGAAGCGCGACACCTCCATCACGCGAAGGTCGTCGTCGGGCGCGCCGGGCTCGTTGTAGAAGCCCGCGTCGAGCGAGCCGTTGCGGAGGCCCGCGAGGATCTCCGCCGACGTGCCGTGCTTGAGCGCGACCTCGACCTCCGGGTGGCGCTCGGCGAGCGTCGTGAGGAGCCGCCCGACCGCGGCGTGGTCCGAGTTGCTCCCGGCCCCGAAGCGCAGCTTGCCCGAGAGGCGCGCCCGCGTCCGCGTGGCCTCGTCGAGCAGGTCGCGGTGCGCGGCGAGGGCCTGCTCGGCCTTCACGACGAGCCGGCGGCCGTCGGCGGTGAGGCTCATGCCTTTCGGGGTGCGTTCGAAGAGCGCGAGCCCGAGCGCGTCTTCGAGCGCCTTGATGTGGGCGCTCACCGCGGGCTGGCTCAGGTGGAGGCGCTCGGAGGCGCGCGTGACGCTGCCCTCGCGCGCGACGGTGACGAAGGTCTTGAGCTGGTGGAAGTCCATCGGCGCGCCCGCGGGCGATGGGAGCGCTGTGTCGGCGCGCGCGTCAACACCCGTCAGTGTCGGCGGCGGTGGTGGCGCGAGCCGCCTTCGCGATGTCCTCGATGCGACCCACGATCGCGCCGGTGGCGACCGTGGTGGCGGCCGCGCGGCTCCTCCTCCTGAATCACCGCGGGAACCGGCGCGCCCGGCACGAACGCCTGCGACGGCCCGACCACCGCGCCGGAGGGCGACGCGGCCGGCGCGCCGAAGGTGACCAGCGGCGCGGCGGGCGGCGGCGCGACGACCACCACCGGCGCGGGTGCGGGCGGCGGCGCGGCGACGAACGCAGGCGCGGGCTCGACGACGGCGGGCGCGGGTGCCGCGTCATGGAAGGCCAGCGCGACGGCGAACTGGAGGTAGTGCGCCGCGCCGGGGCCGCCGTTCGAAGTGTCTTCGCTGGCGGCGGGCTGGATCGCGCCGACGCGGACCATGGGCCCGAGGTCGACGCGGTCGCCGAGGCCGAACCACGCGCCGACGCCGCCGCCCCACGCGAGGCGCGCGTCGGAGGAGGCGCCGTTGAGGCTCACCGCGAGGTCGCCTTCGAAGCGGAGGCGCACGCGGCGGGTGAGCTCGGGCTCGACGCTCAGGCCGCCGCCGAGGAGCGCGGTGGCGGCCGAGGCCCCGTCGCCCGACTGCGACGAGCTCGCGGGCCAGCGGAGGTACGCGCCGAACGCGCGCAGGTGGAGCGGCCCCGCGACGCGGACGCCGACGTCGCCGCGCGCCGCGAAGCCGAGGCCGAAATCGCGCGACTGGGGCGACGACACGAGCAGCGAGGCGCCGGCCTCGACGCGGGCGGAGAAGCGGCCGGCGGACTGCGCGCGAGCGGCCGGCGCGGCGAGGAGCGCGGCGACGGCGAGGGCGAGGGGGGCGGGGCGGGCGTTCATCGAAGGGACTCCGTCACAGCGGGCCGTTGAGGAGGAAGACCTGGCCGTTGTCGCCCGCGGTCTCGTCGGCGACGGCCCAGGCGTCGACGAGGCGCGCGCGGTGGAGCCCGAGCGGCGCGGCCATCCCCTGCGAGAGCGACGCAGGCGCGGTCGAGCGTCCGTCGGGGCCGACCAGCGTGAGCAGCCCGGGGCCGACCGCGGGCGTCGCGGCCGACACCAGGATCGAGCGCCCATCGACCGAGTGCGCGAGGCCCGCGGGGTACGACGCGACGAGGTCGCCGGCGAAGAAGACGGGCCCGCCCGGCGCCACCGTCACGAGCGACCCGGCGTTGGGGCCGTTGCGCCGGAGGTCGATGACGACGATCGCGCCCGCGGCCGACTGCGAGATGCCCGACGGGCCCGTGAGGTTGAGCATGGACGCCGGCGTGCCCGAGCCCGCGCGCGGCGCGCGGAAGACGCCGTGGCTGCGGGTTCCGTCGGACTCGAGGCGCTGCGCGGAGACGAGGAGGTCGGCCCCGTCGATGGAGACCGTGACGGACGTCGGGTGGACGAGCGCCGCGCCGAGGTTGACGATGGAGGGCGTGCCGCCCACCGCGGCCACGGAGAACACCGCGCCGAGGCCGAGGGAGGCGTCGTCCGTCCCGCGGTCGGCGGCCATGTCGGCGACGTAGAGCGTGGCGTCGTCGTTGGAGAGCGCGAGGCCGCTCGGGAAGACGAGGCCCATGCCCGCGACGAGCACCGTGGGCGCGACGGGCATCGCGCCGGGCGCGGGGACGGCCGCGCGGAAGATTGCGGGTACGCGCGCGGCGGTGAAGCCCGTGAAGTAGACCGTGCGCCCCATCGCGTCGAGCACCGCGTCGAGCGGGCGCGTGCAGACCGCGCCGCAGTTGACGATCACGCGCGGGAGCGGCGTCGGCGCGGGCGCGTCAGCGTCGGCCGGGACGTCGGTGGGCGGGGCGACGTCGGCGTCGACCGACGCGTCCATCCCGGGGGTGACGTCGGGCGGGCGCGCGTCGGGCGCGGGGACGTCCGCGTCGGCGGTCACCACGGCGTCGGGCGTGTCGTCGGCGACGGTGGCGTCGGGCGTGCGGCGGCCGACGATGGAGACGGTCCCGTCGCAGCCCGCGAGGAGCGCGAGCGCGACGGCGAAGACCGAAGGAAGGGGGCGCGGGAGGGCGGGCGCGGGGAGGTCCACCGGGTGTGTACGCCCCGGACGGCGCGCTGGATGAGGGGTGCTGTGTTGGCGAGCGACGGCCCGCGCTACCCGCGCAACACTTCGAACCGGATGCCGGCGGCTTGCAGACGGGTGGTGAGGCGGTCGCCCATGGCGGCGGCGGGCGTGAGGACGCCGTGGCGGTCGGGCAGCGACTCCCCGTCGACGGCGAGCGTGAGCGCGGACTCGGCGAGCATCTTCGACGTCTCACCGTAGCCGGGGTCGCCGCCCGAGACGCGCGTCACCACTGTGCGGCCGCCGCCCTTGCCGCGGAAGGTGACGGTGAACCACGACTTCGCGCGCTGGGCCTCGTTGGGCCCTTCGCCCGAGGGGCGCAACGACGCGAGCCACCTGCGCGTGGGGGCGAACTGCGAGAGCGCCACCACCGCGCCGACGCCGACGATGCCGCCCGCGAGCGTCGCCGCGGAGTGGACCTCCGCGTTGTGGGCGTAGCGGAAGTCGGGCCCGTACTCGGGCATCGCCGCGGCGCTGCGGAGCACCACCGCGGGGTCGATGGTGGGGAGCGGCGCCGTCCACGCGCCGAGGTCGGTGTCGTAGCGGAGGCCGGGGCGGAGGCCCCCGACGCGGCGGCCGTCGGCGGGGCGCGGCGGGCGCAGCGAGCGGGCGGCGTTGCGCATGTCGCCGAAGGCGTTGATCGCGGACTGCCACGTGCCGCCGGAGGCCGCGCCGCGGCTTCGGACGAAGCCCTCGACCTCGAGCGGGACGTCCTTCGGCAGGAGGCGCACGGTGAAGAGCGCGCCGAGGTCGTGCGGCACGCTGTCGAAGCCGCAGGTGTTGACGAGGCGGAGGCCCTTGTCGCGCGCGGGCCCGTCGCAGCGGTCGAGCACGGCGGCGACGAACTGCGGCTCGCCGGTGATGTCGGCGTAGTGGGCCCCCTCGGCGACGCAGGCCTCGGCGACGGGGAGCCCGTGCTTCGCGTAGGGGCCGACGGTGGTGGCGACGCAGCGGGCCTCGGCGGCCATGCGGGCGAGCGACGCGGGGTCGTCGACGCTGGCCTCGACGACGCCGACGGCCTCGCAGGCGGGGTCGATGGCGACGAGGGCGCGGCGCACCTCGTCGAGCTTCGCGCGGCTCCGACCCGCGACGGCCCACGGGATCGACGCGCCGACGGTGCGGGCGAGGTACTCCGCGGTGAGGCGGCCGGTGAAGCCCGTCGCGCCGAAGACGGTGACGGTGTAGGGGCGGCTGGTGCTCATGAGGCGCGCGAGACTATCGCACCGGCGGGCGGCCGGCGGCGTCGATCTGCGCGCGGAGGGCGTCGAGCGCGTCGGATCGCCCGCGCGCGGCGACGGCGGCGTCGAGGCGGCGGCGCGCGGCGACCGTGAGGCGGAGCTCGAGGAGGGCCCGCACGGCGGCGACGTCGCGGGCGGCGGGGTTGTTGGCGGCGGCGTCGACCTGCGCGCGGAGGGCGGCGAGGCGGTCGCGGAGGGCGCGGGCGCCGGCGTTGGCGGGGTCGCGGCGTGCGGCCTCGTCGGCGGCGGCGACGGCGTCTCCCCAGCGGTCGGAGGCGGCGTAGACGAGGGAGAGGTTCTGCCAGGCGAGCCAGGCGTCGGGGGACTCGGTGAGGACGTCGCGGAGCTGGCGCTCGGCCTCGGCGAGCGAGAGCGTGCGGGCGTGGGCGATCGCGCGGACGATGCGGTACGGGAAGAGACGTCGGCGGTCGGCGCGCTCGGCGTCGTTCCATTTGAGGGCGACGCGGAGGCCGCGGGCTTCGAAGCGGACGGGCGCCGGATCGCCACGGTCGACGGCGTCGAAGAAGTCGCGCATCCGCACGAGCGTGGCCTGATCGTCGTCGGGCGTGGCGAGCATGACTGCGGCGGCGAGCTTCATCACCAGCTCGCCGTCGTGCCGCCGGTGGTGGACGACACGCGCCGCCCGGACGCCCTCGGCGTAGAGCGCGATCGCCTCGTTGGCGCGCCCCTCTTCGAGGCGGAGCCGCGCGAGCTCGCCGCAGACGTAGGGGTTGTTCGGGTTCACCGCCCGCTCGTGGAGCCAGAGGTCTTCCTCGGTGATGAAGTCCCCGACGTGGCCCATCGAGGTGACCGCCATCGCTGCGCAGAGCGCCCCCAACGCGAGCCTCGGCGCGCGCTGCTCTCCGGCCGCCACGAGCCCGCGCGCGACGGCCGCCGCGACCCCGACGAGCGGGAGGTAGAGGAAGCGCTCGGCCGCCAGCACGTCGAGCCGGAGGTCGACGACGTTGACCACCAGCGCGAGCGGCGCGAGGTAGCGGCACGCGTCGAAGAGCCACGGGCGCAGCGAGGGACGTCGCCACGCGCCCGCGGCGAGCGCGACGAAGCCCGCGACGGTGGCGGCCCCGAGCGCGACGCTCCACGCGGGGAAGACGGGATGGCCCGCGGCGTCCCACGCGCGGAAGCCGAGCTGCGCGGTCGGGCGCCAGGGCCAGAGCGTGGCGCCGACGTAGTGGCCGAGCGAGGCGAGGGCGCGGGCGACGGTCTCGGCAGGGGCGGTGATCCCGTCGGCGAGGCGGCGCGGGGGAATCACCGTGAAGCGCAGCGCGAGCACGGCGGCGACGACGGCCCACAGGCCCGCGAGCTTCGGGCGGCGGGCGTCGTCGCGCGCGGCGAGCGTCTCGAGCGTGAGGAGCGCGGGAACCACCACGGCGGCCTCCTTGCTCAGGATGCCGAGGCCGACGAGCAGGCCCGCGCCGACGCCGCGGCGGTCGCGGTCGGAGGCGAACGCGCGCTCAGCGAGGAGCGCGAAGAGCGTCATCCAGAGGTCGGTGGCGCCGGAGATCCACGCGACCGACTCGGGGCGCGACGGGTGGACGGCGAACACCAGCGCGCCGAGGCCCGCCGCGACGTCGCCGCGCTCGCCCGCGCCCGCGCCCACGCGCCGTCGGAGCAGGCCGAACACCAGCAGCGTGCTCGCGAGGTGGAGCGCGAGGTTGACCGCGTGGTACCCGAGCGGCGACAGCCCGAAGAGCTGGAACTCCAGCGCGTAGGCGAGCGTGACCACCGGGCGCCAGTAGAGGCGCGAGAGGCTCTCGGCCGTCTCGCCCGCCGCGGAGATGTGCCAGAAGTCCGCGCGGAGCAGCGCCGGGAGGTTGGCGAGGTCGCGGAGGTAGGCGTTGGAGACGATGAGCCCGTGGTCGTCCCACACGAAGCGCCCGGGGAGCCCGAGGCCGAACACCAGCAGCACCGCGGCGACGAGGAGGGCCGCGAGGCGCGTGCGGACGGGGGAGCCCTCGGGGGCCGCGTCGGGCGTCATCCCGCAGGTGAGTGCCACCGAGCGAGCGACGGCGTCAACGCCCGCGTGCGGACAGGGTATGTCCGAGGGGGGATTGTGCCGCGCCGCGGGCGGCCACACTCTTGGCGGCGACGGAGAGAGACGCCATGAGCAACACCGCTTCGACCTTCAAGCTCCCCCTCAACAACCTCGGCCCCGACGCCAACGACGCCGCGTGGCGCATCGCCGGCGCGCAGCTCATCAAGCTGACGCGCGCGCCGCTGGTGGCGACGCTCTCGCGCAACCTCGGGCCGGGCGACGAGGCGCTGCGGGCGCGGATCGCGGCCTTCCTCGAGACCGAGCTCGGCACGGCGATCCTGACGGCGCTGGTGTCGGCGGGGCTCTCGGCGCTCCCCGCGATCCCGCTGCCCGGCGTCGGCACCCAGGCGGTGCCGCGGCTCGCGCAGGAGCTTCGGGTCAAGGCGATGGCCGACGCGGCGGACTTCGCGGCCGACCTCGTGATGGGGCCGCTGCGGGAGTCGCTGTCGATGCTGATCCTGACGGCGGGCGCGCAGCCCGCGGCGGCGCTCGGCGAGGCGCCGGCGGTGATGGACTTCGCGGAGCCGCGGGTGGTGGCGACGCAGGCGTGACCGGGCGGTCGCGCCGGGGGGAGTCACGGTGGCGGGCGGTCAGCCCGTCATGCGGTCGGAGTGCTTGAAGTACTTGCGCGCGTAGGCGACGAGCTGGCCGTCGGTCGGGTGGTCGACGGTCTCGACGCCGACGACCTTCTTCTCGAGCGCGCGGTCGTGCGCGTGCAGGTGGCGGATGAACTCCAGCTTCGCCGGCCCCGGGCCCACCACGAGGACGCGCTCGGCGTCGGCGAGGTGCTTCTGGGCCTGCTCGTAGAGGTGGTGGTCGGCGTGGTGGCGGTCGCGGTCGCGCTGCATGTGCTGGTGCAGGTGCTTGTCGGCGTGCAGCTCGACGCGCGCGACGTCCTCGCCGGAGAACCGAAAGATCTTCGCCTCGTTGTGATCGATCCAGAGGACCGCATGGGGGGTGGTCATGCCCCGCGCACCAGCAGCATCAGTGCCACGCCCGTCGCGCTGGAATGTCGAGGACAACCCCGGCACAGCGTGCGGGTCCGGTGCGCCCGGTGCACGGCGCGCACGCGGTTCAGTGGGTGGCGGGGACGGGCTGGACGCGGATTTCGGTGAGGGGCGCCTGGCGGGCGGGGTCGCGGGGGGCGGCGGCTCCCTCCAACTGGCCGACGTAGAGCCAGCGGGCCTCGGGGGCGGTGACGGCGCGCGGGGGCTCACCCGTGACAGACCACGCGCCGGCGATCCAGGTCATCCCGAAGGTTCCGTCGGTGATGACGTCGGTGTCGATGGTGAGGCGCCCGCAGCGCGTCTCGGGGCGCTCGTTGCACCACCGCGGGTCGAGCAGCGGCCCGGTGAGGAACCACAGCCCGTTGGGCACGCCCCCCACCGCGCTGGTGAAGCCCTGGCGCCCGAGCCGCGCGAGCTGGGCGACGCGGAGGAAGTCGGTGGTCCCGTGGTTCGCGTCGGGGAGCTTCTCGCGCGCGACGCGGACGAACACCTGCTCGTCGCGCCCGTCCACCGGGTACCAGCCGGTCGCGTCGATCGGCGTGATGACCCGGGCCTCGTGGGCCCCCTCGTCGAACACGCGCTCGCCGACCGTCCCGATGACCGAGAGGACGCCGACGGTGGCTGCGCGCGGCAGGCGGACGGGGAGGTCGGGGGTGGAGGCGCCGAGGAGGTAGGCGGTGGCGGTCCAGTCGCCGTTGGCGAGGTAGGCGGAGATGGTGGCGGTGGCGCCGCGGCTTCCGTCGGGCAGGCGCGTCGGGCGCACGGTGAGGAGCTGCTGGCGCGACTCGGTGCCGAGCGAGAAGGGCCGCGACGCGAAGCCGTAGCCCTCGCCGGGGCGGCACGTGAGGATCGCGAGCGCGGGGCCGGTCACCTGCCAGCCCGGGTCTTCCGCGTGGCCCGCGGGCACCACGAGGGCGACGAGCGCGCCGGGCTGGATGTCGGTGTTGGCGACCGCGAGCACGTCGTTGCCGTTGCGCAGGAGCAGCGGGAAGTGCTGCGTGAGCGCGATGACCCGGTCGTGCGCGCGGTGGAGCTCCCCCATCCGCGTGTCGGCGAGGATGTGGTCGACCCCGAGGGCCGCGAGCGCATCGTGGAGCGGGCCCTGCACGCAGGGGTCGACGGCGGTCGTCGCGGGCGCTGCGGCGTCCTCCGCGGGGGCGGCGACGTCGGGCGGCGGGGCGGGGGGGGTTGGCGACGCGACGGTGCGCGGCGTGGTCGAGCACGCGACGGCGAGCACACCGGCGAGCGCGATGCGGGGGGCCTCCATGCGCAGGATCGTGCACAGGGTTGGGGCGACCCGTCAACCGCGCGGGGCACTATCTGCGCGTGCGGGCGTAGCCGAGGCGCTGCTCCATGCGCTGGCCTTCGCAGGCGGGGTCGGTGCTGACGAAGTGGTCGCCGGTGCTCGGGATGTAGCAGCGGTAGAGGGCGGCGGTGTCGGCGGCGGGCGCGTCGTGGATGTACCCGACGGGCCCCATGGGGTGTTGGCCTTCGCAGCCGACGTCGGGGGTGAGCATCGTGTGCTGGCCGACGAGGCACTCGTAGAGGGGATGGGTGCCGGGCTGCGGGTCGCGCCAGAGCCACCACGAGGACTCTTCGCGGAAGCCCGCGGGCGCGAGGCGCGACGAGGCCCAGTGCCCGCGCGTCGCGTGGTAGCTGCGGCGGAGGCGCGTGTACGGGAGCTCTTCGAAGCCGCAGGAGAGCATCGAGGGCGAGAGGTCGTTGCGGTTGGCGAGGGCCCAGACGGCCCAAGCGGGCTTGGCGCTCCCGTCGGGGTTGCGGAGGCCGAGGCCGAGGCCGTCGGCGAGCTCGACGGGGTGGTCGACCATGCGGTGGTAGACGTAGTTGTCGATGCCCGGCGTGCCGAGCACGTTGCGGAAGGTGTCGCACACCGCGCGGGCCTGCGCCTCGGGCGACGAGCGCGGCGCGACGCTGTTGACGCCGCTCTCGGTGAGCTCCACCTCCCACGCGCTCGGCGTGGAAGGGAAGGTGCGGCGGAGCCAACCCACCAGCGTGCCGAGGTTGCCGTAGGTGACGCGCGGCCAGTCGTCGGGGGAGAAGTCGGGGCGCAAGAGGTCGGGCGCGTAGGGGTGGTAGGCGACGCGCCAGGCCCGCGCGCCGACGCGCGCCGCGAGACCGCGGAGCATCGTCTCGCCGGAGAGCACCGGGGTGCTCGCGCCGGGCGCGTCGAAGCTCGCGCCGAAGTGGTGCTCCAGCGAGACGAGCACGCGCGCGGCGGGCTGCTCGGCGACGACGCGGTCGTAGGCCGCGGCGTAGAGGGCGGCGTAGGCGTCGACCCAGCGCGTCGCGTCGCACACGGGCCCGCCGTTGCCGCAGCCGATGTCGAACCAGTCGTTGGAGTTGACCTCGTTCCAGATGACGAAGTCGGCGACGCGTCCGTTGCCGCGGCGGCCGTCGTAGCGGCGGGCGAGGGCGCCGGCGAAGCGGGCGAAGTCCTGCGGGTCGCGCGGCGCGCAGAAGATCGCGAAGGGGGGCGAGGGGGGTGTGCAGGGGCCGCGGGCCCACGCGGGCGAGCCGTAGACGATGCCGGTGACCGCGACGCCGCGCGCGCTGTAGCGGCGGATCGCGTCGTCGACGTTGGCGGGGATCGTGTAGCAGTGGCCGTCGAAGGGGAGGTCGTTCGGCCCCGTACAACCGGCCTCGGCGCGGGCCGCGGGCTCCCACTCGGCCCAGAGGAGGTTGACGGCGACGCCGCCGGTGTTGTTGCCGACGACCTCGTCGAGGTTGGGCCAGAAGTCGGGCTGGAGGGCCTTGATGCGGTAGGCGCTGCGCGTGGGGTAGGGGAGCGGTGGGCCGAGCGACGCGTCGGGCGGCGGCGCGTCGGGTGCGGGTGCGTCGGGCGCAGGAGCGTCCGGCGCGGGTGCGTCCATGGCGGGCACGTCGGAGCGCGGTGCGTCGGGCGCGCTGGCATCGAGCGCGTCCATCGCGGGCACGTCGGGGGAGGGGATGTCGGCGGCGACGTCGGGCGCGAGGTCGGGCGCCGCGTCGGCGAGGTCGTCCGCGGCGTCGGGCTTCGCGGGCTCGTCGGGCGCGACGTCGACTGCCCCGTCCTTGGGGTCGGGCGCAGCCTCCTCGGGGGCCTGCGCGCAGGCGACGAGGGCGAGGGCGAGGGCCGCGGCGAGGCGGTGGCTCATGGCGAACCGACCATCGCACGAAGCACGCGGGCGCGCGACTCGTTGCGCCCTTCGGCGCGTTCGTGCGAGCGTCGCGGCCCCCTCAACCGACGCCCGCAGGAGACGCCCCGATGCGCATCGACGAGTACCTGAACCACGACGCCGTGTCCCTCGCCGCCCTGGTGCGCGCGGGCGAGGTGACGCCGCGCGAGCTCGTCGACCTCTGCCTCGCGCGCATCGACGCGGTGAACCACAAGCTCAACGCGGTCGTCCACCGCTTCGACGAGCGCGCGCGCCGCGACGCCGACGGCGCGCTCCCCGACGGGCCCCTCCGCGGCGTCCCCTTCCTCGTGAAGGACCTCGACGGCGCCCTCGCCGGCGCGCCGCTCACCATGGGGACGCGGATGCTCGCGGGCTACACCGCCGCGCACGACTCCGAGCTCTTCGCGCGCTACCGCAGGGCGGGCGTCGTCTTCGCGGGCAAGACCAGCACGCCCGAGTTCGGCCTCGTCGCCTTCACCGAGCCCGCCCTCTTCGGCGCCTGCCGCAACCCCTGGAACCTCGACCACTCGCCCGGCGGCTCCAGCGGCGGCTCGGCCTCGGCGGTCGCCGCGGGCATCGTGCCCGTCGCGCACGGCGGGGACGGCGGCGGCTCCATTCGCATCCCGGCCTCCGCGTGCGGGCTCTTCGGGCTCAAGCCCACGCGCGCGCGGATGCCGCTCGGGCCCGACGTCGGCGAGTCGTGGCACGGCTTCGTGGTGCCGCACGTGCTCTCCCGCACGGTGCGCGACTCGGCGGCCTTCCTCGACGCCACGCACGGCCCCGACGTCGGCGCGCCCTACGTCGCGCCGCGCTTCGACGGGCGCTTCGCGGATGAAGTGGGCCGCGACCCGGGGAAGCTCCGCGTGGGCTTCACCACGCGCTCGATGCTCGGCGAGCGGACCGACCCCGAGTGCGCGCGGGCCTGCGACGACGCGGTGAAGCTCCTCGCGGGCATGGGCCACGAGGTGCGCGAGGTGACGCTCCCCATCGAGCCGGAGAGCCTCCGCGTCGCGTACCTCACGGTGGTGGCGGCGGGCACGGCGGAGGCGGTCCGGCAGTCGAGCGAGCTCGCGGGGAGGGCGCCGGCGCCGGAGTATTTCGAGCCGGTGACGTGGTTCCTCGCGCAGGTGGGCAGGGCGCTGCGGGCGTCGGACCTCGAGCGGGCCCGCACGGACATCGCGCGCGTGCAGCGGGGGGTGGGCGGGCTCTTCGAGACGATCGACGTGCTGGTGACGCCGACGCTGGCGCACCCGCCGGTGCGCGTGGGCGAGCTCGCGCCGAAGCCCTGGGAGCTCGCGGGCCTCGCCGCGCTGCGCCGCGCGTCGACCGCGAAGGTGCTCTCCGCCGTGCTGGAGGGCTTCGCGAAGAAGGCCTTCGAGAAGACCCCCAACACGATGGTGTTCAACATGACGGGGCAGCCGGCGATGAGCGTGCCGCTCGCATGGAGCGCCGCGGGTCTGCCGCTGGGGGTTCAGTTCGTGGGGAGGTTCGGGGACGAGGCGGGGCTGCTGCGGCTGGCGGGCGTGCTCGAGGCCGAGCGGCCGTGGAAGGACCGCCGCCCGGCGCTCTGAGCGTCAGCTCACGGGTGGTTGGAGTCGAGCTCGGTCACGAAGAGCGAGGCCGGGTTGTTGGCCGACGCGTCGTAGGTGCCCACCCAGATGTCGTAGCGGCCCGCGCCCGGGTTGTGGAAGTCGATCACCGGCATGAGCGGGTGCTCCCAGCCGTCGTGGTGGTGGTCGTCGTTGCAGCGCCACTGCCCGCTGGGCTCGTTGATGACGAGCGTGGCGTCAGCGTTGTTCTCCGTGACGACGTAGAAGCGGAGTAGCGGGAAGGTGGTGCCCGCCGCGAAGTTGAAGTGGAAGTCCGGGCGGCGCGTCACGAACGAGCGGCCGCAGGCGTCGCCCGTCACCGAGTCGCGGATGTTGAGGTCGGCGACGTTGACCGGGTTGCGGCCGCCGCCCGCCGTGAGGCGGAAGGGCCACGGGTCGGGCGTGAAGCCCGTGCGGAGCTCGCCGCCGCCGGCGTTGGCGCGGGCGTTGTAGTCGAGCGTGTTGCGCGCGGCGTTCCAGTGCGCGATGTCCTCGGCCGAGAAGGTCGGGGCGGCGGGGGCCGGCGGCGGGGTCGGCTCGGCCACCGGGGTCGGCGCGGGCGTAGGCTCGGCCGTCGGGGTCGGCGCGGGCGTGGGCGCGGGCGTGGGCGCCGGCTGCGGCGCGGGCTGCTGCGACGACGAGCAGCCGAGCACGGTGAGGAACGAGAGCGTGAGGATCGCGTGACGCATTGGGCGTTCTCCTTGGCGAGGGGGATCGCCGGCTCCTCCGGCGTCCCCGCATCGGCGCCGCTAGTTGCCAGAAAATCCAGACGAACGACAAGCGCAATCGTCGTCCCGGGCGGCCGTTCCGCCCTTCGGACTTCAGGATTTCACCGGCACCAGCCAGCGCACCATCGCCCAGCCCACCTCGTGCTGCCGGCTCACCGGCAGGCCCTTGGTGCGCGTGATCGCGTCGCCCTCGATCTGGAGCCGGGCCTTCGTGTACATCCGCCCCGCGTGCTCGAGCTGCTTGCGCGCGTCGGGCCCGAGCGCGTGCGCGAGGTCGGAGCCCGGCGTCAGGTCGCCCTTGCGCAGCGCCCGCGGCCGGACGAACTGCGCCGGCATCTCCACCTTCGCCGTGTGCTCGAACTGCTCGACCCGCACGCCGACCCACACCTGGCAGCTCTTCGCGTCGAGCCCGCCCACGGAGACCCCGGCGATCGCGCAGTCGACGTCCCAGCGCCCGTCGACCCACGCTTCGAAGGCCTGCTCGAAGCGGACGCGGTCGGGCTCGTTGCGCTTGTGCCGCGGGGCCGCGTCGCGCAGCGCGGCGAGCGCGTCGGCCTCGGCCGCGTCGGCGTCGAGCCCGAGCGAGGCGTGGAAGCCGGCGGCCAGCTCGCCGAGCGCGTGCTGCGCGAGGGGGAGGCCGACCATGATGCGCGTGTAACACTCGTAGATCATCGCAGGGGCGCGGAGGGTCGCACCGCGCGCGCCGATCGGCAACGCCCGCGCGCAACCGCGTGGTAAGGTGCGCGCCCCGATGGCCGCCGGAGAGACGAGACCCACGGGCGTGCGGCGGGTCGTCTTCCGGCTCGTCGCCCCCTTCGAACGCTTCCTGCGGACCGAGTTCGCGGGGGCGTCGTTCCTCGTCGGGGCCGCGGTGATCGCCGTCGTGTGGGCCAACGGGCCGTGGGCCGGAGCGTACGCGCGGCTCGTCGAGCTGCCCGTGGGGATTCGTTTCGGCGGGCTCGCGTCGGCGGTCACCCTCCGGCAGTGGGTCAACGACGTCGCGATGAGCCTCTTCTTCCTCGTCGCGGGGATGGAGATCCGCCGCGAGCTCTCCACCGGGGAGCTCCGGACGCCCGCGCGCGCCGCGCTCCCGGCCGTCGCCGCGCTCGGCGGGATGCTCGCGCCGGCGGGGCTCTATTTCCTCGTCGCGCGCGGCACGCCCGCGGCCCCGGGCTGGGGCATCCCGATGGCCACGGACATCGCCTTCGCGCTCGGCGTGCTGAGCCTCGTGCGCGGGAGGGTGCCGCCGTCGCTGCTGGTGTTCCTGACCGCGCTCGCCATCTTCGACGACCTCGGCGCGATCGTGGTCATCGCGGTCTTCTACGGCGCGGGCGTCTCGTGGCCGTGGCTGCTCGCCTCCGCCGGGCTCGCGGCCGCGCTCGCGCTCCTCTCGCGCGCCCGCGTGCAGGCCCTCACGCCCTACGCGCTCGTCGGCGCCGCGCTGTGGCTCGCGCTGCACCGCGCCGGCGTGCACCCGACGCTCGCCGGCGTCGCGACGGGCCTCGGGCTCCCGCCGCGCCCCGCGCGCCCCGTCGAGGACGTGCTCGGCGACCTCGGCGGGTCGCTCGACGTGCTCCGCCAGAAGGCCCACGCCGACCGCGACGTCCTCGCCACCGTCGAGCGCCACCTCGAGGCCATGCAGAGCCCCCTCGACCGCATGATGAACGGCCTCCACGCCCCCGTCGCCTTCGCGATCGTGCCGGCCTTCGCGCTGCTCAACGCGGGTGTCGCCCTCGACCTGCGCCCCGCCACGCTCGGCCACCCCGCGGCCGTCGGCGCGGCGCTCGGGCTCCTCGTCGGCAAGCCCGTCGGCATCACCCTCGCCACGTGGGCGGCGGTGCGCGCGCGGCTCTGCGAGGCCCCGACGGGCGCGCGGTGGCGCGACGTGCTCGGCGTGGCCGCGCTCGGGGGCGTCGGGTTCACGATGTCGCTCTTCGTCAACGAGCTCGCCTTCCCGGGCGCGCCCGACGTCGCCGCTGCGGCGAAGCTCGGCGTGTTCGCGGGGTCGGTGGCGTCGGCGCTCGCGGGGGTCGCGCTCCTGCGCGCGGTGGGGCGGCCGCGCGCGAAGGACGCGGGCGAGGACGACGTCGCGGTCGAAGTGTCGGCGTAGCCCTTCGCGGCCGCCGGGAATTTGGGTACAACCCCCGGCGATGGCCCGCCCCGCTCGCCCCGCCCGTTCCGCCGCCGTTGACGTCCCCGACCGCGGCGACCGCGCCGAGCTCGAGCGCCGCATCGACTCGCTCCAGCGCGAGAACGACCGGCTCCGCGCCGAGCTCGCGCGCGGCCCGCGCGACGAGACGTGGTTCACGCCCGGCGTGCTCGGGGCACTGGTGCTCGGGATCTTCTTCGCGCTGTGGTTCAAGTACGAGCCCGCGATGCGCCGCCGCGCCGCCGCGCCCGCCGCCGAGGCCGCGCCCGTGCCCGGCGAGTACAACCCGCCGGCCCCGCCCGCCGCGCCTTCCGCGCCCGCGGCGCCCGGCGGGCACTGACGTTCAGCGTGCGGTGAGGTAGTCGGCGAGGGCGTCGGGGGCGAGGTCGAGCACGGCGTCGGCGACGCGCTCGTGGCCGTCGGACGCGAGGCGGGCCTCAGCGCGGCGCGCTCGGCGTCGGTGAGCGGGCGCGCGAGGCGGCGCGCGAACTGACGCTCCAGCGTGGGGAGCGCGCCCTCCGCGCGGACGCCGTCGAGGCTGTCGTAGCCCTTGCGCTGGAGGAGGTTGTGGAGCGCGGCCTCGTGGGCGGCGTCGCGGTCGGAGGGCCTCGACGGGGACGGCGTTCTGGAGCACGCCCGGGGCGGCGAGCGTCTGGCCGGGGAGGGCGGTGCGGACGGCGGCGCCGCGCTCGTGCACCTCGACGCGGCGCGGGCCCACGAGGCGCACGACCCAGACGTACCGCACGCCGTGGGCGAGGAGGTCTTCGACGCGCTCCTGAAGGTCGGCCTCGTCCTGGCCCGCGGCGGCGTACTCCACCGCCAGCGGCAGCGCGCCCTTCACCCAGCCGCGCTTCTCGTCGAAGGCGCCGACCGCGACGTCCGGCGCGCGCATCGTGTACTCCCCGAGCTGCATCCCGAGGTCGACCCCCGCGTTGGCCGCCAGGGGGTCGGTGTCGAGCACGAGGAAGCCCCGCCCGTTGGGCCCGGTTCCGTCGCCACCGGTGGGGGCGCAGTAGACCGGGTGCCCGTGGGAGAGCTCGTAGTCCCCGCCGATCTGCAACTGCGCGGGGAGGAAGGGGCCCTGCGTGTTCGGCCGTGGGTGACGCGACGACATGCGCCGAGGCTACCACGCGCCGGGCGCATTGCGTGGTGCTCGGCGGGCTCGGCGTCGTCGCGAAGCCCGCGGACGAACTCCCAGGTGCGGTGGGTACTCGCTACGTCTCCGGCCACTCCGTCAGCGCGTGGTGAGGTAGTCGGCGAGGGCGTCGGGGGCGAGGTCGAGCACGGCGTCGGCGGCGCGCTCGTGGCCGTCGGACGTGAGGCGGGACTTCAGCGCAGTGCGCTCGGCGTCGGTGAGCGGGCGGGCGAGGCGGCGCGCGAACTGTCGCTCCAGCGTGGCGAGCGCCGCCGCTTCGGCCCCCTCCTCGCGGACGTCGTCGAGGCTGTCGTAGCCTCTGCGCTGGAGGAGGTTGTGGAGAGCGGCCTCGTGGGCGGCGTCTCGGTCGTAGAGGGCCTCGACGGGGACGGCGTTCTGGAGCACGCCCGGGGCGGCGAGCGTCTGGCCGGGGAGGGCCGTGCGGACGGCGGCGCCTCGCTCGTGCACCTCGACGCGGCGCGGGCCCACGAGGCGCACGACCCAGACGTACCGCACGCCGTGGGCGAGGAGGTCTTCGACGCGCTCCTGGAGGTCGGCCTCGTCCTGGCCCGCGGCGGCGTACTCCACCGCCAGCGGCAGCGCGCCCTTCACCCAGCCGCGCTTCTCGTCGAAGGCGCCGACCGCGACGTCCGGCGCGCGCATCGTGTACTCCCCGAGCTGCATCCCGAGGTCGACCCCCGCGTTGGCCGCCAGCGGGTCGGTGTCGAGCACGAAGCCGCCGCGGAGGTTCGGCCCCGAACCATCGCCCCCGGTGGGGGCGCAGTAGACCGGGTGCCCGTGGGAGAGCTCGTAGTCCCCGCCGATCTGCAACTGCGCGGGGAGGAAGGGGCCCTGCGTGTTCGGGCGCGGGTGACGCGACGACATGCGCCGAGGCTACCACGCGCCGCGACGGGGAGGAGCGGCCGCCGCGCCCGTCAGAAGGCCCGCGCGTACCCGGGCTTCCGCACGTACACCTCGACGAGCGTGTCGCGCCACCCGCGGTCGGGCAGCCAGCGGCCCGGCGCGTAGCGCCGCACCTCCGACGCGTCGGCCAGCGTCACCGCGCGCGGGTCGAAGCCGACGGGGCGGTCGATCTCCACGACGATCCACGCGTTGCCCTGCCGGAGACCCACGCAGAGCGTGTCGCCGTGCGCCTCCACCGCGGCGGTGCTGTACGCGTTGTCGCCCGGCCACCCGGGGATCAGCGACCGGCCCCAGCACGACAGCCCCTGCCACCACACGCCCGTGAGGCCCTCCGTGTCGGCAATGACGGCCCGCGTCTCCGCGACGAGGCGCTCCATCGCGGCGGGGTCGTACGGGGGGTGAACGATCGGCGGGGTCGGGGGCTTCTTCGCGCGGGCCACGGGCGGGAGGATACCCGATGCTACCGCGCGCGCAGCACCACCAACGCCGCGCCGATGCCCGCGTCGCGGCAGGGCCCGAGCGCGGCCTCGCAGACGTCCGCGACGGGCGCGTCGGGGCGGCGCGCGAGCAGCGACGCGAGCGAGCCGATCGAGTGCATCCCGAAGGCGTCGCGGCTGCCGAAGACGTAGAGGTCGCCGCGCTGCACGCGCTCGGTGGCCACCGCGAGGCCGCCGCGCGCGAGGCCCGGCGAGCGGTGGGCGTTGGCGAGCAGGCGCGACGGCTCGGCGCCGCGCGCGCGGTACACGCGCATCCCCGACGACACGGTGACCAGCGCGGCGTCGCCGGTGTGGACGAAGGCCGCGAGCTGCGCGTCGACCGCGAGGTGCGGCTCGACCAGCACGCTCTGCACGCGCGAGACGGCGTGCGCGGCGGCGCCGAGGGCCCGCTGGAGGTCGGCCTCGCCCGCCCGCGCGTCGCCGAGCGTCGCGCCGAACGCCGCGCCCGCGGCCTCGGAGACCGCGTGCCAGAGGCGGGGCGGCGCCACCGGGCCCACCACGCACCAGGCCCGGCCGCTGGCGGCGGCGTGGCTCAGGTCCTTCGTGATCTGCGCGGAGCGGACGCGCGCGGGGGAGCAGCCGAGGGACACGTCGAGCGACACCATCGCGCGGAGGATAGTCGCCCGGCGCCCCCGCGGGAACGCTTCATCGCCCCGGTGGCCGTCCGCGCGGCGCACCCGGTGGCGGGGCCTCGCCGCTCTGGTCGCGTCGTCGCTCGTCGTCGAGCATCCGGGCGACGCGCAGGAGCTTCGGGTCGATCGCGTCGTCGTCGAAGCCGCGGTCGCGCGGCGCGGGCTGGGCCGCGGGGCGGGGCGGCAGGCGCGCCGGGGCGGGCGGCGCCGGCGGCGGGGGCCGCGACGCGGCGGGCGTCGGGGGCGGCGTGGCGGCGCGCGGCGGCGATGGCGACGGCGGGGGCGGGGGCGGGCGCGGGAGGGAGGGCCGCGGCGCGGGCGGCAGCGCGCTCGCGGGGGCGGCGGGCCGCGGGGGCAGCGCGGAGGGCGCGGGCGGCGTCGCGGAGGGCGCGGGCGGCGTCGCGGAGGGCGCGGGCGGCGTCGCGGAGGGCGCGGGCGGCAGCGGCGACGTCGCGGGGCGCGGCGGGAGCGCGGACGCCGCCGGGCGCGGCGGCAGCGACGAGGCGGCGGAAGGCGGGGCCACGCGCGGCGTCAGGGGCTTCGGCGCGCGCGCCGCTTCGTTGCTGGAGGGGAGCGTCTTGAAGGCCGTCCGCGGGTCGGCGGGCGCGTCGCTGGTCAACGCCGCGGGCGCCGAAGGGATCGGGAACGGCCGCGCCGACGGCGCCACGGGGCGAGGCGCGGTCGGCTTCGCGACCACGATCGGCGCGGCGGGTTCGGAGGGCTTTGACGCGGCGGGCGGCGGCGCGGCGGACGGCGCCGCCGGAGGCTTCGACGCGACGGGCGCGGCCGCCGCCGGAGGCTTCGACGCGGCGGGCAACGGCTGCGGGGCGACGGGCTGCGGCGCGACGGGCTGCGGCGGCCCGGACTTCACCGCGAGCGACGGCGGCGGCCCCGACTGGACGCTGTGCGCCGCCGTGCGCGCCCCGGCCAGCGGGAGCGTCGCGGTGGGGCCGCGCAGGCGACCAGGCGGCCCCTCGGCGGGCTCGGCCGCGGGCTCGGCGGCGGGCGGCGTCGGGGCGGGCGGCTCGTGGGTCGCGAAGATCACGACCTCGCTCGCGCGCGGGGGCTCGGGCGGCGGCGGGGGTTCGGGTTGCGGGGCCTCGGGCGCGGCGCCTTCGGCGGCGAGCACCGCCTCGGGCAGCGGGAGCGGCGCCTCGCTCGGGCGCTGCGCGAAGCCCGCGGCGGCGGTGAGCGCGTCGAGCACCATGCGGATGCCCGCGGGGCGGCGCGCGGGCTCGCGGTCGAGCAGCGTGGCGACGGCGCGGTGCAGGTCGTGGGAGACGGCGGCGAGCTCGGGCCCGCTGCCCGGCGGCGCGCCGCCCGCGAGCTCCGCGAGGATGGCGCCGACGCCGTAGAGGTCGGCGCTGGCGGTGGGGCGGCGGCCGGCGGTGATCTCCGGCGCGCAGAAGGGCGTGACCGCGGGGTGGTGCTCGACGCGGGCGGCAAGGCGGTCGGGCGCGACGGAGGTCGCGAGGAAGCCGTCGACCAGGAGCAACCCGCGCGCGGTGACGAGGACGTTCTGCGGCCAGAGGGCGCCGTGCGGCGAGGCCGAGTGCATCGCCTGGACGGAGGCGACGAGCGCCTGCGCGACGCGGAGGCACTCCTCGGGCGTGAAGCGCGCGCCCTGGCCGTGGCGGGCGTCGATGACGGCGCGCAGCGACGCGGCTTCGACGTGCGGGTACACCACCACCACGCTGCCCGGCACCGCGAGCACCTCGCGCGGCATCACCACGCCCGGCAGCGAGCGCCCCGCGAACATCCCGAGCTTGCCCACGAGCTCGGCGCGCTCGCGGTCGTTGACGACGAGCATGTCGCCCACGACCTTGAGCACCACGTCGGCGTCCGCGCGCGGGTCGTGGGCGAGCCACGAGGCGCCGAGCGCGCCGTCGCCGAGCGGGCGGCGGAGCACGTAGCGGTCGTGGACGACGGCGCCGGGCTCGAAGCTCAAGCGGCGGTGGGTGGCGTCGTCGACGGTGTCGAGGTCTTCGTCGTCGTCCGCGGGCCGCGGGCGGGGGGAGGGCGCGGGGGCGGCGCGCGGCGGCACGCTGGCGATCGTGGGCGGCCCGGAGCTCCGCTGACCGAGCGGGCCGAGGGGCAGGTGGCCGAGGCCCGCCGGTGCGGGGCCCGACCGGGGCGGCGGCGCGCGGAAGCCGGCGGTGGCGACGCGCGCGGGCGGCGCGGAGCGCGCGGGCGGCGCGGAGGGAGCGCCCCGGACGCCGGCGAGGCTCATGCGGCAGACAGGGCAGTTCGCGGCCCCGGGGGGGACCCGCGCGCTGCACACCGGGCACTGGGTCACGTCGGCCACGTCGTCGGACTCGCGCCGCGACGGTATCACGCCGCGCCGCGCGCGCGTCCGACGTTCAACGGCCGGTGGAGCCGAAGCCCCCGCCGCCGCGCGCGGTGCCTTCGAGCGATTCCACCGCGCGCACGTCGACGCGCGCCACCGGGCACACGACGAGCTGCGCGACGCGCTCGCCGCGGCGCACGGTGATGGGGGCGTCGCCGAGGTTGACGACGAGCGCCATCACCTCGCCGCGGTAGTCGGCGTCGACGGTGCCCGGCGCGTTGAGCACCGCGAGGCCCTCGCGCAGCGCGCGGCCCGAGCGCGCCCGCACCTGCCCCTCGTGCCCCGGCGGGATCGCGATGACGAGCCCCGTTGGCACCGCGGCGCGCGCGCCCGGCGGGAGCTCCAGCGGGCGCTCCGCGGGCACCGCCGCGTAGAGGTCGAGGCCGGCGGCGCCCTCCGTCGCGTACGCGGGCAGCGGGAGCCCCTCGCCGTGCGGCAGGCGCATCAGCCGGAGCGTCGGGTCAGCCACCGTCGGCTCCTTCGGGCGTCGCGTCGGGCGTCGCGCTCGGAGGGGCGCCCGGCGGCGCGCTCGGGGACGCGTGGGGGCCGGCGAGGAGGCGCAGCGCGTTGCCCGCGGCGTCCTGCTCGGCGGCCTTCTTGCTGCGGCCCTGGCCGCGCGCGCGGAGCCCGTCGCCGGCGCTCACTTCGACGTGCCAGACGCGCTCGTGGTCGGGCCCTTCGGTGCCGACGACCTCGTAGGTGGGGGTGACGTTGCGGGCGGCCTGGACGGTCTCCTGGAGCCGCGTCTTCTCGTCGCGGTTGGCGTCGGTCCCTTGCGCCACGCGGCCGATCACGTCGGCGAGCTGCGCGAGGATCACCGCCCGCGCCCGCTCGATCCCCGCGTCGAGGAACACCGCCGCGAACACCGCCTCGAGCGTGTCGGCGAGCAGCGAGGCCTTCGCGCGCCCGCCGGTGCGCTCCTCCCCGCGGCCGAGGCGAAGCGCATCGCCGATGCCGAGGCGCGCGGCCGTCTCCGCGAGGCGCGCCTCGTTGACGATGGCGGCCCGCATCCGCGTGAGCTCGCCTTCGCTGGCCTCGGGGCACCGGCGGAAGAGCTCCTCGCTCACCACCATCGCCAGCACCGAGTCGCCGAGAAACTCCAGCCGCTCGTTGTGCGAGAGAGCCTTGGACTTCTTCGTCGCGGCCTCGAAGGCCGCCGAGCGGTGGGTGAGCGCGACGGCGAGGAGCCGCCCGTCCTGAAAGGTGTGCTGGAGCGCCTCGGCGAGGGGCCGTTCGAGCTCGTTCACGCGTTGGGGGCGCCGCGGGGCGGCTGGGTGTGGGCTACTTCGCGGCCGTCGCGGGGGCGGCGTCGACGTGGACCGGGAAGGCCGGCGTGCCGAGGGAGCGGCGCTCGCGCTTGTTGGCCTTGCCGTTGGTGGTCTGCTTGCGGCGGCGAATACGGCTCGTCTTCTGCGTCAGGGAAACCATGTCAACTCTCCGTGGGGTACCCGGTGGATCCGTTCGGGGGCGCGGAAGGTACAGGCACCCCGCGCCCGCCGTCAACACGCGCTGGCGTGTTCGCCGCGACCTGCGGTACCAACGGGCCCCGAAGCCCCCTCAACCCCGATTGGCAGAAAGGAAGAAGCCGCTCGATGAGCAAGAAGCGTGAGGTCCGTGACGCGCGGTTCCGCGACCGCGAATCTGTCGATCCGCCCCAGCCCAAGCCCGCCCGGCCGAAGCCCGAGCCCGCCGCCCGCGCGTCGTCCCCGTCACGCGCGCGGCCGTCGACCCCCCGGGCCGAGGAGCCCTCCGAGCCGCCGCCCGCGGCCCCCGCGCCCTCGTCCCTGCCCTCGTGGCTGTCGCCCAACTGGGTGGTCCCCGCGGTGATGGCGCTGTTCCTGGGCGGGGCGCTGTACGAGAAGTTCGGGCCCTTCCCCCGCGCGGGCGCCGACGCCGGTGCGGCCGCGAGCGCGGACGGCGGCGCCGCTGGAGACGCCGCGGTCGCGACCGCTGACGCCGCGCCCGCTGCCCCCGACGTGAGCGCGCCCCCGACGCCACCGCCGCCCCCGCCGCGGCCCGCGCCCAACGACGGCGCGCCCGTCGAGGCGCGGACGATGATGCCGACGAGCCCCGACCCGCTGCACGGCACCTTCACCCTCGCGCAGGCCACCGCGGGGCTCACTGGTACTGGCGACCTTCACGCCGACATCGAGACCACGCTGGGCACCTTCGACTGCACGCTCCTCGAGCGCGAGGCGCCGGTCAACGTCGCCAACTTCGTCGGGCTCGCCCGCGGCCTCCGCGATTTCTGGGACCCGGTCGCCGGCGCCTGGACGAAGCGCCCCTTCTACGACGGCTCGATCTTCCACCGGGTGATCCCGGAGTTCATGATCCAGGGCGGCGACCAGCTCCGCTCGGGCGTCGGCGACACGGGCTACATCCTCCCCGACGAGAACGTCCGCCCGCACAACGCGCCCGGCCTCCTGTGCATGGCCAACAAGGGCCCCGGCACCGCGAGCGCGCAGTTCTTCATCACCGAGGTGCCGAAGCCCGACCTCGACGACAGCTTCTCGATCTTCGGGCGCTGCACGCCGACCGACCTCGTCAACCGCATCGCGCGCGTCCCGCGCGGCGCCGCCGACCGCCCGAACGCGCCGGTGTACATCTACACCGTGCGCATCCGGCGCGGCTGAGAATCCCCCCGTCAGTTGAGCGAGCGGCGGTCGTTCGCCGCAGGCGCCTTCGCGCTCGCCGCGTTCGCCCCGTTCGTCGACGCGGCGGCGGGCGCGTCGTCGTCGGGCGCGGCCTCGCCGTCGGCCTCGGCGCGGGCCTTGTCGGCGTTGGCGCGGTACTCCGCGGCCTTCTTGTCGAAGCGCTCCTTCTCGGCGGCGCGCTCCCAGAGGCGGGCGGCCTCGCGCCAGGCGGAGGCGCGCGCGTGGTCGTCGTCCGCGGCGCGGGCCTTCATCTCGGCGTCCTGGGCCTTCGCGACGTGGGGGTTCTTTCCGAAGCTCATGGGGTGCTGGTCTCCTTGGGGTGGAGCGCCCTCATGCCACGAAGCGCGCCGCGAAGGCAAAGCCCCACCGGACAGGATACGTCACGCGCGCCGGGCTACGCCTCCGGCAGCGTGCGCAGGGCTTCTTCCACCAGCTCGACGCAGAGCGCGTCGAGGCGGTTGCGGTCGGGCGCGTGCGGGAGCTTCGAGGCCTTCAGCAGGCCCTCCATCGCGGCGTCCTCCGCGGCGGCCCAGGACTTGAGCTGCTCGAAGGGCCACGCGCCGTTGCGCACCGCCAGGAGCTCCTCGCGGTCGGGGCGGCGCACCAGCACCTTCCCCTCGGTGAGGATCTCGCGGCACATCCGCAGCAGCCGCACGACATGGGCGCCGAACTTCGTGTCGTAGCCGAACTTCGCCTCGAGCGCGGCCCGCTTGTCGTTGCGGGTCTTCTTCCAGTGGGCGTACTGCTCCCAGTCGCGGGCGCGCGCCCGGTACTCGCGCTCCTTGCCCATGCGCGTGACGAGGTCGTCGGCGAGCCCGACGTGCCGCGCGGCGGCGCGCCACGCCTCGGCGTCCGCGGAGACGCGCTCGGCGAGGGCGCCGGTGATCCTGTCGCGCAGGTCGTCCTGGGCGTCGCGGGGCAGGGGCGAGAGGTCGACGTCCCAGGCCCGCACGAGGCGGTCGATCTCCGCGTGGACGGCGTCGAAGCGGACCTGCTCGGCCTCGGTGAGGGCCTCGAGCCCGAAGTCCTCGCGGCGCGGCTCCGCGGGCGGCGCGGAGACCAGCCAGCGGTGGTGCTGCTCCAGGCGGCGGAGCTGCGCCATCGCGTAGCCCGAGAAGGTGTGGCGGGCCTTCTTCGAAACGAAGAGCTCGCGCGCCGCGAGGAGACGCTCGCCGAGCGGGGTGACGCCGAGGTGGTCCGCCGGGTCGGTGAAGAGCATCTCCAGCACGTTGGGGTTCGCGTCGGCCGCGAGCTGGACAAACTTGCGAAGCTCGAACACCACCGTGTCGGGCTCCTTGCACTCGGCCTGCTCGAAGCGCTTGAGGAAGCCCAGGAGGTACGCGCGCGGCGGCACCGCGACGCCCTTCACGTCGAGGTCGCTCGTCGGCGTGGCGAGCCCGTAAGCGTGCGACCCGTGCCGCGTCAGGTAGATCGTCCGCGGGGCGAGCCACGCGAGGTTGCCGGTGTAGCCGGGGATGTCCATGGCGGCGCGCAGTGTGACCGCGGCGCCCCGCAACGTCCACGACGAGCGCGCACGCGGTGAAGATCGCCCTTGCGTGAGGGGCGCGGGCGGTGGTAGTCACCGGTCGTTCCGCAAGAGGGAGGTTTCTTCCTCGCGGCATGTGGCCCGGCTGACTGTTGGCTCGTGAACCCCGCCAGGTCGGAGACGAAGCAACGGTAGCGTGATCGGCGGTGCAGCCGGGCCGCCTCCCTTTTTTCGCCCGCGCGGGGATCTGGTGTCGGCGGGGAGTTTGGCGTAGTCGTCGGCCGATGCCCCGCTTCGCCGCGATCGACGTAGGCTCCAACGCGATGCGCCTCCGGGTGGTGGAGGCGACCGGCCCCGGTGACGTGCGCGAGGTGGCCTCCGAGCGCGCGCCGATCCGCCTGGGGCACGACGTCTTCCTCACCGGGCGCCTCACGCAGTCGGCGATTCTGGAGGCGGCCGACGCGCTCAAGCGCTTCCGCGACGAGATGAAGTCGGCCAACGTCGACGCCTACCGCGCCGTCGCCACCAGCGCCGTCCGCGAGGCGCAGAACGCCGAGCTCCTCGTCGAGCGCGCCTCCCGCGAGGCCGGCGTGAAGCTCGAGGTAATCGAAGGGGTCGAGGAGGCGCGGCTCGTCCTCGTCGCGGTGATGCGCGCGGTGAAGGTCGGGGCGCGGCGCGCGCTCTTGATCGACATCGGCGGCGGGAGCGTGGAGTTCACCGTCATTGCCGGGGGCGCGCCGCGCAGCTCGGTGTCGCTGCCGCTCGGCACGGTGCGCCTCCACGAGGCCTTCCTCCACAGCGAGGAGCCCGTCAACGCCGAGCGCCGCGCGCTGCTCACCGAGTACATCGAGCGGCTCCTCGGCGAGGTGGGGCTGCTCTCGGGGCCGCGGCCGGACGTGGTGGTCGCCACCGGCGGCAACTGCGACGCGATCGCCAACGTCGCCCCCGCCGCCACCGACGACGGCCTCGGCATCGACGTCGCGCGGATGGCCGTCGTGCGCGACGAGATGGCCGCCGTCGCGCCCGCGCAGCGCCGCGAGCGCTGGGGGCTGCGCGGCGACCGGGCCGACGTGATCGTGCCCGCGATGTTCGTGCTCTCCGCGGTGGCCGAGCGGGTGGGCGCGGCCGCGATCACGACGCCGGGCGTCGGGCTGAAGGACGGGATCCTCGCCGAGCTGGTCGACCGCGCCTTCCGCGTGTGGGACGAGCGCGGCGAGGCGGCCGAGGTGGAGGCCGAGGCGCTCGAGCTCGGGCGGAAGTACCGCTTCGACGAGGGTCACGCGCGCCACGTCGCGGGCATCGCCGTCTCGCTCTTCGACCAGCTCGCCGACCTCCACCGCCTCGGCGCCGAGGAGCGCTCGCTGCTCCACCTCGCGGCGCTGCTGCACGACATCGGGGACTTCGTCGGCTTCGAGTCGCACCACAAGCACTCGCACTACCTCATCTCGCAGACCGACCTCATGGGCCTCTCGCCGGCGCACAAGGAGGTGGTGGCCAACGTCGCGCGCTACCACCGCAAGGCGATGCCCGACCTCTCGCACCCCAACTTCCGCAAGCTCGACCGGAAGGACCGGGCCACCGTGCGCAAGCTCGCCGCGCTCCTGCGCGTGGCCGACTCGTTCGACCGCGAGCACCACGCCAAGGTGCTCGAGGTGGCCGCGCGCGTCACGCCCGGCCGCATCGCGCTCCGCGCCGTCGCCAACCCCCACGCGGGCCCCGACCTCGACCTCTCCCTCGAGCGCTGGACGGCCCTGCGCAAGGCCGACCTCATGGAGGACGTCTTCGAGTGCGAGGTGAAGGTCGACGGCGCCGAAGGGGTCACGCCCCCGAAGGCCTGGCTCGGTTAGTACCCGACGCAGCGCCTGCGCGCGGGTGCACGAGGTTCCGTGAGGCGCGCGCGCGGGGCGCGGGCGGGCGCCGCGGCGCGCTGGCACGCGCTTGCAGGGGCACCGGGGGCATGAAACACCTGGTGATCCTCGGCGCCGGCACGGCCGGGACGATGGTGGCCAACCGGATGGCGCGCTCGCTCGACGGCCGGCAGTGGCGGGTGACGGTGGTCGACCCGGAGGTGACGCACCTCTACCAGCCGGGGCTGCTCTTCCTCCCCTTCGGCGACCGCGAGGAGGGCGAGCTCGTTCGGCCGCGCGGCCAGACGCTCGACGAGCGCGTCGACTGGCGGCAGAACGCCGTGTGGTCGGTCGACCCCACCGCCCGCACGGTGACGCTCGACGACGATAGTTCGCTCCCGTACGACCTGCTGGTCGTCGCGACCGGGAGCCGCCTTCGGCCCGAGCTCACTGAGGGGATGCTGGGGGAGGGGTGGCAGGAGAAGGTCTTCGACTTCTACACGCTCGACGGGGCCGTGAAGCTGCGCGAGGGCCTTGGCAACTTCAGCGGCGGCCGCATCGTGATCGACGTCGTCGCGGCGCCGATCAAGGGCCCGCTCGCGCCGCTGGAGTTCGCCTTCCTGGCCGACGCCTTCTTCAAAGACCGCGGCGTTCGGTCGGGCGTGGACATCGTGCTCGCGACGCCGGCCGACGCGCCCTTCCCCCACCCGATCGCTTCGAAGCGCCTCACGGAGCTGCTCGACGAGAAGGGCGTCCGCGTCGAGCGCGGGTTCGCCTGCGCGGCGGTCGACGGCGCCGCGGGGAGGCTCACGTCGCGCGACGGCCGCTCGATCGATTTCGACCTGCTGGTGGCGGTGCCGGCGCACGGCGGGGCGGAGTTCGTGACGAGGGCGGGGCTCGGCAACGAGCTCGGGTTCATTCCGACGGACGCGCGTTCGCTGGCGGCGAAGGGGCTGGAGCGGGTGTTCGTCATCGGTGACGCCACGGACGTGCCCGCGTCGAAGGCCGGCTCCGTCGCCCACTTCGAAGCCGAGACGCTGGTGCACAACCTCGAGCGCGCCGTCGCCGGGAAGCCCCTCCTCGACTCCTTCGACGGCCACGCCAACTGCTTCGTCGAGACGGGCGACGGCAAGGCGCTCCTCATCGATTTCAACTACGACACCGAGCCGCTGCCGGGTCACTACCCCCTGCCGGGCGTCGGCCCCTTCGCGCTGCTCGAGGAGAGCCGCATCAACCACCGCGGCAAGGTCGGCCTCCGCTGGCTCTACTGGAACGGCCTCCTCCCCGGCAAGCCGATGCCCCTGCCGACCCACCTCAGCATGGCGGGCAAGCGCCACCCCTGAGCGAAGCGTTCAATCGCGCACGCGCAGGTCGAGGTAGCGCGCGCATCCCGCCGCCCACTGCGCTACGTCCCCGCCGTCGCTGAGGTGCGCCGCGGCGTCGCGCGCCGTCGCCATCGCGTGGTCGAGGTTGCAGTGGAGGAAGAGCCCCTGCCGGCCCGCCGGAAGAACGCGCCCCGTCGCGGCGACGCGCGCCATCGCGACGTCCCACCGCCCGCGCCAGCCGCGCCGGTACATCGGGTACACGCCGCGGACGAAGGTCTGCCGCGCGTCCAACGGGGTACGGTCGCGCCGAACTACGCCCGCGTCGACGAGCTGCGCGGTGAGCGAATCCAGGCGCGCGACGAAGTCTGCCGACTCGCCCCATCGCCCCTCGGGGATCTCCACCGCCAGCACCTCCTCCCCGCCCGAACGGAGCGCCGCGGAGAAGCGCTCGGGCCGAGACGCCCGGCCGAACCAGAACCGCGCGTCGGGCACGTACCACGTGTCGGCGTCGCCCAGGCTCCCCGGCGCGAACGCGAGGTGGACGAGGTACAGCCCCCGGTGCGTGAGCGAGGGCTCCCCCGCGAGCTCGCCGAGCGGCGACGTGTCGATCACCGCGTCGGCGTCGAGCGAGCTGCGGTCGCATACGGGCGCGTCGAAGCGAACGACGGCGCCGGCCCGAACGCACGCCGCGAGGAGCGCGCCGACCAGCGCGCTCATTCCCCCGCGTGGATACCAGAAGTGCGCCGCGCCGCCGCCGAGGAGGGCGCGGGCGGGCGACGACGACGAGAGCCGCTGGCGCGCGACCGAGCGCGAGAGATCCGACGGCGCGAGGCCCCACACCTTCTCCGCGTAGGGGCGGTAGAAGCGCTCGTACGCAGCGCGGCCCGCGCGGGCGACGACGTACGCCTCGAAGCCCTCGTCGTCGGACGTGTCGGTGTGCGGTGCGCGGAGGCGGCGGGCGAGGAGGTCGCGCGCCATGCCCGCGGCGGCGCGGAGGCCCACGGCGCGGGCGAGGTCGGGCAGGGCGAGGGGGTAGCGCGCGTGGCGGTCGCCGAGCACCAGCACGCCGCGGCGCGGGACGCGGTGCCAGGCGAGGTCGCGCGCCTCGGGCGGGAGGGCGCGCCAGGCGTCGTCGAGGATGCGGTGCGAGCCGCGGTCGCAGGCGACGCCGCGGAAGGGGACGGGGGCGAGCAGGCCGCCGGCGCGGGGGGACGCTTCGAAGACCTCGCACGCGACGCCGCGGGCGCGCAGCGCGAGGGTGGCGGCGAGGCCGGCGACGCCCGCGCCGACGACGGCGACCTTGCGGGGCGCGATCAACTCCCGCGGTAGGTGGAGTAGCCGAAGGGGTTGAGCAGCAGCGGGACGTGGTAGTGCTCGCCCGCGGCGCGCACCTCGAAGACGATCGACGCCTCGGGGTAGAAGGCCTCGACGCCCGCCGCCCGGAAGTAGTGGGCGGTGTCGAAGGTGATGCGGTAGACGGCGCGCTCGAGCGCGGCGCCCTCGGGGACGAGCGAGCGGAGGCGGCCGTCGCCGTCGGTGCTGCCGGCGCCGAGGCGCTTCCAGGTGCCGTCGGGCGCGCGGACGTCGAGGGTCACCGGGACGCCCGAGGCGGGGCGGCCGCGCGACGTGTCGAGGACGTGGGTGGTGATCGGGCTGACCATAAGAAATACCCTCCTTCAGAGGTCGAGGAGCTTCTCGAGGCGGAGCCGGGTGATCTTCATCTGCTCGGATGCGGCGACGCGGAGCTCGGTCGCCGGGTCGTTGCCGAGGCGCGCCTGCGCGATGGCGAGGAGCTCATCCGCGCTCTTCCCCGTCGCGCAGACGAGGTAGATGTGGCCGAAGCGGGCCTCGTAGGCGCGGTTGACCTCGGCGAGCGCGCGGCGGGCCTCGTCGCTCGCGGAGGAGGCCCCGCGCTGCTCCTGCGACGACCAGCGCTTCTCGGCGTCGCTCTGGCCCGCGGCGGCCTTCGACTCGCCGATGCGGGGGTGACCGCGGAAGGCCTCGCGCACGTCGTCGTCGGAGGCGTCGGCCCACAGGCGTTCGGCGGCTTCGAAGAGCGCGGCGGGCGTGCCGAAGGGGCGCGCGGCGGCCATCGCGCGGGCCCAGCGGGCGCAGTGGCAGCAGGCGCGGAGGGCGGCCTCGGCCTCCTCCGTGGGGAGCGCGTCGAGGCGCCGGAGGCCGGGCGCGGGGCGGTCGGCGGGGTCAGGCATCGCGCGGGTGGGATTACCCCACACCGGGGCGCGCGGGCAACGGCTACGCCCGCTCTTCGTGGACGTGCTGGCGGACGACGTCGCGGAGGTGGTCGGGCTCGCAAAGCTTGTCGAGCCACTCGACCTCGCCCGAGGCCAGGAAGGCCCGCGTCTTCTCCGTGAAGGCCCCCGCCGTCAGGAACACCATGCGCTTCGCCACGTGGGGCGCGAAGCGGGCGATGGCGGCGTGCAGGTCGACGCCCGACATCGTGGGCATCATCATGTCGCAGAGGATCACGTCGAAGCGCTCGCCGCGCTCGATGCGGCCGAGGGCCTCGCCGGGGTCGTGGGTGCCGACCACCTCGTGGTCGTGGCGGAGGATGCGGCACGTCATGTCGAGGAAGGAGCGGTCGTCGTCGACCACCAGGACGCGGCCGCGGCCCTCGGCGCCGGGCTCGTCCGCGCCCACGTCGTAGGCGGGCGGCGGCACGGTGACGGGCTTCGGCGCGGCCGGGAGCTCGAGCGTCACGCGCGTGCCGCGGGCGAGGGGGGTGACCTCCATGGTGCCGCCCATGTCGGCGGCGAGCGAGCGGCAGATGGAGAGCGAGAGCTCGGCGGGCGTGGCGCCGCGCTCGAGGGCGGTCATCGGGTCGGTGAGGTGCTCGGCGCGGAGGCCGCGGCGCTCGCCGGTGTCAGTGATCTCGATGAAGGCGCCGGCGTGGGAGGACGTGGCGCGGAGGCGGACCTCGTGGCGGTCGGTGTCGCCCTCGGGGATGGCCTCGGCGCTGGCGAGCAGGGCCGAGAGCAGCAGGTGCCCGATGCGCGCCTCGTTGCCGGTGACCGCGGGCGTCGCGCCGATCTCGCAGACGAAGCGGGCGCGGTGGCGGATGACGTTCTCGGTGAGGTCGACGACGGCGTCGAGGATCTGCCCGAGCTCGACGCGGCGCCCGCCCACCTCCTCGCCGCGGAGGCTGAAGAGGCCCATCGCGCGGGTGATGCCGGCGACCGCGGTGATGCCCTCGTGGAGGTGCTGCGCGCAGTCGACCATGCCGCGCAGGTCGCCGCGGACGGCCGCGAGGTCGCCGCGCTCCCACCGGGCCTCGAGCCGCTCGACGAGTTCGCGCGCGAGGGACTTCATCATCGAGGCGTTGCCGAACACCTGCGCGAGCGGGGTGTTGATCCCGTGGGCGACGCTCGCCGCGAGCGACCCGAGCGCGGCGCTCCGCTCCGTCGCGACGAACTCGTGGACGAGCCGCCGCCGGTCGGTGAGGTCGCGCGCGACGAGGAGGAAGGCCCCGCTGGCGGCGTCGAGGGAGGTGAACGTGGTGTCGAGCTCGACCAGCTCGCCGTCGCGTCGAACGAAGCGCAGGGCGCCCGGCGAGGCACCGCCCTGGAGCGAGTCGCGCATGCGCCGCGAGGCCACGACCACGTCCTGCGCGTAGAGCATCGGGAGGAGGTCGATGCCGACGAGGTCGGCGGCGGAGGGCGCCCCGAGCATCGCGGCGAGGGGCGCGTTGACGTGGACCCAGGCGCCGCCGCGGAGCACGCCCATCCCGTCGTGCGCGGCGTCGACGATGGCGCCCACCACGCGGAGGTCGAGGATGCCGCCGGGCTGCGCGCGGTGCGGGCCGGTCTGGTCCGCGGGCCGCGAGGAGCGTGGGCGGGCGTCGTCGGTGGATGACATCAGAGGACCTCTCTACCCTCGGGGGCGTCCCTCGCCCGGCGCGCCCGAGTGGCAACGCGGACCGTACCGCAGCGCGTCGCGAAATACCAGAGGCGCGCTCAGGCCGTCGGCGCGGGGGCGCGGCGACGCGGGAGCACGAACCACGCGCACGCCAGGACGCCGGCCCAGCCGACGAAGTCGCCGAGGGTGCGGTACGGCGTGTCGCGCCGGCGGAGGTGGACGGTGCCGACGACGTTCTCGCGGCGGAAGGTGCCGCTCTGGGCGACGACGCGGCCGGCGGCGTCGATGATGGACGAGACCCCCGAGTTGGCCGAGCGCACGAGGTCGCGCCGCTGCTCGATCGCGCGGAACTTCGACAGCGCGTTGTGGATCCAGGGCTCGGCGGTGTCGCCGAACCAGGCGTCGTTGAGGATCACCGCGAGCAGGTCGGCGTTGGCCTCGCGCTGGAAGTCGCGCACGAAGCGCGGGAGGATGTCCTCGTAGCAGATGAGCGGCGCGACGGTGCCGCCGGGCACGGGGAGCGCGACGGTGCGCGAGCCGCGGGTGAAGTGCCCGCTGTTGCGCGACACCTCGTAGAGCTGCGGGAAGGTCTCGCCGAGCGGGATGTACTCGCCGAAGGCCAGCAGGTACACCTTGTCGTACGTGCCCCGGATGGCGCCCGACGCGTCGGTCATGAAGGCCGTGTTGTAGAGCCGGGGGTTGCGCTCGTCGCCGCGCACCGAGAGGGCGCCGAAGAGCACGGGGGTGTGGAGGTCCCACGGCGGGATGTAGTCGTGGATGTTGCGCACCTCCTCCGGGATGCGGAAGGAGATGGCGCTCTCGGACCACACGAGCAGGTCGACGCCGCGGCGCTCGAGCTCGCGCGACGCCTCGAGGTGGCGGTCGAGCGCGAGGTACGGGTCGGTGCGCTTCTGCATCAGCCCGAGGTTCTGCTGGACGACCCCGACGCGCAGCGCGCGGGCGGCGCGGGCCTCCTCGTCGACCTGCCCGATGCGCCAGTGGCCGTAGGGGATGGAGAGCAGCCAGAAGGCGAGCGGCCACGCGAGCGGGCGCAGTCGCACGGGCCACGGCCCGACGCGCACGGCGACCTCCGAGAGCGCGGCGTGGGAGAGCCCGAGCATCGCGCCGAGGAGCAGCGGCCCGCCGATGTCGGCCGTCTGGATGAGCACCGGCGCGGTGTGGAGCGAGGCCGCGAGGTACCAGGGGAAGAGGGCGGGGATGGTCATCTCGACCGCGGCGAGCGCAAGCGGGACGCTGACGAGGCGCGGGACGTCCTTCGCGTCGGCCTTCGAGACGAGCCAGGCCATCACGCCGAAGGGGAAGCCCGTCGAGAGCCACAGGAGCGCCGCGAACAGCACGCAGAGCGGGACGGGGAAGCCCGAGAAGGTCTGGAGCATCCCGACGATCCACGAGAAGCCGCCGGCGGTGCCGACGAAGCCCGCGAGCCACCCGAGGCGGAAGGCGCGCCACCCGACGCGACCGCGCAGCGCGACGAGCACCGGCGCGAGCGAGACGAAGGCGCAGGGGAGGATGTCCTTGCCCGCGAAGCCGAGCCACATGAAGAGGCCCGAGAGCACGGCGAGGCCGAGGGCGTGCCGCTCGCGCATCACCGCGCGGATGGTGGGGTGCGGCGCCCCGGGCGCGGGCGCAGAAACGGGCGCGGGCGCGGGGGCGGGCGCGTCGCTCATGGCGCGGTGGCGGGGGCGATGGGCGCGGCCGCGTCGGGGGTGAAGTCGACGACGCCGTCGCGCGCGGTGTAGCGGACGGCGCAGCGCGGGCAGGCGTACGAGGGCGCGGGCGCGTCGGCCTCGCGGGTGAGCTCACCGCGGCAGCGCGGGCAGCGGAGGAGGGCTTCGATCGAGGGGTCCATCGGGGCGGCGGAGGGTACAGCGGGCCCACGGCGGGCGCCACCGCGACGGCGGGCGAAGGGTCAGCGGTGGAGGCGGGCGCGGACGGCGGCCTGGACGTCCTCCGGGAGCGTCGCGAGGAAGGCGTCGGGGAGCTTCGCGAGCACGGCATCAGGCAGCGCGAGGATGGCCTCCTCGGGGGCGAGCCCGGCGAGGCGTTGCTCGGGGGGAAGTCCTGCGAGCCGTTGCTCGGGGGGGAGCCCGGCGAGGCGCTGCTCGGGGGAGACCTTCGCGAGGAGCTGTTCGGGGGGAATGCCGGCGAGCCTCTCCTCGACGGGGATGCTCTGGAGGAAGCGTCGTTCGAGGTCCTTGAAACCTTCGAGCTGTGTGGGGTCCATGGCCTTGTCCTTGAGTCCACGGTGAGCATACCACCACGCGCTGGCCTCCGCGGAGGGCTCGACGCCGGTGGCGAAGGCGACGATGAAGTCGTCGGGCTCGCGCCGTGCGACCTCGGTGAGGTCGAGGAGGAGGAGGGCGAAGGCGGCGCCGTGCAGGCGGGCGTAGCCTGGCGCGACGGGCTCCTCGCGGAGGCAGAGCTCGCGGAGGTCGGCGTCGAGGGCGTCGTTGCGCTGGGCGACCATCAGCACGAGGGTGAGGTCGTTGCGCTCGGGCACGCGCTCGGCGTTGGCGTAGAGGTACTGGTGGCCGTAGCCGAGGAGCCGGTCGAGGCCGCGGTGGCGGTACCCCTCCTTCGCGCTCTTGTACTCGAGGATCGCGACGTCCGAGAGCATCGCCCAGAGGCGCACGAGCGTGCTGCCGGGGGAGAAGGGCGCGCCGTCGCGGCGCCGGAGCACCAGCCAGTCGAGGTGCTGGACGCCGCGCGTGAGCGGCTCCTCGGCGAGGTACTCGAACGCGCGGGAGCCCTTCTCCCGCAACAGGACGTCGAGGAAGTAGTGCCACGCCGTGCGCCGCGTCTCCGTCATCGAGCGCGCAACCTCGCACGGCGCGCCCGAGAAGGGCAACCGCCTACCCCGTCCCAGCCTTCGCATCCCTTCGACGACGCCGCCCGCCCCGTGCGAGCATCCCACGCCTGATGCGCCCGCTCCGCCTCCTCGCCCTGCCGCTCGCGCTCGCCGCGTGCTCCGACGCCGCCCCGTCGCCCGCGCCCGACGCCACCACGGACGTCGCCCCCGACGCGGCCCCCGACGTCGCGCCCGACACCGCGCCCGCGCCCGACGCCGCGAAGCCCCCTGTGCGCAACCTGCCCGCGGCCCCGCCGCCGACCACCGTGGTCGCCGAGCCTGGCGTGCGCCGCGACGTCCTCCTCGTGCCGACGCCCGCGGCCGTGCGCAACCCCACCACGCAGGCCGCGACGCCCGCGGAGTTCGACCGCGTGCAGGTGCTCCGCTACCGCGCTGACACCGCGACGCCGACGCCCGCGCGGGCCGTGCTGGTGATGGTGCCGGGCTTCCTCGGGGGCGGCGGCTCCTTCGACCCGCTGGCCCGCTCGCTCGTGCGGCGCAGCGTCGCGGCCAACAGCCCCGTCGAGGTGTGGGCGCTCGACCGCCGCAGCAATCTCCTCGAAGACCTCCGCGGCATGCACGCGGCCGCCGCGGCGCGCGACCCCGACGTGGCCGCGGGCTACTACCTCCGGCAGGACGTCTCGGTCGGCGGGCAGCGCTTCGAGGGCTTCCGCGGGGCCTCCGACCCCGCCCTCTCGTACATGGCCGAGTGGGGCCTCGCGACGCTCGTCAACGACCTCCGCGCCGTCGTGGCCCGCATCCCCGACTCGCGGCAGCACGCGGTGCTGGTGGGCCACTCGCTCGGCGGCAGCATCGTCGAGGCCTACGCCGCGTGGGACTTCGACGGGACGCCGGGCTACCGCTCGATCGCGGGGCTCGCGATGATCGACGGCGTCGCGGGCGGCACCAGCGTCACCGAGGCGCAGTGGCGGATGGGCGGCGGCGGCGGCCCGGTGGGGCTCGGCAACGTCGGCGTCGACGCGCTCCGGCGGACGGGGCCGTGGTTCGTGGCGCTGCCGTTCATCGGGGTGAAGGCGCTGGCGGTGTCGGAGATCGTCGCGCGCCGCGCGGCTCTCGCGCCCGACGCGGTGGTGGCCGACAACGACCGCGACATGCTCTTCCGCATCCTGCTCTCGGTGCCGCGGGTTCCGCCGCTCACCAACGCGGCGGCGATGGGCTTCGCCTTCGACGAGTCGGCCTGCCCGCTGGCCTTCGCGCGCATGTCGGTGGGCGCGCCCGTGGGCCCCGTGATGCGCGGGCCCAACCCCTTCGACCCGATGGAGATGCTCTCGGCGCCGTCGAGCGCGACGGAGACGTACCGCTGGACGGACGCGCCCGCGGTGACGCCGCGGGAGTTCACGCCGATCGCCAACGCGGTCGCGGCGTGGACGGCGACGCCGTCGAACTTCTCCGAGTGGTACTTCCCCACGCGCCTCGGGCTCGACGTCGCGGCGCTCGGCGACCTCAACCTCGCCACCGACGCGTGGCAGGTGCGCGAGGGCATCCGCGCGACGCACGGCCGCGAGGTCGACGTGCCGGTGCTCGGCGTGGCCGCGGCCTTCACCGCGCGGGCGAGCGCCTACGACCGCGTGCGCGACCGCGTCGCGGCGGCGGTAGGGAGCGACCTTCCGGGGGCCGGGGCTACGCGCGCGATGCCGGCGGGCTTTCGCGCGCTGGCGGCGACGGGGATGACGCACATCGACCCGCTGACGGCGGCCGACGACAACCCCGCCAACCCGGTGCCCGAGGCCCTGCTCTCGTTCGCGACGGGCGCGACGCGGGGGACGGTGACGCCGACGCCCTGACGGCGCATCCCCGAGCCCGGTGAGGCCGTGCAACCGGGGCCCGCGCTGCGGTATGCTGCCCGCCGCCGGAGATGCCCGCCCGCGATGTCTACCATCACGTCGTCGTGAGAGCCCTCGTCGCCGACGGCTGGGTGATCACCCACGACCCGCTGTCGCTCTCGTACGGCGGACGTGATCTCTACGTCGACCTCGGCGCCGAGGACGTGACCGTCGGGGCCGCGCGTCACGGGTGTCAGATCGCCGTCGAGATCAAGTCGTTCCTGAGCACCTCCGTGCTGGCCGACCTGGAGCGAGCGCTCGGCCAGCACGCTCTACCGCGCGGTGCTTCGAACGCTCCAGCCGAACCGCGCGCTCTACCTCGCGGTGCCGCAGCGCGTGTTCGACGGCATCCTGAGCGAGCGCCTCGGGCGGCTCATCGTGGAGGCCGAGCAGATCGCGCTCGTCGTGTTCGACGAGCAGGAGGAGAGGATCACGCAATGGACGCCGTCACCCGCTACCGCGCCCTCGTCCGCGGGGTGATCGAGGACTACGCCCGCACCCGCCCGGCGAACGGGGACATCGACGTCGAGGTGCTCTTCGACGCCGAGCGCGACCGCTACGAGCTCATGCACGTCGGCTGGGACGGGCCGCGCCGCGTCCACGGCTCCGTGCTCCACCTCGACATCATCGGTGGCAAGATCTGGATCCAGCACGACGGCACCAACCGCCCCGTCGCCGACGAGCTCGTTCGCGCGGGCGTCCCCCGCGACGCGATCGTGCTGGCGTTCCACCCGCCCTACGCCAGGGTGCACACCGACTACGCGGTCGGCTGAGCGACCCTCTACCCCCGCGCGTCGAGGGCGGCGCGGGCTTCGTCGCGATCGTCGAAGGGCGACCGCACGCCGTGGGCCTCCTGGTAGGGCTCGTGCCCCTTGCCCGCGATGAGCACCGTGTCGCCCGCGCGCGCCATCCCCACCGCCGCGGCGATCGCCTCGCGCCGGTCGAGCAGCACCGCGTAGCCGTCGGGCCGCACGCCCCGCACGCCCGCCACCGCGGCGTCGGCGATGCGCGCCGGGTCCTCCGTGCGCGGGTTGTCGTTGGTCACGATCGCGAAGTCCGCCGCGCGCGCCACCGCCGCGCCCATCAGCGGGCGCTTCCCCGGGTCGCGGTCGCCACCGCAACCGAACACGCAGAACACCCGCCCCGGCGTCGTCGCCCGCACCGTCGCGAGCACCCGCTCGAGCGCGTCGGGCGTGTGCGCGTAGTCCACCAGCACCTCGAAGGGCGCCTCCCCCGCCGACGGGAGCACGCGCTCCAGGCGGCCCGGCGCGCCCGTTGCGTCGGCCAGCGCCTCCGCCGCGCGCGCGTAGGGGTGCTCCATCGCGCCGAGGATCCCCAACGCGCAGAGGAGGTTCTCGACGTTGTGCGCGCCCGCCAGCGGCGAGCGGAGGCGGACCTCACCCTCGGGGGTCGCGACGCGGGCGTCGATGCCGCCGCGGCGCGCGCCGCCCTCCAGCACGCGGAGCGTCGCCTCCGCGCCCGCGCGGCTGTAGGTGATCGCGTTGGGCACCGTGCGGGCGAGGTCGGCGCCCGTGGCGTCGTCGACGTTGAGCACCGACGCCGCGGGCCCGAGGCCCTCGAAGAGACGTCGCTTGGCGGCGACGTAGTTCTCCATCGTGCCGTGGAAGTCGAGGTGGTCCTGCGTGACGTTGGTGAGCGCGGCCACGCGGAAGCGGACCGCCCCGACGCGCTCGAGCGCGATCGCGTGCGAGCTCACCTCCATCACCGCGTGGGTCGCGCCCGCGTCGCGCATCGCGGCGAAGCGCCGGGCGAGGTCGTCGGCCTCGGGCGTCGTGTGCACCGCGGGCCACGAGAGCGCGCCGAAGCGCTGCGCCACCGTGCCGAGGAGCCCCGGGCGCGCGCCGAGCTTTTGGAGCGCGTGCTCGACCAGCCATGCGGTGGTGGTCTTGCCGTTGGTCCCGGTGATGCCGACGACGTCGAGGTGCCACGTGGGGTGCGACCACACCGCGCTCGCCGCGAGGGCGAGGGCGCGCTCGACCTCGGGGGCCACGAGCTGCGGGACGTCGACGTCGAGCGCCTTCGGGGTGAGCACCGCCGCCGCGCCGCGGGCCACGGCGTCGCGGGCGAAGCGGGCGCCGTCGGTCTTCGCGCCGGGGCGGGCGGCGAAGAGATCACCGGGGGTCACCTCGCGCGAGTCGTGGCGGACGTCCCGCACGCGCGTCGCGGGGTCGCCGAGCACCGACGCGCCGGGGATCTCACGCGCGATCTCCGCCAGCGTCGCGCCGCACACGTTCGGGACCACTGGGCCTCCTCCCGTCACGGCTGAACCTCGGTGGCCGCGGGCGCTTGCGTCGCGACCGGCACGTACCCGCCGCCGGGCTCGGCCCACGCGCGGACGAAGTGGACGCCCTCGCACGCCGTCCCCGCGGCGGGCTCCTGGCGCACCACCGTGCCCGAGCCCGAGAGCTCGCCGTCGAGCTGCGCGTCGTGGATCGCCTGGAGCGCCCCTCGCATCGAGCGGCCCGTCACGTCGGGCACGGTGCACGCGGTCGGGTGGTTGCGCGCGGCCTCGCGGGCGGCGCGGCGCGCGGCGGCGGTGGGGGCCGCGGGGGCAGGGGCCGCGCGCGGGAAGTCGAGCGGGCGCTGGGCCGCGGGGAGCGCGCCGAGGTAGCGGAGCGACTGCTCCATCACGCGGCGGAAGACGGGCGCGGCGACCGTGCCGCCGGCGTGGGAGATCTGCGGCTCGTCGATGACCACCGTCACCACGAGGCGCGCGCGCTCGGCGGGCGCGAAGCCGATGAAGGAGCTCACCCAGCGCTGGTCGTCGTAGCCGTGGGCGTGCTCGCGGGCCTTCTGCGCGGTGCCCGTCTTGCCGGCGACGCGGACGCCGGGGATGGCGGCCTCGGTGCCCGTGCCCTGGTCCTCGGTGACGGAGGTGAGGTACTCGGAGAGGAGCCGCGCGACCTCGGGGCGCATCGCGGGGCGGCCCGGGTCGGGCGCGTTGTCCTGGGTGAGCGCGCCGGTCGCGTCGGTGACGCGGGACACCATCATCGAGCGGACGAGGCGGCCGCCGTTGGCCACCGCGCCGAGGCCCTGCGCGAGCTGGATCGCCGTCACCCCGATGCCCTGCCCGAAGGCCACGGTGGCGACCTCGACGTCGTACCAGCGGCGCTCGCCGAAGCGGGCGCGGGCCTCGCCGGGGAGGGGCACGCCCGTCCGCTCGCCGAAGCCGAAGCGTCGGTACGCGCGCTCGAGCCCCTCGGGGCCGAGCGCGAGGCCGAGCTGGGCCGCGCCGATGTTGCTCGACCGCGCGAGGATCAGCATCGGCGTGAGCATGGTCTCGGGGTGCGAGTCGTGGATGGTGAGGTCGTTGATGGTGAAGGTGCCGCCGTGGCAGTCGATCTCCTGGCCGGGGCGCACGACGCCCGCGTCGAGGGCCGCGCCGACGGAGAAGATCTTGAGGGTGGAGCCGGGCTCGAAGCGGTCGGCGACGGCGCGGTTGCGGCGCGCGTCGGCGTCGGAGAGGCCGAACTCGTTGGGGTTGTAGGTGGGGTAGCTGGCGAGGGCGAGCACCTCGCCGGTGCGCGGGTCGGAGACGATCACGCTGCCGCCGCGGGCCTCGTACACCTGGCAGGTGAGGGCGAGCTCGCGCTCGGCGATGTGCTGGATGGTCGAGTCGAGGGTGAGGGTGACGTCGTCGCCGGCCTGGCCCATCGCGGGCGTGAGGCCGTCGGCGTAGACGAGGTTGCCGCGCGCGTCGCGGATGCCCTGGACGTTGACCACGCGGCCGCGGAGGGTCTCGTCGAGGGCGCGCTCGACGCCCTCGAGCCCGTGGCCGTCGCTGCCGACGAAGCCGACGACGTGGGCGGCGAGCTCGCGGTTGGGGTACCAGCGGCGGCTCTCCTCGATGAGCTCGAGGCCGTCGCGGTTGCGCAGGTGGAGCTCGCGCATGAGGGCCTGGACGGCGTCGCGCTCGGGCGTTCCCATGTGGCGCTTCACCCAGACGAAGCCGCGGTCGGCGGCGAGGCGGTCGGCGAGCTCGCGCTCGGGCATCGAGAGGGCCGAGGCGAGGCGCGCGGTGAAGGCGCGGAGGTCGAGGTTGCGGATGGCGCGGAGGCGCCGCGGGTTGGCCGAGAGCGACGGCGACACCACGCTCACGGCGAGCGGGTTGTGGTGCCGGTCGTAGATGGTGCCGCGGCGCGGGGAGAACTCCATCCGCCGCGTGTACTGCTGCTCGGCCTCCTCGCGGAGGGCGGGCGCGCGGCGCACCTGGAGGTCCCAGGCGGCCCCGACGAGGCGGGTGAAGCCGACGCCGAGGAGGCACACGAGGATGGCGAGGCGGAGGCGCATCCACTTCGCGCGGCGGGGCTCGAGGTTCTTCATCGGGGGGCTCCGCTGAGGCGCGGCGGGCGGGTGGCGCCGCCGGCGACGAGGGTGGGGACGCGGTCGGGCTCCACCATCCCGAGCTCGGCGCGGCCCACCTGCTCGAGGGTGAGGGGCGAGCGGCGGGCGGCGAGCTCCAGGCGCACCTGGTTGATCTGCCCGCGCAGGCGCAGGCCGTCGTTGCGGGCCCGCTCGACCTCGTAGCCCATCGCGATGTTCTGGTTGCGCAGCGCGAGGTGCACCACGAACGCCGCCACCGACGACACCACCGCGAGGCTGAACATCACCATGAAGCGCGTCGCGTTCACCGGCCCTCACCCTCCTCGCCGCGCGGCACCCGGCGCGCCGCGCGCAGCTTCGCGCTGCGGGCGCGGGGGTTCTCCGCGCACTCCGCCTCGCCCGCCTCCACCGGCTTCTTCACCAGGGGCTCCAACGCCGCGTCGCCCCGGAAGGCGTGCTTCACCTTGCGGTCCTCCAGCGAGTGGAACGAGATGATCGCCGCCACCCCGCCGTCGGCCAGCACCCGCGGCAGGAGCGCGAGCAGCCGGTCGAGCTCGCCGAGCTCGTCGTTCACCGCGATGCGCAGCGCCTGGAAGGTGCGGGTCGCCGGGTCGATGCGCCCGTGCCGCGGGGGCCCGAGCACCCGGTACACCGCCGACGCGAGGTGGAGCGTGGTCTCCATCTCCCCCCGCTCGATCGCCCGCTTGATCGACCGCGCGATCGGCCGCGACGCCCGCTCCTCGCCGTACTCGTAGATCACGTCGGCGAGCTCGGTGTCGCGCAGGTCGCGGACGAGCTGCCACGCGGTGGTCGCCGCGTCGTCGCCCATCCGCATGTCGAGGGGGCCCTCGGCGCGGAAGCTCATCCCCCGCGCGGCGTCGTCGAGCTGCGGCGAGCTCACCCCGAGGTCGGCCACCAGCCCGTCGAGCAGCTGCCCCGCGAGCAGCGACTCGAGCGACGAGAGGGGCGCCTGGTGGAGCTCCACCCGGTCGCCGAAGCGGGCGAGCCGTTCGCGCGACGACGCGATCGCCGTCGGGTCGCGGTCGACGCCCACCAGCCTCCCGCCGGGCGCGGACGCGTCGAGGACGGCCTCCGCGTGGCCCCCCCGCCCGAGCGTGACGTCGGCGTAGAGGCCGCCGTCGCGCGGCGCGACGAGCGAGGTCACCTCGGCGAGGAGAACGGTCTTGTGGGCGGGCTCGGTCAACGCGGTCGTACAAAGCGCATTCCGACCGTCCGCGTCAATTTCCCGGCACACCCCGGGGCCTCTGCCGCGCGCCGTGACTCAATCCGAACAGGGCCCGGCGCGCGTACGGCAGGCAGAGGGTGCTCGACGCCGCCGTGGACGCCAACCGACTGAACGATCCGACGTTGACAGCGCGTCCGCGCGTCGCCGACCATGTTCGGGAGGGCAGCAGGCTTTACGACCCCATTCGCATGGCGCAGGACGACGACCACAAACGCGGCGAGGCCGAGGCGCTGATCGAGCGGGTCGCGCAGGGCGACCGGGCCGCGGTGATGGCCCTCTACGACCGCTTCGCCGGCGCCGTCCTCGCCGTGGCCCTCCGCGTCACCGGCAACCGCGCCGAGGCCGAGGACATCGTGCAGGAGGTGTTCTCCCGCGTGTGGCGCGAGGCGGCGACCTTCGACCGGGCCCGTGGGAGCGCCGCCGCCTGGGTCATCACGCTCACCCGCAACCGCGCGATCGACATCGTCCGCTCGCGCAGCCGCCGCGCCCGCCACGAGGACGACCAGACCGCCGAGGAGCCCGTGGTGGTCGAGCCCGCCGCCACGCCAGAGGCCCAGGTGGGCGAGGCTCAGCGCGCGGAGGCCGTCCGCCGGGCCCTCGGCGCGCTCCGCCCCGAGCAGCGCCAGGTGGTCGAGCTCGCCTACTTCGGCGGGCTCTCCCACAGCGAGATCGCCGAGCGCCTCCAGCAGCCCCTCGGCACCGTGAAGACCCGCATCGCCCAGTCGGTGAAGCGCCTCCGCGACGAGCTCTCGCGCTTCTCGGGCGACGCGCCGCCGGCGTCGTAGCGCGTCACCTCTTCCGCGCGCGGGCCTTCGGGAGGTACGCGCCGGCGAGCAGCGCGTAGCGCCTGCGCAGGGCCGGGGTGACGGCCGCGGGCTTCGAGATGATCGCGTACTGGAGCGCGCCGGCCGCCGGGCTCTTCGACACGTCGGGGAGCGACGCGGCGAGGCGGACGACCACCTCCTGCGCGCGCGCCACGTTGGCGTGGAGGACGGCGAGGATGTCGGTGACGTCGACCTGGTCGTGCGGCCGCCAGCAGTCGTAGTCCGTCGCGAGCGCGAGGGTCGCGTAGGGGAGCTCGGCCTCGCGCGCGAGGAAGGCCTCGGGCACGTTGGTCATCCCGATCACCGTCGCGCCCCACTGGCGGTAGAGGTGGCTCTCCGCGCGCGTCGAGAAGCGCGGGCCCTCGATGCACACGTACGTCCCGCCCGCGTGGACGGTGGCGCCCGCCGCGCGCGCCGCGTCGCCCACGGAGGCCGCGAGGATGGGGCACACCGGGTCGGCCATCGAGACGTGGGCCACCACGCCCTTGTCGAAGAAGGTGGACGTGCGCCCCGCCGTCCGGTCGATGAACTGGTCGGGCACCACCACGTGGCCCGGCGCGACCTCCTCGCGGAGCGACCCCACCGCCGACACCGAGAGCACGTGCGTCGCGCCGAGCGACTTCAGCGCCCACACGTTGGCGCGGTACGGGACGTTCGACGGGCAGTGCTGGTGGTTCTCCCCGTGGCGCGGCAGGAAGAGGACGCGGGTGCCGTGGAGGTCGGCCTCGCGGATCGCGTCGGAGGGCGCGCCGAAGGGCGTCTTCACCCGCCGAGCGCGGGTCTTCACGCCCGGGAGCTGGTAGAGGCCGCTGCCGCCGATGACGCCGAGGACGTGCTCCATGGGCGCGGATTCAACCACCGACGCGGTTGCCGCGGGCAGAGAAAAAAGCCTATGAACCGCGCGATGGCGCAGCCCCTCGTGGTCGACGTGATCATCCCCGCCCGCGACGAGGAGGCCACCATCGCCGACGTGGTGCGCGCCATCCCGCCGGGCCTCGTGCGGCGCGTCGTGGTGGCCGACAACGGCTCGCGCGACGCCACCGCCGCGCGCGCGATGGAGGCCGGCGCCCTGGTCGTTCGCGAGCCTTCACCGGGCTACGGCGCGGCGTGCCTCGCGGCCCTCGCGTCGCTCCCCGCGGACGGCGACGCGGTGGCCTTCCTCGTGGCCGACGGGAGCGACGACCCGGCCGAGCTCCCGCGCGTGCTCGCGCCGCTCGCCGAGGGGTACGCCGACCTGGTGGTGGGCTCTCGCTTCCTCGGCGCGATCGAGCCCGGTGCGATGCCGACGTTTCAACGGGCGGGCAACGCCGTCGCCACCGCCGGACTCACGCTTCGGTTCGGCCGGCGCGTCACCGACCTCGGGCCCTTCCGCGCGATCCGACGGGGCGCGCTCGCCGCGTTGGGCATGCGCGACCGCACCTGGGGGTGGACGCTCGAGATGCAGGTGAAGGCCGCGCGCGCCAGGCTCCGCGTGGTGGAGGTGCCCGTCTCGTGGCGCAACCGACGCGGCGGCGCCCCCAAGATCGGCGGCACGCTCAAGGGCTCGCTCGCGGCCTCGCGGGTGATCCTCTCGTGGCTCGGCGCGGCCGCGCTCGGTCCCCGCTTCGACCCGCGCTAGCGACCAGCGACGAAACCGCAAGGGCGCAAGGGGCGCAAGGGCAGCGAGGGGAGGAGGGAGGAGGGGGAGCGCGGCGTTGAAGCCATCCGCGGCCGTCGATCCCTTGCGCTCCTCGCGCGCCTTGCGGTTTCATCGCCCGTCGGCACACCGCCCAATGCCCTCCGCGCGCGCCGCCCTCCTCTCGTTCGCGTGGCTCGCGTCGGTGGCGCTCGTCCACGTCGCCGCCGCGCAGCCCGCCGGCGAACGCGTCGCCCCCTACCTCGCCGCGCACCTCGCGATGACCGCGTCCATGCTCGCCGCGTGGCGCTGGCTCCGCGCGCCCGCCGACCTCGCGCTGGTCACGCTCGCGGGCGTGCTCGGCCGCCTCGCGCTCATCCCGGTCGCCTCCTTCACCACCACGGACGTCGCCCGCTACCTCTGGGACGGCGCCGTCGCCCTGGAGGGCCTCGACCCCTACGCCATCGCGCCCGCATCCGACGCGCTCGCGGGGCTCCGTGCGCGCTTCCCGTCGCCGGTCGACCACCACGACGTCGCGACGTGCTACCCGCCGCTCGCGCTCGGGCTCTTCGCGCTCGCCGCGGCCACCGGGCCCGCCCGCGCGTGGTGGTCATGGAAGGCCCTCACCGCGCTCGCCTCGTGCGCGACGTCGGTGCTCGCGTGGCGCCACCTCCGCGGCGAGCGGGCGCGCGACGCGGCGCTGGTCGCGTGGTCGCCGATCCTCGTGTTGGAGGCCGGCGTGGGGGCGCACCTCGACGCCTTCAGCGCGCTCGCGGTGGCGGCGTTCGTGGTGTGCTACGAGCGGCGCAACCGGGCGGGCGCGGCGCTGGCGGCGGGCTTCGCGGGCGCGGTGAAGCTCGTGCCGGGCGTGGTGCTGCTCGCGCTCCTCGGTCGCACCGAGCGGCCGCTGCGGGTGGTGGCGATCGCCGCGCTCCCGGTGGTGGTGAGCTTCGGCGTCGCGGAGGTGCTGGGGATGACGCCGCCGGGCTCGCTCCCGCACGTCGCCGCGACGTGGAGCTTCGCGGCCCCGCTCTGGACCGCCCTCTACGCGCTCTGGCCGTTGGAGGACGACGCGATCCGCGCGGCCCTCGGGCTCGGGGGCGTCGCGCTGGCGGCGCTGATCGCCCTGCGCCGGGGGCCCTTCGCCCGCAACGCGCGCGACGTGGCGGGGGTCGCGCTCGCGGCGAGCCCGGTGCTCTACCCGTGGTACGCGATGCCGGCGGCGGCGCTGGCGGGCTTCGCGCCGTCGCGCTGGGCGCTGGCGGTGGGGGCGGTGGCGCCGGTGAGCTACGAGGTGCTCGACGCGTGGCAGCGCGACGGGCGGTGGGCGCCGGCGCGGTACCCGGTGGCGCTCATCGCGCTGGTGGCGCTGGTCGCGCTGGCGGCGGACCTCCGCGCGTGGCTGCGCGACGAGGGGTGACGCTCAGGGCGCGGGCGCTTCAGGCGCGGCGGCGGGCTCGTCGGGCGAGGCGAACCACACGGCGCCGAGCGGCGGGAGCGTGACCACCATCGACGCGGGGAAGCCGTGGCTCGGGATGGGCTCGGCGAGGGCGCCGCCGAAGTTGCCGGTGCCGCTGCCGCCGTAGTCGTGGGCGTCGCTGTTGAGCACCTCGCGCCAGGCGCCCTCGCGCGGCACGCCGATGCGGTACCCGTGGCGGGGGACGGGCGTCGCGTTGAGCACGCACACCATGTGCGAGCGCCCCGCGCGGTCGGAGCGGACGAACGACGCGACGCTCTGCTCGGTGTCGTTGGCGTCGATCCAGCGGAAGCCCGACGGGTCGGCGTCGGCTTCCCAGAGCGCGCGGTGGGCGCGGAGCGCCGCGTTGAGGTCGTGGACGAGGCGCTGGACGCCGCGGTGCATCGGGTCTTCGAGCAGGCGCCAGTCGAGCTCGCCGTCGTGGTCCCACTCGCGCCACGCCGCGAGCTCGGCGCCCATGAAGAGGAGCTTCTTGCCCGGGTGCGCCCACATGTACGCGTAGAGCAGCCGGAGGTTGGCGAAGCGCTGCCACTCGTCCCCGGGCATCTTGCCGAGGAGCGAGCGCTTGAGGTGGACGACCTCGTCGTGGGAGAGCGGGAGGACGAAGTTCTCGCTCCAGGCGTAGACGATGCCGAAGGTGAGCTCGTTGTGGTGGTAGCGGCGGTGCACCGGGTCGCGCGCGAAGTACGCGAGGGTGTCGTGCATCCAACCCATGTTCCATTTGAAGGTGAAGCCGAGGCCGCCGGCGTAGACGGGGCGGCTCACCGCGGGCCACGAGGTGCTCTCCTCGGCGATCACCATCGCGCCGGGGTGGCGCCCGTGGACGAGCCCGTTGAGCTCGCGGAGGAAGGCGATGGCGTCGAGGTTCTCGCGGCCGCCGTGGGCGTTGGGGACCCACTCGCCCTCGCGCCGCGAGTAGTCGAGGTAGAGCATCGAGGCCACCGCGTCGACGCGCAGCCCGTCGACGTGGAAGCGCTCGAGCCACGCGAGCGCGCTCACCAGGAGGAAGTTCTTCACCTCGGTGCGGCCGAAGTTGAAGACCATCGTGCCCCAGTCGGGGTGCTCGCCCTGGCGCGGGTCTTCGTGTTCGTAGAGGGCCGTCCCGTCGAAGCGCGCGAGCGCGTGCGCGTCCTTGGGGAAGTGCGCCGGCACCCAGTCGACGATCACCCCGACGCCGAGCTCGTGCATCCGGTCGACGAACACGCGCAGCCCGTCGGGCTCGCCGAAGCGCGCGGTGGGCGCGAAATGCCCGGTCACCTGGTAGCCCCACGAGCCGTCGAAGGGGTGCTCGCTCACCGGCAGGAGCTCGACGTGCGTGAAGCCCAGCTCCGCCACGTACGCGCCGAGCTTGTCGGCGAGCTCGGCCCAGGTGAGCCAGCGCCCCTGCGGCCCGCGCATCCACGACCCGAGGTGCACCTCGTAGATGCTCATCGGCTCGTGCAGCGGCGAGCGGCGCGCGCGCGACGCCATCCACGCGGCGTCGCGCCAGGCGTGCTTCGAAGGGGCCGCGACCACGCCCGAGGTGCCGGGCCGCAGCTCGGTCTGCTGCGCGAAGGGGTCGAGCTTCAGCAGCACCGCGCCCTCCGCCGTGCCCACCTCGAACTTGTACCGGGCGCCGGGCTCGACGCTGGGCAGGAAGAGCTCCCACACGCCCGTCGCGCCGAGACGTCGCATCGGGTGGCGGCGGCCGTCCCAGTGGTTCATCGTGCCCACGACGCTGACGCGGCGCGCGTGCGGGGCCCACACGGCGAAGGCCGTCCCGGCGACGCCCTCGACGGTGCGGACGTGGGCGCCGAGGCGGTCGTGGAGCGACCAGTGACGTCCCTCCGCGGCGAGGTGCTCGTCGACGGGGCCCCAGGTGGGCCCGAAGGAGTACGGGTCGGTGACTCGCAGCGTCACGCCGTTGGCGAAGGTGAAGCGGAAATCGCAGTGCGCGCCAGGCGCGAGGCCCTCGACGCGCGCGGCCCAGAGCCCCGCGGGGTGCACCCGGGTCATCGCCACGGGCGGGCGGTTGCCGGGCGGCAGGCACGACGCGCCGGCGGCGTCGGGGTGCCACGCGCGGACGACCCACGCGCCGTCGCCCGACGGGTGCGCGCCGAGCACGCCGTGGGGGTCGGGGTGCGCGAGCGACACGAAGGCCTCGAGCTCGTGCGCGCCGAGCCCGCGGAGGAGGGAGGCGGGCGTGGGCTTGCTCACGGCTTCCGCTCGTCGGCCTTGGCGGCGTTCCAGTAGGCGTCGAGCTCTTCGAGCGTGTGCGCATCGAGCGCGCGGCCGGCCTCCTTCGCGCGCGCCTCCACGCCGCGGAAGCGCTCGGCGAAGCGCCGGTTGGTGCGGGCGAGGGCGTCCTCGGGGTCGACGTTGTGTTTGCGCGCGAGGTTCACCACGGAGAAGAGCAGGTCGCCGAGCTCGTCGGCGATGGCCTCCTTGTCGCCGCTCGTGACGGCCCGGTCGAACTCCGCGAGCTCCTCGTCGACCTTGGCGCGCGGCCCCGCGGCGTCGGGCCAGTCGAAGCCCACGCGCGCGGCCTTCTCCCCCACGCGCTGCGCGTAGCTGAGCGCGGGCAGCGAGCGCGGCACGCCGTCGAGCGCGCCTCGCCCGGCCTTCTCGGCGAGCTTGAGCTTCTCCCACGCGGTGATCACCTCGGCCGCGGTGCCCGCCTTCGCGTCGCCGAACACGTGCGGGTGGCGGCGCTCGAGCTTGTCGGCGATCCCGTGGATCACGTCGTCGAGCGTGAACCACCCCCACGACGACGCGAGCCCGCTCTGGAAGACCACCTGGAACAGCAGGTCGCCGAGCTCCTCGCGGTGGTGGAGCACGGCGGCGGCGTCGGGCGCGTGCGCGCGGGGTCCGGCGTCGGTGACGGTCGCCTTCGCGTCGGCGCCGAGGCCGTCGATCGCGTCGCACACCTCGTGCGCCTCCTCGATGCAGAAGCGCTTGAGCGAGGCGAGGGTCTGCTCGCGATCCCACGGGCAGCCGCCCTCGCCGAGGAGTCTGCGCATCACACCGGCGAGCCGCGGGAGGCTCGCACCGTCGTCGGGCTTTACGGGCATGGCGAAGGCTGGTACCACGCTCGTCCCCGCCGCCTCAATCGCTGCGCGCGCCCCCCACCCACCGCGCGAAAGGACGCCAATGCCCCACTACAAAGCAGGCCAGGAGGTCGACGCCTGGTGCACCAAGTGCAAGATGGACCTCACCCACCGAATCGTCGCGGTGGTTGAGGGCAAGCCCGTGAAGGTGGAGTGCCGCACCTGCTACACCGTGCACGTCTACCGCGCGCCGAAGAACTCGCCGTCCGCCGTCGCCGCGCGCGTCGCGTCGGGCGGCCCGGCCTCGGCGCCCACGCGCGCCGCCGCGCCGCGCAAGCCCGTCCCCGAGGAGCACTTCGCGCTCGTGCCGCCGCCGGGCGCGCGCATCCACCCGTACCGCATGACCGAGCGCTTCATGAAGGACCAGTGGGTCCAGCACAAGACCTTCGGCGTCGGCCTCGTGGTGAGCGAGGTCGGGCCCGAGAAGATCGAGGTCCGCTTCGACAGCGGCTCGAAGGTGCTGGCGCACGGCGTCACGCCGTAGCGTCGACGCCGCGCCAGCCGCGCGCGTTGGTGGGGGGGAGCGCGCCGCTCAGGGCGCGGGGACGAGGCGGAAGCGCGTGCCCGACGTGACCGCGGTGCACTCGGGACCCGGGGGCGTGGTGTCGGTGCGGCCGCCGGCGCAGATGCCGAGGCCCATGCCCGCGAGGTTCTCGACGCCGACGGCGGCGCGGGTCGGCGCGGTGGTGGGCTGGCCCGAGATGGTGTCGTAGAGGAAGTCGATCGACGCGTCGACCTCGTTGTAGATGACCTCGAACGAGGCCGTGCCCGCCGTCGGCGTCGCCATGTTGCCCGAGTAGAACTGCCCGCTCCACTGCATGATGAAGCGGCGCGAGGGCGCGGTGCCGACGGTGACCGCGCAGACGCCGTTGGCGCCGAGCACGAGGTCGACCCAGTACGGCGCCACCACGCCGTTGGGCGCGGCGGTGTTGGGGATCGAGCCCGCGAAGGTCATCGTCGCGTCGAACGTCATCAGCGAGATGAAGCCGTTCGACGAGACGTAGAGCGGCGTCCCCGCGGAGATCGGCGTGCCGAAGAAGCGCATCGCGAACGGCGCGGCGACCATCTCCATCTCGTCGTCGGCGTCCGCGAGGATGCGCTGGACGCCGGGCAGCGTGCACGCGGCCACCGTCGTCGCCGACGTCGCCGTGCGCGAGTAGCCCACGCCCGGCGGCGGAGGAGGCGGAGGAGGCGGCGGAGGCGGCGGAGGCGGCAGGCGGCGGAGCGGCGGCGGAGGCGGCGGAGGGGAGGCGGAGGCGGCGGAGGAGGAGGCGGAGGAGGCGGCGGAGGCGGCGGGGGCGGCGCCGTCCGGCGGGGTCACGACGTCGGGCATGGCGACGTCGGGCCGGGGGACGTCGGGCGTCACCTTGCCGTCGGGCATCGAGGGCACGTCGCCGGGCTGCGTCGTGTCGTCGGGGGTCACCGGGGTGTCGGTGCTGGCGTCGGGGTCGACGATGGGGCCGCCCCCGCCGCCCCCGCCGCGGGCCGTGCAGGCGGCCATCAGGGCGAGGAGGAGGGACGCGGCGGGCGTGTGAAGTCCGGGGCGCATGGGCAAGTACTCCTTGGAGGGAACCGCTTCCCCTAACGCGTCCCCGCGCCCCCCGTCAATGCGTCGGGCGCGTCCGTGTCGTGCCGTTACGCGCGGAGGAGGCGCGCCATCGCCTCGCGGAGCCTCTGCGGGATCGGCGTCGCACGCCGTGTGGCGCGGTCGACGAAGACGTGGACGAAGTGGCCGTGTGCGGATGCTTCGGGCTCGCCCTTCACGAAGATCCCCACCTCGTAGCGGACGGACGACGTCCCGAGCTTCGCCACGCGCAGCCCGGCCTCCAGCGCGTCAGGGAACCGAACCGCCTTCGCGAACGAGCAGCCCGTCTCCACCGCGAGCCCGATCACGGGCCCGTCGAAGATGTCGAGCCCGCCCGCGTCGATGAGGTAGCGGTTGATCGCCGTGTCGAAGAACGCGTAGTACACGACGTTGTTGACGTGGCCGTAGACGTCGTTGTCCATCCAGCGCGTCGGCACGTCGAGGAAGTGGGGGTAGTCGGCGCGCGTCGGGCGCTCGCGTGGCTCGGTCATCGGTCTCCGTGGAGGTTCACCCGCCGAGCGCGTCGGCGAAGAGGGCGCGCATCGCCGCGCGGTCGACGGGGCGGGGGGCGTTGTCGACGAGGCGGGCCTGCACGATCGCGCCCTCCGCGAGCGCGTCGAGGTCGCCCGCGCGGAGCCCCACCGCGCCGAGCGACGGCGGGAGCCCGGTGGCCTTCACCAGCGCGGCGAGGTGCTCGGCGAGCGCGTCGCCCACGACGTCCTCCGCACACCCGTCGGTCGTCACGCCGAGCGCGCGGGCCGCCTCGACGTGCCGCGCCGGCGACGAAGCCGCCGTCCAGCGGAACACCGCGGGCGCGTTGAGGATCACGCTGAGCCCGTGCGGCACGAGCGCGCGCCCCTCGGGGTACCCCGGCAGCTCGACGCCCGGCGCGAGGCCCGCGACCGCGTACGACATCGCGTGGGGGAGGTGGACGCCCGCGTTGCCGAAGGCCACGCCCGCGAGCGTCGCGGCCCACATCATCTGCTCGCGCGCCTCGGCGTCGCCTGCGTCGGCGACGGCCCGCGCGAGCCACGCGCCCGTGAGCCGGAGCGCCTCGAGCGAGCCGAGGTCGCTCCAGGGGTTGGCGCCCTGGCTCATCGGTCGCGCGGTGGCGGGCGACGGGCGCGGACGCTTCGTGAAGGGCCGCGCGGTGTACGACTCGAGCGCGTGGGAGAGCACGTCGAAGCCGCTCGCCGCCACCACGGCCGCGGGGAGGGCCGCGGTGACGTCGGGGTCGATCACCGCGAGCGAGGGCCGGAGGCGGCGCGAGGCGATCGCCGTCTTTGCGTGGCGGGCGACGAGGTCGAACACCGCGATGCCCGTGCACTCGCTCCCGGTGCCGCAGGTGGTGGGGCAGGCGATGTGCGGCGGGAGCGGGCCGGGCACCGGGCGCCCCTCGCCGAGCGGCGCGTTGACGTAGGCGAGGAAGTCCGCCGGGTGCGTGGCGTAGAGCGCCGCGGCCTTGCAGGTGTCGATCACCGAGCCGCCGCCGACGGAGACGTACCCGTCCGCCTTTGCGTCCCGGGCGAAGCGCGCCCCGTCGAGGAACGACCCGTCCGTCGGCTCGACGCGCGCCTCGGCGTAGAGGGCGACGTCGACGCCGGCGCCGCGGAGCGAGCGGAGCGCGACGTCGACGAAAGGGGTGGCGGCGAGGCGCGGGTCGGTGAAGAGGGCGACGCGGGCGAGGCCGAGCGCGCGGGCGTGGTCGCCGAGCTCGGCGAGGGATCCGCGGCCGAAGACCACGGCCGACGCGTCCATCGCGAAGGAGGTGTCACCGCCCGCGGCGGTGGCGTAGTGGTGGTGGCAGGGCGCCGCGTGGGGTTGCACGGGCGCGGAGGCTAACACCGCCCGTCAGCGGATGACGACGGGGCCGTGGTCGTCGCAGTGCTGGCCGTGCGGGTGGTGCAGGTGCCCGAACACGAGGTAGTCGGTGTGGTCGCCGTGGGGGACGGCCTCGTGGCCGCAGTTGGCGCCGTGGACGTGGTCGTCCTCGTGGGCGCCGCAGGCGTGGTCGGGGGTGCAGACGTCGGGGTTGGTGGCGTTCACCGAGAGCTCGTGGTCGTCGTGGTGGTCGCCGTGCATGTTGTGGAGGTGGCCGTCGTGCAGGTAGTCGACGTGGCCGTCGTGCTCGACGCCCTTGTGGCCGCAGCCGGCGCCGTGGACGTGGCCCTTGTGGTCGTGGCTGCAGGCGTGGTGCCCGTGGTCGTGGTCGTGGCCGCCGTGGTCGTGGTCGTGGCCGCCGTGGTCGTGGTCGTGCCCGCAGCCCGGTCCGTGTACGTGTCCGCCCATCGCGATGCTCCTCCTGTGAACGGGGGTGTTCGACCCGGAGGATACCGGGTGAGGGGCGCGGTGTGTCAACGCCCGATGCGCCGGCATCGCGGCGCTGCGTCCGATCGTCGCGGGCGGGGGTGGACGGTCGCACTTCGAAAAGGCCGCCCTGCCCCCGTCGCGCGTCTGGTACGCGCCGCGTCCGCCTTCTGCTCCCGGAGATCGCCATGCGCACCCCCCGAACCCTTTTCGCCGCCTCGCTCGCCGCCGCGCTCGGATGCACGCCCCAACGTCGCGCCCCGGCCGTGCGCGCCGCGCTCGACGCTCGCCCCGCGGAGGCCCACGCCGCGCCCGCACCCACCTCGGACGCGCGCGACCTCCTCCACTGCGACCTCGACCTGCGCGCCTACGAGCTCGGCGCGCCCGACGACGGCCCGCCGAGCGCGCCCGTTCGAACCGCCGACGGCTTCCTCGTCGCCTTCACGCGCGGCCTCCCCCTCGACGCCGGGCGCTCGCGCAACGACCTCCTCGTGCAGCGAACCGACGCGGCCGGGGAGCTCCTGCCCGCGGCGCGGGTCGCGGAGGACGTTCACCTCACGACGCCGCGCGTGGCGGGCGATCGCGACACGATCTACCTCCAGGCGCAGCCCCCCGCGGGCGGGCGCTTCGTGCTCACGATGCTCCAAACCGACGGGGCCCTGCCCCTGGTCGATCGCCCCGCGCCGCTGCTCGCGGGATGGGCCGAAGACCTCGCCGTCGGGCCCCGCGGCGCGGTCGCGACCTGGGGGACCCGCACCGCCCGCGAGGTCGAGCGCGGCATCGACCGACAGCACGCCCCCGTGGTCTCGCTGCCGGCGTCGACGATGACGCCCATCCCGACCGAGCAGCTCGTGGCGAGCGGCGCGTCCGTCGACCTCGCACTGATCCAGTCCCCCGGCTCGCTCCGCGTCGCGGTGCTCGACCCGGTGAGCGCCACGGCGCGCGAGCGCGTGCTCGCCCCGGTGCCTGCCGACCGCTGGCTTGAGTCGAGCCTCGCGGCGGGACCCGCGGGCTTCGCGGCGGTGTTCGTCGACGTCGACCTCCGCACGTTGCGGCTCCAGCGCTTCGACGCGCGCGGTGAGGCGATCGGCGAGCCCACGCTGTGGCCCGCGCCCGACGCGCACGTGCGGCGGTACCCTCGCGTCGCCGCGCTCGGCGAGGGGTGGGCGGTGTCGTACTGGGACGGCGTCGGCCCGGCCGTCCAGCGCTTCGACGCGGAAGGCCGCGTGATGGGCGCGCCGGTGCAGGTTCGTAGCGGCGACGAGCGCGGCGGCCACACCGAGGCCCGCATGGTCGCGCGCGACGACGCGCTCGCCGTGAGCTGGCACGTGCACGAGCCCGAGTTCTCCCACGGGCTCGCGCAGGAGGTGCCGCGCCGGCCGGGGCCGAGGCTCGCGGTGCTGCGCTGCCGCGGGGCGCGGTAGACGCGTTCACCCCTCGAAGCGCTGGCGTGACGCCACCGCATCCGCGGCGCCGCCCCCGCAGCGGTCTCCCCTTGGGCGCCGCGCGCGAACGTGCGACGCTCGCCGCGATGGCATTTCCTTCGAAAAGGCACACCTCGATGAAGACGTCGTTTCTCTCGACCGTGCTCGCGGCCGCGCTCTGCGCGCTGGCCGCGGGCTGTAGCGATTCGAAGCCCATCGTGGGCGCGGACGCCGCCGCTGACATGGCGTCGCCCGACGTCACGACCGACGCGCCTCTCACCTGCACGGCGCCGGAGACGGCGTGCGGCGGTCGCTGCGCCAACCTCCAGACCGACGCGGCCCACTGCGGCGCGTGCGGGGCCGCCTGCGGGGCGGGGATGGTGTGCGTCGCCGGCGCGTGCCGCCTGGGCTGCCCCGCGACCCAGACGGCCTGCGGCGGGCAGTGCGTGAGCCTCCAGACCGACCTCGCCAACTGCGGCGCGTGCGGCACCGCGTGCCCGAGCGGGCAGGTGTGCAGCCTCGGCCGATGCAGTGCCACGTGCGATCGCGCGCTGACCGTGTGCGGCGGGGGCGACGACGCGGGCGCGGCCGACGGGGGCGCGGCCTCCTACTGCGCCGACACGCGCGTCGACCGGCTCAACTGCGGCGCGTGCGGCGTCCGCTGCCCCGACGGCAACGTCTGCACCGACGGCCGCTGCGTGGTGTCGTGCGCGGCCGACCAGACCGCGTGCGGGGGCTCCTGCCGCGACCTCTCCAACGACCTCGCGAACTGCGGCGCCTGCGGGACGGCCTGCGCGGCGGGCCAGGTGTGCTCGCGCGGCGCCTGCCAGGTGACGTGCGGCGGCGGGCTCACCGTCTGCACGGGCGTGTGCCGCGACCTCCAGACCGACAACGCCAACTGCGGGATGTGCGGCACGGCCTGCCCCGCCGGCCAGGTGTGCTCGGGCGGCGCCTGCCGCGTCACCTGCGGCGCCGGAACCACCGACTGCGGGGGCGCGTGCCGCGACCTCCAGAGCGACAACGCCAATTGCGGGATGTGCGGCAACGCCTGCCCCGCGGGCAACGTGTGCTCGCGCGGCGCCTGCACCGTGTCGTGCGCCACGGGCACCTCCAACTGCGGGGGCGTGTGCCGCGACCTCCAGACCGACAACGCCAACTGCGGCGCGTGCGGGATGGCGTGCCCGATGGGCCAGGTCTGCTCGGGCGGCGCGTGCGCGGTGTCGTGCCTCGCGGGCACCACCAACTGCACCGGCGTCTGCCGCGACCTGCAGACCGACAACGCCAACTGCGGCATGTGCGGGCGGGCGTGCCCTGCCGGCCAGGCCTGCGCCGCGGGCGCGTGCGCGGTGAGCTGCGCGGCGGGCTTCACCAACTGCACGGGCGCGTGCCGCGACCTCCAGACCGACCGGCTCCACTGCGGCGCGTGTGGCATGGCCTGCCCGGCCGGGCAGATCTGTTCGGGCGGCGCGTGCTCGGCCTCGTGCGGCGCGGGGCTCACCGCGTGTGGGGGCGGCTGCGTCAACACCGCCACCGACCCGGCCAACTGCGGCGGCTGCGGGATGGCGTGCAGCCTCGCCCACGCCACCGCGTACTGCCTCGCGTCCGCGTGCGGGCTCGCGGCCTGCGCGACGGGCTTCGGCGACTGCAACCGGACGGCGGCCGACGGCTGCGAGGTCGACCTCTCCACGAGCGTGAGCAACTGCGGCGCGTGCGGGACGTCGTGCCCGACGCCGGCCCACGCGACCGCCGCGTGCGTCGCCGGCGCGTGCGGCATCGGGGCGTGCTCGTCGGTCTACGGGGACTGCAACGGGATGGCCGCCGACGGCTGCGAGACCGACCTCTCGACCAACGCCAGCCACTGCGGCGCCTGCGGCAACGCCTGCTCTCCGGGGCGCGCGTGCATGTCGGGCATCTGCGCGACGCTCCCCGTGTCGGTCACCTTCAACGCGAGCGGCGCGGGCGCGACGGGGACGCTCCAGAGCTGGACGGTGCCCTCGGGCGTGACGAGCGTCACCGTCGAGGCGTGGGGCGCGTCCGGCGGCAACGGGACCACCGTCTACAACACCAGCATCACGCCGGCGGGGCGCGGGGCGTACGTCCGCGGCACCGTCACCGTGACGCCGGGCGGCGTGCTCGACATCATGGTCGGCCAGATGGGCGGCTCCTCCGGCGGCCCGCACGGCAACGAGAACGGCGGCGGCGGCGGCACCTTCGTCGTCCAGCGCCTCGGCAACGTGCCGCTCGTCGTCGCGGGCGGCGGCGGCGGCGCGCCCTCCACCACCTACGGAACCGCCTGCACGCGGGCGCCCGCGAGCGCCGACGGCCAGACCACCACGTCGGGCGCCTCCATCTCCTGCTACGCCTCGGCGGCCGGCGGCACGGGGGCGGCGGCGGCGCGACCGCCGGGGCCTACCAGGGCGGTGCGGGCGGCGGCTTCATGGGCAACGGCGCCGACGGCGGCACCCACTGCTCGCAGGCCTTCGGCGGGCGCAGCTACCTCGCCGGCGGCGCGGGCGGTGTCGGCAACAACTGCTACGACAACCGCAACTTCGGCGGCTACGGCGGCGGCGGCGGCGGCAACCTCGGCGGCCCCGGCGGCGGCGGCGGCTACTCGGGCGGCGCCACGGCGGGCAACTGGTCGACCTACTCGACCTACGGTGGCGGCGGCGGCTCGTACAACGCCGGCACCGCGCAGACCAACACCGCCGGCGTCAACACCGGCCACGGCCGCGTCGTCATCACCTACTGAACCAGCAACGCACCAGCCCCGCCGCGGCCTGCTACGGGCGCGGCGCGGGCTCGGAGAGCAGGCGCGTCACCAGCGCCTCGAGGCGCGCGGGGCCTTCGAAGCCCACCGCGATCTCGCGCACGCGGCCCGTGCGGTCGATCGCCACGAGCGTCGGCAGGCTCTGCACGTTGTAGCGGGCGGGCGCGGTCGGGCCGGTCGCGAGCGCGTAGCGGATCCCCATGCGGAGGCCCTCGCGGCGCGCGACCTCGGCGGGCTCGTCGGTCACGCCGATCACCGTGAGCCCCTGCGCGCCGAAGCGCTGCGAGAGCTGGTTGAGCACCGGCATCATCGCGCGGCACGGGCCGCACCAGCTCGCCCAGAAGTCCACCAGCACGACGCGGCCGCGCAGCGAGGCGAGCTCCACCGGGCCCGCGCCCATCACCAGCGAGGCCCCGAGCGGCGGCGGGGCGGAGCCCCTTCGAAGTCCCTGCGCGACGGCCTCGGCGAGCGTCGCGTGGAGCGGCACCCGGCGGCCCCCGCGCGCGACCGTGACCCGGTACGTCGCGCCCGCGCCGGCCGCGCGCACCGAGCCTGTGAAGGTCGAGACGTCGCCCGGGGGCATGCCCTGGGCGAGCACGATGAGGTCGCCCGCGCGGAGCCCCGCCTGCGCCGCGGGGGAGCCGGGCTCGACGGCCTCGACGCGGAGCCCGCCGCGCGCGGTGGCGATGGTGGCGCCGAGGTAGCCGCCCGCCGGACCGCCGCCCGCGCCGGGGTCGCCGTGCGCGCCGCCCGCGGTGAGCAGGAGCGCGAGGGCGAGGGGGAGGGCGGCGCGCGGCGACGGTCGGTGCATGGCCGCGACCCTAGCACGACGGAACCGCCGAAGAGACCTTTGCTGGTAGGCTCCGCGCGTGCGAACCGCGTCCGCCGCCCGCCTCGCCGCGCTCACCCTCGCCGCCGCGACGTCGCTCGCGGGCTTCGACTGGCCGGGGCGCGCCGCGGCGCTCTCCGCGCAGATGGAGGGGGCCGCGCCCGAGCGCCGCCGGGAGATCCTCGTCGAGGCCGCGAGCGCGCGCGACCCGTCGGCCCGCGCGCTGGTGCTCCGCGCGCTCGACGACGACGCCGCGCCCGTTCGAATGGAGGCCGCCGCGCTCGCCGCGCGCCTCGGGCTCGTCGAGGCCGCGCCTCGCCTCGTCGGGTGGCTCGACCGGCCGGACGCCGAGGCGCGCCTCGCGGCGGTCCGCGCGCTCGGGGCGCTGCGCGTCGAGGGGACGTTCGGGCCGCTCCAGCGCGTGCTCGCCGACGCGGAGGTGAGCGTCCGCCTCGCCGCGGTGGGCGCCGCCGTCGCCGTCGCGGGCCGAGGCGCCACCGTGGCCCTGCTCGACCGAGTCTCCGACCCCGAGAGCAACGTCCGCGTCGAGGCCGTCCGCGCGCTCGGCGACCTCGGCGACCCGCGCGCCGTCCTCCCGCTGCTCGGCTCGCTGCAGGACGCGATCCCCGAGGTCCGCGTCGCGGGGGCCCACGCGCTCGGTGCCGTCGGCGATCCCCGCGCGCAGCGGGCCCTCGTCGCGGCCTTCCACGACGCCGCGCCGGAGGTCCGCGAGGCGGCCGTGCGGGCGGTGGGCTCGCTCGGTTCGCGCGCGCCGGGCGCCGTCGCCGACCTCGCCGTAGTGGCGCTCCGCGAGTCGCGTGAAGGAGCGCCCGCGGCGTGGTCGCGGCTCGCGGTGGTCGCGATCCAATCGCTCGGCCGCGTCGCGACGCCCGCGGCCGTCGACGTGCTCGTCGAGGTGGTTCGAAGGGCGGGGGAGTTCGTCGACCGCGAGCCCGCGCGCGAGGCGCTCCGCGTGCTGGCGGGCCTCGGCGAGCTCGGCCGGGCGCGCGTCCCGGCGCTCGAAGAAGCGTCGCCCGTCGAGCTCGAACCCGACCTCCTCCCCGCCCTCGGCGCGCTCGGCGGCGACGAGGCCGCGCGGGCCCTCCTGCGTCGCTTGGAGCGCCCGACGATCACCCCCTCGTCGCGCGCCCTCGCGCTCACGGCGCTCGGGCAGACGGGCTCGCGCGAGGCCCTGCTCCCGCTCCTCTCGCGCGCCTCGACGCCGGTCGCGGGCGTCGGCTCGCCGCGCCTCTTCCTCCGCGGCGGCGAGTGCGCGTCGCCTCGCCTCGACCAGGCCGCGCTCGACGGCCTCGCGGCCCTCGCGGAGCGGGCCGGCACGCTCGGCCCCGAGTCCCTCGACCTGCTCGTCGCGATGGGCGAGCGCGCGCAGGGCGGCTGCGAGCGCCAGGCCGCGGCGGTCCTCTCGCTCCTCCGGGCGCACCGGCAACGCGCGCGCCGCCGCCGCGATCGCCCCGTCGCTCCGCGCCCCCTCCGCGACGCTCCGCGCGGCCGCCGCCCGCTCGCTCGCCGCGACGCCCCTCGCCGGCGCCGAGCGCCCGCTCCTCGACGCGCTGAGCGACCCGGCGCCCGCCGTCCGCGCGGCCGCCGCCGACGCCCTCGCGCGCGGCGCCCGCCGTCGTCGCTCCCCGCGCTGCTCGACCGCTGGGACGCCGCCGCGCCCGTCGACCGCGGCGCCCTCGCGCGCGCCCTCGGCCGCGCCGCCCGACGCGCCGACGACCGCCCGCTCCACGCGCGGGCCCGGTCTTCGCTCTCGAACTGCGCGCGCGCCGCGGCCCCGAGCTCGCGGGCGCCTGCCTCGACGCGCTCGCCGACCTCGCCGCCGCGGGCGCCCCGGCGCGGCCGAGGACCTCACCGCGGCGCTCACCGGGCCGCGCGTTCCGCTGCGAACGTCGGCGGCGGAGGCGCTCGCCAACGCTGCGGCGATGGCGTCGGGCGAGGCGCAAACCGCGCTGCGTGCGAGGGCCGTCGCCGCGGGCACCGACCCGTCGCTCCGCCCGAGCGCGGCGTGGGCGATGGGCGAAGGGGAGGGCGACGTGCCGGGGCTCCTCGCGGCCCTCGGGGACAGCGACGCGGCGGTGGTGGCCAACGCCGCGGCCTCGCTCGGTCGCCTCGCGGCCCGCGGGGTCGCTGTGGACGCAGGCGACGCGCTCTGCCGGACGCTCCAGGCGTGGCGCCACCCCGCCGTCGTGGCCAACGCGTTGCGCGCCCTCGGAAGCGTCCGCGGGGGCTCGTGCGTGGTGGCCGCGGTGACGCGCGCGCTCGGGCGCCACCCCGAGCCGCTCGTGCGGGAGGCGGCGCTCGCCGCGGCGCTCACCCGCGCGGGGGACGACGCGGCCTACGGGGCGGCGGTGTCGCGCTGCGCGGCGGCCGACCCGTCACCGACGCTCGCGGAGGCGTGCCAGCGCGCGTCGCTCGCGACCCCCACCCAACGCGAAGCGCGCGCGGAATCGGTCGACGCGCAGGTGGTGGACGCGTCGGGCGAACCGATGGAGCGGACGGCGTTCGGGTTGGTGCTCCCCGAGCGGTGGATTCGCATGGGAACCACGGGGCCCGGCGGCTGGGTGCACGCGCGGCCGACGGGCGCTGGGCGTTTTGTGGTGGTGGCGCCGGGGATCTCACGCCCGACGGGGGTGACGGTCAGTCCGCCGGGCAGGTGAGCACGACGCGGAAGGCGGCGCCCTCGTGGGCGACCTTCGCGCTGAGCCCCACGCCCGCGGCCCAGCGGACCATGGCCGCCGCGAGGTCGCCGGGGGACAGCGGCGACGGCAGGCGCGCCTCGAAGCTCGACGCCGAGGCCCCGACCGCGCGGCGGGCTCGCCAGAAGCGCTCGTCGACCTCGAGGTCGAACGCGGCCTCGTGGCCGTCGGCGACGCGCGCCAGAAACCACAGCCCGGCCTCGCGGGTGACCACCGTCGCCGACGGGTGCGCCTGGGGGTTGGCCGATGCCTGCACGAACGATCCGGTGGTCATGGGCCGCGATTGTGTTTCGGTTCGCGGGCGATCTCAACCCCCGTACGGGGGGATCCGCGCACTTTCGTGCGGGGGGAAGAGGGCGGCTAGAAGCTGCCGGAGAGCACGGGGATGCGCAGCTCGGACTGCGGCGCGAGGCCGTACTGCCGCATGTCCTGGGTCGAAATGCTGTTCTCCACCGACACCGCGGGGACGGCGAGCGAGAGCCCCTGGCCCGTCACGTCGAGCAGGCCGGTGACGCGCGGGGCGGTGCGCGCGGTGGCGACGGCGCGGTGCGTGCGGACGGGCGGGAGCGCGGAGCTGTTGCCGTTCGCGCTGCTCGGCGCGGCGGTGCTGCCGGTGCCGCCCGCGGGCGCGGCGGGCGCGGTCGACGGCGCGCCGCCCTCGGCGGGGGCGGCGCCGGCGGCAGGCGCGCCGGCGGACTCGTCGATCGGCGCGTTGGTGGGCGCCGCGTCTTCGCTCGCCTGCGACTCGGGGCGGTAGTTGGTGGCGTTGACGTAGGCGATCACGGTCGGGACCACCAGGCCGAGGCCGAGCACGAGGCTGCCGACGGCGAGGCCGGTGATCGTGGTGTCCGCGCCGCTGTTGCCGGCCTGCTCGAGGAAGTAGCCGCCCGCGGCGCCCGCGCCAGCGCCGAGCACCGGGCCGACGATGTAGGCCCAACGCGCCTGCACCCCCGCGGCCGCCTCGACGAGCGCGACGGCCTCGGCGCCGAGCAGCGCGCAGCCGGTGATCCCCTTGCCGGTGGGCGTCACGTACTGGACGTTGCCCGCGGTCTGGGCCGAGGCGTCGGAAGCATGGGTGAGAAGGGCCGCGCTCGTGACGGCGGCGAGGGTGAATGCAGCGACTGCCTTGCGCATGGGATCTCCTGGGCCTGCGACCTTCGTGGCGGCGGCCGCAAAAAACGTTCGCGACGCTATCCCCGGGCGCCGCGGGGCGTCAAGCCGCGACTGGCGCGCCGCGCGGCGGGTGTTCGGATGGCGGTTCACCCGGGTCGACGAGGGGGGTACGCTCCGCCGCGCCATGGCCAACCACGACAAGGTGATCATCACGTGCGCGATGAGCGGCGTGGTGACGACGCGCGCGCAGTGCCCCGCGATCCCGTACACGGTCGACGACTTCGCCCGCGAGGCGAAGCGCGCGTGGGAGGCCGGGGCGAGCGTCCTCCACATCCACGCCCGCGACGACGACGGCGCGCCCGACTACACCGCGGCGCGCTACCGGGCCATCGGCGACGCGATCCGCGCGGCCTGCCCGATCGTGCTCAACTTCTCCACCGGCACCATCGACCCCGAGGGCCGCAAGGCGCCCCACATCACCGACTACAAGCCCGAGATCGGCGCCCTCAACATGGGCTCGATGAACTACGCGAAGTACAACGCCAAGCGGAAGGGCTGGGTCTTCAACTTCGTCTTCGAAAACAGCTTCGACTACATCACCGAGCTCCTCACGAAGATGAACGACTCCGGCGTCAAGCCCGAGCTCGAGTGCTTCGACACGGGCCACGTCTCCTCCGTCGAGCCCCTCATCGACATGGGGCTGCTCAAGCCCCCGCTGGATTTCTCGCTGGTGATGGGCGTGGTCGGCGGCATCAAGGCCACCACGCGGCACCTCGCCTTCCAGGCCGACAACCTGCCGCCCGGGAGCACCTGGAAGGTGGTGGGCATCTCGCGCGAGCAGTGGTCGCTCTGCGCGGCGGCGCTCACCCTCGGCGGCAACATCCGGGTCGGGCTGGAGGACAACTTCTACCTGCCCGACGGCGCGATGGCCCGCTCCAACGGCGACCTCGTCGAGAAGGCCGCCCAGATGGTGCGCGACGTCGGGCGCCAGGTGGCCACCGTCGACGAGGCGCGCGCGATGCTCAACCTCCCGGCGAGGGGCTGACGATGTTCCACACCATCCTCTACGAGCGACGCGAGACGGCCGGCGGCCCGGTCGGCTGGATCACCCTCAACCGCCCCGAGCGCAAGAACGCCATCTCCCCCGAGATGGCCAACGAGCTCCTCTACGCGCTCGCCCACGCCGACCTCGAAGACCGCGTCCACTGCGTCGTCCTCACCGGCGCCGGCGGGCACTTCTGCGCCGGCGGGGACTTCGGCGCGATGGCCTCGGGCCAGGTGATCTCCACCCTCCCGATCAAGGGCGACTACGCCGACCTGCTCCTCGCGATGGCGCGCTACCCCCGGCCGATCGTGGCGCGGGTGGAGGGCGTGGCGATGGGCGGCGGCCTCGGGCTGGTGGCGTCGTCGCATTTCGCGGTGGCGTCGAGCACCGCGGTGTTCTCGACGCCGGAGGTCCACCGGGGGCTCTTCCCGATGATGATCATGGCGGTGCTCGCGCGGCTGGTGACGCGGCGGCGCCTGCTCGACATGATGCTCAACGGCCAGAAGATCCCCGCGGCGAAGGCGGCCGAGTGGGACCTGATCAACGAGCACGTCGCCCCCGAGTCGCTCGACGTCCGCGTCGAGGAGCTGACCTCGTCGCTCGCGTCGCGGTCGCCGACGGCGGTGAAGCACGGGCTCGAGGCCTGGGCGATGCAGGGCGACCTGCGGCTCGAGGAGTCGCTGCCGGCGCTGCGCGACGCGCTCTACGCGCTGCTCGGCACCGACGACGCGCGCGAGGGGCTGACGGCCTTCATGGAGAAGCGGGCGCCGCGCTGGCAGGCCCGCTGACGGGGAGCGACACACACATGCCGACGATGCGAGAGCGGGTGGCCGAGCTGGAGGCGCGCCGGGAGAAGGCGCGCGCGATGGGCGGCCCGGACAAGGTGGAGAAGCAGCACGAGCGGGGCAAGCTCACGGCCCGCGAGCGCCTGGCGCGCTTCTTCGACGAGGGCCAGTGGGTCGAGGTCGGGATGCACGGCACCCAGATGGGCTCGGCCGCGGGGCCCGACGGCACCGACAAGCCGCCGGCCGACGCGGTGGTGTGCGGCTTCGGCAAGGTGGACGGGCGGGTCGTTTGTTCGGCTGCGTACGACTTCACCGTCAAGGGCGGGTCCATCGGCGAGACCGGCGAGGTGAAGGTCACCCGGATGCGCGAGATGGCGCTGAAGGGCCGGCACCCGATGGTGTGGTTCATCGACTCGGCGGGCGCGCGCATCGAGCCGGGGAAGAACAACGAGGACGCGATCTCGACCTTCGCCGGCCAGGGGCACCTCTTCCGCGAGGAGGTGCTGATGTCGGGCGTCGTCCCGCAGGTGGCCGCGATGGTGGGCCCCGGCGCCGCGGGCACCGCGTACATCCCGGGCCTCGCGGATTTCGTCCCGATGGTGAAGGGCATCGGCTCGATGGCGCTCGCGGGCCCGCCGCTGGTGAAGGCCGTGACGGGCGAGGACGTCGCCGAGCAGGAGCTCGGGGGCTCGAAGGTGCACAGCGAGGTGTCGGGCGTCAGCGACGGCGAGTACCCCGACGACGCGTCGTGCATCGCGGCGGTGCGGAAGTACCTCTCCTTCTTCCCCTCGCACTGCGGCGAGAAGCCGCCCGTGGTGCCGTGCCACGACCCGGTGGAGCGGCGCGAGGAGTCGCTCCTCGACGTCGTGCCCGACTCGGCGCGGCGCGCGTTCGACATGTACAAGGTGATCCGCGCGGTGGTCGACCACGGCGACGTCTTCGACCTCAAGCCCCGGTGGGCGCGCAACCTCATCACGTGCCTCGCGCGCGTCAACGGGCGGACGGTGGGCGTGGTGGCCAACAACCCGATGCAGCTCGGCGGGGTGCTCGACCTCGACGCGGCCGACAAGGGGGCCCACTTCATCCAGCTCTGCGACGCGTTCAACATCCCGCTGGTGTTCTTCCAGGACACGCCGGGCTTCATGGTGGGCACGAAGGTGGAGCACGCGGGCATCATCCGGCACGGCGCCAAGATGCTCCACGCGATGAGCGCAGCCACCGTGCCGAAGCTGACCGTGGTGGTGCGAAAGGCCTACGGCGCTGGCTATTTCGTGATGTGCGGCCGCGCGTACGAGCCCGACCTCCTCGTCGCGTGGCCGGGCGCGGAGATCTCCGTGATGGGCGCCGAGGGCATGGTGGGCATCGCCGCGCGCAAGCTCTTCCGAGGCGAGGACCCGCCGCCCGAGCTCAAGAAGCAGCTCGTCGAGATGATCCAGGGGCACATCGACGTCTACAAGGTGGCGGGGTGGGGCCTGGTCGACGACGTGATCGACCCGCGCGACACCCGCCGCGTCCTCGCGTGGGGCCTCGAGCTCGCCGAGCACAAGACCGTCGAGCGCCCCGCCCGCAAGCGCGGCATCATCCCGGTGTAGCGCTACTCGAAGTCCACCTCGGCGAGGCCCCCGCCCGCGCGGTGGTAGCCGTCGACCCACACCCGCACCCGCGTCACGCCCGCCGCCGCGAGCGGCACCCGGTACCACGCGGGCTCCGGCTCCAGCGTCGGGAACGTCCCCTGAAAGTTCGCCACCGAGCGCGCGCCGGCGAAGGCCTCGACGCGGTAGTCGCGGACGGCCATGTCGTTGGACGCGCGGTTGTGCCCGTTGAGCAGGCGAACCGCTGCGAGCGTGCGCGGCCGCGCGAAGGTGAGGTCGAGCCAGCCCGTGGTGTAGGGCGGCAGCAGCCACTCGGTGTAGGCGTCGCCGTCGAGCACCTTCTCCGGCCCGAAGCCCGGCGGCTCGGGGTGGTGCCCGGAGGCCGTCGCGCGCGGCGGTGGCGGGCGCGTCTTCCACGCCACCATTCCCGCCACCAACGCCAACGTCGCCGCGCCCGCGAGGCCCGCCCGCAGCGCCCGCCGCACCGCCCGGTCGCGTGGCGCGTCGAGCACCGGCGCGAGCGCCCGGTCGAGGCCCCCGCACGCCCGCCTCGTCGCGCGGAACGCCTCCGCGTGGACCCCCGCCACCTCCGCGTCGAGCGCGGGGAGCTCACCCGCCATGAGCGCGCGGGCGGGCGCGTCGTCGAGGCCCACCGCCTCCGCGGCGGCGAGCACATCGCCGAGGGCCTCGCGCGCCAGACGGAGCCCCTCCGCGCGGTGCCCCGAGAGCCAGAGGTCGCGCGCGGCGTCGTCGCGTTGGCGGGCGAGGCGGAGGCGGGCGAGGGCGCGGTCGCGGGACTCGGGTGTCAGCCCCGTCGCGCGCGATTCCGCCGCGCGAAGCGTGAAGAACTCTCGAAGGGAAGCGAGCATCGGCGAAGGCGTTCCGTTACTACAGACTGGCGCGCGCGGCGAGGGGGCCACGGATGCACCGCGCGCACGGCGCACGGGGCGCACGCGAAAATCGCAAGGCGTGCAGCGACGTCGGGGACGCGGGCGCGGGATGCGCGGCGATTCGTTCGCGGTCCGCGGCTTGCGTTGAAGAGCCGCGGCGCACCCCGCGAATCGCGTCGGTGCGAAGGAGGAAGAGCGTCCCCATGACCCGCACCAACGAGAACCTTCAGGTGGTCCAGAGCTTCTTCAACAACCTCGAGAAGCGCGACGTCGACGCCGTGCTCGCCAACTTCGACGAGAGCGGCTACTGGGACACGCCCTCGGGCGGTCCCTTCACGGGGCGCTTCTTCGGGCGCTCGGGGGTCGGGCGGCTCGTGAAGCTCCTCGACCTCGCGCACCCGTCGGGGCGCATCGTCACCGACCTCACGCTCCACGGCGAGAGCGACCGGGTGTTCGCGGAGTTCAACTGGGCGCCGATGAGCGACACCGCCCCGCGCGCGCCGACGCGGAGCCTCGCGGTCTTCGAGCTGGTGTTCGGCAAAATCGCCGCCGTCCGCGAGTTCGAAGCGGGGCCGCCGAGCCTCCACGCCGCGCCCTGAGCACGCCCGGTGGCTCCATGAGCGAAGCCGCACCGCCGCGGTCGCCGCTCGTCGCGCGCCTCGGCGCCGACGGCGTGACCCGCCTCGCCCCGCACCTCGTCGAGGAGAACTTCGCGCCCGGCGACCTCGTCGTGCGCGAGGGCGACGCCGGCCGCGACCTCTACCTCGTCTTCGAAGGCCGCGCCCGCGTGGTGCGCAAGGGGCTCGAGGTCGGCACCCTCGGGCCCGGCTCTCACTTCGGCGAGCTCGCCCTGGTCACCGGCGCTGTCCGCGCCGCCACCGTGGTCGCCGCCTCGCCCCTCACCGTTGCCCGCCTGCCGCCCGAGCGCTTCGAAGGGCTCGTCCACGACGACCCGCCGCTCGCGCTCGCGCTCCTCCGCGGCGTCGTCGACACGCTCGGCGCCGAGCTCACCGCCGTCACCGACAACCTCGGCGCGCTCCTCGGCGAGCGCACCCTCCCGCGCCGCCTCACCGTCCGCGCCGCCACGCCCGACGGCGAGCGCGACGTCCGCACCGGAACCCCCGTCGGCGACGTGCTCCCCGCCCGCGTCGGCGACGCGCTGGTGGTCGCCGCGCTCGTCGACCGCAAGCCCGTCTCCCTCGCCGCGCCGCTCACCACCGACGCCGCCGTCGAGCCGCTCACCGACGCCCACTGGGAGGGCCAGCGCGTCGCGCGCGAGAGCGCCGGGCTCCTCCTGCTCGAGGCCGCCGCGCGCGTGCTCCCGGAGTGCGACGCGCGCCTCGGGCCCTCGCTAGGCGTCGCCCAGCGGGTGGTCTTCGAACTCCAGCGCCCGCCGCCCGAGCTCCTCGCCTCGATGGCCGCCGAGCTCGACGCCGAGATGCGCCGCCTCGTCGCCCTCGACGCCCCCTTCCGCGAAGAGCTCTGGGCGCTCGACGAGGCCCTCGACCACCTCGCCCGCGCGGGCTGGGCCGACGCCGTCGCGCTCCTCCGCGCCTCGCGCGAGCCCACCGTCACCCTCGTGAGCTGCGGCCAGGTGTACGCGCCCCGCCACGGCCCGCTGCTCCCCCGCACGGGCCTCGTCGCGGGCTTCGCGGTGGCGGTCGAGGGCGACTCGATCGTGCTCCGCCACGCCTCCGAGGGCCCGCGCGAACCAGCCTCCGAGGCGCGCGGCAACGGCCACGGAACGCGCGACGCGATGGCCCGCGAGCACGAGCGCTGGCTCGGGTCGCTGGGCGTCGCGAGCGCGGGGGAGTTCAACGGGGCCTGCGTCACCGGGCGCGTCGGATCGATCGTGCGGGTGGCCGAGGGCTTCCACGAGAAGCGCCTGGGGCACCTCGCCGACCGCCTCGCCGAGCGCCTCGCCGACACCCGCGTGGTCTGCGTCGCGGGGCCCTCGTCGTCGGGCAAGACCACCTTCCTCAAGCGCCTCTCTGTGCAGCTCCAGGTAATGGGGATCAACCCCGTCGGCCTCTCCCTCGACGACTACTACGTCGACCGCGTGAAGACCCCGCGCGACGCGGCCGGCGAGTACGACTTCGAAGCGCTCGAGGCGATCGACCTCGGGCTCCTCGCCGACCACCTCGGCCGGGCCCTGCGCGGCGAGCGCGTCCGCTCGGCCCGCTACGATTTCCGCGAGGGGAGGAGCCAGCCCGACGGCGGCCCCGAGCTCTCCGTCGGCCCGCGCGACGTGCTCATCCTCGAAGGCATCCACGGCCTCAACCCGCGGCTCCTCGAAGGGACGGGCGCGGAGTCGTCGGCGCTGCGGGTGTTCATCATGCCGATGACCTCGCTCCCCTTCGACCGCCTCGCGCGCCTCCACCCCTCCGACCTCCGGCTCCTCCGCCGCATCGTGCGCGACCGCCACGGCCGCAACCACGACGCCGCGGCCACCATCCTGCGCTGGCCCTCGGTCCGCGCGGGCGAGCGGCGCCACATCTTCCCCTTCTTTGAGCGGGCCGACGTGGTGTTCGACACCTCGCTCATCTACGAGCCTTCGGTGCTGAAGGTGTACGCCGAGCGCTACCTGCTCGAAGTCCCGCCGACCTCGCCCGCCTTCCCGACGGCCTTCCGCCTGCGCCGCCTCATTGACCGCTTCGTCGCCATCGACGCCGCCCACGTCCCGCCGACCTCGATCCTCCGCGAGTTCATCGGCGAGAGCAGCTTCGTCTACTGAGCCGCGCGATGGAGCCACCGACCCCCGAGGCCGCGTTCGAAGTCCCGATGGCCGCCGTCGGCCCGCTCGCCGAGCGCCTCGACCTCGCGTGTTCGCCGCTGTCCCCGTTGGGCTTCCTGCTCGCCCACGCCGGCGGCGTCGCCCCGCCCGACGCGCCCGACCCCCGCCTCCGCGACGCCCTCGCGGCGCTCCTGCAACCCGCCGCCGTCACCACGATCCGCCTCGCCGACGCGGCCGGCGCGACGTCGTGGCGCGCCTTGGCGATCTCGCACGCGGCACTCGCCGGGGGCGCCGTGGTCGCTTCGCCCGCGGGCCCGTCGCTCCGCATCGAGCGATTCGCCTCGCCCGCGGATGCTGCGGCCTCCGTCGCGCCGGCGCTGTTCACCGCGGTGGTGCGTCCGTCGTCAGCGCCGTTGCCGCGCGAGTGGCCGGTCGGTGCCTTCGTCGACACCTTCCACGCGCTCGACCGCTACCGCCGCGGGTACCTCGAAGCCGCGCTCGCGGGCATCCCCCTCGGCGACCTCGCGGTGCGTGCGAGAGAACTGGTGGCCACGCTCGACGTCGCCGCGGCGAGCGACGACCACCGCTGGCTCCTGCCGGCCTTCCTTCACCTCACGCCGGGCGTCCGCGCGGTCGACGTGGCGACGGGCGCGACGCAGCTCGGGCGGCTCCTGTCGGCGGGGGTGTTCCGCGGTCCGGAAGGCTCGCACGATGACCCGGTGGTGCGCTTCGGCGAGGTGGGGCGCGCGCTGGGCCTGGAGTACGCGCGGGGCTGGTGGGGCGCGGCGGGCGTCGCGCACGACATCCTCCTGGCCGACGGCGTCCACGCGATGCACCGGGGTTTCGTCGCGGCCACGGCGCTCGCCAACCACTGGTTCACGCTGCGCGACGGCGCCGACGGGACAGCGCTGCTCGAACACGCGGCACTCTCGGGCGACGAGGCCGGCGCTCGCCTCGCGGGGCTGCTCGCCGAGGCCGACGCCGTCACCGCCGCCGCGGGCTGGCGCGCGTGCCCCCGCTGCGGGCGCTCGGTGACGCTCGGCGCGGCGCGCTGCGGCGTGTGCGGTCAGATGCTCGCAGGGTGAGGTTCGGAGGCGTGGCGCCCGCCCGGGGCGCCGGTAATCGCTATCAAGCGACGGGGCACTGCGGGGGGGCGTCGGGGCAGGGGACGTCGCTCACCGCGCCGTCGCGGAGGTAGAGGTACACGGGGTTCATCGAGCCGTCGGGGAAGACGAGCTCGCCGTAGCAAGCGAAGGGGTCGGGGCACACGTCGGCGGGCGGCGCGGTCGCGTCGGCGACGTCGGCCGCCGCGTCGGGCGACGGGGACGGCGACGACGTGCACGACAGCGCGCCGAGGGCGACGACGGCGAGGGTGGTGGGCAGCGTGAGGCGGGGCATCCGTGCGATGAGACGCGCGCCGGGCGTGGGTGTCAACGGCGCGCTCCCGCACTGCGGTTCGGCGTCGCGAACCGCAAGGGCACAGGGAGCGCGAGGAGGAACGATCGTTCGGGACGAACAGGATCTGAGCGCTCGACCTCGCGCTTCAACCGCCCCCAAGAATCACCTCCCGCCTCGCGCTCCCTGCGCCCTTGCGGTTCGCGACGCCCAATCGCAGTCCCGTGCCGCCGTGTCAGGCGATGTCCGTGCTGGACTGCCGCTCGTCGCTCGCCTCCGCGCGCTGACCCCACCTACGCTGCGCGCACGGCGCCCGGTGCTACGCCCGCTCGAACACCTCGTCGAGCCCGGTCGCGGCGACCGCCCGCGTGAGCCACCGTTCGAGCGTCGCGGCGTTCTCGCACGCATCCACCAGTGCCGCCTGCGCCTCCGTGAGCGTCCACCCCCGCGCGGTCACGACCGCCCGCAGCGCCGCGCGGAGCCCCGCGAGCGTCCCCTCGTCGACCCCCTGCCTGTGCACCAGCGAGAGCGCGCCGCGGGCGTCCTGCTCGGCCACCTTGGCGCGGTCGTAGAAATCCCACTCGGCCTCGGTGAAGTGGGCGGTGCGGGCGACGTCGAGCGCCCTGCGCGGCCCCGGCGCCCGAAGGAACGACGGCACCTCGCGCAGCGTCGCGGCCCGTCGGAACACGTACGCCCACTCCTCCGACTCGTCCCCCGGCGGCCGGTCGAGCGGTAGCTTCGGCAGCTCGACGAACACGTACTGCACCTGCCCGAGGCCCCGCCGCCCGCCGCCCTGCTCCACCATGCGCCAGTGCGACACCAGCGGCACGCGGGCTTCGCCCGGCGCGTCGGGCCAGAGCGTGAAGTCGCAGATGGAGACCGCGACGATGTCGTCGAGCGACGGGTAGTCCTCGCCCGCGCCGAGCTGGCTCACGTAGGCCTTGGAGGCGTTGTAGACGACGCGCTTCTCGAAGCCCTCGACGTTGAGCACCTGCATCTCGACGACGAAGTGCGTCCCCCGCGCGTCGCGGCACTTCACGTCGACGACGGAGAACTTCAGCTCGCGCACCGGCGGGCGCTCCTCCTCGCGCAGGAAGGTGACGTCGACGATGCCGCGGTCCGCCGCCAGGCCGAGCAGCGCGTTGAGCAGCGCGATCAGAAGGTCCTTGTGGTCTTCCGTGCCGAACAGCTTCTTGAAGACGAAGTCGGTCTTCGGGTCGGCGAACACCGGGCGCATGCGCGTGATCTACCACCGGCCCGTGCCGCGCGGAAGGCGCTGCCTTGACGGCGCCGACCTCATCCCGCAGCCCGCACCGCGATCATCCGCTCGTACGCACCCGAACCAGCGTCGCCTCGACGCGCGCCGAGACCCTACAATTCCCTCGCATTCATCGATCGTTCGAGACGCCGCTCGCGCGCCCCCGCGTCAGCGTCCACGCCCCGAAGCCCACCGAGGCCCACGCGAACTGCGCCGCGTGGAGCACCAGCGCCACCGCCAGCGCCTGCGGCGCCCCGATGCCGAGCCCCGGCGCCGCGAGCGCGAGCGACGCCCCCACCGCGCCCACCTGGCCCGGCGTCACCACGCCCGCGGTCGTCCCGACGATCGCCGCGCCCGCCAGCGCCAGCGCGCGCGTCACGTCCCAGCGCCCGAGCGCGCCGAGCAGCACCGTGATCTGCGCCGCCTGCACCGCGCGGTGGAAGACGAAGCACCCGAGCGCCAGCGGCAGCCCCGACAGCCGCGCCCCCGCGCTCACCCCCTCCACGTGAACGGCAGTCCGCGGGAAGCGCCGCGCCACCCACGCGCCGACCGTTCGGCTCCGAACGACCGCGATCAGCGCCACCCCGAGCGCGACGATCGCCGCGCCGTGGACGGCCGCCGCCGCCGCGAGCGTGCGGTGACCGAGCGAGCGCGCCGGCAGCGACCACGCCACCGAGAGCGCGCCCGTGGAGATGAGGACCAGCGCCTGGTTGGTGGCGGCGACCCCGGCGCTCCGCGCGCCCGTCGCCCACGGCGCGAGCATCACGGCCTTGGCCGTCTCCGCCAGCGAGCGGCCCGCCGGCAGCGTGTTGGCCAGCGCGTAGCCGACGCCGTGCGCGCGCAGCAGCGGGAACCACGGGACCTGCACCGCGTCGCCGTGGAGGGAACGTGTGGCGACGGCCTCGGCGCCGACGCGCAGCCCCTCGACGCCGATGACGAGCGCCGCCCACGCCCCGAAGCGGCGGAGGGCGGAGAAGTCGGTGTGGGCCAGCGTCACGGCCGCCGCGGTGAGCCCGAGGGTCCCGGAGGCGGCGTGCGCCAGCCATCGAGACCGCGCAGACATCGTCGGCGACCTTCGCACACTCCGCGCGCGCGGGCGACGGCCTTCGCGGGCGTCAGCACGAGTCGTGTCAACCCGCGCGCCAGCGGCGGAGGGTCGCGCGCTCTTCCGCGTCGAAGGTGACCAGCGCGGCGCCTGCGAGGTAGGTGGCGAGCACGGCCGCGCACGCGAGGGCGATGGTGGCCAGGTTCTGGTGCATCCCGAGCGCTTCGGCGCCGCGGAGCACCATCCACGCGGGGAGGAGCGGCGGCGCGGTTCGTCCGAGCGTGCGCGCAACGTGGGCCGTCCACGAGACCCCGAGGCGTTTGCAGACGAGCCAGGGCATCACGACGAGGCCCGTCACCGCCGCGGGGAGGAAGGTGGCGAAGGCCACGCCGGCGACGCCCCACGTCCGCACCAGCGCGACGGAGAGCGCGAGGTTGAGCGCGCCTTCGAGCAGCGCGACGCGGGCGGGGCGGGCGAGCTCGCCGAGCGCTTCGAAGAGCGGGCGGGCGAGGGCGCGGCCCGCCACCTGCGCGACGAGCGCGAGCGAGAGCCAGCGGAGCGCGGCGTGGCCCTCGTCGGCGACGGAGGGCTCGACCCACGCGGCCAGCACGTGGCGCCCCCACGCGAAGAGCACCAGCGCCGCCGGCATCACCAGGGCGACCACGGCCTTGCTCCCGATGCGCCACAGCGGCGCGAGCGCGGCCTCGTCGCCCCGGCCTGCCGCCGCGGAGGCCGCGGGGAGGAGCGCGGCGCTCACCCGGTCGACCCCGTCGCGCGCGTAGTCGGTGAGGCGGAGCGGGAGGTCGTAGACGGTGACGGCGCCGGTGCCGAGCGCGTGCCCGATGACGAAGTGGTCGGTGTACCCGATGAGCTTCTCGCTCACGGTGAACACCAGCGAGCGCCCGCTGAAGGCGAGGAGCGAGCGGAGTCTCGCCGCGGAGAAGCGACGCGGCGAGAGCGCGAGCGAGGGCATGAGCCGGCGGGCGAGGCGCGCGGCGGCGACGGGCTCGGCCGCGAGGGAGGCCGCGCCGATCGCGCACACGAGCAGCGGCGACGGGCGCCACGCGAGCACCGCCGCGGTGAGGCCGGCCCGCGCGACGAGGAGCGCGAGGTGGACGCGGGCGAGGAGGTCGTGGCGTTGGAGGCCCATCAGCACGCCGCCGTAGACGCTCCCGGGCACGTGGACGAGGAGCCCGAAGCCGACCAGCGCGAGCATCCCGCGCGCCTGGCCGTGGAGGGCGGGCACGACGTGGAAGAGCCGCGGGAAGGGGACCGCGAGCCCGAGCGCGAGCGCCAGCAGCAGCGCGCCCGACGCGAGGTAGACGGTGAAGATGGTGGAGAGCGTCTCGTCGAGCGCGGCGCGGTCGCCTTCGGCCTCGTGGCGGGCGACGAAGCGGACCACCGCCGCGCCGAGCCCGAGGTAGAAGAGCCCCGAGTAGCCCACGACGCCCGAGACCAGCGCGACGAGGCCGTTGCCCTCCCGCCCCAGACGCCGCACCAGGAAGCGCGTCATCCCGACGCTCACCGCGAGCTGGAGCCCCAGCGTGAGCCACTGGGCCGAGACGTTTCGCGCGAACTGGCGGAGGTTCATGGGGGGGCCGCGCCCGGCGGCGATTGACAGGCGTCCGGTGATACCGCATGGAGTGCGCCGCCCGCCATGACCACCGCCGAGCACCCCTACAGCGCGTTCATCCACAAGATCGAGAAGCCCGTCCGCTACCTCGGTGGCGAGCACGGCGCCGTCGCGAAGCCCTGGGACCCGTCGCTCACCCGCGTCGTGCTGGCCTTCCCCGACCTCTACGACATCGGGATGAGCCACCTCGGGTTCAAGATCCTCTACGGGATTCTCAACGGGCACCCTTCGCTCGCGGCCGAGCGCGCCTACGCGCCGTGGAAGGACATGGAGGCCGAGCTCCGCGACCGCGCGCTCCCGCTCGTCACGCTGGAGAGCGGGCGGCCCCTGCGCGACTTCGACGTCGTGGGCTTCTCGCTCCAGTTCGAGCTCACCTTCACCAACGTTCTCTTGATGCTCGACCTCGGCGGCATCCCCCTGCGTGCGAGCGACCGCGGTGAGTCCGACCCCCTGGTGCTCGCGGGCGGCCCGGTGGCGACGCACGGCGAGCCGATGGCTCCCTTCTTCGACGCGATGGTGATCGGCGACGGCGAGGAGGTGACGCCCGCGATCGCCCTCGCGTGGCGCTCGCTCCGCGACGCCGGGGTTCCGCGCGCCGAGCGGCTGCGGCAGCTCGCGAAGCTCGACGGGGTGTACGTCCCCGCGCTCTACGCCACGAAGCTCGACGAGGGCTCCGCGCGCCACGTGGTCGACCGTCCACTCGCGCCCGAGGCGCCGATGCCGGTGCGGCGGGCGTTCATCCCCGACCTCAACGCGCACCCGTTTCCGCACGACGGGCCGGTGGCGGCGACGGAGACGGTGTTCGACCGGATCAGCGTGGAGATCGCGCGCGGCTGCACCGAGGGGTGCCGCTTCTGCCAGGCGGGGATGATCTACCGGCCTGTGCGCGAGCGCTCGCCCGAGAGCGTGGTCGACACGATCGTGAAGGCCGTGAAGGACGGCGGCTACGACGAGGCGTCGCTCACGTCGCTCTCCACCGCGGACTACTCGTGCATCGCGCCGCTGGTGAAGAAGGTGATGGAGCGCCTGAAGGACGAGAAGGTCTCCCTCTCGGTCTCGTCGCTGCGGGCGTACGGGCTGGGGGAGGAGCTGCTCGACGAGATCCAGAGCGTGCGGGCGACGGGGCTCACCTTCGCGCCCGAGGCCGGCACCCAGCGGATGCGCGACGTGGTGAACAAGAACGTCACCGAGGCGCAGCTCATGGAGACGGCCGAGCGCGTCTTCTCGCGCGGCTGGTCGAAGATGAAGCTCTACTTCATGATCGGCCTCCCCACCGAGCGCGACGAGGACGTGCTCGGCATCGTGGAGACCGGGCGCAAGGCCCGCGACGTCGGCCGCAAGGTGCAGAGGGGCAAGGGCCCGTCGGTGACGGTCTCCGTGTCGACGCACGTGCCGAAGCCCCACACGCCCTTCCAGTGGTGCGCGATGGACGCGCTCGCGGACATCGGCCGCAAGCAGGGGATGCTCCGCGACGCGGCCCGTAGCGCGAAGGTCGACTTGCGGCTCCACGAGTCGCACGGGAGCACCGTCGAGGGCATCCTCGCGCGCGGCGACCGACGTCTCGCTGACGTGGTGGAGACGGCCTACCGCAACGGCGCCCGCTTCGACTCGTGGGAAGAGCGACTGCGCTGGGACGTCTGGCAGCGCGCCCTCGCCGAGCACGGGGTCGACGTGAGGCTCCTGCTCGGCACCATCCCCGTCGACGCGCGGCTCCCGTGGGACCACCTCGACCTCGGCCTGGAGGACGGCTTCCTCCTCCGCGAGTACCGCAAGGCCATGAACGACCGCCTGTCGCCGCCGTGCGGGAAGGCGGTGGGGCAGTTCATCCACCACACCAACCTCGAGGACGCGAAGGCCGACGCGCGCAAGCTGGTCTGCTACGACTGCGGCGTCGCCTGCGACCTCACCACGATGCGCGAGGAGCGCCTCGTGGCCCTCTCGCAGCTCAACGCGAAGAGCCGCCCCGCCCCGAAGGACCGCCCCGCCGTCGTCACCCCCGAGGAGCGCCGGCCCCGCGCCCAGTTCGCGCAGGGCGAGGCGAAGCGCTACCGCCTGCGGTTCCAGCGGACGGGCCGGGCGTCGTTCGAGAGCCACCTCGACCTCGTCCGACTGGTGCCGCGGGTGTTCCGCCGGGCGGAGCTGCCGATGTTCTACTCGCAGGGGTTCCACCCGAAGCCCGAGATGGTGTTCGGGCCGGCGCTCTCGCTCGGCGTCTCCACGCTCGACGAGTACGTGGACGTGAAGCTCGCCTGCGAGCCCGACCCCGACACCCTCCCCGCCGCGCTCCAGCCGGGCGCGCCCGACGGGCTGGTGTTCGTGAGCGCGCATCGCCTGGGGCCGAACGACCCCGCGGTGACCAAGGTGGTCGACGCCGCGGAGTACGTCGCCGCGCTGCCGTGGTCGTGGCTCCGGGCCAACGGGTTCGCCGACGAAGCGTCCGTTCGTTCGCATGTGAACGATCGGGTCGGGCGTGGGCTCGGCGCGGTGGTCCGGCCGATCGACAAGGTGGGCAAGAAGGTCGACGTGGCGAAGTACGTCGCCGAAGTGCGCGTGGGGGAGGGGGCCGACGCGGTCGAGCGGGCGGGCTACGCCGGGGCGCTGCTGCCGCTGTGGATGCGGGTGCTGGTGACGCCAAACGGCTCGGTGAAGGCCGCCGAGGTGGTCGAGTCGATCTTCGGCGCGGAGTGCCCGGCGCGCTTCATCCGCACGGCGATGGGCACGCTGCGCGACGGCGCGCTGGTGGGGCCGATGGAGCTCGCGACGCTACGGGAGATCCGCGCGGCGGCGAAGGCCGCGGAGGACGCCGCGAAGGCCGAGGCCGAGGCCGCGATGGCGCCGGAGGCCGTGGTCATGGAAGCGGTCACCGCGGAGATGTAAGGGCCTCGTCCTCACTGCCCCATGGCGCTTTCGGGGGCGCTGCCCTAGCTTCGCCCTCCATGCGCCACCCCATCCTCTTGTCTCTCACCCTTCAGGCTGTCCTCGCGCTCGGCTGCGTCGTCGAGGCCGTGGGCCCCGGCCCCACGCCCACCTGCGGCGCGGCCGGGCAGATCTGCTGTACCGGCGCCTGCAACGGCGGCCTCGCCTGCGTCGGCGGGGTCTGCAGGGCGGCGACCACCTGCAGCGCCGTGGGCGCCGCGTGCTGCGCGGGCAACGTCTGCGGCGCGGGCCTCGCCTGCGGCGCGGGCGGCGTCTGCGTGGCGGCGACCACCTGCGGCGCCGTGGGCGCCGCGTGCTGCGCGGGCAACGTCTGCGGCGCGGGCCTCGCCTGCGGCACGGGCGGCGTCTGCGTGGCGGCCGTCTCCGGGCGCGAGCCCTACACCGCCTGCAACACGGGCGAGGCGTGCGGCGGCGGCACGAGCTGCCTCCCCGCGATGTACACCCTCACGGGCAACCCGGGCACGCTCTGCTCGGCGGCCTGCACGAGCGGCCCGCAGTGCCCGCCGTCGTCGTTCTTCGCCACCTACGCGCCGACCTGCGTGGTCAACGCCAGCACCGGCCAGGGGCTCTGCTACGACACCTGCCTCACCAACGCGGACTGCGGCGGCGGCACGACGTGCGCGATGATCCCCGGCACCTCCAACCGCATCTGCGTGCCGCCCGGCGGCGCCGCCCCGGCCTGCGGTGGCGTGACCCAGGCATGCTGCACCGGCGGCGTGTGCGGCGCGGGCCTCGTGTGCAGCGCGGGGGTGTGCACGGCGCCCGTGGCCAACCGCCAGCCGTACCAGAAGTGCGACGTCGCCGCGGGCGACGTGTGCGGCGGGGGCACGGCCTGCATCCCGTCGATCGCGCAGGTGTCGGGCAAGACGCGCGGGAGCAACTGCACCGTCGGCTGCCCGAGCGGCCTCCCCAACGGGTGCCCGGGCTACGTGGCGGGCTCGCCCACGCCGGCCGTCGCGTGCGCCAACCTCACCGGCAACCTCGCCGAGTCGCAGTGCTTCCGCCTCTGCGTCACGCAGAACGACTGCCTCGACTACAACACCACCTGCACCGCGTTCATGACCACGACGGGGCAGGTTCGCCTCTGCGTGCCCGTCGGCCCGCGCTGAGCGGGACACCGCAAATCAGCCCCGCGGCGCGAATCGAACGAGCGCGACGGGCGTGACGACCCACCCGGCGTCGGCGCCCGCGCGCCGCTCGCCGTCGACCCTGACGCCGCGCGCGAGCAGGGCCTCGACGACGGCGCGGCCCGCGGGCGTCGACGCGCCGGGCGTCCCCCGCACGACCACCTCCTCCAGGCGCGGCAGCGCCAGCAGCGGCCCGAGGTCGTCGACGCGCGTGTCGGCGAGGTGGAGCGTCGCCAGCCCCGTGAGCGCCGCGAGCGGCGCGACGTCGGCGAGGGGGTTGTCGCTCAGCCACAGCGCGCGCAGCGCGGCGAGGCCCGCGAGCGGGGCGACGTCGGCGACGAGGTTCCGGTCGGCGCGGAGCTTCTCGAGGCGCGCGAGGCCCGCCAGCGGCGCGAGCGAGGCGAGCTGGTTGGCGTCGACGCCGAGCTCGGCGAGCGCGGGGCAGCCCTCGACCCCGTCGAGCGCGGAGAGGCGGTTGCCCGAGAGCTGCAACACCCGCAGCCGGGGGTGGGCTCCGAAGGCGCGGAGGTCGCCCCCGAGCTCGTTTCGCTGGAGCCACACCTCGGTGAGCTGCGCCAGCGGCGCGAGCGGAGCGAGGTCGCGGACGCGGTTGCCCACGAGCCCGACGTACTCGAGCGCCGCGCAGCCTTCGAGCCCCGCGAGGCCCTCGACGGGCTTCCAGCGGCGGTCGGCTTCGGCCTCGTACTCGCTCCATTCGAGGCGGGTCACCTTCGCGAGGCCTTCCGGGGTGAGCTCCCCGGTCGCGCGCGAGAGCGCCTTGCGCAGCCGCGGATCGGCGACGGTCATCGGGGCACCTCCGGGACAGGCCAGAGGAAGATCGACCCGTCGGCGAGGCCCGTCGCCAGCGCGCCGCCCGAGGGGTCGAAGCACAGCGCGGTCACCTCGGCCGCCAGCGCGGCTTCGAAGTGGACCGCGCCGCTCGCAGCGTCGGACACGCCCAGCACGTGCTCGGTCGCGCGCGCCCAGGCGCCCGACGGCGTGAGGTCGGCGCGGAACCGCACGAGGCGCTGCGTGGCGATAGGGCGCCGCGACCCGACGACGCCCGCGCGGGGGTCGATGCGCGCGCAGCCCTCGCGGCCCCACGCCTCGACGCGGCCGTCCCGCGCGAAGAGCCACTGGACCTCGGGCAGCGCGAGCGTGCTCACGAACCGCCGCGCGTCGAGGTCGAGCGAGACCACCTCCTTGCCGCACGCGGCCACCGCGAGCCCGTCGGCGAAGGCCACGTCGCTCACGGTGTCGGGCACGTCGACGGCGTGGAGCTCGGCGCGGCGGAGGTCGACCGCGAGGAGCTTCCGGTAGCAGCCGAGCGCGAGCCAGCGCCCGTCGGGCGAGGCCCGGAGGACGAAGGGGTGGCCGGGGAGCTTCACCGTGTCCGACGCGCCGTCGAGGTCGATGAGGAGGAGCTGGTCGGCCCACGCGCCGGCCCACCCGCGCCCGTCGGGGAGGGCCACCAGCAGCGTGAGCGGCATGCGCTCGGCGAGCGGGACGCGGCGTAGGAGCCTGCCGTCGCGTGGGTCCCAGAGGCGGATGGCGTACTCCCAGCCCGCCGAGGCGAGCGCGCCGTCGGGCATGAAGGCCAGCGAGGCGATCGGCGCGGTGTGGCCCCGCTCGACGAGCTCGCAGGACGGAACCGACACGGCGGCGAGGGCGGCGTCGCCCGCGATCCAGAGGGTTCGGTCGTCGGGGCCGAGCGCGGCATCGCTCACCATCGACGCGGGGAGCGGCGCGCGGGCGGTCACCTCGGACCCGGCGCGGGTGACCACCTCGAGGTCGGTCACGGCCACGCTCGCCGCGCCGTCGGGCAGCGCGAGCACGCGCTCGGCGCGCACGTGGGAGTTGCTTCCCGCGTCGAAGTCCCGGGCGGCGATGGGCGCGCGCGTGCGGGCGTCGAAGGTCCAGACGCGCTCGGGGCTCACCCAGGCGACCCATGCCCCGTCGGGCGAGACCACGAAATGCCGCGCGCCGCGCTTGTCGTCGCGGGCGAGCGCTTCGAACGTGCCGCGCGCGCGGTCGAGCGCGAAGAGCGCGTCGTGCGTGCCGGCGGCGAGCCACGCGCCGTCGGGGCTCCACCAGAGCGAGTCGACCCGCTCGACGTCGAGGGAGAACACCTGGGCGAGCGCGCCGGTGGCGACCTCCCACACCCGCACGTCTCCGCCGGGCCGCGTGCGCGCGCCGGGGGGCGTGCGAAGCCTCGCCGCGAGCGCGGTGAAGTGCTCGCTCGGCGCGTTGCCCGTGGCGACGAGCGCGCCGTCGGGCGAGAAGGCCATCGCCGTCAGCCGCGATGCGTGCCGGAACGCGGCCTCCCCGAGGCGGCGCGTGGCGGGCGCGGGGAGGTCGGGCACCGCGCAGCGAACCGAGCCGCCGGGGGTCACGCGTCGCACGTCGTTCCAGTCGAGGACGTGGACCTCGGCGGCGCCTGCGACCGCCGTCTCGGCCACCTTGCGGAGCGCCTGCACCGCGCGGCACCAGCGGGCCTCCAGCGCGCCGTCGGCGCCGACGAGCGAGGGCCCGGCGGCGGGGGCCGCGGCGGCGATCTCGCCTTCGAAGCGCGCCTCGCGGCCCTCCCACGTCGCGAGCGCCTGGAGCGGTGCGTCCGTGGCCTTCGCGTAGAAGGTCTCCCAGCGTTTGCGGGCGGCGCGCGCGGTCGCGGCCGTCGCGAAGGTGAACGCGCCTCGCAGGACGAACCGCCTCATCGCAGCGCCGGAGGCTACCACCCCCCGCGGGCGTCGCGGGCCCTTCGCGCGTCGGGGCGCGTCACTCCGGCCTGCACGCCGCGCTGCACCCGTCGCCGTCGAGGTTGTCGCCGTCGTCGCAGAGCTCGCCCGGGTCGGCCGTTCCGTTGCCGCAACTGGGGAGCAGGTCGACGAAGGTCACCCCGTCGCAGCCCGTGTACGCCGCGATCGTCCCGAGCCGAACCACCTGCGGCACGCGGTAGCAGGCCCACATCGACGGGACCATCGCGACCGTCGTCACGCCGAGGCTCGCGGCGTCGATGCGGTAGAGGGGAACGGGCGCGCGGCTGGTCCCGGGCAGGCGCAGGTACCACGCGCCGCCGAACGAGCGGTCGGTCGACTCGCCCTGGTGCGCGCGGATGCTCACGGCGCCCGCCGTCCCGAACGGGCCGCGCTCGGTGAGGGCGCGGCCCGCGTGGGCGTAGGTGGCGAGCTGCCACGGCATCGCGGGGTAGCCATAGTACGCGAAGAGCGCGTTGCCGCGGCCGTCGGCGGCGACCTCGGGGGTCATCGTGAGGTTGGTGGTGGCGTGCGTGACGCCGCCGGTCGCGGTGAGGGTGTTGTCGGCGCGGACGTCGAGCACCCAGGTGGCGAGGTCGCCGGGGGCGTAGACGTAGCCGGGGCGCGCCTCGACGAAGGTGGTGGGGCCGACGCGGACGAGCGCGGGGTCGGCCTGCGACTCGCCGGTCGCGAGCCCGGTGAAGGCGCTCGGGCGCGTGACCGCGGGGCCGAAGCTCACCGCGTCGCCCGACCGCACGATGAGGCGGTAGCGGAAGGGCTGGCCGCTGTCGCGCTCGCGGTAGCCGAGCAGGTGGCGCGTGTCGTCGACCGGGTGACCGCCGAAGAACGCAGGCGTCTGCGTGAAGGTGGCGCCCGCGACGAGGGGCGTCTCGCCGAGGTCGACGAAGGCGCCGCCGCGCCACGCGAAGAGCCGCAGCACCGCGCGGTAGCCCGGGAGGTTGAGCACCACGAAGAAGTGGGCCGGGCCGAGCGAGCCCATGAGCATGATGGGGTTGTCGCTGCCCGACGCGATCGTGGCGATCGGGAGCGTGAAGGTCGCGCCCGCGGCGAGCCGGTGCCCGACGCGCTCGACGTAGCGGAGCGAGAGGCGGTCGCCCTCGGGGGTGGCGTCGACGTTCTCGACCGACGCGAGGACGAAGGCGCGCTGGCCGAGGCGCGTGACGCTGGTCATCACCGTCGACGAAGGGAGCGGCACCTCCAGCGGGCCGCCCGCGTCGAGGGGTGCGTCGGGTGCGGCGTCGGGTGCTGCGTCCGGGGCGGCGTCGGGCGCGACGTCCAATGCGGTGTCCGGTGCCGCGTCCGGCGTGGCATCGGGCGCAGCATCGGGCGTCGCATCCGGCGCGGCGTCGGGCGTTGCGTCCGGTGCTGCGTCGGGCGTCGCATCGGGCGCGGCGTCGGGCGTCGCATCCGGCGTCGCACCCGGCGTCGCATCCGGCGTCGCATCCGGTGCGGCGTCGGGCGTGGCGTCGGGCATCGCATCGGGCTGCGCGTCGATGCCCGCGTCGCTCGCGGCGTCGAGGCTCACATCCAGCGCCGCATCGGGAGACGCGTCGGGCGCGGGTTGCTCGGCGGCGACGTCGGCGGGGGCGTCGGGCACCGCGTCGACCTGCGCGTCGTCGACGGTGGTGGAGGCGTCGCCCGCGGCGCACGCATGGAGGAGCGCGCCGGCGAGCGGGCCGAGCAACCAGGGACGCGGGGCGAGGGGGGCGCGCTTCATGGCCGCGGAGTGATCGCCGATGTCGCCCGGGCCGGCAAGGGGCGCGGCGGCTGGCGGGCGCGTCCCTTCGGCCGCTCGCCGCGTTCGCCCTTGACGCCGCCGTGGCAAACGCCGTCGAATCGCCCGATGGGGAACCCAACCGTCCGGCACGTCCCGTTCAACGCGCTCCCGTCTGCCGTGCGGCAGCGCCTCGTCGCCGCCACGCAGTACCGCGCCTCGCCCGCGCCGCTGCTGGCGGACGTCCCGGCGGACATCGGGCCGGTGGTGGGCATCGTCCTCGTCGCGCTCTGCGCCGCGGGGTGGCTCTACGTCCTCGTCGACACGGGCTTCGGCGCGGTGGGCTCGGCCGACGGCTACCAGCCCGCGGGCACGGTCGCGTGGTACGCGTCGTCGCTCTTCCTCCTCGGCTGGTGCGTGCTCTCGCTCGTGCGGCGCGCCGTGTGGCGCGACACGCTGCCGTACAAGGCCGGGACGTACCTCTTCCCCATCGACCTCGTCGACGCGAGCGGGCCGGTGCTGAAGGTGTTCCCGCTCGCGCTGCTGCGGGAGCTCCAGCCCACGCGGCACTACGTCAACGGCGGGTACACCCACACCTCGTTCGCGCTCACCTTCGACGGGGGCGCGCGCTACCACTTCTCCGTCTCCAACATGGGCGCGGCCGACGAGGCGCTGGCCCGCTTCCGCGCGGCGCAGGGGCGCTTCCGCGAGGCCGCCCAGGTCGGCGACCTCAACACCATCCGCGAGCTCGACCTCTTCTTCGACTGCCACATGGACGGCTCCTGGGATCGCTTCGGCCCGACGCCCCCCGGGCCCGTCCCGCCGCCGCCCGACGCGCCCGTCGCGGTCGTCCGCGTGGCGCCGCGCCCCCTCCAGCGCGCGTGGCTCACCGCGCTCGCGGCGGCCGCCCTCACCGCCGGGCCGCTGTGGTTCGCGCGCAACCGCCTGAGCGACCTGCTGCGCTACGACGAGGTGTCGTCGCCCCGCGCCTCCGCCGCGCTCTGCCAGGCCTACCTCTCCTTCGGCGGCCCCCACGCCGACGAGGTGCGCGCGCAGCTCCTCCCGCGCGCCGCGCTGCGCGAGGCCGAGCAGCGCGACAACGTCACCGCGCTCCGCGCCTGGCTCCGGGAGTACCCGCGGAGCCCCCTCGCCGCCGACGCGCGCCGCGCCGTCCACGGCCACTTCGAGCGCGTGCAGCGAACCTACACCGAGCAGGCCGCCACCGACGACCCGCGGATGCTCCCCTTCATGCTCCACATGCTCCGCTTCATGGAGGAGCGCGACTCGCCGCCGGTGCAGGTCCGCTTCGCGCCGCCGAGCACCGAGCTCCTCACCCGCGCGGACTCCCTGCTCCAGGAGGAGGGGATGCGGCTCGTGCACCGGCCGGTCGCGCCGATCGCGGGGCAGTTCGACGAGGCGAGCTCGGTGCCGCGCGAGCAGGCGATCACGCGCTCGCTCCAGCGCGCGTTCGCGGTGGTGTTCCCGGGCGACATCCTGCGCCTCGTCGACGGCGGGCGGATGGCGGGCGCCGCGGCCGCGCAAGACCCGAACGCCGCGACCTTCGACGTCGCGTACACCGTGGCGCCCTCGGGGAGCTTCTACACCTCCGACACGCAGGCGCGGGCCTTCGTCGGGATCATCATCGCCTTCACGGTGACCATGCGCGTGCCGGGCGCGGAGCCCTACCGCTTCGACGTGACCGTGCAGCCGCCTCGGCATTTCACCGTCGACCACGCGCGCGGCACCGAGGGTGAGGCGGCCGACACGCTGGTGTACGACGTGATGGCCGAGCGCGCGTTCGACCGGCTGTCCGACCGCTTCCGGGCGGTGTTCTTCCGGCCGGGCTCGCCGGGGTTCAACGGCGGCGCGCGCGACGACGCCAACGACGAGCCCGCCGAGCCCGCCGAGCCCCAGGGCGCGACGCCGCCGCAGGGCGCGAACGGCGACGGCGAGCCCGCGGGCGACGCGCCCACGCGGGGGTCGAGGCGCCGGCGGCGGTGAGGTGCGGAGGGTGAGGAGAGCGGGGGCGCTGGCGCGCGGTGCTCGCGACGTCGCGAGGCTTCGTCAGCGGAGGTCGTTGGCGAGGCGCGTACGGAGCGGCAGAAGGGCACTCACGGCCGGGGCAGGTCGGGGAGGGACGCAGTCGCGCGTCGGGCGGGGTCCACGAGAAGGTGTAGGGCATTCCAGGTGGGGCCGGCGAGCTCGCAGCGAGGGCTCGCGACGTCGCGGCCGAGCAGAAGCCACGCAGAGAGCGCTGCGCCGTGTTGGCCGGCGTCCACCAGCGCGCAGATGGCTTGCGTCCGCGCGAGGAGGTTGTGGCGGACGTGATCCGCGACGTCGTCGGCCACGGCGAGCAGGCCGAGCACCTCGATCGTCGCGTCGCCCCGCGGCGTGAGCCCCGTCGGCGTCCACTTCCACAGCTTCGGCGGTTGCTTGGGGTTCACCAGACGCCACTCGATGTGGTCGAGGGGATCCTCCATGGCCGGGTCGACCAGGAGCGCTGACTCCGAAATGAGGGCCTCGTGCGCGGGCTGAAGCCGCTTGAACGTGTAGGGAGCCTGCGGGCCCGCGAGTGGTGCGGCGCCCGCGGTGAGGGGGAAGTAGTTCTTCTTGTACCCGGTGTTGCAAGAGCTGCAGGCGAAGAGGTGGTTCGACCATGACCACGTCAACCACCAGTACCCGACGGCCTCCACGATCGGCGTCGCCGAGCTGGGGAGGTGTCGGTGCACCTCCTTCTTGGGGCGGAAGTGCTCGAGGTGGCTGCCCTTGAGGCCCGCGCGTCGTTCGCAGAACGCGCACTTGCGGTGCTGCGCGCGGAAGAGCGACGATTTCCCGCCGTCGTAGTCGGTGAGCGCGCCCCTCAACTCATCGGAGGCCGCGCCGTGCGCGTTGAGCGCGGCGAAGGCGCGCTTCAGGCCCGCAGCGCGCTGTCGGCGGAGCGCGTCGGGCACCGTCTTCGGGCGGCGGATGCGGATCACACCTTCCTCCGCCGCTCCGGCTTGGGGAGGTCTTTGATGTCGCCTTCCGCCAGCAATCCGCGGAGCCGCAGCATCTCCTGCTGCTCCTTCTCGGTGCGGAAGGGGTCGTTGGCGAGCGTGGTGTAGCGGCGGAGCTCATCGCCCAGCGGGTTGGGCGTCGGGTCGGTGAGGCCGAAGTGCTCGCGGTAGAGCTCGGTGCCGGTCATCATCCGCGGGTCCGGGCGGATGCCGTCGCCTCGCAGCGTCGCGGCGGGGACGAGCTCGCCGGTCTCGGGGTGGTGCACGACCTCGACGACGTCGCCCTCGTCGCCGTAGGAGGCGACACGCACGACCTCGTGGGGTGCGACGCCGGAGAGCACCACCGGCGAGTGGGTGGTCACGATGAACTGCATGCGCGGAAACGTCCGCCGAAGCGCCGGGATCAGCGTCGCCTGCCACACCGGGTGGAGGTAGAGGTCGATCTCGTCGACGAGCACCACGCCCTGCATTCGCTCCGGTTCGACGACCTCGTTCGCTTCGAGCAGGACGTGCCCGACGAGGTCGGCCAGCCACGCGATGGAGGATTGATACCCGTGGGCGAGGGCGAGGCCGGGCACCTTGAGTTCGCCGCGGCCGACCCTCTGCACGAAGCGGTCGCGCTCGAGGAGCTCGCCCGGTTTGGTGACCACGCCCGCCCCGCGCAGCTCGAGGTCGACGATGTCGGGCAGGAGCGTCTCGACGTTGAGCATCGCGCGCTTGAGCACGCGGTGAAACATCGTGGACTTGGGCCCGTCGTCACCGAAGTAGCGGGAGAAATTGGTGCTGGTGAGCGCCGTGGTCGCGTCGAACAGCGGGAGCATCCGCTCGATGGCGGGGCGATCGAGGGTCACCGACCGCCCTGCGTCGGGGAGGTGGCGCGTGACCCCGTACCCCGCAACGAACCAGTGCGCCGTGTTGCGCGACCGCGCGGCGTCGAGCGGATCGCCGTCCGCCTTCGGCGCGTCCCTGCCGTACTGGGCGCGCGCGCGGATCGACGTCTCGCCTTCGCCGAGAGACGCCGTCGAGCGCAGCGTCAGGGGCACCGAGTGACGTTCGGGGACGCTCGAGTGCCACCGATCGGCCTCCTCGCCGTCGACGAACTCGAAGTCGGCGTCAATTTGCAGCGGGTTCGAGGTGCGCCGGTCGCGGAGATGACCCACCGTGCGTCCGGCCAGGGTGTTCACCTGCAGGCTACCCGCGGCGGCGATGGCGATCGCCTGGAGCAGCGAGCTCTTCCCGGTGCCGTTCTGCCCGATGATGACGGTCCGGATCGACCCGTCCTCGTTGGAGAATGCGGGCGTAGACGTCCTGCAGGAGCTTCAGGCGCTGGACGCGGAGGCGGCGGAGGTACATCAGGGTCCTTCGTGGCGGTCGAAGGCACGGCCGCCCCGCCCCTGTCAACGATTCGCGAACAGCGACGGCGAGCCCGCGGGCGACGCGCCCACGCGGGGGGCGCAGGCGCCGGCGGCGGTGAGGTGGGAGGGGTGAGGTGGGCGGGGCGCTGGCGCGCAGTGCTCGCGACGTCGCGAGGCTTCGTCAGCGGGTGCGGCGCTTGCGCTTCGGCGTGGCGGCGGCGCGCGGGGTGGCGGGCTCGGTCGGCGCGGCGGGCTGCGGGTCGGCGGCGGGCTGCCCGGGGGTCGCAGGATCAGCCGCGGGCTGCGCGGGCGTCGCGTCCTTGCGCGAGGGCGTGGCGCGGGAGCCGGCGACGAGCGACGGGAAGCGCTCGCGCGCCGCGTCGGGGGTCGCGCGGAGGAGGTAGTGCCCGACGGCCTGCACCTGCTCGTAGCAGTCCGAGAGGAGCGTCCAGACGCGGGCGCAGCGGTCGCCCCAGACGTCCGCGCCGCCAGCGGAGGTGTCGGCGAGGGAGGTGACGATGGCCGACGCGACCCGGCCCGCCTCGTCCGCGTCGGTGGCGCGGTAGTTGACGCGGTCGCCCTCGATCACCGCGCGGTGCGTCTGGTAGAGCTCCGCGAGGTTGAGGAGGTTGTTGGCGAGGCGCATGTGGCCCCGCGAGGTGTTGATCCCCGCCACGACGGACGCGGCCGCCGGCACTTTGGCGAGGTGGTAGCGGGCGACGGGGAGCATGCGGCCGACGAGCTCGTCGCCGGCCTCGATGAGGGCGGCGGGCACGGTCTCCTCGGTGTCGCCGGACTCCGCGCGGAGCTGCATCCGCCGCGCGTGCCACGCGCCGCCGGCGAGCTGCTGGAGCTTGCGGAAGCCCTCCGCGTCGAACTCCCCGGCCTCGGCCTGCTTCAGGAAGCGGGCGTAGAGGGCCGCGTCGTCGCGGACGTCGTCGCACACGGACAGGGCGGTCACCGCGGCGGCCTGGAGGTCGACGCGCGGCTTCTGCACCCGCTCCGCGGGGACGGCGTCCACCGCCGACTGGAGGGTCGACCACACCTCGCCGGTGCCGAACCTCGGCGGCGACGTGAAGGTCTTGGGCCCCGCGAGCGGCGCATCCGCCTCGGGGTTCTTCGGAACCGAACGTTTCATCGGCAACACCACCCTCCGCGCGGCGCGCGGCGTGAGCGGGGATCTGCGACCTCTCGACCCATTCGAGAGGTCCCACCCACCAGGAACGGACGATCGGGCGCCGACTTGAGCCAGCGGGTGGCCGGGCGGTGCGGGATTCAATCGCATGGGTTGCCGGGGCGACGGTCGGGCGTCGCCGCGTCATGGGTGGGACTGGTGGGGCGACGAGGGCGTCGCCGCGGCAGTGGGTGGGACTGGTGGGGCGACGGTCGGGCGTCGCCGCGTCAATGGGTGGGACTGGTTGGGGACGAGGGGGCGCCGCCGGGGAAACTCGCGTGCCGCGGGGTTGGGGAGCGCCCTCGCCCACGGGCCGCGCAACGGCGGCGGCCACAGCGCGCTTCTGCCGGGAGTGCCGCGTGCAGGGCGATGAGCCGCCCCGTCGCCGCGCCGCCGCGTCGCTCGCCGCCCCGTCGCCTCGCGGGAGGCGGCCTACGCTCTCCGGCGCGCGGTGAGGTTACCCGCCGGGAGGCTCTGCGACCGGCAGGGCGCGTCGCTCTCGGTCGCCGCACGCCGATCGCCCGTCTCCGCGCTCGTCCACCACGATGCGCACCCGCTCCGCCCCAGAGCGCGCAGCGAGCGACGCGCCCCGCCGATCGCAGAGCCTCCCGGCGGGTTACCTCACCGCGCGCTGGAGAGCGTAGGCCGCCTCCCGCGGGGCGACGGGGCGGCGGGCGATGCCGCGGCGCGGCGGGTCGACTTCGACTTCGGCGAGCGCGGGGAGGTCGACGGCTTCGACGCGTGGCGCCTCGGAGAGTTCGCGAGCGGGCGCCTCGCGCGGTACGGGTTCACCCGGCGGAAGGCGATCGAGCGGGCGGTTGAGGAGGCCGTCGCCGCGGGGCTCGTCCGCGTGGACGGGCCGATGCGCTACCTCGCGCCCCAGGACGACGGGCTCCCGTAGCGCCACGCATTGCGCACCCGCGTCGCCGAAATGCGCTGTTGCCGACCGCGCCCTCGGTGGCGGTATCGTTGCGCCCGCGGTCGGGCCGGGCGCCGCCCCCGCGTCTCCGCACCGCGCGCCGTCGCTCTCCCGGGAGTCCCTCGCCATGCCGCCGTCCTCCGCTCGCTTGCACTGCTTCGCCGCGCTCCTCACGTTCCTCGCTGCGGGCTGCGACAGCGGGATGCTTTCGGGCCCGGCGGGCGACGCGCAGGCGCCGGGCGACGCCGCAGCCCCCGACGTGAGCGACGCGCCTGCCACTGAGGACACGCCCGCCCTCGACGCTCCGCCGGACGCGGCGCCGTCGCCCGACGCTTCCCCCGACGCGAGCCCCACCGCCGACGCGGCCACTTCCCCCGACGCCGACGCGCCCCCGCCCGCGCTCGTCGACGGCGCCGAGGTCCGCACGGCCACCATCCCCACGCTGCTCGCGTGCGGCGCCGCCGCGTCGCTCACGCTCGTCATGGCCAACACGGGAACCTCCACCTGGACGCCCGCGGACTACGCGCTCGTCGCCGTGGACGGGAGCGACCCCCTCGCGTCGAGCCCGCGCGCCACGCTCGCCTCACCCGTCCCGCCCGGTGGCACCGCAACCTTCACGATCACCGGCGCCGCGCCGTCGAGCGGCGGCGCCTACGTCAGCGACTGGCGGATGGCCCGCGGGGCGACGGCGTTCGGCGCCACCGCGTCGCGCGCCGTGGCCGTCAACTGCCCGGGCGTCGACTCCATCGACCTGCGCGGCGCGACGATCCTCGCGTCGCCGCCGGGCGCGCCGGGGTGGCCCATCACCGCGCAGGTGACCGCGCTCGACATCGCGCCGACGGGCGGCGTGGGCAACGGCGGCATCGTGCCCGACTTCACCCGCAAGGACGGCCCGATGCGCTGGCCCGACGTGCGCTTCCTCGGCGGGATGGACAGCGTCTACTACACGGTGTGGCTGGTGCTGAACATCCGCGGGCGGTGGTTCGCCGCGGGCGCGCAGCAGTACTGGTACGACAACTCGCTGCGGATGTGCGGCATCCCCTCCGGCTGGACGAGCAACCTCTTCTACGACGCGGGCCGCTGGGCTGAGATGTCGAGGTACCCCATCGCGCCCGGCGAGATCATGGGGCTCTTCGTGGCGGCGGGCGACCACCGCTCGCGCACCGACACCGACGGGTCGACGGTGCTCGAGCGGTCGGCGGTGGTGCTGTTCCCGTTCCCGGGGGACACGGCGGTGACGTACCGGTTTTGACGCGGGCCACGGGGGCGCCCGCGCCCCGCCTACTTCCCTGCGGCCATCCCTCGCTGGAGCGCGAGGAACTCCCGCAGCGTCGACGCGCGCCAGCGCACCACCGCGCCGAACGCGAGCAGGAAGGCCAGCGCGCCCGACTGCGGCGCCGACACCATGCGCCCGACGTACGAGCGCAGCACGAGGCGCGCGGCGACGAGGCCCACGAGGATCCACACGAAGGCCCGCGAGCGCTGCATCACCACGCGGCCGTCGACCACCGCGAGCCGGGAGCTCCGGAGCAGCGGCCACGCGAAGAGCGCCGCGCCGAGCGCCAGCGCCCCGAGGCCCCACGCCGCCGGCACGCGCGTCTGCGGCGCGAGGAACATCGACAGCCCCGTCGCCATCCCGAGCGGCGGGGCCACGATGCTCCGCAGCGTCACGGGGCGCTGCGTCTCCCGCACGCGCCAGAGCGTCACCGCGGTGGCGCCCGCCAGCGTGGCGAGGACGTAGAGCGCGGGCGGCAGGTCGAAGGGCGAGGGCATCGCGGCGCCTCGGGAGTACCCCCGTGGCGTTCGCCGCGCAACAGGGGCGCCGGGTGCGCCGGGTGGCGGGGGAGGTTCCCCGCGACCACCCTGGCGGATGCGCCGCTACGTCCACAGCCAGCGTGCGCGCCCGACCCGCGGGAGCCAGCGTGCGAGCGCGCCGCCGAACGACATCTCCGCGGGGTTGCTGATGCGCTGCGACGCGCTCGCGGAGATGCCCTCCGCGGAGCCCGGGAAGATCGCCACCGCGTTGCCCGCGCCGCCGCCGACGATGACGTCGTCGAAGCCGTCGCCGTCGAGGTCGCTCATCGACACCGCGCGCCCGAACGCGAAGCGCGGCCCCGAGAGCGTGCGCGCCGGGGCCGCGGCGAGGCCCTCCGTCGCGCCCAGGTAGACGCGCACCGTGCCCGCGTCGCCGTCGTCGGGCGCGCCCACCGCGACGTCGTCGAAGCCGTCGCCGTTGACGTCGCCGCGCGAGGCCACCTGCGGCACGGCCATCGCCCCCGCCGTCGCGAGCATCGTCAGCGACGGGCGCGTCCCGAAGCCCGCGGCGCTCCCGAGGAAGACGAAGAGCTGCGTGCGACCCGCGGCGACGAGCTCGCCCTCGCCGTCGCCGGTGAGGTCGCAGGGGCCGCCCAGGGAGAGGCCGACCTCCTGCGGCGCGGTCCCGTCGACGGTGGTGTCAGGCGCGGTCGGCGGGACGGACGAGGGGCGCATCCCGGGCGTCTCCACCGTCGGCGCGCCGCCGTAGTAGAGCAGAAGCGCGCCGGCCCTCGAGCGCGCGGCGCTCGCGCCGACCACCACGTCCGAGCGGCCGTCGTGGTTCACGTCGCCGACGTTGGTGACGGCGGTGCCGAACGCGCCGTTGACCCGGTACGCGTCCGAGGGCGCCGCGAGCGAGCGGCCGGGCCACTGCGAGACGCCCCGCGCGCTCCCGTAGTAGACGTGCGCCGCGCCGACATGCTCGGCGCCGCCGGGCGCGGTGGGGCCGTAGGAGCCGACCACGACGTCGCCGTAGCCGTCGCCGTCGAAGTCGCCCGCCGACGACACCGCCACGCCGCCCCGCACGCCGTAGCCCTCCAGCCGAACCGCCGAGGCCACGTCGATCCCCATCGGGCCGCCGAGGTACACCACGGCGCTGCCCGGTGCGTTCGACGTCTCCGCGCCCGGCGCGCCCACGATGAGGTCGCCGAATCCGTCGCCGTTGACGTCGCCCGCGGTCGCGACGGAGGTGCCGGCGGCGTCGTTCTCCGCGCGTCCGTGGACGGCGGCCTGCGGCGAGGCCGCGACCCCCGACGCTCCGCCGAGGTGGACCACCACCTGCCCCACGCCCGCCACGTCGTCGAAGGGCGCGTCGCGCGCGGCGATCGCGAGGTCGTCGAGGCCGTCGCCGTTCACGTCGAGGTGGGGCGCGGCGCTCGCCTCGGGCCCGGGGCGGTCGCGCGCGGGCGTGTGGAAGAGCCACGTCGGCCCCGGCGTCGCGTCCACCGTCGCGCCCACCACCGCGCGGAGCCGCCAGTACACCACGCTCCGCGGCGGCAGCGGCATTTCGACGGCGGCGGTCGTCCCGGTCGCGCGCTGCGTCGCGAGCACCGTCGTGCACGCGCGGTCGCGGCAGAGCTCGATCACCACGCCGTCGGCGAAGCCCGGCGCCGACCACAGGAGCGTCGGCCGAAGCCGGCTCACCTCGCCGAGCGACAGCGGCAGCACCGGGCGCGGCAACGCGTTGGCCGGCACGCACATCCCCGCCAGCCACCGGAAGCCCGTCTCGCACCGCAGCTCGCAGCGCCCCGCCGCGCACGCGGGCGACGCGTCGGCGGCGCCAGGGCAGACGGTGCCGCAGGCGCCGCAGTTCATCGGGTCGGCGGCGAGGTCGGTGCAGCGGCCGTTGCAGCGTGACGCGGCGTCGCAGCCCGCGTCGGCGACGTCGGGTGGCGCGTCGGGCGCGGGGCCGTCGTCGGGCGCGACGTCGAGCACGGCGCGGTCGGGCGCGACGTCGGGCGCGGCGGCCTCAGGGGCGCGGTCGACGGCGGTGACGTCGGGGGACGCGTCGCGGCCCGCGTCGAGCTTGCTGCCGGTGAGGTCGGGGGCGACGTCGTCGGGCAGGGGTACGTCGGGGCTGCTGCCGGGCGCGGCAGAACACGCGCCCATGGCCGCGAAGGAGAGGACGATGAATGGGTGGGCGGGGTGAAGCTTCGAAGCCATGGGGCACCTGTGGCGCGTGGGGGAGAAGGGCATGACCGCGCCGACGCGTTGCCCGAGCCGACGGCGGTCGTGCGCGGGGACGTTGCGGGCGCCGTGCCGCCGTTTCTTCCTTTGGTTTGCGCCCTACGCGTGGGCGATGCCCTGTGGCGTCACGCCACGCTGGTGCCGGATGCACGCGACAGCGGCGCGACCGTGCGCAAGCGCGTGCGCACGATCACCTCACGGCCGCACGCGCACCAGGTTGACCTCGGGCGGCACGCGGAACCGCAGCGGCACCACGCTCTGCCCGACGCCGCTCGACACGTAGAGCGCGCTCGGGCCGCGCCGGTACGTCCCGCGGAGGTAGCGCTGGCCGAACTGCGACGGCGCCCACGGCGCGCCGACGAAGGGGAGGAGCAACTGCCCGCCGTGCGTGTGCGCCGCGAGGGTGAGCGCGACGCGCGTGGAGAGCCGCGGGAAGACGTCGGGGCTGTGCGTGATCGCGAGGACGGGCGCGTCGGGCGGAGCGCCGCGCAGGGCCGCGGCCTCGTCGGGGAGGCCGCTGAAGTCGTCGGCGAGGCCCGCCAGCCAGACGCGTCGGCCGGGGAGAAGGATCCCGCGGTTCTCGAGCACGCGAATGCCCGCGGCGGTGAGGGCCCGCTCGGTGCGGGCGGCGTCCTTCCAGCGGTCGTGGTTGCCGATCACAGCGTAGACGCCGAGCGGCGCGCGCAGGGCCCCGAGGAGGCGCGCCGTCCGCTCGGGTGCGACGTCTTCCGCGGGGCCCACCGAGGCGTGGTAGTCGCCGAGGAGCACCGTCACGTCGGCGCCGAGCCCGTTGACGCGCGCCACCACCTCGCGCACGCGGGCGTCGTCCATCGGGTGCATCCCGTGGTGGAGGTCGGCCACCACCGCCACGTCGAGCGGGGGAATGCCCGTCCCCGCGATCGTGTCGCGTTGAACCACCAGCCGCCGCGGCTCCACCTGCCACGCGTACAAGACCCACGCGACCGCGAGCAGGGACAACACGGCGGCGACGCGCGCGAGGCGACGGCGGCGGGGCGGCGGGGTGGTCACCGCGCGACGATACCGCGGGGGCCGTGACGTGATAGAGAAGCTGGTCGCCGGGGAGAAGCGCTGGCCATGTCGTCGCGGATCGTTCCCATCGCCTCGCTGCTCGTCGTCGTGGCGGGGGCGGCGGTGTTTCGCGCGCGGTCGGAGTCCGAGCGGCTCTACGTCGCCGCGGCGCAGGCGCCGGTGGCCGTTCGCCCGCGCGTGGTGCCGCTGGTGGCGGGCGCGACGACGGGGGACTTCCGCTACGTCTGGTTCGACGACGAGGGGGCGGGCCACGAGGTCGCGCGCGCCGTGGACATCCCCGCCGAGCGCCGGGATTTCGTGCGGGCGCTCCCCCTCGACCCGCACCGGGCCACGCCGGGCGAGGTGACCCTCGTCGACCTCGCGCACCCGCGCGTCGACGGGACGTTCCCGCTCCGCTCGCTCGCGCTCGACCGCTTCTCCGCCGAGCTCGCCGCGCTCTCCGGGCACCGCTGGACGCGCCGCCGCGGCGACCCGCGCCCCCGCGACGTCGCCCGCCGCGTCGACCCGATGCCCGCCCGCGTCGCCCGCCGCAACACGCCCGCGCCCGCCGTCGTCGCCGTCGAGCGGGGCTTCGACCCGCCGCGCCCGGTCGCCATCGCGTCGCGCGCCACGGTGTACGGCGCGCCCTGGTGCGCCGCGTGCCGCGCGACGGCCGCGTGGTTCCGCCGGGAGGGCGTCCCCTTCGCCGAGCGCGACGTCGAGGCCGACCCGGGCGCGCGCGACGCGATGGCCGCGGTCTGCGCGCGGGAGGGCCTCTCGTGCAACGGGATCCCGGTGGTCGAGGCCAACGGGCGCGCGATGGTGGGCTACGACCCGCGCGCCCTCGCGGAGATGGTCGGGCGCTGACGAGAGTCGCACTTACGAACGCCTAGAAATACCTCCCGTCGCGCAGCGGCCGATCCGCGTCGCACGGCGGCGTTGCTCGGCTTCGACGTGCCGGCAGCACGTCTTCAGCCGAGCGCCTTGCCGTACTCGCGTCTCGTTGCTGCGCTCGGTCCGGTATCTTTAGGCACTCTTACGCGGCCTCGCGTTTTGGTAGCGTCGGTGACACGCAGGGCCCTCCGCGCTCGCCCTGCGAAGGAGCCCTCTCATGCTTCGAACCTCCACCGCCCTCCTGGCCCTGGCGCTCTTCGCGCTCGGCTGCGCCAACGAGCTCCCCGTCGTCGGCGGCGACGCCACGCTGTTGCAGGACGTCGCGGACGCCGTCGCGCCCGACAAGCCCGCCGACGCCGACGCCGCGCCCCCGCCCGACGCGCCGATCGTCGTCCGCTGCAGCCTCTTCGAACGCAACTGCGACGGCCGCTGCACCGACCTCTCCGCCGACCGCACCCACTGCGGCGCCTGCGACCGCCGCTGCGCCGACGGGCAGGCGTGCGTCGCCGGCACCTGCCAGGCGAGCTGTGGCGGGGGCGAGACCCTCTGCGGCGACCGCTGCGTCGACACACGCTTCGCCCCCGCGGACTGCGGCGCGTGCGGCAACCGCTGCGCGCTCGGCCAGGTGTGCAACCAGGGCCGCTGCGCCGTGACGTGCGAAGGGGCGGGCGGCGGCGTGGTCGAGTGCCCCGCCACCGACGGCGACCGCTACTGCGCCGACACCAACGTCGACCGGCGCAACTGCGGCCGCTGCGGCTCGCTCTGCCCGCTCGGCCAGGTGTGCATGGGCGGAAACTGCCAGATCGCCTGCCCCCCCGGCCAGACCAACTGCGCCGGCACCTGCGTCAACGCCGCCATCGACCGCGAGAACTGCGGCGCCTGCGGCAACCGCTGCCCCGCCGGCCAGGTGTGCAGCATGGGCGCGTGCACCCTCGACTGCGCGGCCCCGCTCCTCGCGTGCGGCGACGGGGCGGCTCGTCGCTGCGTCGACGCGCAGGTCGACCCCGCCCACTGCGGCATGTGCGGCAACGCCTGCGCCGCGGGCCAGGTGTGCCGCGCGGGGCGCTGCGAGACGGTGTGCCCGGCGGGCCAGATGCTCTGCGACGGCTCGTGCCGCGACCTCCAGTCCGACGGCGCCCACTGCGGCCGCTGCGGCCAGGCCTGCGCCGAGGGCGAGGCGTGCCGGATGGGCGCGTGCGCGATCACCTGCCCGACGGGCTTCTCGGTGTGCCCGCCCGCCATGGGGGGCCGCGCCTACTGCGCCGAGCTGATGGCCGACGCGCGCAACTGCGGGACGTGCGGCAACGCCTGCGCCGCGGGCCAGTCGTGCGTCGGGGGGATGTGCATGCTCGTCTGCCGCGCCCCGCTCGTCGCGTGCGGCGACCAGTGCCGCGACACCGCCTCCGACAACGCCCACTGCGGCATGTGCAACAACGGCTGCCCCGCCGGCCAGGCCTGCGTGATGGGGCGCTGCGCGGTCACGTGCTCGGGCGCGCAGTCGGCCTGCGGGCTCGCCTGCCGCGACCTCCAGACCGACCTCGGCCACTGCGGCATGTGCGACAACGCCTGCCCGACGCCCGCCAACGCGTCGGCTTCGTGCGCGATGGGCCGCTGCGCATCGACGTGCAACGCCGGCTACGCCGACTGCGACATGAACCCCGCCACCGGCTGCGAGGCCGACCTCCGCGCGAGCACCTCGCACTGCGGCCGCTGCGGCGCTGCGTGCGTGACGCCCAACGCCACGGCCGCCTGCCGCGACGGCGAGTGCGCCGTGGCCCGCTGCGACGCGGGGCGCGGCGACTGCGACGCGATGGCGGCCAACGGCTGCGAGGTCGACACGCTCACCACCGCGGCCCACTGCGGGGCCTGCGGGCGCGCGTGCAACCTCGCCAACGCGACGGCGGCGTGCCGCGCGGGGGCCTGCGCGGTGGCGGCCTGCAACGCGGGCTTCTTCGACTGCGACGGCGACCCGTCCAACGGGTGCGAGGTCAACGGCGCGAGCGACAACACCAACTGCGGCGCGTGCCGGCGGGCGTGCCCGTCGGGGCAGGTGTGCGCGGCGGGGGCGTGCACGTTCTCGTGCCCGAGCGGGCAGAGCGCGTGCAGCGACGGGTGCTACACGCTGGCGACCTCGACGCAGCACTGCGGGATGTGCGAGCGGGCCTGCCCGGCGCGCGCCAACGCGGTGACCACGTGCGCGGCGGGGGCCTGCGGGTTCCGCTGCCTCGACGGCTTCGCCGACTGCGACACGAACCCCGCCAACGGCTGCGAGGTCGACACGCGGGTGACGCCGGCCCACTGCGGCGGGTGCGGGCGCGCGTGCATGCCGGCCAACGCGACGCCCTCCTGCGCGGCGGGCGTGTGCGACGTGGCGTCGTGCAGCGCGGGCTTCGCCGACTGCAACATGAGCGCGGCCGACGGCTGCGAGGTCGACACCCGCACCACCGTCGCCCACTGCGGGGCCTGCGGGCGCTCGTGCTCGCTGCCCAACGCGACGCCGGGCTGCGCGGCGGGCGCGTGCACCGTGGCCTCCTGCTCGACGGGGTTCGGCGACTGCGACGCGAGCCCGCTCAACGGCTGCGAGACCGACACCCGCACCAGCCGCTCGCACTGCGGCATGTGCGGCAACGCCTGCGGCACCGGCCAGGCGTGCATGGCGGGGGCGTGCTCGGCGCTCGCGAGCTGCCGGGCGATCCTCGCGGCGGCGCCGGGCTCGCCCAACGGCGTGTACACCATCGACCCCGACGGCCCCGGCGGCGCGGCACCCCTCCCGGTGTACTGCGACATGGCCGGCGGCGGCTGGACGATGGTGATGATGATGGGAACCTCGCCCGCCGGCACGCTCGGCTACAACAGCGCCCACTGGACGACCACGTCCGTCCTCGCCGACACCGTCACCGACCCGTCGATGAACGTGTCGATGAAGAACCGCGCGTTCAACACGCTGCCGCTGGAGGCGATCCGCTTCTGCCTCGGCGCGGTCACGAGCTGCGTGACGGAGACGATCACGGCGACGTCGGCGCTCTCGCTCTTCACGGGCGCGGAGCGGAGCCGCGGCAACCCGCCGTCGTTCTTCGCGCCGATCGGGTACGGCGGGGGCCTCGGGTGCAACCGCAACGGGTTCAACGTGTTCGACGTGGGCGGCGGGCCGGCGCGGTACCGCTACGGCATCCTGCTCAACAACGAGTCGGCCTGCGAGGGCAGCGTCGACGGCGGCCGCGGCTTCGGCGGGCGCGGGTACTACGGGACGGAGATCTCCGCCGGCCAGGGCGACGGCATCGTCTCCACCAGCCACGAGCGCGGCTGGGTCTGGGTGCGCTGACCGCTCACCCGTGCGGCGCGGTCGCCGTCATCGACGGCCGCGCCGCGAAGCGCTCGTACCACGCCGTGAGGTTCGGGCGCCCCGCCCGCACGTCCCCGAAGGGCGCGCGGAACTCCAGCCAGCCCAGCGCGCACGCGGCGGCGACCTGACCGAGGTCGGGCGCGTCGCCGAAGCGAGCGGCGACCGCGTCGAGCGCGTCGAGGCCCTGGAGCGCCTTCTGCGTCTGACCGTCGAGCCACGCCTGCCAGTGGAGCTCCTTCGGGCGGTGGAGCCGCTCATAGAAGACCAGGATCGACGCGTCGAGCACGCCGTCGGCGAGGGCCTGCGTGCGGAGGACGTCCCAGCGCGCGGCGCCCGACGCGGGGAGGAGCTTTCCCCCACCCGCGAGCGCGTCGAGGTACTCGCAGATGACGGGCGAGTCGTAGAGCGCGGTGCCGTCGTCGAGCGTGAGGGCGGGGATCTTGTTGAGCGGGTTGGCGTGAGAGAGCGTCGGGTCGGCCTGCGTCGGCGACGGGCGGAGGAGCACGGTCTCGACGCGGTCGGCGAGGCCGAGCTCGTGGGCGGCGACGAGCACCTTGCGGACGAAGGGGGAGGTGGGGGTGTAGTAGAGCTTCATCGGGCGGCGGAGGCTACCACCGCCGCGGGCGTTCAGAACGAGGCCGCGCAGGCGACGCCGAGGGCGCCGGGCCCCGCGCCGCAGCCCCAGGCGGCCCGCGCGTCGGAGGGGCGCCGCGAGGAGGCGACGAAGAGGATCGCCGAGGTGACCGCGAGCGCGCCGCCCGCGACGAAGCCGCCGATCGCGAGCGGGCCCATCAGGTCGGCGGTGTCGCGGTCGCCGCCGCAGTTCTGGCCGCGCGAGAGGCCGTTGGCGAGGCAGGTGGCGTCGTCGTTCCAGCGGGCGGCGGCCGAGGAGCCGAGGAGGGTGGCGGTGGCGCCGAGGCCGACGAAGACCACCGCGGCGCCGGCGGTGACCCACGCGGCGGTGCGCATTCCGCCACCCGACGGCGCGGGGCGCACCGGGGCGACGATGGGGCGTGCGACGGGCGTGACGACGGGCGCGGGCGGCGGGGCCACGGCGACGACGGGCGCGGCGGGCGCGGCGGGCGCGGCGGCGTGGCACTCGAGCTGGACGATCACCTGCGCGGTGCCGCGGGGGACGACCGTGAGCGAGCGGCGCACGGGCTCGCAGCCGGGCGCGCGGAGCTCGAGGTTGAGCGCGCCCTCGGCCACGCGGATGGGCGCAGCGGGGAGCGGCGCGGCGTCGCCGCCGTTGAGCGCGATGACGACGCCGGGCGTGCTCGACTGGACGTCGAGCCGGCCGACGTGGCCGCGGATGCCCGCGAGCTCGGCGTCGAGGTCGCGGCGGTGCTGGCGGACGAAGCGGTCGCCGGTCGACTCGATCGCGGTCGAGAGGTGCTCGTCGGCCTCGGCCCAGCGCCCGAGCTCGGCCTCCGCGAGGGCCATCCGCACGAGGCTCCGCGGCTCGGGGTGGAGCGCGTGGGCCCTGCGGAACACCTCGAGCGCCTCCGCCGGGCGCCCCTCCTCGCGCAGCGCGACGCCGCGGCGGTGGAGCGACTCGACGTCCTCGGCGGACTGCGCGGCGGCGCCGGCGCCGAGGGTGACCAGGGTGAGGGCGAGCGTGCAGGAGAGGTGTCGGGGGCTCATAGATTCCGGTGGCGCAGGTGGGGGGGGCGGGCGGGGGCGCGCGACGGTCGCGGCGGCGCGCGGCGCGGCGGGGGCCTGCGGCGCGGCGGCGACGGGCGACGGTGCGAGGGCCGCGGTGACGGCAGGCGGAGGCGGCGACGCGGCGACGACGGGCGCGGCAGGCGGCGTCGGGACGGGTGCCGGGGGCGCTGCGGCGACGGGCGCGTGCGACGCGGCGGGCGCGTGCGGCGCGGCAGCGGGCGTGTGGCGCATCGCGACGAAGGCGATCGCGCAGACGAGCGCGCCGGCCGCCGCGAGCGCGACCAGCAGCGGGGGACGGCGGGCGGGCGCGGCGGGCGGCTCGAAGGGGAGCGGGCCGAGCGACGCCTCGGTGCGGTGGTGGACGGTCGACGGCGCGGGCTCTGCGGCCTGCGCGGGCGGGGCCTCGGGCGCGGGCGCGGCGCCGAACTCGCGCTCCCAGCGCGCGCGGAGGTGCGCGGGGGCGTACGGGAGCAGCGCGCGGGCGGCCTCGCGGATGGACGGGAAGCGCTCCTCCGGGGCGCGCGCGAGCATGCGCATCACGGCGGCGCAGAAGCCCGCGGGGGCGGTGGGCGCGGTGGCGCGGAGGTCGCGCGGCGGCTCGTGGACGACGGCGAAGAGAACCTCGATCATCGCGTCGCCGAGGTAGAGCTCCTGGCCCGCGACGCAGGCCCAGAGCACCGCGCCGAGGGCGAACTGGTCGCTCGCGGGCGTGACGCGCTTCGAGTCGATCGCCTGCTCGGGGGCCATGTAGCCCGGCGTCCCGATGATCGCGGAGGTCTGGGTGATGCCGGGGCCGCCGGCGGTGGCGCTCGACTTGGCGATGCCGAAATCGAGCACCTTGGGCACGACGTCGCCGAGGCGGTTGGCGAGGAAGATGTTCTCGGGCTTGAGGTCGCGGTGGACGACGTCGAGGTCGTGGGCTGCGGCGATGGCCGACATCACCGGGAGCATCACGGCGACGGCCTCCTCCACGGGCAGCGCCCCGCGCCCCAGCCGCTCGCGCAGCGTCTCCCCGTCGAGGAACTCCATCGCCAGGTACGGCACCCCCTCGTGCTGCCCGAGGTCGATGCAGTCGACGACGTGCGGGTGGTCGATGCTCGCCGCGATGCGCGCCTCCTGGAGGAAGCGCGCCGTCGCGCCGTGGCCCTCGAAGCACGTCAGCACCTTGATGGCGACGCGCTTCTGGAGCCCGACGCGGCGGGCCTCGTAGACGATCCCCATGCCGCCCTCGCCGAGCTTGCGCACGAGCTCGTAGGGGCCGAAGCGCGTGGCGGCGGGCGCGGCGGCCTCGGGGGCCGGCGGGGCGGGCGCGGGGGCGGGCGGGGCGAGGGAGACGTGTCCGTCGGGCATGGGCGTCGCGGTCCTCTACCAGGCGATGACGTTGGTGCAGTTGGCGAGCGTGAGCGCGGTCGGCGACGAGTAGATGATCCCGCCGCCGCTGCGGTAGATGCGGAGCGCGCCGCGGCGCACGCCCGAGACGGTCTCGTCGAGGTGCATCAGCGCGTCGGGGTTCGTGTCGCCGTCGTAGAGCCCCCACTGGACGGCGTCGACGAGGTCTTCTGCCGCGCGCTCGGTGCTGTAGATCCCCGAGCTGGCGCCGACGAAGCCCGTGGCCGTGCGGCCCATGAAGATGCCGACGAAGCTCCCCGCGCCCACCGTCGTGCGGCCGCCGATGAAGATGTCGTCGATCCCGTCGTTGCTGAAGTCGCCCGCGGCCACCACCGGGGGCGTCGGGGTCGTGAAGGGGGTGACCCCGGCGGGCGAGCCGATGACCAGCGCCGCGCCGGTCGCGTGGCGCGCGATGATGTCGAAGACGCCGTCGCCGTTCATGTCGCCGCCGCAGCGGGGCGTGCCGAGGTAGGGGTAGGTGGCCACCGCGTCCGACGCGCCGAGGCGGCCGTTGGTGAAGACGCGGGCGAAGCGTTCGAACTCGCCGCCCGCCGGGCCCGGCACGCCGACCGCGAGGTCTTCGTAGCCGTCGTTGTCGTAGTCGCCGACGCCGGCCGCGCCCACGTGGACCGTCGCGTTGGGGCCCGTGGTGGGCGCGAGGTCGGCGAGGCTCGGACCCAGGCGGAGCCCCGCGGCGCCGCCGTACACCACCGTCACCTGCCGGGGCACGGTCGCCCCGACGCGGTCGAGCGCGAGGTCGGCGTACCCGTCGCGGTTGAAGTCGCCCGCCGCGCCGAGCCACCGCACCTCGTCGTCCGCGGCGAACGACATCGTCCACGGCGTGGCGGCGAGGCCCGTCGAGCGCCCGAGGTACACGTTGAGCACGCGGTCGTCGGCGGCGATCGCCGCGACGTCGCCGAAGCCGTCGCCGTTGAAATCGCCGGTCGCGGTGAGGCGCCCGCGCAGCGAGACGCTCGTCGGGCCCAGGTTGGAGGCCGAGAAGTACGTGTTGCCGAGGTAGAGCTGCGCGCGCCCGTCGCACACGGCGACGAAGTCGTTGACGCCGTTGCTGTCGACGTCGAGCGGGTCGGGACCCACCGCGTCGGCCGCGCCCGCCCGCGCCGTCAGCCGGAAGCGCCACGTCGCGCTCGTCGCGACCCGCTCGGAGCCCGCCATCGCGTGCGCGCGCCACCAGTAGCGACCGTCGGCCAGCGCCGCGCCCGTGAGCCGCCCGCGGACGCGCTGCGCCGTCCGCTGCAGGGTGAGCGTGCGCAGCGGCGACGCGCAGTTGGGCGCCGAGCACACCTCGATGAGCGCCGCGGTGGCGCCAGCGGGGAGGTCCACTTCGAAGGTCGGCAGGCTCCGCAGAACGCGCCCGCCCGACGGCGGCAGGATCGGCAGCGGAACCGTGGGCGCGCCCGCGTCGGGGGCGGCGTCGGGGAGCGCGTCCGGCGCGACGTCAGGGGCCGCGTCAGGCGTCGCGTCGCGCGTGGCATCGGGGGCTGCGTCAGGCGCTGCGTCGGGGGCGACGTCCGCGGTGACGTCGGGCGCGGCGTCGGGCGACGCGTCCATTGCGGCGTCGGGCGATGCGTCGGCCGCGGCCTCCATCGAGACGTCAGGGGCGGCGTCCGGCATCGCATCGGGCACCGCGTCGGGCACCGCATCGGCCGTCGCTTCCATCGCGACGTCGAGCGCGACGTCCGCGGCCGCGTCGGGCGCCGCATCGGGCGCGTCGAGCACGTCAGGCAGCGCGGCCTCGTCGGCCTGCGGAACGTCCGCGGAGGCTGCGTCGGCGTGGCGATCTTCGGCGGGGCGGAGGTCCCAGCAGCCGAGGAGCGAGGTCGCGAGGGCGAGCGTCGCGACGCGGGCGGAAGGGCAGGGGGTTCGCATGATGGCGTCGTTCCTGAGGGGGAGGGAGTGGCGGGCAGGGCGCTGCGTCCCTCCGCGCGTCGCCGCCGTGCGCTGACGGCGACCCGCGGAGCGCCTCGCGCGCCGCTCTCTCCCTCCAACGGCGCGTCACGGCGCGACCCCAAGCGCCCCTGCATCGCGCCCGCGTTGTGTCTGCGGACAGCGCAACGCAACAGTGCGATGCTCATCCCCGATGACGCTCCGAAGCTTCGGCTTGCTGCTGGCTGTCGTCGCCGCGTGCGAGACGACCGACGCAGCCACGGACGCCGCGACCGACCGCGAGCCCGACGCGTCGTTCGACCGCCCGCCCGCCGCGCCGCGCGTCTTTCGGCCTGCGGGCTGCGCTCACGCCGTGGCGACCCCCGCGGGGACGACGCGCTTCACCGTCGACGACCGCGACACCTTTGGCGCCGCGCCCGCGCCGCGTCACGTCCACGTCTCCTGGCCCGCCGACCCCGCGACCACTGTCGCCGCTCTGTGGAGGACCGACGCCGACACGCGCGCGACGGTCATGCGCCTCGGCACCGCGCCTGACCGCCTCGACCGCGAGGTGCTCGGGGCCGCCACCACCGCGCGCGCCCTCACCGGCGAGGTCACCTGGCACGAGGCCCACGCCTGCGGGCTCGTGCCCGACACCACCTACTACTACCGGGTCGGCGGCGAAGGGAACTGGAGCGAGGTGCAGACCTTCAAGACCGCCCCGGGCCGCCCCGACGTCGAGGTCGCCTTCGCGGTCACCGGCGACTCGCGCGATAGCATGGCGGTGTGGGGCTCCGTCCAGGCGCGCGTGCTCTCCGTCGCCGGCGCGCGGCAGCCCGACTTCGAGCTCTTCAGCGGCGACGCCATCCCGTACGGCTCGCCCGACGACGCCTGGGACGGGTGGTTCGAAGCCGCCGCGCCGACGATGCGGCGGATGCCCTTCATGCAGGCGCACGGCAACCACGAGGCGCTCTCGGTGGCCTACCTCCTCGAGGTCGCGCTCCCGCAGGCGGGGAGCCCCGCGCAGGACGAGCTCTACTACTCGTTCGACTACGGGCCGGTGCACGTCGTCGTGCTCGACGACACGCCCTACGACTACGACTACGCGGGCGGTCTCTTCGGCGCGCAGGTCGCGTGGCTCCGACGCGACCTCGCGGCGCATCGGGCGCGGCGGCGGGAGGTTCCGTGGGTGGTGGTGGTGAGCCACAAGGCGCCCTTCAGCGCGTCGGCGCACAGCGAGGACGGCGACGTGACGTCGATCCGCGCGACGCTGCCGCCCGTCTTCGACGAGCTCGGCGTCGACCTCGTGCTGAGCGGCCACGAGCACAACTTCGAGGTGACCCGCGAGCTCGACGGGCGCGGCGGCCCCCCGGTGGGGCGGCGCGGCGTGGTGTACGTGGTGTCCGGCGGCGCGGGGGCGAACCTCTACGAGCTCTACCCGAGCCCCTGGCGGCGCTACGGCGAGCGCGTCAACCACTTCCTGCTCGCGCGGGCGACGCAGCGCTCGTTCGAGCTGACGCCGTACCGCGTCGACGGGAGCGTGATGGCCGAGGGCCGCGTCGTGCTCACCCCGCGGCCGCCGCCGCCGTGAAGGGTCAGACGTCGCGGAGGGCGAGCGAGCCGATGAAGTCGGCCTTGCCCAGGTCGACCCCGTTGTGCCGCAGGATCGAGTAGGCCGTGGTGACGTGGAAGTAGAAGTTGGGCGCCGCGAGCTCGGTGAGGTAGTCGCGCCCGAGGAGCCCCTTGCCCGGGAGCCACCCGAGGGGGACGACGCGGTCGCCCGCGCTGGCGAAGTCGTCGGCGGTGAAGGTGCGGAGGTACGCCGCGGTGTCGGCCACGCGGGCGCGGAGCTCGTCGACGGTCTGCTCGCGGTCCTCGTGGCGCGGCGGGTCGCGCCCGGCGAGGCGGGCGGCGGCGAACTTCGCCGCGTCGCAGGCCGCCTGCACCTGCCGCGTGAGGTGAAACTGGTCGGGCGCCAGCCGCGCGTTGAGCAGCACCGCGGGGTCGAACGAGCGGGCCTTCGCGTGGGCGGCGCCCTTCTCGAGGCAGCGCCCGAGGTTGTCGAGCATCTTCGTCATCTGGTGGATCGTCGTGAAATACATGGTCGGCCGGCGGCTCCTTCCGTGAAGCGGCGCGCACCGTAGCGCCCGGCGGGGGGACGAATCCAGCGCCGAGACGTGATACCAACGGGGGAGCGTCATGAAGCCCCCGCGCCACCCCACCGTCATCCTCCGGCACTGCGACGCCTACGACCCCGAGCGCATCCGCGCGATCGCGCGCGAGGGCCTCGAGCTGCTCGGCCTGCGCCCCCGCGGGCGCACGCTGGTGAAGCCCAACGTGGTGGCCGCGGGCCCGCTCTTCCGCGACGCCTACACGCGGCCCGAGTTCGTCGAGGGCGTGCTCCGCGCGCTGCGCGACCGCGACGAGGGCGAGGTGACCGAGCTGGCCGTCGGCGAGCGCTGCGGCATCACCGTGCCCACGCGCCGCGCGTTCGAAGGGGCCGGCTACGACCCGATGCTCGCGCGCCTCGGGGTGAAGCGGTACTGCTTCGAGGAGGAGCCGCAGGTCGAGATCCGCTACACGCACGAGAAGCGGCTGCGGGACTACGTCTTCACGCCGCGCCCGGTGGCCGAGGCCGACTTCTTCGTCAACTGCCCGAAGTTCAAGGCCCACCCGTGGACGACGGTCACCTTCTCGATGAAGAACTACATCGGGATCCAGGACGACCGCCACCGGCTGATCGACCACGACCACCGGCTCAACGAGAAGCTCGCCGACCTCCAGTACATCGTGCAGCCGCGCTTCATCGCCATCGACGCGATCACCGCGGGGGAGGGGCGGATGCTCACCCCCGTGCCCTTCCCGCTCAACCTCGTCATCATGGGCGACAACCAGGTGGCCTTCGACGCGGTGTGCTGCCGCATCATCGGCGTCGACCCGCTCTCGGTCGACCACATCCGCCTCGCGCACGAGCGCGGCTTCGGGCCCGTCGACCTCGGCGCGATCAAGCTCGAGGGCGACGTCACGCTCGACGAGGCGATGGGCCGCGCGAAGGGCTTCAAGGTGGGCCTCGTCCGCGTCGAGAAATACTTCGAGGGCACCAACCTCACCGCGTGGGCCGGGCCCCCGCCCGAGGGCGAGAAGACCGACTACTGCTGGGGCGGCTGCCCGGGCGCGATCGAGGAGGCGGTGGAGATCCTGCGGCTCTTCGACGACCAGTTCAACGGGCGCGGGCCGCGGATCCACGTGGTGTTCGGGCGCTACGAGGGCCCGATCCCCGCGGGGCCGGGCGAGAAGGTGGTGTTCATGGGCGACTGCGCCGAGTGGAAGGGCGAGCTCGGCGGCAAGACCGTCACCATCAAGAGCCTCTACCGCGACCGCTCGACGAAGGACCCGTACCACGCCGAGCACGAGGACATCTTCGTGAAGATGGCCGCCGTCGCCGCGAAGGTGAAGCTCTCCGGCGGGGACCCCTACGTGCGCTTCGAGGGCTGCCCGGTCAGCGTCTCCGAGCAGGTGCTCGCGCTCTGCTTCCTCCTCGGCGCGAAGAACCCCATCCTCGACGCGCGCGAGTCGATCCCCTTCAACAAGGCGTACCTCCAGTGGCGCTCCACCGTCGCGCTCAAGCGCCTCCAGGGGACGCCCTACCAGCTCCACGGCGCCTGCCACCGCGGCGACGGGCGCCCTGAAGTGGGCTGAAGCTCACGGCCGGTGCGAGCGCTCGCGGTCGTCGTCGCGGGCGTGGCCCTCGCGGCCGTGCTCGTCGTCGGGCTGCGCGGGCCGCTGGCGCTCGAGGTAGCGCGGGGACGAGTAGCGCGGCACGTAGACGCCACCGTCGGCCGCCACCATGGTGGGCGCGGGCGCGCCGGGCTCCGTGCGGAGCACCTGCTGGACGACGGGCTGCGGCCCACCCGGCGCGACCGGCGCGGGGACGGCCGCGGGCGAGGGGATCGGCGCGGCCCCGACGGCAGGCGCGGCGGGCACACCGGGCGTCGGGGGAGCCACCGTGGGCGTCGTGGGCGCGGGCGCGGCGAGCGCGGCGGGGGGCGCGGCAGGCGGGAGGTGCGGCGGCGGGTCGGGGCGCGCGGAGGCGCCGAGCGCGATGCCGAGCGCGAGGCACCCGAGGCACGCGGCGCCGCCGATGAGCACCGCGCGAGATGGCGACGCGGCGAGCCAGTTGGGCGGCTCCGCGAGCGGCGGCGGGGCGGCGGGCGCGGCCGGCGCGACGATCGCGGGGAGCGAAGAGACCGGCGCGGGCGCGGAGAGCTCCGGGGGCCGCACGTCGAAGACCGGCGCCCACAGCCACTGCACCGCGGGCGAGGCGAACTTCTGCAGCGAGCGCGCGAAGGCCGCGACGGAGGGGAAGCGCAGCGTCGGGTCGACGTGCATCGCGCGCTCGATCACCGCGTCGAGGGCCGCCGGGAGCTCCGGGTTGAGCGCGCGGGGCGGCGGGTGCTCGCCGGCCACGATCGCGTTCATCATGTCGTACTGGGCCTCGCGGAGGAAGGGTTTGTGGCCCGTCACGCACTGGTAGAGGATGAGCCCGAGCGCGTACTGGTCGCTCGCCGCGCTGGCCTGGCGGGCGTTTCGCACCTGCTCGGGGGCCATGTAGAGCAGCGTGCCGAGCACCACGCCCGAGCGGGTGATGTCGCCGCTCGGCCGGTCCTCGTCGGCCGCCCAGGAGAGCCCGAAATCGAGCACCTTCGGCGTCACGATCCCCGTCCGCTCACGGGCGAGGAAGAGGTTGGACGGCTTGATGTCGCGGTGGACGATGTCCTCGTCGTGGGCCGCGGAGACGGCGCTGAGCACGGGCAGAAGAAGGTCGACCGCGCGCTCGTAGGGGAGCGTCACCTCGCGGTCGAGGAGGTCTTTCAAGGTCTCGCCCTCGAGGTACTCCATCACGAGGTAGGAGGCCGCGCCCTCCTCGATCACGTCGTAGATGGCCACGGCGTTGGGGTGCCGCACCCGCGCCGCCACCACGCCCTCCCGCATGAAGCGCGTGCTGGTGACCGTGTTCTCCGCGAGGGCGGGCTTGAGCGTCTTGATCGCGGCCCGCAGCCCGAGCGTCGTGTGGACGGCCTCGTAGACCGAGCCCATCCCCCCGGTGCCGATCACCTTCAGCAGCTTGTAGCGCCCGACGGTGAGCCCCTCGGCGCTCGCGCGGTGTTCCAGGTTCGGGGGGGGGAGGGCCATGAAGGAGGAAGCCGCGGGGTGCCCCTGCGGAGCGCTGACGGCATCCTATCGCAAGCCCCGCCGGGCCGTAAGGGAGGGCTTCGCGTGCGATTTCGTGAACGGTCCTTGACGGGCGGAAGGTTGTCCGTAAGATCCGCGGCCCTCCCGTTACCCTACGAGGACGACATGAATACCAACCTCGGTCTCATCGGCAAGAAGCTCGGTTGCACGCAGATCTTCGATACCAACGGCAACGTCGCGCGCGTCACCGTCGTCGAGGCGGGCCCGTGCGTCGTGGTGCGCAAGCGCACCGCGGAGAAGGACGGCTACGTCGCGCTCCAGGTCGCCTTCGGCGAGAAGCGCGCCTCCCTCGTCAACAAGCCCATGACGGGCTACTTCGCGAAGAACGGCGTCGAGCCCCGCGCCACCAAGAACGCCAAGGGCAAGGACGCCCAGACGCTCCCGCGCACGCTCAAGGAGCTCCGGATGAGCGCCGAGGACGCCGCGCGCTTCGAGGTCGGCTCCACCATCTCGGTGGCTGACGTCTTCAAGGAAGGCCAGCTCGTCGACGTGACCGGCACGAGCAAGGGCCGCGGCTTCGCCGGCGTCATCAAGCGCCACCACTTCGCCGGCATGGTGAGCACGCACGGTACCCACGAGTACTTCCGCCACGGCGGCTCCATCGGCACCAACATGACGCCGGGCCGCACGCTCCCGGGCATCAAGATGCCCGGCCACCTCGGCGCCTCGCGCACGACGGTGCAGAACCTCCGCGTGGTGAAGGTGCTCCCGGAGCAGAATCTCGTGCTCCTCGAGGGCTCGGCCCCCGGCGGCGACAACGGCATCGTGACCGTCCGCGGCGCCGTCAAGGCCCGCCGCGCCTAAGGCGCCCCCCGCGGCGCGCACGAGGCCGCCGTGAAGCCCGGCAGCAAGCCCGACCCGTACACCGCGAAGGCCCACAAAGAGGGCTTCGCGGCGCGGTCCGTCTACAAGCTCGAAGAGATCGACCGGCGCGTGCGTTTGACGCGCCCCGGCCTCCGCATGCTCGACCTCGGCGCCGCGCCCGGGAGCTGGACGCAGTACCTCGCCACCAAGGTCGGCCCGCGCGGCCTCGTCGTCGCCCTCGACCTCAACCCCCTGCGCGTCGCCGTCCCGGCCCACGTCAAGGCCGCCGAGCTCGACATCCTCGCCGCGCCCCTCGCCGACGTCGCCGCGCTCGGGCCCTTCGACGCCGTCGTCTCCGACATGGCGCCGCACACCACGGGCGTCCGCGAGGCCGACGCCGCCCGCTGCGCCGAGCTCGTCGAGCGCGCGATCGCCATCGCCGACGTCTGCCTCCGCAAGGGCGGCTCGTTCGTCGCGAAGATCTTCCAGGGCGACGACTTCGAGCGCGTCCGCGGGCTCCTCCGCGCGCGCTTCGAAGAGGTTCGCGTGCTCAAGCCCGAGGCCAGCCGCAAGGAGAGCGTCGAGATCTTCCTGGTCGGGCTCCGCCGCCGCGACGACCCACCGCCCCTCGGGACTTCGACGTGATCGTCGCGTTCGGCGAGGCGATCGTCGACCTCTTCGCCGAGCCGCTCGGACGCGGCGTCGACGAGGCCGACCGCTTCGCCCCGCACCTCGGCGGCGCCCTCGCCAACGTCGCCGTCGTCGCCGCGCGCCTCGGGGCGAACGTCCGCTTCGTTGGCGCGGTCGGGCGCGACGGGCACGGCGAGCGCCTCCTCCGCGAGCTCACGCATGCGGGCGTGGACGTCTCGCGCGTCGCCCGCGTGCCCGAGCGGACGGCCGTCACCTTCGTGCGCGTGGCGGAGGACGGCGCGCGGACTTTTTTGTTCTACCGCGCGCTCACGGCGGACCAGGCGCTGACCGCGTCGCACCTCGACGCGTCGCGTCCGCTCGAGGGCGCGCGCTGGCTCGTCACGGGAACGAGCGCGCACATCGCCGAGCCGCTCGCCGGCGCCGCGCGCGCGATCGCCGACGAGGCCGACGCCAGCGAGATCCCCCGCGCGGTCGACCTCAACGTCCGCGCCCACCGCTGGCCCGACCGCGACGCGATGCGCGAGGCCGTGCGACGCGTCGCTGCTGGCGCCTCGCTCGTGAAGGCCAGCGAGGAAGACCTCGCCGCGCTCGACCTCCCGCCGACGCTCGACGCCCTCCGCTCGATCGCGCCGCGCGCCGTCCCCGTGCTCACGCTCGCCGAGCGCGGCGCCGTGGCGCTCGTCGCGGGGCGCGCCCTCGCCGTGCCCGCGCCGGCAGTCCCCGTGGTCGACGCCACCGGTGCGGGCGACGCGTTCGTTGGCTGCGTTCTCGCCGCGCTCCAGCACCACACATGGGCCGACGCGCGCGGCGACGTCGACCTCTGGGCCCGCGCCCTCGAGGCCGCCTGCGCGCTCGGGGCCCGCGCCGTCACCGCCGCCGGCGCCACCGCCGCGGTGCGCGCGCCGTGGCCCGACGCTGTCTCCCGCCTGCTCCACGACGCACCGCACTGAGAGGCCACGCCATGACGCTCGCCACCACCGCGCTCCAGGTCCGCTCGCCCGTCGGCGGCGACACCACCGAGATCGACTGGGCCGACGGCCACAAGGGCGTCCTGCCCAACGCCATGCTCCGCGCGTACTGCCCGTGCGCGGGGTGCCAGGGCCACTCGGGCGAGATCCGCTTCATCCCCGGCGGCAACAGCGTGATCGACGCGATCGAGGAGGTCGGCTCGTACGCGCTCCAGTTCACCTGGGGCGACGGGCACGCGTCGGGCATCTACACGTTCCGCTACCTGCGGCGGCTCTGCGCGTGCCCCGCGTGCGCCGCGTCGTCGCCCTTCGCGACGCGCGCCAACGTCCCGCGATCGGCCACCTGAGGGCGCTCCCGAAGCCTCCCGATGACGCTGCGTGACGACGCGCCGCGTCCTCGATTTTGTCGACGTGGGCGCCCGCGGAGGCTCCGACCTGCGCTAGTGTCCGCCGCCGTTCGAGAGGAGAGTCCGAAGTGCAGATCGCAGGCAAGCCGCTGAAGTACTGGGTCGGGAAGGCCGTGCTCGACGCGTTCGGCTGGGAGGCCGTCGGGCCCGCGCCGGACATCAAGAAGTACGTGCTCGTCGCCGCGCCGCACACGACGAGCTGGGACCTGGTGTTCACGCTCGGCGTCGGCTGGACGCTGGGCTTCGAGCCCGCCTGGGTGGGCAAGCACACGCTCTTCGAAGGCCCGTTCGGGCGCTTCTTCCGCTACCTCGGCGGCGTCTCGGTCGACCGCCGCAAGTCGCTCGACCAGGTGTCGCAGATCGTCAAGCTCTTCGAAGAGCGCGAGAAGATGGTGCTGGTGATCGCCCCCGAAGGCACGCGCGGCACCACCCCCTACTGGAAGTCGGGCTTCTACCACATCGCGCGCGGCGCCAAGGTGCCGCTGGTGCTGGGCTTCCTCGACTACAGGAAGAAGCGCGGCGGCGTCGGCGAGGTCTTCATGCCCGGCGACAACCTCGAGGCCGACGTCGACCGCATCCGCACCTTCTACGCGGGCGTGACGGCGAAGCACCCCGACCGCTTCTCCAACATCAAGCTGAAATCCGAGGGCGCCCCCCGCCCCGCGACCGACTCGACCCCGCCGCCCCCCCCGTCCGGCGACGACGTCGAGTCCGCCGAGCCGGCCGCCGCGAACTGAGCTTCCCCCCCGACGTTCCCCCTTCAGCCCAGCGCGTCGAAGGACTCGTCTTCGTCGTCGAGCGCGCGCCGCGGCGCGGCGTCGAGGGGCGGCACCGCGTCGTCGCAGCGCTCGCCGTGGAAGTACCACCCCACCTTGCGGAGGAAGGCGTGGCGCTGCGTGAGGAGCGTCCAGAGGCGGTCGCGGTCGTCGGCCTCGCCGTGCGCGTCGGCGTGAACGAGCGCCCGCGCGACGTCGGCGAGCGAGAGGAGCTGCCCGACGGGCACGTACGGGAGGTGCCGCTCGACCGCGCGCCGGTCGGCGAGCGCCCCGTCGACGCCGGCCCGCACGTTGGCCAGCACGGCGCGCGCGTCGCCGCGGAAGGTGAGCACCGCCCCCGCGTCGATCGCCCGCGCGGCCGAGCGGTGGAACTCGTAGCAGCTCCGGTAGCTCATGTGCTGCTCGGAGGGGGTGTCGTGGCTCTTGGGCCGCAAGATCGCGAGGGGCGGGCACGAGGCGTGGTGGTGGTGGGCGTGGCCCGTCGCGCGCGGGCCTCGGGGGATGACGATGTCGCTCATCGGGGGGAGGTTGACCTTTCGCGGGCCGCGCAACCGGCGCCCGCTACCTCCTTCCAACGGCCGCGCGCCCGGCGCCCTTGAGCGCGCGGCGCCCGGGGATGTGATATCCACGCACGCCCTTCGCCATGACGGACCCGACACCCCGCCGCGGGCTCACGCTCCACGACGCGTCCGACCTCGACCGGCTCCCGATCGACCCGGCGACGCGTGAGCGCGACCGGGAGGCCGCCCGCGCCTACGCCGTCCGCGCGCCGCGCCGCTACCTCGAGCTGGTCGACTGGGACGACCCCGCCGACCCCGTCCGCGCCCAGGTGATCCCGCGCGCCGAGGAACTCCAGTGGGACGAGCGCGAGCGCGAGGACCCGATCGGCGACCGCGCGTGGAGCCCCGTCGAGCGCCTCACGCACCGCCACGCCGACCGCGTCCTCCTCTACCCGACGTACCGGTGCGCGGTGTACTGCCGGCACTGCTTCCGCAAGGAGTCGCTCGCGCCCGACGGCGACGACTTCTCCGAGGCCGCCCTCGCGCCCGCGCTCGACTACATCGCGTCGCACCCCGAGATCCGCGAGGTGATCCTCACCGGCGGCGACCCGTGGGTCCTCTCCGACGCGCGCCTCGCGTGGCTGCGCGGGCGCATCGAGTCCGTCGCGCACGTCCGCCTGCTCCGCATCCACACCCGCGTCCCGGTGGCCTTGCCCGAGCGCGTCGACGCGGGGCTGGTGGCGGCGCTCCGCGGCCGGCTGATGGTGTGCGTGGTGACGCATTTCAACCACCCGCGGGAGATCACGCCCGCGTGCGTCGAGGCCGCCCGGACGCTGCGCGAGGCGGGCTTCATGCTGCTCAACCAGACCGTGCTCCTGCGCGGCGTCAACGACGACGTCGAGACGCTCGAGGCCCTCTCGCGCGAGCTGGTGTACGCGCTCGGGGTGAAGCCTTACTACCTCCACCACTGCGACCTCACGCGAGGGCTCTCGCACCTGCGCACGACGCTCGACGAGGGCCTCGCGCTGATGAAGCGGCTCCGCGCGCGGGCGTCCGGCGTGTGCGTGCCCACCTACGTGCTCGATCTGCCGGGCGGCGGGGGGAAGGTTCCGCTCGGGCCCGCGGGGCCGCTCACCCGCGACGGATCACGCTGGGTGTTCGAGAGCCACGACGGGTCGCAGTGCCCGTACGAAGAGGTGGTGGCGGCGCGCGGTCAGGAGCCGTAGCGCTCGACGAGGGCGCGGGCGCGCTCGACGAAGCCCGCCATGTGGTAGCGCTCGAACTCGCCCCAGGTGGCGAGCGTCGACGGGTCGCGCACCCGGTCGGTGAAGAGCTTGCCGTGGAGGTGGTCGACCTCGTGCTGGTAGGTGCCCGCGGTGAGCCCGCGCACCACCTTGTCGATCGCGTTGCCCTCGCGGTCCCACGCGGTGACGCGGAGCTCGGTGACGCGCGGGACGACGCCGCGGAGGTTGGGAACCGACAGGCACCCCTCGTAGTTGTCGAAGGTCTCCTCGGTGAGCGGCGTGAGCACCGGGTTCACGAGGATGGTGAGGGGCACGTCGGGCTTGTAGGGGTAGCGCGGGTTCTTCTTCACCTCGATCGCGCAGATCATGACGGGCTCGTACACCTGGATCGCGGCGAGGCCCGCGCCGTTGGCGTCGCGCATCGTCTCGACGAGGTCGTCGATGAAGCGCTGCGTGTCGGTGGAGAGGAGCTCCTCGCGGGTCAGCGTGCGGCAGGGCTCGCGGAGGACGGGGTGACCGATCTGGGCGATCTTGCGGATGGCCATGGCGCCGCGGACCGTATCACGGCGCGGGCGTCGGGGCCTCGGGCGCAGGCGTGTCGCGGTCGTTGTCGTTGGACGCGGGGGCCGTGCGCACCGCCGGCGTGTCGTCGGCGACGTCGTCGACCTCCTCCTCCGCGCCCACCGGCGGCACCGACGGGTCGGGCGTCGCCGCGGGGTGCTCGCCCTGGTGGGGCCGGGCGACGGGCGGGGGACGCGACTCCGAGCCGTAGCGCGGGCGCTCGCCGGGGCGCGACCAGTCGACCCAGGTCGTCGACTCGTCGCGCGTGTCCATGTGGACGAACACCGACCGCGGGTAGTACCCGCAGCCCGTCGCAGGGAGCGTGCGGCAGAAATCACGGACGACCCGGTTGGGCACGCCCGCCACGCGGAAGTCGATCGCGTGCCCGATGTTGTGCTTCGAGTGGGCGGTGTACTGCCGGCGCCGCCGCGGGCGGAAGGCCGAGATCACCTCCAGCGTGCGCCCGCCGAAGTGGTCGCTCACGATGGCGAGCTGCCGCAGCAGGCGCGGGTCGATGGGGTGCGTCTGCCCCGACGACGCGCGCAGGAAGGAGCGCGCGCGCTGCCGGGTGACGGGCCCGATGCGCCGCAGGTCGAGGACGATCGACTCGCTGTCGGCGACGCGCGAGAGGTGGACGATGCCGGGCCGCGAGGGGCGCCCCCAGCGGCCGCCGGCGCGGTGGTTGGTGTTCTCCGCGGGGGGACGCGCCGGCGCGGGCGCGGGCGCGGGGCGCGCGGCCGGAGCGGGTGCTGGGCGCGCGGCGGTGGCGGCGGACGCGGCGGCGGGCGTCGGGGGCGGGATCACCGCGCGCGACGGGAGGTGCAGGCGCATCCCGCGGCGGAGGGCGTAGGGCGCGGTGAGGTGGTTGCGGTCGGCGATCTCGGGGGCGGTGACGTGGTGCCGCTGCGCGATCGTCCAGAGCGTGTCGCCGTTGACCACGGTGTAGTAGTGCGGCCCCGTCGCCTGCGCGGACGCCGGGGCCACGAGCAGAACCGCGGCGAGCACGGCGGCGAGGCGGAGGGCGAGGGGGGGGGCGGCCACGGCCCTGTGCGGCTAACCCGGTTGCGCGGGCTCGGTCAAGGCCCCCCGCCGCGTGCCTTCCCGTTGAGCCACGCGCGCCCCGCGTGGTACCCGACGTGGCGATGAACGGCGCGGCCCCGCCGCGCGACGGAGAGCGACGCGATGATCGACGGCGTGGTGATCGCCCCCAGGGCGCAGATCGTGGACGAGCGCGGCAAGATCATGCACGTGCTGCGGGCGGACGACCCGGAGTTCGAGCGCTTCGGCGAGGTGTACTTCTCGTGGGTCAACCCGGGGGCCATCAAGGCGTGGCACCTGCACACGGAGATGGCGCTCAACTACGTGTGCCCCGTGGGGCTCATCAAGCTGGTGCTCTTCGACGCGCGCGACGGCTCGCCGACGAAGGGAGAGCTCCAGGAGATCTACCTCGGCCCCGAGTCCTACCGCCTCGTCCGCGTCCCCCCCGGCGTCTGGAACGGCTTCAAGGGCGTCTCGACCCAGCCCTCGATGGTCTGCAACTGCGCCACCGTCCCGCACCGCAAGGACGAGATCCAGCGGATGGACCCGTTCAGCAAGGAGATCCCCTACGACTGGGCGATCAAGCACGGGTGACGGCGATGCGACCCGTCCTCGTCATCGGCGCCGCCGGCCAGGTGGGCGGCTCGCTCCTCGAAGCGCTCGACGCGGCGGGCCGTGCGGCCGTGGGCACCGTGAGCCGCGTGGCGCGCGAGGGCTGCGACGTCTTCGACCTCACGGCAGCGGGTGGTGACCCTTCGCTCGCGCATGCGCTCGTCGCGCGCCACGCCCCCATTGCGGTGTGCGTGGCCGCGGGCATGACGCACGTCGACGGCTGTGAAGACGCGCCCGACGTCGCGATGCGCGTCAACCGCGACGGCCCCGCTGCGTTGGCAGCGGCGGCGCGTTCGGTGGGGGCGCGGACGGTGTACTACTCGACGGAGTACGTGTTCGACGGCGAGGCGGGGCCCTACGCCGAGGACGACGTCCCTTCGCCCGTGTCGGCGTACGGCGAGAGCAAGCTCGCGGGCGAGCGCGCGGTGCTCGACGCCGACCCCGACGCGCTCGTGCTCCGCACCACCGTGGTGTTCGGCCCCGAGCGCCAGGGGAAGAACTTCTGCTACCAGCTCGCGGCTCGCCTCGGCGCGGGCGAGCGGCTGCGCACGCCGGGCGACCAGGTGTCGACGCCGACGTACAACCGCGACCTCGCGGCGGCGACGCTTGCGCTCCTCGACGCGGGCGCGCGCGGCGTCTTCCACGTCGCGGGCCCCGACTGCCTCGACCGGGCGGCCTTCGCGCGCCGCGTCGCCACGCGCGCCGGCCTCGACGCGTCGCTCGTCGACGCGGTGGACACGGCGTCGCTCGGGCAGCGCGCGCGTCGGCCGCTGCGCGCAGGGCTGCGGACGGAGAAGCTCGCGGCGGCGGGCGTCGCGATGCGCGGCGTGGAGGCGGCGGTCGACCACTGGCGCGCCCACCCCGCCGGGCGCGCGTGGATCCAGCGCTGACGATGCGCCGCTGATCGACGAACAGGCCGCGTCGGTTTGCGCCGCGGCACACCGTCGATTCGTCGGAAAAACCGAATTGCATGCGCCTTGAAGTCCGAGGGTCGTTTCGCCAGGATCACGCCTCGGAGCGTGGCTGGTCGGGCGCTCCGGCGGACGCCATGAAGCACGTCGACATCGTCTACTTTGACGTCACCTCCGGGCATCGGTCGGCTGCGCAGGCCATCCTGCGCGCGCTCGCGCGGCGCGACGGCGGGCTCGACGTCCGCCTCGTCAACCTCGTCGACGCGCTCTCCGGCGACCGCCGGCTCCAGGGCCTCGCCCGCGGCGGCATCGACGCCTTCAACTGGTGCATGCGCCGCGAGCTGCCGCTCTTCCAGCGCCAGCAGATCGGCTTCTTCCAGGCGCTCCAGCGCGCGCTCCCGCCCTCGGCGCAGGCGCACGTCGGGGGCTTCTGGCGGAGGCGCCCGGTCGACCTCGTGGCCTCGGTCACCCCCATCTGCAACGGCTTCCTCCAGCGCGCGCTCCACACCGCGCGGCCCGCGGCGCCCTACGTGGTGGTGCCCGTCGACCTCACCGAGGGGAAGGCGCGGTACTGGTTCGAGCCCGACATCGACGCCCACTACCTCAACCCCACCGAGCGCCTCATGGAGCAGTGCCGCGCGGCCGGCGTCGCGGAGGCGCGGGCCACGGCGGTGCGCGGGATGCCGGTCGACCCCGCCTTCTACGACCACCGCGGCGGCGACCGCGCGGAGGTCCTCGCGCGCCTCGGCCTCGACCCGTCGCTCCTCACGGTGCTGGTGAGCTTCGGGGGGCAGGGCTCGGTGCTCGTCGAGCGCTGCGCCCGCGCGCTCCGGCCGCTCGGCGCGGGGTGCAACGTGATCTTCCTGTGCGGGCGCGACGAGGCCGGCCGCGCGCGGGTGGAGCGCCTGGAGGCGCCCTACCGGAAGTGCGCGCTGGGCTTCACCGAGGAGCCGCCCGCGGCGTGGTACGGGCTCGCCGACGTGGTGGTGGGCAAGCCCGGGTCGATGACGCTCACCGAGGCGATCGTGATGCGGAAGCCGCTCGTCGCGCTCCGCTCGGGCACGCTCGCCGTCGTCCAGCGCGGCAACGAGGAGTGGATCGAGCGCGCGGGCGTGGGCGCCGTCGTCGAGCTCGACGGCCTGGCCGACGCGGTGCGCCGGCTCCACGGGAGCGCGGCGGTGCGGGCCGCGATCGACCGCCACTGGCACCGCGGCGTGGAGGAGATCGCCGCCCACCTGCTCCGGCTCGGCGGCCACCCCGCGGCCCGCGGAGGCGCCACGTGCTGAACCTCTTCCGCCCCGCCCGCGTGCGGCTCCCCGACGGCCGCGAGGTGGTGTGCTCGAGCCGCCACGAGGCGCTGCTCGTGTACGACGAGGTCGGCCACTACGTCCGCCACGGGATGTCGCTGCGCCCGGGCGACGTGGTCTTCGACGTCGGCGCCAACATCGGGCTCTTCTCCCTGTGGGCCCACGAGGCGTGCCGGCGCGACTGCACGATCCTCGCGTTCGAGCCGCTCCCGCCGGTGTTCGCGATGGCCGACGCGAACCTCCGCGCCCTCGGCGACCCGCGCGTTCGGGCGCTGCCGTTCGGCCTGTCGAGCCGGGCGGGGCGGGCGAACTTCTCCTTCCACCCCAACGCCACCTTCGCGTCGACGGCCTTCCCCGACGCGGGCGACCTCGACGTCACCCGCACGCTCATGGCGCGGAGCCTCGACCGCCTGCCGCCGCCCCTCCACCTGACGCGGCACCTCCCCGCGCCCCTCCGGCGCGGCGTGGTCGATGTCCTGTCGCGGGTGGTCAACGTGAAGGAGACGGTCGACTGCGAGCTCCGCACGCTCTCCCAGGTGATGCGCGACGAGGCCATCGAGCGCGTCGACTTCCTCAAGGTGGACGTCGAGAAGAGCGAGCTCGAGGTGCTCCGCGGCATCGAGGAGGGCGACTGGGCGCGCGTCCGCCAGGCCTTCGTCGAGGTGCACGACCGCGACGGGCGCGCGGCGACGGTGCGCGAGCTCTTCGAACGCCACGGCTTCCGCGTCGTCGTCGAGCAGGACGCCTTCTTCGAGGGCACCGAGATCGTCGGCGTCTCCGCGATGCGCGACCCGTAGCCGCGTCGGTCAGAACATCAGCGCCACGCCCGCGGTCGCGCCCCCGGGGCCCGCGAGGTTGGGCGCGACCACCGGGGCCACGCGGAGCGGGACGGGCGTCGGCGGCGCGTGGCGGGTGGCGCGCGCCGTGGGGCGCGGCGCGTCGTCGTCGCAGATGGGATCGTGGCTGAGCTCGTACCCGAGCACGCCCCCCGCGACGGGGACGAGGATGTTGCCGACGAGCGCGGCCCAGTAGCGCCCGTTGCCGCCCACCGAGCGCCCCGCGAGCCCGATGGCGGCCGGGGTGACGGTGATGTGCATCAGCAGCGCGCCGAGCGTCCCGAGGATCACGCCCCCCGTCGAGCTCGAGTCCTGCGCGAACATCCCGATGAACACCGCGCCCGCCGTCGACACCGAGCCCGCGAGCGTCTCAGCGACGACGCGCCCGGCGCGCTGCGGGTCGGGGCACTCCCGCTGGACCGGGGCGGGGCGCTCCACGCGTTCGACGTCGTACACGGGCGGTGCGCGCCGCGGCACGCGCGTTCCCTCGGGAAGCGGGGGGGGCGTCTCCCACGAAGGGGTCGGCGGGGGCGGCGCGGGCGCGGCGACATCGGCGGCGGGCGTCGGGGCGGCGGGCGCGGGCGGGCTGGCGGGCTGCGCCGATTGTGCGAAGGAAGGGGAGGCGAAGCAGACGGCGGCGAGCGCGAGGGGCAGCGCGCGGCGGGCGTGGGCGAGCGGGGGCATCGATCGCCGACACTAGCCAGGGCCGCCGCTCGGCCGCAACGGTTCCCTTCCGCGTCGTCGCCTCCCCGGATCGCGCTACACTCGGCCAAAGCCGCCCCCCCGGCCCGCGCGTCTCATCCCTCGACGTCCCGAATGACCCAGACACCCCCCCCCGAAGATGACGCGCTGGTGGTCGAGCGGGCCCGCCGTCGGCTCCGGGCGCTCCGGGCGCTGCGCGGCGCGGTGGAGTTCGCCCTCTGGGGGGCGGCGCTCGCCGTCCTCGCGCTGCTCGCCGCGCGCCTCGGGATGCTCCCGGCGCGGCGCGCGAAGGCCGCGTTCGCGTTCGCCCTCGCGATCCCGCTGGTCGGCGCGCTCGCGGCGGCCCTTCGGCGCGTGCCGGCCCTCCTCGCGGCGCAGCTCCTCGACCGGCACTACGGCCTCCACGACCGGCTCTCGTCGGCGCTGGAGTTTCGCGCGCGCCCGGCGGCCGAGCGGACGCCCTGGATGGAGGCCGCCATCGCCGACGCGGCAGAGACCGTTCGCACCCGAACGATCGACCCGCGCCCCGCGCTGCGCTGGGTGTGGCCCGACGAGGCGCGCGCCGTCGCGGGGATGCTCGTGCTCCTCGCGCTGGTGGCCGCGGCGGAGTTCCGCGTGGCGCGGGTGGTGGAGGCGCCGCGGCCGACGCGCCCGGCCGTCGCCGACCCGCTGGTGCTGGAGGACGACGACCTCGCGGCCTTCCGCGAGCTCTCGCGCGAGCTCGAGCGCAACGCCCGGACGGCCGCCTCGCGCGACGCCCTCAGGGACTTCGGGCGCTTCCTCGACGACGTGGAGTCGCGCCGGCTCGAACGCCAGGACGCCTACCGCCGCCTCGCCGCCCTCCAGCAACGCCTCGACGCCGCCCGCCGCGAGGACCAGGAAGCCCGCCGCGCCGCCCTCGCCGAGGTGGGGCAGCGCCTCGAAAGCGAGCTCACGCGCGACGTGTCGAGCGCGCTCCGCCAGGGCGACACCGAGCGGGCCCGCGACGCGATGCGCCAGCTCGCCGAGCGGATGCGCGGCGACCAGCGGATGAGCGATCAGCAGCGCCGCGACCTCCAACGCGCGCTCCAGCAGGCCGGCGAGCAGCGCGACCGCGACGAACTCCGCCGCCAGGTGGAGCAGGCCCGCCGCGACGTGGAGCAGATGCTCCAGCGGCAGCGCGAGCGCCAGCTCACCCGCAACGAGCAGGACGTCCTCCGTCAGCGGCAGCGCCAGCAGGAGCTGCTCCAGCGCGAGAGCGAGCAGCAGCAGAGCGCGCGCCGCGAGGTCGAGCGGCTCCAGCGCGAGCTCTCCCAGGCCGCGCAAGACCTGATGCGCGACCTCGGCGTCTCCGCGCAGGACCTCGAGCGCGGCGCCGAGGAGCTCTCCCGCATGCAGGACGAGCAGCAGTCGCAGCAGTCGATGGAGGAGCTGCGCCAGCGCCTCCAGGAGCTGCGCGAGCAGATGCGCCAGCAGAACGGGCAGAACGGCCAGCAGCAGCGCGCCCGGCTCGCGCGCTTCTTCCGCTCGGCGGGCGGCCGCGCGGGCGGACAACGCGGTCAGCAGGGCCAGCAAGGGCAGCAGCAGGGCCAGGGGCAGCAGGGGCAGGGGCAGCAGGGCCAGGGGCAGGCCGGGCGACAGGGCCAGCAGGGCCAGCAGGGTGGCGGGCAGGGCCAGGGCGGCATGGGGATGGAGCAGGGGCAGGGGGGCCAGCCGGGCGGGCAGACGCTGGTGTTGCGGCCGGGGACGGGCGGGTCGATCTCTGTTCCGATGGGCGGAACCGGCGGGCAGCAGGGCTCCGGGCAGCAAGGCGGTCAAGGCCAGCAGGGGCCGCAGGGCAACGGCGCGGGCGTGGGCCACGAAGAGAACGCGCGCGGCGCGGCGGTGGACGCCGCGCGGGCCACGCAGACCGTCCAGGTGCACGGGCAGCAGACGGGCAACGGGCCCTCGCGCTCGCAGGTGATCCGCACCGCCGCGGCCGACGGCTTCGCGAGCGCGCCCTACCGCCAGGTGTACTCGCCCTACTGGGATCGGGCGCGCGAGGCGCTCCACCAGGGCGAGGTGCCGGCGGGCTACCGCTCGTACGTGCGACGCTACTTCCAACTCATCCGCCCCCGCGACGAGCAGTGACACCCCCATGAGCGACGACAAGACCGTGGTCCCCGCCGAGGCCGTGAAGGCGTTTCAGCGCGACATGAAGGCCGTCCGTGACGAGGTGGGCCGCGCCCTCGTCGGCCAGCGCGACATCGTCGACGGCGTGCTCACGTGCCTCCTCGCCGGCGGCCACTGCCTCCTCGAGGGCGTGCCGGGGCTCGGCAAGACGCTGCTCGTGCGGACGCTCGCGCGCGTGCTCGACCTGCAGTTCGCGCGGATCCAGTTCACGCCAGACCTGATGCCCGCGGACATCGTCGGGACGCAGCTCCTCGTGGAGGGGGAGCACGGGGCGAGGCGCTTCGAGTTCCAGCGCGGGCCGGTGTTCGCCCACCTGGTGCTGGCCGACGAGATCAACCGGGCCACGCCCAAGACGCAGAGCGCGCTGCTCGAGGCGATGCAGGAGCAGTCGGTCACCGTCGCCAAGACGACCTACAAGCTCGAGCAGCCCTTCTTCGTCCTCGCCACGCAGAACCCGCTGGAGATGGAGGGCACCTACCCCCTGCCCGAGGCGCAGCTCGACCGCTTCCTCTTCAAGCTCCACGTCCGCTTCCCGGGGCGCGAGGAGCTTCACACCATCCTCGACCGAACCACCGGCGCCGACGACGCCGAGCTCTCGCCGAAGATCCGCCGCGACCGCATCCTCGAGCTCCGCGCGCTCGCCCGCGACGTCGCCGTCGCGCGGCACGTGCAGGACTTCGCCGTGCGCCTGCTGCTCGCGACGCACCCCGACGGCGAGGGGGCCACCGCGATGGTGAAGCGCTACGTCCGGTTCGGTGCCTCGCCCCGCGGCGCGCAGGCTGTGTTGTTGGCGGCGAAGATCCGCGCGCTGATGGACGGGCGCTACGCCGCGAGCGTCGACGACGTGAAGGCGAGCGCCGCGCCCGCGCTGCGGCACCGGCTGATCCTCAACTTCGAGGGCGAGGCCGAGGGCGTTCGCACCGATGCCGTCATCGAGGAGCTGCTCGGGTCCGTGAAGCCCGCGGCGGCGTAGCGGGGCGCGCGGTGGGGCTCTTCGACTTCCTGCGGCGCGCGCGGGAGCCCGCTGCCCAAGGCGAGGCGGAGCTCTTCGACGAGGAGTTTCAGCGGCGGCTCGACTGGCTGGCGGTGGCGTCGCGGCGCGTGTTCGCGGGGCGGCTGCGGGCCGAGCGGCGGACGAAGAAGTCGGGCTCGGGGCTCGAGTTCGCCGACCACCGCGAGTACACCCGCGGCGACGACCTCCGCTCCCTCGACTGGAACGTCTACGCCCGCACCGGCCGCGCCCTGGTGAAGCTCTTCGAAGAGGAAGAAGACCTCGCGATCTACGTGCTCCTCGACTGCTCGGGCTCGATGGCCCACGGGCGGCCGTCGAAGTTCGACCACGCGCGCAGGCTCGCCGCGGCCATGGCCTACGTCGGCCTCGCCAACCTCGACCGCGTCGCCCTCATCGCCTGGAGCACCGACGTCTCCCGCCGCATGCCCCCCGCGCGCGGCAAGAACCGCATCTTCAAGGTCTTCGACTTCCTCCGCGCGGTGCGCCCCGCGGGGGAGACCGCCCTCGCCGACGCCGCCCGCGCCTTCGCCGCGGAGAACAAGCGCCGCGGCGTCGCCGTCGTCGTCTCCGACCTCTACGACCCCGCCGGCTTCGAACGCGGCATCAACGCCATCCGGTACCAGAAGTTCGAGCCGATGGTGATCCACGTCACCGATGCGCGCGAGGCCGACCCTGGCGCGCGCGGCGACGTCACGCTCGTCGACGAGGAGACCGGCGAGGCCCGCGACGTGACGCTCACGCCCGACCTCGTCGCCCGCTACCAGCAGGCCCACGCCGCGTGGCGCGCGGAGATCGAGGGCTTCTGCAAGGCCCGCCAGGTCCCCTACGTCGCCGCCGACGTCACGGGCGCGTTCGAAGACCAGGTGCTCAACCTCCTGCGCCGCGTCGGGATGGTGCAGTGATGGAGCTCGTCGGCGTCCCCCTCGCCACCCTCGCCGCGGCCTTCGCGGGCGTCGGCGCGGCCCTCGTCGCCCTCTACCTCCTCAAGCTCCGCCGGCGCCGCGTGCCGGTCCCCTTCACGAAGCTCTGGGAGCGCGTGCTCGACGCCCGCCCCGCGTCGAGCCTCTTCGACCGCCTCAAGCGCCTGCTCTCCCTGCTCATCCAGCTCGCCCTCCTCGCGCTGATGCTCGGCGCGCTCGGCGACCCGCGCCTCCGCGGCGCCTCCGCGGCGGGGCGCACGCTGGTGGTTCTCCTCGACGGCAGCGCGAGCATGAAGGCCACCGACGTGCCCGGCGGCCGCGCGCGCGAGGCCCGCGAGGCGGTGCGCCGGGTGGTTCGCGAGATGGGCCCCGCCGACCGGATGCTCGTCGCCCAGATGGACGCGCAGGTCACCGCGCTCTGCCCGATGACCGACGACCTCGCCGAGCTCGAGGCCGCCCTCCGCGAGTACAGCCCCCGCGACACCAGCGCCGACCTCGCCCAGGGCCTCCGCTTCGCGCTCGACGTCGCGCGCGGACAGCCCTCGCCCGAAGTCATCGTCGTCGGCGACGGCGCCTACGACCCGCCCCGCGACTCCACCGGCGAGGTGCGCGTGACGGGCGCGGCGCTCCGGTTCGTTCCGGTCGGGCGCCGCGGGCGCAACGTCGGGATCAGCGCCTTCGCCGTCCGCCGCTACCCCCTCGACAAGTCGCGCTACGAGGCGATGCTCGAGGTGCGGAGCTGGAGCGACCGACCCGAGCGCGTCGAGCTCACCCTCCTCGCCGACGGCGCGCCGATCGACGTCACCCACGCGACGCTCGCGCCCGGCGCCACCACCCTCCGCGTGCTCCCCGACCTGTCGGGCGCCAACGAGTCGATCGAGGCCCGCATCGCGTTCGAAGACGGTACGCGCGACGACCTCCCCGCCGACGATCGCGCGTACGGGACGCTCCCCGAGCGCCGCCGCTCGCGCGTGCTCTCCGTCACCGAGGGCAACCGCTACCTCGAGGCCGCGCTCCTCCTCGACGAGTACCTCGACGTGGTCGAGGCGCGCCCTGCCGACGCCGCGGCCCGTCTCCGCGCCGAGCGCTTCGACGTCGCCATCTTCGACCGCGTGACCGCCCCCGTGCCGCCCGGCGTGGCCAGCATCTGGCTGCGGCCCGAGGGCCCCGACTCGCCCGTCCCGCACGACCCGGGCTACGCGCTCGCGACGCCCGGCTCGGCCCTCGGCTTCACGTCCTTCGAGCGCCGCCACCCGTTGACGCGCTTCATGACCGACCTCGAAGAGGCCCACGTCGGCCGCGCCGTCCGGTACCGCCCCGAAGCGCGCGACCGCGTGGTGGCCTCGGGCGCCGCCGGGCCGATGATCATCGCGGGCGAGCGCCGCGGCGACCGCTTCGCCCTGCTCGCCTTCGACGTGCGCGAGAGCGACTTCCCGCTGCTGGTCTCGTGGCCGCTCTTCGTCGTCAACGCGATCGACTGGTTCGCGGGCGAGGACCCGGCGTACCTGTCGTCGTTCCGCACCGGGACCACGTGGCGGATCCCGGTTCCTGCGGGGGTGGAGCGCGCGGAGGTGGAGACGCCTTCGGGCCGCCGGGTGAGCGTGCCTGTGTACGAGGGGCGCGCGGTGTACTTCGGCGTCGAGGCCGGCATGCACCGCCTCCGCGCCGGCGACGAGCGCCGCCTCCTCGCGTCGAACCTCAGCGACCCGCGCGAGTCCGACTGCGCCCCGCGCCGCACATTGGAAGTCTCCGGCGTGCGCGCCACGGCCCCGCGCCGCGGCCGCGCGGGCGTCCGCCGCGAGCTGTGGGTCTACCTCCTGCTCGGGGCGCTCGGGATCGTTCTCGTCGAGTGGTGGACCTACCACCGGCGCGTCACCGTCTGACGCGCCGGAGGAGGGAGCGGGCGCTACATGCAGCGGCCGGTGGTGGTGTCGCAGGTCTCGTCGGCGGCGCACGCCGCGCTCGAGGTGCAGCCGCAGTAGGGGGCCGTCGCGGTGCCCGAGCGGGGATAGCAGCGGCGGCTGGCGCCGCAGGCCGTCGAGGTGCCGCACTCGCAGCGCTGCGTGGTGGAGTTGCAGGTGCTGCCGGTGGAGCAGCTCGTCGACGTGCAGGGGACGGGGCCGCAGATGCCGTCGGCGCCGCAGCGGTACGCGCCGCAGGAGAGGGTGGGGTTGGGGCGGCAGTCGGGCGTGCAGATGCCGATCGAGTCGTCGGTGGTCACGGACTCGCAGACGTAGCCCGAGCGGCACGCGCCCGAGGTGCCCGGCACGCACTGCCGGTAGCAGATGAGCTGCGTGGCGCCGACGTCGAGGCAGATGCCGGTGCCGCCGGTGCCGCAGGGGTCGCCCTCGGTCGCGCTCGCCGGGCAGGCGTAGATGCAGTAGCCGCCCGTCCAGCCCTCGCCCGCGGAGATGCACGCGCCGCTCGGGCAGTCGGTGTTGCGCGTGCAGGCGCTGCCCGCCGTCCCGGTGGTGGTGCCGCCGGTGCAGCGGCCGGCGGAGCACGTCTGGCCCGTCGCGCAGCGCGTCCCGCAGAGGCCGCAGTTGGTGGCGTCGGTGCTCACGTCGGTGCAGAGCGTCCCGCACATCTGCCGGGGCGCCGTGCAGGTGGTGGTGCCGCCGCCGCAGCGGCCGGAGACGCAGGCCTGGCCCGAGGCGCAGGCGACGCCGCAGGCGCCGCAGTTGTCCTGGTCGAAGGTCACGTCGGTGCAGCGGCCCGAGCAGAGGCGCTGCGGCGCGGTGCAGGTGGTGGTGCCGCCGGTGCAGTTGCCGCCCGAGCACGTCTGGCCCGAGGCGCAGCGGAGCCCGCAGAGCCCGCAGTTGGTCGCGTCGCTCTGCACGTCGGTGCAGGTGGCGCCGCACATCACCCGCGGCGAGGCGCAGGTGGTGGTGCCGCCGGTGCACGCGCCGTTGGCGCACGTCTGGCCCGAGGCGCAGCGGTTGCCGCACGTCCCGCAGTTGGTCGCGTCGGTCTGCACGTTGACGCACGCGTCGCCGCACCGCTGCTGGGGCGCCGAGCAGGTGGTGGTGCCGCCGGTGCACGCGCCGTTGGCGCACGACTGGCCCGAGGCGCAGCGGTTGCCACAGCTCCCGCAGTTGGCGACGTCGGTCTGCACGCTGGTGCAGGTGGAGCCGCACATCTGCCGGGGCGACGCGCACGTGGCGGGGGCGTCGTCGCCGCCGACGGGCGTGTCGTCGCCGCCGACGGGGGTGTCGTCGCCGGTGGCGGGCGTGTCGTCGGTGACGATCGGGCCCGTCCCGCCGCCGCCGCCGCGAGCACTACAGGCCAGGGGGCCCGCGAGCGTCGCGAGCAGAAGGAAGCACGTGAGACGAGATGACATCAGAGACCTCCGGTCGAGGGGGGAGGAGCGTGCGCCCGCGCGGCGCCCACGCCCGTCGCTTCGTTGCGGCGCGACACTAGAGGTTTCGAACCCCGCGTCAAGCGGCCGCCAACCACAAACCGGCGCCCCGCCGCGGCGCCTTGACCGCCCCTCCCGCCGCGGGGTACTCCCGCCTTCCGTCGCGCCGTGCGCACCGCCCCCCCCGACGCCCCGCCCGACCGCCTCCGCGCCGCGCGGGCCGTGGCGGGCGCCCTCGTGACCCTGGCCTGGCCCGCGGTCGTCTACGTCGCCCTCACCCGCGGCGGCGCGCGCGCGGCCGGCGTCGCGGTGGCCCTGCTCGCGGCGCCGCGGGCCGTGGTCGCGCTCCGCGGGGCCCGTCGCGAGGACGCGCTCCACGCGGCGCGGGTTCCGTTGACGGCGGCGGCGCTCGGGGCCGCGGCGGGGCTGTGGGGCGACGGGCGCTTCCTCCAGGCTGCGCCGGTGCTGGTCAACCTCGCGCTGCTCGCCCAGTTCGGCGCGTCGCTCCGCACCGACACGCCGACCGTCGAGCGCTTCGCGCGGATGCAGCAGCCCGACCTCTCCCCGGACGAGCGCGCGTGGTGCCGGCGCGTGACGGTCGCGTGGTGCGCGTTCTTCGCGGTCAACGCGTCGGTGGCGGCGGCGCTCGCGCTGGCGGCGCCCGTGGCGTGGTGGGCGCTCTACACGGGGCTCCTCGCGTACGTCGCGGTGGGGGCGATGTTCGCCGTCGAGTACGTGCTGCGGTCGAGGCGCTTCCGTCGCTACGGGGCGAGCGCGCCCGACCGGCTGATGGCGCGGATCTTCCCGCCGCGGAGCGCCGCGTGAGCGCGGAGTTCGAAGCGAGGCTCGTGCGGGGCGAGGGCGGCGTGGCGGAGTTCGAAGCGCGCGCGCCCGCGGGCCTCGCGTACTTCGACGGGCACTTCGAAGGAGCGCCGGTTCTCCCCGCGGTGGCGCAGCTCGAGGCGCTGGTGCTCCCGCTCTGCCGCGCGGCGTGGGGCGACCTCGGCGCGCCGCGGCGGTGGCTTCGGCTGAAGTTCCGCCGGCCGATCGGGCCGGGCAGCGCGTTGACGGTGCGGCTCACGCGCGCCGCCAGTGGCGCGGTGGTGGAGTTCGCGATCGCGTGCGCGGGCGAGACCGCGAGCACGGGCGCGGCGGACTTCGGGGGCGCGGCGCCGTGAGCGAGTTCCGCCCCTGCGTGCTCGTGCCCACGTACGACAACCCCGCCACCGTGCGCGACGTGGTGCTCCGCGCGCGGGCGCACCTCGCCGACGTGGTGGTGGTCGACGACGGGAGCGGCCCCGCGGGGCGCGCGGTCTGCGAGGCGCTCGCGGCGGAGGCTCTGGCGCACGTGGTCCACCGCGCGCGCAACGGGGGCAAGGGGGCCGCGGTGAAGGACGGCTTCCGCGCGGCGCGGGCGAGGGGCTTCTCCCACGCGCTCCAGGTCGACGCCGACGGTCAGCACGCGATCGACGACATCCCGCGCCTGCTCGACGCGGCCCGCGCGCGGCCCGAGGCGCTGGTGCTCGGGCGGCCCGAGTTCGACGCGAGCGCCCCGAAGGCGCGGCGGTACGGCCGGGAGATCACGCGCTTCTGGACCAACGTGGAGGCCGGCGGCCCGGCGATCGGCGACCCGATGTGCGGCTTCCGCGTGTACCCGCTCGACGCGGCGATCGCGGCGAACGCGCGCGGCGACGCGATGGACTTCGACCCCGAGGTCGCCGTCCGCATGGTGTGGCTCGGGGTGCCGGTGGTCAACGTGACGACGCGCGTCCGCTACATCCCGCGGGCCGAGGGCGGCGTCTCGCACTTCCGCATGGTGCGCGACAACGCGCTCATCAGTTGGATGCACACGCGGCTGATGCTCACGCGCATCGCGCGGTGGTTCATCCCCGGGCGCCGTCTCCCCTGAGGTTGAGGGGAGATGAGAGGCGGAGCCCGACGGAGACAACGTTACCAACGGGGGAGTTGAACCCCCGACATCTCGAGTGGCGTTCGAATGCTCTACCGTGCTGAGCTAGTTGAATGCGTCCACGCCCACGTGGCTCCGCCTCTCGCGGGCGAACGTAGCACGGGGATGATGGTGGGGAGGGGGGAGGATCAGTTCTTCTTCGACTTCGCGGCGGGCTTCGCGGCGGGGGCCTCTTCGTCCTCGCCGACGTCGATGTCCTCGACGGAGATCTTGCCCACGCGCACGCCCGACGCGGGCTCCTCCTCGGGCTGGTCGCCGCCGTCGTCGAGCTCGACCAGCGTCGCGTACACCGTCGCGAGCATCGGGGCGAACACCAGCGGGTAGTGCGCGAGGCTCGCCTTCGCGTGCGCGCCGAGCACCTGCATCTCGGGCAGGAACTTGTTGCCCAGCGCGAAGAGCCCCGCCCCCACCGCCAGCCCGAACACGGCCTTGAGGACGCCCGCGATCCACGCGCCGGGCTTCCACGGCGCGCGGCCCGCGAGCGCACCCGACACGGCGCCCACCAGGGGATAGAGGACCCAGTTGAGCGCGCCCTCGAGCACGGGCACGCCCCGCCCGAAATGGAGCGCCGCCCCGAACGCGCCGCCGATCACGAGGCCCTTCAGCAATCCGAGGAGGAGGCGCTTTCCCATGGTGTGATTGCAGGCGAAACTGCCACGGCGCTCCCGGCGCGGCAACCCTCCGTCACCGCCGCGCCCATCCCGTTTCGCCACTGCGCCATTGTCGCCACGCCCGCCCTCTCGCCGACGAGGCCCTTCCGCGTCGATGCTCGCGCCGCCACGGGTCGCGACGGCGGGCGTGGCGGCGATCGGGGGGAGGGTCGGCGGCGTGACGCGCTACGGCGCGAGGGCGCGGCGGCCGAGGAAGAGGCAGACGACCGTGGCCAGGAGGCTCGGGCCCCCGTGCGCGACCAGCGTGTGGAGCCCGCCGCCCGCGCAGGCCGGGCCGACCGCGGCCAGCGCGGCGAGGCCCGCGGTCGCCCCGACCACCGAGCCCATGCTCCCCGACGAGACGGGCACCGTGCGACGCGCTGCCCAGAGCGCCGCCAGCGCCACCACGCCCGCGAACACCGACGTGGTGCTGGCGCAGGCGCCGAGGTTCTGCAGCGGGCCGACGGCGTGCTGGTGCGGGTCGGTGAAGGCGTTGATCGCCGACGTGCCGACGTGGGCGTAGCCCGGCCCGTGGAGCGCCGCGTTGCCCCGCCCCGCACTGCGCGCGGCGAGCGTGAGGAGGAAGACCCCCGCCGCCCCCGCGAGCCACGCACGCCGCCACGCGACCGGCGCGCCGAGCCCGGAGGCCCCGCGCCAGAGGCTCAGCGCGACGCCGCCGACCGCCATCGCGAGGGCCGCGCCGGTCGCGACCCAGGCGGGCGTGGGGGCTGCGGGCGGGCGGCCGAGCAGCGTGAGGCCCGAGGCGGTGACCGCGGCGATGGCGCCGAGGGGCAGCGCGGCGCGCTCCCAGGCGGGGCGGTAGCGGACGGGGGCGAGGTCGCGGTCGAGCGCGGCGCGGAGCGCGTCGCCCATCGACACGGGGGGCGCGTCACCCGGGCCGAGCGCGCGGTCGGCGGCCGCGAGGCGACGGCAGGCGGTGCATTGCTGGAGGTGGGGTGAGGGTGCGACGGGCGCGGGCGGGGGCTCTTCGAGGAGGCTCAGGGCGGTGGCGTCGCAATCGCTCACGGGGTGCTCCGCTACCTCGCCTGGGATTTGGGCGAGGAGGCATGGGGTTGGTTCTTTCCGGCGACGCCGAGGGCGCCGCGGAGGGCTTCGTAGGCGCGGAAGGCGCGCACCTTCACCGCGGCGACGCTCGCCCCGGTGACCGCGGCCACTTCCTTCAGCGACATCCCCTCGACCTTCAGCATGATCAGCGCCTCGCGCTGCGTGGCCGGGAGGTTGTCGATGGTCTCTTGAATGAGCCGCTGCTCCTCGTCGGAGAGCTCGCCCTGGCCCGCAGACTCGGTGTACGAGAGGCGCGCGGGCTCGGGGAGGACGCCCTCGTCGGTGAGGGCCTCGTGGCGGCGCTTCACGCGGTTCTTCCGGTACGCGTCGATGTAGACGTTGCGGGCGATCGCCATCACCCACGAGAACACCTTCGAGCCCGGCACGTACGTCTCCCGCGCGCGGTGCACCTTGAGGAAGGTCACCTGGGTGAGCTCCTCGGCGAGGTCGCGGTTGCGGGAGAGGCGGAGCAGCAGCACGTTCACCTTCGGTGCGAGGCGGGCGAAGAGGGCTTCGAACGCCTTGCGGTCGCCTTGGCAGTAGCGCTCCATGAGCGCTTCGAGCGAGGGCCCGTCGAGGGCTTCGGCGTCACCGCCACTCAATGGCCCGACCGTTGGGAGGTGAAGACGACCGTCGTACCCACGAGGTTACCGCGTGCGGGGGGAGAATTCGTCAGGGCGCGGTCGGGGAGGGGAGCTGGAGCCCGCCGGGGCCGCCGAGGGAGGGGGCACCCTGCGCCGGGCCCTGGTCGAGCAGCGGGCCGCCGAGCGAGGGCGTCCCGAGTGAGGGGCCGCCGCGGCCGCCGCCGAGGAGCCCGCCGAGCGGGTTGTTGCGCTGGGCCTCTTCCATCACCTCGCTGAAGGCCCGGAGCGCGCCCTGGAGCGCGGTGATCTGCGGCTGCGTGACGGTGAGCCCGAGGATCGCGTCGCTCCCCTCGGCGCGGCACGCGACCTGGTTGAGCACCTGCTCGCCGGCGTCGAAGCCCCGGTCGATGGCGGCGAAGCGCTCGGCCATCCCGCCGGCGGCGCCGACGGTGATGCGCATGATGCCCTGGGCCTGCTTCGCCTGCCGCAGCGCCTGGAGGGCCTCGGTGCGGCGCGCGTTGACCACGGTGGTGCAGGCGTTGGTCAGCGCCTGGGCGTTGGCCGCGGTGGGCTCCTCGACGCGGAGGGTGACCGCGAGGTTGTTGGAGACCACGGCGAGCCCGATGCCCCCGATGCGGGCCTGGCGCAGGAGGGCGAGGTCGGGCGCGCCCGGGTTGGCGCGGACGAGCGAGTCGATCGCCTCGTCGGCGGTGCGGGCCTGCCGCGCGCGGAGCTCCGCGACGTCCGCGGCGGCCCCGAGGAAGGTGGTCGCCCCGAGGCGGCGCATCATCTGCGAGAGCGGCGCGTCGTCGGCGAGGGCCGGGGCGTTGCGCTCGACCACGGCCACCGCGCGCTCGGTGTAGCGCTGCTCGGTGACCATCACGCTGTTGCCGAGGAGGGTGAACTGCGTGTCGCGCGCGGAGGGCTGCTCGCCCTGGCGCACGGGGGTGAGCACGGTGTGGCCGGCGACGGCGGTGGGGGCGATCACGCGCTGCGACTGCGAGGCGATCCAGCGGATGCAGCGGTCGGCGTCGGGCTGGGCGAAGGTGCCGTCGACGAAGGCGACGACCGTGGAGCTGTCGGTGCCGGCGATGGCCGCGCGGTCGGCGGCGACCTGGACGGCGTCGAGCTTCTGCCACGGGTCGACGCCGCAGTTGCGAACGAAGTCCGCGTACTTCTCCGCGGCCTCGCGCTGCGCGCGGGGGGCGGTCGCGGGGGGCCGGGTGAGCGCGTCGCGCGCGTCGAGGGCGGGCTGCCACGCGCGCACCTGGCGGAGGTCGAAGGACCCGATGATCACCGCGTCGCGCGCGACGCGGCCCGCGAGCCCGGCGCCGGCGCGCGGCCGGCGGAGCACCCGCCACGCGGCGTAGCCGAAGACGCCCGCGCAGACCGCGAACACCGCGCCGATGATGGCGATGAGGAACTTGCTTTTCACGTGGGGGTACCTTCTCCGTCCGGCAGGCGGCGCGGACTCTACACGCGGCCGGGCGCGGTTGCTACCCGTCGCGGCGCCTCCTCCCCGCGTGACAGCGGCGCGGCGCCCGTGCGATGACGCGCGCGCCATGACCGAACGCCTCCGCCTCCCGGCCGCGGGCCGCGCCCGCGACGAGCTCCTCGCCACGATGGACGCCTACCGCGCGGGCGACGCGCGCTGGCAGGACGGCCGCTGCTTCTCGCTCGTCTACTGGGCCGGCGAGGAGCACGAGCGCACCCTGATGGCCGCGCACGAGCGCTTCTTCATGGAGAACGCGCTCAACCCCATGGCCTTCAAGAGCCTCAAGCGCATGGAGGCCGAGGTGGTGCAGATGACCGCGTCGATGCTCCACGCGCCGCCCGAGGCCGTGGGCACGATGACCTCCGGCGGCACCGAGTCGCTGCTGATGGCGGTGAAGACGTACCGCGAGCGCGCCCGCGCGAAGCGCCCCTGGGTCTTCTCGCCCGAGATGGTCGCGCCCGACACGATCCACCCCGCGGTGGACAAGGCCGCCCACTACTTCGGCGTGAAGCTCAGGCGCGCGCGGGTGGGGGACGACGGCACGGTGGACGTCGACGACATGCGCCGGCGCGTCAACCGCAACACGATCCTCCTCCTCGCCTCGGCGCCGCAGTACCCGCATGGCGTCCTCGACCCGATCGAGGCGGTGGGCGCGCTGGCCGAGCGCGAGGGCGTACCGCTCCACGTCGACGCCTGCATCGGGGGCTTCATGCTCCCGTGGGTCGAGCGCCTGGGGTACCCGGTGCGCCCCTTCGATTTTCGCGTGCCCGGCGTCACGTCGGTGTCCGCCGACCTGCACAAGTACGGGCTCGCGGCCAAGGGCGCGTCGACGATCACGTACCGCGACATGAGCTACCTGCGGCACCAGTTCTTCGTGGCGACGGAGTTCCCGGGGGGGATCTACGCGTCGCCGTCGGCGCTGGGGACGCGGCCCGGCGGCACGATCGCGGCGGCGTGGGCGGCGATGATGAGCCTCGGCGAGGAGGGCTACCTCCACCACGCGCGCCTCGGGATGGAGGCCACGCGCAAGCTCACGGCGGGCGTCCGCGCGATCGAGGGGCTCGCGGTGCACGGCGCGCCCGCGGGGACGATCTTCGCGTACGAGAGCACCGACCCCGGCGTCGACCTCTACGCGGTGGCCGACCAGATGATGGAGCGGGGCTGGCACGTCGACCGGCAGCACCGGCCGCCGACGATCCACCTCACGGTGACCTCGCAGCACCTCGCCTACGCCGACGAGTACCTCGCCGACCTGCGGGCGAGCGTCGAGCACGTGCGGGCCCACCCCGCCCTGCGCGCGAGCGGCAACGCGGCGATGTACGGGATGATGGCGCGGATCCCGTTCCCCTTCATGGTCGAGGGGTCGGTGCGGAAGGTGATGGAGGCGATGTACGGCCCCGCGGGCACCGACACCGACCCGATGCGCGCCGACGACTCGCCGCTGACGCGCTTCGTCAACCGCCACGCCGACCGGGTGATGTCGGCCCTCGACCGGCTCAACGCGCTCCGCGGCCGGCGGTAGCTCCGCGGAAACGTTGCGGTCGCCTCGCCGCCGCGGGCATCCTCCGGGCGATGGCCGCCGGAGAGACGCTCGAGTACCGCGTGGAGGACAAGTCGATCCTCCTCCCCTACTACAAGCGCTTCCTCATCGAGCCGCTGCTGCCGTACATCCCCGCGGGCGTGAGCCCCAACGCGATCACGCACGTCGGGCACGCGGCCAACCTCGCGGCGGTGGCGCTGCTCCTCGGGACTGGGGCCTCGCGGGGCTGGCCCTGCGTCGCGGCGGCGGCGCTGATGCAGCTCCAGGTGTGGTGCGACAACGCCGACGGCGGGCACGCGCGGCGCACCAACCAGTGCTCGCCGCTCGGGGAGTTTCTCGACCACGGGCTCGACGTGCTCAACGTGATCTACATCGGGCTCCTCACCTGCGCGGCGCTCGGGGTGACGCCGGGCTGGTGGGTGGCCCTCACGCTGCTCGTCCCCACGGCGGTGTCGGTGACGTACTGGGAGCAGGCGGTGACGGGGATGTTTCGCCTCGGGCTGCTCAACCAGGTGGAGTCGGCGGTGGTGCTGACAGGCGTGCTGGTGGCGGCGGCGTGGCTGGGGACGTCGTTCTATGCCGACACCTCGTTCGCGGGCGTCTCGCTTCGCTTCGCCTTCAGCGCGTGGGCCTTCGTGCAGGTCGCGGTCGGCCTCGTGCGCAGCGTCGTGCGGGTCGCACGCGTCGAGCCCGCCGCCCTCCCGGCCATCGCCCCGCTGCTCGGCTTCGACGCCGCCGTGGTGGCCGCGGCGTGGTCCGGCGCGCTCGACACGCCCTCCGCCGTCGCGGTCGGTGTCGCGATGAACACCTTCGTCGGCGTCCGCACGCTCCTCCGGCGCATCCGCCACGAGCGGCCGCAGGTGGAGCCGCTGCTGCTCGCAGGCGCGCTGGTCGTGGCCGCGGCTGCGGTGCTGGCGTTCGCGCACGTCGCGCTGCCGGCGTGGTCGTCGAAGGCGCTGGCGGCGCTGGCGTGCGGGGTGTTCGGGGTGAGGGCCGCGCTCGACGCGCGTGAGGGTGTGGGGCGGGTGCAGGGAATGACGGCCGTGGTCGCGGCCGATGGGCACTGACTACGGGATGCGCGCGAAGCGGAGCACCTGGCCGCGCATGGTCACCTCCAGCGCGCCCTGCTTGTAGGCGCCGACGAAGGTCTCCTGGGTCTCCCCGTCGAGCATTCGAATGGTCGGCGGGTCGGCGCTCATCGGCTCGAAGGTGCCCGCTGCGCCGCCGGAGCTGAGCGACTCCTGCCCGCCCTCCGTGGTGACCTGGTCGTAGCGGTAGACCCACGCGCCGCCGGCCGAGACCGTGAGCCGCGCGGCCGTCACGTCCGCGGCGGCTTCGAAGGTCACCTGCTGCCGGGTGGGGAGCGCGCGCCCGTCCACCGTCTGGAGCGCCCAGCGCGAGTCGACCTCCGCCACCACCGCCCCCGACGTGACCCCCGGGCCGTCCGAGCAGCCCGCCAGGACCGCGAGGGCGACCGCCGTGAGAAACCCGCGTCGCTTCATCATCCGTGCCTTCGACTCCTTCCAGCGGGGACCAACGACGGCGGGCGTCCGGGACTTGAGCGCCGTCAAGGGCTTCGCTTCCCTTGACGGCAGCCGCCGTCCGGTGTGAAGACCCCGCGGGACGGCGGCGTATACCCCGACGCACACGGCGAGACCGGCCGCGGGCGCCGGGCGGCGCTGCGTCCCTCCGCGCCCACGAAAGCGAGAACTCCCTTGAACACCCACCCCCCCCGCTTCCTCGCCCTGGCGCTCGTCGCCTCCCTCGGCTGCGCCTCGCGGGCCGCCACGTTCCGCGTCACGCGCCCCGCGATGCTCAACGCCGCGGAGGTCGGCAACACGATGACCGTCTCGGGCATCACCACCAACAACCCCGCCTACCTCCCGGCCGCGACGGAGATCGTGGCGGAGCTCCAGGGGCGCATCACCCAGAGCCTCAACCGCTCGATCCGGCTGTTGCCGCAGGGGGGCGGGGTGGTGATCGCGGGGGCGGTCCTCTCCAACGACTACTTCGAGGAGATGAACCGCAACAACCGCACGTGCACGCGCCAGGTGGCGACGGGCGTGCAGAACGGCGTCACCCAGTACCGGACCGACACGTACCCCTGCACCGACCTCACGCGGGTGGGGACGGGCACCTCGCGGATCCAGTTCACGCTGACCAACGGCCAGTCGAACCAGGTGATCTTCGACCAGGTGTTCGAGTTCTCCCAGCGCGAGACGACCACCGGCGTCGCGAGCCCCTACGAGAACCGCACGCCGAACTTCATCAACGGCGACCTGCTCGTGCGCCGCGCCCGGGACGTCAACGTCGAGCACTTCGCCCACGTGATCCTCCCCTGGCAGGAGGACGTGACGGTGGAGTTCGAGGACTGCAACGGCGACAACCGCTGCCAGCAGGGCTACGACCTCGTGCGGGCGGGCAACCTCGCGGCGGCCGAGCCGCTCTTCACCGCGGTGATCGGGCAGTACAGCGCCGCCGGTACGGCCGTGCCGCCCAACGAGGCCGAGCGCGTCGGCGAGGCCTTCTACAACCGCGGCCTCGTGCGCGAGTACCTCGGGCGCCACACCCTCGCCGTCGCCGACTTCACCCGCGCCATCGCGCTCCGCCCCGGCGAGGACGACTGGGGCGCGCAGCTCCAGGACGCGCAGCGCCAGGCCCGCGAGCAGGAGGCCCTCCGCCAGCAGGGCGCCGTCTCCAACGAGACCCAGAACGTCCAGCAGGCGGGGACGCCGTGAGCCATCGCCGCCTCGCCGCGCGCGCCGCCGCGGTGCTCGCCGCCGCGCTCTTGGCCCGCGCCCTCGGGTCGTGCACGACGCAGCAGCGCCCGGTGGACCCGACCGCGGTCGCCCAGGCCAACTCGGCCTTCTACCAGGAGCAGCTCACCCGCGCCCGCGAGGCCCTCGCGCGCCAGGAGTGGGAGACCGCCCGGCAGAACCTCGAGGGCCTCGTCGAGGCGCTCCCGCCGACCGACCCGACCGGCGCCGAGGCGCGCGCGGGCCTCGCGCAGATCGCGTTCGAACTCGGGGACTACGCGCGCGCCATCCAGGCGGCCGGCGAGGTGCCCGCGGGCGGCGCCCACAGCGGGCGTGCGCTCGAGTACCGCGGGCTCGCGCAGCTCTTCTCGTGCGACTTCGACAGCGCGACGCAGACCTTCTACCAGCTCGCCGAGGCCGATCCCCCGCGCGGTCGCGTGTGGATCGGCGTCGCCAACGCCTGGACGGGCGCCGCGGCCAACGCCGAGCGCGACCTCACCGCCGTCGTCGACCAGTACGGCCAGAGCGAGCACGCGCCCAACGCCCGCTTCTACCTCACCCAGCTCGCCATCTGGAACCGCCGCGCCGGCCCCGCCCAGCGCTACCTCGCGCAGCTCCAGGGCGCCTCGAACGACTACCTCCCGACGCTCGACACCCGCGCGCAGAACTGGCTCTCGCGCCGCACCCACCTGATGCGCGCGTACTTCACCTTCGACACGCTCGCCCGCGTCGGGAGGCTCACCCAGGCCGGCGCCGCGTCGGCCGCCGCCGACCAGCACGCCGACGAGGCCATGCGCCTCCTCCAGCAGAACCCCGGCGCCTGCGCCGAGCAGGTGGCCCGCCTCGCCTCCGCGCGCCAGCAGGGCCAGGGCGAGCGCGCGGCCTTCGCCGAGGCGATGCGCGACACCGACGGCGACGGCGTGCTCGACTCGCGCGACCGCTGCGTCAACGAGGCCGAGACCCGCAACGGCCTCGCCGACGACGACGGCTGCCCCGAGGCCACCTCCGCGATCGAGGTCGTCGGCAACCAGATCCGCATCCGCGCCGGCTTCACCATCTCGTTCGGCGCGGGCGACGACGCCGTCGTGCAGGAGTCGCTGTCCGTCATCGACCAGATCGCGCAGCTCCTCGGCAACCCCCAATACTCCTGGATCCGCCGCATCCGGCTCGACGGCCACACCGACGACGTCGGCGAGGCCGACGCCAACCTCCAGCTCTCGCAGCGCCGCGTCCGACGCGTCGGCGCGATGCTGGTGTCGCGCGGCGTGCCGGCCGACCGCATCACCTACGGCTTCTACGGTGAGTCGCGCCCGGTCGACCCGGCCGCCACCGACGAGGCCCGCGCGCGCAACCGACGCGTCGAGCTCTTCATCATCGACCCGCCGATGTTCGGCGGCGTCCGCAGCGACGCGCAGACCCACTGACGCGGGCGGTCGGCCCTTGCGGTCGGCGCCACACCGCGGTGGAATCCGACGCCTCCCTCGCGGGAGTCGCCCCCATGCGCCGACGCTCCACCTGGTGTCTTCTCGCGGCCCTCGCGGCCGGGTGCGGCGAGCCGCAGCCCTCCCCCTTCAACCGCCCCCCGCCGGAGGACGTCGTCAACGCCGACATCCTCGACGCCGAGGTTCCCGCGCTGGACGCGCCCGCGGACGACGGCCCCACAGACGACGCTGACGTCGCCGACGATGCGCCGCCCGCGATGGACGCCGACGCGCCCGCGCCTCTGGACGTGGCGGACGTGCTCGACGCGACGGACGTCGCCGACGCATTCGACGCGACGGACGCGGCGGAGGTCGAGCCCTTCGACGCCGCCGCGCCCGTGTGCCCGGGGCCGCTGTTGTCGACGATCACGCTCCCTTCGCCGTCGCCGGTGACGGTGTCGGGCGCGACCGCGGGCGAGTCGCGCAACGTCGGTGCCTCGTGCCAGCCCGTCGCCGAAGGCCCCGAGGACTACCACCGCCTCGACGTCACCGCCCGCTCCGTGGTGACGCTCTCCACGGAAGGGGCCGCCACCGACCTCGACACGGTGCTCGCGGTGCGGGGCGACTGCGCGAGCGCTGTGAGCGAGGTGGCCTGCGACGACGACGGCGGCGAGACGCCCGCCACCGCCTCGCGCATCCGCGCGGTGCTCGAACGCGGCTCGTACGCGCTGGTGGTTGACGGGCGCTCGGGCCCCGGGCGCTACCGGCTCACCGCGCGCGCGACCCCCGCGGCCCCCAACGGAACCTGCGCCACCGCGATGCCGCTCACCCCCGGCACGACGCTGCGCGCCCAGGCGGTCGACGGCGGCTACGACCCCGCCTTCGCGTGCCTCCCCGTCGCGGGCGCGGGCCAGCTCTTCTACGACCTCACCGTCCCCGCAGGCAGCGCGGCCACCGTCACCGCGACGCCGCTCGGCTCGCCCGCGAGCTGGACGCCCGTGCTCCGCCTCTTCGACCGCTGCGGCGCCACCACGTGCGCCGCGTCGATCACCCCATCGTCGGGCGCGCCCGCCGCGCTCACCGTCAACAACGAGGGGGCCGCCGCCCGCTCGTACCGCGTCTCGGTCTCGTCGTCGTCGTCCGCGGCCTTCGGCGCCTTCGACCTCGCCGCCACCGCCGCCGCGCCGCGCCCGGGGACGGCCTGCGCGACCGCCCTCGCGCTCATGCCCGACGGCGACGTCCGCGGCTCGCTCGCGGACGCCACCGTGCCGAGCGCGCAGTGCCGCCCGAGCGCCGCGGGCAACGTGCTCTTCTACCGGATCTCGGTCCCCGCGGCGACGCGCGTGGACGTCGCATTGGCGCCGCAGGGGTCGCCCGCGTGGACGCCCGTCGTCCGCGTGCTCGACGCGTGCGACGCGACGTCGTGCGCGTTCGACGGTCAGGGCAACGTCGCGGGGGCCCCCTTCACGCTCTCCTTCGCCAACGTCGGCGCCGCCGAGCGCGCGTACATCGTCGCGGTGGGCGCGTCGGCCCCTGGCCCGGGTGAGTTCACCCTCCGCGCGACGACCGCGCCGCTCGCCGACGGGGCGCGCTGCGCCGTCCCCTTCACGCTGCGCGCGGACACGGCCGTGACGGGCCGCAACCTCGCCGACGGCGTCGACGCGATCACCGCCTGCCGGCCGACCGCGGGGCGCGTCCAGTACTACGCCGTGGACGTCCCCGCGCGCTCCGTCGCGACGCTGCGGGTGACGCCGTCGTCGGGGTGGACGCCCGCCGTCCGCGTGCTCCCGTCCTGTGGCGCGTCGTCGTGCCTCTACGATTCGCTCGGCGCGTTCGGCGCGCCGTCGACGCACGCCTTCGCCAACGAGGGCGACTTCGACCGACGCGTCTACGTCACCGTCGGCGCCTCCTCCACCGCCTCCACCGGAACCTACGACCTCGACCTCTCCACCGCCCCCGCGACCGACGGGCAGGTGTGCTCGCGGCCCCTGACGCTCACGGCCGGCACGCCCCGCACCGCGCAGCGACTCGAAGACGGGCGACTGACGCCGGGCGTGTGCCGCCCCACCGGCGGGCCCGCGCGGTTCTACACGTTCACGGCCAACGGGCTCCAGGCCTACACCGTGCGCGTCACGCCCTCCGCGATGCCGCTCGCGTGGGCGCCTCAGGTGCGGGTGTTCGAAGGCTGCGGCGCGACCACCTGCGAGCTCGACGCCTCCGGGATGACCGGGTCGGCGCTGACGGTCACGGGCGTCAACGGCGTCCCTTCGCCGCGCACCTACGTGGTCTCCGTCAACGCCTCGTCGACCGCCGTCACGACGGGCACCTACGACATCGCCCTCACCCTCGCCGAGCCCGCGGTGGGCGCGCTCTGCGCGGAGCCGACGCCCCTCACGCCCGGCGTGGCCGTGCCGATGCAAGCCACCGCGGCGGCGGGCGCGTCGTCGTTCGCGTGCCTCACCGAGAGCGACGGGCCGCAGCTCTTCTACCGCATCCAGGTCCCCTCGGGCCTGCGGGCGCGCGTGCTGGCGACGCCCGCGATCGGCACCACCGCCACGCCCGTGCTCCGCGCGATCGACTCGTGCGCGGCCGCCTCCTGCATTACCGCCGCGACGGGGACCGCCTCGGGCGCCGCGCTCGACGTGCCCAACTTCGACCCCGCGCCGCGCGACGTGCTCGTGACGCTCGGCACCGCCTCCCGCACCACCAGCGGGACGTACACCCTCACCGCGTCCCTCGCGCCAGCCATGGACGGGCAGTTCTGCGAGCGCGCCACGGCCATCGTCGCGGGCACGATGGTGCGCGGCAACACCGTCGACGGCGTCACCACCGCGTTCGGGTGCCTCGGCGGATCGTACGGCGGGCAGTTGTTCTACCGCGTGGGCCTGCCCGCCGGGCGCCGCGTGACCGTCACCGCCCGCCCCACCACCGCCACCGTGGCCCTCCGCCTGCGCGCGCTGCCCTCGTGCGCGTCGACCTCCTGCCTCGCGTCCAGCACCACCGCGGCCGCGGGCGCGGCGGCGACGCTCACCTTCGCCAACAACACCCTCTCCGACCGCCAGGTGTTCTTCTCCGTCGCGAGTTCCACCGCGACGACCAACACCGACTTCACCCTCGCCGCGGCGGAGGAGGCGATCACCGCGCCCGCGTCGCCGTACACCGCGTCGCTCATCACCGCGTCGTGCGACGTGCTCACCGGCGCGGCCACCGTGGCGCCGCCCGGCGGCTGGGCCGACGACACCGCGACTGCGATCGCGCCGCTCCCCTTCGCGTTCCGCTTCTTCGGCGACATGGCCGCTCGCTACGCGGTCTCGTCCAACGGCAACCTCCAGCTCTTCGACGCGTCGGGCGGAACCCCCTCGGGCTCGGGCGCCAACGTCGCGCTCCCGTCGTCGTCCCTCCCCAACGGCCTCGTCGCGCCCTTCTGGGACGACTTCACCGCCGACGGGGAGGGCGTCGTGCGGACCGCCACGCTCGGGTCGGCGGGCGCGCGGCGCTTCGTCGTCGAGTGGCGCGCGTGGCGCTTCGGCGGCGACCCCGGCGCGCCGCTCACCTTCCAGGCGAAGCTCTTCGAAGCGACCGGGGAGGTGGAGTTCCACTACTGCCTGTCGTCCACCGTGGGCAGCGAGCGGACGACGGGCGCCTCCGCCACCATCGGCCTCGAAGACCGGACCGGCACCGCCGCCGCCCTCGTCTCCCTCGACTGGCCTGGCACTGCCCGCCCCGGCAACGGCTGGCGCCTCACCCCGCGCTGAACCGCGTTCAACCCGTTGCGCGCCGCCCCCGTTGTGCGCGAACCTCCGCGCCATGCCGCTGCCCCGCGCCCGCGCCTCCCTGGCGCTCGCCGCCCTCCTCGCCGCGTGCGGCGGGGAAGTGACCACCGCCCCGACGCGCGACGCGTCGCCCGACGTCCTCTCCGATGCGCCCGCGCTCGACGCACCCGCGCTCGACGCGTCCAAGCCCGACGCGTCCGCCGACGTCGCGCCCGACGTCGCGGTGGTGCCCGAGCGGCCGACGTACTGGGCCCACGTCGCGCCCATCCTCCAGGAGCGCTGCACCCAGTGCCACGTCGCGGGCGGCCTCGGGCCCTTCCCGCTCACCACGTACGCCGAGGCGCGCGACCACGCCGACCTCGCCAGCGCCGCGGTCACCGCCGGCACCATGCCGCCGTGGATGCCCTCCAACTCGTGCCGGCCGCTCCAGCACGTGAGGACGCTCTCCGACGCCGACGTCACCACGCTCCAGCGCTGGGCCGCCACGGGCGCCGCGGAGGGCGACCGGGGCTCGTTCGTCGCGCGGCCCGGCGCGCCCGAGATGCTGCCCGCGCAGCCCTCGCTGACGGTGCAGCCGGTGGAGTCGTACACGCCGCACGCCGAGCGGCTCGACGACTACCACTGCTTCGTGATGGACCCGGCGCTCACCGAGTCGCGCGACCTCGTCGGCGTCCGCTTCCAGCCCGGCGAGCCCCGCATCGTCCACCACGTCATCGTCTACGAGATCAAGACCGCCGCGCTCGCCGCGCTCCAGCGCCTCGACGACGCGGAGGCGGGCCCCGGCTACACCTGCTTCGGCGGGCCCGGCATCGGCGCGCAGCGGAACATCCAGTTCGTGGCCGGGTGGGCGCCGGGCGGGCCGCCGCTCCGCATGCCGACGGGGACGGGCATCCGCCTGTCGCCGGGGTCGCGGCTGGTGATGCAGGTCCACTACAACCAGGCCAACGGCCGCGGGCTCACCGACCGGACGCGCACCGAGCTCTTCTTCTCCGACGCGCCGGTGCCGCGCGTCGCGTACGTGATCCCGCTCGCGCAGACGGACTTCACCGTGCCCGCGGGCGCGCGCGACACCACCGTGGAGGCGTCGGTGCGGCTGCGGCAGTACGGCGTGCCCCTCAACGCGACGGTGTACGGCCTCGCGCCCCACATGCACACGCTCGGCACCGCGGTGAGCGTCGACATCACGCGCGCCGGCGCCGACGCCAGCGAGTGCCTCGTCGACATCCCCCGTTGGAACTTCCACTGGCAGCAGTTCTACCTCTTCCAGGACCCCGTGCGCGTGACGCCCGACGACACCATCCGGCTGCGCTGCCGCTACGACAACACTGCTGCGCGCCAGCCCGTGGTCGACGGCGTGCCGCAGGCCCCGCGCGACGTCCACTGGGGCGAGGGGACCTTCGACGAGATGTGCATCAACTTCTTCTACGCCACGGTGCCCTGAGGCGCGGTCAGCGGCAGCGCATCGGGTTGTCGGCCCGGTAGCCCCACACGCCGTTGTCGCACTGGAGCGTGGCGGTGCAGGTGTTCATCGGGACGAGGACGCCGCGGTCGGTGACGCACGCGCCGCCCGCGAGGATGCCCGACGCGCACGCCATCGGGTTGAACGCGCGCGGCCCCCAGGTGCCGCGGGCGCACTGGAGCGTCTCGGTGCACGTGTTGTTGGCGTACGAGCGCCCGGCCAGCACGCAGTCGGTCGGCGAGGTGGTTCCGGCGTCCATCGGCGGCGGTGGCGTGCCCGCGTCGCCGGTGCCCGCGTCGCTGCTCCCTGCGTCTGTGCTGCCCGCATCTGCGCTGCCCGCATCTGCACTGCCCGCGTCGGGCGTCGGCGCGCCGGCGTCGGGCTCGTCGCCGAGGAAGACGAAGAGCTCGTCGAGCGAGCCGTTGAACACATCGAGGTCGACGTCGCCGCCCGGGATGCCGTTGACCCGGCCCCGCTCGGAGGTCTGCCAGAAGTCCCACGTCGTCCGGCCGGCGGGGACGCTCGGGCACGACACGCCGTAGTGCGCGACCCACAGCGGGAAGGGCGCGAGCGCCGGGTACGAGCGGCTGAGGAAGCCCGCGCTCATGTACACGATCGGCGTGCGGCCGGTGCGGTTGGCGATGATCTGCAGGAAGGTGACGGCGCGCGCGACCGCGGTGGCCTCGGCGATGCCGTCGCGGGCTTCGAAGTCGAGCACGATCGGGAGGTCGTGCGCGTCGAGCGGCCCCACGGTGGCGAGGACGAGCTGGGCCTGGGCCTCCGCACTCACGCCCGGGTGAAAGAAGTGGTACGCCCCGCGAACGATCCCCGCCGCGCGCATCCCCGCCCAGTTGCGCGCGAAGTACGGGTCGACGAGCCCCGTCCCCTCCGACGACTTGGCGAACGCGAAGGTGATCCCCGCCGCGCGGACGGTGCTCCAGTTGATGGCGCCCTGGTAGCTCGACACGTCGACGCCGCGGAGCGTCGCGTGCGTCGCGCAGACGTACGCCTCCGCCCCCGACTCCACCCCCTCGCCGTCGCCGCACCCCGCGGCCGCAACCACCAACGTTACCGAGACGGCGAGTCCACGAACGCTCCGATCTGCTCCTGCCACGAGGCCTCCGCCGCGTTGCACAGCAAGCGCCGTGTCAACGCGCGCCGCGCTTGTTTCCCCGTGAAACCAGCATCGCCCGGGGTGGACACCACCGTGGGACCCCTGGTCAGAGTCCCCCCGGTTCGCCGCGACGGGATGTCTGAAGGGCGCCCACCCGCGCGTCACCGTGCCGCGGTTCGGGCGCGCGGACTTCGTTGTTTCGTGCGCGAACGCCATGCGACAGTGGCACGCACGATGTCTCCCTCCCACCGCACGGTCCTGGCATGAAGTTCCGACGTTCTGCACCTGCGATTCTCATCGCCTCCGTCGTGGTCGTGGTGGCCGCGATGACCTTCCTCACCAACCGCCTCTTCTCGGGGCTCACGGGCGCGGTGGAGGAGGGGCAGTTCGCGCTGATGCGATCGAGCGTGGAGACCAGCCTCCGCGACGAGGCCGTCCGCGCGCTGGCCCGCGCCGAGCTCGTCGCGCAGAACCCCTCCGTCCGCGCGGCCTTCGCGGCGCGCGACCGCGACCGTCTGCTCGCCGAGACGCGCGACATGTACGTCGTCCAGCACGAGCGCTACGGCATCGACCAGATGGCCTTCCACGTCCCGCCGGCGACGATCTTCCTCCGCGTGCACAACCCGCCGCGCGCGGGCGACAACGTCGGCGTCATCCGCCCCATCGTGGAGACGGTGAACCGCACCCGCGCCGCCCAGCGCGGCCTGGCCTTCTCCATCAGCACGGGCCCCGGCACCTTCGGCATCGTCCCGGTGCGCGACGCGCAGGGCAACCACGTCGGCAGCCTCGAGGTCGGCGTCGACATCGGGCCCATGATCGACGGGCTCAAGGCGCGCTTCGGCGTCGAGGCGACGCTCTTCGTCGATGAGCGGCAGCTCCGGCAGTTCTCCTCTGGCCTCGGCGGCGAGGTGTTCAGCGAGCAGAACCGGGTGGGGCGCTACCTGAAGTTCCACTCGACCAACTGGGGGCTGATGCAGCGTCTGGTGCGGCCGTCCGACATCGCGGTGGCCTCCGCCGACGCGGTCACCTACCCCCGCGGCGCGAGCGGGCGCGACTGGGGCGTCCTCCTGCTGCCGGTGAGCTCGGCCTCGGGCGCGCACCTCGGCGTCGTCGCCGTCGCGCGCGACTTCAGCGCGACGCGCGCGGCCGCGGGGCGCTCGCTGGTGTGGCAGCTCCTGCTCGCGGTGTTCGCGGTGGTGGTGCTGTCCGCGATGGTGCTCATCGTGCTGCGCGGCGTGCTGCTCCAGCCGCTCGCGCAGGTGGCCTCGCGGCTCGCGGCGCTCGCGGCCGGCGGCGAACCGCCCCCCGTGGACGACGTCTCGCGCGAGTGCGAGGAGATCCGCGCGCTCGCCCAGAGCTACGAGGCCCTCCGGCTCGCCGCGGGGCACCCGCCCGCCGCGCCGCGCGCTGACGACGAGGGCGACGAATGAGCCCCCGCGCGACGCGCTGGCTGCTCGCGCTGACGCTTTGGGCGTTCGCCTCCGTGGCGTGGGCGCGCCATCCGCGGGGTCGCGACGCGGGCGCCGACGACGCGTCCGTCACCGCCGACGCGGGCCCGCCGACGGATGCCGCGCCGCCCTCCGACGCGGCCGTCCCGAGCGACGCGACGCCCCCCACGGACGCCGAGGGAACGACGGCGCGCGAGCCGGGCCCGACGTCGCTGCCGACGGGGCGGGGGCTGCCGGTGGTGGTGCGGGCGGCGGTTCGCTTCGTCGACCTCCGCTCCATCGAGGAGAACGACGGGGCCTTCAAAGGAACGATCGACGTCCGGCTCCAGTGGGACGACCCGCGGCAGGCCTTCCCGCCGGGCGAGGCCGCGGGCTACCGCGAGTGGCGGGGCGAGGAGGTGGAGGCGCGCCTCGGCGAGATGTGGTCGCCCGGCGTCGTCATCGACAACCTCGACGGCGACCCCGACATGCAGATTCGCGGGCTGCGCGTGACGCCGGCGGGCCACGTCGAGCTGATGATCCGCACGCGCGGGACGTTCGCGAGCTCGTTCGACGCGGCCGACTTCCCCTTCGACACGCAGCGCCTGGCGGTCGCGCTGGCGTGCACGCGCGAGGCGGACGACGAGGTGGCGCTGGAGTTCCGCCAGGACGACCTCGACTTCGGCCGCGAGTCCCCGCCGCCCGCGGTGGAGGGCTGGGACGCCGACCTCGTGAGCCTGCGCAGCGACCCGCAGGGCGGCTGGCACGGCGCGCAGCACGCCCGGGTGATCGCCGAGCTGGAGGTGGCCCGCGTCGCGTCGCGCACCGCGCCGGCGATCTTCATCCCGCTGCTGGCGTCGCTGCTCATCCCGCTGCTGGCGATCTGGCTCAACCGCGCGAAGCGGGGCGGCTTCGCTATTGAAGCCTTCGAGCTCACCAACGTCGTCGTCGGCGGGCTCTTCGCCGTCATCGCCCTCAACTTCACCGTCAACGCTGAGTACAAGCTGATCGCGTCGGGCGACAACACCGTGTCGCGGCTCTTCGCGCTCAACTACCTCACCCTCGCCGTGAGCCTGCTGGTGAACATCGCCGTCTACCGCTTCAACGTGGTGAAGAAGCTCTTCGGCGCCCACGTCGAGGAGCAGGTGTACCGGGTATGTCTGTGGGCGGTGCCGACGCTCTCGCTCGCCACCGCGGCGGCCGTGGTGATGGCGGCGGTGGCGTCGTAGGCGTACCCGCCGCAACGCCCTGGAGGGCGAGTCGGGCGACGCACCCGCCGCCCCGAGCGCAATGGCGCGCCGCCGTGGTAGCGTCCGCGCGATGTCGAACGCACGGGCGGTCCTCGCGCTCCTCGTCGCCGCGTCGCTCGCGGCCTGCGCCCCGCCGCCCACCGACGCCGACGACTTCAACGCCGAGCAGGACGCTGGCGACGCGGCCCCCGACGCTCCTCCCGATGCATCGTCCGACAGCGCGCCCGACGCTGCGCGCGACGGTTCCGGCGACGCATCACCCGACCGCACCGACGCATCCTCCGACGCCCGCGCGGACGCCGCCACCGACCGCGCCGACGCTTCCGCCGACGTCCGCGTGGACGCGGCCTCTGACGCCGGCCCGCGCGTCTACGAGCGCGTGTACTTCTACCAGATGCCCACCGCCGCGTTCCCCGCGCAGGCCGGGCCTTCGGTGGCCGTGCACGTCCCGCCCGGCTTCGACCCGACGCCGCCGCTCGCCGTCCAGGTCTACTTCCACGGCTGGAGCAACTGCGTCGCCAACGTCGTCGGCCCCACCAACACGCCCTGCACCCCCGGCGGAACCGCGCGCCGCGCCTCCGACCTCATCACCCAGTTCGACGCCGCGCGGGTCAACGCGCTGCTGGTCGTCCCCGAGCTCCGCGTCGACGCGATGACCGGCGACCCCGGCGCCTTCGCGCGGACGGGCGCCTTCCGCGCCTTCCTCCAGGAGCTTCTCTCCGTCCGCCTCGCCCCCGTGCTCGGCCCGCACGACGTGGCGGACGTCGGCCGGCTCCACGTCATGGCCCACTCCGGGGGCTACCTCGCCACCGCCGCCGTCGTCCGCGCGGGCGGCATCACCGCGCTGCGCGAGGTGGCGCTGCTCGACGCGCTCTACGGCGAGACCGCCACCTTCGACGGGTGGGTCCGCGGCAACGTCGCGCGCTTCACGCCGCCTGCGACCACGGGCTTCCGCTTCGTCGACGTGTACACCACCTCCGCGGGGACGATGGCCAACGCCCGCGCGATGGCCGGCCGCGCCGCGACGTGGCTGCGCACCGCCGGGCTCACGGCGTCGCTCCTCGACGACGACACCGTCACCATGCTCGCGCCCGAGGACTACGCGCACCCGGTGATCTTCAAGCACAGCGCGCTCTCCCACGACGACACCGCGCGGTACTACCCCCGCCGGCTCTTCGCGGCCTCGGGCTTCGCCCCGCTCCCGTAGAAGTCCCCGGAGCTCCCCAGAGGCGCCGCCCGGGCGGAATAGGCCCGGGGGAAGAGGGGTTTCGCAACACACCGCTGTTGCGCGCCCCCGCGGAGGTGGGGTAGTGACGGCGCCCCGACCCCCGAAGGCCATGAGCTACAACCGCGCGCTTACCGAACAGGTCCAGGCCGAGTCCCGCTTCATCGACGACATCCTCTCGGAGGTCGGCAAGGTCATCGTGGGGCAGCCCATGATGGTCGAGCGGCTGCTCATCGGGCTCCTCGCCCGCGGGCACGTCCTCCTCGAAGGGGTGCCGGGCCTCGCCAAGACGCTCACCGTCCGCACGCTCTGCGACGTGATCCAGGCGCAGTTCGCGCGGGTCCAGTTCACCCCCGACCTCCTGCCGGCCGACCTCATCGGCACCGTGATCTACCGGCCGAGCGACGGCACCTTCACCCCGAAGAAGGGCCCCATCTTCGCCAACCTGGTGCTCGCCGACGAGATCAACCGAGCGCCCGCCAAGGTGCAGTCGGCGCTCCTCGAGGCGATGCAGGAGTCGCAGGTCACCATCGGCGACGCGACCTACAAGCTCCCCGACCCCTTCCTCGTGATGGCCACGCAGAACCCCATCGAGCAGGAGGGGACGTACCCGCTGCCCGAGGCGCAGGTCGACCGCTTCATGCTGATGGTGAAGGTGGGCTACCCCACGCGCGAGGAGGAGCGGGCGATCATGGACCGGCAGACGTCCACGACGCCGCCGTCGGTGAGCCCGAAGGTCACCACCGAGCAGATCGTGAAGGCGCGCGCGCTCATCCCCGAGATCTACGTCGACGACAAGCTCAAGGACTACATCGTCTCGATCGTGTTCGCGACGCGCGAGCCGGCCAAGGCGGGGCTCAAGGAGCTGGCGCCGATGATCAAGTACGGGGCGTCGCCGCGCGCGACCATCGCGCTCAACATGGCGGCGCGGGCGCGGGCCTTCCTCCAGCACCGGGGCTACGTCATCCCCGAGGACATCAAGGCCGTCGGGCTCGACGTGCTCCGCCACCGCGTGTCGCTCACCTACGAGGCCGAGGCCGAGGAGGTCACCGCCGACCAGGTGGTGGGCCGCGTGTTCGAAGCCGTCGAGGTCCCCTGAATCCCAACCCCCGCGGGTCGCGATGATTTCCAAGGAGATCCTCAAGAAGCTCCGGAAGATCGAGATCCACACCGCGCGCCTGGCCAACGACCAGCTCGCGGGGACGTACGCGTCCGTCTTCAAGGGCCGCGGCCTCGCCTTCGACGAGGTCCGCATGTACCAGCCCGGCGACGACGTCCGCTTCATCGACTGGAACGTCACCGCCCGCACCAGCGCGCCCCACGTCAAGGTCTTCCGCGAGGAGCGGGAGATGACGGTGATGCTCCTCGTCGACATGTCGGGCTCGCAGCGCTTCGGCACCAGGGGGATGCTCAAGCGCGACCTCGTCGCCGAGGTGAGCGCCGTCCTCGCCTTCAGCGCCGTCAAGAACAACGACCGCGTCGGCCTCGTCCTCTTCACCGACGACGTCGAGAAGGTGATCGCCCCGCGCAAGGGCCCGCGCCACGTCATGCGCGTCGTCGCCGAGACCCTCCAGTACCAGCCCCGCGGCAAGGGGACCGACCTCTCGCGCGCCCTCGACGTGCTCGGGCGCCTCTCCCGCCGCCGCGCCGTCACCTTCGTCGTCAGCGACTTCCTCGGCGACGACTACGAGCACTCGCTCCGCGTCGCCGCGGCCAAGCACGACCTCGTCCCCGTCACCGTCACCGACCCCCGCGAAGACGAGCTCGTCGACGTCGGGATCGCCTGGTGCGAAGACCTCGAGACGGGCGAGCTCATCCCCGTCGACACCTCCAGCCCCCGCGTCCGCGAGGCCTACCGCCAGCGCGTCACGCAGCAGAAGGTGGCCCGCGACACGCTCTTCAAGCGCCTCGCCATCGACCACATCCCGCTCCACACGCACCGGCCCTACATCACGCCGCTGGCGGAGTTCTTCCGGCGGCGCGCGAGGAGGATGCACGGATGAGGACGCTCGCCCTCGCCGCCGCCCTCTCGCTCGCCGCGCCTTTCGCGTGGGCGCAAGACGCATCCGTCGACGACGCCGCGGTGGGTGACGCGGGCGACGCGTCGGTCACCGACGTCGCGCCCGCCCCGTCGTGCACGCCCGACCCGCTGCCCGCCGACCGCGCGCCGCAGGTGACGGTGACGGTGGGCCCCGAGCAGCCGCGCGTCGGCGACCGGGTCGTCGTCACCTACCGCTTCCGCTACCGGTCGCGCGACCGGGTCGAGTTCGAGCCCGACGTGGTCGCCTTCCAGCAGCCCGCGATCGAGATGGACTACGCGCGCGACCAGCCCGAGCGCGACCGGACCCCGCGCGCCGCCGGCGACGGCTTCGTCACCACCGACGTCTCCGTCGCCGTCCAGCCCTTCAAGGTCGCCGACGTGCGCGTCGCCTCGCTGCCCGCCCGCGTCAACACCGGCGACGAGATCGCCCGCATCTGCACGCCGGAGGTTCGCTTCCGCGTGCGGAGCGTGTTCGGCAACGCCTCGCGCCCGTCGCCGAAGGACGTGACGCCGCCGGCCGTCGTCCGCTTCGGCGCGCTCACCCTCCGCCACGCCTCCGTCGCGCTCGACGTGCTCTTCGCCGTCGTCGTCACCACGCTCGCGGTCGCGGGCTGGTGGCGCGCTCGCCCGAAGATCGTCCCGCCGCCGCCCCCGCCGCGCCACCCGTACCTCGTCGCGCGCGACGCGCTCGAGGCGCTGGCCCGCGGCGACCTGCTCTCCCGCGGCCACACCAAGGACTACTACGACGCCATCTCCGACGTGATCCGGCGCTACCTCGGCGGCGTCCTCGCCTTCGACGCCATCGAGATGACCAGCGACGAGGTGATGGCCCAGGTCCGCAAGGCCCCGCTCCCCGGCGTCACCCTCGTCGAGGTCGAGCGGCTCCTCTCGGAGTGCGACCTCGTGAAGTTCGCCGGCTTCGTCCCCTCGCACGAGGAGGCCGACGAGATCCTCCGCGCCGCCGTCTCCATCGTCGAGCGAGGCCGGCCGCAGGTGCTCCCCGCCGACGGCGCGAAGCCGGGAGGTGCGCGGTGATCCCCAAGGCCCCGCTCGCCGCCTCGAAGCGACGCACGAAAGCCCCACCGCCGAAGGTGAAGCGCCGCTCGCCCATCGCTGCGACGGCGATGCTCGCGACCGGCATCCTCACGCTGCTCGCGGTCGGCGCGGCGGTGTACGTGTGGTCCAACGCCTGGCAGGTGCACCTCAAGTGGCCGCTGGCGCTGCTGTCGTTGCCCCTCGCGCTCGCCGCGTGGCTCGGGGCGCGCGCGCTCTACCGCCCGCTCGGCGCGCAGCCCGGTGACTCCGGCGCGCGGCTCTACGTCTCCCAGGGCGCTGCGCTCGCGGCCGCCCCGCGCACCCTCGCGTCGCGGCTCGTCCACCTGCCCGACGCGCTCCGCGTGGTGGCGATCGTGCTCGTGGGCGTGGCGATGGCGCGCCCGCAGCGCATCGACGCGCCCGACGAGATCGAGCTCTCGGGCATCGACATCGTCCTCTCGATCGACCTCTCGGGCTCGATGCGCGCCGCCGACCTCCAGCCGACGCGCCTCGCCGCCGCCAAGGAGGTGGTGGCCGAGTTCATCCGCCGGCGCCGGAGCGACCGGATCGGCGTGGTGGTGTTCGGCCGCGAGGCGTACACCGTCGTGCCCCCGACGCTCGACTACACCGTGCTCCAGCGCATGGTCGACGCGCTCAGCCTCGAGCTCATCGACGGCGGCGGGACGGCCATCGGCGACGGCCTCGGCACCGCGCTCAACCGCCTCCGCCGCAGCGACGCGCGGAGCAAGGTGGTGGTGCTCCTCACCGACGGCGCCAACAACGCGGGCCACGTCGACCCGCGCGAGGCCGCCCAGCTCGCGGTCGCCCTCCGCGCGAAGGTGTACACCATCCTCGTCGGCCAGTCGGATGAGGCGCCCGTGCAGGAGGGCGTCGACCTCGCGGGCCGCCCCGTCTACCAGACGCAGCGCTTCCCGGTCGACCCGGCGCTCCTCGAAGAGATCGCGCGGCAGACGGGCGGCGAGTTCTTCCGCGCCGCCGACCGGGCCACGCTGGAGCGCAGCTTCCACCGCATCCTCGACCAGCTCGAGCGGAGCAAGATCGCCGACGCCGGCGTCCGCTACGGCGAGCTCTACGCGCCCGTCGCCATCGCCGCGCTCCTGTGCCTCATGCTCGAGGCTGTCCTTGCGGCGACGCGGCTGAGGAGGTTCCCGTGAGGCTCGGGGCGCCGCTGTGGGCCTTCTTCGCGCTCCTGTCGTCGACGCTCGTGGTGGGCGGCGCGATGGCCTGGGCCGCGTGGCAGCGCCGACGCGCCATCGAGCGCTTCGGCGACGTCGCCCTCGTCCACCAGCTCCGCGACGGCTCGCCCGCTGGGTGGCGCGCCGTGAAGGGTGCCCTGCTGCTGATGGCCGTCGCGCTCCTCGCGGTGGCGGGCGCGCGGCCGCAGCACGGCTCGCGCACCGAGGTGGTGTCGCGCCGCGGCATCGACGTGGTGGTGTGCCTCGACGTGTCGAAGTCGATGCTCGCCCGCGACGTGCAGCCCTCGCGCATCGAGCGGGCGAAGGCCGAGCTCGTCCGCCTCCTCGAAGAGGAGCCCGGCGACCGCATCGGCGTCGTCCTCTTCGCGGGCGACACGATGGAGTACCCGCTCACCACCGACCACGAGGCCGCCGAGCGCTTCTTCCGCGACGCGCACCCGTGGGAGTTCCCGGTGCAGGGGACCTCCATCGGCCGGGCGCTCGCCGCCGCGCGCGACCTCCTGCGCCGCGACCCGCTGGCCGCGCGGCGCTCGAAGGTGATCCTCCTCATCACCGACGGCGAGGACCTCGACGGCGACCCCGTGGCGGCCGCGCGCGAGGCCGCGGGCGACGGCATCCAGGTGTACATCGACGCGATCGGGAGCACTGCGCCCGAGCCCATCCCCGCTTTCACGCACGACGGCCGGATGGTGGGCTACGAGCGCGACTCGCGCGGCGAGGTGAAGCACACGCAGTTCACCGACCAGATGGAGCAGCAGCTCCGCACCGTGGCCCAGGAGGGCAACGGGATGTACTTCCGCCCGCGCCAGGGCGAGGTGGGGATCGACGCCGTGCGACGCCGCCTCGCGCAGCTCCGCCGCGCGGAGATCGCGGAGACGCAGAAGACCCTCTACGAAGAGCTCGTGCTCCCGGTGCTCATCCCCGCGTTCGTGCTGCTGGTGGTGGCGTCGGCGCTCCTGCCCGAGCGCGTCCGCCGCAAGGAGGCCGCGAAGTGACGCCGTCGTTTCTCGCCGGGGCTCGTGGGCTGGTCGCCGCCTCGCGCGGGGTTTGTCGCTTCGCTCCAGCACCCCGCGCTACGGAAAGCGGCGCCCCCTCCGGGGGCTTCCAGAGCGACGTTCGACGACGCCGGGCTCTCCGATTCCAAAGCCCCGAAGGGGCGCGTGCATTCCGTAGCCTGGGGTGCGGGCGCGAAGCGACAAACCCCAGTCCTCGCGCAGGGGCGGGAGGTTCGTTGGCATGAGCGCGAAGAAGAGCCGCAAGGCCGCCTGGCGCCCGCCCGCGTGGCTCGCCCCCGTCGCGGTGGGCGCGGCGCTCGTGGGCTTCACCGCGTGGGCGTGGCCGCCGCGTGACGCCGAACAGCCGCGCGTCCGTGACGGCAACCGCGCGTGGGCCCAGCGCGACTGGCCCGGCGCCCTCACCAACTACGAGGCCGCCCCCGGCGACGGCGCCCGCAACGCCGGCGTTCATCTGAACCGCGGCCTCGCCCGCTACCGCATCGCCGTGCCGCCGGGCGACGCGGGCGTGCTGCCCGAGCTCGCCCCCGACGCCACCGTCCCCGAGTCGTGGCAGCGCGCGCAGGACGAGATGCGCAACGCCGCGCGGGGCTACGCGGGCGCACCGGCCGACGACATCGAGTCCGCGCTCCGGGCCCGCGCGTCGTACAACCTCGGCAACACCTTCTTCACGCAGCGCCTCTGGCAGAGCGCCATCGACGCCTACAAAGAGGCCCTCCGCCTCGACCCGCGCCTCGCCGACGCCGCCTGGAACCTCGAGCTCGCCCGCCGCCGCAAGGACGAGGAAGACCACCCCGACGCCGGCCCCGACGCCGGCCGCGACGCCTCGCAGGACGCCCCGCAGGACGGATCGCAGGACGGCGGCAACCCCGACGGCGGCACCCAGGGCGACGGCGGGAGCTCGCAGGGCGACGGCGGCAACTCGTCGCCCGACGGCGGTGGGCAGCCCGACGCGAGCCCGCCTGACGCATCGTCGCAGCCCGACGGCGGTGGTGGTGGTGAAGACGGTGGCGCGCCCCAGGCGAGGCCTGACGCGGGTCCGCCGCCGATGTCGCTCGCGCCGCTCGACCAGCTCGAGCGCAACGCGCAAGACCTCCAGCAGCTCCTCCTGCGGCGTCGCGCCGCCCAGATGCCGCGCAACCCCGACGACGAGCGATGAGCCCGCGCACGCCCACCGCCGCGGCCCTCTCCCTCGCGCTCGCGCTCGGGGCCACCGAAGCGCTCGCGGTGGTTCAGGTGACCGTCGAGGTGAACCCCCCGCGCCCCGCGGCGGGGCAGGCGTTTCACGTCGTCTACGGCCTGCGCGTCGACAACGACGGGATGGCGACCGCGACACCGTTGCAGTTCCCCGGGCTCCAGGTGCTCGCCAACGCGGCGCCGCCGAGCACGCAGAACATGATGGTGTTCGGCGGCTTCGGGGGCATGGGCTCGATCACCGTCCAGTCGTCGGCGGAGTACATCGTGATGGCGCCGCGCGCGGGCCGCTACGTCATCCGCAACGCACGCGCGGTCAACGACCGCGGGCAGGTGGTGGCGCAGCTCCCCGACGTGACGGTGACGGTCGACCCGCCGGGCACCGCCCAGCCGCAGCAGCCGGTGCAGGCGCCTCCGCCGAACGCGATGCCGTTCCCGGGGATGATCCCCGGCTTCCCCAACGGGATCCTCGCGCCCGACACCCCGCCGCCTCCTGCCGCCGTCGACCCCGACGCGCCGCCGTCGGGCGAGATCGCCGCGTCGGTGTACGACCCGACGGGCTTCGTTCGCCTCGCGGTCGACAAGCCTACGCCCTACGTCGGCGAGCAGGTCACCTTCCGCGCGTGGCTCTACGTCCCCTCCGGCGAGGTGGGCTGCGACGCACAGCACGAGCCCGTCCTCACCGGCTTCTGGAACGAGCAGCTCCTCGACCGCGGCCAGACGCGCTGCTGGCGCGGCGCGTGGCAGGTGGTCGCCGGCGGTCGCCAGATGATCGCCGGGCTCGTGCGCAAGATCGCGCTCTTCCCCACGCGCTCCGGCCGCCAGGAGATCGGCGGCATGGAGGTGATCGCCGAGTACATCGAGGGCGACGCCTTCTTCGGCCAGCGCCGGCGCATCCAGGTGAGGAGCCCGACCATCGTCGTCGACGTGCGCGAGCCGCCGACCGAGGGGCGCCCCGACGGCTACGTCCCCGGTCTCATCGGCCCGCTCGCGATCACCGCGGAGCTCGACCGCCCGTCCGCGCCGACGGGCGAGACGGTGACGCTGCGCCTCCGCGCGGTGGGCAACGGGTACCTCGGCGCGGTGGGTCTGCCCGCGCCGCCGCGCGTCGACGGGCTCCGCATGCACCCCGGCAGCTCGCGCCACGAGGTCGACCGCTCGAACGAGGCCGACGTGCGCGGCACGCTCGTGAGCGAGCACCTCGTCGTCGCCGAGCGGCCCGGCACGTACGCGTTGGGCGTCCTCAACGTGCCGTGGTTCGACCCGGCGAACGGGCGCTACGGGACGTCGACCATCCCGTTGCCGACGCTGACCGCGACGGGCCCGGCGCCCGAGCGCGACGTCGACGCGACGCGCGAAGACCCGACGGTGGCGCTCGACCCGCTGGTGGAGTCGCCGTCGCTGACGCCGTACCGGACGTTCTTCACGAGCCCGGCGCGCGTGTGGGGGACGGTGGCGTTTCCGCCGGCGCTCCTGGTGGCGGCGGGGCTCGCGCGGGGGCTGCGGCGGTGGCGCGCGCGGCGCGCGACGGAGAAGGTGGAGACCGAGCGCAACGACCCGCTGACGCTGGTGGCGCGGAGCGAAGCGGCGCTCACCGCGGGCGACCGGACGTCGGCGCTCGACCTCGCGGGCCGGGCGCTCGAGCGGGCGCGGCGCGCGTACGGCGACGCGGGGCTCGACGACGCGGGGCGCGCGGCGCTGCGGGAGGCGCAGGCGGCGTGCGACACGGTTCGCTTCGGCGCGGAGGGCGACGCGGCGGACGTGGTGGCGAAGGTGCGCGACGTGGTCCGCGCGATGGAGCGGGCGTCGTGAGGGCGGAGGCGCGCCGGTTCGTGCGGGAACGCATCGGGGCGCTGGCGGGGCTTGTCGCTCCGCTCCTGCACCCCGCGCTACGGAAAGCAGCGCCCCCTCCGGGGGCTTCCGGAGCGACGTTCGACGACGTCGGGCGTTCCGATTTCAAAGCCCCGAAGGGGCGCGTGCACTCCGTAGCCTGGGGTGCGGGCGCGAAGCGACAAACCCCAGTCCGGGCTGCTGCGCTGGCGCTCGTCCTCGCGGGCGGCGCGGCGTGGGCGGTGCCCCCCTCGGAGCTCGCGGCCCGCGCGCAGGCCGCGGAGGCGCGCGGTGATCTCCCCGGTGCGGCGCGGTCGCTCGAAGAGCTCGTGGCCGCGGGCGTCGACTCCGACGACGTGCTCTACGACCTCGGCACCGTGTACGCCCGCGCCGAGCGCTACGGCGAGGCGGTGTGGTGCTTCGAGCGCGTGCTCCTCCGCGCGCCCGGCGACCTCGCGGCGCGGCGCAACCTCCGGGCGACCCGCGTGCGACTCGCGCGGCGCGACGCGGCCCGGACGGGGCGCGCGGTGGTCGAGACGCAGCCGCCCCTCTCGGTCCAGCACGGGGAGCTGCTCCCGTACGGCGTGTCGGTCCCGCTGGTCGTGCTGGCGGAGCTCCTGGCCTTCGGGGCGTGGGTCGCGCGGCGGCGGGCGAAGAGCGAGCTCCAGCGCGTCGGGGCGACCGCGGCGTTGGCGCTGGCGCTGCTGGTGGGGGCCTTCGGGCTCTCGGTGGTGGCGGCGCGGACGCAGCGGCCGCGGGCGGCGGTGGTGCTGCGCGGCGGGCTCCGGCTGCTCCAGGCGCCGCGGGTCGACGGCATCCCCGAGGGGCCGGTGCGCGAGGGCGAGCGGGTCGAGCTGCTGGCGCGCGACGGGGCCTTCACGCGGGTGAAGGGCGCCGGCGGGGGGCAGGGCTGGCTGGCGACGGCCGACCTCGGCGCGTTGTAGGGTCGGCGCGAGGGGCGGTAGAATCCCCCGCGCGACGGAGGTGAACCATGGCGGTGTGCAAGGGCTGCGGTGACGAGGTCGACGCGCTCAAGAGCGTGAAGGTCGGCGGCAAGACGAAGAAGCTCTGCGAGGACTGCGTCGACCGGGCGCGCGAGCAGGCGGAGATCGCCGAGGCGAGCGAGTCGGCGGTGCAGTCGATGATGGGGTTCAAGGGCCGGCGCTGAGGGCGCTCGGGGGGGGCGGCGCCGTTCGAGCCCGCCGCCCGTCACCCGTCGGGGCATCCTCAACGTCCCGGTACGCGTCTGGGTAGCCCGCTGCGAGGCTTTGCGAGCGGAGGGACGCTGCCACGCTGTCACCGAGCGCGTCGGCCACGGTCGAATGCTGCCCGCGCGTTCGTACGAAGCGCAGGGGAGCAGTCGAACGCTGTCCGCGCGTTCGTGCGAAGCGCGGGGGAGGAGTCGAACGCCGCCGCCGCGTTCGCGCGATGCGGTCGGGCGCAGTCGAGCGCTGTCGGCGCGTTCGTGTGGAGCGGTCGGGCGCAGTCGAACCCAGGCGCCAGCGCTCCGATATCGACAAAAGAGACAACGGTCAGGTATGCGCATTCTCCAGAGACGGGACACGTTGCAGGCGTTGCGCAGAAAGCGTCGGAATGGGCTTGTGTTCTCTAGAGAGAGAGAGAGTATCGCTGCGAACAGTCATGGTGGAGTTGGGAGGGCACCACTGGGGGTGCGATGGCTTCCGATTGTCCACTGTTGCGATGGCACCGAAAGGTAGGAACATCATGGCACGGCTGTTCAACATCGAGGTCTTCAACCAGACGATCAGCGGAGACGCCAACGCGCCAATCTACTACACGAGCGAGGACCACGCCGCGCTGCTCGGGAGCGCCGACCGGCTGGTGTGTCAGCTCGTCATCATGTCCCAGAAGAACCAGAGCAGCACCGTGACGGTGCAGTACCAGCACAACAACACACTGGAGAGCGAGCTCTGGCGAGACGGCAGCGCTGGTTCCGTGAAGAGCATCCCGGGGCCGGCCAACTACACCGATCTCCCGGCGGTCCTATGGTACGCGATCTTCGCGGACGTCGACCGCGGCGCCTTCGGCCGCTTCAAGATCACGTCGGACCAGGAGGGCGTGACCTTCCGGCTAATCGTCACCGGGTACAGCAACTGACGGGGCGCGCGGTGAAGCCCTTCGAGATGCTGCCCCCGGGGTACCTGCCGATCGCCGGGCCGAAGCCCGCAGGCGACGCGAAGCGGCACGAGATCCGGCCGTCCGTCAGCGTGCCGGGTGGGGAGGTGCGGACGAGCAGGGGGTTGAAGTCGTTCGAAATTCTCCCCACCTCCCGCCGGGATTTCCGGTTTCAAGGAGACCCGCTCTTCGACGTGAACAGTGATCTGAATCGACGGGCACAGAAGCGGGGGGACTGCGGATGCTCCGGCTGTGGCGACTGCGGTGGAGTGAGTTATCGGCCTGCGTTTAGTGGTACCATTGGCCTCCGGGGTCCTTCGAGCAAGTTGCGCAGCTGGTATGTTGGGTCTCCGAGTGTTCATCCCAATCTCCCCGATTTCGACCTGGTTCCGCTCAGCGGTGGAAGTTCGAAGAAGCCTGTCGCGAATCAGCTCTTTCCGCCATACGTGTCAGCCAATCCCAATTGTGAGTGGTTGTCGGAACATGGAAAGTGGCTCGAGGTGATGTTGGAAGACGCCCACCGCAAGTGCAGAGATCTATATCGTCAGTCCGAGCGCCTTCACACTGAGCAGCGGGAGGATTCTGGCAATCCGTGCGAGTATATCAGCCAGCGCTCGACGGAGCTCACTACCACGGAAGGAACGAGGAACCCTCCTCCTTCTGGATATAGCGATCGCCTGAGCTATCTCAACCATCTGTATAGAGTTTGTGTCAGAGATGAGGGTACGTATGAGGAGATGCTTGCCGCGCGTCAAACTGGGTATCAACTACAAATCGAGGCAATTACGCAGCAAATCTACGCATGTGATCGCTGGGAGGGCCTGATTTCAGCCATCTACCACAGTGTTTGGGAACGTCTGCTGAGTATGGGTTGCCCGGGCTGGGGCCCTTGACGACGCTTCCTACTGAGTGTGGATTCTGTTGTGCGGGATTCATGAAAGGTAAACTCCGAAGTTTCCTCCGAATCTTAGCGTGTAGCAGCGAGGAACACGCTACGACCTCAGTACTCCCTTCTAATCATGATGCTTTGAAAGCGTGGCGATGAGAACACTCCAGGAATACTTTGCGTCTCATCACCTGTTCGGTCTTCTCGCTGGGGGGTTGTTCGTAAGCTGCGGGGCGGTGCAAGTTTCCGGGCAATCTGACGGATTGGACAGCGGGCGTGCAGAGAGCACGATGTTTGGCCTCGGACAAAGGTTCTCATGTGCATTCGTGTTGGAGGCCAGTAGCCTCAGCTTCCAAACCTACTGTTGGGGAGAGCTGCCGTGGGATCCTCGCCGAACATCGTGGCAACCAGTCACCTTGCCGACGGGGAGTCTACGTGCCGTGGTAAGCGTTGCGGCTGGTCAGGGACATGTGTGCCGATTGATGTGCCCAAGCGCCGGAGGTCACGAATGCTCCGCTGTGTGCATGGGGCGCAATGACCGAGGCCAACTGGGTGTGAACGACGATAGGCAAGTCGTCTCAGAACCTCTGGAGGTGCAACTGTCTTATGTCAAGGATGTGGTCGCCTTCAACGCCTCTTCGTGTGCCTTGAGTAGGAGCGGAATTGTGTATTGTTGGGGAAGCAATGAGTCGGGGCAACTGGGATTGCCGGTGTCTCCCCGCGTTTCGCTGCCCCGGCAGGTTTTGGGACTTCCCTTGATAGGGCATATCGCTCTAGGAGAGCATCATGCGTGCGCTATCTCTCGATCGGGTGAAGTATGGTGCTGGGGAGCGAACCCCAGTGGTGAACTTGGGAGACGCGGCTCGTCAGGAGTGCTCGCGCCAACCGCCGTTCCCGAAATCGGGATCGTCAGTCAACTGCACGTTGGTTCGGGTCATTCCTGTGCTATTACAACTGACGGCGACCTGTATTGTTGGGGGCGGAATTCACACGGGCAGGTTGGGGCGGGATCCACGACTGAATGGATGCCGCCGACGCGCGTGACCGCCATCTCAGGAGGTCGATGGACTGATATCAGCTGCGGTGCGAACCATAGCTGCGGCGTTGTGAACAACCGACGTGTATTTTGTTGGGGTGCCAACGACGATGGGCAAGTCGCACTGACCGAGGATGGATTCTTGTCCAGACCCACGGAGGTTGCCGGCGTGGACTATGTTGGTGTTGTGGTGGCTGGACCGGATCGGTCTTGTGCTGTTGTAAGGGACGAAAGGGGCTTGGTCTGTTGGGGACGCAACGACGTCGGGCAATTGGGGAACGGTCCTTATTCGAGGCGGGCAGGCCCAACGGCAGTGAGTTACCGTTAGGCATTTCCGCGAAATTTTCAGGGTCTGCATCACTCGATGTTCGGCGCGCCAGCTGTGAGGATGACGGGTCGTGTTCGTTCCATCGCGTCAGCCGAAGTTCGGCTTGGTGAGAAAGGTGGCGCAGGTGGAGCCATGTCGTCAGCGGTTGCAACACTTGCAGGGAAAATCATGAGTCTGGACAACTCGATGGTGATCGATCGGCATCGACCGCGTGGAGTGTGGTGCATCGCCTTGGTGCTCGTAGCTTGCTCCAGCACCCCAGCACCTCCCGTCGACAGCAGCGTCCCCGACGCCGCAACCGACGCCCCCCGCGACACCCCCACGGAGCCACCCTCCGACGCCTCCGCGCTCCCCTGCGCCTCCGACCGCGAGTGCAGTGCCCGCGGTATGGTCTGTAACACCACCTCCGGCCGCTGCGTCGATTGCAACACCACGGCCGACTGCGTCACGGGCCAGCTCTGCGTGGCCAACCGCTGCTTCACCCCCGAGCGCTGCACCTCCTCACGGATGTGCCCCGGCCGCGTGTGCAGCGTGCGCCTGGGCTACTGCGTGGACTGCGACGCGGACGTCGACTGCCCCGGCGGCTCCGTCTGCCGCGAGAACGTCTGCGCCCCCCAGGCCGGCGCCTGCCGCCTCCCGCGCGACTGCTCGGGCGCGACGCCGGTGTGCGATACGGCGCAGGGCCGCTGCGTGGCCTGCGTCGCGGCCATGGACTGCCCGGTGGGCCAGACCTGCCGCATGAACGCCTGCGTCCCCCGCGTGTGCGTGCCCGACAGCGTGCGGTGCCCCGACGGCGGGCGGGAGCGGACGGTGTGCGCGTCCGACGGGCTCTCGGTGCGGACGGAGGCGTGCCCCCAGGGCGCCAACGCGACCAACGCGCGGTGCGCCACGGGCGACGTCTGCGCCTTCGACTGCCGCCCCGGCTTCGGCGACTGCGACCGGGCGGAGGCGAACGGCTGCGAGGCCGACCTCACGGCCTCCGCGGCCAACTGCGGCGCGTGCGGCCGGGCGTGCGCCACCGGGCAGCGCTGCGTGACGGGCGAGTGCCGTGTGCCCGCCGGGCCGACCACGCGGTACGTCCTCGCCGAGGTGCCGGCGGGCGAGCCCTACGTCGCCGCGTGCATGCAGCCGGGGGCGGTGCGGGAGCTGCGCGGGTCGGACGACGTCTACGTCCTCCTCGCGCTCCCCTTCGCGCTCCGCTTCTGGAACGTGGACCTCGCCGCCGGCACGAACGTCACCTGGACCACCAACGGCTTCCTCACCATGAACGAGGCCCGCGCGGCGCTGATGGGGTTGGAGATCCCGAGCCATGACTTCCCCGACGGCGTGGTCGCCCCCTACGCGAGCGACACGTTCAACGTCGGCGACCAGTGCGCGGCGGTGGTGGGCGCGGCGCCGTCGCGCCGCTGGGTGCTGGAGTGGCCCGACAGTTACAACTGCTGCGTCCGGCCGCCGACCATGCGCGCACTGACGTACGAGGTGGTGTTCCACGAGGGGACGAACGTCATCGACTTCCGCTACGCGCAGCGCGAGGGGGCCCGCGCGAGCACGATCGGCCTGGAGAGCCCCGACGGCGCGCTCGCGGTGAGTCCCTGCGGCGCCGGGATGCGCTGCGTCCCGACGCGGGACTACCGCTTCCTGCCCGTCCCGTAGCGGTTCATTCCCTGGCTCAGGGGACGCGTCGCCCGCTCAGGCCGCGGCGCCGTCGCGGGTGAGCATGTGGACGAGCACCCCGAGGACGCGCTCGACGGCGTCGAGGTAGTACTCCCGCAGGTCGACCTCCACCGTGCCCCCGCGGAGCCGAAGGAAGCGCCACACGTTGCCGGTGGTCACCGCGCCGTACACCGCGTCGGTCGGTCGCTCGCGGCGCTCGTTGAAGAGCTTCGCCGCGTACATCTCCGCGGCGCACTGGGGGAGCCCCGCGCGGAGGTTCTCGTTCTTCGCCTCGACGATGGTGACGAGGGGGGCGTCGAGCTCCGTCTGCGTGGGTGAGCGGGCGAGCACGTAGTCGCAGAAGCCGTTGAGCCCGCGCGCCGCGTCGACGTTGAGCTCCGCGCCCGAGAAGAAGCTCACCGCGCCGTGGCACAGCCGACGGGCCTCCATCAGGATCGGCGCGATCAGCAGCTCGGAGCGCGCCTTCTCGGTCGAGACGGCGAGGGCGACGGGGGCGTTCTCCCGGAGCACGGCGGTGAGCACCTCGCCGGGCGCGACGGCCGCGACGCCGCCGAAGAGGTCGGGCGACTCGACGTACCGCAGGCCGATCCGGTGGGTGAGGTCGTGGACGGTGAACTCGTTGAAGGGCATCGCGGTGGCGCCGAAGGTATCACGGCGTGCTCGGCGTCTCGACGCGGGACCGCCGCACGCGTCCGGTCCATCCTCGACCACTTTCCGGCTCACGCTCCCGCGACGCCCGCCGATGAAAGGAGGCAGAAGGAGCGACGACCGAACGATGACCGCGAAGCGCCACCCGAAGCCCGCCCCGAAGCCCACCACCCCCACCTCGCTGCGCGCGGCCCCGATGCCCGACGCGGCCGACGACCCGGAGGCGGCGACGTCGGCCGAGGGCGACGCCGACGCGCTGCTGGCGCGCTTCGAGCCGGAGGCCCGCGCGGTCGATGCGCGCGACGTGGTCGCCTACAAAGGCAACGCGGCGCGCGCGGTGGTCAACGTGCAAGCGGGCGTGGCGGCGGTGATGGCGGAGGCGGCGCGCTTCCGCGAGCCGGGGGCGCCGTCGTTCGATGCGGCGGCGGCCGAGGGGACGGTGGCGGTGGCGAAGGCGCTCGACTTCGCGGCGCGGCGGGTGGGTCAGGTGGCGGTTCCTGTGGCGACGAAGCGGGCCGACCTGAAGCGGGCGGCGTCGCTCCGCAAGGTGATGGCCACGGGCGCGCGAGCGCTGGCGACGGCGGGGCTGCTCGACGCCGGCGAGGTGAAGCGGATGACGGCGGGCCGCGGCCCGGCGCACACGGCCCGCTCGTGCTGCGACCTCGCGGCGCTGTTCCGGCGCAACGCGGCGACGATCCGCGGGCGCCACGCGGTGACCGACGCGCAGGTCGACGAGGCCGCCCGGCTGGGCTCGGCGCTGGTGGCGCAGGTGATCCCGCGGGGCGCGAAGGTGCGGGCCGAGGCGGTGCCCGCGGTGGCAGAAGCAGCGGAGCTGCGCGATCGGCTCGCGGTGGTGCTCGGGCGCCGCTACCTCGCGGTGGAGCGGGCGGGCGGCTGGCTGTGGGGGCGGGCGGTGGTCGACCACGTGCCGGCGCTCCACTCGTTCGAGCGGGGGAAGTCTTCGAAGGGCGCGAAGCGCGTGGCGCCGAAGGCGGCCGAGGGCGAGGAGGCCCCGGTCGACGACGTGACGCCGACCGACGGCTGGTGATCAGCCCGCGGCGCGTTCAGAACCACACGGCAACCAGCGGTTCTCGCCGCGTCCAGGGGTCGGGCGGTGTGTCCTCGCCCGCCGCTTCAGGCGACGAGCGACGAGCGACGAACAACGAGCGACGACGCCCCGTCACCACGTCGCCCCTGGCCTGAATCCGCGACACGCGGATGATCCCATGCTCGAAGCCCAGGGTGAGCCTTGGCCACTCAGCGAGGGCACCTCGGGCGAACCCTGGGCGCAGCGAGAACCGAGGCGCTTCGCGGCGGAAGACGCCTTTCGCCCGTCACCCCGGCGCGTTGCGCAGGAAGTCCGCGAGGTCGGCGAGCTTCGCGTCGAGGAACGTCCGCACCTCGCCCGTCACGTTGTTCTTGTCGAACGCCGTCCGCATGCAGCGGAGCCAGGCGTCGCGCATCGCGGCGTCGACCTTCACGCGCCCGTGGCGCATGCGGAGCCGGGGGTGGCCGTGGCGCTCCATGTACGTCTGCGGGCCGCCGAGCCAGCCGACGAGGAAGAGGGCGAAGCGCTCCTGGTTCTCCGGGAGCACGTTGCCCGCGTCGTCGCAGGCGTGGAGGCGGGCGAGGGCGGGCTCGTCGCGCGCCATCGCCTCGTAGAAGTCGCGCGCGATCGAGCGAACGACGGCCTCGCCGCCGAGCGCGTCGTAAGGCAAACCGAACGCCGGGAGGTCGCTCATGGCGACGCTGCTACCACCGCGCCCGCAGCGCCGCAACGAGCGAGCGCGCCTCGGCGTCGTCGTACACCGTCACCCCCTCCGACCACGACAGCACCCGCGCCGGCCGCGCCGCCTCGCCCTCGCCGAACACCGGGACCACGTGCACGTGAACGTGCGGCGAGCTCATCGGGAGCGGGTCGGGCGCGCCGAGCGAGGCGACCCACACGCGGCGCGGCGACAGCTCGGCGGCCAGCGCCCGTGACGCGCGCCACGCGAGGCGCTGGAGGGCCTCCCAGGCGTCGTCGGCGAGGCGTTCGACGGCGGTCTCGTGCGCGCGGAGGATCACCATCAGGTGGCCGTGGGCGGCGCCGAAGCGGTCGAGGCGGACGAGCGCGTGCGGGGTGCTCGCGAGGATGTCGTCGGGCGCGTGGGCGTCGTCGGCGAGCTCGCACATCGCGCAGGGGACGTCGCGGAGGAGGCGGAGCGCCTCGTCGCGCGTGACGCGGCGGCTCACGGGCGGGCGTCGGGGGTGACGTCGTTGGCGTGCGGGTCGAGCACCGGGCGGCGCGCGCCGGGGCGGTTGTCGGCGCGGAAGGGCGCCCCGCGGGGGACGGCGCGGAGCGCGGCGAGGATGGCGTCGAGCGTGGCGGCGGTGAGGGCGTAGCGGTCGCTGGTGATGGCGAGCGCGCGGGCCCACGCGGCGGTGAGCGGCGGGTGCCCGTCGTCGCGCGACCAGATCATGGCGTTGACGCGGTAGTCCACCGGCTCCACCGGGCAGCGCGCGACGTGGGCGCGCAGGGCTGCGAGCATCGCGGCTGCGTCGTCGAGCGCAGCGTGGACCGCGGGCGTGTCGATCTCCCACGACGCGACCATCCCCTCGTTGGGGAGCACGAACTCGCGGAACATCCCCTGCGACACGACTTCGAAGCCGAGCATCGTGCCCAGGGCGGGCGTCGCGTCCTGGAGGAAGTAGACCGCGCCGACGCGCTCGGGGTGGGCGACGACCTGCTCCACCGGCACCTCCGCCCCGTCGAGCGAGCGCGCGCGGAGGAGGCCGACGCGGGCGTGGAGCTCGAGCACCCACGCCTCGGGGCGCAGCGTGACGCGGACGAGGCGGTCGCCGTAGGCTTCGCCGTCCCAGCCGCGCAGCGTCGGCCAGGGTGTCGCCCAGGCGAAGCGGGCGCGGCGGAAGCGGGCGTCGCGGAGCGTTCGCACCCCGGGGTGGTCGCGCTCGGCGTACATCGCGAGCGCGCGGTCGTACACCGAGGGGCCGCGCGTCGGAGACTGCGCGCGGGTGAGGAGCGCGCCGCCGCGGCGGAGCCCGTCGGCCTGCTCGGGCGTCGTCCAGGTGTAGAGCGTCGCGGGGGGCGGCCGCTGCGAGTCGACGCCGTCGCGCTGAAGCGCTTCGAGCGGCGGCGCGGGGCAGGGGTCGACGCGCGCGGCCTCGGCGGGTGGCGCGGGCGGGCGCATTGCGCTGGGGCGCGTGGCGGCGGGACGTTCGGGACGGACGACGGGGCGGTCGGCGCCGGTGCAGGCGGAGACGGCGAGGCCGAGGGTGAGGAGGGAGGAGGGGGCGGGGCTGCGCGCGCTCATCGGGGCTCTGGAGACGCGCCGCGCGGGGCGAAGCTGTGGAGCTACGGCGCGGGGCGCGGGTGCGGGCCGCCGGGGGCCGTGGGGGGCCGCGCGGGGGGCGTCGCGGGGCGGGGGGCGGTGCCGGCGTCACCGGCGGGGCGAGCGCCGCCGGCCGCGGGGCGCGTCGGGTGGGCGGTGTTGTACTCCTGGATGACGCGGTCGGTGAGGTCGAGGTCGCCGCGCGACCAGATGACGGCGCCCTGGTCGAGGATGCCCGTGTAGCCGTCGGAGGTGCCGATCTGGCGGACGATGCCCTGGAGGTTGACCAGGATCGACTTGGTGAGCTCGGCCTCCTTCTGGGCGAGCTCCTGCTGGTACTCGAGGTAGCTCTGCTGGAGCTTGACGAACTCCGCCTGGTACTCGCTCATGCGCTTCTCGAGCGCCTCGCGGGAGACGACGTTCTTCTGCTTCTCGATGTCTTCCTTCATGCGCTTGAGCGCTTCCTGCCGGGTGTTGAGCTGGTCTTGCCGGGCCTGGAAGAGCTTCTGGAGCTGCCCCTTGGCGGCGCGCCCGTCGTTGGTCTCGATGAGGGCGCGCTGCATGTCGACGACCGCGATGCGCACCTGCGCGTAGAGCTGCGGGGCCGCGACGGCGACGGCGAGGGCGGCGACGGCGGACATCGACCGGACGCGGCGGCGCTCGTTCGAGACGAAGGAGAGGAAGGAGTCTTTCAGCAACGGGACCTCCGGGGCGCGGGACCCTACCCAGCCCCGTCGCCCGGGGTCAAGCGTGGACGTCGCCGCGCGGCTGAAGGTGAAACGCGCGGCGGCCGAGAATGTTCAGCCCCGGTCAGGTGAAGCGGATGCCGTTGTCGATGCGGTACTTGAGCCACTTGTACCCGAAGTACGCGGTGGCCCCGAGGCCGACGACGCCCGCGGCCGGGGCGACGGCCACGCCCATCGCCACCGACCCGACGGCGGCGGCGGCGGTGACGAATCCCTTCTTGCGCGCCTCGGCTTCCTTGATCTCCCTGGACGTGCTCATCGCGGTGTCTCCTGGTCGGCGGAGGGTGTAGCGCGGCCGGGGGCGGCCCGTCACGCAAAGGGGCGACGGAATTTCATCAGGCGGCGGGCTTGGGGCGGAGGAGCCCGATGCCCTCGTAGGTGAAGCCCGCGGCTTCGGGGTCGACGGCGGCCCAGACGTTGCGGCCGTCGAGGAGGAGCTTGCGGCGCATCTGGTTGGAGAGGCGCTCGAGGTCGGGCGAGCGGTACTCCTGCCACTCGGTGACGAGGACGAGCGCGTCGGCGCCGACGGTGGCGTCGTAGGGGTGGTCGACGAAGATGACCTTGTCGGCGACGGGCCCGAGCGCGGCGCGGGCGGTGGCGCGGGCGGCGGGGTCGTGGGCGCGCACCTCGGCGCCGGCCTCGACGAGGCGGGAGATGAGGGTGAGCGCGGGCGCCTCGCGCACGTCGTCGGTGCGGGGCTTGAAGGCGAGGCCCCAGAGGGCGATGCGCTTGTCGGCGACAGAGCCCAGGTGCTTCGTGAGCTTCTCGAAGAGGAGGCCCTTCTGGCGGGCGTTGACCTCTTCCGTGGCGCGGACGAGGGAGAGGTCGACGTTGTTCTCGCGGGCGAGGAAGAGCAGCGCGTCGACGTCCTTGGGGAAGCAGCTCCCGCCGTAGCCCGCGCCGGGGAAGAGGAACTTCGCGCCGATGCGCGAGTCGGTGCCGACGCCCTTGCGGACGTTGGTGACGTCGGCGCCGACGGCCTCGCAGAGGCGGGCGATGTCGTTCATGAACGAGATGCGGGTAGCGAGCATCGCGTTGGCGACGTACTTGGCCATCTCGGCCGAGCGCGGGTCGACGAAGAGGAGCCGGTCGGAGACGAGCTGGAGGGGCGAGTAGAGCTTGCGCATCACGCTCCGCCCGTGGTCGTCGCGGCAGCCGCAGAGCACGCGGTCGGGCTTCAAGAAGTCGTTGATCGCGTCGCCCTCCTTGAGAAACTCGGGGTTCGACACGACGGTGACGTTCACCTTCGCCTCGCGGTTGAGGTAGTCCTGCACCTTGTCGTTGGTGCCGACGGGGACGGTGCTCTTCAGCACCACCACCGCATCGCGGGTGAGGTGCTGGGCGAGCGACTCGGCGACGGCCATGACGTACTTGAGGTCGGCGCCGCCGTCGGGCCGCGGGGGCGTGCCGACCGCGATGAACACCACCTGCGCGTCGCGCACGGCGCTGGGGAGGTCGGTGGAGAACGACAGCCGCTCCTCGGCGGCGTTGCGGCGGACGAGCTCCTCGAGGCCCGGCTCGTAGATGGGGATCTGCCCCTTGCGGAGCATCTCGACCTTCGACGCGTCGGTGTCGACGCACGTGACCTGATTGCCGAACTCCGCGAACCCGGTGCCTGCGACGAGGCCCACGTAACCCGTACCGACGACGACGATGCGCATGATGGTTGCGCCGTCGCTATCACCGAGCCCACGCGACCGCAAGGGCCACCACAGTAGCCACCGCGAGGGCGACGAGCGCGGCGACGGCGAAGGCGCGCGCGGGGGCCTTCGCGTTGCGCGCGGGGGGTTTGGCGTTCACCGCGGCGTGCGGGGCGGTGACGGCGGCGGCATGGTGGGCGAAGCGCGGGTCCATCGCGGCGCGGAGGGCGCGGGCGAGCTCGGCGGCGGAGGCGAACCGCCGGGCGGGGTCGCGGTCGAGGGCGCGGGCTGCCCAGCGGTCGAGGGGGACGGGGAGCGCGGCGTTGCGGGCCGAGGGGGCGTCGACGGGCCGCGAGAGGATCTGCACGAAGAGGTCGGCGGCCGAGCGCCCGGGGAAGGGCGCGTCGCCGACGAGGAGCTCGTAGGCGACGACGCCGAGCGACCAGAGGTCGGCGCGCGGGTCGACGGTGGCGGACGAGCGCACCTGCTCGGGGGCCATGTAGAGCGGCGTGCCGAGGACGGCGTTGGAGGCCGTCTTGAGCCCGTCGGACTCGAGCGCGTCGAGCAGCTTGGCGAAGCCGAAATCGAGCACCTTTACGCGGAGGGGGTCGGCGCCGGCGACGAGGAAGCAGTTGTCAGGCTTGAGGTCGCGATGGACGACGCCGAGGCCGTGGGCGTGGTCGACGGCGGCGGCGATCTGGTCGATGACGTCGAGGACGAGGGCGGGCGCGAGGTGCTCGCGCTGGAGGCGGAGCTCGAGGGTCTCGCCTTCGAGGAGCTCCATGGCGAGCCAGGGGTGGCCCCGGTCGACGCCGAAGTCGCGGACGGCGACGATGTTGGGGTGGGCGAGCCTCTGCGCCACGCGCGCCTCGCGCTGGAAGCGCTGGAGCGCCTGCGCGTCGTCGGCGAACTCGGGGAGCAGCACCTTGATCGCCGCGGGCTCGCCCGAGGCGCGCTCGTGGCCGCGGAACACCTCGCTCGTCGACCCGCTGGCGAGCGGCTCGTCGATGACCCAGCGTTCGGCGAAGACGGTGCCCGGCTCGATCAGCAAGGTGGGGTGTGGCTCTCCAGACGGCGGTTTTGTAGGCCAGCGTCGGCCCCCGCTGCAACCCCGCTCCGGCCCGAAAGGCGCCGCGCCCTGCGGGATGTCACCGCGATGTGGGAATGCGGGGGCGGTCAGCGCGCCCCGTCGAGCAGGGCGCGGGCGACCGTGGCGCGCGTCCAGACGGCGTCGGCGGAATCACCGGCGCAGCGGTCGGTTCCGCGGGAGAGCACGCCGACGACGCGGCCAGTGCGGGCGTCGAGCGCGGGCGAGCCGCTGTCCCCGTTGCACGGCCCCTCGCCGGTGACGAACTCCGCCCTCGTCCCTTCGAGCACGGGCACGTTGTCGCGCGTGTAGCGGGCGGCGACGCCGGCGCGCGAGGAGTCGCCGCGTCGCCCGTAGCCCACGACGGTCACTGCGTCGGGCAGGGCGCTCGTGTCGACGGCCAGCGGGGCGATGCCGCGCACGTCGCGGTCGAGCACGAGGAGCGCCACGTCGGCGCCGCAGAGGTTGCGGGTGGCGAAGGTGACCGTCCGCGCGCCGCGGGCCACGACGGGCGCGCCGCGGGCGTCCTCCGCGGTGACGACGCCGATGGAGGCGGGCGGCAGGTCGGCGAGGATGTGGTCGCGCGCGCTCGGGCAGGCGACCTCCGGGGTCACGCGCGAGACGCAGTGGCGGGCGGTGAGGACGACGCGCGGCGCGACGAGCGCGCCCGAGCAGAGCGTGCCGGCCTCGGTGACGAGCGCGACGACGGCGGGGTGGCGGCCGCGGTCGCGCGCGCCGTGGACGACGTCGGACGCGGCGAGGTCGAGCGCGTCGTCGGCGGGTGCGGGCGCGCAGGCGAGCACGAGGCAGGTGATGGCGAAGAGGGAAACGCGGGGGATGGACGTGAACATGGTGGGTGCCTCCGGTGGGGGTTCGGCGGGGCGTAACGCAGGCCGCGGGCCGCGCCGGAAACACGGGGCGATGGGCGCGCTGGGGTGGCGGCGCGGGGGTGGCGAGGGGGTGGCGAGGGGGTGGCGGGGGTGGCGGGGGTGGCGACGGGTGGCGGTGCTACGCTGCGCGGCGAATGCACCCGCTGGTCGAAGCCCTCGTGCTGCTCAACCCCTCGGTCGGGCCGTGGGTCCGGGCGCACCCGGAGATCCCCGCGGCCATCGTCGAGGCCGCGCGGGCGCACGAGGTCCCGACGTCGCTCCTGCTCGCGGTGTGCTTCACCGAGTCGCGGCTCGGCGCCGACGAGCGGACGCAGCTCACCTGCGGCGTCTACCGGGCCCCGCGCGCGCGTCAGGCCGACGCCGCGGCCCACGCCCTCGCGCGCTGGCGGGTGCGGTGCCGGTCGTGGCCGGGGGCGCTGCGGATGTTCCGCGGGGGCCTTTGCCGCTCGCCCGACCCGCACGGGTACGTCCGCCGCGTGCAGGCGCTGGCAACGCGCATCGAGCGTCGCGCGCCGCGCTGACTACGCCAACCCCGCGCCCCGCGCGTCGGCGGCGGCCGTCTCCAGCAGCGTCGCGATGCGGCGGAGCGCGTCGAGCTGGCCGGCGAGGGTCGCGGGGTCGAGCGGGCCGGTGCCTTCATCAACCACCAGCCACGCGCCGCGCACTTCGAGGCAGTACCCGGGGTGCGCCGCGAAGAAGCGCGCGACGGCGCTGTTGAAGAGCGCGCGCACGGCGTCGGCGTCGTCGGCGTAGAGCTGGTAGCGCTCGGCGAAGTCGTCCGCGTCGTCGAGCGTGACCTCGTCGGCCGCGACGTACACCGACCCGGTGAGCCCGAACACGCCGGGCCGGCGGGCCTCCAGGCGAAACGCCGGGACGCCGGTGACGCGTGCAGCACCGAGCGGGCGCCACCGTCCCGCGACCGCCGAGCCCGTCGCGGTGTGGGGTAGGTGTTCGAACAGCGCGACCCTGCCGTCGGTGACGAGGTGGCGGCCGACGGTGCCGCCGAGGCGGAGCGCGGTCACGCCGCCGGGGCCGTCGACGATGAAGCGCCCCGCGCGGTCTTCGAAGCGGAGCCCGAGCGCGAGGGCGGCGCGGGCGAGGGCGCCGCGGCGGTAGAGCTCGGCGAGGCGCGACCACGCCGCGAGCGCGAGGAGCCCCGACGCGAGGACGGCGAAGAGCGCGGAGGGGCTCACGGCGGGGTGGGCTTCTATCACACGCCGGTGGCGCGGAGGTCACTCGTCGGGGGCGTCGGGCTCGTAACCGCTGGCGGGAACGGTCCAATCGGCGCGACGGCCGGCCTCGTCGACGAGGCCCACGTGCAGCTCGGCGACGCGGTTGGGCGCGACGTCGCCCACCCGGAACACCGCGCGCCCGTCGCGCAGGTGCTGGCGCGCGGCGGCGGTGAGCGGGTCGCCGTGGTGGTCGAGCGCGGTGAGCTCGGCCTCGCCGCGCGCGCCGGGCACGGACAGCACGTACGCGACGGCGTCGCCCCCGCAGGACTCCGGCGAGAGGCGCATCCAGGGCCGCTCGTCGGGGACGGCGTACGACGCGCGCCAGGGCGCGGCGTGGCCGGGGCTCGCGTTCGCCCGCTCGTCGTCGAGCCGCTCGGCGATGGGGCCCGCGAGCTCGTAGCCGCGCGCGACCGGGCCCACCATCACCCGCGGGGGGCCGTTGGCGTCGACGACGAACACCCCGAGCTCGGGCGTCTCCGCGCCGAGGTAGCGGACCTCCCCCGCGTTAGTGAGGGTGAAGTAGTCGGCCACGAAATGCGCCGCGCGCTCGGCGCCGATCTCGCGGTCGGGGAAGAGGTCGAAGTACCAGCCCGTCCACTTCGGGGGCTCGCCCGACTCCATCGCGTAGCCGCCCGAGGGGACGTACTCCGCCACCATCCCGAGCCACCGCCGCTGCGCCTCGGAGAGCGGCCGCCCCGCCCGCTCGGTGACGGCGATCGCGCGGAGCGTGCGGAGGACGCGGGCGACCCGCGCGAAGTACCCCGCGGCGCCGGGGTCGACCGCGCGCGCCGCGGCGACGAAGCCGAGCAGCGCGTCGTAGACCTCCACCGCGGGCTCGACGTAGCCGTCGGGGATCTCGCACCCGTACGTGTCGTAGCCCTGCCCGGCCATGAGCACGTAGTTGTGGCGGATCTGCCCGAAGCCCACGAGCGCGCTGTTGAGCCGCGCGTCGGCCCACGCGGGCGTCCGCATGAACGACGGCGCCGAGCCCTCCGTCGGCGCCGCGAGCGAGCGCACCGCGTCGAGCCACCGGCGGTAGAGGTCCGTCCCGCGCGCGCCGTCGCGCACGTGGCTTCGCGCGACGTCGAGCTGCGCCTGGAGCGTGGGGAAGGCGGCGAGGTCGTCGGCGAGGTACGAGCGGGCGCGGTCGTGGCCGAGCGCGTAGCCGACGTCGGCGAAGCCCAGGCGCGCGCGGCCGGGGACGCGGTCGTGGACGAGGGCCTCCAGCGCCGCGATGTCGGGGACGACGCGCGGCCCGAACATCGTGGTGATGACCGGGAGCGCGCCGTGGCCCTGGGGCATGACGTAAGTGCTCGCCGTCCGGGCGAAGCGGTCGCCGATGGCGGCGCGGAGCGCGTCGAAGGCGTCGGCGTCGGTCGATCGAACGCGCGCGGCGCGGGCGAGGGCGGCGAGCGCGGGGAGGGGGAGGTCTTCGCGCGCGCCGGCGAAGACGCTGTAGGTGCGTTCGAAGAGGGCGAGGTCGGGGAAGACGCCCGCGCGCTCGGCGAGCTCGGCGAGGGAGAGCGCGTCGAGGGCCTCGCGCGGCGTCTCCGCGGGGTCGGGCGACGGGCCGGGCTGCGAGCTCCGGCACCCGCGCGACACGACGTTGAACTCCAGCCGCGAGAGCCACGTCATGGCCTCGAAGTACCGCGCGAAATGGACCGCGTTGCCCTGCCCGTCGTCGCCGCTCGCGTCGGCGTAGTGCCCCCGGGGCTGGTACTGCGAGCCGTCGACCATCCGCTCGCGGCCGAAGAGCTCGACCGCGGCCAGCGAGCGCCCGCTCACCGCGCCGAGCGCGGCTGCGACGGCGGGGGCCTGCTCGGGCGCGAGCGGCGCGACCTCCGTCCCCTCGTCGCCCCGGAGCAGCCAGAGCGCGACGGTGAGGTACACGTCGAGGTCGGCGAAGGCCTCGGGGCGGAGGCGGCCGCGCGACCGGGCGAGCTCGGCCCGCAGCCGCGTGAGCGTTCGGACGAGGGCGGGGTGGAGGCGCGCGGCTTCGAGTCGCGGGAGGATGGTGCCGTGGGCGACGAAGACGGCGTGGAGGATCGCGTCGGCGCTCACGTACACGGGGAGCTGCTGGCGGAAGACCTCGTGGTACGCGAGGGCGTAGGAGTCGTAGCGTGCGCGGCCGAGCGCGACGAAGCCGTTGGCGCGCAGGCGTTCGGTCTCCCGCGGGTCGAGGTGGAGGTGCGCGTCGACGCGGTCGAGCCAGCGGGGCGGCGTCGCGCGATCCCACGGTGTGGTGCGGCCGGGGGGCGCGGTGGAGGCGCCGAGGGCCTCGACTTCGGCGCGGGCGATGGAATCGTTGGCGACGTAGCAGCGGTCAGCGCCGCGCGGCGCATGGTCGACGGTGTCGCAGATGCCGTCGCAGCGGGCCTCCGGCGGGAAGGTGAGCGCGGGGCGACCGAGCGAGGCAGCGGGCGGCGCCGCGAGCGAGCACGCGACGCGCGGGTCGAGGGCGGCTGTGGGGACAGGGATTTCCGTCGGGGCGTCGACGACGTCGAGGCCCGCGTCGGGCGCGGCGGCGGGCGGCGATCGCGGTGGGGCGGCGGGGGCTGCGGCGCACGCGGATGCGCAGAGGAGGAGGGCGGCGAGCGGGCGCGCGTTCACACACGCGATGAGAAGGCAGGGGCGTGCCGCGCGTCAACGAGGTGGCACTACCGCCGGGTGAGCGTGGTGAGGCGCTGCTCGATGGACGGGCGGTCGGGCGAGCCGCCGACCTGGCGCCACACCTCGCGGCCCTCGCCGTCGACGAGGATGTACGTCGGGGTGCCGCGCACGCCGTAGCGGGCGATGACGAGCTCGGCGGCCGGCGACTGGATGTCGACGCGGACGACGTTCATGCGGCCCTGGGTGTCTCGTTCGAGGCCGTCGACCGACGGCCGTGCCACCAGGCAGGGGCCTCAATAGTTGCTGTAGACGTCGATGAGTGCGGGCGTCCCGTTGCCGATGGCGGCGGCGAAGGCGCTCGGCGCGTCGTGCGTCCCGCGGCCCGGGCGGAGCAGCGCCACCGCGCCGAAGAGCGCCGCGATCTGGAGCACGAGGGAGAACTTCCGGTGCCGCGCGAGCTTGTGGTCGTCGGGGCGCCCGTCGAGCCACCACCCGAACGCGAAGAGGGCCGCGAGGACGCCGAGGAGCGAGTACGTGAGCGCGGGGTGCATCGGTGCGACTTTCTACTGCGCGAAGAGCCAGCGGCGGAAGAGTGCCATGCCTTCCGCGAGGGCGCCGCGGTCGGTGTACTCGTTCTTCTGGTGGGCCTGCGACTGGGTGCCGGGGCCGAGGTTGACGGCCGCCACGCCCGCGGCGGCGAAGCGGGCGACGTCCGTCCACGCCTGCTTGGGCTCGACCGTCGCGATGCCGCAGTCGACGAGGGCCTTCACCAGCGGATGCGAGCGGTGCGGCGGGGCGGAGGGCGAGCGGTCGAACACCTCGATGGACGCGTCGCCCGCGACGAGGGATTCGAGGTCGCGCGCGGCGTCGTCGGGCGTGCGGCCGGGCGCGAAGCGGTGGTTGACGTTGAGGGTGAAGAGGTCGGGCACCACGTTGCGCCCGCGGCCCCCTTCGGCGAGCGTCGCGCTGACCACCTCGCGGTAGAGCATCCCGTCGAGGGTCACGTCGCGCGGGGCGAGCGCGCCGAGCCGCGCGAGGAAGCCCGCGGCCTTGTGGATCGCGTTCTCCCCCTGCCAGGGGCGCGCGCTGTGGGACGTGCGGCCGTGGAAGCGGACGCGCGCGTGGAGGCTCCCCATGCACCCGAGCTGGAGCCCGTTGGAGCTCGGCTCCAGGCACACCGCGAGGTCGACCTCGCGCAGCGCGGGGAAGTGGTCGAGGACGTCGCCGAGGCGGTTCTCGAGGTAGGGGCCCTCCTCGCGCTCGTAGAAGACGAAGGTGGGCGCGTAGCGGGGTCTGGCGCCCGCGGCGAGGTCGTCGAGCAGGTGGAGCATCACCGCGAGGCCCGACTTCATGTCCGCGGCGCCGGGCCCGTAGACGCGGTCGCCTTCGATGCGAGGCGGCGCGTCGTGCTCGGTGCGGACGACGTCGAAGTGACCCGCCAGCACCACGCGGGGGAGGCCCGCGGGCGCGTCTGGGGTCACCACCAGTGAGTGCCCGTCGCGGGCGACGTGGCGTCGGCCGAGGCGCGCGGCGAGCTGGCGCTCGACGTGGTCACAGAGGGGCCCCTCCTCGCCCGTGAACGACGAGATCGCGCAGAGCTCGAGGAGCGTCTCTTCGAGGGGGGTGACCGTCATACCGAGACGCCGTGGTCGCGCAGGGCCTTCTCCAGCGACACCTTGCGGTCGGTGCTCTCCGAGCGGCGCCCGATGATCAGCGCGCACGGCACCTGGAACTCCCCCGCCGGGAAGCGCTTCGGCCGCGTCCCGGGGATCACCACGCTCCGCGCCGGCACGCGCCCGCGCAGCTCGACGGGCTCACTCCCGGTCACGTCGACGATGGCGGTGCTCGCGGTGAGAACCACGCCCGCGCCGATGACGGCCTCCTGCTCGACGACGACGCCCTCGACCACGATCGCGCGCGACCCGATGAACGCGCCGTCCTCGATGATGACCGGGCGCGCGCCGGGGGGCTCGAGCACGCCGCCGATGCCGACGCCGCCGGCGAGGTGGACGTCGCGGCCGATCTGCGCGCACGAGCCCACCGTGGCCCACGTGTCGACCATCGAGCCCGAGTCGACGTAGGCGCCGACGTTGACGTAGCCCGGCATCACGATCGCGCCCGGGGCCACGTACGCGCCGTAACGAACGGTGCCCGGCGGCACCACGCGGACGCCCGGCGGCGGGGCCTTGATCGGGATCTTGTCGTTGAACTCCAGCGGCCCCGCGCTGGTCCTCTCCATCGGGCGGAGCGCGAAGTAGAGCAGGACGGCCTGCTTGACCCAGGCGTGGACGGCCCACTCGCCGTTGTCCTTCGAGGCGACGCGGAGCTGGCCGGCGTCGAGGGCCGCGAGGGTGTCGAGCACGGCGCGCTCGTGGGCGGCACCCTTGAGGAGCGAGCGGTCGGCGAAGGCGCTCTCGACGAGCGGGCGGAGACGGTCGGCGAGGGGGCCGGCGGGGTCGGTGGGCGTCATGGGACGCACGCCATATCACCGGCCGGCGTCCTTGCACAGAACCCGCCCGCGAAGTCGCAGTCCGCGTTGCGCGTGCAGTGGGGCATGCAGAGCGCCCGCCACGCGCCGGTGACCACCTCGACGCAGGCGCCGCGGTCGGGGCAGTCGGCCGAGGTGGAGCACTCGCGCGTGCAGAGCGAGACGTCGACCATGGTGACCTGGTTGCGGAAGTTGGCGCAGAGCGGCGTGACGTCAGCGCAGTTGGCCACCGAGCGGCAGAGGCCGTAGGCGGTGTCGGGGCGGCTCCCGCAGGCGAGGGTCGCGGCGGCGAGGGCGGCGAGCGCGAAGTACGTGGGGCGGAGGGACGTCATCGTTTGCCGTAGAAGCGGTAGTCGCGAATGTACCCCGCGTCGGCGCCGAGCACCCGGAAGCCGCGCGGGGGGAGGGTGACGCGCACGCGGCCCGACTCGACGTGGCCGTCCTTCGCCCAGGGCGCGGCGGGGTCGTCGGGGACGAGCAGGTCGGTGAAGCGGACGCCGTCGCGCACGCCGCCGGTTGGGAGGTAGAGGTTGACCGTCCGCGCGGTGGGGCCGAGGTGGGCGGCGACGAGGACGGTCTCTTCGGGTGCGTCGGTCTCGCGGAGGAAGGCGAGGACGCCGTGGCCCGTGAAGGGCGAGAGGTCGACGAAGCGCCCGCGCCGCAGGGCGCGCGAGAGACGTCGGAGCGCGACGAGCTCCATGTGGAAGGCGAGCGTCGGGAGGTGCCAGCGGGCGCGGTCCCAGGGCATCGGCGCGCGGTTGGCGGGGTCGTCGCCGCCGCGCATCCCCACCTCCTCGCCATAGTACACCACCGGCGCGCCGGGCAGCGTGAACTGGAGCGCGGTCGCGAGCCGCGCGAGCGTGACGTCCCCGCAGGCGTCGACGGCGCGCGCGGTGTCGTGCGACGCGAGCATCCCCCACGAGCGGGTGAGGCCCTCGACGCCGAGGTCGCGCTGGAGCGAGGCGACGAGCGCGGTGACGGTGGAGGCGGGGGTCTCCAGCGGATCGGCGATCCAGTCGAGCAGGGCGCGTCGGGCGACGTAGTTCATCGTCGCGTCGGGGAGGCCCGGGGCGGCGACGAGGCCCGCGGGGTACGACATCACCTCGGCCACCACGCACGCGTCGGGCGACGCGGCCTTCACCGCGGCGGTGACCGCGCGGAGCCACGGGGCTTCGAGGTCGGCGGCGACGTCGAGGCGCCAGCCCGCGGCCCCGCGGTGGATCCAGTGCCCGAGGAGCGCGTCGGGGCCGTCGAGGAGCGACGCGCGGACGTGCGGCGCGTCGAGGTCGAGCTCGGGCATGTGGCCGTAGCCTCGCCACTTCTGCACGCGCCCGTCGCGCATGAGGACGCCGTGCTTCGCGAGGGCCCAGGGGTGCTGATCGGAGACGTGGTTGAGCACCGCGTCGAGCACCACGCGGATGCCGCGCGCGCTGCAGGCGTCGAGCAGGGTGACGAGGGCCTCGTCGCCGCCGAGCGCGGGGTCGACGTGGTCGAAGTCCACCGTGTCGTAGCGGTGGTTGCTCGCGGCGGCGAAGACGGGCGTGAGGTAGAGGGCCGTCGCGCCGAGGGCCTCGACGTGGTCGAGGTGCTCCACGATGCCCGTGAGGTCGCCACCGAACCAGTCGCGGCCGCGCGGGGGCGTGGCGGGGAGCTCGTCCCAGCCGCGGAGCTCCGCGTTCGGCGGGAGGTGCGGGCGCTTGTCGGCGACGGTGAGGCCCGCGGGGAGGGCGAAGCGGTCGGGGAAGATCTCGTAGAAGACCTGGTCGGCGAGCCAGTCGGACATGCGGCGCGGGCGACGATATCGCGACAACGCCGCGGAGCCCAAACGCGCGTCACGGGTTCGGCGGGCGGGCGACGACGGTGAGGACGGGCGCGGCGAGGCCGTCGATGCGCGCGAAGAGCGAGGGCTGCGCCGGGTCGTCGAAGAGCGCGCGGAACCCCTCGGGGTGAAACGCCCGCGCGAGTCGGGTGGCGTACGTCTCCCGCAGCAGCCGCGCGTACCACTCGCCGTCGTAGTCGCGCGGCGCGTCGGGGAGCGGTTCGCCCTCGACGTCCACCGGGAGGAGGGCTGCCCGCCCGCCGCTGGCGCGGTAGACACGAACCTTCTCGCCCACGGCCCAAGTCTCGCGGCCGCCTGCGAGCATCGCCTCGTAGGGGAGCTCGCGCCGCTTCGCCCGCACCGCGAGGTACTGCGCCGGGTCGCGCGTGAGGCGGACGCGGGAGGCGACGTCCGCGGCGGGGAGTTCGCGGCGGCGGAGCGCGCGGGCGGTGTCTTCGTAGGTGGCCCGCACGGCGGCGACGTCGCCCCGCAGGAGGTGGCCGACGGCGCGGTGGAGGAAGCGCTCGCCGAACGGCTCCGCCCGACTCGAACGGAACGCCACGCCGCGCAGCACGAGCGAGCCGTCGTGGTGGAGGAGGGCGTAGTTCTTGGGCTCGTGGGAGAGCATCGCGGCGTAGCGGCCTTCGAACTCCAAGCGCACGAGCGGCGGGAGCAACGCGGCCACCTCCGCGACGATGCGTCGCTCGTCGTCCTCCGACCACCCGTCGGGCACGGCGAAGTACACGCCGTCGGTGTCGGCCTCGATCAGCGTCACGCCGCGCGCGGCGAGGGCGGCGCAGAGGCCGTCGAGTAGCTCGCGCCCGCGGCGGGTCACCTCGTTGGCCGCGTGGACGTCGGCGAAGCGCGTGAGCCCGACGGCGCCGAGGTACCCGTAAGCGGAGTTGACGATGATCTTCATCGCCGCGGAGAGGGCCTCCTCGACGTGGCGCTCGGGCGACCCCTTCGGCAGCGCGCGGGCCCGCTCCTTGGCGGCGAGGCGCTGCGTGACGAGCCGGTCGACGAGGGCGAGGAGCGCGCCGAGCCGGTCGCCGCGCGGGCCGATGCGGTACTGCCGCATGAGCGACGGGTAGAGGCTCGCGACGTCGACCTTCACCACGCGCCGCGCGACCCCCGCGGCGAAGAGGTAGAGCGCCGCGCCGGTGTGCACCGTCCCGTCGCCTTCAGCGTGGGTGGGGAGGGCCTCGCCCGCGCGGAGGTAGGCCCGCACGAGCAGCGGGTCGAGCACGCCCGTGGCGGGCCCGGCGTCGGCGAGGCGTTCGTAGCGTCGCGGGGCCATGCGGGCGAGCGCGAAGGCCGCACCGCCGAGGAGGCGCGCGAGACCGGCGGCTTCGGCGACGTCGTCGAGCGCGTAACGGCGGACGCGCGCGGGGTCGCGCCGCCAGGTCTCGTAGACGCGTGCGCCGGGGACGTACTCCCGGTCGGGCGGGGCGAGGCCGAAGTGGCGCGCGACGGCCTTGAGCCCGTGGCCCGGGAGGTCGCGGGCGGAGAAATCGTGGCGTCGCACGGCGTCGAGCGTGTCGATGAGCTCGCGGCCCGCGAGGGTGTGGCGCGTCTTGCCGCGGGGCCCCGGGCGCTGCGCGGGCGCGTCGCCGAGGCGGCCGAGGGTGAGCGCGACGCCGACGGCCTTCGCGCGGCGGATGAGGAACGGGAGGTCGAAGCCGAAGAGGTTGTGGTTCTCGATGACGTCGGGGTCGCGCGATTGGACGAGCGCCACGAAGCGGCGGAGGAGTTCGGCCTCGGCGGCGTCGCCCTCCCCGTCGACTTCGAGCGCCACGACGAGCCCCCGGGTGTCGCGCACGGCGATGAGGAAGACGCGGTCGTGCGCCGCGTCGAGGCCGGTGGTCTCCAGGTCGAACTGGAGGCGGTGGAGGTCGTCGAAGGCGAGGCCGCGGAAGTGCGTTCGGCCGGTGGCGATGAGGTACTGCTCGTCGGGCGGGGGCGCGAGGACGGAGCCGTCGTCGAGCGCGTGGAGGCGTTCGAGCGAGCGGCCGACGCGCTTCGAAGCGCCGCGGAGGGCGGCGCGGGCGAGGGAGCGTCCGTCGGCGCAGCGGGCGAGGTAGCGGAGCGCGCCGGGGCCTTCGAGCGCCTCCCAGGTGACCGCGCGCGGGTCGTCGGTGGCGCCCTCGCGTTGCAATGAGCGGCCGAGGTGCGCGAGGTCGTCGAGGTGGCGGAGGAGCAACCACGGGCGGTAGCGGTCGCGCTCGTGGAGGAGGCCGGCGGGTGTGCGGCGCCAGACGTGGGCGGTCCCGTCGGGCGAGGCGTGGACGGAGACGATGCCGGGGGTCTCGTCCCAACCCCAGAGCCATTCGTCCTCGGGGGCCATCGGAACTACGCCGCGTCGGGCAGGCGGCGCTCACGCCACGCGCGCTGGGCGCGGATGCCGTAGCGCTCCAGCGCGGGCAGCACGGCCCCTTCGAGCGTCGTGTGGAACACCTCGCGCGCCCGCCGCGGGTCGGGGCACCCGAGCGCGCGCTCCTCGTCGGAGACGCCCCACGGCTGGGGGGAGGTGCCGGCGAGTTCGCGCTCGAGGACCGCGAGGGCGCCGCGGAGGTAGCGCTCGATCGAGTCGCACACGGCAGCGTTCTGACCGAGCCACGGGAGCCACGCTTCGAGGTAGTGGAAGCCGAACTGCCCGTGGAGCACCTCATCGGCGAGCAGGCGCCGCGTGCACTCGGAGAGGAAGGGGTCTTCCATCGCGTCGAGGGCCTCGACGAAGCGCGCGACGGCGACCATCTCCGAGAGGCAGGTGGTGTAGATCACGTTGCGCAACGCGCGCTCCTCGGGCGAGCAGCCGGCGTGGCGCGCGAGCGGGGTGACCTCACGGACGGCGGCGCAGGAGGGCTCGTCGCCGAGGGCGCTGACCACGACGCCGCAGAGCTCGGCGTGGCGGATCTCGTCGGTGGCCATGCGGAGCATCACGGCCTCGGCCTCGAAGGTGGCGCCGGCCTCGGAGAGCTGCGACGCGAGCGCGCTGAAGACCGGGAAGGAGCGGTGCTCGGCGCTCATCCGCTCGATCCAGGCGGAGCGGGCGGAGGCGAGGGCGGAGGCGCTCCAGCGGGCCGGGTCGAAGGCGGGGAGCTCGCCGGGGGTGCGCTGGAGGGCGTCGTTGATGCGGCGGTACTCGCGCTCGAGCGCGGGCGACGACATCGCGAGGGAGAGCGTGCGGAGGGAGTCCATGCGGGGGGGCGGCGGGAGTATCGCAGAGGGGCAGCGACGGGGCGGGAGAAAGCGGCGTGTGCGGATGTGGCGCCCTTCGCATCCCCGGTGCTAGCGTCCGCGCCCTCACATGGGATCCCGCGACAACGGCCCGAAGGGCACGAGCAACGAACGCACGACCCCGCGCACCGCGCCCTCGACCGCGCAGGTGGAGGTGGCCGACCAGGCCGTCCTCGTGGCCCTCTGCGGCCCGCGCAACGAGAACCTCAAGGTGCTCGAGCAGGAGACCGGCGCGGCCATCGGGCAGCGCGGCAACCAGGTGCACCTCCAGGGCGACGCGGCCGACGTCGCCTTCGCCGAGCGGGTGATCGCCGAGCTCACCCAGTCGATTCGCGAGGGCGCGGAGATGGGCGTCAACGACGTCGCGCGCGCCGCCCGGATGCTCCGCGAGCACCCCGACCTGAAGCTCGCGGAGGTCTTCCAGGACGTGGTGCTGGTGAGCGCGCGCCACAAGGTGATCGCGCCGAAGGGCGTCGCGCAGAAGAAGTACATCGAGGCGATCCGCGACCACGACATCGTGTTCGGCATCGGGCCGGCGGGCACGGGCAAGACGTACCTCGCGATGGCGATGGCGGTGAACGCGCTCACCCAGCGGCGCGTGCGGCGCATCATCCTGACGCGCCCCGCGGTGGAGGCCGGCGAGAAGCTCGGCTTCCTCCCCGGCGACCTCGCCGAGAAGGTGAACCCCTACCTCCGCCCGCTCTACGACGCGATGCACGACATGATGGACATGGACAAGGCGCAGGCCCTGATCCAGCGCGGCGCGATCGAGGTGGCGCCGCTCGCCTTCATGCGCGGGCGCACGCTCTCGGACTCGTTCGTGATCCTCGACGAGGCGCAGAACACCACGTCCGAGCAGATGAAGATGTTCCTGACGCGCCTGGGCTACGACGCGAAGGCGGTGATCACGGGCGACACCTCGCAGGTCGACCTCCCCGACGGGCGGAAGTCTGGCCTGAGCGACGCGATCCAGCTCCTCGCGGGCGTCGAGGGCATCGCGATGTGCAACTTCACCGACGTCGACGTCGTGCGCCACCCCCTTGTTGCCAAGATCGTGCGCGCCTACGACCAGCGCGACGCCGCCCTCCGCCGTGGCCGCGAGCTCCGCGAGGAGAACCGCGCCGCCGCCCGCGAAGAGTAGCGGGAACCGAGCTCGGCCGTGGGCTGTCAGGGCCCTCCATGAGCGTCGCCGCCAGCGCCTCCCCCTACCGCGCCCCCACCTTCCACCACGCCAACGCCGCCGCGCCCGACGACCTCGCCGAGGTGACGGTCACCTGGGGCGACGCGGTCCTTTCCGTGACGCACCTGCGCGGCGGAGAGGGCTTCGCGTGGGAGGGCGCGGAGGTCGTGCGGGCGATCGAGGGCGGGTGGGCGGTGGCCGTCCCCGAGGGGGCGAGCGGGTGGCTGGTGCGCGACGGCGACGCGGTGGAGGCGCTTGCGGCGGGTGCATCGTGCGTCGTCGAGGCTGGCGCGCGGGTGTGCGTCGCGCTCGGGGAGGTGGGGCTCCGCGTGACGCGGACGGCGGCTCTGGAGGCGTTGCCGCGGCGGAGGCCGGCGGCGGGGCTCGCGGCGGGGGCAGCGTTCCTGATGGCGCTCGCGGTGACGGGCGGGGCGCTGGCGGCGGATGACGACGGCGACGACGGGACGATCGCGCAGGACGACGTCGCGGGACGCGCGTGGATCGCGGCGCGCCTGCGGCCCTACGCGGTGCACGCGCCGCCGTCCGACGCGGGCCGCGGGGTCGTGGCGTACGTCGTGTCGGCGTGCTTCTGCGCGCACCGGCACGTGCTCATCGGGCCGGGCGACGCGTGGGCGCCGACCTGGGAGGAGCAGCCCGAGCTGCCGACCTTCTCCTCGCCCGCCTTCGAGCCCGGCGCGGACGCCAGGCGCGCGGCCCGCATCGCCTCGGTCGAAGCGGAGTCCGACGAGCGCCGGTACAGCGTCCGCCGCGTCGCGCTACGCAACCTCGGCCAGGTGGCGCGCTGCGGCCGGATCCACGCGGAGAGCGCGCGGCCGGGCCGCATCGCGATGCGCTTCGTGAGCGGCGAGGACGGCACGGTGCTCGCGGCCCACGTTGCGTCGAGCACGGTCGCGTCGCCGGCGCTGGAGGAATGCGTCAGCGCGGCGCTCCGGCGCTGGCTGTTCGCGCCGAAGCCCGGGGGCGTCTCGGCGGCGACGGTGGTGTACTCGATCCGGTAGCGCGGTCAGCGCGCGGGGGGGAGGTCGTCGAGCAGCAGCGCGGCGGGGGTGCGCTGCGTCGCGTCGCGCGCGTCGCCCCAGAGGTGGAGCGTCATCGCGTGGGCGCCGAGCACCGCGCCCGCCGGGAGCACGCCGTACGCGTCGCTCGACTCGGCGCTGCGAACGGCCACGCGGAGCGCGCCCGCGGGGACGATGCGCAGCCCGGTGGCCTCGGCGTACGCGGCGTTGCGGGCGAGGGGCGCGCCGCCCTCGATGTCGGCGTTGAGCGCGGGGCCGTTGGCGAACCAGCTCACCACGCGCACGCGGCCCGTCGCGCAGGTGTCGCCGCGCGCCGCGAGGTCGGGGAAGCGCCACATCCGCCGCTCCTGGCGCAGCGCGGTGTCGCCGGTGGGTGAGCCCGCGAGGACGACCGTGCAGCTCGCGGCCGCGTAGACGTCGGTGCACGCGGGGGCGGCGAACTCCCCGGGCATCGCGGCCGCGGTGCAGGGCGTGGCGCCGGCGTCGGGGCCCGCGGAGAGCATCCCGGCGTCGCCGGTGGACACGTCGGCGTAGATGCCGGCGTCCTGGCCGGGCGCGGGCGTCACGCGGACCTCGTAGGCCACCGCCGCCGTCGGCACCTGCGCCGAGGCCGTCCCCTCGGGCACGATCGCCTCGATGAAGGCCTCGCGGAACATCGGCAGGTTGCGCGCGGTGAAGCGCAGCGTGCCCGCGCCGCGCGTGAGGTTGGCGAAGCGCAGGTAGCCCGTCGTCGCGCGGTCGACCGCGGGGACGTCGAGGTCGCACGGGGGCGCGTCGGGGGCCGCGGCGTCCGCGTCGACAGCGGCGTCGGGCGCGACGTCGGGCGGCGCGACGTCCGCGTCAGGCGCTGCGTCGGGCGCGACGTCGGGCGGCGCGACGTCGGCGGCGACGTCGGGCGCGGGGCGGTCGGGCGTCGGCGACGCGGGCGTGGTGGAGCACCCGAACAAGGCCACCAGCGCGCAAGGGAAGGCCACGCTTTCGAGGCGCATCATTGCGGGCGACGATACTACACTCGGCGGAGGTTCCATGCGGACGAAGCCACGCCTCGCCCTCGGTGCATGCGCCGCCCTCGCCCTCGCCGGCTGCGACGACGCGACGCTCGTGCGCGACGCCGCGCCCGACGTCGACGCGTCGGTGCGCGTCGACGCGTTCGCGGAGGTGGGCGGTGGGCTCGACGCGGCCGGCGACGTCGCGGGGCCCGACGACACACCCGATGCGTCGCCCGACCGTCCGATGGAAGACGCGACCGTGGAGGCCAGCGCCGACGCGAACGCCGACGCCGCGGATGCGATCGCCGACGTGGACGCAGCGATGACAACGGACGTGACGGACGCGGCGGACGCGGCGGACGCGGCGGACGTGATGGACGTCGTCGACGCCGGGGCGTGCGCACCCGCGTGCGTCGGCGGGCGGAGCTGCGTCGACGGGCGCTGCCAGGACGCGTGGCGCGCGATGACCACCGCGGGCGCCCCGCTGGCGCGTTCGAACCACGCGGCGGTGTGGACCGGTCGCGCGCTCTTCGTGTGGGGCGGGTACGTGCCCGGTGACGTCTTCGGCAACGGCGCGCGCTACGACCCCGCGGCCAACGCGTGGGCGCCGGTGAGCGCGGCGGGGGCTCCGGCGCCGAGGTTCCGCGCGTTCGCGGTGTGGACGGGGCGCGAGGTGTTGGTGTGGGGCGGGCGCGATGGGACGGGCCCGCGGGCGGACGGCGCGCGCTACGACCCCGTCGCCGACCGATGGACCGCGATGAGCACAGAAGGTGCCCCCTCCGCGCGCGTCGACGGCGCGGTCGTGTGGACGGGGACCGAGATGGTCGTGTGGGGCGGCCTCGCGGCCTCCGACCTCGCCGACGGCGGCGGCCGCTACGACCCCGTCGCCGACCGCTGGCGCCCGATCGCCACCGCCGGCGCCCCGACGCCCCGGACGCAGTTCGCGTGGGCGTGGACGGGCTCGGAGCTCCTGGTGTTCTCGGGGCAAGGGGGCGCGGGCGTCGACCTCGCGGGCGGCCGCTACGACCCCGTGGCCGACCGCTGGCGCCCGATCGCAACCGCCGGCGCGCCGTCGCCGCGCTCGCGCGCCGCGGTGGCCTGGACGGGCACGGAGCTCCTGGTCTGGGGGGGCGCCAACCCGCGCAACGAGGCCCTCGGCGATGGCGCGCGCTACGACCCCGTGGCCGACCGCTGGCGCCCGATGGCGACGGCCGGCGCCCCCTCCGCGCGCCTCACCGCCACGGCGGTCTGGTCGGGCCGCGAAGTGCTCATCTGGGGCGGCCTCGCGCCCGTCCCGGGGTCGATGCCCGTCGTCAACGACCGCTTCGACACGGGCGGCCTCTACGACCCTGTCGCCGACCGCTGGACCGAGCTCGAAGAACTCGGCGCGCCCTCCGCCCGCAACGAGCACGCTGCGGTGTGGACGGGCGACGAAATGCTGGTGTGGGGCGGCACCAGCGCGACGACCCGCCTTGGATCCGGCGGGCGCTTCCAGCCCTGAACCCCCCGCTGCGGCACCGCGTCCGCGCGGCTGCGTCATGGAAGTCTCTTCAAACCCTCCCGCGGGATCGCTGTAGCATCCCTGTACATTTCGATTGGAGCGCGCGGCGCTCCGGGAAGGGTTCCCATGAGACGAACCGTAGCTTTGCGGCCGGCGCCCCTCGCGTCGCTCGCGCTCGCCGCCGCGCTCTTCGCGGCGTGCACCGACTCCGGGCCCGCGGTGGTGGGCGGCCGGCTCGACGCTACCCTCGGCGACACGGCGCCCGACGAGGCGCCGCCCGACGTCGCGCCCGACGCGTCCCCGCCCGACGCCGCGCCCGACGTCGCGCCCGACGTGGCGATGGACGTCGCGCGCCGCTGCGGCAGCGACATGGAGTGCGTCGGCGACCCCGGCGGCCGCGTGTGCGACGTCGCCAGCGGTCGCTGTGTGGCGTGCTCGCCCACGGCCGACACCTGCCCGGCGACGCAGCACTGCGACGCGGCGTCGCTCACCTGCGTGACCGGGTGCCGCTCCGACGAGGGCTGCGCGGCCGACCCCGGGGCCGACGCGGGCGCCGACGGCGGCGCCGCCCCGCGCAACCGCTGCGACACGATGAACCACGTCTGCGTCCAGTGCGCGACCGACGCCCACTGCGGCGCGGGCCAGCTCTGCATGGGCAACGTGTGCGTGGCCGGCTGCTCGCCGACGCAGGCGTGCCCCGCGGGCCAGACGTGCTGCTCCGGCGGGTGCGTCGACGTCCAGGCCAACACCGCCCACTGCGGCGCGTGCGGCAACCGCTGCTCGCTCCCCAACGCGACCGAGGCCTGCGTGGCCGGCGCGTGCGCCGTCGCCGCGTGCACCGCGCCGTTCGCCGACTGCGACATGAACCCCGCCAACGGCTGCGAGGCCGACATCATGACCACGCTCGACCACTGCGGCGGGTGCGGCATGGCGGCGCCGATGCGCGCCCACGCCTCGCGCAACTGCGCCGGCGGGCGGCCGGGCTACCTCTGCGACCAGGGCTTCGCCGACTGCAACAGCGTCGAGGAGGACGGCTGCGAGGTGAGCCTCCGCGACGACGTCACCCACTGCGGCGCGTGCCCGACGCTCTGCAACCCCACCAACGGGCGCCCCTCGTGCGCGATGGGGATGTGCGGCATCGCCTCGTGCAACGCCGGCTTCGCCGACTGCGACATGAACGTCGCCACCGGCTGCGAGGTCGACACCCAGTCGTCCGCCGCCAACTGCGGGCGCTGCGGCAACGCCTGCCCGACGCGGCCCAACGCCTTCCCCGGATGCCTCGCCGGGCGCTGCGTGATCTCGTGCCTCGCGGGCTTCCAGGACTGCAACGGCGACGAGTCCGACGGCTGCGAGGTCGACATCCGCACCGACACGCGCAACTGCGGCGCCTGCGCGCGGCCCTGCGCCGTGGCCAACGCCACGGCCGGCTGCGCGATGGGCGCCTGCACCGTCGCCACGTGCAACGCGGGCTTCGCCGACTGCAACATGCGGCCGACCGACGGCTGCGAGGTGAACACGCAGGTGGAGGAGGCCAACTGCGGCGGCTGCGGCATGACCTGCACGGTGACGGGCGGCACGCCGGTGTGCCGCGCGGGCGCCTGCCAGGTGTCGCGCTGCGACGCGGGCCGCGAGGACTGCGACATGATGCCGGCCAACGGTTGCGAGGTGAACACCCAGGCCGACGTGAACCACTGCGGCGGCTGCGGCGCGCGCTGCATGCTCGCCAACGCCACGCCCACCTGCACCGCCGGCGCGTGCCGCGTCGCGACCTGCGACGCGGGCTTCGCCGACTGCGACGGGATGCCGGCCAACGGCTGCGAGGTCGACACCCGCACCTCCGCGGCCAACTGCGGCGGCTGCGGGATGGCGTGCCGCCCGGCCAACGCGACGGGCGCGTGCGTCGCGAGCGCGTGCACCGTGGCGACGTGCAACCCGGGCTTCGCCGACTGCGACATGCTGCCGGCCAACGGCTGCGAGGTCGACACCCGCACCTCCGCGGCCAACTGCGGCGCCTGCGGGCGCACCTGCGCGACGGGGCAGACGTGCCAGGGCGGCTTCTGCACGCGGTTCCCGTCGACGGGCGCGGAGGGCGCGTACAACCCGACCGCGAGCGCCGTGCTCGCGCCGGGCGTCCACAACTTCACCACCATCAACATCCCGGCGGGCGTGGTGATCCGCACGACGACGCCGGGCGTGCTCGACCTGCGCGCGACCGGGGACGTCACCGTCGCCGGAACGATCACCGTCGGCGGCGGCACGGGCGCGGGCGGCGGCGAGTGCACCTGCGGCGTCGGCGGCGACGTCGGGACGTCCACCGCCGCGGGCACCCTGCGCGGCGGCGGCGCCTGCGCCGGCGGCGCGGGCGGGACGGGCGGCACCGGCGAGAACGGCACCAACGTGGGCGGCGGCCGCGGCGGCGTCGGCGGCGGCGGCGGCGCGGGCGGCACCTGGGGCGGCGGCGGCGGTGGCGGCGGCATCTCCGGCGGCGTCGGCGGCACCGGCAGCGAGGCGCAGGGCCGCGGCGGCAACGGTTCGGGCTCCGAGGAGGGCGGCGGCGGCACCACCGTCACCGTCGCCTCCTGGGGCATGGGGACGCCGCCGACCGGCGGGACGATCGCGGCCGCGTGCTACCGCGGCGGCACGGGCAACGAGCTGCCGACGGACGACGGCGGCGGCGGCAGCGCGGGCGGCGGCGGGTCGATCGGCGTCACCGCGTCGCGCGACCTCGACGTGGCCGAGGCCACCTTCCGCCCCGGCTCGGGCGGCGGCGGCGGCGGCGGCGGCTCGGACGGCGCGGGCTGCGACGACGGGTACTCGGGCGGCGGCGGCGGCGGCGGCGGCGGCGGCGCGCTCCGCATCGCGACCACGGGCACGCTGACGGTGGCCGCGGGCGGCGCGCTCTCGGCCGACGGCGGCCCCGGCGGCATCACCACCATCGCCACCGACGACGGCGCCCACGACAACGGGGGTTCGGGCGGCGGCGGGTCGGGCGGCGTGCTCTTCCTCTACGCGCCGCGGATGTCGGTGGCGGGCCGGGTGACTGCGGCCGGCGGCGCGGGCGGCAACTTCTTCTACCCGCCGCGCAGCGTCCGCTCCATCGGCGGCGAAGGCGGCCTCGGCCGCATCCGCGTGTCGGTCGACACCGCGACCGCGGGCGCCTGCGCGCTCGGCGGCACCTTCAACCCGCCCCTCGCCGCGGGCTGCACGGTCAGCGCGACCAACTGCACCACGGCGGTCCGCACCTACCCCAACTGAAGCGTTGCGCGTGAGCCGGGGCCCTTGCGCGCGGTGACGCGCCGCGAGAGGCTCCGCCCGTGCGCTCGCCCCGCCCCACCGCCTACGCCTCGCCGCTCCCCGCGCTCGTGGGCGCCGCGCTGCTCGCCGTGGGCGGCGAGGCCGGCGCGCAGTCCGTCGGCGACGCCGCGCCGCCGCCCGACGCGTCGGCCGCGGCAACGGACGCGTCGACCTCCGACGTCGCGTCGACGCCCCTGTCGCCGGAGTACCTCATGCACACCGGCGGCGTCCCGATGCGCACCGGCGGCGAGGCGCCTCGCCACGGGGCCTGCGCGTGCGACGTCCCGCGCGCGTCGGGCGACCCCCGCCACCTCGCCGCCGTCGCCGCCGCGCTCGCGGCCCTCGCCGCCCGCCGCCGCCGCGCTACCGCGTCGCGGTGAGCGTGAAGCAGAACGACCGCGCCCCCACGCGCGGCGCGGCCACCGTGACGGTGGCGGAGCCAGCGAAGTCCCGCAGGTCGATGCGGTAGGGCGTGAGGCCCCGGCGGTTCTGGGCGACGAAGGTCCGCTCGGGGCCGGCGCCCTTCTCCGTGCGCAGCGCGACGCGCATCGTGACGGGCGCGCCCTCGGGGAAGATGGCCGCGTCGTCGAGCCCGTACACGCCCACGATCGCGCGCGACGGCGGGATGTTGGACAGCTCGAGCACCAGCGGGCCGCCCTCGTGCGGGTGCGCGAACACGCAGCGCTGCTCGACGCCTTCGAAGTGCAGCGGCGCGATCACCACCTGGTGGTACGGCTCGCCGTTGCACGCGAGGCGGTCGCCGGCGGGCGGGCACGGGCCCTCCGCGGTGCCGCCCTCACGCCGCGCCTGGAGCGTCGTGCCGAGCGCCTCCGTGGCTTGATACACCACGCGCGCGAGGCCGCGGTCGGCGACGTCCCAGCGGCGCGCGAGGGCCTCGCCGCGGAAGGGCGCCGCGGGGCCGAAGCGCGCGAAGAGCGGCGCGAGCGCGCCGGCCGTGGGCGCCACCCCGTACACCCGTCGAACGCCGGTGAGGTCGGGCATCGGTGGGACGCCCCAGAGCGCGGGGTACGGCTCCATCCGCGCGAGGAGCTCGGGGCTGTCGTCGGTGACCACCAGCAGGTCGCGCGGCCCGGCCTCGCCGCGGATCGAGCGGACGGCGGCGGGCCGCGGGTCAGTGCGGCGGCGCACGCGGTCGAGCAGGGCCATCGACCCGGCGAGGGCCGCGGCGCCGAGCGCGAGGGCGACGAAGTCTCTCGGCGGGAACGCCCGGCTCACGGCGCCTCCAGCCACCGCGCGCGCCAGTGCTGGAGCACCAGCAGGCTGTAGAGTGCCTTGCGGTGGTCGTGGCGCCCGGCGAGGTGCTCGTCGACGAGTCGGCCCACGGGCGCGGGGTCGAACCACCCGCCGCGCCGAAGGGACGCGGGCGAGAGGAGGTCGCCGACCATCGCGCGGAGCGGGCCGCGGAGCCACGCGCCGACGGGCGCGCCGAAGCCCTTCTTCGGGCGGTCGAGGATAGGCGCCGGCACCATGCCGCGGAGGGCGGTTCGCATGATGCGCTTGGTGACGCCGCGGCGGAGCTTGTGCTCGGGCGCGAGCGCCAGGCAGAACTCCACCACCTCGGTGTCGAGCAGCGGCGCGCGGGCCTCGAGCGACACGCTCATCGTCGCGCGGTCGACCTTCTGGAGCACGCCCTCCGCGAGGTACACGCCGAGGTAGAAGGCCGTGGCGGCGTCGAAGTCCGAGCGGGCGTCGCGGGCGGCGTCGCGGGCGGCGTCGAGGGCGCGCGCGAGGCCGGGGCGCAGCGCGGGGCCGAGCAGCGGCCCGAGGGCGTCGGGGTCGACGGCGGCGAGCCAGCGGGCGTGGCGTTCAGCGCCGCGCGAGGCGAGGCCGTGCGACATCTGCCGGAGCTTGAAGCCGAGGGAGAAGTTGGCGTCGGAGGCCGGCGCGACACGGGCGAGTCTCCCCGCGAGCCACGCCGCGCTCGGGTGCTCGGGCACGAGGCGCAGCGCGTCGTCGGCGACGAAGGTGGGGTAGCCCGCGAGGGTCTCGTCGCCGCCGTCGCCGCCGAGCGCGACGGTGACGTGGCGCCGCGCGAGCCGCGCGAGGAGCGTGGTCGGGAGGATGGAGGAGTCGGCGTGGGGCTCGTCCATCCGGTCGAGCGTGGGGGCGACGAGGTCGACGAGCGCGGCGGGCGAGAGCGTCTCGGCGTGGTGGTCGGTGCCGAGGTGACGCGCGACCGAGAGCGCGTGCTCGCTCTCGTCGAAGGACGGGTCTTCGAAGCCGATGGAGAACGTCTTGACGCGCGGGTGCGTCTCCACCGCGCAGGCCGCGAGGAAGCTCGAGTCGAGGCCGCCGGAGAGGAAGACGCCCACCGGCACATCGGCGACGAGACGCCGTTCGACCGCGCGCTCGACGCGGCGGCGGAGCTCGCCGGCGAGCTCGTGGTGGTCGCCGGTGAGGCGCATGCCGAAGGGGGGCGCGTACCAGCGCTCGACGCGGAGCCCGTCGCGCTCGCTCCAGCGGGCGAGGGAGCCCGCGGGGAGCTTGCGCACGTTGGCGAGGATGGAGCGCGGCGCGGGGACGGCCTCGTGGACGAGGTACTGAGCCACCGCGGCGGGGTCGACCGCGCGCTCGGCCCGCACGCGGGGATGGGCGAGGAGGGCGCGGAGCTCGCTGGCGAACACGACGCCGTCGGGGGCGCGCTCGCCGCCGAGCGGGGCGTAGTAGAGGGGCTTCTTCCCGAAACGGTCGCGGGCGAGGAGGAGCTCGCGGCTGCGCACGTCCCAGAAGCCGAAGGCGAACATCCCGTGCAGGCGCGCGAGGGCCGCGGGGCCCCAGCGCCGCAGCGACAGCAGCAGCACCTCGGTGTCGCTCTTCGAACGGAACGTCTCGCCGACGGACTCCAGCGCGTGGCGGGCGGCGTCGAAGTCGTAGACCTCGCCGTTGAAGGCGATCGCCGCGTCGCCCTCGCGGGTGAGCATGGGCTGCGCGCCGGCGGGCGAGAGGTCGACGATGGCGAGGCGGCGGTGGCCGAGCCCGCAACCCTCGGCGAGCCACACGCCGTCGCCGTCGGGGCCGCGGTGCGCGAGGGTGTCGGTCATCGCGCGGAGCGTCGCCTCGTCGGGGCGCTCGCCGCGGGGGAGGGCGATGCCGGTGATCCCGCACATGGGCGCGCTACGCCTTCGCGCGCTCGGCGAAGTTGAGGAGCTCGCCGACGAGGTAGGTCTTCTTGCCCTGCGACTCGTGGTAGGTGCGGATGAGCACCTCGCCGAGCAGCCCCATCAGCAGGAGCTGCACGCCGATGGAGAACAAGAACACCGCCAGCAGCAGCACCGTCATGGGCTGGAACCACTCGGTCGGCACCCCGAACGCGTGCACCCGGAGAAACTGCGCGACCCACGCGCACCCGGCCAGCACGCCGCCGGCGCAGAGCGCGAGCGCGGGGCGGCCGAAGAAGTAGATCGGCTTGGTGCTGTAGCCGCCGAGGAAGGTGACGGTCAGCAGGTCGAGGATCACCTTGAAGACGCGCCCGAGGCCGTACTTGCTCACCCCTGCGCGGCGCGGGTGGTGGGTGACGACCATCTCGGTGACGCGCGCGCCGGCCCAGCTCGCGTAGATGGGGATGAAGCGGTGCATCTCGCCGTAGAGCCCGTAGGGCTCGAGCACCCAGCGGCGGTAGGCCTTCAGCGTGCAGCCGTAGTCGTGGATGCGCACGCCCGACACCTGCCCGATGAGCCAGTTGGCGATGACGCTCGGGAGGCGCCGGGTCACGGCCTTGTCCTTGCGGTCGCGTCGCCAGCCCGACACCACCTCGAAGCCCTCGTCGAGCTTGGCGAGCATCGCGGGGATGTCGGAGGGGTCGTTCTGCAGGTCGGCGTCGAGGGCGACGATGACGGGGGCGCTGGAGTGGTCGATGCCCGCGGCGATGCCGGCGGTCTGCCCGAAGTTTCTGCGGAAGCGGACGACCTTGAGCCAGGGGCGCTCGGCGGCGGCGGCCTTGAGGATCTCGTACGAGCGGTCGCGCGAGCCGTCGTCGACGAGCACGGCCTCGACGGGCTGCGGCAGCGTGGGCCGCGCCTTGTCGAGCGCCGCGAAGAGCGCGGGGAGCGACTCCTCCTCGTTGTAGACGGGGATCACCAGGCTGACGGCCGGGCGCTCGGGGGCGGGGGCTGGGGCTTCGGGAGACACGGCGCGCGGGTGTATCACAACCCGCGCGCCGCGGGGGGCATCACATCGAGCCGCACATGCCGGCCTGCGCGCCGGTGACGCGGGCCATCTGGATGTTGGCGCGGACGGTGGTGAAGGTGAAGCCGAGCGCGATGGCGCCGTTGGGGTCGGTGCAGCCCATGGCGTTGCCCATCGGGTACTGGATGTCGACGAGCGAGCTCAGCACCGTGCGCACCACGGAGGGCGAGATGCCCGAGGGGAGCAGCGGGGCGAGCATCGTGGTGAGGTCGGCGAGCGGGATGTAGCCGCCGAGGTTGCCGCCCGAGGCGCTGTCGGGCGTGATGCTCGCGCGGAACTGCGTCTGGAAGAGGCGCAGCGGGATGTTCATGTTCATGATGGGCAGGGTGAACGTGAAGTTCGGCATGCCCGTGGCGGCCGGCGGGTTGATGATGAGGCGCCCGTTGGCGATGCGGCCCGTGAAGGTGATCTCCTGCGACATCGAGTCGATGGCGTAGGCCTGGCCGGGCATGTTGCGCGACGCGCACGAGGCGAACATCGGGCGGCCCTGGGTGAAGATCGACACGTTGACCGAGTCGTCGTTGAAGGTCGGACCCGGCGTGCCGTTCACGTTGGAGATGCGCACCAGGAGCGAGAGCTTGCCCTGGCTGAGCTGGTCGCCGATGGTCATGCGGATGTCGGCGCCGAAGCCGCCGACCGCGCTCGCGATCGCGGGGAGCTGGTTGTCGACGCCGCCGGTGCACGAGGCGCCGCCGCGGGCCATGCCGGCCGCGCACGTCCCCATGTTCTGGTCGGGGTCGAGCGTCGAGAAGAAGTCGCCGTGGGCGCAGTCCGCCGGCATCGCGCCCATCGGGCCCGAGAAGCGGCCGTCGAGGTTGAAGCCCGACACGCCCTGGTTGTGCGTCATGGGGTTGAGGTCAGACCCGCTCGTCCCGTCGATCGTGATCGCGTTGATCACGTAGTCGAAGGTCTGCGGGGGGCCCGGCGGGGTCGCCGAGTCCGCGGCGGCGTCGTTGCCCGAGGGGCTGTCGGCGGCGGCGTCGCCCGCCGGGGGCGTCGTGCCGGTGCCGCCGTCCGAGCCACAGCCGGCGGCCGCCATGGCGCCGAGGAGGAGGGCGATCGAGAGGGTCCTGGTCGAGAAGGGCGTGGTCACTTGTCTAGGTCTCCTTGCGTCACTCTATGGCGCGCGGTCGTCGGCCTCCGTCACACGCGTGTGCCACGCGGCGTGACGTCGCCTCCGTCTGCGCGGCGATGCCTAACACCTATTGGCGGCCCTCAGCAACACCCGTGCACCCTTCATGAAAATCACCGCGTGACGCGGCGCGGCAGGCGCGCGCGGGCCGGAAAGGTGCGGGCGGGGGAGGGGGCGTGCTAGGCGGACGGGCGATGCCGGGCTTCGTCCACCTCCACGTCCACTCGCAGTACTCAATGCTCGAAGGCGCCATCCGCGTGAAGGAGCTGTGCTCCCGCGTGAAGGAGATGGGCATGCCCGCGGTGGCCCTCACCGACCACGGCAACATGCACGGGGCCATCGACTTCTACAAGAAGGCGAAGGACGCGGGGGTCCAGGCGATCCTCGGGTGCGAGCTGCCGGTGGGCTTCGCCTTCCCCGGCGACAAGCCCGACAAGCACGGGCGGCATCGGGGCTACCACCTCCCGCTCCTCGCCGCCTCCGAGGAGGGCTACAAGAACCTCATCGCCCTCGTCTCGCACGCCTGGCGCGACGCGCCGGAGGGCACCCACGCCCAGTCGACCATCGAGCGCCTCGCGGCCCACGCGAAGGGCCTGGTGGTGCTGACAGGGTGCATGGGGGGGCTCGTGCCGCAGGCGCTCCTCCAGCAGTCGCCCGAGCTCGCGCGCCAGGTGCTCGGGCAGTTGAAGGAGATCGTCGAGCCCGGCCACCTCTTCGTCGAGCTCCAGGACCACGGCCTCGTCGAGCAGCCGATCGTCAACCGCATCCTGATCGAGATCGCCCGCGACCTGGAGCTCCCGCTCGTCGCGACCAACGACGCCCACTACCTCCGGCGCGACGACGCGGCCGCCCAGCGCGCCCTCACCTGCATCGCCGCCGGCGTCACGCTCGAGGAGATGAACGCCACCTCGCACACCTCGGAGGAGATGTTCCTCAAGAGCCCCGAGGAGATGGCCGAGACCTTCGGCGAGCTGCCCGAGGCGCTCTCCAACACGCTGCGCATCGCGGAGATGTGCAAGCTGAAGCTCAAGCTCGGCGAGCCCACGCTCCCGAGCTTCCGCGACGCCTCCGGCGCGAAGGTGGCGGACATCGACGCGGAGTTCGCGAGGCTCTGCCGCGAGGGCCTCGACGCGCGCTTCGAGACCTTCCGCCGCCAGGGGAAGAAGATCGACGAGCAGAAGTACCGAGACCGGCTGGAGATCGAGATCAAGGTCATCCAGCAGATGAAGTTTCCCGGGTACTTCCTCATCGTGCAGGACTTCATCAACTGGGGGAAGGCCAACGGCGTCCCCGTCGGGCCAGGCCGCGGCTCGGGCGCCGGCTCGCTGGTGGCCTACGCGCTGCGCATCACCGACATCGACCCGATCCCGTACGACCTGCTCTTCGAGCGCTTCCTCAACCCCGAGCGCGTCTCGATGCCCGACTTCGACGTCGACTTCTGCATGCTCAAGCGCGAGCGCGTCATCGAGTACGTGCGGCAGAAGTACGGCGAGGACTCGGTCGGCCAGATCGCCACCTTCCAGATCCTCAAGGCGAAGTCGTGCGTGCGCGATGTTGGGCGCGCGATGGGGCTCTCCTTCGCCGAGGTCGACCCGATCGCCAAGCTCGTCCCCGACCCCGTGCAGGGCAAGACCGTCCCGCTCAAGGAGGCCCTGGAGAAGGAGCCCCGCCTCAAGGCCATGTACGACGAGCAGGAGGGCACCCGCGCGCTCCTCGACATGGCGATGAAGGTCGAGAACCTCAACCGCCACGCCGGCATGCACGCCGCCGGCATCGTCATCTCGGAGGGGCCCCTCTGGGAGACGGTGCCGGTCTTCAAGGGCGGCGGCGGGATGGTGACCCAGTACGCGAAGGACGAGGTCGAGGCCGCGGGCCTGGTGAAGTTCGACTTCCTCGGGCTCACCACGCTGACGGTGCTCGATTTCGCCATCGGGATGATCCACCGCCGGCCCGACGAGGTCGCGCGCGTGGCGAAGGGGGAGCAGCCCTTCCTCCTCGAAGACATCCCGATGGACGGGAAGGACCCCGACCCGAAGAAGGCGAAGCTCGCGGCCGACACCTTCGAGCTCCTCCAGTCGGGCGAGACGACGGGCGTCTTCCAGCTCGAGTCGTCGGGGATGCAGAAGCTCTTCAAGGACCTCAAGCCCGACTGCTTCGAAGACATCGTCGCCGCGGTGGCCCTCTACCGCCCGGGGCCCCTCGGCACCGGCATGGTCGAGGACTTCGTCAACCGCAAGAACGGCAAGGCCAAGGTCGCGTACCCCCACGACGACCTCAAGGACATCCTCAAGGACACCTACGGGGTCATCGTCTACCAGGAGCAGGTGATGATGATCGCCCGCCGCATGGGGGGATACTCCCTCGGCGGCGCCGACCTCCTGCGCCGCGCGATGGGCAAGAAGAAGGCGGAGGAGATGGCCAAGCAGAAGGCCACCTTCGTCGACGGCGCCAAGAAGCTCAACTACGACGAGGCCAAGGCGGTCGAGATCTTCGACCTGCTCGAGTACTTCGCGGGCTACGGCTTCAACAAGTGCGTCCACGCGAAGACTGCTATCTTCCACGCGGAGACGGGCGAGCGCACGACCGTCGGTGACCTCTTCGAGCGCCGCCGCCCCTTCGCCGTCCACGCGCTGGGCGACGACGGGAAGCTGCGCGCCCGCGACGTGACCGACGTCATGTGGAACGGGCGCAAACCCGTCTTCGAACTGCGCACCGCGCAGGGGCGCTCGATCGTCGCGACGGACAACCACCCCTTCCGGACGCTGGAGGGCTGGACGGAGCTGAAGGACCTCCGGGTCGGCGACCGCATCGCCGCGCCGAGGCGCCTGCGCGTCGAGACGGACAAGCGCTGGCCGCGGCATGAGCTCGTCGCGCTCGGCTGGCTCGTCTCCGAGGGCAACACCTGCCACCCGAGCTCGCTCTACTTCTTCAACAACAACCCGGCCGCGGTCGACGACTTCGTCACGGCGATGCGGCTCTTCCCCGACACGGTGGCGCGCATCGACGAGCGGAAGGACGGCCGCTACGAGGTCTGCGTGAACACCGGGCGCGACGCGTGGCTCCGCGAGCACATCCGGGCGCGCGGCCCGCGGGCCGACGGCGGGCCGATCCGGTCGGGCGCGTTCCACTGGGCGAAGGGGCTCGGACTGCTCAACGTCAAGGCCACCGAGAAGCGCCTGCCAGACGAGGTCTTCACGCTCTGCGACGCGGACGTCGAGGTCCTGCTCGGCCGCCTGTGGGCGGGTGACGGCTTCATCGCCAACGAGTCGCAGTACACGCCCTTCTACGCAACTTCATCGGCGCGACTCGCCCGCGACGTGCAGGATCTCCTGCTCCGTCTCGGCATCCTGAGCGGCGTCCACGAGAAGGGGTTCAAGTACCGGGGCTCGACGCGGACGGGCTACACCGTCCACCTCTTCGGCGACGGGTCGATCGAGGCCTTCGTGGAGCGCGTCGCGCCGCACTGCGTCGGCCGGCGCCCGCAGGTCGATCAGCTCGTCGCGCACCTCGCGCAGGTCGAGCGGCGCTTCAGCACGAAGGACACGCTGCCCACGGAGGTTCGGGCGTGGGTCGACGACGAGCGCCGCGCCGCGGGGCTCACGTGGGCCGAGCTCGAGGCGCGCTCGGACGTGTCGATGAAGGAGTTCTACGGGCAGGGGTCGCCGGAGAAGCGCGGCTTCCAGCGCGAGACCGTCGCGCGCCTGGCGGGCTTCTTCCGCTCGCAGCGACTGCGCGACGCGGCGGAGTCCGAGGTCTTCTGGGACCGCATCGTCGCGATCGAGCCGCGCGGCGTCGAGGACACCTACGACCTCACGGTCGACGTCGACCACAACTTCGTCGCCGACGGCCTCGTCGTCCACAACTCCCACTCCGCCGCGTACGCGCTCATCACGTACCAGACGGCCTACCTCAAGCGGCACTTCCCGGTGGAGTTCATGGCGGCGACGCTGTGCTCCGACCTGGGCAAGATCGAGAAGCTCGTCGGCACCATCTCCGAGGCGCGCGCGATGGGCATCGAGGTGCTCGTCCCCGACGTCAACGAGTCCGACCGGCTCTTCACCGTCATCTACGACGAGCGCCCGTCGCCCGTGAAGCGCAGCGCGAAGGGCGTCGAGGCCGACCCGTGGCGCCCGCGCATCCGCGTGGGGCTCGGCGGCATCAAGGGCGTCGGCGACAGCGCGATCGAGTCCATCCTCGAGGTGCGCGCGCAGGGGCCCTTCCAGGACATCTTCGACTTCTGCGCCCGCGTCGACCCGCGCCGCGTCAACAAGGGCGTCGTCGAGGCCCTCGTCTACTCGGGCGCCTTCGACAAGACGCTGGAGCGCACCGGCGCCACGCGCTCGCAGGCCTACATGGCCATCGAGCGCGCGCTCGAGCGCGGCAAGGGCGCGGCGAAGGAGCGGTCCTCCGGGCAGATGGGGCTCTTCGGCCTCGCGGTCACGCTCCAGCCGACCAACGGCTACCCCGACGAGCCGCCGTGGGACCTGCTCCAGAAGCTCAAGCACGAGCGCGGCGCCCTCGGGCTCTACCTCACCGGCCACCCCCTCGACCGCTACGCCGCCGAGGCCGCGCGCTTCGCCACGGCGCTCGCAGGGCAGATCCACGAGCGCGACAACAACGACGAGGTGGTGCTCGCCGGCGTGATCGAGAACTACCGCGAGAAGGTGCCCAAGTCGGGCGGCCGCATGGCCTTCTTCTTCCTCGAAGACCGCTCGGGCCGCGTCGAGGCGATCGTGCGGACGAAGCAGTTCGACGCGCTCGCGCCGAAGATGAAGGAGGGCGAGGCGGTGCTGCTCAAGGGCCGCGTGCGGGTGGAGTTCAAGCGCGACGAGGAGGGCAACGTCGACGACGAGGTCAACGAGCAGCAGCTCCAGCGGACGCTGAGCGTCGACGACATCCAGCCCCTCGGCGACGCGCTCCGGGCGCGGACGCGCGGGGTGACGCTGCGGCTCTCGCCGGGCACGCTGAAGGCGTCGGACGTGGCCTCGCGGCGCATCACGGAGCTGAAGAAGGTGATGGGCGAGCACCCTGGGAAGTGCCCGGTCAACGCGGTGCTGAAGGTGCCCGAGATGGGCGAGGTCGTGGTGCGGCTGCCGAAGTACCTGGTCGACCCGTCGGAGGAGTTCCTCGGCAAGCTGGAGCGCATCTTCGGCGAGAAGGTGGCCGAGCTGCGGAGTTGAGCGCGGGCCTTCAGGAGCCGCACATGCCGGGCTGCGGGCCCGACACGCGCGCGGGCTGGATGCTCGCGCGGACGAGCGTGAAGCCGAGGCCGATGCCGACGGCGCCGTTGGGGTCGGTGCAGCCCATCGCGTTGCCCATCGGGTACTGGATGTCGACGAGCGAGCTCAGCACCTGGCGCACCACCGAGGGCGAGATGCCCGAGGGGAACAGCGGGGCGAGCGTGGGGGTGAGATCGGCCAGTGGAATGTAGCCGCCGAGGTTGCCGCCGGTGCCGCCGTCGGGCGTGACGGAGACGCGGATCTGCGTCTGGAAGAGGCGCAGTGCGATGTCCGCGTTCCTGATGGGCAAGGGGAGCGTGAAGTTCGGCACGCCTGTGAGCTCGGGCGGGTCGACGATGACGCGCCCGTTGGCGATGCGGCCGGTGAAGGTGGCGTCCGGAGACATCGTGTCGATGGCGTAGGCCTGGCCGGGCACGTTGCGCGCCCCGCACGACGCGAACATCGGGCGTCCCACGGCGAACACCGACACGTTGACCGACGGGTCGTTGAAGGTCGGGCCGGGCGTCCCATTCACGTTCGAGATGCGCGCTAGCATCGCGAGCCCGCCCTGGCTGGGTTGCTCGTCGAACGCCAGCCGGAGGTCGATGCCGAAGCCGCCCACGACGGCGGTGAGTTCAGGAAACTGGTTGTCGACGCCGCCATTGCAGCTCGCGCCGCCGCGCGCCATGCCGGCCGCGCACGTGCCCATGTTCTGGTCGGGGTCGAGCGTCGAGAAGAGGTCGCCGTGGGCGCAGTCCCCCGGCCTCGCGCCCATCGGGCCCGAGAAGCGGCCGTCGAGGTTGAAGCCCGACACGCCCTGGTTGTGGATCAATGGGTTGGGGACCACCCCGACGGGCCCCTCGATCGTGACCCTGCTGATGACGTAGTCGAAGGTCCGCGGCGGACCTGGTGCCTGCTGATCTGGCGCGGCATCCGACATGGTGGGCGGGCTTTCGAGTCGCTCAGATGAGCACCCCACCAGTGCGATCAACGACGTTGCCATCACGATTCGGCCCCACATGCGCATGGTCGATTGGTACCACGCCTCCGGTCGGCATCGCGAAGGCCGGCCCACCGTTGATGGTTGCGCGCTCCGCGTCGTCGCTCGGCTTGAGCGGACGGACGTTCGGGCGCTACCATCACCCGATGCGCCCTAAACTCATCCTTCCTGCCGCGCTCCAGGTCGTCGCCCTCTCCGCCTGCGGGAACACCCCCGCGCCGCCCGCCGACGTCGCCCCCGCCGACCGCGCGGAGTCTTCGGTCACGGACGCACTTACGGATGCGCTCACGGATGCGCTTACGGATGCGGGCGACGCGTGCGTGCTGCCCGACGCTGACCCCTTCGGCCCGCAGCCGGGCTTCGCCTGCGCGCGGACGGCCGACGCGGGCGCGGCGGTGCAGTGCCCGGCGGCGCGCGTGTGCGTTCGCGCGTCGTGCGGCGCCGGCTGCGAGGCGTGCGAGGCGACGCTGTTCTGCATCCCCGATGTCCTCCCCGACGGAGGGCGCCCGAAGCGCTGCGCGCAGGACGTCACGTGCAGCGCCGACGCCTGCGGCGCGGGGTGCCGCGCGGTCGGTTGATGACACGACGGGCGGCCGGTCGGCCGCCGAGCGCTACGCCACGCGGCGGAAGGTGCGGGCGAGGACGGGCCCGGTGCCGTCGGTGTTCTCTGGCTGGTAGAGCGTGAAGCCGACGACGCGGCCGACCTCGACCTCGAGCTGCAGCGAGGCGCCCGCGAACGAGCCGACCGAGGTCGGGCACCAGCGCGCGATGAAGATGGGCCCGCCCTCGAACTCCCGCGCGAAGGCGAGCGAGCGCTCGACCGCGCCGCCATCCTCACGCGTGGTGAACCCGAAGTACGTGTGCGACGCGGGCGCGTGCTGCACCGTGACGACCTCGCGCACGGGCCGGAGCGCGACGCGGGGGCAGCCGCCGAACCAGCGCGCCGCGACGAGCTCGTAGCGCCCGTCGGGGAGCCCGTTGCCGGTGATTGTCACGGGCGGGGCCGCGACCGCGAGCGCGACGGGCGTGACGAGCGGCGCGGCGTCGGGCGAGCCCTCGTCGCACCGATAGCTGCCCCCGCGACACACGCACATCACGCAGGGCGCCGGGGGCGCGGCGGCGCGGCTGTACCACTGCACCTCGCCGTCGGCGGCGCACGCGCCCGGCACGACGTCCTGGCCGAGCGTGAGCGGGACGTCCGCCGCGTCGTCGACCGCCGCGTCGCGGGGGGCGCACGCGAGGGACGCGACGTCGGGCGGCGCGTCGACGACGACGTCCGGGCTGGCGCGCACGTCCGGGCCGGGTGTGTCGGCGTCGGGCGCCTCGGCGCGAACGACGTCCGGCGGGGGCGCGTCCGGCGGCGGCGTCGCGTCCGGCGAAAGCATCGCGTCCGGTTGCGCCCCGTCCGGCGGCGGCAGGTCCTCAGCCGCAGCATCGGACGACGCGTCGGCGGTCGCGGCGACCAGCGGTTCAGCGCAGCCCGCGAGGGCGAGCGCGAGGAGCGCGGCGTACGCGTGCCGCGGAGGCGTGGAGCTTCCCATCGAGCGCGGGGTGGCCGGCGCTGGGCGCTTCCGTCACGCGATCGTATGGCGGCGCGCGCTGACGGCCTTCGCGCCGTTGACGTCGGCCCGCGGGTCGGCGCATACCGCGGCGCCATGGAGATCACCTCGGACACCACCGCGCTCGTCACGGGCGCCAACGGCGGGATCGGCGCGGCCATCGCGCGGGCCTTCAAGCGCGCGGGGGCGAAGGTGGTCATCACCGGCCGCCGCGCCGACGCGCTCGAGCCGCTCGCCCGCGAGCTCGACGCGAAGGTCGTCGTCGCCGACCTCGCGCTGCGGGAGGACGCCCGCCGGCTCGACGAGGTCGCGCGCGAAGTGGACGTGGCCGTGCTCAACGCCGCCCTCCCGTCGAGCGGCCCGCTGCTGGAGTACACGCCGGAGCAGATCGACCGTGCCGTCGACGTGAACCTCCGCGCCCCCATCCACACCGCCCGCACCGTCGCCGAGGCGATGGTGGCGCGCGGGCGCGGGCACATCGTGTTCATTTCGTCGATCTCGGGCAAGGTCGCGACCGGCGGCCAGGCCCTCTACAACGCGACGAAGTTCGGGCTGCGCGGCTTCGCCTTCGCGCTCCGCGAAGACCTCCAGCCGCACGGCGTGGGCGTGAGCACGGTGTTCCCGGGCTTCATCCGCGACGCGGGGATGTTCGCGGACGCGGGCGTGGCGCTGCCGACGGGGCTCGGCACCCGCTCGCCCGAGGAGGTCGCCGCCGCGGTGCTCCGCGCGGTGCGGGTCAACGCGGCGGAGATCGACGTGGCGGCGTTCGAACAGGTGTTCGCGGGGAGGCTGTTTCCGCTCGCACCGAGCGCGTTCACGTGGCTCCAGCGCAAGCTCGACAACGGCGTCCTCGCGGTGCAGATCGCCGAGCGGCAGCGCCACAAGCGTTAGCGACGCGCTATGGCCACGGGGCGAGGCCGAGGCGCGCTACCACCGCGGGGTCGCGCACCGGGTAGACGTCCTCGCGCGGCGTGACGAGCGCCTCGTGGCGGTGCGAGAGCCTGTGTTCGCGCTGCGCGGCAACGAAGGGCGAGAGGTCTTCGATGGAGACGGTCCACTCCTCGGCGAAGCGTCGGAGCGTCTCCCCGCGCAAGCCGAGCTGCACCGCGCGGCGCTCCACCGGGGCGCCGCCGGGCGCGTGGTCGGGGTCCCACTGGAGCCGCACGTCGGAGTGGCGGACGGCCTCCTCCCACGCGCGCTTCTCGCCGTAGACGGCGGGGACGTGGCCCGAGTGGACGGCCTCCGCGAGGATCGCGTCGAAGCCCTCGCGCCGCAGCGTGATCGCGAGCGTCACCTCCTGGTCGGGCTTCGTCCCCCAGCCCGAGCGGAACATCATCCACAGGAAGTTCGGCTTGATCCACGACATGCGGCTGAAGCTGAACCCGCCGCCGCCGAGGCGCCCGTCGCGCGCCGCGGCCTCACCGATGGAGGGGCGGTACGACTGGTACACCACCACGGTGTCGTCGTCGTGCTGGGCGAGGATGTGGCGGCCCTCGGCGGGCCAGCGGGCGCTCTGGGTGAGGTAGGACTCGGTGCGGAGCGAGGTCATCGCGCGCGAGGGTAGCGCACGGGCGCGACCCGCGGGTCAGTGCCCGCCGCGCACGAAGAGCCCCGCCGCGCGGAGGGCCTCGGCGAGCTCGTGCTCGCGCGCCTCAGCGACGCGGATGGGCATCGGGTTGAGGTGCCCGTACACGTCGGGCAGCAGCTCCACCGCGTAGTCGCGCACGAAGCCCTTGCCGTCGCGCTCGCCCGCGAGGTGCTCGCGGTAGCGGGCCTCCGGCGTGCGCCCGGTCATCCCCACGTAGAAGCCCCACTCGGGGCTCCCCGGCGCGCCGTGCAGCAGCACCACGTACACCGCGTGCCGCCCGCGCCCGCCGCGCGGAAACCCCCGCGCCACCCCGCGCGCCACGTCGCAGAGCGCCTCGCGTGAGCCGCGCAACAGCGCGCCGCCGACGTCGTGCGTGCGCAGGCGGTCGGCGAACTCCAGCGCCTTCGCGCTCCGGCGGCGGCGAAGCTCCTCGACGCAGGCGCCCCACGCGACGCGGTCGCCGGCCTCCCAGGCACGGACGCCCGTCCGGTAGACACGCTCCGAGTCCAGGTCGCGGTAGGGGCGCACGCAGGGAGGAGCCCGCCACGGCGGGGCGCCCGCGGTCAAGAAACGGGCGACGTCACCGCCCCTTGAGCACCTCGGCGTCGCGCTCGAGGAGCAGCGTGCGGAGCGCGTGGTCGAGCGCCGGCGCGATGCGCGGGAGCCGCGCGCCGAAGCCCGGGTCGGGGCCGTCGAGCGCCGCCTCACGCGCGAAGGTCACCACCGCCTCCACTTCGAAGCGCCCCTGTCCGCGCACCGTGAGGTCGAGCGTCACCGTCGACCCGATCGCCGGGAGCCGCGCGTGCGTCTGGACGAACACCCCGCCATCGCGCAGCGGGTCGAGGCCCGCCCCCTTCGGCACGTACAGCCGCGAGGGCGTGTCGGCGCCGAGGTCGACCGCGAAGTGTCCGCGCGCCCCGTCCATCGTGCCGAGCGCGTCGGGCAGCGGCGCGAGTCCTCGCGGGGCCGTCGGAGGCGGCGGGACGGGCGTCGGGCGCGCGGGAACCCCCGCAGCCGCGGCGGCGACGGGCATCGCGGCCACGGCGAGCGCCTGCCCCGACGCGAGCCGCTGCTCGACGCGCGTGAGCACCTGCACCAGCGACTCCAGCAGCCCCGGCAGTGTCCCGAGCCCGTGCTGCGTCGCGCGGGCCAGCGGCGCGAGCTCGGCCCCCACCGCGCGGAGCTTCGCCGCCACGGCCTCGGCGGTCGCGTCGGGCCCCGGGAGCTTCACCTCCACCGTCGGCCGCGCCACCGCCGCGAGCGCGCGCTGGAGGCCGTCGAGCTGCGGGCCGATGCGCTTCAGCACCCCGGCGTCGCCCTCGTACTTCGCAGCCGACGCTGCCGCCTTGCCGATCTCCACGCGGATGCGCTCGAGCTCCTCGCCGAGCGTCGATAGCGTGCCCGTCACGCGCGCCACCGGGTCGTCGTCGCGGCCGCCGACGCGCTTCTGCCGCGCGTACTCCTTCTTGATCGCCTCCCACCGCGCGCGCTGCGCGTCGGTCATGCGCCCGCGGATCTCCGCGAGCTTGAGGAGGTTCTGCTCGGCGCCGGTGGTGAGCGTCTGCGACTCGCCGGCGTAGTGGTCGTCGAGGAGGGACTCGATTTCGTCGGGCGTGTGGGCGGCGACCACCTTCTCGGCCACCTTGTTCATGTTGCGGTAGCTGCCCTGGAGCTTGAAGGGCGGCTCGGTGCGGAAGGCGTCCTCCTGCGAGGCGCTCTTGATGTACTCGGCGTTCACCGCGAGGAGCGTCCGCTGCACCTGGAGAAGGCTCTTCAGGACGGCGGTGAACTCACTGATTTCCGCGGCGCTGTAGGGGTGGGCGAGCGACGAGGCGGGCACCTCGCCGCCCTGCGCCATGCGGACGAGCTTGTGGACGTCGCCCGGGTCGCGGCCGGCGAGGGGCGCGAGCGTGGCGTTGGAGGTGAGCGCGTTCTCGAGGTACGAGAGGGCGAAGACGTCGTCGCGGCCGCCGAGGATCTCGCCGAGGTTGTAGGTGTCGGCGCGGTTGGCGAGCATGTCGGGGACGCGGAAGCGCGCGCCCGACTCGGTGTAGGGGTTGCCGGCCATCGCGATGCAGAAGCGCTTGCCGCGCAGGTCGTAGGTGCGCGTGCGCCCGCGCCAGACGCCCTCCACCCGCCGCGAGCCGTCGCAGAGCGAGATGAACTTCTGCAAGAGCTCGGGGTTGGTGTGCTGGATGTCGTCGAGGTAGAGCATCACGTTGTTGCCCATCTCGAAGGCGAGGTTGATCTTCTCCACCTCCTGCCGCGCGGTGGCGTTGGGGGCCTCCGCGGGGTCGAGGCTCACCACGGCGTGGCCGAGCGAGGGGCCGTTCACCTTCACGAACACCAGCCCGAGGCGGCTCGCGACGTACTCCATTAGCGTCGTCTTGCCGTAGCCGGGCGGCGAGACGAGGAGGAGCAGGCCCATCAAGTCGGTCCGCTTGCCCTCGCCCGCGGCGCCGAGCTGGCGCGCGAGGTTGGCCCCGACGAGCGGGAGGTACACCTCGTCGATCAGCCGGTTGCGCACGAAGCTGGTGAGCACCTTGGGGGAGAACTCGTCGAGCCGCAGCCGCCGTCGCTCGCGTTCGGCCACCTCCGCGCGGGCCTTGCGCCAGGCGCGCCAGCGCGGCACCCGCTCGTCGAGGAAGGCGTCGGTGCGCGCGAGGAAGGCGTCGAGCCGAAGCGTCATCGCGCGCTCGGCGATGCGCGGGTGGCGACCCAGGAGGCCCTCCACCTTCGCCTCGAGCACGGCGGCGGCGGGCTCGCGTTCGAGGCGGCGGTCGGCGACGAGGGACGCGGCGCACTCGGCGACGGCGACGGCGTGGGTGGTTCCTGCGGCGAAGGCCTCGAGCCAGCGGGTGGCGAGGGCGAGGCGCTCGGCGGGGTGGGCCTCGAGCGCGCGGAGGTCGTCTTCGAAGGGGCCGCGCGCGCCGTCCTCCTGGAGCTGCTTCCAGAAGGCCTCGCGGAGCGCCTGGGCCTCGCCCGAGAGGACGAAGCGCGGACGGTCGGCGGCGAGCTCGTCGACGAGGTAGCGGGCCGCGCGGGCGCGCAGCGGGACGTCCGCGGTGAGCCCCCAGCGCGCGACGGTGGTGTCGAGGGAGCGGGTGACCTCGGCGGCGAGCTCGGCGCGGGCGGCGGGCGCGCCGCGGAGCGCGAGGAGGCGGCCGGCGCTGCGGGCGCGGCGGGCGAGGAGCGAGCGGGCGTTCTCGTCGAGCGCGCTAGCGTGGAGGAGCCCCAACGCGCGGGCGGCCCCGTCGTGGCGGAGCGTGCCGGCCGTCTGGAGGAGCGCGACGACGCGCGCGAGGATGGCGGCGGCGTCGACGTCGTGGACGCCGCGCTCGTAGCCCTCGTCGTGTCGTTCGGCGGCGTAGGCGCGCACGGTCGCGAGGAGGGCCGCGGGGTCGACCGCGGTCTCGCGCAGGCGGGCGAGGGAGAGGCCGCGCTCGCCCCGCTCGGCGTCGCGCAGCATCGACGCGGCGAGGAACTCCCCGCGGTACACGTCGTCGCTCTCGCTCGGGAGCGCCTGCTCCCAGAGGTCGCGGGCGTCCGCGAGGGCGGGGTCTTCGAGCGGGTCGAAGAAGTCGGTGCCGGTGAGGTGGGCGGCGAGCCCGCCGTCGCGCGGGAGGATGGCGAGCTCGAGCGGCTGCGCGTTGACGAAGAAGCGGTGGCGCCCGAGCTTGATGACGTTGGGGTCGTCGTCGAAGAGCTCGGCGCGGTCGCGCAGGGCGCGCGTCCCCTCCTGGCGGGCGGCCTTGAGGCGGCCCTCCACCTCGTCGGCCTTCACCGTGTCGCCGAGCGCGCGGAGCTGCTCGACGAGCTCGCGGGCGCGGGCCACCAACGGGTCGCCGGCGAAGTAGGCGTGGAGTTCCTCGGCGTTGGCGAGGGTCTTCACGCGGCGGGCGACGCCCTGGAGGATGCGCTCGGCGGCGGCGAGGAGGTTGGCGGCGCGGCGCTGGCGCTCATCGAGGAGCGTCTGGCGCTTCGCCCCGAAGGCGTCGGTGAGCTCCTCGCGGCGCGCGGCGAGGTCGGCGGCGAACTCGTCGAGCTCGCCGAAGCGCCCCTCGAGCTCCTCGAGCTGGACGGTGAGCCGCGCGAGGGAGGCGTCGCAGCGCTCGGGAGAGTCGGCGACGGCGAGCGCGCTCTGGACGGCCTGCGCGAAGAGCTTCGCCTGCGCGGCGTACTCGGCGCGCCCTTCGCCCGCGCCGATCTCCTTGGCGCGCGCCTGGGCGATGGCGCGGCCGCGGTTGAGCTGGCCGAACACCTCGCCGATCGCGTCGAGGATGCGCGTCCGCACGGTGGGGTCGTCGACCTTCAGCCCCGCCACCGTCTCCGAGAGCACGGTGAGGCCCTCGTACACCTGGTCGAGCTCGGCGCGGACGGGGGCGAGGTCGACCGAGCGCGCGACCTTCTCGGCCTTCGCGACGGCCGCGGCGATCGCGTCGAGCAGCGGCTTCAGCGCGTCGTCCCCCGACAGGAACTGCGCCGCCGCGAGGCTCGTCTCGCCGAAGCGGGCGTCGACCGCGTCCTCCAAAGACTCGACGCGCGCGAGGTCGATCGCGCGCATCTCGCGCAGGGCCCCGAGCGCGCCCCGCTGCCGGCGCAGGGCGGTGAGCGCGGCCATGAACTCCGCGGCGGTGCGGGCGTCGTCGGGGCGCGGGCGGAGGAGGTCGGCCTGGGCGCTCTCGGCGGCGGCGAGGGCCTCGGCGGCGCGGCGGCGGATGGCCTCGGCCTTCTCGTACTCGTCGACGATCTGCTCGCCGACGACGCGGAGCTGCTTGACCACCGAGAGCAGGTCGAAGCACTCCGCGTGGCCGAGCCAGTGGAAGGCGTCGGCCATGTGGCCGGTGGCGGCGATGAGGTCTTCCCAGGTCTGGCGGTCGGGCCGCTCGGCGGTGGCGAGGCGGACGAGGGAGAGGGCCTCGGCGATGCCGCGCACGAGCTCGGGGTTGCCCACCTTGCCGAGGAAGGAGCCCGTGACGGGCGCGCTCGCGGCCACCTCGGCGGAGACGAAGGGCGTCCGCCACACCTGCATCGGGTGGACGCGGCGGGGCTCCTCGCCCGGCGCCGCGCGGAAGACCACCAGCGTGCCGTCTTCGAAGAGCGAGTAGCCGTGGCAGGTGATGGGGGCGGCCACCTCCTTGCGGATGAGGTTGTAGGGGTGCAGGACGTAGCGCCCGTCGCCCTCGCGGAAGAAGACGTAGAGCACGTCCTCGCCGTTGGGCGAGCGGATGACGCGCTCGAAGACGGAGGGCGCGCCCTCGGCGTCGAAGAGCTTGTGCTCGCCGGTGACGAGGTAGTAGCCGGTGGCGAAGACGACGCCCTGCTCCTCGGGGAGGGCGAGGCACGCCTGCTCGATCGCGTCGACGCGGAGCACCTGGCGCCGCCGCGGGTTGTAGAGGAAGTGGCGCCACGCCGTCTCGCGGTAGGGCTTGATGCGCAGGAGGATCAGCGGCCCGAGGCGGGCGTAGAGGATCTGCGCGTCGTCGAGGGACTGGTTGGCGTCGTCGACGGGCTCGGCGTAGATGCCGTGGCCGGTGGCGGTGTTGTTCTCGACCTTGATGGTGAGGTCGCCGCCGACCGTCTCGACGAAGACCTCGTCGTAGATGGAGACGTGCGGGTGCTTGCCTTGCACCTGCTGCTCGCGCCCGGCCGTCTTCCAGGTGAAGTCGTGGGCGCGGGGGCGGGCGTGGTCCTCCTCGCCGCGCGCGTCCATGTACGTCACGCGCCCGGCGGCGTCGATGCCCCAGCGGAACACCTTGAGGTCGCGCGGCCCCGTGCCGGTGGTGAAGACGGCGAGCAGCCGCGTGTCGGTGCGCCGGAGCTGCTGAAGCCGCGTCTCCCGCACGTACCGGAACTGCTCGGCGAACTCCCGGGTGAAGCGCTCGTCGGCGAGGAAGCCCCCGTCCTCGATGGGCAGGGGCTCGAAGGCCACCGCGCCGCCCTCCCCGCGCACGACGCGGTGGAGGGCGAACACGTCGGGCACGGCCACCTCGGCCTTCATGCCGACGAAGACGTCGTAGCCGACCAGCATGCGCGGCCCCACCGACACGATGTCGCGCGGGAGGCAGTTGTTCTCGGTGCGGAGGCGGTCGGTGGCGACGAGGGCGAGCTCGGCGCCGCCGAACACCTCCTTGCGCCGCGCGTTGAGCGAGTCGGCGCGTCGCCCGAGCTCCTCGGCCTGCTCGACGAGGCGGCGGCGGATGACCTCGTAGCTGCCGCCGAGCTCCTCGGCCGCAGCGGTGGGTGCGCGCGGGGCGTCGGTCATGGGGTCACCGCTTGGCGTCGTCGTCGTTCTCGGGCGCGCCGTCGGAGGGCTGCGGCGCGGTCATCTGGCCGAGCAGCGTGCGGAGCGTCTCGCTCTGGTCGAGCGCGCCCTCCACCGACTGCCCCACCGTCACCGCCCGCATGAAGCGCTCGAAGAACTGCCCGTCGCCGCCCACGATGTTGATCTTCGCGTGCTCGAAGGCCGCGCGCAGCACCTCGGCCTGCACGCCCGCCACGTCCTTGCGCGCCCGGATCGTCTCGATCGCGATCGCCTTCTGCTGCTCGAGCGTGAGCCGGAACTCCTCGTGCTGCCGGCTCGCCCCGTCGAGCGCCTTCATCGCCTCGGCCTTCTCCGTCAGGCCCGTCGCCTCCGCGCTCATCTTCGCGCGGATCGTGCTCGCCTCGGCCAGGCCGTACTGCTCGGCCGCACGCGCTTCGGCCTCGCGCACCTTGGCCTTCGCCGTCCCCTGCTGCTCGAGGCCCTGCGCCTCGGCCGCCATCTTCTCCTGCGTGACCCGGGCCTCCACCAGGCCCTGCTTCTCGTACGCGGACGCCGCCGCTTCGCGGACGCGCACGTCGGCCATCCCCTGCGCCGCAGCCTCGGCCTGGACGCCTTCGGCCAGCCGCACCTTCGCGCGGGCCTGCTTGTCGGCCGCCTCGAGCGCCGCGTCGGCCGCGACGAGCTGCTGGCGGGCCTGGTGCTTGGCCACCTCCTCGGCGGCCTCGGCGGCCTTCACCTGCTTGACGAGCGCCTGGACGGCGTCGGCCTCGGCCGCGATGCGCTTCGACTCGCGCTGGCGGTTGGCCTCGGCGAGGGCGCGGACGTCCTTGATGCGCTCCTCCTCCTCGGCGACGGTCTTGTCGACCGCGATGCGGCCGCGCACCACGTCGGCGATCTCCTTACGCTGGCGCTCGATCTCGGCCTCGCGGGTGATCTTCTGGGCGATGACGTCGCTCTCGCGGTTGGCGGCCTCGAGCTGGCGGGCGCGCTCGACGCGCTCGGCCTCGACGGCGATCTCGCGCTCCTTGTTCTTCAGGGCGACGGCGACGGCGCGCTCGCGGCCCTGGAGGGCGACCATCGTCTCCTCGTTGTTCTTCTCCTGGGCGAGGACGGTGCGCTTGTGCTCCTCGTTGGCGATGCGGGCGGCCTCGTTCTGCTCGCGGGCCTGGGCGACGGCGACCTCCTTGTTCTTCTTCGCCTCGGCCTCCGCGCGCTTCTGCTCGAAGCGGAAGAGGGCCTCGTCGGCGCCGAGGTTCTGCGCGCCGGTCTCCATCCGCTGCTTCTGGCGGAGCTCGTTGGTCTTGACGTTCTGCACCGCCGTGAGCTCGGTGATCTTTTTGATGCCCTCGGCGTCCATGATGTTGTCGGGGTCGAGCGACTCGATCGGCGTCTGCTCCAGGTAGTCGATGGCGCAGTCGTCCATCACGAAGCCGTTCAGGTCCTTGCCGATCACCTCGATGATCGCGTCCTTGAAGTGGTCGCGCTCCTTGTAGAGCCCCTCGAACTCCATCCGCTTGCCGACGGTCTTGAGCGCCTCGGCGAACTTCGCCTCGAAGAGCCCCTCGATCGTCGTCTGGTCGCTCGCGCGGGCGCATCCGATCGACTGGGCCACCTTGAGCACGTCCTCCTGGGTCTTGTTGACGCGCACGAAGAAGGTGACCTTGATGTCCCCGCGGATGTTGTCCTTGCAGATCAGGCCCTCCTTGCCGCGCCGGTCGATCTCGATGGTCTTCACCGAGATGTCCATCACCTCGGCGCGGTGGAAGATGGGGTACACCACCGCGCCCGTGAAGGTGACGATGGGCTCGCTCTTGAGCGTGTTGATGATGAGCGCCTTGCCCTGGTCGACCTGTCGGTAGAAGCGCGCCAGCAGCGCGAACACGCCGACGACCACCATGGCCAGCGCGCCCACCGCGACCAGCACCGGAATCAGTTGCTCCATGAGACTCGTCTCCATCCCCAGCGCGCCGCGACGCGCCGCCGAAAAGCCGCGCGAAGCTACCAGAGACAGACCGCCGCTACGTACGACTTTCGTCCGGGTTAGCGGGAATCGGACGCGCCCTTTCGCTTCGCGGGCGCCGCGGGTACCTCCGCGGCCTCCCCCTCGCGCGCGCCCGCGGGCCCCGCGCGCACGTGCGTGAGGCGGTCGACGGGCTCCACCGCCACCACGTTGCGCTCCTCGTCGTAGTGGGTGATCACCACGCGGTCGCCGCGCTTCAGGGGCTCCCCGTCGTGCCGCGCGTCGAGCAGGAGCCCGGCGCCGCCGTCCTTCACCAGCACCTGCCCGAAGCGCCCGTCGACGCGGCCCGTCGACACCTCCGCGAGCTGCCCCACGAGGTGCTCCTTGCGCCGCGCGCTGGTGCCGGCGAACACCGGCCCGAGCGGGCGGGCGGCGAAGCCCGCGAGGCGCACGCCGACCACCAGCGCCACCACGGCGAGCGCGAGGTTGAAGGCGGCGGCCGGCACGCCCACGCGCACGGCCGCGGGGCCGAGGGACATGGCGCCGAGGGCCGAGACGAGCCAGCCGAAGATGGCGATGAAGCTGACGCGGACGGTGACGGGCACCTTGCGGAGCTCCACGCCGCCGAGGGCCGAGAACACCCCGCCGTCGTGGTCGCCCGCATCGCCGTCGCCGCCGTCTGCGCCGTCGTGCGCGCCGTCCGCGCCGTCGTGGCCGCCGAGTGCGTCGTGGGCGCCGTCCGCCGCGCCGTCGGCCCCGTCCGCGCCGCCGAGGATCTCCACGTCGAGCGCGCCGAGCACCACCGTCAGCCAGTAGAGCAGCGAGACCCCGACGAGCACGGTGAAGGCCACCGTCGGCAGGCTGACGATCACCTGGAGGAACCGCGCCATGGCGCCGCGACACTACCACCGCGCGCGGCGGGCGCCGCCCGAATCGCCGCCGACGTTCGCGCGCGCCCTACAGCGGCACGGCGAGGTCGAACTGGAGGATCTTGTAGTCCATCGCGCCCATCGGCCCGCCGGCGGGCACGAAGAACGCCACGCCCGGCCGCAGGAGCGCCGTGCCGACGGGGAAGTTGCCGCGGACGCCGCCGCCGAGCGTGAGCTGCGAGCGGAAGAGGTCGTTGGCGGCGACCACCTTCGGCGTCGAGAGCCAGTGCTGGTAGTGGGCCTCGACGCTCACCGTCAGCCACGGGATCACCTGGTAGCCGACGTGCGCGCCGACCGTGAAGTTGGTGCGGCTCTCGTCGACGTCCACCGACTCGCCCCACACGCGCGTGAGCTGGAGCACGGTGAACTCCGCCTGCGCGGTGAGCCCGTGGCCCATCCACGACACGCCCGCGCCGCCCATCACGGTGAAGTAGTTGCCGGCGAACATCGCGTTGTCCATCGCCTGGCGGGTGTAGACACCGGAGCCGAAGGCCGCGCGCTGCGCCGCGGAGGAGTCGCTCCCGGGGCCGACGGGCACCGTCACGCCGAGGAAGACGGGCAGCCGCACGCCCGCCGCCACCTGCGGCGTCCACAGGGCGAAGAGCACCGGGTTGACGAAGGCCGCGCGGGTGTCGGCGCCGTCGACGCCGTTGGTCACGAGCCCGAGCCGGCCGTAGAGCCCGAGGTCGGGCACGGCGGCGAAAGGCCGCGCGCCGCCGGTGAAGATCGTGGCGGTGTTGAGCGCCGAGGGCGCGTTGGCGTTGACCGAGGTGGAGCCGACGAAGGCCATCGCGTGGTCGACGCGGAGGAGGTTGGGGGCGATGGCGGGGCGGAGGTTCCAGGGGAGGGAGTAGCGGGCGCGGGCCATCGGGCCGGGCGGCGCCTGCGCGGCCGCGAGCGACGGGAGCGCGAGGGCGAGGGCGAGGGCCGCGGATGCGAGCGGGGGCTTCATCGCGCGGACTCCGCTTCGATGGCGCGCGGGAAGAGCACGTTGGACTCCAGGTGGATGTGCTGGTGCAGGTCGCGCTCGATCGACGCGAGCGACTCCCAGAGCGCGCGCCACGTGCCGCAGGCGTGGGCCGGCGCGACGTACCCGCCGGTGAGCGCGCGGAGCTGCTTCAGGATCTCCCCCGCGGTCTCGTGCTGCGCGTCCATCATGCGGATGGGCATCTGCACGGTGGGGAAGGGGGCCCGCGCCGGCGCGCCCGACCCGAGCGCGCGGACGTAGGGGAAGAGCACCTGCTCCTCGCGGAGGAGGTGCGGGAGGAGCTCGTCGCGCAGCGCGGCGAAGGCGTCGAGCACCGGGAGCACCTCGGGGTGCGTCTCGCCGTGGGCGCGGCGCACCTTCGCGGCGAGGCCCTCGGCGCGGGCCAGCTCGACGCGGGTGAAGGCGTGGTGCGTCGACTCGATGTGGTCGATCAGCGCGCCGAGCGGCGCCGTCCGCCAGTCGGCCGTGGGCCCGGCGCCGTCCCGCGTCGCGTCCACCACCGCGGCCACCACGTCGTCGAGCGAGAGGCCCGCGCGCGCGCAGGCGTCGGCCAGCGTCCGCTTGCCGCCGCAGCAGTAGTCGATCCCGACGCGCTCGAACACCCGCGCCGCCCGCGGCGCCCGCGCCACCACCTCGCCCACCGTCATCGTGCCTTCCGTGTCCATCGTGTCCCTCGTTTTCAAAGGGGAACATCGACCTGGGCAGAGGCAGAGGCGATGACATCCGTCATGTCGCGCCGGGTCTGGTACAACCGCCGCGTCCGCCGTGAGCGATGCCCCCGCCGAAGTCGTCGTCACGCCGCGCCGCTCGCGCGCCGAGCTGGTGCTGGTCAACGTGCTGGCGTTTCTCCTCGGGGCGCCGATCGCGGCCGGGCTCGCGGCCGTGGTCTCGCCGTACGGCCCGCCGCTCGCCATCGCGGCCGCCCTGCTCCTCTTCGCCTACACCCTCGTCTCCCGGTGGAACGACCGCGTCGAGCTCCACCCCGACCGCCTCGTCGACCGCCACGCCGGGCGCTCCCGGGACATTCCCCTCGACGACGTCGCCGGCGTCGACGTCACCCTCTTCGACCCGCGCGCCGGCTACACCGCGCGGCAGACGGTGACCGTGACGGTCCGCCCGCGCACGGGCGCGCCGGTGGTGGTGCGCGGCTCGGCGGCCTCGGTGGAGCCCTGGCTCACGGCCCTCGCGGCGGCCCTGGCGCGTCGGATGCGCGCGCGGCTGGCGCGAGGCGAGACGCTCACCTTCGCAGACGCGGCGCGCTTCCCGCTGTTCGCGGTGGCCGGCGTCGGCCTGCTGTCGGGCGCCTTCGCGCTCGGGCTCCTCGGCGCGCTGCGGAGCGACGCGCCCGGGGCTGGTGCGGTGCGGCTGGTGCGGCTCGGCGTGCTGGCGGTCTTCCTCGGGTGGGGCGTGATCCAGTCGCTGCGGCGCTGGCTCGGCGCGCGCAAGAGCCGCGGGCTGGCGGTGTCGTCGCGCGGCATCGTCCCGCTCACCGAGCTGCGCCCCGGCCAGGAGGCGGTCGCGGGGTACCGGGAGGCGTACGGCGCGGCGGGCCCGTGGATCCCCTGGGGCGAGGTGGCGTCGAGCCGGCTCGACGGCTACGGGCTCACCATCCAGTGCGCCACGCGCGCCGAGCCCATCGCGCTCACCGGCCGCACCGAGAGCCTCTTCGTGCTCGATCGGTTGCTCCCCGAGTGCGTGCAGCACGAGCGCGGCGGTGATTTGTGGGAGCCCGGCACCGGCGTGCGCGTCGGGGCGGGCGAGGGGGGCGCCGCCGACGAGTGGGAGCCGTCGCACAGGGACGACGAGGCGCGGCGCGCAGGTCGGTGAGCGCTACGGCGCGGCGCGACCGCCCGCGGTGACGCCGGTGCCCTCCTGGAGCGACCGGACGCGGGCGCGCATGCGGTTGAGCAGCTCGGGGAAGCCGCGCTCGCGGATGATGCGCGTGTACGAGTCGTGGTAGGTCTGCACAAGCGAGCTGTTGTTGGTGACCACGTCGTACACCACCCACTCGGCGCCGCGCTGGTGGAGGCGGTACTCGATGGAGACGGGCGCCGCGCGGGCGTCGGTGCGCGAGCGGGCGGTCGTGCGGACCACCGCGGTGTGCGCCGCCTCGTCGATCGCCTCGGGCTCGTAGGCGATGGCGAAGTTGAGCGTCTCGCGGAGGTTCTGCTGGTAGTTGCGCTCGATGAGCTGGCGCAGGAGCGCGGTGAACTCCTGCCGCTCGGCGGGCGTGCGCTGCGCCCAGTAGGGGTCGAGCGCGCGCTGGGCGAGCTCGTCGAGGTCGAGCAGGCCGTTGAGCAGCCGCGCCATCTGCGCGTCGCGGGCGGGCGTCGCGGGCTGGCCGAGCAGCCGGTTGACCGCCGCGTGCCGCACCTCGACGAAGCGCCGCGGCCCGCGCGGGCTCTGCGCCAACGCCTCGCCCCCGAGGAGCACCATCGCCAGGACCATCGCTCGCTTCACCATCGCGTCACCTCGCAGCGCCGGTGGTACGTGCCCCCGCGGGGCGCGCATTCACCGGACGTCGCGGCTGATCTGTCACGGCGTCGCGGCGCCCGCCAGTGGCCACGTCGGTAGCCACGTCGTCCGTTGGGGCGCCGGCGTCCGCGCCCTCCTCGGCGGCCTGGCCGAGCAGCGCCTCGATCTCCTCGTCGCTCACGCCCGCGTCGGTGTCGGGCGCGGCCTCCGCGGGGCGGGCGCAATGCGTCGAGGGCGCGCCGTCCATCGCGTCGCGCCCGGTGACCTGTGCGAGCTGGGCGAGGGCGGTGTTGAGGTCGCTGACGGCCTGGAGGTGGCTCGCGCGCGACTGGAGGTACTGCCGCAGCGGCGAGATGATCGCCGACGCCTCGCCCGTCCCCGCCTGGTACTCCTGGAAGACGGAGGTGAACCACTCGTAGTTCTCGCGCTCGGCGTCGCCCCAGTGGCGCTCGCGGGCCTGCGCGGCGGAGGCGCGCGCGTGCACCTCCGACACCTCGAGCGCGATGCCGCCGAGGGCGAGGCGCTGCTGGGCCTCCGTCATCGCGAGCTCCTCCTGCAGGCGACGGACGCGGAAGAAGTTGGCGAGGGGGTCGGCGTTCCACCGGAGGACGAGGGCGCCGCCCCAGTAGCCGAAGTTCTGGTTGCCGCCGGCGAAGGGGTTGACCTGGTCGCTGATGGAGGGCGCCGACGACCACGCGGCCGAGAGCCCGAGCGCGAGGTCGGGGAGGTACGCGCCCCACTGGATCGACACCGCCGCGCGCCGCGCCGAGAGCCCCGCGTCGATCATCGCCACCTCGGGCCGGTGCAGCCGCGCGAGCGTGAGGTAGTGGGACAGCGGGTGGAGCGAGGTCTCGTACGGGCAGAGCGGCTCGTCGACGATGTCGAACCCGTCGCCCTCGCCCGTGAGCAGCCGCAGCGTGGTGAGCGCCGTCCGCTCGCCCGCGAGCACTTCTTCACGGCGCGCGAGCGTCTCGGCGCGACTCGCCCGGAGCTGGTGGAGGTCGTTGACGGAGCCCCCCGCGTCGCCCTCCCGCATCTGCGCGAGCTGCCGCTCGGCGGTCTCCAGGTAGTCGACGCCCTGCCCGACGAGGTACTTCGTGTCGCGCGCGAGCTGGAGCGCGAAGAAGGCCCGGCGCACGTTGGTGCGGAGCTCCAGGCGCACCTTCTCGGCCTCGTGCTCGTTGGCGCGGACGCCCGCGCGCGCCGCGTCGCGCACGCGCCCGAGGCGCCACCACGTCCACGGCGAGATCGGGATCGCGGTCTCGACGGTGAGGCGCGCGAAGGGCTCGAAGCCCGTCTCGAAGGGGTTCTGCGCGAAGGCGTCGGGCGAGAAGGTGGGGTTGCCGCGCGCGTACGGGGCGATCGACGCGGCGCCGGTGACGCTGAAGTTGAGGAAGGGCGCGGCCCACGCCTCGTCGAGCTGCGCGCGGGCGGCGGCGATCTTGTGGCGCTGCGCGGCGACGCCGGGGTAGCTCCGCTCGGCGAGGCGGACGCACTCGTCGAGCGTGTAGCGCCTGGCGGCGGGGTGCGGCGCGTCCTGGCCGACGGCCGCAGCGCCGAACGCGCCGACCGTGCCCGCGGCGAGCGCGAGGAGCCCGAGGCGGCGCACCGCGCTCAGCCCGCGGCGTCGTCGCCGGTGGCGCCCCGCCGGCCGCGCTCGGGCGCGAGGGGCTGGTTGTTGTAGGTCACGTCCTTGAGCGCCTCGAGGGCCGCCGCGAGCTTGCCCATCGGCAGGTCGACGAGCGTGAAGCGGTCGCGCACGTGGACGCGCCCGATCGCCCGCTTCGGGATGTCGAGCGCCTCGGAGAGCATCTTGACGAGGTCGCCCGCGCGCAGGCCCTCGCGGCGCCCGACGGCGATGCGCAGCTCCTCCATGTCGGCGCCGACGCCGTCCTCGTCGGCTTCGAGCTCGGCGGCCGGGACGTCGCGCGTCGGCGGGCGGCGCGGGGGCTCCGCGGGCCGCGCGGGGGGGCGCTCGCGGTCGCGCGGGGAGCGGTCGCGCGGGGGGCGCGCGTCGTCGCGGCGGGGGCGCTCGGCGACGGGTCGCGCGGGGGGCTCGGCCTCGGGCGGCGGCGCGGGCAGGGTGACGGCGGGCTCGGCGGCGACGCCCGAGACTTCGCGGGTGACGCGGTCGCGGCGCTCGAGGTCGAAGAAGGCGCCGACCAGCGAGGCGATGACGCGCTCGGCGTCGTCGTGGGTGAGCAGGCGCCGGGCGAGCGCGACGGCCTCGTCGGAGGCGTCGCCGGGGAAGGCCTCGAGCAGGAGCTGGAGCCGGTCGAGCTCGCGGCGGGTCTTCTCCTCGCCGAGCGTCGGGAGCGAACGCTCGATCGGGCGGATGCCGTAGGTGAGGCGGAGGAAGTAGAGGCTGCCGATGTCCTTGGGGCCCGCGAGGGTGATCGCGGTGCCGGCGCGGCCCGCGCGGCCGGTGCGGCCGGTGCGGTGGACGTAGGCCTCGGCGCTGTCGGGCAGGCCGAAGTTGACGACGTGGGTGAGGTGCGGCACGTCGATGCCGCGCGCGGCGACGTCGGTGGCGACGAGGAAGCGCACCTTGCCCTCGCGCAGCTTGCCGAGCACGCGCTCGCGGTCGGACTGGGCGAGGTCGCCGTGGATGTACTCCGCGTCGAGGCCGGCCGTCTGGAGCCCGCGGGCGACGGCCTCGGTCTCCGCCTTCATGTTGCAGAAGACGAGGGCGGCCTCGGGGCGCTCCTGCTCGAGCACGCGGACGAGGTCGGCGATGCGCGTGCCGGCGGCTGTGAAGTACACGAGGTGCGTGAGGCCCTCGGGGGCGATCCCGTCGGAGCTCAGCGCGATGAGCTCGGGCTCGCGCAGGTGGCGGTTGGCGATGCGCCGGATGGACTCGGGCATCGTGGCCGAGAGGATCACGCCCTGGCGGCCGCGGGGCATCTGCTCGAGGATGGCGTTGAGCTCCTCGGCGAAGCCCATCGAGAGCATCTCGTCGCCCTCGTCGAGCACCACGACGCGGATGCGCGAGGGGTCGAAGGTGCCGCGGCGGAGGTGGTCGAGCACGCGGCCGGGGGTGCCGACGACGGCCTTCACGCCGGCCTCGAGGGCGCGCACCTGGCGGTCCATCGGGGCGCCGCCGTAGATGGTGACCACCGTCGCGCCGCGGTGCTGGCCGAGGCGCTCGAACTCGCCGGCCACCTGGATCGCGAGCTCGCGCGTCGGGCAAAGGACCAGGGCCTGCGGGACGGCCTCGGGCTTGAGCAGCCGGTCGACGATCGGGAGCACGAAGGCCGCCGTCTTGCCGCTGCCGGTGCGCGATTGGACGATGACGTCGCGGCCGGCGGCGACGGGCTCGAAGGCGGCGACCTGGACGGCGGTCGGGGCGGTGTAGCCCGCGTCGGCGATCGCGCGGAGGGTGTCGTCGTGGAGGCCGAGGGATTGGAAGGTGGGGGCGTCGGTCATCGGTGGCTCTCGGGGGACTGGTAGGCGAGGGCGGCGCGGGCGTCGTCGTCGAGCGACTCGCGCCAGAGGAGCGCCATGCCCTCGGCGCGGTAGCGCCAGCGCTCGAGGCGCGCGTGCGCGGCGGCGGCGGCTTCGCCCTCGCGCGCGCAGAGGTGGCGGAGGGCGGTGAGGGCGGGGTCGAGGGAGGGGTCGAGCGGCGCGTCGGCGCGCTCGCGGCGCGCGGACCACGCGAGGGCGTAGGCGCCGTGGAGGCGGCGGAGGCCGGAGGAGCAGTCGGTGTCGCGCGGGTCGGCGGGCGGCGACGCGTAGGTGTCGCCGTACACGACGCGCCCGGCGTTGCCGACGAAGCCGCCGATGAGCACCGTGAGGAGCACCGCGGCGACGCGTCGGCCGCCCGGCGAGCGGTGAGGGTCGGCGCTGGCGGTGGGCGGTGGGTCGGGCACGACGCGAGGGGAAAGGGCTGAAAACGCGGTCGGGCGCTTCTACGCCCCGGCCAGAGACGGGGTCAAGCGTCGGACGCTCGCGCCCGCGGGTTTGGCCGCGCCCGTTGCTCATGGTCGCCCGCGCGCGCGCCGTTGAAGCCGGTGGAACATGGACCGCCACTCCCTCTGCGAATTCCTCCTGAGCGCGGGGCTCGTGACGCGCGAGCGCCTGGACGACGCCCTCGCCGAGCAGCGCGCCGCGCCGACCCCCGTCCGGCTCCTGGCGCTCCTCGTCGAGCGCGGCGACGTCGACGAGGCCGCCCTGACGCAGGCGCTCTCGCGGCGGCTCTCGGTCCCCTGGGTGCGCGTCGAGCAGAACGAGGTGGCCCCGCCCGTCCTCGCGCTCGTCCCGCGCGAGACCGCCGAGCGCTTCTCGCTCTTCCCGGTGTACGTGCGGCGCGAGCCGAGCGGCCCCCCGACGCTCTTCGTCGCGATGGACGACCCCACCTGGGAGGAGGCCCTCTTCACCGTCTCCATCGTCGCCGGGATGCCCGTCCGCCCGCTGCTCGCGACGCGCTCGCAGGTCGCCGCCGCGATCGACCGCCACTACGCCGCGCGCGACTCGGGCCGCCCGACGCGCCCCGCCATCCCCGTCGCCGACAACGACGACCTCATCGTCGTCGAGTACCCGTCGGAGTTCCCGAGCCGCGCCGCCGCGCGCTGAACGCTCAACGCCCCCAGGGGCCCTCCGTCAACCGCTGCTGCGCGAGCTCGTGCAGGTACACCTCGAGGTTGGGGTAGCCCGCGAGGCCCGCGGTCGCGTTGCCCACCGTGAGCCCGGTGTGGTCGTCGCGCGCGGGGTCGAGCCCGTGGGCGCGCTCCCAGGCGTCGGGCATCCCGTCGTTGTCCGCGTCCGCCGGCGCCGCGGGGGCCGCGCCCGCGCCCCAGTCGGTGCGCCACATGTCGTTCGCGGGGTTGACGTTCCACGGAGCTCCGGGGACGACGCCGGCCGCGACGTAGCCCATGAGCCTGCGGTCCATCGGGTCGCGCGGGAAGGCGCCCGCGTGGGCCAGCGCGTAGCGCCGCACGTCCGCCGAGGGGATGTACGTCACCGCGGGGAAGGGGTGCCGGTCGGCGCGTGCCCAGGCGGGTCGCGTGGGCGAGGGGGCCACCGCGAAGTCGTTGCAGCAGTAGTTGAGCTGGTAGTCCGCGCGGTCGGGGTAGCGGCTCAGGTGGTTGTCGCGGAAGAAGCCCGTCGAGCGCCCCGAGGGGTTTTCGAACCACAGCATCCCGTACGGGAAGCTCGGCCCGATCACCCCGACGTTGCCCACCCAGTTGAGCTGGTGGTACGCGGGCCCCGCCGGGTCGCCGTAGACGCCCGCGAAGTGCCCCGTCTCGATGTAGCGCAGTTGGCCCCAGATGAGGTTGTTGGCCAGCTCCCCGCGCAGCGTCCGCCCCGCGTCGGCCACGCTGTCGCGGGCGACCTCGGGGTAGCGCCCGCCCGAGCGGACCCACACCGTTCGAAGCACCGCGATCGCGTCGAGGGGGTAACCGCCCGCGGGGTTGGAGTAGTTGATCAGCATCCCACCGCGGTCGGCGTGGTCGCCGAGCGTCTCGCCGAGCAGCGAGTCCTGCACCGTGACGTTGCTCGAGTAGGTGATCTCGAAGGCCTCGTCGACGGCGTTCTCGGCCGAGACGTGGTCGAGGATCACGTTGCGCATGTGGCGCAGGCGCACCGCGTCGCCCTCGATGTTGCCGTTGCCGCGCTGCTCGGCCGGGCGAGAGCGGAGGTGGCGGACCACGACGTTGTGGACGCCCGTCACGCCCGCGCCGCAGGTGCTGTCGCAGAAGGGCGTCTCGTCGGCGTAGAGCCCGCGCACGATCACCCCGCCAGGCGAGCTCTGCCCCGCGAGGGTGACGTCGCCGTGGGGGATGCGCGCCGACACGTCGATGAGGCCGCTCACCTTGAAGAGGATGTACCGCGGCCCCTGCGCCTCGAGCGCCTCGGTGAGCGAGCCGGGCCCGCTCTCCGCGTTGGTCGTGACGTAGATCACCCGCCCACCGCGCCCGCCCGTCGCCGCCGCGCCGAAGCCCTCGGCCCCAGGGAAGGCCACCACGCCCGCGCCCGGCGCGATCGGGGGCACCTGACGCGCGCTCACCATCCCGACGGCGGGCATCGCCTGGAGGTCGCCCGAGGTGCGCGGGACGTCCGCCGGGGGCACGTCGCCCGAGGGGCGGGCGACGTCGGCGGTGACAGCGTCAGGGCGCGCGGCGTCGGCACGCGCGGCGTCGGCGCGCGGGGCGGCGTCCGCGGAAGGCGTGGCGGCGTCGTCGGCTCCCGGGGCGTCGGAGAGCAGGCCGGTGCAACCCGCGAGTGCCGCGAGGAGCGAGAGGGCGAGGGGGGAGCGCATCGGTGCGCGCGAGCATAGACAACTCCGCGCGCGGCCACGAGTACCCCCCGGCGGGGACGCGCCGCGCCCGCGGCGGGCGGACGTCGCGTGCCGGTCGACGCGCGCTCCGTGGAGCGCGTAGCATCCGCTCCCCCGTCCCACCGACGAGGCCACCATGCGAACGACCGCCGCCCTCGCCGCCCTCGCGCTCCTCGCCTTCGCCCGCGCCGCAGCCGCCGACCCGCTCATCGACGTGGTCGACCGGGGCGGCGCGCGCGTCGTCCTCGACGGCGTGCTCCGCGAGTGGCAGGGCAACCTCACCGCCCTCGACGACCGCGCGCAGCTCACGCGCGGCGCGCCCGCGTGGTCGGGTCCCGATGACGCCTCGGTGGGATTCTGCGTCGCGCGCGACGGGGAGGCGCTCTACCTCGCGGCCGAGGTGCGCGACGACCAGGTGGTCCGCACGCGCGCGCACCGCCCCGGCGAGGACGCGCTCGTGCTCACGATCGCCTTCCCCAACGGGCGCCTCTGGACGGCGTGGGAGGTGGCGGTGATGCCCGGCGAGCCCGGGTCGTTCGCGGGCGCGGTGCAGTACCGCGTGCCGCGCGTTCGGGCGCTGCCGGGGGCGCAGGTGGTGGAGGCGCCGCTCGTGGGCGCGTCGGGCTTCACCGTCGAGGCCCGCATCCCCTTCGCCGCGCTGCCGGGCCTGCGCGAGAACCTCGGCTCCGCCCGCATGCGCCTCGCCTACGACGACGCCGACCGCGGCGGCGCGTCGACCCTCGCCAGCGGGACGGGTGACGTGCGGCGGCCGCAGGAGCTCCCGCCCACGGTCGCGGCCTCGGCCACGGTCGCCGCGCAGTCGGCCGACCAGCTCGCGCGCTTCCGCCGCGAGCGCAACGTCACCGACGCGCCGGTGTTCGACCGCAGCGCCGACGCGGTGGGGACGAGCGCGCCCGAGCGCTTCGTGGCCTTCACCCGCCACCTCCTCGCCTTCGGCCGCGACATCGCGGGGGGCACCAACTACACGTTCCTGGAGTTTCCGTCGGGGCAGGTGACGGGGGCGATGCTGCGGGACGTGACGGGCGACCGCCGCGCCGACGTGGTGGTCACCCTCCGCGCGCCGTCCGGGGCCTTCGAGCGCGAGCTCGTCCACGTGTACACCCTCGACGCGTCGGGCGGCTTCCAGCGCGTCTTCGCCCGTGAGACCGCCCGCGCCCAGGGCGAGCGCCGCGTCGCCAACGCGCCGTCGTGGTCGGGCACCCGCGTCATCTTCGCCGTCACCGAGCAGCGCGGCTTCGACGCGAGTACCTGGCCCGAGTCCACCGAGGCCGGCGTCGACCCGCCGGTCACCCCCTGGGGTCCGATCCGCGCGCAGACCTACCGCTGGGACGAGTCGGCCCGATCGTTCGTGCTCGAACGATCGGACCCCAACCCCGCCGCCCAACGCGCCGCCTCCGCCACCACTGCCACCGCCGTCGCCGCGCCCTCCGCGCCGGACGAGCCCAACGAACCCGCCGAGGCCGGTCCCGACGTCGCCGGCGTGCTCGCGCTCTTCCGCCAGCGCGAGCGCCTCCCGGCCGACGCGCGCCCGTCGCACCGCGCCACCGGCGACGCCGCGGAGGACGCGACGCCCGAGCAGTTCTTCGTGTTCGGGCGGACGCTGGTGCTCGTCGGGCCGCGCTACCAGCAGGGCCGCGCGTACTCCAGCGTCGGCCTCGCCATGAACGACGGCGACGAGGTGGTCTCCCTCCGCGCGGCCGACGTCACCGACGACGGCAAGGTGGAGGCGGTCGTCACCGTGCGACGCGCCGTCACCGTGCAGGTCCGCGGGGCGCCGCTCACGTCGCGGCGCGACATGGTGTTCGCGTACTCCTTCGACGCCGCGCACCGCGGGCGGGTGTTCGCCGCCGAGGTCGCCCGGCGCGTCGGCGGCGACGCCGTCGTCAACCGCGTCGTGCTGCCGCGCGGGCATCGAGGCAGCGAGATCACCGTCGAGGTGGGCAACGCCGCGGGCTGGACGCGCGAGACGTACCCTTTCCACGACGCGCCCGCGCAGGGCTTCGAAGCGCTGCTCCTCCCCTGGGACGGCGCCCGCCGCGCGACGTGGCGGTGGACGGGGACGGGCTTCGCGCGCGCGCCGTGATGCTCCCCGCGTTGGCGGCGGGCGTCGAAGCGCCGCGCCGCCGTCAGCGATCGGCGCCCGCGTCGCTCCGGTCGAGGCAGCTCCCCTCGGCGATGAGGCGCGGGCACCCGTGCTCGTCGATCACCGTACGAACGGGCGGCGCCGCGTCGACGGTCTGCGTGCACTGCGCGAGCGACGGGGCCCAGCCCCCAGCGCGGAAGCCGTCGCAGGTGCCGCTGTCGATCGGGCAGCAGACCCCGGGGCCCCCGTCCGGGTCTCGTGGAGCGCCCGCCGTCGGGTCCGTCGGGCCGCAGGCCATGATCGCGAGGAGCCAGAGCGCCCCGTGGGGTGGATTTCTCATCGCCGTTCTCCCTTGAAGAAAGCCTCGCGGCGGCGCGGCCGGGGGCGCGACGACGTGAAGCAAGCGGGGGGCCACCACGCCTCTACGTCGCGAAACGCGCTTGCGGGCGGGTCAAAGGGTGCGCGCGTGCATCGCGGAGTCGCAGGTCCGCAGCGCGCCTCGTGGACCGTGCCGGGCGCCCGGATCACGCGCCATCGTGGTGCCGACGGGTCGGGGCCGGCGCGTCCACGTCGTCGGCCATGCGGACGACCTGGTAGACGTTGGTGAGCGCGTACGTGCTGAAGCGCCCCGGCGCCGTCCGGTTGCCGCCGACGTAGCTGGCCATCAGGGCGACGTGCGCGCGCGGGTCTGCCCACCCGACGAAGATCGCGCTGTGCGTGTTGTTGCGGTACGAGTGGTTGATGAAGAACACCCAGTCGCCCGGCCGCAGCAGTTCGAAGCGGGCGAAGCGGGGGCGGGGGCTGCCCGCGTAGACGACCTGGTGGCGGCCCGTCGCCCGCGCGTACACCGCCCGGAGCCAGGTGTAGCAGGAGCCGCGGACGACGACCCCGCCCGTGATCATCGCGCGGGCCGCGTCGAGCACGCGTCGGGCGCCGGGGGCGGCGTGCACCCGCGCGGCGTCGAGGGCGGCGAGGCCGGAGGCGGTGACCGCAGCGGCCGCGGCGCGTGGATCGTCGCCCGCGGCGTGGGCCCGCGCGCGCAGAGGGTGTCGCGCGGCGTGCGGGCGATGGGGGCGCGCCTGCCCGAGCGCGTCGCGGAGCCCGGCGCCCGCCCCGAGGACGGCGACGATCACGGCGTGGAGGAGTTTCCGCTGCATTCGAAGGAGGTACGCGCGAGGCGGCGCGAGGATTCGCTGTGGCGGCCCGCCACGCCGGAGGGGAGAGGCGGCCCTCAGGGGCGGACGAAGGGGTTGCCCCGACGCTCGCGGGCGATGGTGGTCGGGCGGTCGTGCCCGGTGATGACCACCGTCTCCTCCGGGAGCGTGAAGAGGCGCCCCCGGATCGACTTCACCAGCAGGTCGTGATCGCCGCCCCAGAGGTCGGTGCGCCCGACGCTCCCGGCGAAGAGCGTGTCGCCCGAGAAGAGCATCTCCTGGTCGTTCGCGCGGCAGCGGAAGCAGACGCTCCCTGGCGTGTGGCCCGGCGTGTGGATCACCTCGAGCGAGAGCGCCCCTGCTTTGAGCTCGTCGCCGTCCTTCAGGAAGGCGTCGAGCTCGGCGGAGGGCGGCGCGCGCATCCCCAGGAGCTGCCCCTGCACCGGGAGCATCTCGTAGAGGAAGAGGTCGCCCTCGTGGATGCGCGCGGGCGCGCCGGTGTCGCGCTGGACGGCCGCGGTGGCGCCGACATGGTCGATGTGCGTGTGCGTGTGGACGATGGCCTTCACCGTCAGCCCGTGCGCGCGGAGCCGCGCGAGGATGCCCGGCGCGTCGCCGCCCGGGTCGATCACGATCGCCTCGCGGCTCTCGTCGTCGCGGAGCACCGAGCAGTTGCAGCCGAGCGGGGGGACGGGGAAGGTCTCGACGTGGATCATCGCGGTCGGTGCTATACACGACGGCGCGAAGGAGGAAAGCGCTGCCATGAGCGACACGAAGAACAAGGGCGAGGCCGTCCGCGAGGGAGCGGTGGCCTACGGTGACGAGCTCCGTGAGGCCGCCGTCGCGCGGGCCAGGGGGCTCCACGAGGCCGCCGTCGGGCGAGCCGCCGAGGTGATGGACGGGCTCCGCGGCGCGCCGGCCCCCGCGGTCACGGTGGTGGGTGGGCCCGCCGTGCCCCCGACGCCGCCCACACGCGTCGACGGGTCGCCTGATGCGCCCGCCACCGTCGTCGACGACGCCGCGCCGCCGGCCGCGCCGACCGAGACCGCCTCCGCCTCGTAGCCCCCGACCCCCGCCGGCGCCGCGAAATTCGACGCGCTGTGCGCGCAATTGCACACGGATTCTCCCGGGACGATACGCTCATGGATCGATGAGCCCGAGCGCGCAGCTCCCGTGCGGCCTGTTGGCGGGGGGCCTCGTGTGCGCGCTGGGGGCTTGCGACGTCCCCGTCCCCACGCCGCCCTTCGCGCTCGACCCCGCCGTGTCGCCGTCGTTCGCCTGCAACGCGGGCGACGCGCCCAACGCGGCGCGGCAGACGCGCGTGGTGCTGCGGCCTGCGGGCACCGTCGGGTTCTCGCTCGCGGCCCGCGCCTCGCTCGACGGGGTCACGGCGGCGATCCCCGCGGTGTCGCTCCTCTCCGCTGCGGGCCGGGAGATCCCCTTGCGCAGCGTCGAGCTCGCCACGCCCGGTGAGATGGCGCTCTGGGTCACCGGCACGACCGACGGCGGTCGTCCGCTCGCGCCCGGCGACTACACCGTTCTTGTTCGCACCAACGACCAGCTCGCCGCCACGGCGCGCGGCGCCCTCCACGTCGTCGCGCCGCCCGCGGTCACCGCCGTCGCCACGTTGGGCGTCGCGCCGGGCCCGGCCGCCGCGTGCGCGGGGGGAGGCTCGCGCCTGCGGTTGAGCGGGCGGGGCTTCCGGGCCGGGGCGGTCACCGTCGCCCTCATCCGCGCGGGCGCCGCCCCCGTCGCGGTGCCAGAAGCTTCGGTGTCCGTACCATCGGGGGAGGCTTTGGAATTCGATGCGCCCGCGGGACTGGCGCTCGGACGGTACGGGGTGCGAATCATCTCCCACGACGGGGAGCGCAACCTCACGGCCACCGACCCGCTCGCCGCCTGGCCGCGCGGGTGCGAGGCGACGCTCCCCGACGCGTTCGAGGTGGTGCCGAGCCCGGCGCTCACCGCCGTGGAGGGGGCGGACCGCTGCGCCGACGGGACCGTGACGGTGGCGGTGCGCGGTGAGCAGCTCCGCGAGGGCGACCCGTTCACGCTCGGCGAAGCGCTCGTTGCGCCCGACCGCGTCGCCCTCGACCAGCCCGCCGGCGACGGAACCTTCCGCCGCGCGACCCTCACCGTGTCCGCCGTCCGCCTGCGGGGCGTGTCGCCGTACCCGGTGGTCGTCCGCTCGCGCGGTGGCTGCACCGCGGCGGTCTCCCCGGTGTGCCCGGCCGGGAGCGATCGCGACGCGCGTGGCCTCTGCGCGCGCAACGAGGCGGGGACGGTCGCGCTCTCGCTGCCGCCGGGGACGCCCGTGGAGCCGCCGCGCGTCGACTCGATCGTCGCGCCGCGCGCCTGCGCCCAGGGCCCCCTGGCGGTGCTCGTTCGGGGGGCGAACCTCTTCGGCGCGCCGCGCGTCACCATCGGGGGCGCGGTCGCGCGCGACGTGACCGCCGACGGGGCCGGGGCGCTCGTGGCGGAGTTCGACGTCGACGAGGCGTGGGTGCGAACGGCCGGGCCGCGCGAGCTCCGCGTGGCGTCGACCGCGGCGTGCGGCACGGGAGCGAGCGTGATGGTGTCGTCAGCGCCCGCGGTGGGCTTCGACTCCGTGACGCCGGCGCGCGTGTGCCTCGGCGATGACCCCGCGACGGTCACGCTGCGGGGCGTGGGCCTCGGCGCGGTGCGGGAGGTGACGGTGGGCGGCCTCGCGGCGCGCGCCGACCGGGCGGGGGACGACGCGCTGTGGGTCACGGTCCCCGCGGGCGTCTCGACCGGCGTGTCGCTGGACATCGCGGTGGGGCCCGACGACGCCTGCGCGCCACCGCGGCGGAGCCTCCGGGTCGACGCGCCCGCTCGCATCGAGCGGGTGTTCGCGCTCCGCGCCTGCGCCGACGCCGAACCCGTCGCGGTCGCGCTCGGCGAGAACCTCCGCGAAGACCTCGCCCTCACCCTCGACGGTGCCCCCGTGCCGCCCGAGCGGATCGTCCGCGGCTCCGATCGGGTGCTCCGCGTGGCGCTGCCCGCCGGGTTCGCGGAGGGCGCGCACGACCTCGGATGGAACGGCGGCGACGGTTGCGTGGGGGGCAGCGCGACCTTCGCCTGGTCACCGCAAGGCGACGCGTCGATCGACGCCACCACGCCCGCCACGGTCTCCCAGGTCGCCCCGGGGCGCGTGCGCATCGAGGGCCCGCGCGCGGCTTCGTTCGGGGCGTTTTCGCTGGTCGAGGCGGGCCCGGGCCGGGCGGCGCTCCTGCTCACCGAGGTGACGCCGCTCGACGCCGACACTGTCGTCGCCACGGTCGCGGGCGCGATGCCGGGCGGCCCGTACACGCTCGAAGCCAGCGAGGGCCGCTGCCGCGCGACCCGTCCTGCGGTGGTGACCGTAGTTCCCGCGCGCGGGCTCACCGTCTCTCGCGTCGTTCCCTCCATCGTCGAGCGCGGGCGACCGACGCGCGTCGTCGTCACCGGCGTCGGGTGGACGGCCCCGCCGCGGTTGCGACTCCACCGCGAGGGGACGTCGTTCGAGGTCGCGCCGATCGCGCTCGCCGCCGGGCGCGTGGCCTTCGACGTCCCGACCTCGCTCGCGGTGGGCGCCTACGGGCTCTCGGTCGGCGGTGACGGAGGGGCAGGCGTGATCGTCGCCGACGCGCTCCGTGTGGCGGCCCGCGTGCCGCGCGTCGACGCGGTGATTCCCGCGCCGGTGTCGGGCGCGCGGCTGACGTTCGCGGTGTTCGGCGAGGGCTTCGTCGAACCGCGGGTCTCGCTCCGCTTCCCTGCGGAGGACCTCCCCGCGACGCGCGTCCGCTGGTCGCCGAACCTCGCCGTGGCGAGCCTGGAGACGCCGCTCCTCGCCGCGGGAACGTGGCCCGTCCGGGTAACCAACGCCGACGGCTCGTTCGGCGACGGGGGCGGCGTCCACGTGGGCGACCGCGCGTCGTTCTGCGCGGCCGACGGCGTGCCCGCGCTCACGGCGGCGCGGCGGGGGCACGGCGTGGTGGCCTACGAGACCGTGGACGGCGCGCGCCACCTCCTCGCGATCGGCGGCGACGGCGGGCCCGGCACGCCCGCGCGCGACGACGTCGAGCTCGCCAGCGTCGAGGCCGACGGAGGGCTCGGGCCCTGGCGCGTCCAGCGCGAGCGGCTCCCGGCGCCCCGCACCGGCGTCACGCACGCGGCCTTCGCCCACGGTGGCTTCGTCTACGTCGTCGGCGGCAACGGGACCAACGGGCTCGCGGTGGACACGGTGTGGCGCGCGGCGATCCTCGACACCGCGCCGCGCCCGACGGTGCAGGCGGAGGCGCGCTCGGTGGCTTCGGGTGGGCTCGCGCCGGGCGTGTGGCTCTACCGGGTCGCCGCGGTGACGGGCACGACGACGTCGGCGGAGTCAGTCGCGAGCGTGCCGGTGGCGGCGCGCTGCGAGGGGCGTTGCGCGGTGGCGCTGCGCTGGGCGCCAGTGGCGGGGGCGGTTCGGTACCGGGTGTTCCGCTCGGCGACGGCGGACGGCGACGCGCGTGACCTCGTCGCGGTGACGAGCGTCGACGCTGCGGGCTGGGTCGACGACGGGGCGGCGTTCCCGACCGGCGCGGACGCGAACGCGCGGCCGCTCGACCCGGGGAGCGTCGGGCCCTGGCAGGCGGTCGGCGCGCGGCTCCTCGCGGCGCGGACAGGGGCTGCGGCGGCGATGGTTAGGGGTACGGACGATCGGTGGTTGCTGGTGGTGGCTGGCGGCCGCAGCGACGCCCTCCGCGACGACATCGAACGCAGTGAATGGAGCGTCGAACGCAACGAGCCGGGGCCCTTCGCGCTCGACGCACACCGGATGGTTCGCCCCCAGGACGAACTCACCGCGCTCGCGGTCACGCAGGCCGACGCGCCGTGGGCGCTCTGGGCGTCGCAGCTCCTCCTCGTCGGCGGGCGTGACGCCGAGGGGAACCCCGCGCCCTTCGAGTCTGCGCTCGTCACGGAGGGGGCGGCGCTCGTCGGGTGGCGCTCGTTCGCGGCGGCCCCGCGCGCGGGGGGGTTGGCGACGGTGACGCGCGCGTCGGTGTTCACCTTCGGCGGCGTCGGGGCGGGGGCCGAGGCGGTGTGTCGTGCGCCGCTCGACGTGTGGGGCGCCGCGGGTCCGTTCGCTTGCGCGGCGGGCAACCTCGCGACCACCCGTCGCGGTGCGGCGCTCACGCGCATCGGGACGGAGGTATTTCTCGTCGGCGGGACAGACGGTGGTGCCGCTGTCACGGAGGTGGTCCGGTGCACACCCTGACGCGGCGCGAGAACGTCGTCACCGCGGCGTGCGTCGCGGCGCTCGCTCTACCCACGGTCGCAGTTGCGCAACCCGCCGAGCCGCCCGCCTCCGCGGACCCGTCCATCGACGCGCTCGCCCGCCGCGCGGAGGAGACCCACGCGCGGGCCGAGGCGGCGGCGCGGGCGCCGCGGCGGTGGGCGATCGAGCTCGGGGCGTTCGGTGGGGCGGGGGCGTCGCTGCACGCGGGGACGGGCTACGTGGCCGGCGTCGACGCGATGGCCCGCATCGACCTCGAACGGAGCGCGATCGCCGCGGGCGTCCGCGTGGCCTGGTCGGCGCAGGACATCACCGTCCGCGCGACGCTCCCGTGCTCGCCCGCCCACGCCGGGGGAACCGCCGACGCCGTCGCGCCCGACGCGCCGTGCCTCTCGCTCGCGCCGGGCGGGCGCTTCGAAGCGCGCGTCGCGAGGCGCTTCGTCCGCGTGGGCGTCCCGGTGTCGTGGCGCATCGGGCCCGCGGCGTGGCGCGTCCAGCCGTACGTGACCTTCGTCCCCGAGGTGGTGTTCGAAACGCGCGAGCCCGACCCCTTCGCCGTCCCGCTCCCGCGCAGCCCCTCCGCGCCGGCGCCGCCGCCACCACCGCCTCCGCCGCCGCCGCCGAGCTCGCCCGCGGTCGGGATGGACCCGACGGGCCGCCCCCCCGCGTCGACGTCGCGGACCGGCGCGGGCTACGTGCCCGACGACCGCGAGGACATCCGCTTCGCGCTGCGCGGGCTCCTCGGCGTGCGCGTGAGGCTCGGGCCCGGGGCGTTCTTCGTGGAGCTCGGGTACGCCTACGGGACCACGCGCGTGAGCTACGGGCCCGTCACGTACACGCACGCGGTGGATGTCGTCGGGGGCTATCGGCTCGAGCTGTGATCCCGATGTGGCCTCGGGCCGCTCGCGAATTGCCTTTCGGGCGGGGCAAGCCCCGCCCCTACGGCTGTGCCCCCGCCCTGCGTCGGGGGCAGCTGGCGAGGTAGGGGCGGGGCAGCTGGCGAGGTAGGGGCGGGGCAGCTGGCGAGGTAGGGGCGGGGCAGCTGGCGAGGTAGGGGCGGGGCAGCTGGCGAGGTAGGGGCGGGGCTTGCCCCGCCCGAAGAGAAGTCACCGACGGCGCCGCGGTGCAAGGGTAAGACTACGCACTCATCCGCGCGACGCGGCGCGCGAGGTGGGGGTCGCCTGCGGTCGCGGCCGCGGCGAGGAGTGCTTTCAGCCCGCCGCCCCGCTCGGCCGCGCGCTGCTCCACGGCCGTGTGGATCGCCGACCAGCGCTTCGCCCACGCGGCTTCGGGACCGCCGCCGGCGTCGGGGCGGTCGCCGAGGAGCGCGCCGGCGCGGAGGGAGAGCTCGCGGTCGTCGAGGGCGTCGCGCAGGTGGGCGAGGGCGCGCGCCGCGGGTGCGGCCGGGGCGTCGTCGGGGGCCGCGCGCCAGCCGTCGACCGCGCGCTGCCAGGCGTCGGCGTGGCAGCGCGCGAGGAGCACGAGCGCGAGGCGGAGCGGGAGACGACGCGCGCCGCGCGGGGCCGTGACCGAGGCCATCAGCGCATCGAAGGTGGGGGCGAGGGGGGCGTGGTCGCGCGGGTCGACGCCGGCCACGCGGTCGAGCGCGCGGGCGGCAGCGCGGGCGGCCCGGTCGACGCGCCAGCTCCGGCCGCCGAGCTCGGCCTCGAGCGTTGCGAGCGCCGCGGCGGCCTCGGCGAGCGCCGCGGGCGTGGGCTTCACCGGGCGGAAGCGCGGCGGCAGCGCGGGCTTCGCGGCGGGCTTCGGCGCGGTGGCGGCGCCGGTGAGCTCGATGTAGCCCTCGCGGAGCTTCTCGGCGACTTTGCGGTCCATCTCGCGCTGGGCGAGGTCGGCGCTCGCGAAGGCCTTCTCCTTGCGCTGCCCCGCGGTGCCGACGCGGCCGTACGCCACCACGAAGCTCGTCCCGGAGACGTCGGCCTCCCAGAACTTCGAACTCGTCCCCTCGATGAACTCGAACCGTCGCATGGGGCGCTACGGTACAAGCCCCAGCGCCCGATGCAATCGTCGATCGTGGCCGCGCCTTCGGGGGTCGAGTTCGCGCCCGCCGACGGTATCCTCCCGGTCGCCGTGACCCCCCGCCGCCCCGCCGCCCTCCTCGCGCTCGCCGCCCTCTCGCTCGCCGCGCCCGCCTGTCGCCGTCGCCACCGCCGCGCCGCGCGACCCACCGCCTCGGCCTCCCACGGCGCCTGGTACGCCACCCCGGCCGGCGGCCTCGCCTTCCGCGTCGACGCCGAGCGCTTCGTGCGCGGCGCGGTGCGTGTCGAGGGAGACCGGGCCGCCGCCGCGCCATGGCCCGCGTCCGCGCTCGTCGCCGCCGCGCGACTCGACGGCGGCGCGTGGCTCTTCGCGGCCGAGGACGGGACGGTGTACCGCGCGCCGAGCTTCACCGGGCCGCTCGCGGTGGCCGGCGCCGTCGAGGGCCGCGCTGCGCCTCCCGCGGGCGAGGGGACGGCCGCGGTGAACCCGCGCTCCAACGGGGCCCTCTTCGTCGTCGACCTCGACCGCCGCGCCTGGGCCACCGACGGGACGAGCCCCCCGCGGCGCCTCCCGCTCGCGCGCGTCATCAGCGGCGCGTTCGTTTCTGCGCGCGATGCGCTCGCGGTGGTGGAGCCCGGCGCCCTCGTCGCGTCGCGCGACGGCGGGCAGAGCTTCGCGGCGGTGGCGCTCCCCGCGGGCGTCGCGCTCTCGGTCGACGTCGACGGCGACGACGCGTTCGTTCGAACCACCGAAGGCGCGCTGCGCTGGCGCGACGGGGCCCTCACCCCCGCGAGCGACGCGCCCTCGCCTGCCGCCCGGAGCGCGCCCGACGCGCGCGTCACCACGGCGCTCGCGGGCGTGGGGGCCGGGGGGCCGCCGATCCCTGCGCACCTCGGCCAGGCGGTGGCCAACCCCGACGGGACGGTGGCGGTGTTCCGTGAGGGCGCGGTGGTGACGCTCGACCCGCGGACGGGCGCCGAGCGCTCGCGCGTGGCGGCGCCGGGCGACGACTGCGCCCTGGTGCGCGCGGCCGACGGGCTCCGCGCGGTGTGCAGGCACGGCGGCTGGGCGGTGGCGGCCTTCGCGCTGCGCGGGGGCCAGTGGGCGACGCTGCGCGACGAGCTCCGTGCGGAGCCCATGGGGGCCTTCGCGTTCGACGCCAGCTCGCGCCGGTGGGTGGTGGCGGCGCCGTGCGCGCAGCGCCCCGTGGCCGACCCGCGGCTGCTCTGTTCGTACGACGACGTCGGCGTGCCGACGGAGCACCGCGCCCCCTTCGCGGTGCGCCCGGTCGCGATGGGCGGCGGCACGGCCGTGGTGGTCGACGCGGAGGCCACGCGCGGCGAGTCGACCGAGGCCGTCGTGCTGCGCGACGGATCGCTGCGCCGCGTGGTCCTCCCGCTGACGCCCGAGAGCGCGCGGACGATCGCCTTCGACGGCCCCGACGTCGTCGCGTGGGACCTCGACCCCGCCGCCGACCGCATCCGCGCGCTGGTGCGCGGCGTGTGGCGGGGCGACGGCTTCGAATGGCGTCGCTCGGACGTGCCCGCGGGCGCCTCGCGCGGCGCGTTCACGGAGGGGAGCGCGGTCGTGGTGGGCCCCGACGCCTCGGTGCTGGCGGTGAGCGAGCGAGGCGGCCCCTTCCGCCCGCTTCCTTCGCCGGTGGTCGGCGACGCGCGGGGGCACGCGGTGGCGTACGAGGGCGCGTTCTTCTGCGCGGGGCCGTGGTGCAGGCTCGGCGCCAACCTCGCGCTCTCCACGGTCGCGCGGGGGGAGCCCCCGATCCTGACGCGCCCTTCGGTGACGCCGGCCGACCCGCCGCGCGGCGAGCGCCCGTGGATCCGCTGCTCGCCCGGCGGCCCCAACGCGCCGGGGCCCGAGCTCGACCACGGCGCGGCCTACACGGGCTACGCGGTGCGCGCGGTCACCTCCGGGGAGGTCGTGAACCTCACCTGGGAGGGCGCCACCCTCCGCGGCGCGGCGACGGTCCGCTGGCCCGGCGCGGGCGTCGCGCACGCGCTCGGCGCGCCCCACGCGTCGCGTCCCGGCGCGCTGCTCGAGCGCTGCGCGGCGGGCTCGTGCTTGTACGCGCTCGCGCTGCCCGGCGTGCTCACGCCGCTCGACCTGCGCCTCGCCAACCCCGGCGCGGCCTCGCTGGTGGCGATGGACGACGGGTGGGTGGTCCGCGTCGACGAGGTGCGCGGAGGCGTCGGCTTGGTGACGCTCATCGACCTCAGCGCGCAGGGCGTCCGCCGCGCCGCGCGAACCTACGCGCTCGCCGACCTGCCGTCGCGCGCGGCCGCGGGTTCGTTCGGCGGGCGCGTCGGGCTGTGGGTGCGGGCACGGGGCGACGTGATGCATTTCACCGCGCTCGACGCAGCGCCCGACGCGTCGCCCGTGGAGGCGCGCGAGAGCTTCGCCGCGTGCGCGCCGGGCGCGGCCCACGAGGGCGAGGCGCGCGTTCCGTACGACATCCCGCTGGCGCGGGGCGAGGGGTGGTTCGTGGAGGGCGGCGAGTGGGCGGCGGAGGCGGTGCTCCACGTGGCGAACGGCGCGACGTGCCTCGCGGGCTTCGGCGGCGGCGAGCCGCGGGAGGAGCCAGAGGACGACGAGGCCGAGCGCGGGCGGACGAAGGTTCGCTCGGTGGTGCTCGTGGCGGCCGAGGGCGGGCGCTTCGAAGGGCGCGCGTGGGCGGGCAGGCTCACGCTGCCGCAGCGCTGCGCGCTCGACGACGCGCCGGGGCGGCGGTAGGGAAAGGGGGCGCGAGCTGCCGTCGTCTGCAGTTGGGGCAGCAGGCGTCGGCAGCTCGCTGGAGGGTCAGTCGGGGAAGCTGGCGATGTACGCGCGGCCCGCGGTGCCGGCGCCGGGCGTGGTGGTGCAGCCCGAGGCGAGCGGCGGGTTGAACGCGCCGTTGAGCCTGCACGTGGCGGCCGTCGACGTGATGCGGATGCGCCCGAGCCCGCCCGCGCCGCCGGGGGTGTTGGAGTAGATGGTCGCGCCCGTGCCGCCGGTGCCGCCGACGGCGCTCACGGTCGCCCCCGTCGCCACGTCGACCGTCGGCGCGTAGAGGAACACCACTCCGCCCGAACCGCCGCCGCCGCCGCCGCCGACGCAGGCGGCCCGCTGCGCGCTGCCGCCGTTGGCGAGGACGCGCGCCGTCGCCGCGAGGGTGACCGACACGTGCGACGCGACGCGCAGGGCGCCGCCGCCGCCGCCGCCGCCGGTCCCCTCGTCGCCGCCGCCGCCGCCGCCGCCCGAGCCGGGCGCGAAGGTGGTGGCCACCGCGAGGTCGGTCGCGGCCGCGGCGCCGATCGAGCCGCCGCCGCCGCCGCCGCCGGAAGGGCGAGTAGCTCCCGCGCACGATCGCGTCGGTGCCCGCGGCGCCGTTGTACGCCGGCACGCCCGCGCTGCCGCCCGCGCCGCCGCGGTTGGGGCCGCCGCCGCCCGCCGCGCCGCCCGCGCCGCCGCCAGGCCCGCCGCCCGCGCCGCCGGGGCCGATGTTGCCGTACGCCGCGCCGCCGCCGCCGCCCGCGGGCCGCCGCCGCCGCCGCCGCCGCCGCCGTCGGAGTAGCCGCCGCCGCCGCCGCCGCCCGCCGCGCCGCCGCGGCCGGAGACCGAGCCCGCCGGCGTCGCGCCCGCGTAGCCCGCCGTGGTGAGTCCGCCCGCGCCGCCGGTGCCGCCGCAGCGCAGGCCCACCGTGCAGCGGTCGCCGTCGGTGGCCACCGCGAGGGTTGCCCGTGTCGCCGCCGCCCGAGCCGGACGCGTTGTCGAGGCAGTCGGTGTGCTGCGCGCCGCCGGCGCCCGACACGTCGACGGTGCCCGCGATGGTCACCGCGCCGGTCGCGCGCAGGTCGAGGACGCCCGTGCCGCTGGTCGTGACGCGCACGCCCGACGGCACGTTGATGGTGGTGAAGTTGTGGACGCCGGGCGTGAGCACGGTGTCGGTGGCCGGGTTGAAGGCCCCCTCGGCGCCGGTGCTCGGGAAGCGCGTGCAGCCCCCCGACACGCAGGGCGATCCCGCGGGGCAGGCGTTGCCGCAGGCGCCGCAGTTGGAGGCGTCGGTGCGGGTGTCGAGGCAGCGGCCGCCGCAGAGGGTGAAGCCGGCGTTGCAGGTGAGGGTGCACGACGACATCACGCAGGCGGGTGTCCCGCTGGTGCCGGCGGGGCAGGCGTTGCCGCAGCGGCCGCAGTTGGCGACGTCGTTGGAGACGTCGACGCAGGCGCTGGCGCACACGGTCTCGCCGGTCGCGCAGACGAGGCGGCAGGTGCCGGCGACGCAGGCCTGGCTCGCGCCGCAGGCGTTGCCGCAGCGGCCGCAGTGGTTGCCGTCGTTGAGCAGGTTGACGCAGCTCCCGCTGCAGTTGGTCTGGCTCGCGCCGCACGACGCGGTGCACGAGCCGCCGGAGCACACCTGGCCCGAGGCGCAGGCCCGCCCGCACATCCCGCAGTGGGCGAGGTCGGTCATCAGGTCGCGGCAGGCGCCCGCGCAGGCCGTCTGGCCGGTCGCGCAGGAGAGCACGCAGCGCCCCATGGCGCAGACCTCGCCGGCCGCGCAGGCCATCCCGCACGCGCCGCAGTGGGCGCGGTCGGTCTGGGTGTCGCGGCAGGAGCCCGAGCAGTTGGTGAGCCCCGCGCCGCACGACACCGCGCAGCGCCCGCCGGCGCACGTCTCGCCGGCGGCGCAGCGCATCCCGCACGCGCCGCAGTTGGCGTTGTCGGTGGTGAGGTCGCGGCAGACGCCGTCGCAGGCGGAGAGCCCCGACCCGCACGACACCCGGCACGCGCCCGTCGAGCACACCTGGCCCGCGGGGCACTCGGTGCCGCAGCGGCCGCAGTTGTTGTTGTCGGTGGTGAGGTCGCGGCAGACGCCGCCGCAGTCGGTGGTGCCGCCGCCGCACGACACCACGCAGGTGCCGCGCGAGCACACCTGGCCGGCGGCGCAGGCCCGCCCGCACATCCCGCAGTGGGCTCGGTCGTTGTCGAGGTCGCGGCAGACGCCCGAGCAGTCGGTGAGGCCCGCGACGCACGACACGCGGCACACGCCGCCGGAGCACACCTGGCCCGAGGCGCAGGCCCGCCCGCACATCCCGCAGTGGTTGAGGTCGGTCTCGGTGTCGCGGCAGGTGCCCGAGCAGTTGGTGAGGCCCGCGCCGCACGACACCACGCACACGCCCCGCGAGCACACCTGCCCGGCGGCGCAGGCCGACCCGCACGTCCCGCAGTTGGCGAGGTCGCTCTGGAGGTCGCGGCAGACGCCGGAGCACTCGGTGGTGCCCGCGACGCACGAGATCGCGCAGCGCCCCTCGGTGCACACCTGCCCGGCGGTGCAGCGGTTGCCGCAGGCGCCGCAGTTGGCGCGGTCGGTGTCGGTGTCGCGGCAGGTGCCCGAGCAGTCGGTGAGCCCGGCGCCGCACGACACCACGCACATGCCCCGCGAGCACACCTGCCCAGCGGAGCAGGCGCGGCCGCACATCCCGCAGTTGGCGAGGTCCGTCTGGAGGTCGCGGCACGTCCCCGAGCAGTCGGTGGTGCCGCCACCGCACGACACCTGGCACATGCCCGCGGAGCACACCTGGCCGGGCGCGCAGGCGTTGGCGCACATGCCGCAGTTGGCGCGGTCGGTCTGGGGGTCGCGGCAGGTGCCCGAGCAGTTGGTGAGGCCCGTCGCGCACGACACCTGGCAGGTGCCGGCGGAGCAGACCTGTCCGGGCGCGCAGGCCGTCCCGCACATGCCGCAGTTGGCGAGGTCGCTCTGGAGGTCGCGGCAGGTGCCGGAGCACTCGGTGAAGCCTGCCCCGCAGGAGGCGCGGCAGGCGCCGCCCGAGCACACCTGGCCCGACGGGCAGACGGTGCCGCAGCCGCCGCAGTTGGCGCGGTCGCTGGTGACGTCGACGCAGCGTCCGTCGCAGGGGGTGGTGCCCGCCACGCACTCCACGCGGCACGCGCGGTTGAGGCACACCTGGCCCATCGGGCAGGCGTTGCCGCAGGCGCCGCAGTTGAGCCGGTCGACCTGAGTGTCGGCGCAGTAGGCGGGGCCGCCCGCATCGGAGGCGCCGCCGTCGGGCGCGCCGCCGCAGAGGGCGAGGCCGGCGCCGCAGGTGACGCCGCACGCGCCGTTGCTGCACACCTGGCCGGCGGGGCAGCGGTTGCCGCACATCCCGCAGTGGGCGAGGTCGGTGCGGGGGTCGACGCAGTTGCCGTCGCAGACGCTCTGCCCCGCGCCGCAGACGCCGGCGCAGCGGCCCATCACGCACACCTGGGAGCCCGGGCAGCGGTTGCCGCACGCGCCGCAGTGGGCGGCGCTGGTGGAGGTGTCGACGCACGCGCCCTCGCAGCGGGTCGTGGCACCGTCGCAGGGCGGCGGGCCGAGGTCGGAGACGTCGGCGCCGGCGTCGAGGCGGCCGCCGACGACGGCTTCGCCGGTACAGCCGGCGGCGGTGAGGGCGGCGAGCGCGAGCACCCACTCGCGCAATCTCGGGAACATGGCATACCTCCAGGTTCGGGCGCTTTCCGAAGCGCCGGCGAAACGCTCCGACGGTACACCCAACGCCCACCGCGCGGGGAGCCTCGCGCGTCGTACGGGACGGCGCTGCGGCGCTAGAATGGCCGAAGGCATGCAGATCCTCCACATCTCCGACCTGCACATCACCACCCCCGGCGAGACGCTCGACACGGTGTGGAACGGCCCCGCCGCGGTGCTGGCGGAGCGGCAGTTCGACTTCATCGTGGTGTCGGGCGACCTCTCGCAGCGGGCGGCCGAGAGGGAGTACGGCGAGCTCATCGACTTCGCGCGCAACGCGCTGCTGAAGCTCCTGAAGAAGAAGGAGCGCGAGCGGGTGATCTTCGTCCCGGGCAACCACGACGTGAGCTGGGAGGCGCGCATCGGCGACGCGATCCCCTTCGAGGAGTACGTGCGACGTCGGCCCGGGGCCGACCCGGCGCGGCTGCTGGCGGCGCTGCAGCGGGCGCCGGAGCGGGCCGGGGCGCGGCACGTGATCCGGCCCGACGGGCGGGTCGAGGTGATCGAGGTGTCACCGGAGCTCTACCCCGAGCGCTTCCTCCAGGTGCAGGGCTTCCTCGGTCGCTTCTACGAGCACTCGCTCAAGGGGGCGCACCGGATGATGGACCTCACCGCGCCCGACGACGGCGAGCACTGGTCGGCGCACGTCTTCCCCGAGCAGGGCGTGGCCTTCTACGGCTTCTCGTCGTGCCACCGCAACGACCGCTACTGGCACGGCGCGACCATCTCGCGCCTCGCGCTCAACCGCGCGGCCGAGCACGCGCGCGAGTACGCGAAGAACCTCCTGCTCGTCGCGGTGTGGCACCACGGGCTCACCGGCGAGCCGGGGCGGCCCGACCACCTGACGCTGCTCGACGTGGGCGAGCTCTACAACGCGGGCTTCCGCATCGGCTTCCACGGGCACACGCACGAGGCGGCGGGGGAGATCCTCGACAAGTTCTTCGGCGACCGCTTCGTGGTGGTGAGCACGGGGTCGGTGGGCGCCGGCTCGGAGGAACGTCCCGACGCGGTGGGGCGGCAGTTCTCGGTCGTGCAGCTGCACCCCGGGCAGGCGTCGGTGCAGGTGTGGGAGCGGCGCAACGTCGGGGTCTTCCGCCCGTCGGGCCCCGCGCGCTTCTACCTCCTGCCGCACGCCGCGGCGCGGCCCGTCCCGCTCTCCCGCGCGGGCCTCCACCGCCGCCACATCTTCATCCACGAGAACGGCATCGCCGAGGTGCGCGTCGAGCTCCGCGACCTGCGCGCGGAGGGCCGCACCACCCTCGCGATCGTCCACCCGCAGCACGGCAACGTGAAGGCCGAGCGCACCGCGATGACCCGCCGGGGCGTCTGGCCCGTCATCCGCGAGGAGCGCCCCGACGGGCGGATCCACTTCACCCTGGCGAGCAACGACGTCGAGGCCGAGGAGGTGTCGTGGTCGTACCGCATCTCCAACGCGCACGCGATCCACCGGGCGGAGCTCCGGCTGATGCGCCGCGACGTCCACTGGATGCCCGACGCGCTCGGCGAGCAGGACGAGTGCCGCGGCCACGAGATCCATTTCCCCACCGACCGCTTCGAGATGGCGGTGGAGTACGCGCCGGGGCTCCCCGGGCTCGACCCCGACACGGTGAAGGGCGTGGTCGACCGGCGGCGCAACGACGGCGGCAACGAGTGGTGGGAGCGCGTCCGCGACGAGGAGAGCGAGCGCCGCTGGCAGGTGGTCCGACGCGACGCGCGTCGGGTCGACCTCGCGGTGGACGCGCCGCTCGTCGGGCACCGCTACACCGCCGTGTACCGCCTCGGCGAGCGGTCGGACTTCCGCCTCGACGAGGAGGCGCTGCTGGTCGCGCGGACGGTGGTCGAGCGGGCGCGGCGCGAGCGGCCGGGCGCGGCGCAGGGCTTCTGCGCGCAGCTCTCGCGGGCGCTGGTGGAGGGCCTCGTCGAGGTGTTCGGCGACGGGAGCGCGGCGGGGCTCACGATGGTGGGCTCGCTCTGGCACCCGGAGGAGAAGCTGCTGCTGACGGCCTTCGGGCGGCTCAACCACTCGCACTGGGGCGCGCGCTTCCCGGCCGGCGCGGGCATCGCGGGGCACGCCTTCCGGTTCGCGCAGACGGCGACGTGGCACCGCCGCAGCTCGCAGGAGACCTCGCTCATCTACCGCGAGAGCTCCGAGGCGCGGTCGATCTACGGCACCGAGTACCCGCACCAGTGGATCGTCGCCGTGCCGATCCTGACGCGCCACAAGGCCGCGATCGGGGTGGTGTCGTTCGGCAGCCGCGAGTCGCAGAGCAACGCCGAGTTCGCGCTCGCGACGTACGCCGAGAGCGCGGCGCGCGGCGAGGTCGCCTCGCAGTTCGAAGTGAACCTGCGCTTCGCGGTCAACTACTCGTTCTGGGAGACGCTGGCCAACCCCGCGGTGCCCGGCGAAGACGTCGCGCCGCAGGGCGAGGGGCTCCCCGCGATGCTCCGCGCGTACGCCGCCGAGACCGCCCGCGCCCTCGACCGCGAGATCGGGAGCACGCCGCCCGAACTCCCGCGGGCCTGAGGGCGCACCCCACACCGTCGCGAGGACGTCCAGCGTTGGCCGCCGCGAATGAGCGGGGGCGTCTGCGGCTCCATTCCCTCACCCGTGGCGTAGCAACCGATCGGGTGTTCGGGGCACTGTGCCTCTCTTTAAGTCTCGTCAATTGGGGGTGACGCGGCGCGTGGAGGCAATTTGCCGCAGTTGTTCGCTCCGTTCCGTCGCACGTTGCGCTGTACGGCTTCTACGCATGGCGATACGTTCATGAGTGGAAAGGAACATCCCGCATGTACCGCCCTCGATGCTTGTCTCTGGCGGCCGCGCTGGCCGCTGTCTTCGCGACGGGCTGTCTCGGAGACGCCGTCGTGGGAGGGCGCCCTCCAGGGGACGACGCCACGGTGCAGGCGGACGGGGGCTTCGACGCGCCCGACGCCGTGAGCTGTCCGGCGCCGCTGCTCGCGTGCAACGGCCGCTGCGTCGACCCGCGCGGCGACCGCGAGAACTGCGGCGCGTGCGCGCGCACGTGCTCGGCCGCGGAGGCCTGTCAGAACGGCGCGTGCGTGCCCGACTGCGTCGCCAGCGAGACGCTCTGCGCGGGCGCCGGCGGCGGGCTCGCGTGCGTGTCCCTCGCCACCAGCCGGGAGCACTGCGGGGCGTGCGGCAACGCCTGCGGGCGCGACCAGGTGTGCTCCAACGGGATGTGCACGTTCATGTGCACCGGCGGCGCGACGGAGTGCGCGGGCGCGGGCGGCGCCGACGGCGGGGCGGGGCGCTACTGCGCCAACCTCACCAACGACCGGATGAACTGCGGCGCGTGCGGCAACGCCTGCGTCGACGGCTACTCCTGCATGGACGGCCGGTGCCGCGTGCGCTGCGAGGACGAGCTCCTCGCGCGCTGCCCCGACCCGATGGGGATGATGACCCCGCAGGGCGGCGGCGAGCTCTGCGCCAACACCTCCAACGACGTGCGCAACTGCGGCACCTGCGGCAACGTCTGCCCGCTCGGGCAGTTCTGCGTGCGCGGGGCCTGCGCGACGATGTGCGGCTCGGGCCTCACCGAGTGCATGGGCATCTGCCGCAACGTGCTCAACGACCGCGAGGCCTGCGGGATGTGCGGCAACCAGTGCGGCTCGGGCGAGGTCTGCACCATGGGCCGCTGCGTCGTGTCGTGCGGCGCGGGGCTCAACGCCTGCGACGGCGTCTGCCGCGACCTCCAGACCGACGTGGCCAACTGCGGCACCTGCGGCACCCGCTGCGCCCCGGGCCAGCTCTGCTCCCGCGGGATGTGCACCCTCACCTGCGCCGAGGGCCTGAGCGAGTGCACGGGCACCTGCCGCGACTACCAGACCGACGTCAACAACTGCGGCGCCTGCGGCACGCGCTGCCCCTCGGGCCAGGTGTGCTCCGCCGGCCGCTGCCAGGTCTCCTGCGTCGCCGGCACCGAGAACTGCTCGGGCACCTGCCGCGACCTCCAGACCGACGTCAACAACTGCGGCGCCTGCGGCATGGCCTGCCCCTCCGGCCAGCGCTGCGCCGCCGGGTCCTGCGCGGTGAGCTGCGTCGAGGGCACCAGCGACTGCATGGGCACCTGCCGCGACCTCGCCACCGACGGCAACAACTGCGGCATGTGCGGCAACGCCTGCCCCTCGGGCACCGTGTGCTCGCGCGGCACCTGCAACGTCTCGTGCCTCGAGGGCCTCACCAACTGCATGGGCGTGTGCCGCGACCTCACCAGCGACACCAACCACTGCGGCGCCTGCGGCCGCGCCTGCCCCTCGGGCCAGGTGTGCTCGCGTAGCGCGTGCACCGTGTCGTGCGGGATGGGCCTCAACAACTGCTCGGGCGCCTGCCGCGACCTCCAGACCGACCGCCTCAACTGCGGCATGTGCGGCCGCACATGCCCCTCGGGCCAGGCCTGCACCGCGGGCGCCTGCGTCACCTCCTGCCCGGCCGGCCAGGACGACTGCTCGGGCACCTGCCGCGACCTCCAGACCGACCGCCTCAACTGCGGCGCCTGCGGCGTCACGTGCCCCTCGGGCCAGGTGTGCTCGCGCGGCTCGTGCACCGTGTCGTGCGTCGCCGGCACCACGAGCTGCGGCGGCGTCTGCCGCGACCTCCAGACCGACCTCGCCAACTGCGGGATGTGCGGCACGGCCTGCCCCGCCGGCCAGGTGTGCTCCACCGGCATGTGCACGGTGTCGTGCAGCTCGGGCCTCACCAACTGCTCGGGCGTCTGCCGCGACACGCAGACCGACAACAACCACTGCGGCGCCTGCGGCCGGAGCTGCCCCTCGGGCCAGGTGTGCTCGCGCGGCGCCTGCACCGTGTCGTGCGGCACCGGCCTCAACAACTGCGGCGGCGTCTGCCGCGACCTCCAGACCGACAACAACAACTGCGGCGCCTGCGGGATGACCTGCGCGTCGGGCACGATCTGCTCCGGCGGCCGGTGCCAGGTGTCGTGCCTGACGGGCCTCACCAACTGCACGGGGGTGTGCCGCGACCTCGCGAGCGACAACAGCAACTGCGGGACGTGCGGCAACGCCTGCCCCTCGGGCACCGTGTGCTCGCGGGGCACCTGCACGGTGTCGTGCCTGACGGGCCTCACCAACTGCGGCGGCGTCTGCCGCGACACGCAGACCGACAACAACAACTGCGGCATGTGCGGGACGGTGTGCCCGTCGGGCCAGGTGTGCTCGCGCGGCGCCTGCACCGTGTCGTGCGGAACCGGCCTCACCAACTGCTCCGGCGCCTGCCGCGACCTCGCCAACGACCGCCTCAACTGCGGCATGTGCGCGCGGGCCTGCCCCTCCGGGCAGATCTGCTCCGCGGGCGCCTGCACCGCGTCGTGCGCCGCCGGCCAGACCGACTGCTCGGGCACCTGCCGCAACCTGCTGACCGACAACGCCAACTGCGGCGCCTGCGGCCGCGTCTGCGCCACCGGCCAGGTGTGCTCGGCCGGGACGTGCACGGTGTCGTGCGTGTCGGGCACCACCAACTGCTCCGGCGTCTGCCGCGACCTCACCAGCGACAACGCCAACTGCGGCGCCTGCGCGCGCGCCTGCCCCTCGGGCCAGGTGTGCTCGGCGGGGACGTGCACGGTGTCGTGCGTGTCGGGCACCACCAACTGCTCCGGCGTCTGCCGCGACCTGCTGACCGACAACAACAACTGCGGCGCCTGCGGCCGCGCCTGCGCGGCGGGCACGGTCTGCTCGGGCGGGACGTGCGCCGTGACCTGCGCCGCGGGCACCACCAACTGCTCGGGCGTGTGCCGCGACCTCCGCACCGACAACAACAACTGCGGCTCGTGCGGGACGGCCTGCGCGGCCGGGCAGATCTGCTCGGGCGGCGGCTGCGCCGTCTCGTGCGCCGCGGGCACCACCAACTGCTCGGGCATCTGCCGCGACCTCGCCACCGACCGCCTCAACTGCGGCGCCTGCGGCCGCGCCTGCGCCTCGGGCGAGGTGTGCTCGGGCGGCGTGTGCAACGTCTCCTGCGCGACCGGCCAGACCAACTGCTCGGGCGTCTGCCGCGACCTCACCAGCGACAACAACAACTGCGGGGCCTGCGCGCGCGTCTGCCCCGCCGGCCAGGCGTGCATCACCGGCGCCTGCACGGTGTCGTGCGCGACCGGCACCACCAACTGCTCGGGCGTCTGCCGCGACCTCACCAGCGACGAGGCCAACTGCAGGACGTGCGCGCGGCCTGCCGTCGGCCAGATCTGCACCGCGGGCGCCTGCACCGCGTCGTGCGCCGCCGGTCAGCGGTGTGCTCGGGCACCTGCCGCGACCTCACCACCGACAACGCCAACTGCGGCGCCTGCGGCCGCGCCTGCGCCACCGGCGGTGTGCTCGGCCGGCACCTGCCGTGTCGTGCGTGTCGAACCAACTGCTCCGGCGTCTGCCGTGACCTCACCAGCGACAACGGCAACTGCGGCGCCTGCGCGGGCGTGCGCTCCGGCCAGATCTGCTCGGCCGGGAGCTGGGTGTCGTGCGTGTCGGGCACCACCAACTGCTCCGTCTGCCGCGACCTCCAGACCGACACCAACAACGCGGCGCGCGCGCGCCGGCGGGTGCTCGGCCGGCACCTGCACGGTCGTGCGGTCGGGCACCCTGCTCCGGCGTCTGCCGCGACCTGCTGACCGACAACAACTGCGGCGCCTGCCGGGTCGCGGCGGCACCGTCTGCCGGGCGCGCTGCGCGGTGGCTGCGCCTGACACCAACTGCGCGTGGCCGCGACCTCGCGACGACAACAACAGCTGCCGGGACGTGCAGCAACGTCTGCCCTCGGCCTGTGCTCGCCGCACCGCATCGTCCTGAGCCTCACCACTGCTCGGGCGTCCGCCGCGACACCAGACCGACCTCGGCATGTGCGGGACGGTGTGCCCGTCGGGCCGTGCTCGCGCCTGCCGTCGTGCGACGGCCTCACCAACCTCGGCGCCGCGCACCTCGCCAACGACGCCTCAACTGCGGCATGTGCGCCGGGCCGCCTGGCGATCTGCCCGCGGCGGCACCGCGTCGTCGCCGCCGGCCAGACCGACTGCTCGGCACCTGCGCAACCTGCTGACCAACGCCAGGGCTGCGGCGGTCTGCGCCACCGGCCGGTCGGCGGACGTGCACGTGTCGTGCGTGTCGGGCACCACCAACTGCTCCGGCGTCTGCCGCGACCTCACCAGCGACAACGCCAACTGCGGCGCCTGCGCGCGCCTGCCGGGCGGTGTGCTCGGCGGGGACGTGCACGGTGTCGTGCGTGTCGGGCACCCAACTGCTCCGGCGTCTGCCGCGACCTGCTGACCGACAACAACAACTGCGGCGCCTGCGGCCCGCGGCGGGCACGGTTGGGCGGGACGTGCGCCGTGACCTGCGCCGCGGGCACCCTGCTCGGGCGTGTGCCGCGACCTCGCACCGACAACAACAGCGCTCGTGCAGGACGGCCTGCGCGGCCGGGCAGATCTGCTCGGGCGGCGGCTGCGCCTCTCGTGCGCCGGCCCACCAACTGCTCGGGCATCTGCCGCGACCTCGCCACCGACCGCCTCACTGCGGCGCCTGCGGCCGCGCCTGCGCCTCGGCGGTGCTCGGGCGGCGTGCAACGTCTCTGCGCGACCGGCCAGACCAACTGCTCGGGCGTCTGCCGCGACCTCACCAGCGACAACAACAACTGCGGGGCCTGCGCGCGCGCGCCGGCGCGTGCATCACCGGCGCCTGCACGGTGTCGTGCGCGACCGGCACCACCAACGCCGGCGTCGCCGCGACCTCACCAGCGACGACCAACTGCGGCGCCTGCGCGCTGCGCCGCCGGGCAGATCTCTCGGCGAGCACCTGCGTGGTGAGTGCCCGCCGGGCAGACCAACTGCTCGGGCACCTGCCGCGACCTCACCAGCGACAACAACAACTGCGGGGCGTGCGCGCGGGCCTGCGCGGCGGGCACCATCTGCTCGGCGTCGACCTGCTCGGTGTCGTGCGGCGCCGGCCTGACCAACTGCTCGGGCACCTGCCGCAACCTCCAGACGGACGCCGCCAACTGCGGGGCGTGCGCGCGGGCCTGCGCCTCCGGCCAGACCTGCTCCGCGGGCACCTGCGTGGTGAGCTGCCCGGCGGGCCAGACCAACTGCTCGGGCACCTGCCGCGACCTCGCCAGCGACAACAACAACTGCGGCGCCTGCGCGCGGGTCTGCGCGGCGGGCACGGTGTGCTCGGCGGGCACCTGCACGGTGTCGTGCGCGGCGGGCACCACCAACTGCTCGGGCATCTGCCGCGACCTCACCACCGACCTCAACAACTGCGGCGCCTGCGGCCGCGTCTGCGCCACCGGCCAGGTGTGCTCGGCGGGCACCTGCGGGGTGATCTGCGCGGGCGGCACCACCAACTGCTCGGGCATCTGCCGCGACCTCACCACCGACAACGCCAACTGCGGCGCCTGCGGGCGCGCGTGCCCGGCCGGCCAGGTGTGCTCGGGCAGCGCCTGCACGGTGAGCTGCACCGCGGGGACGACCAACTGCTCGGGCGTCTGCCGCGACCTCACCAGCGACAACAACAACTGCGGCGCCTGCGGCCGCGTGTGCGCGGCGGGCACCATCTGCTCGTCGGGCGTGTGCACGGTGTCGTGCGGCTCGGGCCTGACCAACTGCTCGGGCGTCTGCCGCAACCTCCAGAGCGACAACACCAACTGCGGCGCCTGCGGCCGCGCCTGCCCGTCGGGCCAGGTGTGCTCGGCGGGGACGTGCACGGTGTCGTGCGCGTCGGGCACCACCAACTGCTCGGGCGTCTGCCGCGACCTCACCACCGACAACAACAACTGCGGCGCCTGCGCGCGGGTCTGCCCGGCGGGCCAGGTCTGCACCTCCAGCACCTGCACGACGGTGTGCGGGGGCGGGCTCACCAACTGCTCGGGCGTCTGCCGCGACCTCACCGCGGACGAGACCAACTGCGGCGCCTGCGGCCGCGCCTGCGCCACGGGGCTCTCGTGCGTGGCGAGCACCTGCACGCTGGTGTGCCCGACGGGCCAGACCAACTGCTCGGGCACGTGCCGCAACCTCCTGACGGACAACACCAACTGCGGCGCCTGCGGCCGGGTGTGCTCGTCGGGCCAGGTGTGCAACAGCGGCACCTGCTCGGTCACCTGCGCGACGGGCCAGACCAACTGCTCGGGCGTCTGCCGCGACCTCGCGACGGACAACGCGAACTGCGGCGCCTGCGGCCGCGCCTGCTCCACCGGCCAGGCCTGCGCCGCCGGCACCTGCGTCGGCCAGGGCGCGCTCCGCTTCACCCTCACGTGGAACGTCAACGGCGACATGGACCTCCACGTGCTGCCGCCGTGCGGGACGGAGATCTACTACGCCGCCCTCTCGGCCTGCGGCGGCACCCTCGACGTCGACAACACCACGACGCAGGGCCCGGAGAACATCTACTGGCCGTCGACCTACACGCCGGGCACCTACTACGTGTGCCCGGAGGCGTACACGTCGGCGGTGCAGAACGCGACCTGGACGCTGGTGGTGGTGCGCGGCGGCGTGACCTTCGCCACCCGCACCGGCGTGCGCGGCCGCGTCGACAGCAACACGCCGTGCAACGCTTCGTTCGTGGGCGTGCAGACCTTCAGCCTCTGACCCCGCCCCTCCCCGGGGCGCCCTGCGCGGGCGCCCCGAGGGCCCTGTCCCCTTCGCTACGAGCCCACGCGGAAGCCGACGCCGAGGTCGGCGCTCCACTGCGTCGCGCCGGTGACCCCGTACTCGCCCGCCGCGCTGACGAAGAACCACCGCTTGAGCCGAACGCGCACCCCCGCCCGCACGGAGAAGCCGAAGCGCGTCGCGTCGTAGGCCGCGGTGGCGCCGTCGACCGTGAGCTCGGTGGAGGTGCGGAGGAGCGATCCCTGGAGGTCGGCGAAGGGGGTGACGGGCCCGACGGGGTACTCCGCGCCGAGGCCGAAGCGGACGCCCCACGACTGGAGCGAGCGCGGCGCGACGCGGTGCCCGTCGACGTCCCGGGCGGGGGCGTTGCCGAGGGACGTGAACGGGAGGTCGAAGCCCGCGGTCATGCGGACGTGCGAGAGGACGAGGCGGAGGTCGTAGCGGAGCCCAGCGCCGAGCGTGCCGTCGTAGGGGGCGGCGCGGAAGGCCTCGGTGAGCGGCGCGGCGTTGCTCGAGGCGCTGAAGCCGGTGGCGCGGTGATCTTCGCGGGTGAGGAGGAAGCCCATCGTGGCTTCGAAGTGGTCGTCGTCGGGCCACTCCGCGCGTGCGGCGGCGGGGGCGAGGGCGAAGGCAGCGGCGAGGGCGAGGGGGGCGAAGCGAAGCGTGTGCGTCATGCGTCGGTGCGTTTGCAGCCCGGGTGCCGCGACGGGCGGAAGCGCCTCGCGGGCCCGACTTCCGGGCGGTAGAGTCGGCGCCGTGATGTCCCGAGCCCTGGCCACCCTGGTCGTCATGGCCGTCGCGGCGGCCGGCTGCGACGGGTCCGAGCCTCCGCCTGCCGGTCTCGACGCCCACGTGCACGACGCCGCGCCCGACGCGTCGGACGTCCGCGACGTCGCCCGGCCCGACGCGCCCTCGCGCTGCGTCGACGGGGTGGCGCTCCCGTACCCCGACGCGCCGCCTGCGATCGACCTCGGGGTGACGCTGCCCGACCTCACCTTCGCGACCGCGGCTGGCGCCGTCTCGCTGCGCGAACACTACGCGCCCTGCGCGGCGCGGCCCCGCGTGCTGGTGCTTCGGACGATGACGGCGTGGTCGGGGCCCTCGCAGCAGGCCGCGGCGCACACTGCCCGGGTGCTCGACCACCCGCTGGCCGACCGGGTGACGCTCGTCGACCTGCTCGCGCTCGGGCCCGACGACACCCCCGCGACCGCCGCCGACCTGCCCGCGTGGGCCGCGCGCTACGACCGTCCGCCGCACGCGCTCGCGCTCGACCCGGGCTACCGCCTGCGGACGCTCTACCTCTCGGCCGGCGAGCTGCCGCTCTACGCCTTCGTCGACACGCGGACGATGGTGGTGGCGCACGTGCTCCCCAACCCCACGCGCGAGGAGGTGGCGTGGCAGGTGACGGCGATGGTCGCGGAGCTCGACGGGCTCCCGCGGCCGCGGATGGACCCGCCGGCCCTCCACGACGGCCGCTTCACCGACGACCAGATGGAGCTGATGCGGGCGATGGTGCCGGTGGTGGCGCCGCCGCCCGACCCGACCAACCGCTACGAGGACCACCCCCTCGCGGCGTCGCTCGGCGCGCGCATCTTCCGCGACACGATGCTCTCGTCCAACGGCATGGTGTCGTGCTCCACCTGCCACGACGCCGCGACGGCCTTCGTCGACGGGCGCCCGCAGGCGGTCGGGGTGGCGCGCGGCGACCGCAACACGCCCTCCGTCGTCGCCGCGGCGTACACCCGCTGGCGCTTCTGGGACGGCCGCGTCGACACCCTCTGGGCCCAGGCCCTCGGCCCCATCGAGAACCCCCTGGAGATGAACTCCTCGCGCCTCGCCGCCGTCCGCCGCGTGGTGACCGCGTACGCCGACGACTACATCGCGGTGTTCGGCGCGGTGCCCGACCTGTCGCGCCTGCCGGCGAGCGGGCGGCCCGGCGACCCCGCGTGGGAGGCGCTCCCCGCCGCCGACCGCGCCCTCGTCGACCGCCACTTCGCCAACCTCGGCAAGGCCGTCGCCGCGTTCGAACGCACGCGCCGCCCGCCGATGAGCCCCCTCGACCGCTACGTGATGGGCGAGGTCGACGCGCTCACTGCCGCGCAGCGCAACGGGCTCCAGCACTTCTTCATCGCCGGCTGCGCGCAGTGCCACCACGGGCCGATGCTCACCGACGACTCCTTCCACAACATCGGGATGCCCACGGGGCGCCGCGACGGGATGCCCGACCGCGGGCGCATCGACGCGATCGCGGGCCTCCTCGCGCTGCCGTTTCGCAGCGACGGTCCCTTCAGCGACGACCCAACGCCGGGCGCGCACCTCGGACGTCTCGTGAGCCACCCCTCGCAGCTCGGCGCGTTCCACACCCCCTCGCTCCGCGGCGTGGGGCGCACGGGGCCGTGGGGTCACGGCGGCACCTTCGCGAACCTGCGCGACGTCGTCCGCCACTACGCGCAGGGGCTCACGATGCCTCCCGTCGCGGGCACCGTCGGCGACCGCGACATCCACCTCCCGGCCTTCCACATGGACGACGTCACCATCAACGAGCTCACCGCCCTGCTCGAGGTGCTGTAGCGCCGCGGCCGCCGTGGGCGGGCGGACACACCGCGCGCGCCGCGACCCCCGTCCGTGCAGCGGTTTCGGCCCCGGTACGCGCCGTGAAGAGCGCCGCCGCCATGCGCCACCTCGCCCTCGCCGCCGCGCTCGCGGTCTCGTGCTCCGAAGCCCCGCGCCGCGCGGTCGTTGCCACGCCCCCCGCCGCGCCGCGCGCGACCCCGCTGGCGGCCCCGAGGGCCCCCTACGAGCCCTTCGCGGAGGCGTCCGAGCCCGACTCGCCCGACGACCACCTGCGCGCACCGGAAGACCCCGCGGACGTGTGCGTCGCGGCCGACGTCAACCTCTCGCGCGACCTCGCCGCCGTCCTCGCGCTCCCCGCGCCCGCCGCGCCTCCAGTGCCCTTCGCCGCGTGGGATCACCGCACGCCGCCCGAGCGCCTCGCCCTCGTCGCCGGCCGCCTGAGCCTGCGCTCCGACGAGCGAGCCCGCCTCGCGCGCGACGGCTTCGTGGTCTCCGCGCGCAACGCCTTCCCGAGCTACGCCTGGGCCTTCCACGAGGTGTACCAGTCGCAGCTCCCGCTCTACGTGTCGGCCGACGCGATCTTCCACGCGGTGTACATCACCCACGACCGGCTCGTCGCTGAGGCCGAGGCCCGCCGCCTCGCGCCCGCCCTCACCGAGGCCGTCGACGCGATGCACGCCGCCCTCCCCGCGGCCGCGGCGGACTACCCCCCGGAGGTGGCGCGCGACCTCGACGTGTACCTCACCGTGGCGCGCTCGCTCTTGCGCGGGACGGCCGTGGCGGGGGAGGGCGTCGTCGCGACCGAGGCCGCGGCGCTCGTCCGGCACGCGGAGGAGGCGTCGGGCGTCGCGCCCGTGCGGCTCTTCGGGCGCGACCGCGTGGTGGACTTCTCGCAGTACCAGCCGCGCGGGCACTACGCGGGCAACGGGCTCGCGCGCTTCTTCCGCGGGGCGATGTGGCTGTCGCGGCTGGAGTTCAACGTGGTGTCGCGGTCGTGCCGGAGCTCGGACCCGACCGGCGACCCCGCGGAGACGCCGCGCGAGGCCCTCGGCGCGCTCGCCCTCGCCGACCTCGCCGAGCGGGCCGGCGCCGCCGACGACCTCGACCGCGTCGAGCGCGCCTGGGAGGCCCTCGCCGGCCGCCGCGAAGACCTCTCGCGCGCCGACCTCATGGCCCTGCGCGGCCGCGCCGCCGTCCACTCCCTCCGCGAGCCCGACGTCTTCGAGCGCCTGAAGCGCGCCGTCGGCGACGACTTCCGCCGCACCGCGCGCATCCACCCGATGGGCGAAGGGTGCGGCGAGCTCCCCGTGATCGCCACCCTGCTCGGCCCGCGCATCACGGCCGACACCTTCGCGATGCGCCCGCTCGTCCACACCGAGGTGGAGGGACGTCACCGGGTCGACGCCGTGGACGTCGCGTACTTGCTCGGCCACGACCGCGCCCGCGCGCACCAGGTCGCGGAGCTCGCGCGCTTCCCGTCGCTCGGCGCGAAGCTCGACGAGGCCCGCGCGATCGTGGCCAACGCGCCGCCCGACCGATCGCTCTACGGCGCGTGGCTCGGCGCCATCCGCGGCCTCGCGGCGCGCCCCGAGGGCGTCACGCCGTCGTTCGAACGGACCGACGCCTTCGCCGACCTCCGGATCAACTCCGCGGTCGCCGCGTACGCGCAGCTCCGGCACAACCACGTGCTGATGGCGGGGCAGGCGTACGACGAGGGCGGCTGCGTGATCCCCGACGCCTGGGTCGAGCCCGCGCCCGCGGTGTGGGACGGGCTCCTCGCCTACACCGACCGCGCCCGGGAAGCGCTCGACGCGATCGGCGAGCCGCCCGGCTCGGACGCGTCGAGCTGGCTCGACCGGACGCGCGGTGTGCTCCGCGGGCTGCGCGCGATCAGCGCGATCGAGCTCGCCAACCGGCCGCTGCCCGACGCGGCGAAGCGCTGGCTCGCGATGGTGGTGGAGATGCGCCCCGGGTCGAGCGACGGCCCGCCGACGTACAGCGGGTGGTACTTCGACCTCTTCCGCCGCCGGCAGGACGAGGGCCTCGCCGACGCGCGCCTCGTCGCGGACTACTTCACCGCGTGGGACGAGGGCAGGGTCTTCTACGCGGGCGCGGCCGAGCCGAGGCTCGGGGTGTTCGTGGTCGACGCGGGCGGCGCGCCGAGGGTGATGGTGGGCCCGGTGGCCGCGGCCTACGGCCACGTGGGGACGGTGGATCGACGGCTCGACGACGAGGCCGCGCGCGAGCTCGGCGCCGGGGAGCTCATTCGCCCCTGGGCCGCGAGCTACGAGGTGCCCGCGGTGCCCGCGCCGCCGCTCGCGGTTCGCTACGAGGTGCCCGCGGACGACGCGCCCGGGGCCCCGACGCTCACCCTGCGGAGCACGCGCGCGCTCGGCCCGGTGACCGTGGAGCTGCTCGACCACCACCGCCAGACGCTCCGCCGCTACGCGATGACGGTGGGCGTTCGGCCGACGCGCGTGGTGCTGCGCGGGGCGCGGGACTACGACGCGCTGCGGGTGCGGGCGGGCGTGTGGGACGAGGTGCGGTCGATGCCGTACTACGGGGCGGAGTTCACCTTCGGCGCGATGGCCCCGGGCCACGAATGAGCGACGGGGGACGCGTCGGCGCGGCATCGGTTGCTCTACACTCGCGGCGTGCGCCCGCTCCTCCTCGCCTCGGCCCTCGCGCTCGGATGCGCCGACCCGTCGCCCCCGCCCCCCGTCCGCGATGCCACCCTCGACGACGTGGGCGACGCTGGCGACGACGCGGCCGACGCGCCCTTCGACGCCACGCTCGACGCGCCCCGCGACGCCGTCCGTGATGCCCCCCGCGACGCGGCGGTGGAGGCGAGCGCCGACGTCGCGCCCGCAGAAGACGTGGTGATCGACCCGGGGACATGCGGCCCGCTCACCCGCGAGTGCCTCTGCGACTGCGGCGGCGGCGGCCCTTGCCAGAACGCCTGCATCGCGCGCAGCGACGACTGCTCCTTCTGCATCTTCGAAGCGGCGACCCGGTGCTGCCCCGACGAGTGGCGCGTGCTCGACGACTGCATCACCCGGAGCATGTGCGCCGACGACCCCTGCATCGCGGCGCGCTGCGCAGCCGACCAGCGGCGCCTGGAGACCTGCTTCGCCGCGGCCCAGGCCGGCGACGAGGCCTGCCGCCGCGAGATGCGGACGTGCCTCGGCGACGACTACCCCATGATCCGCTGCCTCCAGGCCCAGTAGCGACCCGCACGCTGCGTAGAACGGACGATGCTCCTCCCCCGCACGCTCCTCGCCCTCGCGCTGCTCGCCGGCTGCCGCACGCCGCCGTCGCCCGCGCCACCCGACCTCCCGCCCGCGCCGCCCGCGCCTGCGCCCGCACCGCCCGCCGCGCCGCCGTCGCCCCCGGCACCGCCGTCCTGCGACGCTCCCTGCGTGGCCGATGGCGACTGCGTCGTCGCCACGCCGCCCGACTGCGGCGACTGCGTGGCCGTGCTCCGCGTCACGCCTCCCTCACTGCGCTGCGTCGCCCCCGGGTGCCGCGCCACGATCTGCGACGCCACCGCGTTCCGTGCGCGTTGCGACCCGGGCGCGCGCCGCTGCGTGCTCGCCCCCGCCCGCTGACGGCGTCGCGGCGCGACCGCCTCTCACCTCGCGCGTTGTGGGTGTAGCGTCGCGGGCGTGTACGCACCTCGACTCGATCGGTTCGGCGACGAGCTCCCGCGCGACGCGCTCGGTCGCTACGGGACGACGCGCTTCCGGCACGGCTTCTCGCAGGCCGCGCCGCGGTGGTCGCGCGTCGGGCGGCTGCTGGCGACCGCGCGCGTCGGCGGCGTCGACGTCTGGGACGCGCGCCTCGGGGCGCACCTCCGAACGCTCGCCGTCGCCTCGAAGCACGGGTCGCGCGACGTCGCGCTCGACGTCGCCTTCCTCCCCGACGGCACCCTCGCGGCCTTCGCACACACCTCGGTCACCTGGTGGAACCCCGACACCGGCACCCTCCTCCGCACGATCGACACCGCCTCGGGATACGCCGCGGTGTCACCCGACGGGCGCCTGCTCGTGGGCCTCGACACCGCCCTTTCGCCGCAGCGCTGGGACCTCCGCGACGGCCGCGCGCTCGGCCCGCTCACCGGCTTCCCCGTCGAACCACTCGGACGCGTTGCCTTCACGCCCGACGGCCGCACGATCCTCGCCGCCGACCGCCTCAACGCCTTCGTCGGTCGCTTTGACGCGCAGACCGGCGCCCTCGAAGGGACGCTCTCGCAGGACGCGGGTCAGGTCACCGACATCGCGTTTACGCGCGACGGCGCGGCGGTGGCGCTGGCCCTCGGTGCGGGGCCCGTCCGACGCTTCTCGCTCCGCGACTGGCGCGAGCTCCCCGCGCTGCCTCCGCTGACGGACGCCGGGCACGCCACCTCGCTCGCCGCGGCAGGCGACGGATCGTGGATCGTCTGCCGCGGCGGCTCGCTCGCGCGCGTTCACCCCGACGAAGACGCCGCCCGCTGGCGTCGCGACGATCACGTGTGGGGCGTCCCCGTCGCGCTCTCGCCCGACGAGCGCGTGGTGGCCGTCGGCTGCGCGGGCTCCGTCCGCCGCTACGACGCCGCCACCGGCGAGCGCCTCCCTGAGCACGGCCACAGCGCGCACGTCACGGGCTTCCGCGCGCGGCCCGACGGCGTGCTGGTGAGCTTCGCCGCCTCGTGGCCCCCCGAGCTCTTCCGCTGGCGCGACGACGGCGGAGACCCCGAGGCCCTCGCGCTCCCTCCCGGCACGGCGGCGTTGGCGCTCTCGCCCGACGGCGCACGCGTCGCGCTGATCGATCGCGCGCAGACCCTCCGCGTGGCGCCGATCGACGACCTCGGCGCGCACGACCCCGCGCCGGCGCTGCCCCGCGTCACCGCGGCGAGGCTGCTCCCCGACGGCCGCGTGCTCTTCCAACGGGCGGACGGGCCCTTCGTGTTCGATCGCGGGCGCGAGGCGCCGTGCGGCGACCCGTGGGAGACGGTCGTGGCCGTCTCTGCCGACGGTTCCCTCGTCGCGCTCACGGGGCGGAAGTTCACGGTGCGGCGCGTGGCCGACGGCGCCGAGGTGTGCCGAGTCGCCCACCCCGGCTCGATCGCTGGCGCGGCCTTCACGGACGACGGCGCGACGCTCGTCACGCTCGCGCACGGCGACGGCCTGCGCGCGTGGGACGTCGCCACCGGGAAGGCCCGCGCGAAGCTCCTCCGCGTGCTCACCAGCGCTCACGCCGGGCGGCGCCTCGCGCGCTTCGCGGTGACGGGCGACGGCGCCTTCGCGCTGGTGGGGGACGAGGCCGGCGACCTCCACGGCGCCGACCTCGCGGCCCGTCGCGCGCGCTGGATCGGCCCCGCGCACCGCGGCGGCGTGACGGTGGTCGAGCTGGACGAAGCGTCGGGGGTCGCGCGCACGGCCGGCGGCGACACCACCATTCTCACGTGGGACCTCGCCGCGCTCCGCGCCCGCACGACGCCACCCAAGCGGAAATCGCGCGCTGGATGAGCGCCCGGGCTACGGCTTCACGAACCGCAGCATGAAGCGGTCGCTCTGGCCGCGGCGCGCGCCGGCCTCGCGGGGGCTGGAGTTCCAGTCGCGCGGGTCGGAGGGGTTGCGCAGCAGGTCGGAGCGCGCGTCGAGCCGGAAGCCCGCGGCGGTGACCTCCTCGACCACCACGCGCTCCTCGATGCGGTGGAGCGTCTGCGCGTCGGCGGTGCCGTGCCTCTCGGCGGCGCTGTGGTCGATGATCCCGTAGACGCCGCCCGAGCGGAGCGCGCGGAAGACGGCGCGGTTCATCGCGGCGCGGTCGGCGTTGAGCCACACCGAGTCGTGGTAGACGAGCACGCTGAGCACCGCGTCGAGGTTCGTGGCCTCGGGGGGGAGCGGGTCGTCGAACTCGCGCTCCACCCGCACGACGTTCTGCATCGCGGGCGTGGCGAGGCGCGCCGTCCACGGGGCGTTGGCGAAGCGGTCGATCGCGAAGCGGTTGTTCTGGCTGAAGACCCGCCCTTCGGGGCCGACGACGCGCGCGAGCACCTCCGACGTGTAGCCGCCGCCGGCGAAGAGGTCGGCCACCCGCTGGCCGCGTTCGATGCGGAAGAAGGTGGCCACCTCGCCGGGCCGGCGCTGCGGGTCGAGGGCGCGGTCGGCGGCGGTCCGGTCGGGCGCGTCGAGGGCTGTGCGCACGTCGGCGCGAACCTCCATGGCGGGCGCGGCGACGGGCGCGGTGGACGAGGCGCGGGGCGAGGCGGAGCACGCGGCGCAGAGCGCGGCGAGGAGCAGGAGGCGGGGGTGGCGCATGCGGCGCTTGTAGGGCAACGGGCGCGGACGTCCAGCGCGATATGAGGGGCCGGCGTCGGCAATCGCGGCGTCGCGCGGACGCACCACGACCTGAAGCGGGCGGCGGTGAACGCGCCCTCGTGCTGCCGACAGCGCGATCGGTGCCGCCGAGGGTCAGGCCGCTTGTGACGCGCGCCGCGCAAGTTGTCGGCGCGCCGCAGCGTTCGCACGAACTTCCGCGCGGCATCCCCCTTGCGATCACGTCGGACGAGCGCCCTCGACCGACGACGGCCGCGGCGCTCGCGAAAGGGACGACCATGAAGAACGACCGCACCGACACGAAGCAGCCCACCGAGACCGCGCAGCAGCTCGCCCGCCGCGCGCTCCGGCCCGCCGTCCGCACCGGCGTCACGGCCGGCCTCATCATCTGCCGCGCCCGCGGCTGAACCCCCTGCGCGCCAGGGCCCCGCCATGCCCATCGCCCTCCCGACGGCCTCGCTCGACGGCCTCCCGCGCGCCGCGCTCCTCGCGATGCGCGACGCGGGCGACGCGCTGCTCGCGTGCTACCGCGACCTCGACGCGCGCGACGCGCACCTCGCCGGCGAGCTCATCGGCGACGGGGCCTTCGAGGAGGAGCGTCACTACCCGCCCGACGAGGTGCGCGACCCGGGGAGCGGCGCGCAGTACTACTTCCACGCGCACCTCGCGGGCGAGCTCGGGCACTTCCACACCTACGCGCGCGCGGCGCCGGTCGGCGAGCCGGCCCACCTCGTCGGGGTCTCCGTCGACGAGCGCGGCCTGCCCACGAGGCTCTTCGTCACCGACCTCTGGGCCACCGAGGGGCGCTGGTGCGCCGCGGCCGACCTGCCCGCGATGCTCGCGCGCTTCACCTTCGACGAGGCCTCGCCGTTCGTCGCGAGCCGCGCGCTCCCGGCGCTGCTCGCGCTCTTCCGGCCCGAGGTGGGCGCGCTCTTCGATGCGCGAGGCGAGGCCCGTCGCGCCGACCCCGCGCCCAGCGCCGCGCGGGTGCTCGCCGAGGTCGCCGTCTCCATCGACGCGCGCCGCGCCGCGCTGGACGAGGCCCTCGCGCGAGGGGGGCCGTAGAATCCCGTCGCGCCGCGGGGGCTCTTGCCTCTATGCTCCGCGCCGGCCCATGCAGAACGTCTCGCGGTCGCTGAAGGTCGGCGCCCTCATCCTCGCCGCGGTCATCGCGGGCGTGGTGCTGTGGCGCCAGCTCTTCCAGCGGCAGTCGACGTCGGGTTCGTACGTGGTCCACGCGCTCTTCCGCGACGCGACCGGGCTCGTGCCGCGCTCGCGGGTGCTCACCGCCGGCATCCCCGTCGGCGAGATCGAGAGCATCCGGCTCGAGGGCGGCATGGCGCGGGTCAACGTGCGGATCCGCTCGGGCGTCCACCTCTACCGCAACGCGGCCATCTCGAAGCGCGCGGTCTCGATGCTCGGGGAGTTCCTGCTGACGGTGGCGCCGGGCACGACCGACCGGCCGGAGCTCAAGCCCGGCGAGCGCATCCCCACGGTGCTCGAGGGCTCCAACACCGACGAGATCCTCAACAACGTCGCGGCCATCTCCGAGCGCGTGCGACTCGTCTCCGAGCGCGTCTCCGACGCCTTCGGCAGCCAGCAGACCACCGACGACCTCCGCAGCACCCTGCGCAACATCGCGCAGATGACCGCGGAGCTCAACCGCGCCGTCCGCACCAACGCCGACGCCGTCACCCACACCGTCCAGAACGTCGACCGCATCACCACCCAGTCGCAGCCCGACATCGCCGCGACCCTCGCCAACCTCCGCGAGTCGACCGACCGCCTCGCGCAGATCCTCGGCCGCGGCCAGGGGCGCGACGACAACACCGTCACCCAGGTGCAGGAGTCCGCGCGCAACATCGCCGACGCCACCCGCGAGCTCCGCGAGGCCCTCGGGCACGTCAACAACACCGCCGCCGCCGTCGACCGGGGCGAGGGGACGGCCGGGCGCATCCTGCGCGACGAGACGCTGATCGACGAGGTGCAGGGCGCCGCCCAGGGCGTCAACGACCTCATCGGCCCGATCGCCCGCCTCCAGACGATCGTCGGCCTGCGCAGCGAGTACCAGTTCATCTCCAACACGCTGCGGAGCTACGTGGAGATCAGGCTCCAGCCGCGCGAGGACAAGTACTACCTCCTCGAGGTGGTCGACGACCCGCGCGGCGCCACGCGCACCACCAGCGAGCTCGTCGACACCACCGACCCGATGCGAACGCCCTCGGTTCGCACGGTCACCCGCACCACCACCGACGCCTTCCGGTTCACGGTGATGTTCGCGCGGCGCTTCGGGCCGGTGACCTTCCGCTTCGGCATCAAGGAGTCCACCGGCGGCTTCGGCGCCGACCTCCACCTGCTCAACGACAACCTCGAGGTCCGCTCCGACCTCTTCGCCTTCGGCGAGAACAACGCCCCGCGCCTCCGCATCACCGCCGCGTACGAGATCCTCCGGCGCGCGTGGATCATCGGCGGCGTCGACGACGTGCTCAACCCCGACCGCTTCGACTACTTCCTCGGTGCCCAGCTCCGCTTCAACGACGAGGACTTGAAGTCCATCCTGCCGTTCACCAGCGGATTGTCGGCGGGGCGCTGAGCGTTACGCTTCGACCCGATGGCCCTCTACCAGCTCGACGCCGTCACGCGACGCTACCCCGAGGGCGGCCGCGTCGCGCTCGACGGCGTCTCCCTCGCGCTGGAGAAGGGCGAGCTCGTCGCCGTCCTCGGCACCTCGGGCTCGGGCAAGAGCACCCTGCTCCACGTGCTCGGCGCCCTCGACCGGGACTACACCGGCTCGTGCAAGCTCGACGGCCGCGAGCTCCGCGACCTCTCCGACGCCGACGCCGCGACCCTCCGCCAGCAGACCCTCGGCTTCGTCTTCCAGGGCTTCCACCTCGTCCCCGACTGGACCGTCCGGCAGAACGTCGCGCTCCCCGCCAGCTTCGCCCCGAGGCCCGTCCCTGACCTCGCCGCCCGCGTCGACGCCGTGCTCGAACGCGTCGGCCTCGCCGGCCGCGGTGAAGACCGCCCGACGGGCCTCTCCGGCGGCCAGCGCCAGCGCGTCGCCATCGCCCGCGCGCTGCTCCTGAAACCCCCGGTGCTGCTCTGCGATGAGCCCACCGGCAGCCTCGACGCCGAGACGGGCGCATCGGTGCTCGCGCTCTTCCAATCGCTCCATCGCGAGGAGGGCTACACGCTCGTGATCGTCACCCACGAGGAGCGCGTCACCGCCATCGCGACGCGCGTCGTCCGCCTCGAGGCCGGCAAGGTCGTCGACGACCGGAGGGCCTCGCCGTGAGGGCCGCCGCGCTCGCCGAGCTCGTCGGCCGCGACCTCCGCCGCTCGCGCAAGAGCTTCGCCCTCGCCGCCCTCGGGCTCGCGGTCGGCGTCGCGACGCTGGGCTTCTTCCTCGCGCTCTCCGAGGCCATGCGGACGGTGGTGCTCGGGCGCATCTTCCCGCTCGACCAGGTCGAGGTGATCCCCCCAGAGTCCGCGGTGGGCTCGGTGTTCTCGTCCCTCCTCGGCGCGCGCCCGCCCGGGGTCGAGCCCGCTCAGGCGGATGCACTCCGACGCGTCCCCGGCGTGCGTGCGGTGCTCCCGCGGATGCGCTTCGCCTTCCCCACCTCGGGCCGCGGGGGCCGCGCCGTCTTCGGCCGCGACGTGGGGGCCGGCGAGATCCCCGCCGACGGCATCGAACCATCGCTCGTCCGCGCCGACCTCCCCCCGGGCGTTGATTTCTCCGACCCCGACGCGCGCTCCAGCCGCCGTCCCTGCGCCAACCACGACGCGTGCACGGGCGGCGAGTTCTGCGTGTTCCCGACGATCCCGCGGTCGGGTGATGCCCCGCAGCAGGGGACGTGTCAGCTCCCGATCCCGGTGGTGGTGTCGCCCTACCTGCTCGAGGTGTTCGACAACGTGATCGCGCCGGCGCACCACCTCCCGCGCCTCGGGGCCGTGGTCGCCCGCAGCGCGCAGGGCCTCGTGCTCGAGTGGGACCTCGGCCGCGCGGGCCTCGGCGCCGCCCGCCAGGGGACGCCGCGCCGCGTCTACGCGAAGCTCGCTGGCATCTCGCGCCACGCGATGGAGCTCGGGCTCAGCGTGCCGCTCGACGTCGCGCGCCGGCTCAACCGCGAGTACGCGGGCGAGGGGGCCGCGGCGGTGTACTCGAGCGTCGTGGTCTACCTCCGCGACCCGTCGGAGCTCACGCCGGTGAGCGGCGCAGTGCGCGCGCAGGGCCTGGAGATCCGCACCAACGGCGCCGAGCAGATGGGGCTGCTGGTCACGGCGATCACGGTGATCCTCGCGCTGGCGAGCGGGGTGACGGTGCTGGTGGCGTCGCTCAACATCGCGCACGCCTTCCTCGCGCTCATCGCCGAGCGGCGCGGCGAGCTCGGTCTGCTGCGCGCGCTCGGGGCGACCCGTCGCGACGTCGCCGCGGTGGTGCTGGCGCAGGCGCTCGCGATCGGGGCGCTCTCGTCCGCGGCGGGCCTCGCGCTGGCGGCGCTGGCGGCGTGGGCGGCCAACCGGGCGGCGGCGACGCGACTCCCGCCGTTCCCGTTCAAGCCCGAGGCGTGGTTCTCGTTCACCCCGGGGATCGTCCTCGGCGTGGCGGCCTTCGGCGTGGGCGCGTGCGTGCTGTCGGCGGTGGTCCCCGCCCTGCGTGCCTCGCGCACCGAGCCCGCGAGCGCCCTCTCCGGCGGCGTGTGAGCGCGCGCGAAGGCGCTTGTCGCGCGGCGCGGCGCGGGTGCATCGTCCGCGCATGGTCACCCTCTACGGCTCCGGGCCGGCGTACGGCGTCAACGACCTCTCGCCCTTCGTGGTGAAGGCCGCCACCTACCTCCGGCTCGCGAACATCCCCTACGAGCAGAAGCCCGGCGACCCGCGCAAGGCCCCCAAGGGGAAGATCCCCTACCTCCGCGACGGCGACGTGACCGTGTGCGACTCGTCGGCGATCGTCGACCACCTGCGCGCGAAGCACCGCGACCTCGACGAGGGGATGACCGCACACGAGCGCGCCGTCGCCACCGCGGTGAAGGCGATGTTCGAGGAGCACTACTACTTCTGCGTGATGTACCAGCGGTGGAAGGACCCGCGCGGCTGGGCGGTGCAGGAGGGCGTCTTCCAGGACTTCTTCCGCAAGGCGGGCGTGGTGCCGGGCTTCATGGTTCCCTTCGTCGTGCGGCAGATCCGCGGGCAGTCGTTCAAGATGCTGCACGCGCAGGGGACGGGGCGGCACACGGTGGCGGAGGTGGAGGCGACCGCGAAGGCGCACCTCGACGCGGCCTCCGAGCTGATGGGCGACCACGAGTATTTCTTCGGCGCGGCCCCGCGCAGCCTCGACGCGACGGTGTGGGCCTTCCTCGCGTGCACGACGGGCTTCACGGGCGAGAGCGGCATCACCGCGCACCTCGCGACGAAGAAGAACCTCACCGCCTACGTCGACCGCGTCCGCGAGCGCCACTGGAAGGGCGCCTGAGCGAACCCGCGGGGACTTATGCCGATGTGGCCTCGGGTTGTTCGCGAATTGTCGTTCGGGCGGGGCGAGCCCCGCCCCTACGGCTGTGGCCCCGCTAGCGTCGGGCAGTGAGCTGGCGAGGTAGGGGCGGGGCTTGCCCCGCCCGAAGAGAATTCACAGACGCCGCTGTGGTGCGAGGGGATTACCCCCGCAGCGACGCGAGCCACGCCACGAGCGCGCCGACGCCGTCGACCACCTCGATCGCCCCCGCGACCTCGTCGGGCACGAAGCGCTCGTCGACCGCGCGCTTGCACCACGCCAGCAGCGGCGCCCAGAAGCCGTCGAACTCCAGCACCGCCGCGCGCTTCCCGTGCTCGCCGATCTGCCGGAGCGTCACCGCTTCGAAGAGCTCGTCGAGCGTGCCGAAGCCCCCCGGCAGCGTCAGGAAGGCCGTCGCCCGCTCGAACATCAGCGCCTTGCGCGGGGCCATGCCCTCCACCACGTGGAGCTCCGTCAGCCCCCCGTGCGCGAGCTCGCGGTTGCGCAGCGTGTGCGGGATCACCCCCACCACGCGCGAGCCCCCGGCCAGCGCCGCGTCGGCCACCGCGCCCATCAGCCCGACGCTCGCGCCGCCGTACACCACGTCGCAGCCCGCGGCCGCCAGGGCAGTCCCCACGTCGCGCCCGAGCGCCAGGTAGCGCCCGTCGACCCGCGTCGAGGAGCCGCAGAACACGCACACGCAAGGCCTTCCGTCGGGGGTCATGGCGACGGCTCCCCTACCAGAGCGGGGGCCTTCGGGATAGGGTCCGCGCCCCGTGACCGCCCCCACCGAGCTCCCCTTCGCCACCGCGAGCCTCCCTGGCATCGGCGGCAGGCTCCGCGCCGCGCCCGACGATTTCCGCGTCGAGGAGGTCCCCGCGTACCTCCCTGCGGGCGACGGGGAGCACATCTATATCCGCTTCGAGAAGCGCGACCTCACCACCCCGCAGGCCGTCGAGCGCATCGCGCGCGCCCTCGGCGCCGACCCCCGCGACTGCGGCTACGCCGGCCTCAAAGATCGCCACGCCGTCACCACCCAGTGGGCCAGCTTCCCCCGCGTCGACCCTGAGCGGGCCAAGGCCCTCGCGCTCGACAACGTCCGGGTGCTCGAGGTCGGGAGGCACCGCAACAAGCTCCGCACCGGCCACCTCCACGGCAACCGCTTCGTCCTCCGGGTCATCGAAATCGCCGATGTCCCCCTGGCGCTCGCCCGGGCGTCTGGTATTGCAACCGAGTTGCAGATGAAGGGCTGCCCCAACTACTTCGGCGAGCAGCGCTTCGGGCGCGAGGGCGACAACGCCGCCCGCGGCGCCGCGTGGATGCGCGGCGAGGCGCCGGCCCCGCGGGAGCCCTTCCTCCGCAAGCTCTGGGTGTCGGCGGTGCAGTCGGAGCTCTTCAACCGCTACCTCGCGGCGCGCGTGGCCGACGGGCTGCTCGGGCTCTATGTGCCGGGCGACCTCGCGGCGCGGCACCCGGGCGGTCGGCCGTGGTCCGTCGACCCGGCGGAGGCCCAGGGGCTCTACGATTCGCGCGAGGTGTCGGCGACCGGGCCGCTCTTCGGGGCTTCGATGCCGCAGGCCGCGGGGGAGGCGCTCGCCCGCGAGGAGTCCGTGCTCGCCGCGTCGGGGCTCACCGCGGCCCACTTCGAGAAGGTGAAGGCCGCGGGGGAGGGGGCCCGGCGGCTCGTCCGGCTCTTCCCCGAGGGCTTCTCGGTGGAACAGGACGGAGACGCCCTGCGTTGCGCCTTCACGCTCCCCGCGGGGGCCTACGCCACGGTGATCATGCGGGAGTTGCAGAAGACTTCGGTTGATGTTGAAACCGACCCCCGCCCGGTGGCATCCCTCTCCGCAAACCCTCCCACAAACTGAACGTTCGCGCGCCCGCACCGCGGTCCGCGCAGGCTGGTGACAATGCACGGTGGTCGCTTCTCGCTGATCGAGCTCTTCAAGTCCTTCGCGATGCTCGGCGCGGAGTGGGTGATGTGGGTCCTCGTGGCGCTGTCCGTGGCGTCGGTGGCCTTCATGCTCGAGCGCTGGAAGTACTACCGCTCGCTCGACGACGACCTCGAGGTGCTCGCCCGCGAGCTGCGCCGGCACCTCCGCGACCGCGACCGCGAGGGGGCCATGGCGCTCCTCAAGCGCTCGCCGTCGCCCGCGGCCGTCGTCGCCCTCGCCGGCATCGAGGAGTACGACAGCGGCATCCGCGCGGCCGAGGAGGCGATGGCCGGCGCCGTCGCGCGCGTGCGCATCAACCTCGAGCGCTACCTCGCCTTCCTCGGCACCGTCGGCAACAACGCGCCCTTCGTCGGCCTCTTCGGCACGGTCATCGGCATCATCCAGGCGTTCGACAAGCTGCGCGCCAGCGAGGTGGCCGTCCGCGAGGCCGCCCGCCGCGCCGCGCAGGCCGGCGGCGGGGCCGCGGCGCCCACGTTCGACACGGGGGCCGTGATGGGCACCCTGGCTGAGGCGCTCGTCGCGACGGCCATCGGGCTCCTCGTCGCGATCCCCGCGGTCGCCGCCTACAACTACTTCCAGCGCCGGGTGAAGTCGATCCTCGCGACCAGCGAGACGCTCACGCACATCGTCATCGGCGACCTCGCGGCCCGCGACGACGCCGAGGCGCACCCGTACCGCGCGTCGCAGGTGCCCGCGCCCGCCAAGGACGTGAGGCTCGAGAAGTCTGAGAAGGGCGAGAAGGCCGCGGACAAGTCCGACAAGCCCGCGGAGAAGGCCTCCGAGAAGTCCTCCAAGGAGAAGAACTGACCATGGCCGGCGGTGCACAGGAGGACGAAGGTGCGATCACGGGGATCAACGTCACCCCCTTCGTCGACATCGCGCTGGTGCTCCTCATCATCTTCATGGTGACGGCGAAGTACATCGTCACGCCGCAGGCGATCCCGGTCGACCTGCCGCGCGCCTCGCGCTCGGAGGGCGTGGTGAGCGCGGTGTCGGTGGCGGTCGACCAGACCGGCGCGATCTTCGCGGACACGCGCCCCGTCACCGAGCAGCAGCTCGTCGACACGATGCGCCAGCGCCACGCGGAGAATGCCGAGGTGCGCGCGATCATCGCGGCCGACCAGCGCGTCTCGCACGGGCGCGTGGTCCACGTGATCGACCTGGTGCGTCAGGCGGGCGTGACGAAGTTCGCCATCCAGACGCAGACCGAAGGCGCCCCGACGGAGGCGACCCGGCCGTGAACGCGCCGACGACCCGCCCCGCCATCCCCCGCGTCGACCCCGTCGATGCCCGCGGCCTCCCGCCGCTCGCGGTGGGCTCGCTCGTGGGTCACGTCGCGATCTTCTTCTTGATGACGCTGATCCCGCCGCCGAAGGCCGACGCGCCGCGCAACGAGTCGGCGCTCGTCGAGATCGAGGCGCCTCCGCCCCCGCCGCCTCCGCCCCCGCCTCCGCCTCCTCCGCCGCCGCCTCCCGCGGCCGAGACCCCGCCGCCTCCGCCCCCGACGCGGACCGCGCGCGCCGAGCCGCCTCCCCCCGCGCCGCCGCCCCCGCCTCCGCCCGCGCCCACCGCGCCGCCGCCGCTGATGGTGTCCGACGAGATGTCCAACGACCCGTCGGACAGCGTCCCCTCGGGCACCAACGCCAACTACCGAGGCGGCGACATGGCGAACAACGGCGTGGCCAACCAGGGCCCCGTGCGCAACGCCCAGCCCGGCGGCACGCCCGGGGGCACCGGGGTCGGGCCCGTCACGCCACCGCCCGGCCCCGACCTCTCCACGCGCGCCCGCATCGAGTGCGAGGACGGCGCGCTCGAGGGCTTCTTCCCCGACGAGGCCCGCGACGAGGGGATCACCGGCATGCGCGTCTCGCTCAGCGTGACGGTCGACGCCGACGGCTCGATCGTGACCGCGCGCGCCACCAACGACCCCGGCCACGGCTTCGCCCGCAGCGCCGAGCGCGCGATGCGAAGCGGCGCCTGCTCCGGCACCCCCGCGAAGAACCGCGAGGGTCAGAACATCCGCTCCACCGTCTCCTTCTCCATCAACTTCGAACTCAACTCCTGACCTCCCGCCCCGTCCGCGGCGCGGCGTCGGGAGCTCCGGCGCTCGTGCGGGATCGCGGGGTTCATTTCTCCCGTCCCACGGCACTCCCCGGACTTAGGGAAACCACCGGGCCGTTTGCGTGACGGGCGCCGGGGGCTTCGTGCATCATCCCCCGCGAGCGATCGCGCCCAACCAGGTACGGGGCGCGCGCCGGAGGTTCATCCATGCAACGAGGATGGTTCGTGGTCTCGCTCGCGCTCGGCATGGCCGCGGCGTCGCCGCGCGCGTGGGCGCAGTCGAGCGGCGCGCCGCCCTTCGACCAGAACATCGACATGCAGCTCTTCCGCCCGGCGCCGGGGCCCAACAACTTCCTCACCGTGGCCGGCAGCCGCGTGTCGGGCAGCGGGCAGGTGTCGGTCGGCGCGTGGGCCAACTACGGCTACCGGCCCTTCACCATCTTCAACGCGAGCTGCCCCAACGCCGAGAACGACGAGGGCTGCACCCGCGGCGGCGTCCGCTCGCGCCCCGTCGAGCACCTCGCGACGCTCGACCTGATGGCGACCGTCACCGTCGCCCAGCGCCTCCAGCTCGCCCTCACGCTCCCGCTGTCGTTCGCGTCGGGGCAGGCGATCAACCCCGCCACCGCGTACCCGCTCAACGACACCGCGACGCGCTCGGGCTTCGCGCTCGGCGACCCGCGCCTCGAGGCCAAGGTGCGCATTACGGGCGAGGGGATGCACGGCTTCTCCTTCGGCGCGCTCGTGTTCGGCACCGTGCCCACCGGGCAGTTCACCGGCGGCGAGAACCACTTCATCGCCGACGGCACGCTCTCCCTCGGCGCCCGCGCGATCGGCGACTACCGCCGCGGGCGCTTCTTCGCCGCCGTCAACGTCGGCGTGGTGTGGCGCCCCGAGGCGCTCCAGCTCCTCTCCACCTCCGTCGGCACGCGGCTCCTCTGGGGCGCCGGCGTCGGCGTCGAGGCCACGCCGCGCCTCGCCTTCCTCGGCGAGGTCTTTGGCAGCAACGACTTCTCGGCCATTCAGCAGGCCAACCCGGTGGAGGGCAACCTCGCCGCGCGCTACTCGGTCGGTGACATCGCGCTCACCCTCGGCGGGGGCACGGGCTTCCAGCGCGGGGCCGGCGCGCCGGTGGCACGCGGGTTCCTCGGGTTCGTGTGGGCGCCGCAGCGCAGCGACGTCGACGGCGACGGGGTGTACGACCAGTTCGACCGGTGCCCCGGCGAGATCGAAGACCGCGACGGCTTCGACGACCAGGACGGCTGCCCCGAGGACGACAACGATGGTGACGGGATGCCCGACACCACCGACCGCTGCCCCGACGAGGCGGAGGACCGCGACGGCTTCCAGGACCAGGACGGCTGCCCCGACCGCGACAACGACAACGACGGCGTCGCCGACGGCTACGACTCGTGCCCGCGCGAGCCCGAGGACCGCGACGGCGACCACGACGAGGACGGCTGCCCCGACAACGACCGCGACCGCGACGGCATCGTCGACGACCAGGACCGCTGCCCCACCGACCCCGAAGACCTCGACGGCTTCGCGGACGCCGACGGGTGCCCCGAGCCCGACAACGACGGCGACGGCGTGCCCGACGTGAGCGACCAGTGCAGCGACCAGCCCGAGACGCGCAACGGCGTCGACGACGAGGACGGCTGCCCCGACAACGTCCCCGACCGCGACCGCGACGGCATCCCCGACGACCGCGACCGCTGCCCCAACGAGCCCGAGACCTTCAACAACACCCAGGACGACGACGGCTGCCCCGAGAACACCGCCGCCCTCGCCACCCTGGAGAACGGCCAGATCGTCCTCCACGAGGCCGTCAACTTCTCCCTCTCCGGCGACCGCCCCGTCGGCGGCGGCAGCTACCGCGTGCTCGACGCCGTCGTCGCGCTGCTCAACTTCCACCCCGAGATCACCTCGGTCGAAGTCCAGGCCCACACCGACGACCGCGGCGACGCTCGCGAGAACCGCGCCATCTCCGCCCGCCGCGCGCTCGCGGTGAAGTCCTACCTCGTCGACCACGGCATCCGCGCCGACCGGATCACCACCGTCGGCGTCGGCCCCGACCGCCCGCTCACCAGCAACGACACCGCCGAGGGCCGCGCGCGCAACCGCCGCATCGAGCTCCACGTCGTCGGCCCGCGGCAGTGAGCGCGTTCGACCTCGACCTCTTCGTCCTCGGCGCGGGCTCCGGCGGCGTCCGCGCGTCCCGCATCGCCGCCTCGCTCGGCGCCCGCGTCGCCGTGGCCGAAGAGCGCTTCCTCGGCGGCACCTGCGTCAACGTCGGGTGCGTCCCCAAGAAGCTCATGGTGTACGGCGCCCACGCGCGCGACGAGATCGAAGACGCCCGCGCCTACGGCTGGGACGTCGGCGAACCCACGCTCGACTTCGCCCGCATGGTCGACGCCCGCGACCGCGAGGTGGCCCGCCTCAACGGCGTCTACGAGCGGCTGCTCACCGGCCGCGGCGTCGAAATCCTCCGCGGCCGCGCCGTGCTCGAAGACCCCCACACCGTCGCGGTGACCGCGCCCGACGGCTCCGTCACCCGCCGCACCGCGCGCTTCGTGCTCGTCGCCACCGGCGGCCGCCCGGTGCGCCCCACCTTCCCCGGCGCCGAGCTCGCGATGGTGTCGGACGACGTCTTCCGCCTGCGCGAGCCTCCCCGACGTCTGCTGGTGGTCGGCGGCGGCTACATCGCGGTGGAGATGGCCGGCGTCTTCCACGGCTACGGCTCCGACGTCACCCTCGCGCACCGCGGCGGGCTCTTCCTCCGCGGCTTCGACCACGACGTGCGGAAGCACCTCGACGCCGAGATGCGCAAGCGAGGCATGGCCCTGCGCTTCCGCACCGACGTCGCGTCCATCACCCGGCGCGACGACGGGGCCCTCGAGGTCACCTTCACCACGGGCGAGGTGCTCGCCGTCGACGCGGTGCTCACCGCGGTGGGGCGCGCGCCCAACACCGAGGGGATGGGCCTCGAGGCCGCCGGCGTGAAGCTCGACGCGCGCGGCGCGGTGCAGGTCGACGAGCGCTTCCGCACGTCGGTGAAATGCGTGTACGCGGTGGGCGACGTCATCGACCGCGTCCAGCTCACCCCCGCCGCCCTCGCGGAGGGCATGCTCGTCGCGCAGAACCTCTTCGGCCCCGGCCCGAAGCGCTCGTTCAGCTACGAGGCGATTCCGTCGGCGGTGTTCTCGACGCCGCCGGTCGGGACGGTGGGGCTCACGGAGGAAGAGGCGCGCGAGGAGGCCGTCGCGCGCGGCGGCGCGGTGGACACCTACAAGTCCACCTTCACGCCGCTCAAGCACACGCTCACCGGGCGCACCGACAAGACGCTGATGAAGCTCGTGGTCGAGCGCGACACCGACCGCGTCGTGGGCCTCCATGTGGTCGGCCCCGACGCCGGTGAGATCGTGCAGGGCTTCGCGGTGGCGGTTCGAATGGGCGCGACCAAGGCGCAGTTCGACGCGACGTTGGGGATCCACCCGACCGCGGCCGAGGAGCTCGTCACGATGCGCGAGCGGTGCCCCGACCCCGACCACGCGATGACCGTGGAGCACGCCGAGAGCTCGGGGCGGCGGCGGATCGTCCACCACCGCTGGGAAGACGGCGAGGGCTGAGTCTCGGGGGAAGAGACGGCGGCGGTCAGCAGTGGTCGGGCGACACGCACGACCCGTTTTGCGCGGTGCACTCGGCGTTGGGCCGCCAGGAGTACTGCCAGCCGTGCGACCACTGGCGACAGCAGCAGATGCCCGGCTGCGGGGGCTGCGGCGTCGGCGGCGTCTGCGCGGCGACGGGGGCGGCCAGGGAGACGAGGACCAGGAGGGCCGTGAGGGTGCGTGTCATGGCGATAGGCTCCTTCGCGGAAGAAACGACGAGGGGAGGATACTCCGTTCGCCGCTGCGGTCGACGTCCGACCATGGGGTGTTGTACGCAGTCGCTGGCAAGATGATGCAAGGCGGCCCGTTCGTCGATCCGGAGACCCTCGCGCGGGTGCGGGACTTCTTCGCCCAGGGGATCCCGTTCAACAACTTCCTGGGGATGGAGGTCGTCGCGTTCGAGCCGGGCCTGGCGCGGGTGCGCATCCCGTTTCGCCGCGAGTTCGTCGGCGACCCCTTCCGCCCGGCCCTTCATGGGGGCGTGGTGGCGACACTCGTCGACGCCGCCGGCGGGGCGGCGGTGTGGTCGGCCCTCTCGGTGGCCGACCGCGTGTCCACCATCGACATCCGCGTCGACTACCTCCGCCCGGGGCGCCTGGAGGAGGTGGTGGCGGAGGCCCGCGTGCGGCGCGTCGGCAACCGCGTCGGCGTCGCGCAGATCGTCGCCTTCCACCCGGGCGCGCCCGACGAGCACATCGCCGAGGCGATGGGCGTGTACGCGATCCGCCGGGAGTCCGACGCGAAGTGACCGACGCCGAGCGCTTCATGGGCCTCGCGCTCGAGGAGGCCCGCGTCGCCGCGCTGCGGGGCGAGGTGCCGGTGGGCTGCGTGCTCGTCGACGCGCTCGGCGCGGTGGTGGCGCGTGCCCACAACCTCCGCGAGCTCTTCGAAGACCCGACCGCGCACGCCGAGGTGCTCGCGATGCGCCAGGCCGCGCGCGACCGCGGGAGCTGGCGCCTCGACGGGCTCACCGCGTACGTCACGCTGGAGCCCTGCGCGATGTGCGCGGGCGCCTTCGTCAACGCGCGCATCGACCGGGTGGTGTACGGCTGCGACGACCCGCGCGCGGGGGCGCTGCGCTCGCTCTACGCGCTCGGCGAGGACGCTCGGCTCAACCACCGGTACGCGGTGGAGGGCGGCGTGCGCGCGGAGGCCTGCGCGGAGGCGCTGCGGGCCTTCTTCCGCGAGCGCCGCGCGGCGCACAAACGGAAGGGTTGACACGGGGACGGGGTTTGGTAGTTTCCGCGGCGGAGAGCTGTCCGAGTGGTCGATGGTGCCTGATTCGAAATCAGGTGTGCCGAGAGGCACCAAGGGTTCGAATCCCTTGCTCTCCGCCAGTTAGTTTTCTGACCAGATCGCAGAGGTTCCTCAGGGGGCGCCGCGATCACCACCAGGAGAGGTGGCCGAGTGGTCGAAGGCGCCGCACTGGAAATGCGGTGTACTCCAAAAGGGTACCGCGGGTTCGAATCCCGCCCTCTCCGCAAAAATTGCTAGAAAACAAGGTGTTTTCGCGAGTTCGGCGGGCGGTGCTGGGAACCGCCCTCCGCAACGTCGAAAGCCTTGTTTCACAGGGTGTTGCGCCGAGAAGGTGTGGTTCGCGTCATTCGACGCGTCATACACAAGCCCCGCCCTCTCCCGGAGGTCACTCCCTTGCCGGGGAATGTCAGCACGGCATCACGTAGCGGGTGGCGAGCTCACGCCGCCCGTCTCAGGTGCTCGTTGATGCGCAGCACCTCACGACGTTCGCCGAGGTCGAACGCGAGGTCGTCGAAGTCGAGCGGCGCGTCGAGCGCGTGGACGAGGCGGTGGTGGTTCGGGCAGAGCAGCACCATGTTCTCCATGCGGTCGTCGCCCCCGCGGCCGAGCCACTGGAGGTGATGGCCCTCGCACACGTCGACGGCGTGTGCGGTGCGTGACTCCCACGCGCAAAGCTGGCAACGGCCACCGTACAACCGGCGCAACGCCTCGACGTGCGCGCGGCTGCGGGGCACGGCCTCCCGGAGGATCCACTGGCGCCGATCGAGACTCATCCCACCACCCAGCCCGTAGGTCGTCTCGGTGAGGGCCTCGGGGGACGCGCGGGCCACGGCGAACTCGAGACGCTCCTCGTCGACGGGACGAGCGCGGGGCTCGAGCGGCAAGTGCTGCGCGAACAGGGCGAGCGACTGGTGGTCCGCGACCGAGAGCGCGCGCACCGCGGCGGGGCCCTGGAAGGAGCGGCCGAGCACGCCGGGGCCCTTCGCGAGGGCGAAGCCGCGGATCAGGGGCTCCGCGTCGGGGGCGCCGTCAACGGCGAAGTAGCGCGAGCGCGAGCGGTCGCCCCAGACGCGGTACGGACCGTAGGCGTAGCCCGGAGGGTTGCGCGTCTTCGCGCGCACGACGAGCTCTGCCGCCACCGCGTAGCGCCCGCGGGCGTTGCGCGTGAAGGCCCACACGCTGTCGCCGCGGCCGACCTCGTGCAGCCGCGGCGACGACTGGTTGAGGTGGTACGCGGCCCCCTCGTCGAGGTCGCGGCGGTGGTTGTCTCCGCGCCAGAAGTAGAGGAGGGGCATCGGCGCCGCGACCGAGCGTACCGGAGTCTCGCGGGTCGGGACCGTTCGAATCGCGGGGCGCGATCAGGCGCGAGGGGACCCAGCGGGGGATGGGCCAGCGCTGACCGCCCGCACGCGATGCACACGTGCGAGTCGTCCTCCGTCGTCGGGGTGACCTCCTCCGCAAGGACGCGCAGCGCGACACAGGTCGCCCCTTCGATCAGGTCTTGCTCGATCGGTGGGGCCTCGCGCTCGCTCATCGTCTTCCCTCCATTCGTCCGCCGTCGGCTCGCATCTGCCGGGCCCATCCTTCGAGCCGCTTCGCCACGTGCGAGTCCCTCGTCTCGCCCGCGACCTCCATCGCGCAGTCAGCCAGCTCCGCGCGCACATCCTCGGGCGCCTCACGCAGCTCCCGCGCGACCGCTTCAGGGACACGGTCGAAATACCCGTACCCGTCGTCGCCGTACGCGCGCAGCAGGGGTTCGACGGCCCCTCGCAGCGGAAGCCCGGCGCGCGACGCGAGCTTAACGCTCTGCGCGGCGAGGTCTTCGCAGACCTGCGAGAGCTCGTCCTCGCCGTGCACGTTGTCGAACACCGACGGCAGCTTCACGACGAAGTACCGCAGCAACTCCAACGCCGGAGCAGGATGGTCTCGACCGAAGGCGGCGATGTCGGCCACCACGGCGTCGAGCCGCGTCACGAACGACGCGACCTCGTCCCACTCCACGAAGCGCACTGCGAGCGCGAGGTCGATCGCGCCCCGCAGGGAAGCGCTGGTCGCGTCGGGATCTTCGCGGGCGATCACGTGACGGTCGATCCGACGGTGCAGCTCCCAGTCCGACTGCGCGAGGTCCATCACGAGGTCGACGAGGCGATCGACGGACCACGTCTCCAACCGGCGCCGGAGGTCTTCGTATCGCATCGGCTGACGCTGCGGTGTCAGGTCCGTCGTTGCGCGGGTGCGTCGAGCCACGGATCGCCCTTCAGAACGTACCCGACCGCTTCACGAACGTGACGTTCGGGAGCGACTCGTAGAGCAGGTCTGCGAGGTCGGCCTCCCCCTGCGCGTCGACGGGCCGGGTCTCGGTGCAGGTCCACATCTCGACCTCCCCGTCGGGCGCGACGACGTCGGCGAGGTATTGGATGACGACCACGAGTTCGACTGCGACCTGGTTGCCTACGACGCGGTACTCGGGGCTGCGCGTGCGGATCACACGCACGGGAACCCCGGCCTCCGCCGCCTTCGCGCGGAACTCGCTCACACTGGTCTCGATGATGCGCATGGCGTTGGTCTCGGGGGTCAGGCGATGGACAGGTCGAGGCACCCCTCGGCGGGGGCGACCGTGGTCGCGAGGTAGCTCCGCACGTAGTCGAAGCCGCGTTGCACGCGCGTCGAATCACCCGCAATGTTGGCCGAGATCGCGCCGAGCAGCAACTGGATCGTCTCGATCACGGCGGAGCCATCCTTGGTGCCGTCCGAGGGGCAGCGGAAGAACTGGTAGGTGCGGGCCGTGGTCTTGCGCGCGATGGCGCCCGGCACCGACAGGATGATGTCGGGCAGCATGAACGACGAGAGCGCCGCGTACTCGTCGCTCCCCGGGCGCATCGATCCGCGGGCGGCGAGCGAGAGCTCGAGCCACTCCCGCAGGCGCTTCGGGAACACCGGGGCGCCGTACGAGAGGAGCACGGTGCGGACGCTACCCCCGCCGTCCGGGATCGCGAGACGCAGCTTCCCGATCTGCACGAGCGCGTCCAGGAAGGTCTGGTTCGCCTCCGAAGCGCCCGACTCCGTGTCATCGATCCCGTGTGGCTCCGCCGCGTCCGCAGACACGGGCCGGGGCGGCCGCGCGAGTGAGCTCTTCACCTCGATGATGGTCTGCACCGCGTCGGGTACGACGACGGCCGTCGATCCCATGCGCAGGAGCACGGGGAAGTCGAGCGTGTCGACGACCATGATGTCGGCCTGGGCGCCCGCGCGCCGCGGCCGGCCCTTGTCGTCGAGCTGCGCGATCACGCCCGTGAGCACCTCGAACCGGCGCGGCAGAAGCTCTTGGAGGAGTGCCCCGACCGCGTTCTCACGCCCGGTGCCGACGAGCACGGGGTGGTCCGTGAGGGCGGCGATCATCTGCGCCTGCGCGTGGAAACGCGCGGCGAGGAGCGCCTGGAGTGAGTTTTCGACCGGTCGTACCGCCACGGGTCGCACCGTATCACGCCGCCCCTTCACGAGCGCCTCAGGAGCGCTGCGGTGCGTTCGAGCACCGCCGCGATCGCCCCCCGCTGCCGCCGGGTGAGCGCGGGGACGGGCGTCGCACGGAGCAGCGCGAGGACGGCCTCGATCTGCCCCATGACGTGCTCCATGACGCGCGTTGTAGGCTTGTCAGCGAGTGAGAATTCCTCGGCGTTTTCGCTGACGCCGTCCGCGGCCTTGTCAGCGAAAACGCCTTGTCCCGCCGTAGAATCGCGAATCCCCTGGCGCCTTCGAATCCCGCCCTCTCCGCTTTTTCTTTCGGGGTCGAGGTTCGGCGGCGCGGCGCGGGGGATAGAGCGTCGTGACCGAGGGCCGCGTCGTTTTCGTGTGACGCGAACTTCTCTCCCGCTCATGGAGCGGGCGACGGGTTGGTCGCGGAGCGAGGTCGGGCATTGCGCCCGCTTCGCCGTGATCCATCACCAGCCCCGAAAACGAGGAGGAAGCCATGTGGAGGAGTCTTCGATTCCTGGCCGCCACGGTCGCGTGCGTCGCGACGGCGGCGACGCTGACGGACTGCATCTCGGCGCCGCGGCCACCGGTCGTCGCCACGATGACGGTGGGAAGCGTGCGCGTGCACGACGAGCAGGAGGTCACGCGCGACGGCCTGACCCTGAACGTCACGCCGGTGACGGTGGACAACTTCCGCCGCTTCCCGCAGGCGCACCGGGTGGTGAACTGGACGCGCACCACGCTGGTCGGGCAGCAGGTCCGGCAGAGCCAGGACTCGTTCGACACCAACCTCTTCCCGATGCCCGCGTTCCAGGTGAGGGTGAGCAATCACACGGGCCACGTGGTCCGGCTGACGCAGACCATCTTCCGCCTGCAAGACAACCTCGGGCGAGCGCACCAGATCTTCACCGGCACGCCTGAGCTCGTCGCCTGGAACGAGTCCATCTGGAGCCAGGCCACCGCCGCCGCCCCCGACGTGGCCGCGCAGGCGCTCCCGCAGGTGCGCGCCGCGGTCGGCCAGATCCAGCTCATGAACCGCTCGATCGAGCTCCTCAACGGCGACGAGTGGAGCGGCTTCCTGGTGTTCAACCTCGGCGTCACCAGCAACGAGGAGGCGCTGCGCTACCTCGACGAGGTCAACCGCCTCACGCTGCGGATCGCGGAGGTCCCGGTCGAGCTCGACGACGCCGGGCGCCCGACGCGCACTGCGGAGTTCAGCTACGCGCTCGATCGCACCCAGGGGTCGATCCAGGTGACGTGCCCCCCAGGCACGACGATTCCTTCCCTCAGCACCTGCACGTGGTGACGTGATCCGCGCGGCCTCGCGACGCCGGTCAGCGCGCCGGGCATCCCAGGCGCGTCCAGCGGACGAGGCCGTCGAGGTTCTGTGACCAGGCGACGAGCGCCCCACGGGTGGTGGCAGCGACGCGGCACCGGTGGCTTCGCCCGAGGCGCGCGTCGAGCGGAACCGGGGGTTGCATCGCGCGGCCGCGCAGTGAATAGCGCATGAAGGTCAGGCCGAAGCCGACGCCGCAGAGGTAGAGCTCCTGCCCGCCGCGGGCGGCGGCGACGTCGACCCCGCCGTACATGCCGACGGGCCACTCCCCCTGGATACTGCCGTCCGCGAGCGACACGCGCACCAGCCGCGTCGAGAGCGTCGAACCGCCCCGGCCGAGCGCGACGAAGAGGGAGCTGTCCGCGATGGTCGCCCCCGTCAGCTCGCCGAAGCCGCCGGCGAGGTGCGCCAGCGAGTCGGGGCTCTCGGGGCGCGCGCGACCGGCGAGGTCGGTCGTGCGGAGCGAGACCGATCCGTCGCTCGTGCCCAGGAGCCACACCAGGGAGGGCCCGTCGCGCCGCGCGAGGAGCGTGCCCTGGTCGGCCTCGGCGTCCGGCGAGAGGGGGAAAATGAGCTCCTCGGGGAGCGCGGCTGGGGCTGCTCCGTCGCGGACGGCGTAGAGCGTGAAGCGGCGCCGGTCGCCGTCGTCGGGGAGCGCCTTCGCGAACAGGAAGCCGTCGTCGACGGCCACGCGCTCGGCGACGCCGCAAAGCGAGCCCCTCCAGGATCGGGCACCTTCCCCCTCGGTCCTCACGTGCGCCGTCACGACGGGGCAGACGTCGACGTTGATCGGGGGGACGCACCCCCCCTGGACGTACGGCTGAGTCTGCGCGGCGGCCTCGACGGCGTCCCCGCGGATGGCGACCGTCCACCCGGGCATCGCCGGCGTGTTGCGGACGGCGAAGGGCGCCACGTGAGCGCCTCGCTCGTCGAAGAGCTCGAGGTGGAGGGTGTCGCTGCAGTTGGAGGCGCCGACGCCGTTGTTCCAAATGAGCGCGGTGTCGAACGTGACGTTCGCGATGCGCGAGGGCCCCTCGGCCGAGCGCGCGAACGTGATTACCCCGGTCAGCGAAGTCCCCGGCTGGGCGGCCGGCGGGCCGTCGGGCTCGTAGGCGCTCGACTCGTCCACCTCGCCGTCGCAGTCGTCGTCGATCAGGTTGCAGGTCTCGGGCTCGGGGAGAACCTCGCTCTCGCAGGCGTCTGACCAGCGCCCGTCCGGGCCGCAGCGCTCGGTCCCCCGCTGACACTGCCCCACGCTGGCGAATCGGTCGGGGGCGGAGAAGCAGGCGCGCGACTGGCCCGCGTCGCAGTACTCGGGGAGGTCGCCCGCGACCTGCCGGTCCGCTGCGGCGTCCCGCGTCGACAGGTCGAGCCGCTGGACGCACGACGCCGTGACGGAGAGAACGGGAAGTACGCAGCGCAAGAGCTGGCGAAGGCGCGGGCTCACGGCGCCCTCGGGGCGACGAGCGCGAGGTAGGGGTTCAAGTACATGCCGTAGTCGCCGAGCGCGGCGAGGACGCGACCCTGGTCCGCGGCGAGCTCGCACTCCGAGAAGTTCCTGCGCAGCGAGGTGTCGTCGCCGAGGCGCACCCCCGCGGGCGAGAGCCGGCGCACGCTGCACACGAAGGCCGCACAATGGCAGGTGAAGACCGAGGCGCCGTCACCGGCGACGGACAGCAGGTTGGGTTCGGCCGCGATTAGCACCGGGGGCGCCGGGCCGGTCTCGGGGGCCCAGGAGGTGAGTACGAGGCCCCGGTCGGGCACGAGCGCGCTGACGACGACGCGGCCGGCGGCCAGCATCACGCCGCCCTGCGTCTCGGAGGGGAACCTCCCCCACGGGAGGAGCTGCACCGGGTCGCCCGCCCGGCGCCCCTCGACGTCCGTTCGGGCCAGGTAGACCGGGGTTCGCCGTCCCTCGAGGCGCACGAACACCCACGCGATCTCGCCGCGGTAGGCGACCGCTCGCAGGTCGAGCACGCCGGAGTCGACGCCGAGGTCGAGCGGTCGCGCGGGCCCTGCTTCGTTCGTGTTGGGGGCGATGCGATGGAGCATGACCTCGTTCGAGGATGCGCTGACGACGCCGAGGAGCGCGCCCCGACCCCCTTGGACGACGGCGTCGCTCGCGATGAGGTTGCTGACGGTGTACCCGCCCGCGGACAATGTGGCCGATCCCGCGAGGGCACCCTCGTCGTCGATCGCCGCGACCCCGATCCGGCACGTGCCTTCGACGCATCGGCGCGCGGGCGGCGCCCAGATCGTGAGGAAGCGGTCGGGCAGGCGGACCGCTGACGCAAAGGCCGCGGGTTGGGCCTCGTCGACGCCGGGTTGGAGTAGGCCGCTCCGAACGGGGGCAAGGCCGGCCGCGTCGACCCGCGCGAGGGAGAACATCATGCGGTTGTCGTCCTGCATGAAGCCCTCGCGCCACACCCCGAGCGCGAACCCGCCGCCCAGGGCCGCGGTGCGGGCGACGCGGAATCGCATGCTCTCGGGCATGAGTGGGGGCGCGCAGGTCCGGCAATCGGCGACGGCGTAGGGGCAGCCCTCGTCGACCCCGTCGTCGGGGGCGTCGTCGGGGTCGTCCCGGCCGTCGCAGCGCGTCTCCTTCGCCACCGTGACGACCGTGGCCAGCGCCACGTCGTCGTAGGGGTCGACCAACGACTCGTCCAGGCCCGCGTCGTCCTCGGAGGGGAGCCACACCTCCCGCGCGCGCGGCCTGTCGAGGATGACGCCGGCGTCGCCGCGCTGCAGGTCGAGCGTCGACTCGCAGCCTCCGATCGCGACGCAAAGCCACAGGATCGTGAGCCTCATCGATCACCTCCGTTCGGGGCGTTGAGTTCGCGCACGTGCGCGCTCCCGGGGTGGGCGCGCAGGTAGCGGCGGGCCCGCTCGTCGGCCTCGGCGACGTGCCCCGTCTCGCGCAGCGCGCGCACCGCCAGCACCTCGCGCACCCCGGCCAGCACCGGCGATCGAATCGTCATGCGGTCGAGCGCGCGCAGCCGGGTCAGCGCCTCGGCCGCGTGGCCGTCGTCGAGGAGCTGCTCCGCCCGCTGGAGTTGTTCGCGCACCCGGGCGGCGGACAGCTCGACGGGCCCTTCGCCCGACCCGCCGTCGTGGGCGGCGTGCGCGGGGGGGGCGAGGGCGGGGGGAGCCGCGGCGGCGAGGGTCGACGGCGCTTCGCGCGCGACCTGTGGCGGCGCGTCAGGCGGCGCCTCGATCGTCGGGGTGGTCGCGGGGAGCGGGTGCGCTTGCGTCGTCACCGTCCGGGCGATCGTGTCGGTGCGCGGCGTCCCTCGGAGGAGCGCCGAGACGCCCACGCCCACGCCCACGCCCACGAGGAAGGTGACCGCGGCCAGCACGCGCCCGGCTGTCCCCACCCCACGGGGCGCGGCCGTCGTCGGCGAAGGGGGCGGCGCGTCTACCTCCGGTGCATCCGCCGGGGCTCCATCCGGCAGTACCGGCACGAGCCCACGGACGGCGGCCTCCACCGCCCGCGCGAGGGCATCCTCGGCCGCCGCGTCACGGCGTGGCGCCTCCCGCATCGCCTCGGTAAGCGACCGCAGTGCGTCGGGCATGTCGTCGCTCGGGTCGCTCATGGCATCTTCCCTGAAGGCGGGTGCGGCGGTTCGAGGAGCTTCGCACGAGCGATCTTGAGGTTGGTACAGACGGTGTCGTACGGCGTGCGCGTCACCGCGGCGAACACCTTGATTTCTGCCTCTTCCAGGTCGATCGCGAGCCACGCCGCGCGGCGCGTGTCGGAGAGCGACTCGAGGCGGTCGACGAGCGTGGGGCCCCGACGTTCGAGGTCGGCGAGGGCCTCCGGCGGGACGCCGCGGGCGGGCCCCTCGGCCACCTGCTCCGTGGGGATCTCCCGCGCGCTCCCGGTCCGCTGCCGCTCGTGGAGTACGTTTCTCGCGAAGCCGAGGATCCAGCGCCGGAGCGAGTCCCCGACGTTGGGGCCGTCGGGTCGGAAGCGCCCGAGCGCCGCCAGCGCGCGGGCGAGGGCCTCCTGGGCGATGTCGTCGCGTTCGTGAGCGGGGATCCGCCGCATCGCCAGCACCTTCAAGATCTGCCCCCGCGCCTCGACGAACCACCGCTGCACTTCGGCGAGCTCCGACGCGGAGAGGGGGCGGCGCTCGACGACCCGCGCGACGGCGCGCTCCGCGGCGACGTCGCGCACCGGCCATAGCGCGGCCTCCGGGTCCTCGACGCCCTGTTCGACGAGCCAACGCCGCAGCCAGCGGCGGTGCTCGTCCAGGCGCCGGCGCCATGCGTGCCTCGGGACGTGCGGCTCACCTTGCATCTGGCACCTCCATGCGCGAGGGGGGCGAGCCCGTCACCACGCGTAGGCGATCTCTGCTCCGTGGGCGTGGTTGAGCAGGTCCTGCGACCAGACGCGGGGGCTCCCTTCCGTCTTGACCACGGCCCGGAGGAGGTTCGCCGTGAGCTCGGAGCGCACGCGCAGGTGGAGGCCCGCGGGCAGGGGGATGTCGAACACCAGGCGGACGCCCGCCGCGACCCAGAAGGACTGGTCGGTGGTTCCCTCAGGGAGCCGCTCGGCGGTGACGGCGCCGACGGTCGCCAGGGCACACCCGCCGAGCCACCAGGGGTGGACGCAGCCGACGGCCGCCACGGAGTAGGCGCCCGACGACAAGGTCACGCCCTGCACCTCTGCCTCCTGCGAGAGCGCCGCGCGGAGCTCGCCGCCGACCGAGAACAACCGCCGCCGCCAGGAGAACCCGAGCTGGATCCCCGGCGCGATGCCCGGGAGCACCCCGAACGCAGCGTGACCGCCGGCGTACACCGCCCAGCGCGGGGGCTCGGGTGCCGTCGGTGGGGCAACGACCGGCGCGGCCGATGGTGGAGGCGGGGTGACCTGCGTCGGCGGCGCGACAGCGACGACCGGGACCGCGGGCGTCCCGGCCGCGGGGGCCAAGGGCGAATCGGGGGGCGAGGCGGCCGCCACGGGAGCCGCCGCGGTCTCCGCCGGTGGCGTGCGGACACGGGGCGCGCGGACCATCCGTGCGACGTAGACGGCGGCCTGGTCGAGGAGGGCGTCGCAGGTGCGGGCCTCATCGTCGTCGCGCCCAAGAGGTCGGTCGCCTTCGAATGTCTCGATCACCGAGAAGAACCGGCGTCGACGTTGCTGGATGGCGACCTCCCAGCGCAGGTCGTTCACCCGCTCCGGATCGCGCCGCGCCCAATCGGGTTGAACCGCCACCAGCTCCGAGAGGGTCATGCTGGTGGCGCACCTCCAACTGCGCGGCGGTGTGGGGCTCGGGGTCCCTGCCGGGCCTCCGTAGGTGACCGTGACCCTCACGTGGTCTGGCGGGGTCTGGTCGGGCGCGACCTGCGCCGGGGAGGCGGGCGCGAAGGCGACCAACGAAACCAGGAGCGCGGTCAGGAACAAGACCCACACCCGACGTCGCGACGCCCTCCCTCGATCCGCCCATGTCTTTCGCATGGTCGCGCAATATCGTGCCGGCTTCTCAGGGGTCAAGAAGCCGCCGCGCGGCGGTCCGAGGCGGGGCGCGGGCGCGGATCAGCGCACGGTGACGAGGCCGCCGACGAGGGTGTTGTTCGACTCGGACGACTCGTCGTGCTGGTAGTCGTAGTCGACCACCGCGATCCAATAGTAGGTGCCGAAGGGGAGCGTCGGGGGCGTGAGCGAGATGTCCCCCGGCGCGCACTCGACGCTCCGCGTCTCGACGCCGGAGCCGTTGAGCGTGGAGGTCGAGAACTGCGAACCGCTGTAGTCCAGGGACGCGCGGTAGTCCGAGCTGTCGAGGGTGGTGTTGGTCGACAGGTAGAGTCGCACGCGCACGACGCCCGAGCCCGTGAGGTTGCCTCCGGTCCGCCGCACGGTGACGGGGACGGAGTAGAAGGTCCCTCGGCCGACGACCGAAGGGGGCGAGAAGGTCGCGACCGTGAGGTCGGGGAGCGGGGAGACGCAGCCGCCGCCGGAGCACGACTGACCCGACCCGCACGCGCGGTAGCAGCCGCCGCAGTGCGAGGGGTTGGCGCTGGTGTCGACGCACGACCCGCCGCACGACGTCCCGCTGAAGCACGCGCACGACCCGCCCGAGCAGTACTGGCTCGACCCGCAGGATCGCCCGCACGCGCCGCAGTTGTAGTCGTCGGAGTTCGTGTTGACGCACGACCCGCCGCAGAGGGTGCCGCTGGAGCACACGCACGACCCGCCCGAGCAGTACTGCCCCGACCCGCAGCTCCTCCCGCAGGCGCCGCAGTTCAGCCGGTCGCTGCCCGTGTTGACGCACGACCCGCTGCAGAGGGTGCCGCTGGAGCACACGCACGAGCCCCCCGCGCAGTACTGGCCCGACCCGCAGGCCCTCCCGCAGGCGCCGCAGTTGTAGTTGTCCGTGGCCGTGTTGACGCACGACCCGCCGCAGAGGGTCCCGCTGGCGCAGGCGCAGGCGCCCCCGGCGCAATACTGGCCCGACGCGCACGCGCGGCCGCAGCCTCCGCAGTTGGCGCCGTCGGTGGCCGTGAGCACGCAGGCGCCGCCGCACAACGTCCCGCTGGCGCACGCGCACGTGCCCGCCGCGCAGACCTGGCCCGACCCACACGTCCGCCCGCAAGCACCGCAATTGGACACGTCCGCGCGCGCGTCGACGCACGCGCCCGCGCACAGGGTGAGGCCGGCCGGGCACGAGGTCGTGACGCACACGCCGGAGGTGCACACCTGGCCGGCGGCGCAGGCGCGTCCGCAGCCGCCGCAGTGGGCGTTGTCGGAGGCCGTGTTCACGCAGGCGCCCCCGCACGGCGTCCCGGAGGTGCACGCGCAGACGCCCGCCGCGCAGACCTGACCGCCCCCGCACGCGCGGCCGCAGCCGCCGCAGTTGGACGGGTCGACCCGCGCGTCGACGCAGGCGCCCCCGCACAGCGAGAGTCCGGCGGCGCAGCGGGTGGTGACGCATCGGCCGGCCTGGCACTCCTGGTTCGAGGCGCAGGCGCGCCCGCAGCCGCCGCAGTGGGCGTCGCTGGAGCCGGTGTCCACGCACGCGCCGCCGCAGAGCGTCCCGCTGGCGCAGGCGCACACCCCGCTCGCGCAGAGCTGACCAGGCGCGCAGGCGCGGTTGCAGGCGCCGCAGTGGGCGCTGTTCGCCGCGGTGTCGACGCACGCCCCGGCGCAAGGGGTGAGCCCGCCGGGGCAGCTCGTGACGACGCAGACGCCGTCGGTGCACGTCTGGCCCGCGGCGCACGCGCGCCCGCAGGCGCCGCAGTTGGCGTTGTCGGAGCCGGTGTTCACGCACGAACCGGCGCAGAGGGTCCCGCTGGAGCAGGCGCACGCGCCGGCCGCGCAGAACTGCCCCGGCGCGCACACGCGGCCGCAGGAGAAGCACCCCGAAGGCGACGCACCGCACTCCCGGGAGCCGCAGTCGTTGTCGAGCCGGGGATGCACGCAGGTCCCCTCGAGGCAGACGTCGCGCGTGCAGTTGTCCACGTCGGGGGCGCACGCGATGCCGTTCGTCACCGGTACGCACCGGCCCCCCTCGGCGTACTGGCACGGCGGGCACGACACGCACGCGCCGTTGACGCACGGCCCCGAGCAGGTGCCGCACGCGAAGCAGCCGGAGGGCGAACGCCCGCAGGTGAACACGCCGCAGTCGTTGTCGATCGGCGGGTGCGTACACGAGCCCCGCGCGCAGACGTCGCGCGTGCAGGCGCTGCCGTCGTCCGTGCACGCGGCGCCGTCGGCGAGGGGGACGCACGCCCGCCCGTCCCACCCCGTGCAGGCTGGGCAGCGGGAGCACACGCCCGCCTGGCAGGTGAGGGGCGGCTCGCACGAGCCGCAGTCGTGGCAGCCCGACGGTGAGCGCCCGCAGTTGAGCGCGCCGCAGTCGTTGGCGAGAGGGCGCGCGTGGTCGCAGCGTCCGCCGAGGCAGATGTCCTGGGTGCAGGCGTCGCCGTCGGGGCCGCAGGCGGTGCCGTCGGCGGCGGGGACGCACCGGTCCCCCGCCAACGTCTCGCAGGGCCCGCACTCCACGCAGCGCCCGGCCACGCACGCGCCGCCGGTGCAGCCCGGCTGGCAGGCGTGACACCCCGACGGGGAGAGGCCGCACATCTGCGTCCCGCAGTCGTTGGGGGTCAATTCGTGGGTGCAACGGCTCGACCGCCCTTCGCTCACGCAGGCGTCGACGGTGCATGCGTTGTGGTCGTCGCAGTCGACCGGGGCGCTGCGCGTGCAGCGGAACACCGTGGGGTCGCAGCTCCAGGTGCCGCGGCAGGCGTCGTGGTTGAGGCGCTGGCAGGGCGTGTCGCCCGCCTCGCAGGAAGGAGGAGGGATGCACCCCGCGAGCGGGTCGCAGTACCGGCCCGGCGGGCACATCCCGTCCGACGGGTCGTGGGCGCACGCGCCGCGGTCGGGGTCGCAGCGATCGAGGGTGCACGCGATGCCGTCGTCGCAACTGGGGGCGCCCCCCGTCGTGACGCAACGCCCGTCACGGCAGACGCGCGCGGACGAACAGAAGTCGCCGCCGAAGCAGTCGCTCGTGCTGCGGCACTCCCCGCCCCCGTCGGGCGCGGCGACGTCCACGGCTGGGGCGCGGTCGGGCGGCGGCTCGGCTTCCGATGCGCCCGCGTCCGCGCTCTCGACGCGCCCGTCGCCACTCGTGCAGGCCGGGAGAAGCGTCATCCACAGCGCCGTGACGATCACCCCGATCCATCCCCGCCGAGTCCCACCGCCGCGCACACCCACACGCGCGCGCGGTGGCCGCACGGCTCCATCGACCGCATCCATAGAAAGCTCCCTGGGGGCGCAGCATGAGACTCGCCCTCGGGGCTCCATGCGCGGGCGTCCGGATCCCGTCTGAAGAAAATCGCCCCCGCGGTTACCTTTCGCCCCGCGATGCCGCGCAGCCCGGGTGCTCCGCGGGCCAGCGCGGGTCGGTCGAGCGCGTCACCACGAAGCGCACGCGCCGGTTGCGCTGCCACGCCGCGTGCCCCACGCCCGGCGCCGCGGGGCATCGCTCGCCGAGCCCCAGCGCCACCACGCGCGCCGGCGCCACGCCCCGCGCGACGAGCTGCGTACGCACGTACTCGGCGCGGGCGCGGGAGACGAGGAGGTTCCACGCGTCGTCGCCGCGCGCGTCGGTGTGGCCCTCGACGGTGAGCTCGGTGATGCCAGGGTTGCGCCGTAGCAGCCGCGCGACGAGGTCGAGCACCTGCGTCGCCTCGGGCGCCACCTGCACGCGCCGGCCGATCAGCGGGACGACCGCGCGGATGGGGCCGCGGAGGGCCACCTCCTCCACCGTCGCGTCGGGGCAGCCGTCGTCGTCGCGCACGTCGTTGTAGGTCTCGGGCTCCGCGGGGCACTGGTCGATGGTGTCGGGCAGGCCGTCGTGGTCGGGGTCGGCCTCGCCCGCCGGCGCCAGCGAGTCCGACGCGTCGGGTGAGGGCGCCTGCGGCTGCGCGTGGAGCGCGCCCGCGGCGAGCAGGAGGCACGCGGTGAGGACGGAGACGATCGCGGTTGGGGGACGGGCGTTGGCCACAGGCGGGCTCCTCGGCAGAGAGTTCGGCGCGACGAGATCGCGCGTGCGGAGGATACCCAAAGGCGCGGCGGGTGGCGGCAGGCGCGGGCGGCCCGCTCGCACGTTGGGTGCTCCTTCCCCCGTGGAAACGTTCGACCCCTTGCGCCCGCGGGCGGAGGGGAGGAAAACCCTCCCGCCGCAGCCACCGCTCTCCTCGCGGGCCCATCGCGGCGCACAGCACCCCGTGACCGACGCGACCCGCTTCTACTACGCCCTCCTCCTCGGCGCCTCGATGACCGCCGCCCTCCTCGCCGCCCTGGGCCCCTGGGTCGCTCCCGCATCCGGCGACGCGAAGGGCGCGCGCGTCGGGGCGGCGCTCTGGTCGCTCGCGATGGTGGCGTGGCCCGTGTGGGCGGCGGTGGCCACCTTCCTGCGGACGTTTCAGCCCTGGCACGGCGCGGTCGCCGGGGGCCTCGCGCTGGCCCTCGCGCTGGTGGTTCCGCCGGTGGCGCCGGCCGTTGGTGCGTTGCCGATCGGGGGAGTCGTGGGCCTGTCGGTCGTTCGGCTGGCGGGGCTCGTCCGCGTCGCGGCGCTCACCCAGGGGTGGCTCCCGCGCCGCTACGTGACGGCGTCGGTGGCGGGCGACGTCGCGATCGCGCTCGTGGCCATCGCGCTCGTTGTGTTCGGGCTGCGGCGACGCGCGTTGGTTCGCGGGTGGGCGGTCGCGGGCATCGCCACGCTGGGGGTGTCGCTGTGGCTCCAGGCCACCGAGGTTCGGCCGATGCCGGCGTTCGAGTCGCTGACCACGGCGTACCTCGCGCCCTTCCTCGCGGCGTCGTACGTGCTGGTTCTGCGGGCCGCGGGGCGCGCGCCGTGATGCGACGGGGGGCGCCGCTCACCGCGCTGGCCGCGCTGGCCGCGTGCTCGGGGTCGCTCGAAGGCGTCGGCGGTCCGGTCGGTGCTGACGTTGTCGTAGACGTTGTCGACGCATCCCCCGATGTCACTGCGCCCGACGCAGAGCCCGACGCGGTGGTGGACGAAGACGCCGCGCCCGATGCGGAGCCCGACGCGCCGCCCGATGCGTCGATGGATGCGTCGCCCGACCGCCCTGACGCCGCGGTTGACGTCGCGCCCGACCGCCCCGACGCCGCGCCCGACGCGCCCGCGCCGACGGGGGCCGTGCAGTACCCCGCCGACCGGACGCACTCGCCGATCACGGCCGACCTCGCCGCCCGCCTCCGCGCCGTGGCCACGCGCGGCGCGTCGCTCCAGGGGAACGTCTTCTCGAAGGTCGGCGCTTCGAACACCGTCAACACCAACTACCTGGCGTGCTTCGCGGGCGCCAACGTCGACCTCGCGGGCCGCGACCACCTGCGCGCCACGATCGACTGGTTTCGCGCGGGCGACGCCGGGGGGACCGACCCGTACCGCCGCGTGAGCCTCGCCGCCACCGTGGGCTGGAGCGCCTGGGCCGCGCTCGCGGGCTCGCCCTCGCCGCTCGCCCGCGAGTACGACGCCGCGCGGCCCCGCTACGCGACGATCATGTTCGGCACCAACGACATCCAGTCGCGCGACATCATCCGTTACGGGCAGAACCTCCTCGACCTCGCCGACCAGAGCCTCGCGCGCGGGGTGGTCCCGCTCTTCACCACGATCCCGGCGCGCGCCGACGACCCCGCGGCCGACGCCTGGGTGCCGCGCTACACCGCGGTGATGCGCGCGGTGGCGCAGACGCGGGGCGTCCCCTTCATCGACACGTGGCGCGTGCTCGCGACGCTCCCCGGGCGCGGCGTCGGGAGCGACGGCCTCCACCTCAACGTCTACACGGTGGGGACCTCCCCGCGCGGCTGCGTCTTCACCGCGGAGGGGCTCCGCTACGGGCACAACACGCGCAACCTGCTCACGCTCGAGGCGCTCGACCGGGTGCGCGCGGTGGTGCGCGGCGGTTCCGCGCCCGACGCCGACGCGCCGCGGCTCGCGGGGGAGGGGACGCCGACGTCGCCGTTCGTGGTGGCGGCGATGCCCTTCGGCGACGCGCGCGACACCGCCACCGGAGGGACGCGCGCCATCGCGCGCTACGCGTGCCAGAGCGCGGCCAACGAGTCGGGGGCGGAGTTCTACTACCGCGTGCGGGTGACGGCGGCGACGCGGGTGCGGGCGATGGTGGTGACGCGCGACGCGGTGGACGTCGACGTGCACCTGCTCACGGGCGGCATCACCGGCGATCGCTGCGTGGCGCGCGACGACAAGATGCTCGTCGCCGACCTCGCGCCCGGTGAGCACACCTTCGTGGTCGACACCTACGTGGGCGCCGATGGGGCGCCGCGCGCCGGGGAGTACCTCTTCGTGCTCGTGCGGGAGTGAGCGCCGACGAGGGGCGAAACCGCAAGGGGCGCAAGGAGCGCAAGGGATCGAAGGTCCCAGGGGTGTCGGGCCTTCACTCCCTACTCCCTCCTCGCGTCGTGACCCTTGCGGCCCTTGCGCCCCTTGCGGTTTCGTCGCTCCCGATCCCCGGGGAGACCTGTCCCGTCGGCACACCACTCTCGACGCGCCGCTGCCGGCATCTCGCGGTATCCTCCTGGTCCCCCCATGGACCGTGACGCGCTCCTCCGCGTGGCCTCCGCCCACCGAACGCTCGCCGAGGCCGTCGCCTGGGGGCTCGCGCAGTCGCCGCCCTGCGTCGTCGCCGACGTGGTCACGCAGGACGAGTTCACCCTCGACGTGCTCGTCCCCGCAGAGCCGCACTGGATCGTCTATGACACCACCTGACTCGGCGCCGTGATGGCGGTCGCCATCTGGGATCACCGGCCCTCCGCCGACGAGCTCCTCGCCGCCCGCCTCGCCGCGGGCTGGGAGCCGACGCCCACCGCCACCCGCGACGGGCCGCGCGTGCTCGGCTACGCCGCCTGCACCGTCGCCAGGCCCGCGCCGTGAAGCGCCCGCTCGACGTCGGCGTCGTCGGCGCCGGAACCGCAGGCGCCGCCGCCGCCCTCTTCCTCGCGCGCGACGGGCACCGCGTCACCGTCTACGAGCGCGTCTCCGAGCCCTCCGCGGTCGGCGCGGGCATCCTCCTCCAGCCCACGGGGAAGGCCGTGCTGCGGCGCCTCGGGCTCCACGACGCGGTGGTGTCGCGCGCCACGCCCATCGCCACGCTCCGCGCGGAGAGCCTCGCGCGCAAGGAGATCTTCCGGCTGCGCTACGGCGACATCCCCGGCGGCCACGTCGGGTACGGGCTGCACCGGGGCGTTCTCTTCCGCGCGCTCTTCGACGCGCTCGCGCCCGCGGGGGTGACGCTCCGCATGGGCGTCGAGGTGGTGGGCCTCGCGAGCAACAAGCCCGAGCGGATCGACTTCGTCACGCGCCGCGGCGAGCACCTCGGGCCCCACGAGCTCTGCATCGTCGCGGACGGCGCGCGCTCGCAGCTCCACGGCGCTACCGACCTGGAGAAGCGCGTCGTCCCGCACGCCTGGGGCGCCCTCTGGTGCCTCCTGCGCGACGAGGAGCGGCGCTTCCACGGCGAGCTCTACCAGGTGCTCCGCGGCACGCGAGAGATGGTGGGGGCGCTGCCGACGGGGCTCGGCCCCGAGGGGGACGTCCCGTACGTGAGCGTGTTCTCGAGCCAGCGAGCGTCGGAGCTCGACGCGTGGCGGGCGCGCGGGCTCGACGCGTGGAAGGGGCGGGTGGCGGAGTTCATCCCCGCGCTCGCGCCGCTGCTCGATCAGGTGGGGGCGCTCGAGGACGTGCTCTTCACGCGCTACCAGGACGTGTCGATGCCGCGGTGGCACGACGGGCGCGTGGTGTACCTCGGCGACGCGGCCCACGCGATGAGCCCGCAGCTCGGCCAGGGCGCCAACCTCGCGCTCTGGGACGCGATGGTGCTCGGCGACGAGCTCCGCGCGGCCGAGCGCATCGATGATGGGCTCGCGGCGTACAGCGAGCGGCGGCGGAGCCACCTGCGCTTCTACCAGGCGGCCAACCGCTGGACGACGCTGTGGTTCCAGTCGGATTACGACGGGCTCGGGGCGCTGCGCGACGCGGCGATGCCGTGGTCGCTGCGCGTGCCGCTGGTGTACCGGGCGATGGTGACGACGATGGCGGGCGTGAACCGCGGCGTCGGGGTCTTCGACGCAGAGCCGCTGCCAGGGTCCCGGTGAGCCGTGCAGCTCTTCCCGTGGCGCTCGCTCCCACCCCCGTGAATCTCCGCGTCCCGCATCGCAACGAGGCGTCCGTGCGGTTCGAATCGCTCGTCGTCGGTGTTGTGCTCGCGGCCTGCGCGCCCGCCTCGCCCGCGCCCGACGACGCGCGCGCCGAGGCCGGCATCGACGCCCCGGCGGTCGATCAGCCTCCCGCGGACGACGGGGCGATCGACGCGCGCTCGGCGGCCGACTGGGTTCCCGTCCCCGACACGGGCGCCTGCGCGCGCACCGACCGCTGCGGTGGGGGCGTCTGCGTCGGGGGGCGCTGCCTCTGCCCCTTCACCCTCTGCGGCGACCGGTGCGTCAACACCGGGTACGACCCGTCGAGCTGCGGGCGCTGCGACCACCGCTGCGCGGCGACCGCCCCGAGCTGCGTGGAAGGGACGTGCGTCTGCAGCGGCGAAATCTGCGACGGCGTCTGCGTGCCCGTTTCGTCCGACCCGCTCCACTGCGGCCGCTGCGACCGTCGCTGCGCCGCCCCCACGACCGTCTGTCGCGACGGCGTCTGCACGTGTCCGAAGGACCAGTGCGGCGGCGCCTGCGTCGACGTTCGAACCGACCCGGCTCACTGCGGCGCCTGCGGGCGCGCGTGCGGCGCCCACCAGCGCTGCGAAGGCGGCGCCTGCGTGTGCGAGGCGGACTACGGGCAGTGCGACGGCGCCGCGCAGTGCGAGACCGCGCTCCGCGACAACCCGAGCCACTGCGGCGGGTGCGACGAGGTCTGCTACGCCGGCGAGCGCTGCGACGCGACCCGCTGCGTCGCCACCGCCTGCGCGCCGGGCCTGGCCGACTGCGAGGCCCCCGAGACGCCCTGTGAGACGCGCACGGACTCGTCCGATCGCCACTGCGGCGCCTGCGGGCGCGCCTGCGCCGCGGGGACGCGCTGCGCCGGTGGCCGGTGCGTCTCGGCGGCGGTCACGATGCACATGCCCGGCTCGACCCTCGCCGCGACGAGCGCGCGTCCGTGGTTCCGTTGGGCGCTCGGCGCGGACATCGACGGCGCGCGCCTCCAGGTGTGTCGCGACCTCGCCTGCGCGGCGCTCACCCTCGACGTGGACGTGACGGGTGACCGCTACCGACCCACCGAAGCGCTGGCGCCGGGGATCCATTTCTGGCGCGTGTTCCCGCGACGCCGGGGGGTGACCGACGCGACGTCGGGGCCGGTGTGGTGGTTCGTGGTGCCAGGCGCGGACCCGCTCGTGCGCGGGTTGGACCTCAACGGCGACGGGGCCACCGACACCGCCGTCCTGGAGCGGGCGCCGCGGCGGGCGTTCGTCATCCGCGTGCAATACGGTGCGGGCCCGGACGGCGTGAGGCCACCCGACCGGGTGATCGCCGCCCCGATGGGCGAGCGCTCGATCGTGAGCCGCGCCTCGGCGCTCAGCGCCGCGGGCGACGTCAACGGGGACGGCGTCGGCGACGCGATCGTGACCGTCGAGGAGTACCTGCCGCCGAGCGGCGGGAGCGCGGGCGCGCTGAAGACAGTGGGGCTCTTGCTGGGGAGCCGAAGCGGCACGCCGTTCCTCAGGTCGGTCTTTCAAGACGTCACCTACGGGTTTCCAGGCCCCGTCATCCACGACCTGATCGTGCGCGGAAACGCCCCCGACACGCCCGGCGTGACGGTGACCTTCGGCGCGTTCGGGCACTGCGGGTGGTACCACTTCGGCGCAGACGGCAGGCTCGTCGAGGCCCCCGCGAGCTCGTGCCCGGATGGACGGCACGCCGTCGGTGACTACGACGCGGACGGACGAAACGAGCTCGTGCTGAGCGACGACCCGGCGATCCCTCGGTTTCGCGAGGTCAGCGCCTGCGCCGGCCTGCCCGATCTGCGAACCGAGTGGGACCACACCCTGGCCACCCGCGACGTCGACGGCGATGGGTACGACGACCTCACGATCGAGGTGCGCTCGACCGCCACCCGCTACGCGCTCTTCGGGGGCCCCCGCGGCCTCGACGGATCGCGCTGCAGCCGTGCTCCCTGAGCGACGGGCGACAGTGGAGACGGTGGCGGGGGTGGACCAGGGCGTCGGGGGCGTCGACGCGGAGCCGCTGCCGTAGGTTAGCGCGGGGGCGTTGACGGCGTCGGGGCCGTGAGCTTCGAGCGGCGCTTGATCTCGGCGAGGAGGTTGGCGAGCTCCAGCGGGACACGGTGGTGGGCGTGCCACTGACGGGCGACGAGCTTTGCGAGGTCGACCTCGTTCACCTTGGACGCCCCGCGCTTCGTGAGCCCGGTGAACTTCCCGCGCAGATGCTGAAGCACCTCCTTGCCGGAGAAGGTGGTGATCCACTTCCCGCTGCTCACCTCGTCCTCGAAGGTCTCGTGGTGTTGATGGACGAGACCCTCGAGCGCTCTGTCGGTCCAGTGCTGTTTGAGCTTCTTGTTCAGGCCCTGCCAGTAGGTCGCGTCTCTCACCCGCGCCACGGCGGCGTCGAGGGTGAGCGGGGCCTGCTGGCTCGGGCCGGGGAGTTGGGGAAAGTGCTCCACGAGTCCCCCGTTGATCTCCCCGAGCACGCGCCGGGCCGCCATCCACGCGCAGCAGTCACGCGCGAACGTCGTCGCCGCGTCCTCGACGGCAGCGGCCGAGTCGCCCGCGAGGGGAGCCAGCGCGGCGAAGTCGAGGAGGTAGTTCTCCGCCTCGTGGCGTTCGAGCCGGTAGGACGGCGACACCCCGGCCCACCCCGAGGAGACGGAGAAGTCTCGGTCGCGCACACCAAAGACCGTCGTCACGTTGCGCAGATGCGCGTCGTTCACCATCCCTCGGACCGTCTCGTCGCCACCGACGTGCTCGACGCGGACGTCCACGTCGCTCCACGTCGCGGCGAGCAGCGACCAGGTGAACTCGTCCTCCACCAGCACGTGAGCCTTCGCGAGGTCGACCCACCAGGGCTTCGCGCTCACCGCGGGAGCTCCGCCTCGGCCGCGCCGTTGGCCTTCCGACGCGGGTCGCTGCGCGGGAGGAGGTACGCGAGCTCCGCGCTCGTCACCGACTGCATGAGGTCGAGCGAGTGGGTGGCGACCACGAGCTGCGTGGCGGGCGAGAGGTCGTGGAGCGCCGACACGATCACGCGCTGCCACTGCACGTGGAGGTGCCGCTCGGGCTCGTCGATGAGCGCGACGTCGGGCGGGTTCTCGCTGAAGAGGAGCGGCTCGGCAAAGGCGAAGAGCGCGAGCTGCCCCGAGCTCAAGCGGTCGATGGGGAGCACGACGGGGACGTCGCCGCGCTCCACGGCGCGGGCGCGCGCGTCCGCGAGCGTGTCGACGCCGCTCGGGAGCTGGCCGCGCCGCAGGATCACCTCCTGCCCGTTGCGGTCGCTGTCGTCGACGAACATCACGTCCACCGTCGCGTCCTCGCCCAGGAAGCGGCGGACGAAGCGCTGGAGCCGTTCGAAGCGGTCGGGGCGGTCGTCGGGCGCGGGCGCGCGTTGCAGGCGCTGCCGCGTGTAGAGGCTGATGAGGGTCTTCTTCAGCGCGGCGATCCCGCGAGGAGCCTCCTCCGCGCCGGTGGCCCAGCTCCCCATGCCGACGACACGGTGGCTCGGCGCGGGAGTGGGTGCCCCGAGCAGTTCGGGATCGCGTCGCGCCGAGAGGTAGGCGACGCGGGGGGCCCACTCCCGGACGGTGTGCCAGAAGGGACCGTTGGGCCGCGGGGCGACGCCCATCGCGCTGAGAGGAATTCGCAGCCCGTGGAGCGCCGGCGGGGCTTCCGCGATCAGGGCCTCCGGCCGTTCGAGCACCGCCCGCGTGCACTCCAGGCGGCTCTCGTTCCCATCGAGTTCCACGGTCAGCGCGATCGAGAAGTCTCGGCACCCGAAGCGCACCTGCTCCGCGAGCGCGGCGCTGTCGGGCGGGAGGAGGTCGCCGCGCCCCAGGCCCAGCGCCATCGCTTCGAGCACCGTGGTCTTCCCGAAGCCGTTGTCGCCGCCGAGCACGAGTACGCCGCCCGCATCGGGCGCATCCCCCACCGGGAAGTCGATGTCGAGCACGTCGATGCCGCGGAAGTCGCGGATCGTGGCGTGGCGGATGTGCAGCGGGCCGCGGGTCGTCATGACGAGGTCTGCTCCGTCGCGATGTCTACCGCCACCGCCCGGTCGTCGTCCAACCCCTGGCCCCCGGCGGCGCCGGACGCCCCCGACGGACCGTCTGCCATCCCGTCGCGCGGCGACCTCGGCGGGGGCGTCTGCTACCACAAGCACGGCTACGGCTTTGCGGTGCACGCGCGCTCGTGGCACGTCGACTTCGACTTCGGCGACGCCGGGCAGATCGACGGGTTCGACGCGTGGCAGCTCGCGAGCTTCGCGGGCGGCAAGCTCGCGAAGTACGGCTTCGCCTCGGTGGACGAGCTCCGTTGCGCGTTCGCCGCGGCGGTGGACGCCTGCGAACTGAGGTACTCGGGGTACATCCTCTACTACCTCGCGGATCCCGCCACGGGGGCGCCGTCGCCCCCGGCGCATGAGGAACAGGTACCCTCGGACGCCGTGAAGCCCCGCACCCGATCCGGTGACCGCCGATGAGCCTCGCGGACGACATCGCCCACGTCGGCGCATTGCTCGACGCCTACGCCGAGACGCACGACCGCACGGGCGTCGCCGCCGACGAGGACGACGACGCCGGCGTCCCGCGGTCGATGCAGGTCGGGCCCGTCAACGCCGACGGCTGGGTGGCGTGGCAGATGCTGCCATCCACGCTCACCGAGGGCGACGTGGCGGCCGTGGAAGCGGCGTTCGGCGTGGCCTTCCCGCCAGTGTTCCGGGCCTACCTGCTCGCGCGGTTCCATCTCTTCGACCAGGTCCGCAGCGCGACGCACGGCCAGCTCGTCCTCATGACCGACGTGCCGTCGAGGGGCGGCCTCGCCCCGCTGCGCGCGCTCCTCCGCGCGTGGCGACCGCTGATCGCGGCGGGGTACGTCCCGTTCGCGGAGTGGGGCGACGGCTGGGGGCCGATGTGCTTCGACGTGCGGCGGCGCGCGGAAGACGGCGACTGCCCGGTCGTGTGGCTCGACCACGAGCGCCTGGTCCCGCTCGGCGAGGCGATGCGCCAGCGGGCCGCGGTGGAGCCCTGGGCGCAGCCGCTCTACGGGTCGTGCCGGGCGTTTCTCGCGGACGTGTTCGGGCGCGCGGGGACGGCGGGCGCGTGAGGTCGAGGTCTCGGTCGCCTCGCCCGCGCGGACCGCGTGCGCGCCGGTAATGCACGTGCGACGATGCGCGCCGATGACGCCTCCGCCCGCCGCCGGAGACGATCGCGTGACCGTCACGGCGTCGCGGCGTCTCTTCGTGTTCTCGCCCGATCTCGTGGCGCGGCTCCGCGCCGCGCCGAGGGCGTACGGGCCGGACGCCATCGAGACCGCGTACGACGCGTTTCTGGTCGACCCCGGCATGGGCCCGATGACGTACCTCACCGCGGACGGGCGGGTCCTCTGGTGCGACCTCGAATGGTGGGGCGTCGCCGAGCCCACGGTGGGCGACGCCTGCGCCGCGGTCGCGATCGGCGCCCGCAACACCGGCGTGTCGGAGCTGCGTGGCCTGCTGCCGCCGCGGCCCGACGGCGCGCCGGTGTGCCCCCACTGTGACGGAACCGGCTGGGCGATGACCTGGCGCGCCGGCGAGGCGGTGAGGGAGACGCACTGCCGACCGTGCGACGGCGTCGGGTGGCCGGCGGACCGGACGGACACGTGCCGGTGACGATCACCCCCGCGCACGCGAGCCGGTGCGCCGAACTCGCCGCGTCGTTGGGGCGGCCGCCGGCGCTCGACGGCATCGGGCCTGATGCGCTCGCGGCGCTGCGACAGGACGTGCTCCCATGAGCGCCCGCTTCCCCGCTCGCTACCGCGACCACCACGGCGAAGAAGACGCCGTCCTCGTGCTGGAGGGCGTGTCCCTCCGCATGGTCGTTCGCGGCGTGACCTTCGTCGGCGACGACTTCGACGGCTTCGCGCCCGTCGACCGCTCGGCGGAGGCGCTCGCCCGCTTCCCGCTGGCGCCCGTGCGCGTCACCACGCCCGACGCACCGCCCGTCGTCGAGCCCATGCTCACCGACTTCGAGCTCGCGTTCGAGATGCCCCTCACGGCCGTGATCGCGGGCGCGGCGCGGCCTGGGACACTGCACGTCCGTTGCGACCTCCGCCGCGACCGGGAGCCCGATGGCGTCGTGGTCTCGATGCGGTGGACGGGCGAGGGGGCCGACGTCGCCGCGCACAGCCGCGACGGGTACTTCGACGAGGCGCTCACGAGGCTCCAGGGGGCGCTGCCGGAGGGGGCGTTCCTACGGGCGTGCGTGGCGTGTGAGTGGGCCGACCTCGGGCCGCACCGGGGGATGTTCGGCGGCGTCGCCTGCTACCGGCGCGACAAGGAGGGGCTCTGCGCGCTGCGGGCGCGGCCCGGCCTGCGCGCGAAGTGGCCCTGGCGGGAGCTCGACGCGGAGTCGGTGCCGGAGACCCACGTCTGCGGCGAGTTTCAGCCGCCGCGCGGCGGGCGTAGCGGCGTCGGAAGCGGGGAGCGCCCGGCCCGGCGCCTCACGCCGCGCGGTCTTCCGATCGCACGTGGGCCAGCGCGCGTCAGGGGCGGGTGCACCCCGAGTCGCAGCCCCGCCGGTCGGCTGACGGATCGCCCCCCGTGCGGCCACCCACGCGTCGGCATGCACCCTCCGTCGCGCTCGTGGATCGTCGCCCTCTCCCTGCTCACCGCCTGCGCGCTGGAGCCGCCCCCCGCGCCCTCGACGCCCTCCCGCGATGCGGCCCCGACCGATCGCCCCTCGCCCGACGCGGCAGGCCACGACGCGCCCGGCCCCGACGCCGCGCCGCCCGACGCCGCGCCGCTCGACGTCGCGCGCGCGGAAGATGCGCCCGCGGTGGAGTTGCCGTGTCAGGCCCGTTCGTTTCCGCGACTCGAAGCGGGCGACGGGGACGGGCCCGGCCCGGCGTTGGTGCTCGCCGACGACGGCGACCGCGCGCAGGGGGGCTGCTCCGCGTGGTATGGCGGCGGCGACGGGACGGCGCGCTTCGTGGCGCCGCAGGCGGGGCGCTGGATCTTCTCCGCCGTGGGGGACGAGCTCTGGAGCTTCTCGACGCGTTCGCCCTGCGCCGACGAGGCGGTGGGCGACGCCTGCGCGCGCTTCTTCGACCGGTACGGCCCCGGTGCCTTCTCGCGTCCGCTCGTCGTCACGCGAGACCTGCGGGCAGGGGAGGCGATCGACCTCATCGCCGACGGCTGCCCGGCCGGCGCCCGCGGCACCTGCCGCTGGACCCTCCGCGCCCAGCGCGAGGCGCCCGCGCCGACCTGCGCCGCCCTCGAGCGCCCGTGCCTCGCCGGCCAACGCTGCGAAGGCTGGAGCGCGGTCTGCGTCGCCGACACCCGCAGCGAGCCGGTGGCCGCGCCCGAGCTACTGACCGCGGTGGCCGTCCGCATCGTCGGCACGCTGCGGTTCCTCGCGACCTTCCGCGACCCCGGGCTTGACGGCGGCGCGGGCAACGTCGGCGTGCGCCTCTTCGACGCGAATGGCGACGCGCTGCCGTCGGCCGAGGGGTTCCGCACGCTCGACGGGTTCGAGGCGTTCACGCAGGAGGGCGCGCTGGTGCTGGGCGGGGCGTACCGCCGCCACGCACCGGGGGTCTACAGCGGCGAGCTGATCGTGCGCGAGCCCGCGGGCCCCGCCGCGCGCACCGCGGAGTTCTCCTTCGCGGGCGCCCGCCGCCGCGTGGCCGTCGAAGACCTCGACCCGCTGCCCGACGGCGCCCGTTGCACCACCCGCGGCCCGTTCGACGTGTGCCTCGCGGGCAGCGCGTGCAGCCCCCTCGGCGTGTGCGCGCGGCTCGTCGCGCCCGCGATCGTCTCGGCCACCGCGTGGCGCAACGGCGCGCTCCCCCGCACCGCGCTGTACGTGCATTGGGACGACCCCAACCGCGACGTCGACGCCGTGGAGTATCTCCCCCTCGACGGATCGAGCGAGCCCGCGCTTCTCCCCGTGTCGTCCGACGACGCCCAGAGCACGGCGTGGGATCGCGACGCCTTCGGCGGCGCCGCGGCGGTGCGCGTGCGCGTGCGCGACCGCGGCGGGCGATGGAGCGACGCGGTCACGGCGCCCGTCCGGGCCCCCGAGCGCCTCGCCGAGGGGTGGACGTGCGACGGCAGCGGCGTCTTCTCGCAGTGCGCCGAGGGAACCCTCTGCACGCGCTACGGCGACCCGCGTCGTTGCGCGTCGATGTGCAACGGGACGCCCTACGCGACGGCGCGCTGCGAGGAGCGTCGGTGCCTCACGCCGTCTCGCGCGTGCCCCGAGGGCGTCACGGTGGAGCGCCTGATGTCGGGCGCCGACGGCTCGGTCACCGTGGAGGGCAGCGGCGAGCGCGCGCCCGAGGTGCGGGGGATCCCGTGCGACGAGGGCTACAGCCCGACGACGAAGACGCAGTTCTTCGCCTTCCGCGCCGGCGCCGCGGGGCGCTACACCTTCTCCGCGGAGTTGAACGGCGGGCCGTGGTTCAACCTCCGCATCGCGCTCCGTCGCTTCTGCGCCATCGGTGACCTGGGCGTCGAGCGACCCGACGGCTTCGACACGGGCACGCAGCGCCAGACGATCGCGACGACGCTCGCGCAGGGCGAAGAGATCTACCTGCTCGTGGGCTCGACCCCGGTCGTCGCCGGCACGCCCGTGGGCGGCTACCGGATCCGCGTGGCGCCGCGCGCGCCCTGAACCCACCGCGCGGCGGAGGGGCGGAGGGCCAGGCCCGCGACGCGCCGGTCAGCCCTTGAGGAGCCAGCCGAAGAGGGCGCGCTTGAAGGTCTCGCGGCCCATCACGGAGATCGACTCGGTCAGCGGGATGCTCTTCGGGCAGACCTCGACGCAGTTCTGCGCCTTGCCGCAGTCGGTGATGCCGCCGACGCCCATGATCGCGTCGAGGCGCGCGCCCGCCTGCATCTTGCCCGAGGGGTGCATGTTGTAGAGCCGGGTGAGGGAGATCACCTGCGGACCCATGAAGTCCGACCGCTCGTTGTAGTTGGGGCAGGCCTCGACGCAGCAGCCGCAGGTCATGCAGCGGGACAGGGGGTACATCACCTCCTGGTCCTCCTGCGAGACGCGCGGGCCCGCGCCGAGCTGGTGCGAGCCGTCGATGTTGATCCACGCCTTCGTCGTCTTGAGCGCCTCGAACATCCGGTGGCGGTTGACCACCAGGTCGCGCACGCGGGGGAACTTCGTCATCGGCTCGACCACGATGGTCTCCCCGTTGGGCGAGAGCTCCTTCACGAGCGCCGAGCAGGCCTGGCGGGCGCGGCCGTTGATCACCATCGTGCAGGCGCCGCAGACCTCCTCCAGGCACGAGCTGT
>JAXLYI010000005.1:0-549955 GCA_046351555.1 Polyangiales bacterium
ACGACGGCGCCGACGACCTGCGCGTGCGGCGGACGTTCCGGTACCTGTCGCCGCTCGGACGGGTTCCTACCTACGCCGCCGACATCCGCGGCCTCTACGAGCGGGCCTGCGCGCGCTGCCACTCGACCAACATCGCGCGCGACCTCCGCGGGTACAGCCGCCTCGCCGACATGGCCGCGCTCGTCGCGGGCACGGTCCAGTCGCGCCGGATGCCGCCCGACCTCACGCTCGACACGCCGTCGATCCAGCTCGTCACCGCGTGGGTGGCGGGCGGCTCGCCGGAGTAGTCCGCCCACCGATGAGTCCGGGCGGCGCCCGCCGTCCAACGCGGGGAGAGGCTCACACGCAGCCCTCCCGAAGGAGAACATTTCCCCATGTCCAAGCTCACCACCTGCCTCTGGTTCGACGGCGTCGCCGAGGAGGCCGCGGCCTTCTACACGTCGCTCTTCCCCAACTCGCGCATCACCGGCAAGCCCTCGCGCTACCCCGAAGGCAGCCCCCAGGCGGGCCGCGTGATGACCGTCCAGTTCGAACTCGACGGCGTCGCCTTCGTCGGGCTCAACGGCGGGCCGATGTTCAAGTTCAACGAGGCGATCTCCTTCCAGATCGCGTGCGCCGACCAGGCCGAGGTCGACCGCTACTGGGGCGCGCTCACCGGCGACGGCGGCGCGGAGAGCATGTGCGGGTGGTGCCGCGACCGCTTCGGCGTCGCGTGGCAGGTGATCCCGCGCCGCCTCTCGGAGCTCCTCTCGGGCTCCGACACGGGCGCCGTCCAGCGCACGGCCGCCGCGATGATGACCATGCGCAAGATCGACGTCGCCGCGCTCGAAGCCGCCGCCGCGGGCAACGCGCCCGTCTCGCCCGACGCGCTCCGCCGCATGGGCCGCGACTGACGCCGCTCACACTTCGCCGAACGCCCGCCACGCCGACGCGATCACCGCGTCGAGCTCGCTCTGCGTCGGCCGCCACCCGAGCGCCTCGCCGGCCCGCGTGATGTCCGCCACCAGCCGCGCCGGGTCGCCCGCCCGACGCCCCTCCTCCGCCACCGGAACCCTCCGCCCCGTCACCCGCGCCACCGCCGCGATCACCTCGCGCACCGTGTGGCCGACGCCGCCGCCGAGGTTGAGCGTCAACGAAGCTCCCCCCGCGCGCAGGTGGCCGAGCGCCCGCCAGTGCGCGTCGGCGAGATCCGCGACGTGGACGTAGTCGCGCTCGCACGTCCCGTCGCGCGTCGGGAAGTCCGTCCCGAACAGTCGCAGCGCCGGCAGCTCGCCCCGCGCCGCGCGCAACGCGTTGGGGACGAGGTGCGTCTCGGGCTCGTGGCGCTCGCGGCACCCGGCCGTCGCGCCCGCGGCGTTGAAGTAGCGGAAGGTCACGTGCCGCAGACCGGTCGCCGCCGCCACGTCCGCGAGGCACCGCTCGAACGCGAGCTTCGTGCGGCCGTACGGGTTCTCCGGGCGCAAGGGAGCGTCCTCGGTGAGCGCGCCGTCCGCGGGTGAGCCGTACACCGCCGCGGTCGACGAGAAGATCACCCGCCCGACGCCCGACGCCACCAGCGCGCCGAGGAGGGAGACGCCTTCGGCGAGGTTGTTCTCGTAGTAGCGGAGCGGCTCGGCCACCGACTCGCCCACCGCGATGAAGCCCGCGAAGTGGGCGCACGCGTCGACGCCGTGTGCCGCCACGACGCGCTTCACGAGCTCGCCGTCGCCCACCCGGCCCACGCAGAGCGTCGCGCCCGCGGGGACGGCGTCGCGGTGGCCGCGGGAGAGGTCGTCGAGCACCACCACGGGCTCCCCCTCGGCGAGGAGGCGCTCGACGAACGTGCTCCCGACGTAGCCGGCGCCGCCGGTGACGAGCGTGGTCATCGGGCGCGATGCAAGCGAACGCGGGGCGCCTCTGTCAACCGCGAATCGCGGCGTGCGCGCCGGCGCCGGGGTGCTGTACCCTCGGGCGCCCCGAACCTCCCCATGAGCGACGAGATCGAGCTGACCGTGGTGATGCCGTGCCTCAACGAGGCCGAGACCATCGAGCGCTGCATCCGCAAGGCGCAGGGCTGGTTCGCCGAGAGCGGCACGAAGGGTGAGGTGGTGATCGGCGACAACGGCTCCACCGACGGCTCGCAGGACATCGCCCGTCGCCTCGGCGCGCGCGTGGTCGACGTGCCCGTGCGGGGCTACGGCGCGGCGCTCGACGGCGCCATCCGCGCGGCTCGAGGGCGCTTCGTGGTGATGGGCGACTCGGACGACAGCTACGACTTCTCGAAGCTCACACCCTTCCTCGAGAAGCTCCGCGAGGGCTACGACCTCGTGATGGGCAACCGCTTCCGCGGCGGCATCCACCCCGGCGCGATGCCCTTCAAAAACCGCTACCTCGGCAACCCCGTCCTCTCGGGCATCGGGCGGCTCTTCTTCCGCAGCCCCGCGGGCGATTTCCACTGCGGCATCCGGGGCTTCTCCGTCGACGCCTTCCGCCGGATGGACCTCCGCACCACCGGGATGGAGTTCGCCTCCGAGATGGTCATCAAGGCCACGCTCGGCGGCATGCGCATCACCGAGGTCCCCACCGAGCTCCACAAGGACGGGCGCAACCGACCGCCGCACCTCCGCCCCTGGCGCGACGGCTGGCGGCACCTCCGCTTCATGCTGCTCTACAGCCCCAACTGGCTCTTCCTCTACCCGGGCCTCGTGCTCCTCGCGGTGGGGGCGGCGCTCGGCGTGTGGCTCTGGCCGGGGCCGCGCGTGGTGGGCCCCGTCGGGCTCGACGTCCACACGCTCGTCTACGCGGCCTTCATGGTGCTCGTCGGCTTCCAGGCGACGCTGATGGCGGTGTTCGCGCGGGCCTACGCGGTGAAGGCCGGGCTCCGCACCGACGCGGGCTGGTTCGCGCGCGTGTGGCGTCGCGTGGCGCTCGAGGGCGGCATCATCGCGGGCATCGCGCTGATGCTCCTGGGCCTCGGCGGCGCGGCCTTCGCGATCCGCGCGTGGCAGGCCGCGGGCTTCGGCGCGCTCCAGCCCGGCGACGTGCTCCGCGTGGTGGTGCCCTCCGGGCTGCTCCTCACGCTCGGCGCGGAGGTTCTCTTCGGGAGCTTCCTCCTCGGCGTGCTCGACCTCGACGTGCGGAGCGACGTGCCCCCCTCGGTCGCCCGCCCCTCCGCCCCGTAGCGCATGGACGTCCCCGCCGAACGAGAGCGCCTCGCGCGGAGGATCCTCGCCCCGCTCCTCGCGCTCCTGCTCGTCGCGGCGGCGCTCTGCCCGTGGCACACGCCCTTCTGCGTCGACAACCGCACCTACCTGGAGATGACCGAGGGCGTGCTCCGGCGCGGCGTCCCCACGGTCACCAACGGCCCCGTCCAGCGCTTCCCCGAGCTCCAGCTCCGGTGGAACGCGCTCTACCGCGGCCGCATGTGGGGCTCCTACGCGCCGATCTACCCCTACGTCGCCGCGCCGCTGATGCGCCTCGGGGGCCCGCGCCTCGTGGTGCAGGGCAACGTCGCCCTCCTCGCGGCGCTCGCGCTCGGCGCCTACGCGCTCGGCCGCCGCCTCACGCGCGACCCGGTGGCCGGCGCCGCCGCCGCGTGGCTCACGCTCGCGGGGACGCACGTGTGGACGTTCTCGTTCGACGTGTCGCCCTACTCGTGGATGCTGACGCTCAACACCGCGTCGGTGGCCCTCGCCGCGGGCGCCGTCGACGAGGGTGGACGTCGCGGCCTCGCGCGGGCCTTCGGCGCCGGGCTCGCGGGCGCGCTCGCGGCCTTCGCGCACCTCCTCTCGCTGCCGTCGCTCGCGGTGGTGGTGGCCCTGCTCGCGTGGCTCCGCGCCGACGGCGAAGCCCCGCTCCTCACGTCCCCGTGGCCGTCGCTCGCGCCGTGGGTCCCGTCGCGTCCGTCGCTCGCCCGCGGGGCCCTCGCGACGCTCGGGGCCGCCCTCGTCACCGCGCCCGTGATGGCGCTCAACCGCGTCCGCTTCGGCACCGCCTCCCCCATGAGCACCGGCGCCTGCGTCTGGTGGAACTGCCCCACCTCCAACCTCCCCCGCCAGGGCCTCGGCGCGATGCTCCGCTTCAACGCGCCGCTCTTCGCGTGGGCCGCGGTCACCGCCGCCGTGCTCTGGTCCGTCCGCCGCTCGCGCGCATCCATGGCCGTGGTCGGCGCCGTCGCCCTCGCCGCCCTCGCCGCGCCTTCCCCGCTGCACGACGCGGCCTTCGGAATGTCGCGGCTCTTCCTCGCCTTCGTCGTCGACCTCAGCCGCCTCGACCTCGGCTTCCACCGCCCCGCCGACGGCCTCGGGCAGATGCTCGGCCCCTTTGCGGTGAAGTCCCTCCTCCAGTGCGCGCCCGTCCTCGCGCTCGCGTTCGCACCGAGCATCGTCGGCGACCACGCGCGCCGCGTCGCCGTCGCCGTCGCGCTCCCCGCCTGCGCGCTCCTCGGGTCGCTGCTCCTGCGCGGCGAGGTCACGCTGGTGTTCGCGGTCGGCTTCCCCTTCCTCGACCTCCGCTACGTCACCCCGTCGCTCCCGCTGCTCGCGGCCTTCGCCACGCTCTCGCTCCGCGCGCTCCCCTGGCGGCCGCGCCACCTCGCGGCCCTCGTCGCGCTCGCGGCGCTCTTCCTCGCATGGGCCCGCCACACCGGCGACGACCTCTCGTTCGCGCGGCGCGTGGTGCTGCTCCGCGGCACGCTCCTCGCGGCGGCGCTCGCCTTCGTCTGCGCGGTGCGGGCCCGCACGCAGCCCTCCCCGCGTGCGACCACCGCCGCGATGGCGACCGCGCTCGTCGCCGCGGCCCTCTCGGTGGGCGTGTGCCTCGGCGTCGACCTGCCCGCGTGGGCGGCCGAGCGCAACCGCCACGACGCCTTCTCCGACCGCGTCGCCGCGCTCACCCCGCCGCGCTTCGCGGTGATCGGGCTGGCCGGGCCCTTCGCCGTCTCCGAGATCGCCGCGCTCCGCGCCACGCGCGACGTCCAGTACGTCGACATCGAAGAGGTGGGCTGGCACTTCGAACGCCTCCGCGGCCTCGTCGACCACTGGGAGGCCGAGAAGCGCCCCATCTTCGTGGTGATGCCGCCGGGCTTCGTCTCCCCGTGGGGCGACTATCAGGTGGTCCCCGTCGACCCGAAGATCAACCTCACGGAGCTGCGCCGGCAGTAGCGCGGCACCGCCATCCCGCCGTCGACGCGCTTCGACACCTTTCAACACCCCGCGACGGGCCGCCGACACCCGCGACGCGCGCCGCACCGTGATTCCGCGGGCGCGGGCAGCCGCGGGCGGTCGGCACGCGCCGTGCGAAAGGGGAGGCACACACAACACACGGGCCGGGGGAGCGCCGTCACGCCGCGCCGAGCGGGTGGCGAACCGCCGCCCACCGCCCCCAGCCGGAGCCCTCACCACCATGACGAACCGCACGCCCCGCCTCGCCCTCGCCGCCCTCACCTCGCTCGCCCTCGCCCAGGCCGTCGGGTGCGCGCCCGGGGACGACGTCAGCTCGCCCGCCGCCGCCCACGAGGAGGCCGTCGCGCCGCTCTTCACCGCCGTCGCGCTCGACCAGGTCCCCGCCGCCGTGCAGCGGCGCTTCCGCGACACGCCGCGCGTCGTGCGGAGCCGCTTCGTGCGGGCGACGCGCGCGCAGATCGCCCAGTTCGCGCGCCGCGACGCGACGGTGCGGCTCAACCTCTTCGACGACGCCTCGTTCGACGTGACGGGCCGCAAGCTCGTGCCGCGCACCGCGGAGCGCGCGACGTGGTTCGGCCGGGTGGCCGACCGGCAGGGCGGCGAGGCGAGCGTCATCGTGCACGACGGCCGCCTGCGCGGGCACGTGCTGGCCCTCGGGCGCACGTACGAGCTCCGCGACGTGGGCACCGACCTCTACCTCGTCCGCGAGCTCCGCCCGTGGCGCCGGGAGGGAGAGCCGCGCGTCATCGACGTCACCGCGGTGCCGCCGTCCGGCCCCTTCCACAACCCCTCGGGGCTGCCCGCGTCCGGGTCGAGCACCATCGACCTCATGGTGGTCGCCACCGACGCCGCCCGGCAGGGGGCGGAGGCCGACACGGGCATCCCCTTCGGGCTCGGGATCTTCCTGGAGATCCTCCTCGGCGTCGACGAGACCAACGACGCGCTCGAGACCAGCCTCGTCGGGCACCGGATCCGGCTCGTCCGCACCAACATCGCCGCCTTCGACGAGTACTCCGTGGCCGACATGAACGCGCAGCTCGCCTGGCTCGACAACGAGGTGCGCACGCTCGGGACGACGGTGCGCAGCGACCGTGACACCTACCGCGCCGACCTCGTGAGCCTGTGGGTGGAGGACGGCCTGACGGCCTGCGGCATCGCCCACCGGATGATCAACGTCTCGGCGGCCTTCGCCGACTCGGCGACGAGCGTGGTCGACCGCAACTGCCAGTACAAGTACTCGTTCTCGCACGAGCTCGGGCACAACTTCGGCGCCCACCACGACCACTACGTCGCGGGCGCGGCCAACGCGGCGTACCCCTACTCCTTCGGCTACACGTTCGACGTCCCCTTCGCGGGCCTCGGGCCCGTCGCGCCGCCCCCCGTCCACCGCCGCACGCTGCTGGCCTACGAGGACGAGTGCACGGCCAACGGGTACGCGTGCCCGCGCGTGCTCGCCTACTCCACCCCATCGGTCACCTGGGGCCTGACGCCCATCTTCTCGCCGCAGCCCATCGGGACGGCCGCGGCGGAGGACAACGCCCGCACCATCGTCAACACCGGGGCCACGGTCGCCGCGTTCCGTTGAACCGCGCGCCGCGGGCGTGGCATGGTCGCCCGGGTGAGCGAGGCGGACGCCGGCACGGTGCTCTACGTCGACGACGAGCCGATGAACGTCGAGCTCTTCCGACTCGCCTTCGGCGACGACTTCGACGTGGTCACCGCGGGCGGCGGCCGCGAGGCCCTCGACCTCCTCGCGCGGCGCGAGGTGGCGGTGCTCGTCACCGACGAGCGGATGCCCGAGGTTTCGGGCGCCGAGCTCCTCGCCGCCGCGGCCGAGCGCTGGCCCGACACCGCGCGGGTGATCGTCTCGGCCTACAGCGACTCGGCCCGCCTCCTGCGCGCCATCAACCTCGGCCACGCCCACGAGTACCTCGTGAAGCCCTGGGACCGCGACGAGCTCGCCGCCTGCCTCGCGCGCAACCTCGCGCAGGCCGCCCGCCGCCGCGCGCTCCGGGCCCGCGCCGCCCTCACCGACGTCCTCGCCGGGGAGCTCCGCGAGGGCCGCGCGCCCGACGGGGTGGTGGGCGACTCGCCCGCGCTCCTGAGCCTCCTCGCCGCCGCCCGCCGCGCCGCCGCGAGCGAGGCCACCGTGCTCATCCGCGGGGAGACGGGCACCGGCAAGGAGCTCGTCGCCCGCCTCGTCCACGAGGCCTCGCCGCGGGCCGTGGGGCCCTTCGTGCGGGTCAACTGCGCGTCGCTGGCCGAGGGCGTGCTCCAGAGCGAGCTCTTCGGCCACGAGAAGGGCGCCTTCACCGGCGCCGTCGCGCAGCGCAAGGGGCGCTTCGAACTCGCCGACGGCGGCACCCTCTTCCTCGACGAGATCGGCGACGTACCGCCCGCCACCCAGGTGAGCCTCCTCCGCGTTCTCCAGGAGCGCGAGGTCGAGCGGGTGGGCGGGCAGCGCCCGGTGCCCGTCAACGTCCGCGTGGTGGCCGCGACCCACCGCGACCTCGAGCGGATGGTGGCCGACGGGGACTTCCGCGCCGACCTCTTCTACCGCCTCAACGTCGTCCCCCTGCGCCTCCCGCCGCTGCGCGAGCGGCCGCAGGACGTCCCCGCGCTCCTCGAACATTTCGTCCGCAAGCACCGCCCACGCGGCGCACCCCCCGCGGTGGAGCCCGAGGCCCTCGCCGCCCTCGCGCGCTACGCCTGGCCCGGCAACGTCCGCGAGCTCGAGAACCTCGTCCAGCGCGCCCTCGTCCTCGCCGCGGGCCCGTCGCTCACCCTGGAGGACTTCTCCCTCGACCTCGGCGCCCGCTTCACCGAGTCGGTGCGCGCCGAGCAGCAGCAGGGCGAGGCCGCCGAGGTGCGCGACGCCCTCCTCGCCCACGGGGGCAACGTCGCCCGCGCCGCCCGCGCCCTCGGCCTGCCGCGCACCACGCTCATCAGCCGCGCGAAGAAGCACGGGCTCCTGTGAGGCCCGCGGCGCCCGCCCTCGCCCTCGCCCTCGCGGCCTGGGCCCCGGCGGCGGGCGCGTGGCGCGAGCTCGACCTGCGCGGCGACGAGGCCGGCGCCCCCCTCGCGCCCTCGTGCGCGATCGCGCGCGACGCGGCGGGACTCGTCACCGAAAGAGACGTGCGGGACGGCCGCGCGCGGATGGAAGCCGTGGGGCGCGAGTGGGTGAACGAGGGCTTCACCGGCGACGTGGTGTGGCTGCGGTGCCAGGTACAAAACGCGTCCCCGCGGGCGGGCGCGTGGCTCGTCGACCTCGGCCGCGAGGTCGACCGCGTCGAGGTCGGCGACGGCCGGCGGACGGCGCGCGGCGGGCGCACGGCGCCGGTGGGGGCGACGGGCGTGCGGGCGCTCTCGACGGTGGCCCGCGTCGAGCTGGGGGCCGGCGACGGCGCGGCGCTGGTGATCCGCCTCCAGAGCGCGGCGCCCCTGGCGCTGCGGCCCCGCGTGTGGGCCGAGGCCCGCCACGCCGAGCACGCGCTCGCGGAGGGGCTGCTGCTCGGCTTCTTCTACGGCGCCCTGGCGGCGGCGGCGGCGTACAACGCGGCCCTCTTCGCCTCGACGCGGATGCGCGTCTACGCCCTCTACGCCGCGTACCTCACGACGCTGGCCCTCTTCATGGCGGTGGCCGACCGCTTCGTCGCCGCGTGGCTCACCCCAAACGACGCGTCGTGGCAGGCGACGTCGGGCGTCCGCTTCGGCGCGGTCACGCTGGTCGCGGCGCTGGCGTTCTCGCGGGAGTTCCTCGACACGCCGCGGCGCCTGCCGCGCGCCGAGGCGCTGGTTCGCCCCGCGGTGGGCGCCTTCGCGGTGTTGTTCGCGTCGACGTTCGTGTCCGACGCGGTGGCCTTCAAGCAGGCGACGGTGGCGCTCGGGGCGGTGGCCGTCGTCGGGCTCGTCGCGGCGGCGGCGGCGTGCCGGAGGCGCGGCGGGGTGGAGGCGCCGTGGTTCCTCGCGGGCATGGGCACGGCGGCGGCGGGGATGCTGCTGCGCGGGGGCGTCCAGTGGGGCCTCGTCGGGTACGACGCCTTCACCGAAAACGCCTGGCGCGCCGGCCTCCTCGTCGACGTCGCCTTCCTCTCCCTCGGCCTCGCCGCGCGCGTCCGGGTGCTCCGCGAGGCCCACGAGCGCGCCCGCGCCGAGCTCCTCGCCCAGGGGGTCGCCGTCACCGCCACCCTCGAGGCCCAGGTGATCGACCGCACGCGCGCCCTCGAGGCCGCCAACCGCGCCCTCGCCGAGGCCCAACGCGCCGCGGCCCACCAGCGCCGCATGGCCGCCCTCGGGCAGCTCGCGTCGGCCCTCGCCCACGAGGTCGCCAACCCGCTCAACTTCAGCGTCGGCGGGGCGGCCGAGCTGGCCCGCCGCGTGACGGCCCTCCGCGGCGCGATCGAGCGCGGCGACGACGACGGCGCGCGCGCGGCCCTGCGCGGCGCGGAGCGGGCGCTGGAGCTGGTGCAGGGGGGCAACGCGCGCATCCGCGGCGTGCTCGACGGGCTCCGCACCTACACCCGCGGGGGCGGGGAGGCCGAGCCGGTCGACGTGCTCGCGGTCGCCCGCGCCACCGTGGCCCTGATGGACGAGCGCCTCCGCGCCCAGGGCGTCACCGTCACCATCACCGACCGCGAACTCCCGCGCGTGCGGGGGCGCCAGGGCGAGCTCGGGCAGGTGTTCATGAACCTCTTCCTCAACGCGGCGCAGGCGATGCCCGGGGGCGGCGCGGTGACCGTTGACGGCGCCGCGCGGGGCGACCGCGTCGAGGTCACCGTCGCCGACGACGGCCCGGGCGTCCCGCGTGAGCGCAGGAGCGAGGTGTTCGAGCCCTACGTCACCACGCGGGCCGCGGAAGGCGGCACCGGGCTCGGGCTCGCCGTGAGCCACGAGATCGCACGCCAGCTCGGCGGCGACCTCCGCCTCGTCGAGAGCGAACGCGGCGCCACCTTCGTGCTCGCGCTCGTGCCCTGGGCCGACGAGCCGCCTTGAGCGACCATGGCGCCGTCCCCGTCGCCCCGAAGATCCACCTCACCGCGCCGCGCCGGCGGGAAAGCTCTCCGCGTGGCGCCCCAGAAGGCACCGCATTGACCACCTTCGAAGCCAGCACCCCCGCGCAGCGCGTCGCCCGCGCGCGCGACGACCTCCGCCGCCTCGAAGGGCTCTGCGCCGCCGCCGCGGGCCTCGAGCGCGAGCTCGCCGAGGCCGACGCGCTCTGGGCGCGCGACGACGAGACGCCCCTCTCGCCCGGCGAGCGCGAGGCGGCGCTCCGGCTCTTCGACCGGGCCTTCGACCTCCAGGTGGCGGCCCACACCATCACGCGCTTCCACCACGGGGTGCTCGCGCTCGACCCGGCGGACGACCCCGTCGGGCACGCGCTCCATTTCGGCCTCGCGCACCGCGCGTACTTCCGCCGGCTCAGCGTCGGGATGGAGGTGTGCCGGCGCGCGCAGAACCGCCCTCAGTTCGAAGTCCTCCTCGACGAGGGCGAGCCCACCCTCGGCCTGCGCGCGGGCCTCTGGACGCGCTTCAAGGACAACGTGCTCGCGGTGGAGCACGTCGCGCGCGCCGTCGCCGCCTACGAGCACCAGCGGACGCTCGCGGCGCTCCTCCAACGCGTCGACGCGCCGCCGCCGGTCGCAGCCCTCCTCGCGGGGCTCGACGACGACTGGGCGCAGCTCAGCCCGCGGCTCTACGACGACGCGCCGGGGCTCCTCCTCGGCAACGCGTTCGACGCGCTGCGCGACGCGGGCCACGCGCTCCTCCTGCCGGTGGCCGCGGAGGTGGCGGGCTGGCTCGGCGACACGCGCGTGTACAACGAGGGCAAGTCCAACCTCTCGGAGCCACAACGAACCGAGGCCACGCGCCGCTCGCGGCCCGGCGACGTCATCTTCGAACGCCGCGACTGGTACCTCTCCAACCTCGGCCTGCCGGGCTTCTGGCCCCACGCGGCGCTCTGGGTGGGGACGCCCTCCGAGCTCTCCGCCGCGCTCGACCACGACCCCGCCGTGCGCGCGGCCTACGGCGGGCGCTTCACCGACGCGCTCCGGCGGCGCTTCCCGGAGGTGTGGGAGAGCTACGTGAGCCCCGACGCCGAGGGCCACCCGAGGCGCGTGATCGAGGCCGTCTCCGAGGGCGTGGTGTTCTCCTCGGCCGACCACACCTTGCGCGCGGACTACGCCGCCGCGCTCCGCCCGCGCCGTCGCCCGCTCGACGTCGCCCGCGCGCTCGAGCAGGCCTTCGAATACTGGGGCCGACCCTACGACTTCGATTTCGACTTCTACTCCGACCGCGCGCTGGTGTGCTCCGAGCTGGTCTACAAGGCCTGGGAGCCGCGCGAGGGCCTCCACGGCATCGCCTTCCCCCTCGTCTCGCGCCTCGGCCGGATGAACCTCAGCCCCAACGACATGGTCGCGTGGTGGGCCGCGCAGGCCGACGAGCCCGACGCTCCCTTGGATTTCGCGTGGTTCCTCGACGGGCGCGAGGCGACCGGGACGGCGGAGTGGGAGGATGAGGCCGCGCTCCGCCGCTCGGCCGAGCGCCCCAAGTGGAGCCTCGACCTCGGGTAAACGGTTCCGCCTCACGCTCGTTCATAGACAGCCCTCTCCCCCCGTCCCCCTCTCCCGTACCGGGCGAGGGGGAGACTGGAACGCCGAAAAACCCATGAATTCAAGGCTCTTGCTCCCCTCTCCCGGTACGGGAGAGGGGTTGGGGGAGAGGGCTGCTCGCGAACGAGTGCGAGGCGAAACGGTATGGCACTACAGCACCACCTCGAACACCACCTCACCCGCGGGCGGCGCGTCGTCGACCCGCCAGTGGCGCACCCGCATCCGAACGCCCGCGTCGGCCCGCGAGAACTCCAGCGTGCAGAAGTGATCGTGGCCCGGCTGGTACGGCTCCCCGTCGGGCCCGCGATGGGTCACCACGTCGCCGCGGAGCCCTGCGGCTTCGAAGGGCGTGGGCGACGGCGTCCAGGGCCGACCGGCCTTCGAGAAGCCCCAGTCGGAGAGCGTGAGCGGCGACGAGACCACCTCGACGAGGCGCGTCCCGTTGGGGAGCTTGCACTCGCTGATGCGTCCCCAGTGCACGTCGCCCGCGAGGAGGACCACCGTCTTCCCCGAGCGCGCGAGCATCGCCGCGAGCGCGTGGTACTGCCGGTACTCCTGCAGCGTGCCGTAGATCGTCGGGCGGTGGGCGAGCTCGCCGAGCTTGCGGGAGAGGGACATCCGAAGGGTGTTCTCCTCGCCGAAGAAGGTCTCGCCGAGGACGAGCACGCCGACGCCCGAGAGCCCGTCGAGCCAGCGCTGCACCGCATCGAGCCGCGTCGGCGGGCAGAAGTCTTCGAATGCCTCCGCCCGGTCGAGGCGGGTGTCGAGCGAGAAGAACGACACTGCCCCCGCGGAGAAGGGAGCGGGCTCCTCGCGCCGCTGGAAGAGCGTGAAGAGGTCGCGGGCGATGGACTCCCACGCCGCGGTGCGCCCGCGGACGCCGCGCATGGCGGGGTACTCGTTCCAGAACTCGTGGTCGTCGGAGGTGAGCCACGTCGCGCCGAGGCGGAGCAGCGGAAGAAGGCCCGCGTCTGACCACGTCGCGAGGTACTTCCCCAAAAACTTCTCCTCCAGCTCCTCCCGCGGGTGCTCCGTCTCCGCGTAGTCCGTCGGCACGTCGAGGTACACCTGGTCGCCGCACAGGAACTTCACGTCCGGCGCGGCCCCGCCTGCCACCAGCGCCTCCGCCGCCCGCGCGAGCCTCCGCCCCACGTCGCGGTGGACGCCGTAGCACGACCCGATGAGCACCGTGTACGGCCGCTCGCCGGGCCCCGGGAGCTCCCGCGGCGGCGCCCCCACCACGGCCGTCGCCACGACGCGCCCGTCGAGCTCGAGCGCCACCTCGCCGCGCCCGAACGCCACCGGGAGCGTCACCTCGTCTGCATACACGCGCTCGCCGAACGCGTAGCGCCACGTCACCTCCGCGCTCGCCTCGCCCGCGCGCACCACCGCAGGCTGCGGTCGCGTCATCGCCACGTCATCGCTCAGCGCGCCGACCCACAGCACGACGTGATCGGCCGCGCCCCCCTCCCCGGCGACGTAGTGCCGGGGCACCAACGCATATCGCATCGAACTCTCCTCGCCGCGTGCGGCGCACGAGCATCCCGCCGAACGCCGCCCCGTTGCAAGCGCCTGTTCCGCGGCCCACAAGCTCGCTGCACAACCCGCCCGCGCCCGGTTGTGAAGCGCCCCGCGCAACCCGCGCACGCCACCGCGCGCCGACGACGCAGGTCCGCGCGGCGCGCCTCGTGCTCTGCACCCCACGCATGAAGCAACAACGCGAACGGGTGGTCATCCTCGGCGGCGGCATTGGGGGATTGACCGCCGCGTGGGCCCTCACCAGCGCCCCCGACTGGCAGCGGCGCTACGAGGTCACGGTGTACCAGGAGGGCTGGCTCCTCGGCGGCAAGGGGGCGAGCGTCCGCGGCGCCCACGGCCGCATCGAGGAGCACGGGCTCCACATCTGGATGGGCTTCTACGAGAACGCCTTCCGCCTCATCCGCGAGGTCTACGACGAGCTCGGCCGCCCCGCCGGCGCGCCCCTCGCCACCTGGCGCGACGCCTTCCACAAGCAGGGGAGCATCACCCTCACCGAGCACGTCAACGGCGCGTGGCGCCCCTGGCACTTCGAAGGGCTCACCGACGACCGCGAGCCCGGCGAAGGCGCCGCCCCCACCCCCGCCGACTACGCCCGCCGCGCCGTCGAGATGGGCACCACGCTCCTCGCGCAATGGATCACCGACAGCGAGACCAGCACCCCACGCCGCGCCGCCGCCCTCGCCGCACTGCCGCGCCTGGAGGGGCTCTTCGCGCTCGCCGCCCGCGCCGCCACCGGAGGCTCGCTCGACCGCCTCGCCCGGGCCCTCCGCGACGCCGCCGGGGCCGCCCGCGCCGCGCTCCGCCCCCTCGCCGACGACGACACCGCGCGCCGCCTCTGGGTCTGCCTCGACCTCGCGACCACCTGCCTCGCGGGCGCCGTGCGCGACGGGCTCACCGCGCCCGGCGCCGACGTGACGAAGGTCGACGACGAGGAGTTCCGCGACTGGCTCCGGCGCCACGGGGCCAGCGAGGAGGCCGTCGACTCGGCCCTCGTCCGCGGCTTCTACAACCTCGCCTTCAGCCACCACGTCGGCGCGGGCGCCGGCACCGCGCTCCTCGGCATCGCCCGCATGTGCCTCGGCTGGCGCGGCGCCATCTACTACGAGATGAACGCCGGCATGGGCGAGACGATCTTCGCCCCGCTCTACCTCGCGCTGCGCCGGCGCGGGGTCCACTTCGAGTTCTTCCACCGCGTGAAGAAGCTCGGCGCGTCGCGCGACGGGCGCCGCGTCGACCGCGTGGTGCTCGGCCGCCAGGCCACCGTGCGCGCCGGCTCGTACGACCCCCTCGTCGACGTGAAGGGCCTCCCCTGCTGGCCCGAGTCGCCCATCTTCGACCAGCTCGTCGAGGGCGACGCGCTCCGCGCCCACGGCCACCGCTTCTCGTCGCTCCATGACAACTGGCCCGACGTCGCCGAGCGCACGCTCACCGAGGGGCGCGACTTCGACCGCGTCGTCCTCGCCATCTCGCACGGCGCCCTCGCGCCGCTCACCACCGAGCTCGCCGCCCGCTGCCCCCGCTGGCGCGCGATGCTCGGCGGCGTTCGCACCGCGTCCACCCTCGCCGCCCAGCTCTGGATGCGCCGCGACCTCCGCGGCCTCGGCTGGCGTCGCGCCCCGCCCGTGCTCGGGAGCTACGCCGAGCCCTTCGACACCTGGGCCGACCTCTCCCACCTGCTCCCGCGCGAGGGATGGACGCCCGACGACGGCGTCGGCCACGTCGCCTACCTCTGCGGCGCCTACGGCGGCGGCGACGACCGCGTGCCCTTCGAAGAAGCACAACAGCGCGCGTGGGACATGAGCACGAAGTGGATCCGCGACCACGCCACCGGGATCTTCCCCGCGTGCGCGCGGCCCGACGGCTCGTTCGACTGGGACGTCCTCCACGACCCCGCGGGGCGCGCGGGCGAGGAGCGCCTCCGCGCCCAGTACGTCCGCGCCAACACGGAGGGCTCCGAGCGCTACGTCCTCTTCGTCGCGGGCTCGACGAAGCACCGGCTGCCCGCCGACGACTCGGGCTTCGACAACCTCGTCCTCGCCGGCGACTGGACGCGCACCGGCCTCGACGCCGGCTGCGTGGAAGCTGCCGCGATGTCGGGCCTCCAGGCCGCCCGCGCGATCACCGGCGAGGACGTCGCCATCCCCGGCGAGGCCCCCTTCTTCCAGACCCGCCGCCGCACCCCGCGGCGCCGCGACGACGCGCTCCCGCGCTACATCGACCGCCCCGACGAGATGGCCGTCCGCGCGCCCTACGGGATGAAGGGCGTCACGCTCCACGCCTGGCCCGCGCGCGCCGAAGGGGCCGCCGCCCAGCGCCTCGTCGACCGCTACCTCAACGAGCCCTCCCACGATTCGCTCCAGGTGCGGGTGAGCGCGCCGTGGGTCTTCGTCGTCGCGGCCTTCCTCGACCGCGTCGGGTCGATCGACACGGCCCACCGCCACCGCGGGGTGATGTCCGAGGTCGACGTCGGCGTGTGGGTCCCCGTGACCTGGCGTCACGGCAGCACCACGCGCCGCGGCTGGTACCTCCCGTGGATCTTCGTCGACAGCGGCCCCGCCACCGTCTCGGGCCGCGAGATTTTTGGCTTCCCCAAGAACGTCGCCTCGATGGAGGCCGTCCGCGACGCGCGCGGCCTCGCCGGACTCACCGTGCGGTGCCCGGTGATGCCCCGCCGCGGCGCAGGCGAGGTGGGCGCGGTCGACGCCGTGCTCCGCGCCACGCGGCTCGACGGCCCGCGCCCGCAGCGCCCGCTGGAGGTGCCCGGCGCGCCCTGGTCGTCCGCGCGCGTCCCGATGATCTTCCTCAAGCAGTTTCGCGACCTCGCGTCGCCCGACCGGGCCTGCTACCAGGCCGTGGTCGAGGCCGACGCGCGCCCCACCGCCGTCCGCTCCTGGGGCGCCGACCCGCACGCCTGGCGGCTCGACTGGACCGACGCCGTCAGCCACCCCGTCGCCGACGAGCTCGGCCTCGCCCGCTCGCTCGACGTCTCGGGCGCCGTCGTCGCCGACTTCGACTTCGAGATGGACGCCGGCACCGTCCTCTTCGAACGCGCCGCCACCCACCGCGCCGTCGCCGCCCGCGAGCCCGCCGTGTCGTCGCCGCGCGTGGCCGTGGTGACGCCGTGAGCGCGCCGTAGCCGTTCACCCCGCCACGAAGGCCGCGAGGTGCTCGCCCGTCAGCGTCGAGCGCGCCACCACCAGCGCGTGCGGCGTCCCTTCGAACACCACCTTGCCCCCGTCGCGGCCCGCGCCGGGCCCGAGGTCGATGATCCAATCCGCGTGCGCCATCACGGCCTGGTGGTGCTCGATCCCGCGATCACCGAGCGCCCCGTCCACCAGCCGGTCGAACAGCGCGAGGAGCTGCACGAGGTCGGCGAGGTGGAGCCCACGTCGTCGGCTCGTCGAGCACGTACCCCGCCGTCGAGGCCATCTCCGTCGCCGAGCTCAGCCGCTGGCGCTCGCCGCCGGCAGCGTCGTCAGCGGCTGCCCCAGGCCGCAGGTACCCGATCCCCGCGTCCACCATCCACACGCCGCAGGATGGCGTGTGCGCCGCCGGCGTGCTCGCCTCGCCCGCGCCGAAGAAGGCCAGCGCCTCCTCCACCGGCAGGTCGAGCACCTGCGCGATGTCGCGCCCCCCGAGCTTGTACTTCAGCACCGAGGCGTCGAAGCGGCGGCCCTCGCAGTCCTCGCACACCGTCGACACCTCGGCCATCACCCCGAGGTCGGTGTAGATCACCCCCGCGCCGTTGCACGTCGGGCACGCGCCCTCGGAGTTGGCGCTGAAGAGGGCGGGCTTCACCCCGTTGGCCTTCGCAAACGCCTTGCGGATGGGCTCCAGCAGGTCGGTGTAGGTCGCAGGGTTGCTCCGGCGCGAGCCGCGGATCGCCGACTGGTCGACCGTCACCACGCCCTCGCGCGGGCTCACCGCGCCGTGGATGAGCGAGCTCTTGCCCGAGCCCGCCACGCCCGTCACCACCACGAGAACACCGAGGGGGATGTCGACGTTCACGTCCTGGAGGTTGTGCGTGCGGGCGCCGCGCACCTTCATCACCCCGGTGGGCTTCCGCACCTTCGGCTTCAGCGCCGCGCGCCGGCTCAGGTGGCGGCCCGTGAGCGTGTCGCTGGCCCGCAAGCCCGCCACGGTCCCCTCGAACACCACGGTGCCGCCGGCGGTCCCGGCGCCGGGGCCGAGGTCGACGACGTGGTCGGCGATGGCGATCACCTCGGGCTTGTGCTCGACCACGAGGACGGTGTTCCCCTTGTCGCGGAGGCGGAGGAGGAGCTCGTTCATCCGCTGGATGTCGTGGGGGTGGAGGCCGATGGTGGGCTCGTCGAAGACGTAGGTGACGTCGGTGAGGGCCGAGCCGAGGTGGCGGATCATCTTGGTCCGCTGCGCCTCGCCGCCCGAGAGCGTGCCGGTGGGGCGGTCGAGCGAGAGGTAGCCGAGGCCGATCTCCACGAAGGCGTCGAGCGTCAGGCGAAGCGCCTTCAACAGCGGCGCGACCGAGGGCGCGTCGAGGCCGCGCACCCACGCGGCGAGGTCGGTGATCTGCATCGCGCAGGCGTCGGCGATGTTGACGCCGCCGATCTTCGACGAGCGGGCGGCCTCCGAGAGCCGCGTCCCCTTGCAGTCGGGGCAGGTGGTGAAGGTGACGGCGCGCTCGACGAAGGCCCGCACGTGCGGCTGCATCGCGTCGACGTCCTTCGACAAAAACGACTTCTGGATCCGCGGAACAATGCCCTCGTAGGTGAGGTTCGCGGCCACCACCTTCACCTTGATGGGCTCCTGGTGGAGCAGGAGGTGCAGCTCCTTCTTCGTGTACTTGCGGATCGGCTTGTCGAGGTCGAGCCCGGCGGCTTCGAACATCTTCGACTGCCACCCGTCGGCGGTGATGCCCGGCACCTTCACCGCCCCTTCGCGGAGGGACTTCGCCTCGTCGTAGAGCGCGGCGACGTCGATGTCGTTGACGACGCCCATCCCCTCGCAGCGCGGGCACATCCCGCCGAGGCGCGTGTACTCGCGCTTCTCGGTCTTGGCGTTGGCCTTGTCGACCGTGATGGCCCCGACGCCCCGCACCGAAGGAACATTGAACGCGAACGCGCTCGACGGCCCGACGTAGGGCTTCCCGAGCCGGCTGAAGAGCGTGCGGAGCATCGCGTTGGCGTCGGTGGCGGTTCCGACGGTGGAGCGGGCGTTGGCGCCCATGCGCTCCTGGTCGACGATGATCGCGGTGGTGATGCCCTCCAGCACGTCGACCTCGGGGCGCGCGGTGGAGGGCATGAAGCCCTGGATGAAGGCGCTGTACGTCTCGTTGATGAGCCGCTGCGACTCGGCCGCGATGGTGCCGAACACCAGCGACGATTTCCCCGAGCCCGACACCCCGGTGAACACCGTCAGCCGGCGCTTGGGGAGCTCGACGGAGACGTCGCGGAGGTTGTTCTCGCGGGCCCCCTTCACGCGGATGAGGTCGTGGGCGTCGGCGGAGTGCGGGCGGTGGTTGGCCATGGCGCCGCCGGGTGTCGACGGAGCGCGCCGGGGTGTCAAGAAAGCGAGTGCCCCTGACGCAGCGCGTGTCGGTCAGGCGCTGCGCTCGGCGAGCAGCGCGGCGAGGCGGTCGAGCACCTGCTCGTTGGCGGGCTCGCTCAGCGGGCGCAGCTTCGCCGCGAGCGCCGGGCTCTCGAAGGCCCCCGCCCACGTCAGGTGCGTCCCCTCGCCCCGCGCGGTCAGCGTCACCGTGAGCACGAACCGCGGCGCCACGACGTGCTCGAGCACGACCCGCGCGTCGGGGACGATCTCCCGGAAGACGCTCTCGTTGGGGTAGCTCGCGCCGTTGGGGCCGTGCATCACGAACACCCACCGCCCGCCCGGTTCGAACTCGAAGCGTTCGAAGGTGTTGGTGAAGCCCGCGGGCCCCCACCAGCGGGCCAGGCGTTCGGGGTCGGCGAAGGCGGCGAACACCTCCCGCGGGCTCGCGGCGAGCACGCGTTCGGTGCGGAGGACGGCGGCGGGGTCGGGGTCGGGGGTCATCGGGGCGGGCGACTGTGTCACGAAACACACCCCGTCGGTGAACCCTCGCGCCGCGCGAGCTCGCGCTCGAACACCTGGCGTCACCCCTCGCCCGGGTACGAGCGCGCGGTGACGTACCCCGCGACGCGCGCGGCCTCCGCGTCGGACAGAACCCCCAGCGCCCGCCCCACCTCCGCCGCGTACGCGCGGTAGGCCCACGGCTGCGCGGTGATCACCTGCCCGTCGCGCACGACGTTGGCCCGCTCGAAGCGCATCCCCTCCCAGTAGGGCGCGGTGGCCGCGACCTGCGCCGGCGAGGCGTGCTCCGGCGTGTAGTTGTGCGTGCCGCGGCGGCCGACCAGCAGGCCCGCGGCGGCCACGACGAGGTTGCCCGCGCAGATGCCCGCGATCAGCGCGCCGCGCGCGGCCTGGGCCTGGAGCGCCGCGCTGGCCAGCGGGGCGGGGACGAGCAGCGCGTGGGGGTCGCCGCCCGGCACGAGCACCGCCCGCACGTCGGCCCGCTGGAGCGACGCGAGGTCGCCGTCGGGCGCGACGTTCGCGTGGTTGGACGCGCGGAAGGGCGCGCCGTCGGGCGTGTAGTACCGGACGGTGACGTGCGCGGCGAGCGTCTCCACGGCGAGCGCGACCTCGAAGAAGATGCCCCCCGGGTAGAGCAGAACGGCGACCTCCCCGGGGGCGCGCGACGGATCATTCGGCATGACGTTCCTCCACGAAGACGAGCTCGTCCTCCGGGCGCCAGACGTGCTCCGGGCCCGCGGTGTAGCCGCGCAGCCAGAGCGTCCCCTCGATGCGGCGGAGGTAGAACCCCTTGGGCACGTCGTCGTCCTCGCACAACGGCGCGGACGCCACCGTGATCGCCCCGGGCGGCGCGCGATGCACGGTCGCCGCCTGCCCCACCGCTCCCTCGGGCTGGTCGGTGAACGCGAGCCGCAGGTGCGGGCCGAGCTCCATCGGGCAGAGCGCGAGGCCGCGCGCGGTGGCCTGCGCGACGAGCTCGGCGAAGGTGCCGCCGTCAGGCAGCCCGAGCGAGGCGACGGACACGCGCGCGAGCGCGACGCGCGACGCGGTGGGCGCGGGGACGAAGCGCAGGTCGGCGAAGAGGGCGTCGGCGAGCGGGTTCAGGCGGACGCCCGCGCGGAGGAGACGCGCGAGGAGCTCGGGCTTGGGAACGCCGCCGACGGAGAGCGAAGGGAGCATGACGGGAGGGGCCACGCGACGCGCAACGCTCGCCGCGATGGCACTCGCCTGCAAGGGGTTTCGTGCAGCCGGAGCGTCGGCGCCGATGGGTTCGCCGCGTGGCTCCATCCCCGGCTCGTGGGGCTCGCGGCCTCCATCCCCCCGCTCGCCGAGCCTCGCGCGTTGACCCCGTCCCCCGGCCCAAAGCGCCAGGGGAAGGGGCACTGTCGCAGCCAGGATTCACCGGCATCTTGGCGCTCGCGGCGTCATGGTGTCGTGGCGTCGTGGCGTCGTGGCGTTCCCGATGACCCCTTCCCCTGGCGCTCTGCGCCGGGGGAAGGGGTAAACGCCGCGAGGCTTGGCGAGCGGGGGGATGGAGGCCGCGAGCCCCGCGAGCGGGAGATGAACGCACGACGCCCGACGCCGCGGCCCACGACGCGGTCACCGGGTGTCGCGAACGCCGACCGCGCGGCCCTCAAGTCGTCGCAATGGGCGGCCGTTGGTGGATTCGTCAGCGCCGGTACGACCGACGCTGAAGTGTTCCCCCACCATTCCCACCCGGAGAAGACCCATGGGCAAAGCAGAAGACGTCTCCCGCCTCGACTCGCCGAAGCTGCCGCACCCGGCGCTGAAGGCCCACATCCTCCTCGCGCTCGACCAGCTCCCCGTCGTCCCGGCCGACACCGCCGACGTGCAGGAGCAGGTGCAGCCCTCCACCCGCAAGATGCCCGAGTCCTCCATGGCCGACGCGCAGCGGGGCCTCGACGAGATCGCCTCGCGCGGCGAGCACTTCGCCGGCGAGCTCGGCGACCTCGGGCCCGACCCGAAGCTGGCCGGCGCCCTCCGCACCGAGCTCGCCCGCGGCGAGGCCGTGATCACGCGCCTGGAGGCGCTCCTGCGCGACGTCACCGCCCGCATGACGGTGCTCAAGGGCCAGGCCGTCACCCTCCTCGACGACGCCCACGAGCAGATCGTCCAGCGCGAGCAGCGCGGCCGCATCCAGCCCGAGAGCTACGCCCACGTCCACCGCTTCGTCGCCGCCCGCGGCGAGGCCATCACCGAGGGCATCGTCCGCGCGAAGGCCCTCAAGGCCGCCCAGAAGGGCGCCGCCAACGACGCCAGCGCCGTCAAGAAGACGGGCTGATCACGCGAACACTTCCTCCGCGGTCGTGGCCGCGAGCGACTGATCGATCCAGCGATCGAGCGTCCCCCCAGCCGAACAGGCCATGACCCTCGCGCGATCCTCCTCGACGAGCGCGATGCCCCTCCGATCGAGCAGCCGGAGCAGGGCGGCCCGCCTCCCTTCGAGGAGCCCCTCCTGGTGCCCTTCCTTGTGCCCTTCCTTGTGGCCCTCCTGGCGCGCGAGGGAGATGGCGCCACGCTCGTCCTGCTCCGCCATCTTCGCCCGCTCGTACGTCTCCCACTCGGCCGCGGTGAAGGTCGACCGCCGCGCGACCTCCAGCGCCTCACGGAACGGACCTCGGGCGAGCGCGGGCGGCACGACATCGAGGTTCTTCGCCTCACGGAAGAAGTAGGCCCACTTGTCGACGAGCGTCTCCGGACTCGCCCCCGCGCCATACTTCGGCAGCTCGAGGAAGGTGTACTGAACCTGCCGGAGGCCCTTCTGTCCGCTCTGCTGCTCCTGCATGTGCCAGCGGCTCAGCATCGGAACCTTGTAGCCCTGCCCCGCGACCTTCTTCGGCCAGAGCTTGAAATCGCAGATCGTCACCCCCATCACGTCGCAGAGCTTCGGGTAGTCCTCGCCGCTGCGGAGTTGCATCACGTACGCCTTGCTGGCGTTGTAGACGACCCGCTTCTCGAAGCCCTCCACCGGGAGCACCTGCATCTCGACCACGAAGCGCCGCCCCGACGCCGTGGTGCACTTGACGTCCACGATCGAGAGCTTGCTCTTGGGCAGGGTGACGTGCTGCTCCAGCGAGAAGTGCCGGACGCTCTGGATGCGCCGGGTGCCCTTGAGTTCGAGCAGGTCGTTCAACAGCGCGATCAGCAGCGGCTTGCGGGCCTCGTCGCCGAAGATCCGCTTGAAGACGACGTCCGTCTTGGGGTCGGCAAAGACCGGGAGCACGGGCGGGTCTATACACCTGTTCAGGGGAGCGGGGCAAGCGCGGGTTCGACGCCGGAGCGATGGGACGGTGTCGCTGTTGCGCTCTCCCATACCCGCCCGTTCGCTGCTCGCTGGCACCGTGCGCCCAGGGTTCGCCGGCCCGATGTGCGCAATGGCCCGTCCCGGCTCACCCTGGACTTCAAGCACGGGATCACCCCCAGGAGGGGGTTCCGCAACGGGCGTCGAGCGACGTGTGGAGCTCGCGTCGATCTCTCGCGATGACCTCGTGCATGGGTGTCGTGTCGTCGCTCGAGGGCCTTCGAAGCCCGTCGCCGAACCCCCTCCTGGGGGTGATCCCGTGCTTGAAGTCCAGGGTGAGCCGGGACGGGCCATTGCGCGCATCGGGCCGGCGAACCCTGGGCGTCGTGGAGCCGCGACGCTCCATTGCGCGCATCGGGCCGGCGAACCCCGGGCGTCCATCACCATCACCGCTTCGCTCGCCGCGCGTCAGCGATCGGGCGTCGCCTCCGGTGGGCCGTCCAGCACCTTGCCGTCCAGCAGGCAGAGGCCCTCGGGGAGCGCGTTCCGGTATCGGACCTTCGCGAGACCGCACGCCAGGTCATCGAGCTGGTGGAGCCGCGAGCCCCCTTCGCCCGCCGCCGCGATCGCGCACCAGACCTCCAGGTCGGGGTCGAGCGGGCGGAGCTCGGTGATCACGGACAGGCCCGGGAGAAGCGCCGCGGCGGAGGCTCCCGGGACGAGGAACCAGAGCTCGCCCCAGCTCGCGCGGTGTCCGGCCGCCGCGGGGACGACGTCGAGGAATCGAGACCAGAGCCCGCGCACGATGTCGCCGACGCGAGACGAGGCGCCACGACGCCCGGGTCGATCGCGAACCGAGAGCACGACGAGGGAGACCCGCTCGTTCGGGACTTGCTCGCCGAACGTCGCCACGTCCCACGGGCCGTACGTCGCCAGATGCTCCTCCGCGACGGCGCCGCGCGACAGGCCGCTCACCCGAAGACCTCCCCGGAGAGACCGGTGTCTCGCTGCGCCGGGAGCAGCAGCGAAGATCTTATTGAAGACGAAGTCGGTCTTGGCGTCGGCGAAGACAGCATGCATGGCGGATTGGTATACCAGCGAGGGCGGAGGCTCAAGGCTGGGCGGGTAGAGGAGGTGGGGCGGTCAGCGGCCTGCCGATGTGCCGCCACGGCGAGTCAGGTAGGTAGGCAGTGGGGGCGCTCGGCACCATCGGTTTGTTGGGTGGCCTTCAGATCACACTGCGTCGTATTGCGTGCATGCTCATGACTTGGCTGACACATGCAAGAGCTTATCGAGATCCCTATCGAGAGCAGAGGATTTCAGCGCGCGATCCACATCTGCCTTGTGAGACTGCGAAGATGTGATCGCCTTGAAAACCACTTCAAGCGCCTGCGGGACAAATCCTGTAAGCATGCCTGGATTCCGCTCAAACTCCTTAAGCTCTTTCGCCATCTTCTGTTGATTTCCCTGCCAATTATCCGAACCACGGCACAGGAAAGCCGCAGCACGCGCGACATGAAAGCTGCCTCTTTTTGCAATGAGACGCCGGTGTTCATCACTGCCGGTCGCGTGCTCACTTGCCAGCAACCACTCCGCCACGCGCGACGCGATTATAGCGGAAATGATATACGGTTCGACTGCGGAGCCAGAAAAGACCTTCGCATGAGACTCACCCCACACCTTGTACTTCCGCGCACGCCCATCAGAAGGAGTCTTCAGAACGATAGAAAGGTACGCTTGTGCAACATATTCATTGGTGAACAATTTTGAGAGATCGATTTTCTGGCCATCAAACTGACGGGGTTTGCGTTCGTAGAAGTACCCATGGATCGAGAATGCACGCTCCATATCCAATTGGACGGGATCGTTCGCTCGAAGGTCGCGACTACTGATTTGATTTTGATTGTTTGTCGTCAGCACGATCTTGTTAACCAGTGCCGGGTCTTGAGTTTGATAGATTCGTGTAAGAACTCGAACATCTGGCGCGAGCGCGCCCTCTTTTTGTGCCAGCGCAATGGTAGTCGCCGTTTGGCATCCATTGACGATCTGAAGATTCCGCAGTTTCACATGAGCGTTATCAGGGTCCGTTACCGGATCAAATTTATCGCAAACTATCGTAATTCCGTTGTTGAGGAACCAGAACTCGTAGCTTGACTTAACGCTCCCACACGTGGATTGGATATCTTTGTTCACTGCTCCTCGGTTTCCAAGGAACCTTCGGATGTTGAGGTCGAATACCGCACCATCTGGATTCTCATTCACCAGGCGCGCGATCTCCGAGGCAGGAATCGAACAAACCAACCCCTGAAGATCCTGCGCGTAATACTTGATCAGCGATGGGTTATTCGCGTCATACCGCACTTTAAGTTCCGCGTCGACACGCCTTGTCTGACGCTCTTGCATCTTCGACATGTCCGTAAGTTCATTGAAACCAATAGGAGCGATCGTGAATTCCTCAAACGTATCATTGGCATACGCATCGCGAATGCCCCTCAATTCTTGTACAAACTCATCGGACACGGCACTTGCGTCTCCGTTTGTTATGTAACGAACATGAACACGGATATTGGAAGGACCGAGATTACTCTGAAGAGCTCGATACTCTAGGATTTTGTCGCGCAATGCCGTATTAGGGAGAGAATCGAGGTCTTTGCGCAATCGCTGGAACACCCAACGCAGACCGTTGCCGAGTTGAATGAGCACATTGGAAGAGAATGAATCTGTATACTTCGTCTGAACGATAAAAATATCAGCGGAATCGCCATGCTCCTCGATAGCAACCACATCCATCTGTTTGTCTTGGCCGCCATCAACAACGTCGCTTGGATCAAACGCGTTAATGCTTCTTCCTGTGACGAGGGAGAAAGCGAGGCGCATGAATGCATCTGAGGGATTGATTCCATACATCGAAACGAGTTCTTCAACGCGGTTTGCGATGATTTGCTGCCTAAGATTCATGGCTCGGTTACTCTTCCTTCTTGTTCGCCAGTGCAGACCGATCGAAACAAAAGAATCATACGCAATTCGAAGTTGGTCACCTAGCGCGCGCCCAAGCAGCCAATCGGGCCATCTCCGCTCGATGCTTTTCCAAAAGTTTGTCGTCTCCGTGCGGTGTTGCTTCGGCAGCCTCTTCAAGCATCTGCCGTGCTTTCGCAGAGTCTGGAGGTGTCGCACACATGTATGCATGGGCCATTTGCACGTATACAAGATGGGGTTCTTTTCCGTTAGTCTTCGCCCGATCCAACGAATAGATTGCCTCGGACACCTTCTTGATACGTGCCTCAATTATGCCTCGTGTAAACCATGTTTCACGATCCTGCGAGGCGAGCTGCGTTGCGCGAATCGCTTTGTTCAGTGCCTCTTCATGTCTATTTCTGCGCTGGAATAGATACATTGCATATCTGTCGTAAAGAAGTGCATTGTCAGGGTCTTCTGTCACCGCCATTTCGTAATACAAATCACAGTCGGCGAAACGCTCGTCTTGATATGCTTGATATGCCAGTCGAGCAAATGGCTTTCTAAACGCGGAACTCACTCGATCTCGAACCTGTCGATTTTTCGCAACGAGAAACTCCTGATATCGACGCTGAACTCTTTGAGTTGCTTCATCAGAAGGACCTGATACTCCATCAATGGACACAGTTCTTCCGCTGCAAAACAACAGAAAATCTTCATTGAAAGTGATCTGCTTTACCCCTGAAATTGTAGTTACGTTCGCGATGCCGCGACTCTCGCTAACATATTGATAGGCGGCGAGAACTGGAGCATCTAGTTCAAGACAGCACAACTTCACCAACGCCTCATCGAGCACGCCCTGTACCCGCGCCATCAGAAGAACGAGTTGCTGAGCACGCGGAGACAATCGTCGCCACGCATCCGAATACAGGAATTCGCCTAGATCCTGCTGTTGCATTCTCTTAACGCGATCAACGGCCGACTTCAGTCCGAGACCAGGCTCTTGGAGGGTTTGGATCAAAACTTCCAATACCAGGGGACGATTGCCCAGACTTCCCGAGATCTTTCGAAGAGTTGAATCGCCGGCATCGATAGCCGGTTGGATCTTTAGATCAAGTGCCCGAGCGCGGATCAAGTCCCCGCCTTCTTCCTCTGTTAGCGAAGGAACGATCAGTTGGTCTGCTGCAATAGGTTCATGGCGCCTAGACGTCAGAAGCACACGTCCGACACGCCTAGTCAGTTGTTTTATCAGCTTTGCGAGTTGTTGAACTTCTTGATCGCTGGTGATAAGCGTCTCAGCATTGTCCAGAACGATCAGATGCTGTTTTCTATCGATACCAAGTTGCGAGGACAGATACCCCCCCATGCGATCAATGATCGCGGGATCATTGCCAAGCCATTCCTTTCCGATTGGGTTTCCATCCCATGACCGGACGATGTGTCGACACACATCGAGAAGAGAAAGACTACCCGCTCCGATCTGCTGAATTCCAACACTCCCCCAACGAGTCTGCTTTGCAGTAAAAAAGGTAATCATTTCCGGCTTCCACCCCGTTGCAAGGGAAGGATGTTCTAGCAATCGATGGAGTGTCTCCAACACAAGCGTCGTTTTACCCATCCCTCCATCGCCGACGACCATGCAAGCGTGTGATTCAGTATCCGTAAACCAATCAAAAATCTGACTGATAAGATCCTCGCGACCTCGGAAGGTACTCGTAATTCGGTCAGGAAGGTAGATAAGCGGGCTCCATTCGGGGTCAGGAGTCACTGCGATCTCGTAGGCAGGTGCAGTGCCTGGATCTACTACTTGCAGACGATCTTCCGCCTCCCATTTTACATCCGACTTGGCGTCGAGAGCATCCAGTCGTTGCCCTTCTACTCGACAACGCCCACCAGTGAGACGCTTGATTCGTCGATAGCAGACAAGTTTACCAGCGCTAAGTTGAATAAGTTGTAACGTCACAGATCTTCCATCGGGGGAGGAGATCTGAAGTTGACCTGACGTGTTTAGCTGGCTTGGAAGGACCGAAGCCAGTCGATCTACTATCAGTTTAGTAAGATCCAGAACCGCGTCCGGATCTTCCGCTCCGGCGATGCCATGTCCTTCTGCGCCATCGTTTCGTGAAAAGACACACGCTCGAAGGAGGTCATAAACGGATCCTGCCTTCTTGCTTTTCGCGATACGATGGGCGGCGCGCGAAATTTCTACTGAGTCCCAGAAGGGAGAGCTAACGTTTGACCAAGAAGAATTTTCCGCTCCAATGAGCAAATTTGCAAGACTGTCGACCAGGGTGCCATCTGACGGTTCACGCAGTTCAGGAAAGACCTGAATAACCTTCGGTTGATTATCGATCATTCCGTGCTGGATAAGCCATTCCGCAAGAGCAATACAGAGATGTTGAAGAGTAATTCGCAAAAGGCCGATTGCCACAAGATGCTTGCGGCCCTGATCGGGAATCGAGCCCGCGTCATTCAGCGCGACTATCAAGATGTCTTTCATTGTTTTGTTCCCATCATTTGCGTCTCGATGCCTCGCCGCGCGCGATGATCTGTCGTGGTTTGAGCACGCCAGCCGGGCGTGGCCCGACCGTTGCTTTCTCGTAGTTCGCTGTCCGCAGTTCGTTGCCTGTCGTCGCTGTCGTTGCACCCTTCCCGGCACTCACCGCTACGCAGTCCAGCCCTCGTCGCTCATCGCTACCCAACATCGTAGTCGGAGGCCGTTTGGCCCCGTAACCCCGCCCTGCCGTAGTACGCGGCCAAGGCGTAGCACCCGGACGTGCACCGGCCGCGTTACCCCCGAACGCCTCGCGCGCACCATTCCCCTACCGCTCCCGCGGCCCATCCCCCGCACCGCAGTCCTCTCCCCGCGCCCTCTCTCGCCTCCCGACCGACGGACTGACGACGCAGCTACCACGTCTGCGATTCGTACATGCCCCCCTCCGCCCCCGTCAACCCCTTTCCCAACTCCCCCGCCCCCGGTACTCAACTCCTCCCCTCCCCATACTCAACTACCGCCCTCGCCATACTCAACTCCCCCGCCCCCATACTCAACTATCCCCTCCCCCATAGTCGACTCCCCGCCCCGATTCTCCACTCCCCTCCCCCCATACTCAACTCCCTGCTCCCCCATTCTCCACTCCCTCCTTCCCCCCACACTCGACTCCTCTCCCGCCGATCTCCACTTCACCCCCGGCGGAACTCCTCTCCTCCGCAACGCCTCCCACGCCGCCGCCTCCAACTCCTCGACGTCCGCCACCCGCCGCACCCACTGCTCCCCGCCGTGCGGCATCACCCGCGCGCTCCACCCTTCGCTCTCCCTCCCCAGTTCAGCATCACTGCGTTCCCCAGCACGCGTCCCACCCCGCCTCCAACGCCCCGCTCTCCGTCTCCTCGCCCGCCTCCGCGCGCACGAACGCCATCACCCCACCCTCCCCGAAGTAGCTCCCCCACCGCGTCCCCACCCCGGCGCGCTCCAGGCGCTCGGCCAGCGCCCGCAGTTCCTGCTGCCAGCGCCCTTCCCCCACTCCGGCGCTCACCTGCCCCCGCTCGCGAAATGCATCGCAAAGAAGCCGTTCCCACTCTGCGGCACATCGGGGTCGTACCCCAGGTCCCCGAGGTTGGTCACCACGAACAGCACCCGCGTGTACCCGTCGAGCAGGTCGAGCTGCACCGACCACTCGCCGTCCGCGATCACGTCGGACCCGAGGTCGCGCACGGCCTTGCCGTCGCCGCCGACGCGCACCGCCCGCACCATCCACCGCTGCCACGGCGACCCGTGGAACCACACCGCCGTCGTCCCCTGCAGCGGCGCGTCGTCGAGGTCGAGCTCCACCACCGCGCAGCCCGTCGGCTCCAGGGCCTGCGCCGCCGACACCCACGCGGGGAAGTCCCCCCGCCGCACCACGCGCATCGGCGCGAGCGCATACCCGACGGCGTCCCCCCCGGCGAGGCGGTCGTCGTCGGCGCGCGTGCCCAGCACCGCCCGCGCGACCGAGAGCTCGGCCAGGGCCCCTTCGAGCTTGCCCGGCTCGTCGCGAAACATCCGCCGCGCCACGTCGAACACGTCGGGCTCGTCCCACAGCCGCTGCCACCCGAGCGGCGTCCGAACCGCCGGCGCCATGATCAGCGACCGCACCAGCTTGTGGCGATCGTCGTCCCAGCGGGCGGTGATGAGGTCGAGGAAGAGCCCCGTCCCCCGGGCGGCATCCTCCCCCCGCCATGTCCCCCAGAGCGCCCTCGCGGGGTCGCGCTGGAAGGCCCGCACCGCGTCGGGGTCGGCCCCCTCGCCCGTCACCATCCGCGCCAGCGACGCGCCCGCCGCCCGCACGAACGCCGGCGGGTGATCGGCCTTCGCGCCGAGCACCACCGCGCGCGCCACGCCCTCGGCCACGCGCCGCGGGAGCCCCGCTCGCCCACCGTCGGTTCGCAACCGGACGAACGCGCTCGCGCGGTCCCAGGGGTCGCTCTCCAGGCGGTCGACGACGGTCTCCACCGGGGCGCCGTCGGCGACGAGGTAGAGGTCGAGGGTGCCGTCGCCGCCGCGGTTCCCGTCGGGGAGGGGCGGGTCGAACCCGTGGGAGAACTCCAGCGCGTCGAGCGTCCGCTCGGCGACGGCGAGCACCTCCCGCGCGAGCCCCGCGTCCCCCGCCGACGTGACGTGAACCGACACCGGCACCCGCGCCGACCGCAGCACCCCGACGCTCACCGGCCGCACGCCGTCCAGCGGAACGTCCTGCCCCACGGTCGGGTCGGGCCACGGCACCTCGCCGGTCTCCACCAGGCGCGCGATCGACTGGGCGTGCACGGTGGGGTTCGCGAGCGCGCCCATCAACGCGAGCGTCATCCCGAGCCTCCGTGGCAGTGTTCGTGAGCGTGTTGGTGCTGTGGAGGCCCTCTCCCCCAGCCCCTCTCCCGTACCGGGAGAGGGGAGCAGGAGCATCGAGCGCGAGGAAGCCCTCTCCCCCAGCCCCTCTCCCGTACCGGGAGAGGGGAACAGGAGCATCGAGCGCGAGGAAGCCCTCTCCCCCAGCCCCTCTCCCGTACCGGGAGAGGGGAGCAGGAGCATCGAATTCACGGGTACTTCAGCGAAACAGTCCCCCCCCTCTCCCGGTACGGGAGAGGGGGACGGGGGGAGAGGGCCTCCCTCCCCTCTCCCGGTACGGGAGAGGGGCTGGGGGAGAGGGCCTCCCTCCCAGCGCCCAGCAAGGGTGACGCGAAGCGTCTTCGGTGCGAAATCCAACGCGCGCACGGGGGCGGGAACATCCCCCGCGGAGCGCACCCCCGTCAACGCCGCGGCCGGCGAACCGTCCGCACCCGACCGCGGAACCGCCCCGGGCGCGCCCCAGGCGCCACCACCGCGCTCTCCGTCGTCGCCCCGCCCGCGTCCACCACGGGCACCGGGAGGGGCGCTGCGGGCACCGCCACAGGCTCCGCCACCCCAGCAGGCTCGGGAGCCGCCGGCGGGCACTGGAGGGGCACCGCGGGCGCGCGCTGGGTCACCGCCACCACCCGCGGCGGCCGGAGCCACACCGTGAGCAGCGCCCCCGACGCGAGGCCCAGCATCAGCGTCGACGCGAGCGCGAGCATCGTCGAGGGCGTCACCCGCAGCCCCGCGGTTCGCCGCTGGCGCTCGGCCGAGTCCGTGATCGCAGGCTCCAGCGAGGCGGGGCCGTCGTCGTCGACGTGCGGCGCGGGCTCCTTCGGCGGTGAGGAGCCCCGGATGCGACCGACCCCCACCGGCGCCTCCCCCGCGCACGCGAGGAGCGCGTCGAGGAAGTCCTGCATGCTGGCGTAGCGTCGGTCGCGCTCGCGCACGAGGGAGCGCTCCACCGCGGCGACGAGGGCCTCGGGGAGCAGCGGGTCGCGCAGGCGCATCGGGGTGAAGGACTCGCGCACGATCGCGCGCATCACCACCTCGAGGTTGTTGCCGTCGAAGGGGAGCGCGCCCGTGATCGCCTCGTAGAGCACCACGCCCACGGCCCACACGTCCGTCTGGCCGTCGAGGTCGCGCTGACCCGCGGCCTGCTCGGGGGACATGTAATACGGCGTCCCCATCACCCGGTCGTTGCGCGTGAGGCGGAGGTCGGTCTCGGCGAGGCGCGCGATGCCGAAATCGATGATCTTCGGCACCACCACGCCGGGCGCGGCCTCGGTGAGGAAGATGTTCTCGGGCTTCACGTCGCGGTGGACGATTCCCTTGCGGTGGGCCTCGGCGAGCGCGCTCATCACCGGGAGCATCAGCTCCAGCGCCTCGCGCCACGGGAGCCGCCGCTCGCGCAGCAGCCGGTCATGCAGCGTCTCGCCGACGAGAAATTCTTGAACGATGTAGAGCGCGCCCGAGTCGTCGCTCTCGAGGTCGAGCACGTCGACGCTGTTGGGGTGCGTCAGCTTCGCCGCGGCCCGCGCCTCGTTGACGAAGCGCTTCGTCGCCGTCGTCGCCTTCGCGTCGTCGACCCCGGTCAGCACCTTCACCGCCACCCGGCGGCTGGTTCGAACGTTCTCGGCTTCGAGGACGGCGCCCATCCCCCCCTCGCCCACCACGCGGACGACCTTGTATTTCCCGAGGAGCGTCTCCCCCGGCACGAACACGCGATCGGCGCTGCGGCGCGACATTCCTTGCTTGGAGTGTCGCGCCGCCCGGGTCGGATGCGCAAGATGTGGGGATTTTACACCCGCGTGATTTAGCGGGTCAGTACGCCGCGGCGGACTGGAAGTTGATTCCGAGCGCCTCGCGCAGGGCGAAGTAGTTGTCGGAGATCGAGAAGAGGATCACGTCCTTGAGCTTCTCGCCGGGGGAGACGTCGCCGGGGAGGCCGGGCTCCATGGCGAGCATCTTCTTGGCGATCTCGAGGTCGCCGCAGAGCAGGAAGCCCGCGCGGGCCGCGGTGAGCTCGACGGTCTGGTACCAGCGCTTGATGTTCGACGACCCGCCCTGCTCGAGGAAGTAGCGGACCACCTTGCGGAGGCCCTCGTTGGCGATCGGGTCCTGCGCGACGAGCGGCGCGAGCTGCTGCGCGGTCTGCTGGGCCTCGGGGGGGAGCTCCTGGTCGCCCTTCACCAGCTTGATCGACGCGAGCATGATGGAGGTCAGCTCCTGCGTCGTGGGGAAGAGAACGCGGGCGTAGTGCTCGTTGCGGTAGTACGCCATGTGCTTCGCCGCGACGAAGGCGAGCTCCTGCGGGGTGAGCCCCGAGAGCAGCCCGCTCCCCGCGAACGACGCGATCGGCTCCGAGGGCACGAACCCGAGGCCGCCGGGCTGCGTCGGGCGGATGAAGATCCACGGCGTCGGGAGCGAGAGCGCGTTGGCCGAGCTGGCCAGCGCCTTCACCAGGGCCACCGACGACGTCGCCGGGTCCTGCTGCTCCTTCTGCGTGAAGCCGAACTGCGCGACGGGGCGGGTCTTCGCCTTGCGCAGCGGCCCGAGCACCGACGCGAAGATCTTGCCCGTCACCGGGTCCTCGTCGGGGTGGAAGAGCAGCTTGACCCAGTGCTCCTCGTTGAGCCTCCCCGCGGGCGCGAGCGGGCGGCGCGGCTTGTACTGCTCGTAGAAGGCCCGCGCCTCCTCGCGCGCGGCCCCGCCGAGGAGGAAGGTCGCCGTGGCCGCGACGCACCAGGCCTTGTCGTACTGGCGGCTCGCGTAGAAGAGGTCGTAGATGGCGTTGAGCGCCTCGGCGTTGACCTCGCCCGACGCGAGGGTCGACTGGGCGATCTTGCGCCAGTGGGCGACGGACTCGTCGGTCTTGCCCTCGCGGGCGTAGAGCTCGGCGAGGATCTTCTGCTCGGTGAGCTCCTCGGGCTTGCGCTCGGCGGCCATGGCGAAGGCCTTGATGGCCGCGTCGGGCTGCGCGAGGCGGTCGCGGTAGATGATCCCGAGGTTGTGGAGGAGATTGAACTCCAGGTCCTTCTCGTTCTTCCCCGCGACGCGGTGGAGCATCTTGCGGAAGTTGCGCTCGAGGTTCTTGAAGTCGCGCCGCACCGTCAGGATCTCGTTGACCTTGGCGAAGGGCTTGAGCTCCGTCGGGTTCGAGTCGAGCGAGAGGTTGTAGTAGGTGAGCGCCTGGTCGGGGTCCTTGAGCCGGTCGTTGTAGATCGACGCGATGGTGTAGGCGTAGCGGGCCTTCACCTCGGCCTTCTGCTCCTGCTCCATGAGCTGCCCGACGATCTCCACCAGCTTCGACCACTGCCCGGTCTCCTGGTAGAGCGCCATGGTCTTGTGCAGGAGGAGCCGGTCGCCGGGGCGGATCTCCAGCGCCGCCACGTAGCTCTGGATCGCCTTGTGCGGGTTCTTCGCCTTCTCCTGCCAGAGGTCGCCGATCTCGATGATCATCGGCAGGCGCTTCGCGTCGTCGAACTCGTTCTCGAGGAGCATGTTCTTGTACGCGATCACCTGCTCCCACTCGCCGGAGCCGGTGTACGTCTCGATCATCGCCTCGACGGCGGGCCGGTAGCCGGCGACCTCCTCGAGCGCCTTCTCGAGGAAGTTGGCCGCGCGACGCCGATCGTTCTGCTCGCGCTTCACCACGCCGAGGCGGTGGTAGAGGTCGGCGCGGCCCTCGGCGTCGAGGTCGTCTTTGTGGTGGACCAGCAGGAGCTGGTAGTTCTTGAAGGCGTTCTCCCAGTCCTTCTTGTCGTAGTAGGCGTTGGCGAGCAGGCGGATGGCCTCGACGTTGGCCCGGTCGAGGTTGTGCGCCGCGGAGAACGCCTTGATCGCCCGGTCGAGCTTGCCGAGCGCCTGCGCCACCCGGCCCATCGTCACCTGGATCTGGAACTGCTCCAGCGGGTCGCGCCGGCCCGCGCGCCGCACCAGCATCTCCGCGAGCGGCTCGGCCTCGGCCCAGCGCCCGTTGGCGACGTAGTGCATCGCGAGGGGCCACGCGGCCTCCTCCAGGTCGGCGTCGTGGCGGATCGCCTCCTCGTACCAGCCCACCGCGCGGTCGGCGTCGTCGAGGTGCTGCGCGTTGATGCGCCCGAGCTCGGCGAGGAGCCGGGCCTTGGCCGAGGGCTGCTCGGTGACGGCCTGCTCGCGCTCGAGGTAGCGCGCGGCGTCGTACCACTCCTCCCGCCGCGCCGAGATGGTGCGGAGGGCCTCCAGCGACTTCGCGTGGTTGGCGTCGGCGTCGAGCGCCGAGCGCAGCATCTCCATCGCGCGGTACTCGTCCTGGAGCCGCGTCTCGACGATCTTCGCGATGCGGTAGCGCAGGTCGACCTGGCGCGGGCGGTCGTGCCCGAGGAGGTCGCTGAGCTGCTCCATCGTGACGACCGCGTTGTCCCAGTCGTTCTTCGCCTCGTAGGCGCGGCCGAGGGCCTCGAGCGCCCCGAGGTGCTGGGGGTCGATCTCCAGCACGTTGCGGAAGGCGTCCTCGGCGTGGTCGTGGTCGCGCAGCTCGTCGAGGTAGACGCGCCCCATCTGCTCGAAGAGCGGCACCCGCTCGCGCCGGTCGGGCGTCGCCGCGAGGTGGCGCTCCAGCGTGTGGATGAGCTCGTTCCACCGCGCGGTGTTGCGGTAGAGGCGCTCCAGCGAACGCAGCGCGCCGCCGTCCGAGGGGTCGATCTCGAGCACCTGCTCGAAGCGCTCGATCGCGAGGTCGGGCTTGACGAACTGCTCCTCCTGCATCGCGCCGATGCGCGACAGGAGCTTGATCCGCTCGCGCTCGGTGGGCGCGTACTCGAGCTGCGCCTCCAGCACCTGGAGCAAGGCCGGGGCGTTCTCCTGGCGGAGGTAGAGGCGCTCGAGGCCGCGGAGGGCCTCGAGGTTGCCCGCGTCGGACTCGAGCACCGCGCGGTACTCGCCCACCGCGCCGTCGAGGTCGCCCACACGCTCCTCGAGCGTGCGCCCGGCCTCGAGCCGGAGCCCGATCGCCTCGGCCACGTCCTCGGCCGCGTCGATGCGCCGCCGCTGCACGTCGACGAGGGACCGCGCGTCACCGCGCGCATCGAACACCCGCGCGAGAGCCGCGAGCGCCGCGCGGTCGCGCGGGTTCGAAGCGAGGGCGGCGTTGTAGTGCTCCACGGCCTGGTCGGGCTGGTTGAGGTTCTTCTCCAGCACCTCGCCGAGCTCGATGTGGAAGCGCCGGCGGTCCTCGTCGGTGCGCGACGCGTCCACGCAGCGCTGGAGGATCTTCGGGATGTTGGCCCACTGCCCCTGGCGCCGGTAGAGCGTCGCGAGGTCGTGGAGCGCCTGGAGGTTGCCCGGCTCCGCCGCCAGGATCTGCTGGTAGATGGGAACCGCCCACTCGGGGTGCCCGAGCTCGGTGCCGTACCAGCGCGCCACGAGGAGGCCCATCGCCGTCTTGCGCGGGCCCGCGGGGGCCTTCTGGTACTCGTCGAGCGTCGCCTTGAGGAGCTCGTTCCACTTGCCGGTCGAGCCCGCGAGGCGCTCGAGGACGGTGACGGTCTCCCGGTCGGTCACGTCCTCGTCGAAGGCGATCTGCGCGGCCGCGAAGGCCTGCTCGCGGTCGCCGAGCTTCTCGTCGTAGATCGTCGCCGCGGCCCGCATGTACGGCACGGCCTGCTTGGTCTCGCCCGCCTCGGAGAGCGTGTCGTGGCGCCCGATGTAGAGCGTCGCGAGGTCCTCCCAGCGCGAGTTCGCCTGGTGGAGCGCCTCGAGCGCGCGGAAGGCGTGCTCGTGGAGCGCCTCGATCTCGAGGATCTTCTCGTACGCGCCGCGCGCCCCGTCGGGCTCCTCGATCTGCTGCTCCCAGACGCCCGCCATCTGCAGGTAGATCGGCACCTTCGCGGCGCCGTCCTCCTGCGCGTCGGCCTTCTTCTGGAGCACCGACACCACCTCGCGCCACTCGCCCTGCGCGGTGTGGATCGTGAGGAGCGCCTCGATCGCGGCCGTGTCGGTCGCGTCGAGCTCGAGCACGTGGTTCCAGGCGTCGACCGCCTCCCAGGGCTGCTGGAGCGTGCCCCAGTAGATGGTGCCGAGCTCGGTGTACGCGGCCTTGATCTCCTCCGCGGGCAGCACCGCCGCGCCGAGCTGGATCAGGGTCTGGTCGGTCTCGACCAGCGGCTCCCACGCCTGCTGCGCGCGGTAGATGTCCGCGAGGGCCCGCAGCGCGTCGAAGGAGTTGGGCTCGATGTCGAGCACGCGCCGGTAGCCCTCGATCGCCCGCTCCGCGTCGCGCAGGTGGTGGAGGTGCACCGCCGGGATGCGCAGCGCGATGGTGACCCGCTGCTCGTGGTCGGGCTCCGCCGCGAGCTGCCGCTCGAGCACCTCGATGAGCTCGTGGTGCCGGCCCGCCGCGTCGTGCAGGTTGGCCAGCGACGCGAGCGTCTCGGCGTCCTCGCCGCGCAGGGTGAGCACCTTCTCGAGGAGCCCCACCGCGTCGGCCGGGCGCCCGAGGTACTGGTCGGCGAGGCGCGCCATGCGGGAGTAGATCTCCGCCTGCTCGTCGTCGCCCGACGCGATGTCCAGCTTGCGCTGGTAGACGTCGTAGAGCTCCTGCCAGCGCTCGCCGTTGAGGTAGATCGCCTCGAGCGCGTCGAGGCTGGGCGCGTGGCGCGCGTCGAGGCCCTCCACGATCGAGCGGTAGCGGGCGACGGCCTGGTCGACCTGCCCGAGCGGGTCCTGGAGGATCTGCGCGAGGCGGAAGGTGAACTCCACCTTGGCCTCGGGCTCCTGCGCGGCCTGGGCGCGGCGGTCGAGGATGGGCGCGAGCCGCGCGGCGTCGGCCGACGCGGTGTAGAGCCGGTCGAGGGCCTCGAGCGCCTCGGGGTCGAGGGGCTCGACGTCGAGCACGAAGCTGTACGCGCCTTCGGCCGACTGGAGGTCCTGCAGCTCCTCCTCGTGGACGCGCGCGAGCTTCTTGCCGACGACGCGCTTCACCTCGGGGGTGGAGCCCTCGGCCTCGACGATGTCGGCGTACACGTTGGTGAGGTCGGCCCACCCGTCGGTCACCGCGGCGAGGCGCTCCACCTCGACCAGCGAGCGCTCGTCGAGCGGGTGCTCCTTGAGGGCCCGCGCGTACCAGCCGAACGACGCGACGCCGTCGCCGAGCTTCTCCTCGACGAGCTCGGCGACGCCGTGCATCACCTGGAGCCGCGCCGCGGGGTCGGCCACGAACTCCAGCGACCGCGCCTGGATGTCCGCGAGCTTGTCCCACTGCTCGCCCATCCGGTAGATGGGCTCGAGCAGCGCGAAGGTCTCCTCGCGCTTCACCCCGCGCGAGAACATCGACTCGAGGTCGGCCACCGCGCCCGGGTGGTCGGCCTGCACGTCGAGGATCTCGCGGTACACGGCCAGCGCGCCGTCGACGTCCTGGAGCCGGTGCTCGAGCGCCTGCGCGAGCCGGTGGCGGACGCCGAGCGCCTCGTCGGGCGAGAGGTCGGCGAGGGCCACCTCGCGGCGGAGCACCTCGGCGAGCTCGGCCCAGCGCTCGAGGCCCTCGTAGAGCCGGTCGAGCGAGCGGAGCGCGGCGCCGCTCTGGGGGTCGATCTCCAGCGCCTGGCGGTAGCGCGCGATCGCGCCCTCCGCGTCGCCGAGGTGGACCTCGTAGATCGCCGCCGCGCGGAGCAGGAGCTCGAGGCGGTCGGCGGGCTGCTCGGCGAGGCCGGCCACCGCGCGGTCGTAGGTCTGCGCGGCGAGGGGCCACTGCCCGAGCGACTCGGCGAGGCGCTCGAGGTTGGAGAGGGTGTGCTCGTTGAGGGCGTCGGCGGGCACCGCGCGGGCGAGCGCGTCGAGGGCCGCGCCGGGCTTCTCGAGCACCTGCTCCTGGATGTCGGCGATGCGGTGCAGAAGCTCGACGCGCCGCGGGGCGTCCTCGGCGTGGGCGAGCTGCACCTCGAGCACGTCGACCACGCGGTCGTACGACTGCGCGGCGGTGAGCACGGGCTCGAGCACGGCGGCGGCCGCGAGGGGCTCCTTGTCGCCGTGGAGGATGCGGGTGAGGGCCTCGAGCGACGCGCCGTGCTCGGGCGCCGCCTCGAGGATGTCGCGGTAGATCTCCACCGCGCGCCCGGTGCTCTCCAGGTGCTCCTCGTGGAGCCGCGCCGAGCGGTAGCGGAACTCCACCACCTCGGCCGGGTCGCCCGCGAGGTCGGCCTCGCGCTCGAGGATCCCGAGGAGGTCGCGCCAGCGCCCCTGCGCCTGGTAGAGCGCGTCGAGGTGCCCGATCGCCGTGAGGTCGGCCGGGTCGAGGTCGAGCACCTTGTTGTAGGTGTCGATGGCGGCGCCGGGGTTGCCGAGCTGCCCCTCGTACACCGTCGCCATGTCGAAGAAGATCTGCTTCTTCTCGTCGGGCTCGCCGACCAGCTCCACCTTGCGCTCGTAGACGCCGAGGAGGTCGGTCCACCGCTGGTGGGTGATGTAGAGCCGGATGAGGGCGTCGAGCGCGGGGACGTCCTGCGGGTCGACGTCGGCGATGCGGCGGTACGCGGCGATCGCGTCCTCGGGCCGCTCGAGCACCGACTCGTAGATGTCCGCGGCGCGCTGGAGGTACTGCTTGCGCTCCTCCGGGTCGTCGACGATCTCGGCCTTGCGGAGGAAGACCCCGGCGAGCTCCGAGGGCTTGTCGGTCGACTGGTAGAGCCGCTCGAGGGCGCTGGCGGCGTTGAGGTTCTGCGGGTCGAGGCGGAGGATGGCCTCCTGGTGCCCGATCGCGGCGGGGATGATCGTGAGCCGCTCCTCGGCCACGGACGCGGCGCGGGTGTGCAGCGCGACCTGCGCGGCCGGGTCGTCGGTGGCGGCGATGTACTGCTCGAGCACCGCGACGAAGTCCTCGTGGCGCCGCAGCACGCGCGAGAGCCGGTCGAGCTGGTCGATCGTCTCCTGGTGCCCCGGCAGCTCGCCGAGCGCGCGGGTGTAGGTCGCGAAGGCGTGGTCGGGCTGGTCGAGCGCGGTCTCCTGGATCTCCGCGATGCGGTGCAGGAGCTCGACCTTGCGCTCCTTGTCGGCCGAGTTGCGCGCGAGCACCTCGTAGGCGTAGGCGAGGCGGTCGTAGGCCCCGAGCTCGCGGTAGACGGGCTCGAGGATGTCCGCGATGGCCTGCGCGTGCTCGGGCTGCTCGATCAGCCGCTCGAGGGCGCCGATCGCGTCGGCGTTGGCGACGTCGCGCTCGAGGATCTGGCGGTGGATGTCGATCGCGCCGGCGGTGTCGGCCATGCGCTCCTCGCGCACGCCGGCGAGGCGGAGCTGGAGGGCGGTCTGCTCGTCGGGCGACTCGGCGAGCGAGAGGCGGGTCAGGAGGTTGTCCGAGAGGTCCTGCCAGCGGCCGAGGCGGGTGAAGAGCCGGTCGAGCGACTCGAGCGCGCGGCGGTTGGCCGGGTCGACGTCGAGCACGTCGCGCCAGGTCTTCACGGCCGTCTCGGGGTCGCCGAGCTTCTCCTCGTGCACCTCGGCGATGGCGGCCTGGATCTCGTCGCGCGCGTCGGGGTCGCTCGCGAGGTCGAGGCGGCGGCGGTACACCGAGAGCACGTCCTGCCAGCGCCCGGCGGCGCGGTAGGTCTGGTCGATGGCCTCCAGCGCCTCGGCGTCGGCGGGGTTCTGGTCGAGCACGCGCTCGTACGCCGCCACCGCGCGCTCGATCGAGCCCACCTGGCGGAACTCCACGTCCGCGATGCGGAGCCAGAGCGCGCGCGACAAGTCGGGGTCTGCCCCCTCGGCCACCTCGCGCAGGAGCGCCACGAGCTCGCCCCACGCGCCGGTCTGCCCGGCGAGCTCGGTGAGCGTCGCGCGCACCTCCTCGTTGTGCGGGTCCTCGCGGAAGGCGCGGCCGTACGCTTCGAACGCGCGGCGGGGGGAGCCCACCTTGTCGGCGCACACGCCGCCGATGCGGGCGAGCAGCGCCACGCGCGCGGCCCGGTCGGACTCCTCGGACAGGAGGATCTCCTGCGAGCGGATGAGCGCCTCCCAGTCCGAGCGGAGCTCATAGACGGGCTCGAGGATGCGGGCGGCCTCGCCGCGCAGGTCGGGGTCGCGCAGGAGGGCCTCGAGCGCGAGCCGCGCCCCCTCGTGCTCGGGCGAGAGCGCGAGGATCTCCCGGTAGTGCGTGACCGCGTCGCGCGCCCGGCCCAGGCGCGTCTCGAGCGCGCGCCCGAGGCGGAACTTCACCTCCGTCGCGGCCTCCTCGGCCCCCTCTGCGCCGTGCAGCGCGAGCTCGCGCTCGAGCACGTCGACGAGCTCGGGCCAGCGCTCGAGCTTCTGGTAGAGACGGTCGAGCGCGGCGAGCGCCTCGCCCTCGTCGCCGAACTCCGCGACGATCGCGAGGTTGGTGGAGACCGCGCGCTCGGCGTCGGCGAGCTCGTTCTCCGAGAGGCGGGCGATGTCGTAGAGCAGCGGGCGGCGCTCGTCGGGGTCGGAGGCGAGCTCAAGGCGGCGCTCGAGCACGGAGAGGAGCTCCGTCCAGCGCGAGGCGCCGCGGAGCAGGGCCTCCTGGGCGACGAGCGCGTCGCGGCTGGCCGGGTCGAGCTCGAGCACCTCGCGGTAGCGGCCGACCGCGTCGTCGACGCGACCGAGCTTGCCCGCGAGCGCGGAGGCGAGGTGGAGGCGGAGGCGGATCGCGGCCTCGGGGACGAGCTGCTCGTCGAGCGCGCCGGCGAGCACCGCGGCGGCGTCGGCCCAGCGCCCGGCGCCCTCCGCGGAGCGCTCGAGGTCGTCGACGGAGCGGGGCTCCGCGGGGTCGAGGCGGAAGGCCTCCTGGTAGCGGTCGTAGGCCCTGGCGGGCTCCTTGAGCGGGCCCTCGTAGAGCGCGCCGAGGTCGCGCAGGGTGTCGACGCGCTCGGCGGGGTCGTCGCCCGCGGCCTTCACCTCGAGCACGCCGGCGAGGGGCTTCGGCTGGTTGGCGGCCTGGTAGATCGGGACGAGCCGGAGCGCCGCGTTGCGGTTGTTGGCGTCGAGCTCGAGGATCTTCTCGAGGTACTTCGCGGCGCGGTCGGTCTTCTCCTTCCGCTCGGCCCAGAGCTGGGCGATCTTCGAGTAGAGGGAGATCTTCGTCTCGGCGGTGCAGCCGGGCTGCTCGGTCTCGCGCTCGAGCACGCGGATGAGCTCGTCCCACTTGCCGCTCTCGGCGTAGAAGGTCTCGAGCTCGTCCCAGGCGTGCATCGCGAGGTAGCGCTTCTTCAGCGCCTCCTGCGCGCGGCGGTCGTTGGCGTCGAGGGCGAGCACGCCGCGCCAGGCCTCGACGGCGAGGGCGTCGTCGTTGAGCTTGTCGCCGGCGATCATCCCGAGCTTGACGAGCAGCGCGATGCGCGCGGCGGCCTCGGGCGTCTGCGCGGCCTGCTCGCGGAGGACGTAGGCGAGCTTGCCGAAGTCCTTCTGGCGCTCGTAGAGCCCGCCGAGCTGGGTGAGGGCCTCGCTGTTGCCCGGGTCGCGGTTGATGACCTCCTCCCACATCTCGATGGAGGACTCGGGCTTCTTCACCTTCTCGGAGACGAAGCGGGCGAGCGAGAGGTAGTGGTCGAGCTGGAGCTCCTCGGGCGCGGCCGCGGCCTCGCGCTTGAGCAGCGGCAGGAGCTTGTCCCACTCGCGCCGGCGCTCGTAGCCGCCCTTGAGGAACTCCACCGCCCGCGCGTTGGACGGGTCGATGTCGACGACGTGCTCGTAGGCCTTGATCGCCTCCGCCTGGTTGGCGAAGCGCTCGACGTAGAGCCCCGCGACGCGCTCGTAGAGGGCGACGCGCTCGCCGGGGTCGACGACGACGTCGGCCTTGGCGAGGAGGGTCTTGATGAGGTCCTGCCAGCGCTTCTGGCCTTCGAAGCGGGCGGCGGCCTCGTCGAGCTCGGCGAGCTTCGCCGGGTCGGGCGCGGGCCGCTCGGTGCGGAGGGCCGTCAGGGGGATCGCGCCAGCGGGCATTTCTTCCGTCAGATCAGAGCTGCTCATCGTCTCACCGTCGCGCGCGAGGCGCGCAGCGTGTTCGGGGCCAGTGGGGGACTTCGTTGGCGGCAGCGGGCGGCGGCGCGGTCAGCGCGGCGCGGCCTGGAGCTCCGCGAGCTTGTTCTGCGCGATGTCGAGGTACTCGCGCGGGGCGTTGCCGCCGCGGGCCTCGATGAAGCGCTGGAGGTACAGGATCGCCTGCTGCCGCCGCTCGGGGATCTCCGCGGAAGTGTAGCCCGCGGAGAAGAGCGCCTCGGCGAGCTCGGTGTCGTCGCGCTGCGCCGCGACGAACTCCTCGATCGCCTGCTCGCGGTGCCCCTGCTCGAGGAGCACGTTGCCGAGGATGTTGTGCATCGCGCCGCGCTCGACGGCGCCCTCGGGCGCGGCCCGCAGCCCCTCGCGGAGCACCTGGATCGCGCGGTCGAAATCGTGGGCCCGGTAGTACGCGCGGCCGAGGCGCACATACGCGCGGTAGGCGCGCGGCGCCTTGGTGAGCGCGTTGGTGTAGGCCTGCAGCGCGGCCTGCGGCTCGTCGAGCCGGTCGGCCACCTCGCCCAGGCGGTAGTGCGCCATGTAGAGGTTGCCGTTGACCTGCAGCGCCTGATTGAAGGCCGCGCGCGCCTGCTCCCAGTGCTCCTGCTCGTAGTGCGCGTTGCCGAGCTGGTAGTGGTACTCGGCGTTGCGCGGGTTGCGCGCGATCGCCCGCGTGAGCGCGTCGACCGCGTTGCCCCACTCCTTCTGCCGCGTGTGCACGAGCGCGAGGTTGTAGAGCGGCTGGTCGAACTTCGGGTCCTCGTCCGCGGCCCGCTGGAAGCGGTCCTTCGCGTCCGCCATGCGGCCGCCTCGGAGGAGGTTCATCCCGGTGTTGTTGTCCTCGATCGCCTGGCGATCGTATTCGCTGCACCCGAGGAGCGCGAGGGCCCCGAGGACGAGGGGCGCGCGTCGCGTGACGTGTCTTGCTTGTTGGCTCCGGCCCATGATCGCGGCGGATCATAGGCGACCGCATCTTCGCGGCTCAACACCGAAATCGCGTGACGGTGATCCCTTTGCACCCACGCGAAAATGGCGAAAGGCGCGAAGAAACACCGAAGCGTCTCTCCGCGCCCTTCGTCGGGGCGCCGTCAGGTGGCGCGAGCGATCACTGGTCGGGCGGCTGGAGGTTGAACGGGTAGTTGACCGTCACCACGCCGCCGCCCTCGGGCGCGGGGAACTGCCAGCGCCGCACGGCGTTGGCGATGCAGTCGCCGACGCTCGCGATGGGGTAGGTGCTGCCGGCGACGCCGGAGCCCATCACGCTGCCCGTGCCGCCGATGACGAACCGGATGGTCACGCGGCCCGCGGCGTTGGGGTTCTGCGCCAGGCCCTGCTCGTGGCAGTGGTTGACCTGGCCGAGGTTGCGGAGCACGACGCGGCGGATGGCCTCGGGCGAGAGGAGGCCCGAGATGTCCGGCGGCGCCGCGCGCACGGTGGGGCCCGAGGTGCCGCGCCCGCGGAGCCCGCGGCCCGCGCCGGAGCCGTAGCCCTGACCGGAGCCAGTGCCCGAGCCGTGGCCCATCGTGCCGATGTTGCCCATGCCGATGGTGCCTTCGCCCGTGCCGCCGCCGCCCCAGCCGGTGCCGGTGGCGCCGAGGCCGCCGTAGCCGAAGGCGTCGCCGACGGCGTCACCGGTCATGTTGCCGTTGGCGTTCTGGTTGTCGACGCCCGACTCGGTCATGCCGCCGAAGGGCGAGACGATGCCCGACGCGCCGCCGGCCGCGCCGCCGCCGAGGGCGCCGAGGGCCGCGAAGATGCCGCGGTTCTGCACCTGGTCGCGCGCCTGCTGGCGCGAGAGCTGCGGGGGCTGGTTGTTGTTCTTGATCGCGTAGCGGTTGTTGCGGACGGGCGCGTCGCGCTTGCCCATCTTGCCTTCGTCGCCCGCGTGGCGCGTGCCGGTGCCGCCCTCGGTCTGGTCCTCGTTCTGCTGCTGCTGCTGCTCGGGCTGGCGCTCCTGCTGGCGCTGGATGAAGGCCCGGAGCTCCGCGAGGCGGTCGTCGTCGCTCGACGCCGAGAGGAAGCCCGACGAGTCGGAGACGGCGAAGTGCAGCGTCGCCATGATCGCCGCCACCACGACGCCCGAGCCCGTGATCGCGCCGATGAGCGGCGTGTCGCGCTTGAGGTGGCCCGCGACGATCTTGCCCGGGGCGACCACCTTGGCGACGACGGTGAGCCCGCCGATCTCCTGGCGGTAGCGCCCTTCGGGCTGCACGTTGACCTCGAAGCCGCCGGGGACGGCGGACGAGGGGCGCGCGTGGCCCTGGGCCTTGAGGTCTTCGAGCGAGCGCTTCTGGCCCTGGAGCTCGACCTCGCCGGTCGCGCCGGGGAGGAAGACGAAGCGCGTCCCGCCGCCGTTGACGATCACGGGCAGCTCGGCGGCGCCGTTGAGGAGCTCCGAGCCGACCACGAAGCGCCCGGGGTCTTCGAGGTCGTCCTCGTGGCGGTGGTGGAGCTGGCTCGCCGCGCCCGCGCCGATGAGCGTGGTGAGGGCGCCGATGCCGCCGACCACCATGCTCTTCATGCCCGCGGCGTCGCGGACAACCTGCGTGTCCTGCGGGCCGATCGAGCCGATGATCGACGCGCCGGCGAGCATCAGGGCGCCGCCGACGGCGAGCGAGCCGCCGAGCACCTTGGAGTCGACGGCGGGCTTCACGTCGCGCGCGGTGAGCGTGAAGTTCTTCGCGTTGTCGATGTGGGCGACGTGCAGGATGGAGGTCTTCCACAGCACCGAGACCTCGACGGCCTGGGCGCCGACGTCCTCCACCTCGTGCGGGCTCACGTCGCTCCGCTTGATGAGCTGGTAGATCTCCTCGCCGTCGACCGCCGCACCCGCCGTCGACGCGCCGAAGGCCGCCGGCGCGAGGTCGGGGCCCTTGGAGAGCGAGAGCGCGCTCGGGGGCACGAAGCCCGGCGCCGCCGCGGGGGCCACGGCGCTCGCCTCGCGGGCCGCGCCGATCTCCACGGTGATGCGGGTGTTGCCGATCTGGAAGGTGTCGCTCGTGCGCAGCGAGGCCTTGTTGATCGGTTGACCGTTGACCTGCGTGCCGGACCCCAGGTCGATGATCTGGACGTCGTCGGGCTTGGCCTCGATGACCGCGTGCATGCGCGCCACGCCCTCGTCATCGATGCGGAGGTGGGACTTCTGATCACGCCCGATCTTGATCACGTCCTGCGCGATCGTCTCCGTGCGGACGAGCGCGCCGTTCTGGTAGATCTGGAACGTGATGGGAACGACCAATTTCTGAGCCATCGCTTCCCCGTGTGATGCGTGCCTTGGGGGATGAGGGGGCGGGGCACGCGGTTGCTATCCGCCGGAGCGTCGCTCCACCCTCACGGTGTCGCGCTCTCGCCGGAAGTGTCAGACATCGACCACCTTCAGAGGTTCTCTACCGTCTCGTTGATCTCCTGCACGAAATGCTGCCTGATGCGCAAGAGGCTGATGCCCTGCAGGTGACGATTCCCGAGGGAGGTGGCTTCGGTCGGCCGGACCACACCCCCCTGGACGTTCTCGTCACGGAAGTCGAAGTGCTGGGAGCGAGCCTCCACGCGCTGGGCGTGGGAGCGCTCCGCCCGCGGGGTCTGGGCCCACACCGGACTTGCGAGAAGAGTCGATGCGCTGAGGAGAATACCGAAGAAGCTCTTCATGGTGCCTCTGGAGACGGGCGCATGACCACGGGACTGTACCGACCGGTTGCGAAGCCCGTCAACCATCCGGCAGGCACGCGCGCAGACCGCTGCGGCGCGTTACCTACCGACGGAGAGGCGAATCAGAGGTTCTCGACGGACTTGAGCATCTCGGGGACGAAGTGCTCCCGGATGCGGATGAGCGAGATGCCGGCGGCGCGGCGGCGGACGCGGGTGGACTCGCCGTCGGGCCGCACGAGCTGGCCCTGCACGAGTTCGTCGGTGAAGTTGAACTCCTGGGTGCGCGCGGCCTGCGCCTGCTGACCGCCTGCGCGGCTCTGCGCGAACGCGGACGAACCCATGAGCGAGATCGCAGCGAACGCCGCGAGCGTGACGAACCGGATCTTCATGGGCGGGAGTCTAATGACAGGCCACGGGGCCCGTCAATGCAGGAGCGCTCAGTGCGCGGCGGGAGCGGGCGCGGCGGGAGCCGGCGCAGCGGGAGCGGGGGCAGGCGCTGCGCCACCCGCGGGGGCAGGAGCAGGCGTGGTGCCACCAGCGGGCGGGGTCGCGCCGCTGGCGGGGGGCGTCGCACCACCCGCGGGCGGGGTCGCCGCGCCGCCGTTGCCGCCGCCGGGGAGGCTGGCCATCGCGCGGAGGGCCGCGATGGTCTGGTCGATGTTGCGGATGTGCTGCGCGGCCTGCGTCACCTGCGTGGCGTAGCGCGCGTTGTTGGTCGCCCGCTGCTGGAACTGCTGCAGGAAGCCCTTGGCGCGCTCGAGGTCGGGGATCTGCCCGCCCATGTAGCCCATGTGGAGCACGCCGAGATTGTAGTAGGCGTCGGGCCGCGCCGCGTCGATCTGCTGCGCGCGCTCGTACTCCTGCTGAGCCTGCTGGAGCATCGCCTGGTCGCGGTCCTGCGCCGCGGCGAGGCCGCGGAGGGCCACGCCGAGGCCGATGTGCGCGTCGTAGCTGTCGGCACGGAGCTCCACGGCATGCTGGAAGGCCTCGCGCGCGTCCTGGTAGCCGCGGAACGAGAGGTTGATCGTGCCGTAGTTGACCCACGCCTCGAACATGGTCGGGTTGAGCTGGTAGGCGCGCTGGAAGTGCCCGAGCGCCTTGATGATCTCCCCGCGGCGGATGTCGACGATGCCCCACGTGTTGTGGATGTCGGCCATGAAGCTCCGCACGTCGGCCGGGAGGTCGGCCTGGTGCGCCGCGGCCACCTGGGCGGCCTGCGCGCACACGAGGCCCGCGAGGAAGATGCGCTGCGAGTTGGGGTCGTCGCCGGCCTGCTGGAGGTAGCTCAGGGCGAGCTGGTTGCGGGCCGGGAGGTAGCGGTCGTCGAGCGCGAGCGCCCGGCGGATGTTGCTGATCACCTCGGCCCACTGCTGGTCGGTGGTGGGGTTCTGCTCGCGGAGGAGCATCGCGAGGTTGGAGTAGCCCTCGACGCAGTGGGTCGGGTCCTGGCGGATGGCCTCCTCGATGAGGGTCCGCGCGCGGCCCGTGTCGCGCGCGCGGTAGGCCATCACGCCGAGCTGCACCTTGGCGCGGCAGTAGTTGCCGTTGCCCGCCTGCACCGCGCGGTTGAACGCGGCCGTGGCCTGGTCGTTCATGTTGCAGCGCAGGTAGACGAGGCCGCGGTTGAACCACGCCTCGGGGAAGTTGGCGTTGGGCTGCGCCTCGGCGGCGTCTTCGAACTGGCCGGCGACCTCGTTGCACGAGTCGTTGGCCCAGTCGCCGCGGCCGCTGTTGGCGTCGTCGTGGGCCTTCATGGCCTGGGCGGCGCTGTTGAAGCGGTCGTTGGCGTTCTGGCTGACGGCCTGGCCCGTCGAGGTGGTGACCGTCTGCCCGCCGGCGGTGGTGGCAGGGTTCGCGACCGTGCCGTTGGCGTTGGTGCGGGTCTGGGTGCTGCCGCAGGCGGCCCCGAGGAGGGCGGCGGCGATCACGAAGGCGTGGTGGAAGTTCTTCACGTCGTCTCCTCCTCTCAGTTGGCGGCGCCTTCGGCCGCGTTCTGCCCCTGCGAGCCCTCGTCCTCGGCGGCCTCGGCGGCCGTCTGGAGCGAGTACACGGGCCGGCTGTCGTTGGGCCGCGAGAAGAGCAGGTTGGGCTCCACGCGGACCTCGTCGGCCACCGGGAAGCGGCCGCGGTCGATGTTGTTGAGCTCGCGCTCGCAGAGGTGCGTCCACTCGTTGAACCAGTGCACGTTCGTCGAGGTGCGGATGCAGCGCTGGTAGCCCTCGGTGGCCGTGTCGACGAAGGGCTGCGTCTGCTCGTCCTTCAGCACGTTCCAGGCGTCGAGGAGCTCGGGCACGCGGCGGATGTCCTCCGGCGGCGGCGAGGTGCGGATGTACACCGCGAACTGGTAGAACATGTCCGCCAGGCGCGAGTACGCGGCGACCTCCCAGTTGGGCACGTGCATGTTCACCACCTCGGTGTACTGCCGCGTGGCGTCCCCGCGGAGGAAGGTGATTTGCTCCGTGATGAAGGGCGACAGCGTGCGCTGCACCCAGGTGTCGTAGGCGCGGCGCCCCGACCCGCGGAACTGCGGCAGCCGCCGCGCGCGGAAGCGCTGGTAGAGCTGCTCGGCGACGTAGAAGCGCGCCTCGGCGGCGGCCTCCTTGCTCTTCTCCACCGCGTCGTTCTCGATCGCGTCGTCGAGCTCGGCGCGGATGGCCGCCTCGCCCGCCGGGTGCTCGCCCGAGCCCCAGGTCGTGATCGCCTGCTGGTAGTAGGTGATCGCCTGCGGGAAGTTGTCGATGTTCCAGTAGCCGCGCGCGAGGGCCACGGCGCCCTGGATCTTCTGGTCCGGCGTCCCCTGCGCGGCGTAGACGCGCATGTAGTTGCTGTAGTGCCGGATCACGTCGTTCCACGCGGAGCGGATCTGCACGTCGCGCTGGCGGCGCTCGTCGCCGCTGGCCGTCGGCTGGCGGCGCAGGCGGGCCACGCGGTCGGTGTAGATCTGCCCGATCGAGAACACCACGTTGGCCGCGTCGCGGCGGCGCTGGGGATCGCTCCCGAAGTAGCGCGCGAACTTCTGCGCGTTCTCCAGGGCGCGGGCCTCCTCGCCGAGGCCGATGCGGAAGATGGTCGCCTGGCGGAGCGCGTCGGCGGCCTGGGCCACCGGGTCCTCCGCGCGCTGGTGGGTCACCCGGGCGGCCTCTTCAGCGGCGCGGACGGCCTCCTGGCGGTGCGACGAGACGTACTCGGCGTACTGCTCGTAGAGCTCGGCGGCGCGGCGGAACACCTGGATCGCGTGGTAGTTGCCCGCGAGGCGGTAGAGCGCGCGCTGCGCCCAGGTGCTGTTGCGCTGGAGGAAGATCGCCACGAGGCGCTCGCGGATGCGCATCGAGCGCCCGAGCTCGAAGGCCGCGTCGCTCTCGATCGCGGCGTTGTAGAGCATCTCGTCGAGGCGGCCGCACTCGCGGTGCGTGCGCACGATGCGGACGTACTCCGCGCTGGCCTCCGAGTGGCGGCCCGCGGTGGCGAGCGCCTCGGCCTTCTTGCGGAGGATCTGGCACTGCAGCTCGCGCATGCGCTGGCAGAAGTCGGCGTGCGCGGCCTGCTGGTCGGCCGAGCAGAACGAGCCGATGAAGCGGTTCACGTCCTCGCCCATCGAGTCGAAGCAGGCGGGGCGGACGGGGTTCCACATCGAGCCCATCACGTTGAGGGCGTCGAGGTAGAGGTCGGCGGAGATCTCGCGGAGGTTCTCCGGGTCGGGCGTCGTCGCCGGGGTGTTGGCGATGTCGCGGAAGAGCGTCGACGCCTCCTCGAACTTGTTCGCCACGTAGTAGAGGTACGCGCGGCGGTACTTGATCGTGAGCATGACCGTGCGCGGGTCCTGGCCCTCGATCGCCGGCGGCGTCGCGTTGGCGTTGTTCTGCACGAAGCACACGTACCGGGTGAAGGCCCGGAGCATGCCCGTCTCGCGCGGGTTGAACTCGCGCGGCACCATCGCGGCGCGGGCCATCGCCGTGCGCTGCGCCTCGGTGAGGTTGCGCTGCTGGCCCGACTGGGCCGTGCGCCGCGCGCCGCGGTCGCCGCGCTGCGTGGCCTCGCCCTGGAGCTGCGCCCCGAAGAGGTTGTTGTAGCAGAGCACCGACTTGTACGACGCGTCCTCGGTGAACTCGCCCCCGGGGTTCATCTCGACCACGGCGTCGTACGCCGGGCCGCAGGCCTCCCAGTTGTTCGCGTCGAACATCATGTCGGCGCGGTAGTAGGCGATGCGGTAGCGCGTCGGCCAGTCGCGCCGGTCGTACTCGAGGAACTCCACCTGGTCGAAGTCCGGGAACTCGTCGAGGATCTTCTGGTAGAGCTCGCCCACCAGCCGCATCGTCTCGGGGTTGCGCGTGCCGCGCGTCTGCGACTGGCCCTCGGCGCTGCGGCCGATCGCCTCGAGGTGCCAGTGCGACGCCACGTCGAAGGTCACCCGCGCCGCGTGGTTGCGGCACATGGTCTTGATGTCGGCCGGCCGCTGCGAGTTGCGGAAGGTGTTGTACACGTCGATCAGGCGCTGCACCTCGACCATCTGCTCGGGCTTGGGCCGCGAGGCGACCACGGCGCGCGACACCTGCGCCTGCCAGAAGCAGATCTTGTCGTCCGACGACCGCGCCTCCATCAGCGCGTGGTACATCGCGATCGAGTTCGGCCACTGGCCGTTGTCGTGGTAGAGCTCGGCGAGCTTCTCGAACATGTCGAACGCGTTGGCCTCGTCCGCGGCGTAGCGGCGGAAGGTGTTCATCGCGTTGGTGGTGTTGAGGGGATGGGCCGCGCTGCCGTACACCTGGGCGTAGACGGTCACGAGCTCCATGCGCGCGTTGGTGAGCAGCGAGCGCACCGAGGGGGCCTGCGGGTGCTGCTGCCCGTAGGTGATCACCTCGAAGAACTTCTGGAGCGCCCCCTCGTAGTCGTTGAGGTTGTAGAGCACCCACGCCATCTTGTAGAGCGCGTAGCCGTAGACCTGGTTGTTCTCGTCCTGGATGGCCAGCACGCGCTCGTAGAACTGCCGCGCCGCCGCCATGTCGCCCGTGTCGAAGAAGTGCTCGGCGAACGACAGGTACGCGTTGGGCACGTACGGCGACTGCGGGAAGCGCTGGATCATCGTGCGGTAGACCCGCAGCGCGTCGTCGTGGCGGTTCGCGTCCTGGAGCGCGAAGCCCAGGTAGAACAGCGCCTGGTCCATGTGCTCGTAGTTGGGCGCCGTGTCGACGAGGTTCTGGAAGGTGCGGATGAGCTGCTCGCGGTACTGCCCCGCCTCGGTGCGCAGCGTCGCCTGCTGGCGCTGGAGCGTCTCGACCTGCTGCGGGTTCGGGTGCGGGCCGCGGGGCCCGGCCTGGAAGACCTGCTCCTCCAGCTCCTCGGCCGCGCCGGTCGACATGGAGACGAGCTCCTGGTAGTCCTCGGCGAGGCGCATGAGCGCGGGCGGGCGGTTCGCGTCGTTGGGCCGCATGCGGTTGATCAGCGCCGCGGTGAGCCGCACCTCGTTGAGGAGCAGCTCCTTGCTGCGCCGCTCGGCGTTGGCCCGGCGGAGCAGGTCGTTGGTGTTGAGGCGCTGGCTCGGCTGGCGGACCTTGTCGGCCTTGTTCTTGTTCTTGTTCTCGTCGACGCGCTGCACGGCGCCGGGGATGCCGGTGCCGCCGTGGCCGTTGCCGAACTGCGTGGCGCCCGACGGGCACTCGGTGGCCCGGTTGCGCCCCTCGTCGCTGATGCAGACGTTGGCCGCGACGGCGGGCACCGTCGGGATGTCGACGGCGGCCGCGGGCGCGGCCTGCTGCTGGTTGCCGCCGCCTCGGCGGCCGCGGGGCTGCGCGGCGGCGAGCACGCCCGCGAGGAGCCACACGGCCGCGAGGAGCCATGCGACCCTGGGATAGGTTCCGCGAATCATGGACGGTGTGTCTCCCTGGAGGTAGGGGGTTCGGAGTCGGGTGGCGGCGCGGGCTTCAGCGCCCGCAGCGGGAAGTGATCACCTGACGGTAGAAGCCAAGCTCGTCGCGCCAGTACTCGCCGTTGAAGGGCCAGAGGTAGTGCTCCTCGTCGGCCGTGACGCGGTTGGCGCGGGACTCCTGCACGGTCACCTGCTGCTGCTGCATCTCCTGCGAGAGCTGGCCGCGGCGGGCGTTGAGGATCTCGATGAGGATCGCGGTGGCCTGGTTCTGCAGGTCGGCGAGCTCGTCGACGGCGCGGGTGTAGCGGCCGCGGGCGAGGTTGCCGGCGTTCTCGATGGCGAAGCTCTTGGCCACGGCGATGTCCTGGATGATGCGGGCGCCCGCGGAGCTGTTGCGGAAGGCCTGGGGCATCTGGGCGTGGCGGCGCTCCTCGGACTCGAGCTGCGCGACGTACTCGATGTTGCGGAGGAGCGTGCGGTCGGAGAACGCGCTCTCCACCACCGGGCGGAGCCGGTTGGGCAGGTTGGCGTGGCCCTCGCGCACGTCCTTGAGGAAGCGGAAGAAGCTCGTGTCGTCCTGGTACTGCTGGAGGTACCGCTCGATCTCGGGCCGGAGCTCCCCGTAGCGCTCGTTGAACTGCGCGAGCACCTCCTCCGCCTCGTCGTAGCGGCAGTTGGAGAAGAAGATCACGGACTTCAGCACCATCGCCTCGGGGTACCAGGCGTTGGTGAAGAAGGGCGAGTTGAGCGTGTGGATGTTGCCGAGCGCGCGGGGGTAGTCGTTCTGGAGGAAGTAGGCCCAGCTCTCCTCGAAGAGCGCGTCGAGCCAGTACTCCGAGTCGACGTCGACGTGGTTCCACGAGTCGATGGCCGAGTCGTAGTGGCGCGTCGAGTAGTAGAGCCGCGCGAGCTCGAGCCACGCGAGGTCGCCCATGCGGTCCTCGTCCTCGACGCCCTCGACGCCCTCCTCGAGCGCGTGGAGCACCTCGCGGAAGGCCTCCACCGCGGGCTGCGAGCGGCGCGCGTTGACGTGCGAGATGCCCTCGAAGAAGCGCGACTGCACGTAGAAGGGCGAGTTGCGCTGCACCTGGCGGAAGAGCTGGATCGCCTCGTCGTAGGCCCCGTCGCGGTACTTCGCGCGGCCCATGAGGTAGAGCAGCTGGTTGTAGAGCACCCGGTTCTCGTTGTTGTTGAACTGGGCGAGCTGCTCGGTGGGGTACCGGCCGACGCGGCGGATGATGTCCGCGGGCTCGGGGAGCTGCGACGCGAGCTGCGCGAGCCACTGGAGCGTCGCGTTGAAGTAGAGGTGCGCCGTCCCGCGGTCGACGATCTCGTCGAAGACCGCGAGCGCCGACTGGTAGAAGCCCAGGTGGTAGAGGCACTTCCCGAGGTGGAACTGCGCCTTCTGCTGGTTGGCCGGCGCGTCGCCCGTCTCGCCCTCCACCACGCGCTGGAACTGCACGCAGCTCTCCTGGTAGCGCTCCTGCTGGTAGAGGCGCAGCGCGTTGGCGAGGGCCTCGCTCGGCGGGCCCTCCGCCGGCGGCGCGTCCGCCGCGCCCTGCGCGAAGTTCATGTCAGGCTGCGCGGCCTGCTGCCCGTACGCGTTCGCCGAGAGGCCCATCGCCACCGCGAGCGCACCGGCCCCTGCGAGCATCTTCCAGTCCAACCTGCGCACCATCGCTCTCTCTGCCTCTCTCTCGCGCAACCACCATCGAGCGTGGTTGCAGACGTATCGAACAACACTCGTGCCACGGTATCCCGACGCGCGGAATCCCGACGTTCGGGCGGACTCTACGGGAAGTCCCACCGCGAGAGAAGACCGTTCGTTGGGGGCCACGCACTCGCCGCACGCCGTCGCCCCCGCCCGCGGTTGCTGGTCAGGGTTGTGACCAGCGTCGCGCCCGCGTTGGCAGTGGCAGGGCGCTCTCCGCGCTTCGAGGGGAGGCCGCGCCCGCGCCGGGGATTCAGCTTGACGGGTCGCGCGGCCGAACGTTAGCGTGCGCCCGCAACGGACAATTGTCGGCACGGCGCGTGCGAAAAGCGTCGGTTCGACGGCGTCGCGAGGCCCCCGCCGGGGCGTCGCGGCGCAACAGCGAGCGTCAGGGAGAAGGATCTGCTGTGAGGAGACTGATTGCGCTCATCGGGTTCGGCGCGCTGGCGTCGCTGGGTTGTGGCGATCTCGGGGTGGGCGACCCGTGCGCCCCGCAGCGCCCGGTGGAAGACGGCGGCGCGGCGGGCGTGTGCAACCCCAACGCGATGCAGACCAACGGCTGCTTCCGCGGCACCGAGATCTACATCGAGACGCAGTCGCTCCAGTGCCGCTCGCGCATCTGCCTCGTGTACAAGTACGACGAGTCCTCCGACGCGCTCGGGCGCGAGCGCCCGAAGCGGGTGTTCTGCACCTGCCGCTGCGGCGTGCCCTCGACGCTCCGCGCCACCACCGACGAGAGCGTGCTCTGCCAGTGCCCGGAGAATTTCGTCTGCCAGACGGACGTCGCCGGCCCGCAGTACAACCCCGGCGTGCAGGGCTCCTACTGCATCCGTTCCGGCACCAACTGAGCCCCTCCCCTACGTCCTGATGCCCTCGGCGAGCACCACCTCGCGCGGCCGCGCCGCGGAGGCGCTCGTCGCCGCGTGGCTCGAGGCCCGCGGCTGGGTCGTGCTCGCGCGAAACCTCCGCGTCGGCCGCGACGAGGTCGACCTGCTCGCCCTCGACGGCGCCGTGCTCGTCTGCGTCGAGGTGCGCGCGCGGCGCCGCGGCGCGATGGTGAGCGCGCTCGCCACCGTCACCCCCGCCAAGCAGCGGCGCCTGCGGAGGGCTGCGCTCCGCCTCGCGGCCGATCGCGACGCGCGGGAGCTCCGCGTCGACGTCGCCGCCGTGACCGACGGCGAGGTCGAGTTGATCGAGGGCGCGGTGGACTTCAGCGAGACCTGAGCCAGGCCTGGAGGTCGGCGGTGGTGTAGGGCTTGGCGATCACCGCGATGCCCTCGCGCGCGGCGAAGGCGCGGACGTCGTCGGCGTCGGGCGCGCCGGTCGCGACGGCCGAGCGCGCGCGGAGCTCCGGCCAGCGCGCCATTACCCGCTCGAACAGCGCGGGCCCGTCGACCGGGGGCATCTGCATGTCGAAGACGAAGGCGTCGAGCGCGGCGGAGTCGTCGAGGGCCTGGAGGGCGGCCTCGGCGCCGAGGGCAGTGCGCAAGGTGAAATGGCGGGCTAGCTGGCGCCCGACGGCGCGGAGGATGAGCGGGTCGTCGTCGACCAGCAACAAGCGGGGGGGCGTGGGGTCTTCGTGCATGGGTCACCTCGGGGGCGGAGTGAAGGGCCCCCGAAGGACGAGTCTACTCCGCGGCGGCGGCGGCGGGTTCGCGTTTCGTCGCCTGGCCGAGGAGCGGATAGCCGAGGGCCTCGCGCTGGGCGAGCCACGACTCGGCGCAGCGGTGGGCGAGGGCGCGCACGCGCTTGATGTAGTCCTGGCGGGCGGTGACGGAGATGGCGCCGCGGGCGTCGAGGACGTTGAAGTGGTGCGATGCCTTGACGCAGAAGTCGTAGGCCGGGAGCACGAGGCGCTCGAGGGGCGGCTTCGCGTAGGCGAGCTCCTTGCGCGGGCCCTTCTTCGAGAGGACCTCGCGCTCCTCGAGGGTGAGCAGGCGCAGGCACTCGGCGTAGGCGGTGTCGAAGGTGGCGCGGTGGTAGTCGACGCTCGCCTCGGTGAAGTTGTAGGTCGACCACTCCCACTCGGCGCGCTTCGTGAGCTCGCCGTAGCGCACGCCGGGGGCCCACATCGCGTCGTAGATGGTGTCGACGTCCTGGAGGTACATCACGATGCGCTCGAGGCCGTAGGTGAGCTCGCCCGAGACGGGCTTGCAGTCGAAGCCGCCGCACTGCTGGAAGTAGGTGAACTGCGACACCTCCAGCCCGTCGAGCCACACCTGCCAGCCGAGGCCCCAGGCGCCGAGCGTGGGCGACTCCCAGTCGTCCTCGACGAAGCGGAAGTCGTGGCGCAGCGGGTCGGTGCCGAGCTTCACCATCGACTCGACGTAGAGGTCCTGGATCTCGATCGGCGAGGGCTTCAGGATCACCTGGAACTGGTGGAACTGCTGGAGCCGGTTGGGGTTGTCGCCGTAGCGGCCGTCGGCGGGGCGGCGCGAGGGCTCGACGAAGGCGATGTTCCAGGGCTCGGGGCCGAGGGCGCGGAGGAAGGTGCCGGGGTTGAAGGTGCCCGCGCCGACCTCGCTGTTGTAGGGCTGCACGATGAGGCAGCCGCGCTTCGACCAGAAATCTTGCAGCGAGAGGATGAGTTCCTGGAAGTACATGACCGGGTCGGAGGGAGGTACCGCAGGCGGGGACGCGGGGTCAATGCGCGGCGGCGCCAGCCCCATCATCCGCGCAGCGAAACCCGCTGACCGGATAGCGCCCCTCGGGCTCGTGGTGCACCCGGTTGGACGAGCGGAGCCCCGCGGGCCAGTAGTTCCACGCGCCGCCCTTGAGGACGCGCTGGCAGTTGTCGGGGATGCCCATCGAGCCGGTGAAGGCCCAGCGGTTGAGGTGCCGGAGGTCGGCGTACGCGGCGAGCGCGGTCTCGCACGTCGGGACGCGCTCGGGCGTGCGGTACGCGTAGGGGTCGTAGACGCTCTCGGTCCACTCCCAGACGTTGCCCGCCATGTCGAGCGCGCCGTACGGCGACGCGCCGCTCGGGTGCGACCCCACGGGCTCGGGCTGCCCGACGTTCATGCGCATGCCGAAGACGGCCCGCTCGCGCGTTGGGGGCTCGTTGCCCCACGGGTAGCGCCGCGCGTCGGTGCCGCGCGCGGCCTTCTCCCACTCGGCCTCGGTGGGCAGGCGCCCGCCGACCCACGCGCAGTACGTCCGCGCCTGGTGCCACGAGACGCCCGTGACGGGCCCGCGCGGGGCGGTCCAGGTGGGGCGACGCCACGCCTCGCGGCAGCGGTTGGCGCGCACGCAGCGCCAGTAGTCCTCGCGCGTGACCTCGGTGCGGTCGATGCGAAACGCCGGGAGCGTGCGGCGGTGCACCGGGGCCTCGTCGGGCTCGCGCTCCTCGACGCCGCCCATGGTGAACTCGCCCGCCGGGACGACGACGCGGTCGATGGGCGGCGGCGTCGGCGGCGGTCGCAGGTGGCGCTGCGCGAGAAGCGGCAGCGCGAGGAGCACGAGCGAGAGCGACGAGGCGGCGAACGCGGGGAGGCGGGTCACGGCGCGAGCGGATAGCACGAAGCCGCGCGCGGGAGGGAGTGCGGCGCGTCAGGTGTCGGAGGGGCGTACGCGGCATGAGCCGGGCGCGAGGGCCTCCGCGGCGTCGCCCAGGTGCTCGACGAAGCGGGCGAGGCTGGCGTTGTGGGCCAGCGCGGCGCGCAGGGCCTTGGGCTTGCGCAGCGGCTCGGACAGGCGGTGATACCGGGTAAGCGTGTTGCGCTCTCGCTGGAGGGACTGGCGCTCGCGGTCGGAGAGCGCGTTGGTGCGCTCGATCGCCCGCTGGAGGCGTTCCTTCGGGTTGGGCAGCGCGCCGGTGTCCTCGCCGCGCTCGGGCGCGTAGTGCGCGAGGAGCCACGCGTCGGTCTCCTCCACCGCCACCGCGCCGACGAGCTGGGCGTAGCGCCGCCCCTGCGTCCACCCGCGCAGCGCCGCGAGCACGGCGGCGTGGCAGGCGCCGACGTAGCCCTCCGCGGCGCGGTCGGGGCGCGCCACGTCGAAGCCCGGCAGGTGGCACTCGGCGGTGTCGACGTGCACCACCACCAGCCGCGGGTCGTCGAGCGACTCGTCGAGGTACGCCCCGATCGCGGCCCACTGCTCGCACTCCTCGCGCACGATCTCCCAGTTGCTGAAGGCGCGGGCGCCTGGGGCGTGGAGGGAGGTCTCGTCGGTCTGGAGGTCGGGGCGGATCGACTGGACGTCGGCGGCGTCGAGGTCGAGCGCGGCCTTGAGGAGGTTCCGCACGACGGCGAAGTCCGCCCGGCCCTCGGAGACGACGCCGACGCGCATGGCTAGAAGTGGGTCGGGATGCCGCCGAGGAGGCCGCGCATCCACAGCTCGGAGAGCTTGAGCTTCGCGCCGTTGACGGCGTGCTCGGGCTTCACCGTCACCCGCCGCGCCTGGGTGTGGCCCTCGTCGTCGCGCGAGACGATGAAGAGCCGCTGCTCGTCGTCGTGGAGGTTGAGCCCGTCGAGGGCCGCGGGGTTGTGCGTCGTGACGAGCGCCTGCCGGTCGTGCGCCGCGGCCATCCCCGCGAGGGCCTTCACGAGGTGGCGGAGGAGGTGGGGGTTGAGGGCGGTCTCGATGTTGTCGATGGCGAAGAGGCGCGGCCCCCGCGGGTGGAGGAAGAGCACGAGGTGGAAGAGGACGTGGAGGATGCCCTCGTTGGCGTTCTCGGAGGAGAAGACGCGGCGCTCGTCGGAGAGGAAGCGGTCGGCGAAGTAGAGCTCCGAGACGCTGCGCCCGGGCTTGTCGCCCTGGAGCTTGCGCGCGCCACCACGGTCGACCTCCACGTCGTCGAGCCAGGCGATCATCTTCGCGTGGTCGATGAGCTCCGCGCGGAGCTCGTCGGGGAGCTGCGCGATCGCGACGTCGAGGCCCTCGCCGTAGATGCCGAGGGGCTCGTGGCGGCTCTGCACCTGGAGCCCACGGAGCGCCAGGGTGCTCGCGCAGTAGATGGCGTAGGTGAGGAGCGCCTCGCGCAGCGGCGCCGCGGCAAGATGCCGTTCACGGCGTGCAGGGATGACCTTCTCCAACGCGATACTGAAAGCCCGTCCCAGGGCCGCCGGCTCCACCACCTCCGCCAATGCCGCGAGTTGATGCTGGAAGTTTGGATTTTCCTTACCAAAGTCATGAAGAGAGGCAGCCATCTCCACCCAATTCATGTTGGTCCAGTTCGCATCCGACGCCGCAAGACGATAGTCGTCGCTCGCACTGCGTCCCTCGGATCCGTATGGATACTCGAGCGCAACTTCAATGAGCTTTCCCTGGTCGGTGCCGCGGAAGGCGTTGACCATCATCGACGGCTTCGCCACGCGGATTCCCCGAACGAAAAGATCCTCCACGGACGTGCGATCCGCAGCAGACGCTGCGGCCATCCCCAGCGCCTCGAGGATGTTCGACTTGCCGCAGCCGTTCTCGCCGATGAAGACGTTGAAGCGCCCGAGCTCCAGCGTCAGGTCGACGACGGACTTGAAGTTCTTGATCGTGAGCGTCCGCAGCATCCGATGCCCCGCGGTGATACCAGCGCCGCGCGCCGCGTGTCGAGGCGCCTCCCCCACCCCCCTCGAACGCGCGCCCTCCTCGCCGCCCCCCTCGCGGCCAGTACCCGACACCCCCGCCGCGCTGCCCCCTCCCCTCGCGCGCAGTGTCACCCACCCCCTTCGAGCCGCCCCATCGCCCCGACGGGGGTATCCCCCACCCCCGCCGCGCGCATCGATCGCCTCGCGGACACCGTCGACCACCCCATCCGACCCCCACGCTTTTTCCCCTGCCTCCGACTCCAGTGCCCCCCACCCCCGACCGTTGATGCTCGGTGATCCTCCCCTCCCCTTCCCCCGAGCGCGTGGGAACCCACCCACGCGCCCGCAAGCGCTCCTCGGGGACGCCGCGGTCGCCGCGTTCCTGCTCGCCGCCGAGGCGATCCGGGAAGACCAGGCGGACGTCTTCAGCGTCGAAGCGTCCGTCATGGTGGCCAACGTTCGCGCCGGCGTCGACGCCGTGCTCCCGCGCCTCGCCGAGGTGCTCGCGGTCCGCCCCAAGACGGACGTCGCGGCGATCCTGTCGCTGCCCAACCTCGCCCGCGCCGTCGAGCACGCCGCGGCCAACTGCGTCGCGGCGCCCGCCGTCGCCCGCGCCCAGCTCGACAGCCGCTACGAGCAGCTCCTGCGCTACCGCGAGCCCGCGCTCCTCGTCGCGCAGGCGCTCACCTCGCCGCTGCTCGCGCAGGACGGCGTCCCCCTCTTCCCGCCCGAGATCGTCGCGTCGATCGTCTCGGGCACCGGCATGTACGACCACGCACAGGACGGCGTCCGCCTCGCGTCGCTCTTCCGCCAGCACGCCCCGCGCCTCGCCGGGAAGCACCCCTTCTCCGACGCGTGGATCGACGCAATGGAGGAGCACGGCGCCTGGATCATGGACAACGTCACGCCCACCGGCGCGCGCGTCCGCAAGAACGCCCCGCCCGAGATGACCCGTACCCGCGACCGCCTCTGGACGCTGCTCAAGCTCCGCCACGGCGAGCTGCGCAAGGCCGCCATCGAGCTCTTCGGCGAGGACGGCGCCGACGCCGCGGTGCCGCGCCTCGGCACCCGCGCGAAGGCGAGCGCCGCGACCGAGGCGAAGCCCGCCGACCCGCAGCCCGCCGACCCCGCCAAGCCCGCCTGAATCGCCCGCCCCGCGCTCACCCCGGCATCAACAGCGCGTTCTTCGCCAGCCAGTCGAGCGCCTCCTCGCAGCGCCCCGCGTTGCCGAACGCGCGCGCCAGCGCCGCCCGGTCGCGCGTGCCGTCGAGCGCCAGCAGCACCTCGCGTTCGAACTCGTGCAGCTCCACGCGCACGTGCCGCAGCGTCGCCACCAGCGCGCCCTCCGCCGCCTGCATCCGCGCCACCGGCGACCCCACCGGCAGGAGCCCCGCCTCCGCCGCGTAGCGCGCCTCGCCCGCGCGGGCTTCCACCACGCCGTCGAGGCACAGCCCCACCACCGCCGCCGCGTGGGCCGCGCCCTCCCGCGCCGCCGCGCGCGCGTCGAGCCCGAGCGCCGCCCCCACGCGCCCGCAGAGCGCGCCGTACGACACCGGCCGCCGCTCCTCCGCCGCGAGCTCGGCCAGCGCGCGCACGAGCCACGGGTCGTCGGGCTTCACCTCGCGCCCGTCGACGTCGAAGAGCCCATCGCCAACGTCCACCACGCGCGACGCGAGCCACAGCCGCGCGACGGACGCCACGTCCACCCCGCGCGACGCCGTCCCCTCGTGAACCAGCAGCGCCGCGCGGAAGCGCCGCCCCACCGCGAAGTCCACCGACTGGGCGAGGGCCGCAGGGTCGCCCGCGCCGAGGCCCGCCGCGCCCGAGAGCCGCAGGTCGGCGTCGCCCAGCCACGCGAGGCCGTGCGCCTTCGCCGACGCGAGGAAGTCCGCGAGGTAGAAGGCCTCGTTGTCGTCCTCCAGGTACTCGTGAAAGACGTAGCCGTCGTCGGCCGAGGCGACGTTGGCGAGCTCGTCGCGCAGCCACGCACCGTAGGGCCCGCGCTCGCTGCGCGCGGCCTCCGCCAGCACCCCGAGCGCCTTGCGGGCGAGCGCGAGGCGGCGCGGCGCGGGCGCCCCCCTCGGCACGTGGCGGAGCACGAAGTCGCGCACCGTCCGCAGGAGGTGCCAGCCCGGCAGCGCGTTGAAGCTCACGTAGGCGACGCCGCCCGGCCGCATGCACGCGCGGCACACGCGGAGGATGGCCTCGCGCACCGGCGCCGGCACCCACGAGTACACCCCGTGGCAGACGACGTAGTCGAAGGGCCCGTCGGCCTCGCCGAGGTCGGCGATCGACGCGCAGCGGAACGTCACGTTGCCCAACGCCAGCGCGGCGCGGCGGCGCTCGGCCTCGGCCACCTGGCGGGGCGAGAGGTCGACGCCGACGAAGGTCGCGCCGGGCAGGTCGACGGCCATCGGGAGCAGGTTGCCGCCGCGCGCGCAGCCGAGCTCGAGCACGCGCGCCCGCTCGATGGGGGGCGCCGCCCGCCCGAAGAGCGCCGACACCGCGAAGAGGTGCTCAGGGTGGGTGCGGGGGAAGCAGTAGTCTTCGTACGGGAGCTCGTCGTAGCTTGTCGGGGCCGTCACCCCGTGAGAATAAACGCCCGCCGCCGGCGTTGCTCTGCCACTACGCCATTGCACGCGCAGGCTTTATTGAGATAATCCGAACGCGAACGACGCTCGTGCGCACCACGAAGCGATAGTCGCCCCGAGATGGAGAGCCCCCCCCCGCCCAGCGACCGCGTCGGCGAGACCGTCGGCGGCCGCTACGTCCTCCGCCGACTCATCGGTGTCGGGGGCTACAGCGCCGTCTACGAGGCGACGCACGCCGTCACGGGGCGCGTGGTGGCGCTCAAGCTGTTGCACCCGCACCTGCTGCTGCACCGGGAGATCATCGACCGCTTCCTGCTCGAGGCGCGGTCGATGTCCAACGTGCGGCACGACGGGATCGTGCAGGTGCTCGACGCGGGCGTCGACGAGTCGTCGAGCGTGTACATCGCGCTCGAGCTGCTCGAGGGCGAGTCGATGGAGGCGCTGCTCCAGCGGCAGCAGACGCTGGCTTGGCCCGCGGCGGCGCTCTACTGCGCGCACGTGCTCGACGCGTTGTCGGAGGCGCACCGGCACAACGTCATCCACCGCGACATCAAGCCGGGCAACATCTTCCTCGCGCGCGCGCCCGACGGCGGGACGCACGCGCGGCTGCTCGACTTCGGCATCGCGCTCGTCGCCCACCAGAAGCGCATCACCGGCGCGGGGATGCTCCTCGGCACGCCCGAGTACATGTCCCCCGAGCAGTGCCTCGCCGCGCCCGTCGGCCCCGAGACCGACCTCTGGGCCGTCGGGATCGTCCTCTGGGAGTGCCTCACCGGCCACACGCCCTTCCTCGCCGAGTCGGCCACCGCCACGCTGCTCCGCATCACCACGGCGTCGGCCCCGTCCATCCGCGACGAGCTCCCCGAGCTGCCCACGCCCCTCGCCTCGGTGATCGACCGCGCCCTCGAGCGCGACGTCGAGAAGCGCTGGCGGAGCGCCGACGACATGCGCGACGCGCTGCTCCGCGTGCTGCGCCGCAACGGGGGCCCCGAGGGCGTGGCCGCGGCGCGGATGGCCTCGCGCAGCAGCTCGCGCCTCCAGGCGGTGCAGGCGCCGCCGGGCCGGCGCATGACGCCCGAGCCCGAGGTGGTCGACCTGAGCGCGGTGCTCAACGGCCAGCGCGGCGGCGGCCCCGGGGTCCCGCTGACCGCGGTGGTGTCCGGCGGCGCGGGCGCGCGGCTCTCGGCGCCGCCCCCCGAGGCCCCACCGCCGCCGCGCTCGGTGAGCCCGCCGGCGGTCGACCCCTCCCCCGCGGCGCTCGCCGCGCGGATGCTGGAGACGCCCGTGGCCGCGCTGCTCGCCGACGACGTCATCGAGCGCCCGCAGCAGCGCTCCTCGCCCCCGACGCGCCCGCCAGCGACGCGGAGCGCGCGCCCCGGCGACGCGTCGCGCAGCGCACGCCCCGGCGACGCCCCGCTGCGCAAGACCGCGCAGGAGTTCGAACTGCCGCCGGAGGCGCCGACGAGCGCCGCGCCCGCCACGCCGCCGCCCGCCGCACCGCCGCCGGAGCCGTTCGCGCTCCCCGAGCTCAGCCCCGAGGAGCGCGCCGCGCGCAGCTTCACGGGCGAGCGCGCGACCTTCCAGCCCCCGCCCCCGACGGCCGCCGCGCCCCGCAGCCGCGCCGCGCGCTACGTCGCTGTCGCCGCGGGCGCGCTCGCCGCCGTCGGGGGCGTCGTCGCCGTGCTCACCCGCGCGCCCGACGCGCCGCCGCAGCCGCCGCCCACCGAGGACGCCGCCCTGGCCCTCGCCGCGCCCGACGTCGCGCAAGCGCCCGCGGAGTTCTCGCTCACGGAGGCCTTCGCGATGGCGCCGCCGTCGCCCACCGCGGACGACGCGGCGGAGTTCGCCCGGCACGCGTCGGCCGGGGCGTCGTCGTCGGGCGGGCAGCGCGTGCTCGCGAGCTGCGTGCCCGCCGCCGGCGGCGCGACCCTCGCGGTGCGCGCCACCACCGCGGGCGCGCAGCGGCGGCTCGCGGCCGGCGTGGTGGCCTGCGCGGGGCACGACCTCGGCGTCGTCTCCGACGTGACCGCCGACGGCGTGGAGGACGTCGTCGCGGTCGGCGCAGCGCCCGACACCCTGGTGCTGGTCGACTCGGCGACGCTGCGGGCCGAGCGCTCGACGACGGTGCCGGGTGTGCGCGGCGTCGCGGTGGGCGCGCAGGTGCGGGTGCGCGGCGCGTCGGCGGCGGTGGTGTTCGTCGAGCCCGCGGGGCCAGGGCAGCCGACGGAGGTGCGGGCGGTCGGCGCGCAGTCGCTCACCGAGCTGTGGCGCCGCGCGGGCGACGGGCCCAACGCGCGCCTCGGGCACCCCGACGAGCTCGGGCTCGCGGTGGGCCCCGACGTCGACGGCGACGGCGTCGACGACGTCGCGGCGGGGATGGGCCCGGTGGTCGGCGCGCCGGGGGACTCGCGCTGCGTGCAGGTGCTCTCCGGGGCCGACGGGCACCCGCTGTGGGCGGCGCCCTTCTGCCGCGCGCTGCCCGGCGCGAGCCAGTCGGTGTCGCTCGGCGCGGACGTGAACGGTGACGGCCGCGCGGACGTCGCGGTGGGCACCGCGCACGCGCCGGAGGGCGAGGCGGCGGTGGTGATCCTTTCCGGGGCTGACGGCGCGGTGCTCCGCCGCATCGCCGCGCCGCCGGGGGCGCAGGGCTTCGGCGCGTCGGTGTCGCTCGGCGGGGACGTCGACGGCGACCGGCGGCCCGACCTCGCGGTGTCGGCGATGGCGAGCGTCCACCTGTTCGACGCGACGACGGGCGAGCGCCGCGGGGGCCTCGCGCTGGCGGGCACGGCCGGGGCGCCGGTGCGCGTCCAGGTGGTGCCGCCGCTGCCCGGGGAGTCGAGCGCGGGCCTGGTGGTGGCCTCGGCGCCCGAGGGGGTCCGCGTGTTCGCGCACGCGGGCGCCGCGCCCTGAGAGGCTTCCCGCGGGGCGCCGCCGCGGTTTATCGTCGCGCCCCGCGATGAGCACCTTCGAGTATCAAGACCTCCTCCCCCTCGGCCACGACGACACGGAGTTTCGCCTCCTCACCGCCGACCACGTGTCGACCTTCGAGGCGCGGGGGAAGACCTTCCTCGCGGTGGAGCCCGAGGCCCTCACGCTGCTCACGCGCGAGGCGATGCGCGACATCGCGCACCTGCTCCGGCCGGGCCACCTCGCGCAGCTCCGCCGCATCCTCGACGACCCCGCGGCCTCCGACAACGACCGCTTCGTCGCCCTCGACCTGCTCAAGAACGCCGCCATCTCCGCCGGCGGCGTCCTCCCGATGTGCCAGGACACCGGCACCGCGATCGTGATGGGCAAGAAGGGGCAGTACGTGGTCACCGGCGGCGGCGACGAGGCCGCCATCGCGCGCGGCGTCTTCGACACCTACCAGACGGCCAACCTCCGCTACTCGCAGCTCGCCCCGCTCGACATGTACGCGGAGGTCAACACCGGCAACAACCTCCCCGCGCAGATCGAGATCTTCGCGACCGACGGCGACGCGTACAAGTTCCTCTTCATGGCGAAGGGCGGCGGGTCGGCCAACAAGAGCTACCTCTACCAGGAGACCAAGGGCCTGCTGAACCCGCAGAGCCTCATGGCCTTCCTGGAGAAGGCGATCCGCTCGCTCGGCACCGCCGCGTGCCCGCCCTACCACCTCGCCGTGGTCGTCGGCGGCACCTCCGCCGAGCACACCCTCAAGGTCGCCAAGCTCGCCTCCGCGCGGTACCTCGACACGCTCCCGCGCGAGGGCAACCGCCTCGGCCGCGCCTTCCGCGACGTCGAGCTCGAGGCGAAGGTGCTCGAGCTCGCGCAGCGCACGGGCATCGGCGCCCAGTTCGGCGGCAAGTACTTCTGCCATGACGTGCGGGTCGTCCGACTGCCGCGCCACGGCGCCTCGTGCCCCGTCGGCATCGCCGTGTCGTGCTCGGCCGACCGCCAGTGCGTCGCGAAGATCGACCGCCACGGCGTCTGGGTCGAGAAGCTCGAGACCGACCCCGCGCGCTTCCTCCCGGACACCACGCACGCCGAGCTCGGCGGCGAGGTGGTGAAGGTCGACCTCACGCGCCCGATGAGCGAGGTGCGCGCCACGCTCTCGCGTTACCCGATCAAGACGCGGCTCTCGCTCACTGGCCCGCTGGTGGTGGCGCGCGACATCGCCCACGCGAAGCTCAAGGAGCGCCTCGACCGCGGCGAGGGGATGCCCGACTACCTCCGCGACCACGCGGTGTACTACGCCGGGCCCGCGAAGACGCCGGAGGGCTACGCGTCGGGGTCGTTCGGGCCCACCACCGCGGGGCGGATGGACTCCTACGTCGACCTCTTCCAGTCGCACGGCGGGAGCATGGTGATGCTCGCCAAGGGCAACCGCTCGCCCGCGGTGACGGCCGCGTGCCACAAGCACGGTGGCTTCTACCTCGGCTCCATCGGCGGCCCCGCGGCCCGCCTCGCGCGCGACTGCATCAAGAAGGTGGAGGTGCTCGAGTACCCCGAGCTCGGGATGGAGGCCGTCTGGCGCATCGAGGTCGAGGACTTCCCCGCCTTCATCGTCGTCGACGACAAGGGCAACGACTTCTTCGCAGGCATCTCGGGCGCCGCCAACCCGCTCAAGCTTGCGCAGTGAACGCCCCGCGCCGCACCCAGGACGAACGCCGCGAGGCCACCCGCGACGCGCTCCTCGGCGCGGCCGTCGCGCTCCTCGCCGAGCGCGGGATCGCCGCCACCACCCTCGCCGACGTCGCCGAGCGCGCGGGCGTCTCCAAGGGCGCGCTCACCCACCACTTCGACGCCAAGGACGCCCTGCTCGACGCCGCCCTCGAGCGCGTCGGCGCGGCCCTCGCCGCCGCCCTCACCGCCGCCTGGGACCCGACCGTCGCCCCCTTCCCCCGCCTGCGCGCGGCCGTCGCGGGCGCCGTCGGCCTCCCCGCCGCGCACCCCGCCGAGCTCCGCGTGTTCGCCGCCCTCGCCGGGGAGGGCACGCGCGACCCGCGCCTCGGCGCCCTCGCGCGGCGCCACCTCGACGCGCTGGAGGCCACCTTCGCGCAGGGGCTCACCTTCACCCTCGACGAGCTCGGCGTGCGGCCGCGCTTCGCCCCCGAGGCCGCCGCCCGCGCGCTCGTCGCCGCCGCGCTCGGCGAGGCCCTGCGCCCCGGCGACGCCCCCGGCGAGCTCGCCGACGTGCGGAAGCTCTGGGAGGGCGCCGTGCTCGCGCAGGTGGAGCTGTGAGCGGGAGCCGTGACCGGGCCGCGGCGATGGACCGCGAGCAGCGACGCGCGCAGATCCTCGGCGTGGCCAAGGAGGTGTTCGCGCAGAAGGGCTACCACGACGCGCGCATCGACGACATCGTGGCGCGGGCGGGCGTGGCGCGCGGCACCTTCTACCTGTACTTCGCGGACAAGCGGGCGATCTTCGCGCACCTCGTCGAGGCCTTCCTCCAGCGCCTCGTCGGCGCGATCCGCACGATCGAGCTCGAGGACCCGGCGGTGCGGCCGATGGAGGAGTTCCGCGCGAACCTCATGCGGGTGGTGGAGGTGTTCGCGGACGACCCGGCGATGGCGCAGGTGACGCTGTCGGCGGCGGTGGGCCTCGACGCGGATTTCGACCGCAAGCTGGCGGACTTCTACGAGCCCGTCCGCGCCCTGCTGGAGAGCGCGCTCGAGCAGGGCGAGGCCGCGGGCATCGTGCGCGCGGGCAACCACCGCCTGCGCTCCTACGCGCTCCTCGGCGCTTTCAAGGAGCTCATCTACCAGGTGGTGGTGCGCAAGGTGGAGAGCGACACCGAGGCCCTCGTCACCTCGACGCTCGACCTCGTCACCCGCGGCGCCCTCACCGACCGGTAGCGTCGACGCGCCCGAGCGGCACCTGCTCGAGGGCCGGGCGGGCGCCGTCGGCGAGTTCGAAGTCCGCCGTCGCCTCCGGCGCGTGCACGTCGACCGACCGCAGCAACGTGACGTGGTCGACGAACGCCGGCCGCGGGTCGCCCGCGCGGTCGCGGCGCGCCCAGCCCTCGTGCCACATCGCCACCTCGTACGCGCCCGGCGGCACGTCGGGGATCGCGTAGGCCCCCGTCGCGTCGGTGACCGTGTGGTACGGGTGGTTGAAGGCGTGGACGTACGCGACCATCCAGGTGTGGCCCGAGTCGCACACGAGCCGCACCACGCCCGCCCGCTCCACGCGCCGCTCGATCGCGACGCCCGCCGGCGACGCCTCGTTGAACCACGCGTCCTCCCCGGCCTCGCCGTAGTACGCGTGGACGTTGTGGAAGACGTCGGGGTCGCTGTTGGTGAAGCGGAGCGCCGCCCCCACCGTGATCGACGACACCCGCGGCTCGTACCGGCAGCGCCTCTGGTCGACGGTCACCGCGCCGAACCGCGGCGCCTTCCCGCGCCGGATGCGCAGCGACACCACCGCGCCGAGCACGCCGCCGTCGGGGCCCACCGTGAGCGGCTCGAGCGCCTGGCTCGCCCCGCAGTGCCCCGGGTCGCCGTGCGGCGGAACCGCCATCGCCTCGGGCCGCGGCAGCGCCCCCCGCCACCGCACATGCCCGCGCAGCGTCACGCCGCCGCGCACTTCCATGATGCGGTACGAAGCGGTCGGGTCGTCGGGCCCGAGCGACGCGGGCGGCGCGACCGGACGTGGAGCGTCGGGGGGAGGGGCCGCGGTCGTCGGCGCGCGCCGGCACGCGACCGCCGCGACGAGCGCGAGCGCCGCGCGACGCACGGCTACACCAGCGTCTCGACGGCGCCCGCGATGCGCCGGAGGGCCTCGTCGATGGCCGGGAGGCCCACCGCGTACGAGAGCCGCAGGTGGCCGGGCGCGTAGAAGGCCGAGCCGGGCACCACCGCGACGTGGGTCGCGTCGAGCAGCCACGCGGCGACGTCGGCGTCGTCGCGGAGCTCCTGGTCCATCGGGGTCCGCTTGCCGAGCCACGCGCTCACATCAGGGAACGCATAGAAGGCCCCCTCGGGCAGCCCGCAGCGCACGCCCGGCAGCGCGCGGAGCCCCGCCACGAGCCGGTCGCGCCGCTCTTCGAAGAGCGCGCGCATCTTCGCGAGCTCGGTGGCCGGCGAGCGCAGCGCCTCGAGCGCGGCCCACTGGCAGAAGGTCGCCGTGCTGGTCGCGCCCTGCCCCTGGATCGTGTCCATCGCCTTCGCCAGCGCGGCCGGCGCGATCGACCAGCCCACGCGCCAGCCGGTCATCGCGAAGGTCTTGCTCGCGCCGTCGACGATCACGGTGCGGTCGGCGAGGTCGGGCGCGACCGCGAGGATCGAGCGCTGCGCGAACCCGCCGTACACGAGGGCGCCGTAGATCTCGTCGGCCACGACCCAGCAGTCGTGCGGGCGGAGCACGTCGGCGAGCGCGCGGAGCTCGTCCTCGGTGTAGGCCGCGCCGGTGGGGTTGGACGGCGAGCAGAGCACCACCGCCTTGGTGCGCGGCGTGAGCGCGGCGGCGAGGGCCTCGGGCGCCACCTTCCAGCCCGCCTCGAGCGTCGACGGGACGAACACCGGCGTCGCGCCCGCGAGGCGAACCTGCTCGGGGTAGCTCACCCAGCACGGCGTCGGGATCACCACCTCGTCGCCCTCTTCAAAGAGCGCGAGGGCGAGGTTGAAGAGGGCCCCCTTGGCGCCGACGGTGACGGTGACGTTCTCGGGCTTCGCCGCGACGCCTCGCTGCGCGGTCGACGTCTCCGCGATGAGCCGGCGCAGCTCGGGGATGCCGCTGACGGGCGTGTAGCGTGTCTTGCCCTCGGCGATGGCGCGTCGGCCGGCCTCGCGGACGTTCTCCGGCGTGTCGAAGTCGGGCTCGCCGGCGCCGAAGGAGATCACGTCGACCCCCTTGGCGCGCAGCTCCTGGGCGCGGGCGTTGATGGCGAGCGTGGCCGAGGGGACGACCGCGGAGAGGCGAGCGGCGAGCTTCTTCGTCATCGGGGGAGCGGATGATAGAGGCCCCGGCGCCCGCGCAACAACACCCGTCTCCGCGGCGCCGCTACTCCGCGGGCGACGGCGGGCGCACGGTCACCGCGAGGCCGCCGGCGATCACCCGCGCGTCCTCGTTGACGGCCGAGGGCCCGTCGTCGACCACCTGGAGGTAGCGCGCGAAGGCCCCAAGAAGCACCGCGCGCCCGAGCGGGACGTCGACCCCGACGCCCACGTCGAAGCCCGGCAGCACGAAGGGCCCCGTGAACACCGCCGCCCCGTGGGCGTCGACGAAGGGCCGCACGCGCCAGGGGAAGGGTTCGAAGCGCAGCCCGCCGCCGGCCGTGGTGTACCCCGCGAAATCCGACGTGAGCGTCGAGCCCGCGGGCACCGGGAAGCGCCAGAGCCCCCCCCCCACCTGGAGCGTGAGCGCCGGGCCCCCGTGCCCCCCGCGCGGCCGCAGCAGCGCGACGCCGACGGAGGCCGTCCCCCCGAAGCCGACGCCGAGCCCGAGCGCGGTCCCGCCATAGCGGGGGTCGGCCCGGTCGGTGTTGCGCTGGTAGCCCGAGAGCATCGCGCCCGCGCCGCCTTCGAGCCGCAGCGAGACGCGGTGGTACCAGCGCTCGGGCGCGGGCGGCGGCGGCACATCGACCACCGCCGCGGGGAGCGCGACGGCCTCGGTCTCGGCCCGCTCCTCGTCGACGCGGACGCGCAGCGCCGCCGTGCGCGCGCCGGCGGCCCACGACACCGGGACGGTGTACACGCCGGGGTCGGCGGCGCCCACGGGGGACGCGGCGCCCGCGGTGAGCCCCTCGCCCGCGGCCTCGACGTCGAGCGAGTCGCGCACGAGCGGGGCGCCGGTGCCGTCGAGCACGCGGACCCGCGCGGTGGCGGTTCCCGCCCGCGCGTCGACGCCGTCGAGCCGGAGCTCCGCGCGCAGCGGCCCGAGGCGCTCGGCGGCGATCGCGAACTCCGCCGTCCCCGCGCCCGCGGCGTCGGCCGCGCAGCGGAGCGTGTGGGCGCGGAGCCGATCGATTTCGAAGGGCCCCGCGACGGGCGCGAGCGACGCACCATCGAGCCCGCAGAAGAGCCCGTCGGCGACGGTGACGGTCGCGCGTCGCCCCGGCCCCGCAGCGGCCGCCGGCGCCAGCGCCACGCGCGACACCACCACGCGGACGGCCTCGCCCGGCGGCCCCTGGAAGCGCTCGGCGTCGATGGCCGAGACGCGCACGTGGTAGACGCCCGGCGCGACGTCGGGGACCTCCAGCCGGGTGCGCGCGGCGTCGCCCACCCGGTCGGCGACGAGTTCGTTGAAGCGCGGGTCGCTCGCCACCTCGACGCGCCACGACGCGGGCGCCGGCGGCGCGGCCGCGCCCGGGAGCCCCGTCGGCGAGCCCGCGCGGTACTCGCCCGTGAGCACCGCGGCGGCGCCGTCGACGAGCACCACGGCCGCGGGCGCGCGCTCCCATGCGGGCGCGAGCGGCAGGAGCTGCGGCGGCGGGATGCGGCGGCCCCGCTCGGCGCGGACGCCGTAGCCCTGCGCGACGCGGACGCGCTGACGGCGGTGCCCCTCGACGCGCGAGGCGCCGCGGTAGACGGACACGGTGGTGCGCGCGCGCTCGTCGACCTCGAGTCGCGCCTGGAGCCCGTCGGGCGAGCGCTCGAGGGTGACGCGTCCCGCGGCGGTGCTCACCGCGGGGGCGGGCGGCGCCGGGCCGCCGCGCTGGCGATCGATGCCGGCGAGGAAGGCCGTGAGGGCGCCGCGCTCGAGCACGGTGTCGCGCGCCGAGGCCGAGCGCAGCACCCGCGAGCCCGACTCGCCGAGGATGACCACCAGCGTGCGCTCGGCGAGCTGGAGCTGGGTCTCGTCGGCGAAGGTGACCTCGGCGGTGGAGCGCTCCTCGGTGTTGACGCGCATGCCGCGGTAGAGCGGGTCGTTGGGGCGGCCGGGGCGCGGCGCGGGGGCCTGCACCTCGACGCTGTTGTGAACGGCCGTGAGGAGCGCGTCGGGCGAGCTGGACCCCGCCGCGCGCGGCGGCAGGACGAGCGTGGTGCCCGGGCGCAGGCGGTGGGGCGGCGGCCCGAGGCCCGGGTTGGCGGCGTGGATGGTGGCCGTCGCGCGGCTGTCGCCGTAGCGCTGGCGCGCGATGCGGACGCAGGTGTCGCCGGGACGCACGACGTAGCGCTCCGGGGTCGCGGGCGCGGGCTGCGCGAGGGCCGCGGCGGGCGCGAGCGCGAGCGCGAGCGAGAACGCGAGGCGGCTCACCGTCCCCTCCGGAGCGCGCGCAGCACCTTCTGGCAGGCGGCGACGTCGTCGACGGTGGCGAGGGCGCAGTCGCTGGCGCCGGCGCGGATGAGCGCGGGGGCGTCGGCGGCGCGGGCGAGGTCGAGCACGATGACGGGGAGGGTGCCGAGTGTGGGCATGGCGCGGATCCGGCGGGTCTCTTCGGCGGCGCCCGCGTCACCGGCGACGACGACGGCCTTCCAGGGGCGCTTGTCGGGGCTCATCGGGGGCGGGGCCTCGGCGACGGGGAAGGCTGTCATCCCGTGCACGGCCATGGCGGTGCGGAGGGCGGCGGCGCGCTCGGGGCCGAAGCCGCACAGGGCGACGCGGGGCGACGGGCCGGTCTCGCTCGCGGACGTCTCGGGGGCGATCGCGCGGGGCGAGGCGTCGATGGCGCGGTCGTCGCGGGAGAGCCCGGCGGCGCGGGCGCGCTCGGCGGCGTCGCGGGCCGCGGCGGTGACGTCGTCGGCCCCCCGCGCGCAGAGCTGGAGCGCGTCGCGGAACTCCGCCGCCGTGGGCCGCTGCTCGGGCTTCTTCGCGAGCGCGCGCATCACCAGGGCCTCGACGCCGAGCGGGACCTCGCGCGGCGGCGGCCGCTCGGCGAACGACGGCGGCGTCGCGAACATCTGCTGCGAGATGATCTCGGCGGCGCTCCGGCCGTTGAAGGGCGTGGCGCCGGTGAGGAGCTCGTAGAGCATCGCGCCGACGGCGTAGATGTCGGTGGCGGGCCCGACGTTGCGGCCGACGCACTGCTCGGGGGACATGTAGTGCGGCGTGCCGCGGACGGTGCCGGTGGCGGTGAGCTTCTCGACGGGGCCGCCGTCGTCGACCATGGCGATGCCGAAGTCGAGGACCTTCACGCGGTCGGTGCGGTCGCCGGCGTCGAGGAGCATGACGTTCTCAGGCTTGAGGTCGCGGTGGACGACGCCGGCGGCGTGGGCGGCCTCGAGCACCTGGAGCACCTGGTCGACGACGTGGACGACGCGGTGGAGCGGCAGGGTCGAGCCGCCGGCCTTCACCTGCGAGTCGAGGGAGACGCCGCGGAGCATCTCCATCACGAGGTAGAGCTCGCCGCGGTGCTCGCCGTAGTCGATCACGGAGACGATGTTGGGGTGGCGCAGCCGCGCGAGCACCACGGCCTCGCGGCGGAAGCGCGCCCGCATCTCCGTCCGCGAGGCCCACTCCGCCAGCAGGAACTTCACCGCCACCGGCTCGCCGAGCTCGAGGTGCTCGGCGCGGTAGACGCGCCCCATGCCGCCCGCGCCGAGGAGCGACTCGAGGCGGTACTTCCCGCCGACCACCTCGCCGGTGCGGGTGTCGGGGGCTTCGCGGCCGCAGATCGCGCAGCGCTCGCTGAGCTCGGCGAGGGTGCCGCAGCCGGGGCACGCGTCCCCCGCGGCGGAGGGCGCGTCGAAGGTCCTCGCCCGCTCGCCCTGCGGTGTCACGGATCCGCGGAGGAGCTCAGGGCCTGGGGGGCGCGGGTCGGTCACGTGGTCACCTCGAAGATCTCCACCAGCTCGCGCTTGCCGCGCAGGGGGTGCTCGCCGAGAGGGCGGTAGCTGAAGCGCTGTCCGGCGGCGCGGACGACGGCGCCGGTGGCGAGCGTCTGGCCGCCGCGCGCGAGGCCCTCCAGGCGCGCGGCGACGTTCACCACGTCGCCGATGACGGTGTACTCCATGCGCGACTCGCTGCCGAGGTTGCCCACCAGCGCCTCGCCGGCGTTGACGCCCACGCCGAGGCGCACGTCGATGCCGTACGACTCCTTCCACGCGGGCGCGCTCGCCTCGACGAAGCGGTGGATGTCCTCGGCGGCGGCGAGCGCGCGGCACACCGGCGCGTCGGCGCCCTCCGCGGCCGCGTCGCGGGGGTCGCTCCCGGTGCCGAACACCGCCATGACGCAGTCGCCGACGAACTTGTCGACCATCCCGCCGTGCCGGAAGACCACCTCGGTGAGCACGGTGAAGAGCTCGTTGAGGAAGGCCACCACCCGCTCGGGCGGCGCCCCCTCGGCGAAGCCCGTGAACGACGCCACGTCGGCGAAGAGCACGGTGACCGCGCGCCGCGCGCCCCCGAGGGCGAGGCGCTGCTCGCCGCGGGCCACCGCCGACGCGACCTCCGCGGGCAGGAAGCGCGCGAGGTCGGCCTCGACCCTGGCCCGGCGCGCCACCTCGGCCTCGCTCGCCTGGAGGCTGCCGGCCATCGACTCGAGCGCGCCGCCGAGCGCCTCGAGCTCGTCGCGGGTCTTCACCGTCGAGCGGACGTCGAAGCGGCGCGCGGCGTAGTCCTCGGTGAGCTTCACGAGCGCGCGGATCGGCCGCGTGGTGCGCCCGGCGAGCCAGGCCCCGAGGGCGGCGGCGAGCGCGACGGAGGCCAGCGCGCCGCCCCCGACGATCGTGCGGGCGCGGGCGAGGGCCGCGTAGGCCTCGCGGACGGGCCGGCGCACGGCGAGGACCCAGCCCATGCGGCGGAAGGCGAAGAGCGATCCCACCATGGGCTCGGCGCCCTCGTACTCCTGCGTGATGTTCACGTCGTGGGCGTCGCCGCGGAGGGCGGCGCGGGCGCGGAAGACGTCGCTCCCGGCGACGGAGGCGCCGGGCTCGGCGCCCACGGCCACGAGGAGGCGACCGTCGCGGTCGGCGATGAGGACGCGGTCGTCGACGCCGTACTGCTGGCGCGAGAGCTCGCGCGCGATGTTGGTGAGCCATGCCGGGTCGAGCGTGCCGACGACGAAGAGCGCCGGCGGCTCCCCCGGCGCGGCGGAGAGCGCTTCCACGTACCGCACCGCGACCCTGGCGCCGTCGAACTCCGCGCGCCGCCAGGCTCCCTCGCGTGGCGGCGCCGCGAGCGCGTCGGCGGGGACCCGCTCGAGGGCCGGCAGCGCTCGCGCGTCGTCGGCCCGGTAGATGGTGTCGACCCGCTCGCCGGTGGGGCCGTAGACGGCAACGTGCAGGAGGGCGCCGGTGCGGGCCATCGCGTCGCGCGCGAGGAGGACGCGGGCCGCCGGGTCGCCGACGCCCGCGTCGAGCAGCGTGCGGCCGACGCGGTGGACGGACTCGCCGACGTAGTCGAGGTCGCCCGAGATCGAGTCCGCCGCGCGGTGGAGCACGCTGAGCTGGAGCGCCCGCTCGGTGCTCGCGAGCCCGCGGTAGACGGTGCGCGCCGTGATCCACGCGAGCAGCGCGAGCGGCGCCGCGGCGGCGAACAGAAGCGCCGCCGTCCAGCGGGTGCGGAGCGACAGCCCACGCGGCGCGGTCGGCGGGGTGGAGGGGGTCACGGTCGGCGGCGAGACTAAGCGATCCGGTTCGGCCGTGAAACGGCCAACGACCCGCGCATCGTCACGGCGCTTCTTTGATTTCAGCGCGCCCGCGCGCCGCCGCGAGGTGCTCCTCGAGGTCGCGCACGACGCCGGGCGTGTCGGCGTCGTCAGGGAGCGTGAAGCGCCGCGTCTCCCCTCCGCGGAGCGTGAGCACGAGGGTCTCCGCGGGTTCGCGGCTCCAGCCACCGGCGGCGGGCTCGCTGGTGGCCGCGGCGACGTCGCCGAGCGGGAAGGCCTCCATCGCCCCCGGGTCGCGCGCGAGGCGGAGCGCGCCGCCGCGGACCTCGACCCGCCGTACGACGCGCGAGCCGAGCGCCGCGCCAGCCATCGCGAGCGCGACGCCCGCGCCGAGCGCGAGGCTGCCGGCCGAGGAGAGCCCGAGGTCGTCGGCCCGTTCGAACCAGCGGAGGAAGGCGACGGCGCCGACGGCGGCGGCGCCGGTGCACGCGGCGACGAGGAGCTTCCACGCGAGCGGGGTCTGCTCGCTCTCGTAGAGGACGGCCGCTTCGTCGGGCGGGGCGGTCACGGGGCGCGACTCTACCGCGCCCGCACCGGAATCAGAACCTCGGCGTGCGGAGGGTGGCGATCTTGAACATCCCGCGCTGCATCACGCGGCGCTCGATGTTGTTGATGTTGCGCTCGCCGACGGGCATGTCGGTGACGGGGGCCGGCGCGACGCCGCGCGTCCGCGGGGTGCGCCCGAGGTACGACGCGCAGGTGCGAGAGAGGTGCATCCGCATCAGCTCGCGCGTGGTGGCCGACTCGAGGTCGAGGAGGTTGACGACCAGCACGCGCTCGCTGTGGTAGGGGACGCGCGCGTCGAGCTCCTCGGCGATGACGGCGGCGACGACGTCGTTGGGGGCGATGAGGACGTAGGGGCGGCCGGGGAGGGTGTCGCAGGTGAGGAGGTCGGCGACGAAGCGCTCGGTGTTCTTGCGCTCGTCCCACATGGCGATGATGGGGACACCGCCCTCCGCGTCGGCGCGGGCGATGATTTCCTCGGGGCGCTCGTCGCGGGTGACGAGGCGCTGAAGGTTGACGCCCAGCGCCGTGAGGGCGTCGCTGATGGGCTGGCAGAGGGTGGGGTCGCGGCGGGCGAGGATCAGCGCGCAGGTGTACATGGCGTCCGTTGCTCGCACTGGTCAACGGCCCCCCCTGACGGCGACTGAAGCCGAGCCGTAGCCTTTTCTTCACACCACCCGCGGCCCTGATCCCGTCCGCGCGATCACTCCCCGGCCGTGAACGACACTTCACATCTGCTGGTCGGGCGGTGTGGCCGTCGCTCGCCCGCCGGGGGAGAATGTGGCCACCGGCGCGGTCGTCTCCGTGGTACGAGGTCCGTCGGCGACATCCCACTCCCCCGGCTCCCGGGTGGCCCTGCGGTTGCACTGCGTCCGGTCGCTGCTCCTCGAAAGGAGTCGATGGTGCCCATGAACAAGCTCGCCCTGTCGTTCTTCTCCCTCTCCCTCCTGCTCTCCGCGCCTGTCGCCTTCGCGCAGGGTTGTCCCCCCGGCTCCCTCTTCTGCGCGGGCGGTTCGCTGAACGTCGGGATCCAGTTCGGCACCCAGCCTCCGCCGCCCCCGCCGCCCCCGCCGCAGGGGCAGGTGATCATCGTCGAGCAGCAGCCCCCGCCTCCCCCCGTCTACATCGTCCAGCGCCCGCCGCCCCGCATCATCGTGCAGCAGCAGCCCGTCTACTACACCACCACCACGACGACGGTGAGCTACCTCGGGCTCAACGGACGCGGCCGCGGCTTCGGCGTCGGCGGCTTCGTGACGGGCCTGGGCTTTGGCTCGCGCGGCGCGGGCACCGCGGGGATGGGCGGCGCGGGTGGCACGATCCGCTTCCGCACGCACCCGATGTTCGCGGGTGAGCTCTCCGTCGCGGGCCTGGTGGGCTCGGACTACAACGGCGACACGCGCACGGAGGTGCCGGTCACCCTGAGCGGCATCGTCTACTTCAACCCGCAGAACCGCTTCCAGCTCTACGGCGTCGCCGGCATCGGCGCCTCGTGGGCCGGCGTCGCCTACAACGACGCGAACCTCGCCGCGCACCCGAGCCCCACCGCCACGTACACCTACTTCGGCGGCCTCGCGGGCCTCGGCGCCGAATGGCAGCTCTCGCCGCACTTCTCGATCTTCGGCGACGCGCGCGCCTTCATCCGCACGCGCGTCGACCGCCAGGCCAACGACAACCCCGAGTTCACCCGAGTGAACGCTGCCGGCCGCCCCGAGAGCACCAACGTCTCCGCCGGCGTCGTCGGCCAGCTCGGCGGCATCTTCTACTTCTGACCGCCGGGCCGCTGCGGCACCGGCGGCGGCGCTTTCGACTCCCCCGCGGGCGGCGGCCTGCTCGACGCCCGCAACACCTCCACCTCCTGCTCATCGAGTTCGACAATCTCCTCCACCTCCGCCCGCGACTTCGGGGCGCGCGGCACGGGGGGCGGCGCGGAGCGCTGCTGCGGGGGTGGCGGCGGCTGACGCAGGAGCGGCGGCGGGCGCAGTGACGGTGGACGCGCCTCGCCGGGCATCAACTCCGAGAGATCCAGTTCGAGGTTGTCGAGGGAATCGCGCGCCCGGGGCGGCAGCTTCGAGCCCGACGGCCCGACGGCGCTGTCGCGCGGGCGCTGCGGGGGAGTGGACACGATCACGGCACGCGGCGCGGCGGTCGTTGGCTTCGCCACTTCGAGCTCGGGCTCGAGGTTGAACACGATCTCGCCGAGGTCTCCGTCCGATGGCCCGCCGGGCGCGCGCGAACTCGGGTGAACCGCAGGCGCCAACCCCAGCAGCGTGCCCGTAGCAGCCGCCGGCGGATCCATCACGAGCACGTCGTCCGTGTCGACGACGACCTGCGCCTCGGCGGCCGGAGGCGATGAAGCGGAAGCGGCGGCGACCGGCGGGGTGGACGCGGCGGCTTCGACCACCACCTCGTCCTCGTCGATGAGCATCGACTCCACCGCCGCGCCGAGTTCGGGCGCAGGAGCATCCGCGGTTGCTGCGGGCACCTCCGGGGCTGCGTCGAGGGCGAGGTCGGCGACCAGCAGCGCGGGCGGCTCGGAGAGGAAGAGCGGCTCGTCGAGTTGGGGGAGCGACGACTGGGCGCTCGGCGGGGCGACCCCCTCCGGCGCGGCGATGAGCGTCTCCAACGCGCTCGGCGAAGCGGGAGGTGGCTCGACGTCGAGGTCGGGCAGGTCGACGACGGTCGCGAGCGCGTCGCCCTGCGCGGCGGGCTCCGCGAAGTCGAGGAAGCGCCGCGGGATGTCCTCCTCGCGGGGCTCGTCGAGCGCGACCAGCGGGGTCTCGGCAGCCTGCGGTTCAGCGGCTGGGGCGAAAGAGAGGATCGCCGGCTCGCTCTCCGCGGCGGCGACGACGGTCGACGTGGCGTCGATCGCGACCGACTCCCCGAAGATCGTGTCATCACCTACGGCGACGTCCATCACGACGTCGACCTGCTGCGCGGGCTCGATGGAAACGGCGGCGGCCATGGCCGGCGAGTCGACTACGGGTGACGCGCTGGCCGCAGGCGTGGGCTCGGCGACGTGCGCCTCGAAGGGCACGGGCGCGGCGCTCCATGTGAGGTCGACGGGCGCCACTGCGCTACCGAGCGCGTCGAGGAGGTCCTCGATGTGCGCGAGCGACGAAGCATCAACCGCCACGTCGCGCCGCGGCGTGGGGACTCCGCGCGTGAGCTCGTCGAGCTCGCGGTCGAGCTCCTCGATAGAGCGCTGGAGCGCGGTCAGGCGCGTCGCGCCCGCGATCGTGGAAGGGACCTGCTCGGGATTCTGACCGGTCACGCGACGCCCTCGGCGCGCCTCTCACGGCGCGGGCGCCATCGTATCAACCGAAGCTCCGCGCCGTCACGCAAGATCCAAGGCGCTGCGCCGTCACGCCGGCGCGACGACCGTCCGGGCCTGGCGCAGCGCCTCGTCGAGCTTCGCCGCCTCGGGCCCGCCGGCCCCCGCCATGTCGGGCCGGCCGCCGCCGCGCCCGCCCACCACCTGGGCCAGCGCCCCGACGATCTTCCCGGCGTGGAAGCGCCCGACGAGCTCCTTGGCCACCGCACACAGGAGGACGGCCTTGCCCTCGGGGGTCGCCGCGCCGATGACCACCACCGCGCGGCCGTGCTTGTCGCGCAGGTGGTCGGCGAAGCCGCGCATCGCCTTCTCCTCGGGGACGGGCGCCCGCGTCACCACCAGCGTCGCGCCGTCGCCGAGGTCGTGCGTCTCCACTGCGTTGCCGCCGCCCGTCATCAGCCGGCGCTTGAGCTCCTCGATCTCCTTCTGCTGCGCGCGCTGGTGCTCGAGCGTTTTCTCGACGCGCGCGGGCACGTCGCCGAGGGGCGCGTTGAGCGACTCCGCCACGCGCCGCAGCGCGCCGTCGACCGCCCGCACCGCCGCCACCGCGCCCATGCCCGTCACCGCCTCCACGCGGCGCACGCCCGCGCCCACGTTGGTGTCGGCGACCACCTTGAACAGCCCGATGTCGCCGGTGCGCGAGACGTGCGTGCCGCCGCAGAGCTCGACGCTCTCCGACCCGATGTGGAGCATCCGCACGCTGTCGCCGTACTTCTCTTCGAAGATCATCATCGCGCCGCGCGACCGCGCCTCGGCTTGCGTCGTCACGTCGGTGCGGACGGCCGCGTTGGCGAGCACCTCGCGGTTGACGAGGTCTTCGATGCGGGCGACCTCCTCGTCGGAGAGCGCTCGGCTGGCCGCGTAGTCGAAGCGGAGCGCGTCGGGCCCCACCTTCGAGCCCTTCTGCTGCGCGTGCGACCCGAGCACCTTGCGCAGCGCCCAGTGGAGCAGGTGCGTCGCGCTGTGGTTGCGCCGCGTCGCCGCCCGCGCCTCGCGGTCGACCGCCAGCCGCGCGACGTCGCCCGCGCGGATCGCGCCGCGCGTGACGCGGCCCACGTGCGCGACGAGCGTCCCCACGGGCTTCTGCGTGTCGGCCACCGCGAACGCGCCCGCCGCCGTCTCGATCGCGCCGACGTCGCCCACCTGGCCGCCGGCCTCGCCGTAAAAGGGCGTGGCCCGCACGATCACCTGGCCCTCGTCGCCCTCGCGCAGCTCGTCGACGCGCTGCCACTCCTTCGCGCCGTACGCGCCCTTGAGGAGCACCGCGACGGGCTCCTCGCCGTCCTCGCGGTCGTAGCCGGTGAAGGCCACCACGCCCACCGCGGCGAGCGCCTCGCGGTGCTCGCGGCGGACGCGCGCGTCGCCGATCGCGACGTCGTCGCCGCCCCCCTGCGCGTCGAGCAACTCGCGCACGCGGGGCGGGATCTCCTCGAGGCGCGCGCGCCCCTCTTTGAGCAGCTTGCGCAGGTCGTCGAGCGCGCCCTCGCCGCCGGAGATCGCCGCGTGGGAGACCCGCGCGATGTGGTAGCCCCGGTCGTCGACGGAGAAGCCGCGCTCCTCGCCGATCACCTCGGTGAGGTCGAGCGGGAACCCGTAGGTCGCGTTGAGCTCCCAGGCCACGGCGCCCGGCAGCACGCGCTGGCCCACGTCGTTCGTCTTCCAGTCCGTGAACTCCCCGAGGAGCTTGAGCCCCGTCGGGATCGTCTCGCGGAAGCGAACGTCCTCCAGGCGCGCCTGCTCGACGATGAAGTCGCGGTGCTGGACGAGTTCGGGGTACGCCGCGCCGTAGCGCTCCACCGCGCGGGCGACGACCTGGTGGAAGGACGGCTCCTTCACGCCCTGCATGTAGGCGAAGCGAATCGCCCGGCGCATCACCGAGCGGAGCGCGGCGCCGCGATCTTTGTTGGAGGGCGTGACGCCCTCGGCGAGCGTGAAGGCCGCCATCCGCGCGTGGTCGGCGATGACCCTGCACGCGACGTCGTGGGCGTCGTTGGCGGTGCCCGCGTAGGGCTTCCCGCCGATCTCCGCGGCGCGGTCGACCAGCGGGCGCAGGAGGTCGGTGTCGTAGTTGGTCATCACGCCCTGGAGCACCGCGGTGAGGCGCTCGAGGCCCATGCCCGTGTCCACGCACGGCGCCGGGAGCGGGGTCAGTGGTCCGCCCTTCTCCGCGCGGTTGAACTGCATGAAGACCAGGTTCCAGATCTCCATCCAGCCCGACGCGCCGAAGGGGAACTCCTGGTCGAAGCGCGCGAGGTCGGGCGCCTCGTCGCCCATGAAGTAGTGGATCTCGGTGCACGGGCCGCAGGGGCCCGTGTCGCCCATCGTCCAGAAGTTGTCCTTCGCGCCCATCCCGATGATGCGCTCGTCGCCGAAGCCGGTGACCTCGCGCCAGATCGCGCGCGCTTCGTCGTCCGCCGGGAGCCCCTCCTCGCCGCGGAACACCGTCACCACGAGGCGCTCGCGGGGGATGCCGTACACCTTCGTCAGCAGCTCCCACGCGAAGGTGATCGCCTCGCGCTTGAAGTAGTCGCCGAAGGAGAAGTTGCCGAGCATCTCGAAGAAGGTGTGGTGCCGCGCCGTCTTCCCGACGTTGTCGAGGTCGTTGTGCTTCCCCGACATGCGGACGCACTTCTGACTCGTGGCGGCGCGCTTGTACGGGCGCTTGTCGTCGCCGAGGAAGACGTCCTTGAACTGAACCATCCCGGCGTTGGTGAAGAGCAGCGTGGGGTCGTTGCGCGGCACGACCCCGGAGCTGGCGACCACCTCGTGGCCGCGCTCGCGGAAGAACTGAAGGAACGTCGCGCGAATCTCGTCGGAGCCGGGCTTGGGCGTCATGGCGGTTCTCTCGGGGGCGGTGTCTATACCGCCCGCGGCCGCCGATTGCTACCGCGAGCCGAAGGGGTCACCCGCCGGCCGCTGCGTCCCGCCCTCTCCCTCGGGCGGCGGGGACGTCTGGCCCGGGTCGGCGGACGCGTCCGCGGGGACGGCGCGTGGCGCGCGTTCGGTGCCGAGCGCGTACACCACCGCGAGCTGGTAGCGCGTGTAGTCGTCCACGGACTCCGCGGCGGGCCCGACGCGCGCGGGGCCCGCGAAGTCCGTCGCGTACCGCATGAACTCCGCGGTGAGCCGGAAGCCGAGGCCCGGCGCCGCGCGATCGGCGCGGAAGCCGAGGCCGAACCACGCGCCGAATCCGAGCGTCGCGCCGGGGTTGACCCCGAAGGCCTCCTTCACCTCCGAGCCGAGCGCCACGAAGCGGAGCTCGCCGCCGAAGATCACGCCGAACTCCACCTCGCGGCGCGCCACGATCGGGAGCGTCCCCTCGCCCGCGACGCGCAGGCCCACGTACGTCACGGGCGCGAGGCGCATCTCGGGCGAGAGCGTCGACGTGTCGAGGTCGAACTGGTGGTACACCATCCCGACGAACGCGCGCATCAGCCCGCCGTTCGTCGGGCGCATCGCCAGCGCCGCGCCGAACTGGAACTCGAGCGCCGAGGTGGGGATCGGGACGGTGCGGCCGGAGGCGCTCCTCCCCTGCGAGGAGAGGCCGAGGGGGATGGAGAGCGCGGCCTCGACGCCGACGCCGAGGCGGTTGTGGTTGAGCCGGTAGTACGCCGCGAGGTCGGCGCGCAGCTCGCCGTACGCGGTGTTCTCGTAGCCGCGCGGGGTGGTCTCGCCGAGCAGCGGGATGCGCCACACGCGCCCCGCGAGGCCGCCGCCCGCCTGGATCCACAGCCAACCGAGGCCCGGCGTCGGCGCGTCGCCCACCGCCGGCGCCGCAGGCTCGGTCGGGCCGGGCTCGGTCGAGCCGGGTTCGGTCGGGCCGGGCTCCGGGCCCGACGGCCGCGATGACAGCGGCGGGGTCGCGGTGCGCGTGATCGACGGGTCGACCACGAAGGCCCCGTGGAGCTGCTCCCAGATCTCCGTGCCGAGCGCGCTGAGCTCCTCGGGCCGCTCGAACTCCCAGCTCGCGCTCGCCGCGCTCCGCCCGTCGCGCGCCCGCAGCACGCGCAGCCGGAGGCGCCACGCCGTGGCCTGCCGCTCGAGCACGCCCGTGACCAGCGCGTCGACCTGGAGCTCTCGCGCGAGCGCCATCGCCGTCGCCTCGTCGAGCCGCTCGCCCGCGCCCACCCGCGTCGCCGCGGCGGCGTACGCGCCCTGCGAGGCGATCTCGATCTCGCCGACGTGGTTGGCCAGGACGCTGGCCACCATGCTCCGCGTCACCGCCGCCCGCTCGCCGCTGAAGGTCGCCACCACGATCCGCGGCGCACGCGACTGCGCGGCCGCCAGCGCGGGCGCGACGAGCGCCGCGCACGCGAACGAGAGGGGCACAACGGTCGACGTGGCGCGGGCCATCGGGGCGCGAGACCCTAAACTAGCGCGCCGCCCCGGCGCAACCGATGCGTCACGGCGCGAAGCGGTCGAAGTCCGCGATCACCGACCAGAGCATCCGCGCGGGGCGCCCGCCCTCGGGGAGCGCGAGGCGCCGCAGGTGGCGCGTGAGGCAGCGGCGGCGGTCGCTCGCGCCGAGGCCGCTCACCTCGTCGCGCGACACCGCCGTCGACGCCTCGAAGCAGTCGTCGTCTTCGTCGTCGCCGTCGTCGTCGCGCGGGCGCTCGGCGGGGACGACCCGGTCGATCATCCACAGGTCGTCGTAGCGCTGGAAGACCAGGTGGACCCCGTCCACCTCTCGCATCACGGCCGTCTCCATCGTCGTTCGCGGCTCCTTTCGGGCGAACTGAACATAAGTTCAGTCACCATCGCGACGCAACCGCAATCGCCCTGCCCGGCGGCGGCACAGCGCGGGCGTCGTCGTTGCAGCGGCTCTGCCTTGACGGCGCCCTCCCCCGCCGCGTTGCATACGCGGGATGCTGCTTCGCCCGGACAGGTGGTTGGTGCTCGCGTCGGCGCTCTCGGCCGCGGCGTGCGACGGGAGCAACGTGGTGGGGCTCCGCTACGACGCGACGCTGGCGGACGCCGACGTGCCCGAGACTTCGTTCGACGGGGGTGACGACGCGGCGCCGGACGTCACCCCGGATGTCGTCGACGCGGGCGGGATGGACGCGCGCCTCGACGCGGCCCCCGAGGCGGCGTGCATGGCGCCCGCTGTCGACGTGCCGATGGGCGGCTTCGTCGACGCGCGCGACGACGCGGGGACGGCCGCGGTGACGGGCGTCTCGGCCTCGCTCGCGGCGCCGGGCTTCACCTGCCTCGCGCTCGCCACGGGCCAGGCGCGCTGCGTCGGCGACAACAACCTCGGGCAGCTCGGCGACAACACCGCCGTCGCGCGCTCGCGGCCCGTCCCCGTGATGGGCGCGCTCAGCGTCCGCGACGTGGCGGCCGGCGGGGCCTTCGCGTGCGCGCTCGGCGACGACCGGACGGTGCGCTGCTGGGGCGCCAACCCCTTCGGGCAGCTCGGCGACGGCACCACCACCGACCACCGCATGGCCGCGCCCGTGATGGGCCTCGCCAACGCCGTCCAGGTCGCCGCCGGGCAGAACCACGCCTGCGCGCTCCTCGCCGACGGGGCCGTGCGCTGCTGGGGGGCGAACATGTTCGGCCAGCTCGGCGACGGCACCACGGGCATCGCGTCGCAGGCCGCGCCGGTGGCCGTGATGGGCCTCTCCGACGCGCGGCAGGTCGAGCTCGGGGTCAACTTCTCCTGCGCGCTCCTCGCGGGCGGCGGCGTGCGCTGCTGGGGCAACAACACCCTCGGCCAGCTCGGCGACGGGAGCAACACGCCGCGGCCCGCGCCGACACCCGTGCGCGGCGTCGAGTGCGCCGTCCGCGTGGCGGTGGGCGAGAGCCATGGGTGCGCGATCCTGAGCAGCGGCCGCGCGACGTGCTGGGGCGTCGGGCTCGTCGGGCAGCTCGGCAACGGCGCCAACTCCAACGCGCCGAACGCCGTCCCCGTGCTCGGCCTCGAGGACGCCGTCGACCTCTCGGCCGGCGCGCAGCACACCTGCGCGGTCGTCCGCGACGGGACCGTCCGCTGCTGGGGCTCCAACATGGCCGGGCAGCTCGGCAACGGCGGGACGACCGCCGCCAACACCCCCGTCGCGGTTCCCGGGCTCTCCGGCGCGGTGCGCGTGAGCGCCGGGCCGCGCCACACCTGCGCGCTGCTCAACGACGGCGCGGTGCGCTGCTGGGGCGCCAACGGGTCGGGGCAGCTCGGCGACGGCACCACCGCCGACCGCACCTCGCCCGTCCCGCTCGCGCTCTGATCAGCGGTCGACGCCCTGCTCGCGGCGCGCGCGGAGGCACTGCGCGTCGCCCGCCTCCACGCGCCGGCACGAGGCTGGGCGGAGCGCGTAGATCTCGCACCGGACGCGGCGCCCGAGCGAGCCCTTGAGCGCGAGGCAGCGGTGCCCGGGGTCGAGGCGCAGGTGGAGCTCGCCGGCGTCGTTGGTCCGCACGTAGCGCTCGACGTGGCGGGGGTGGCGCAGGAGCGCGTCGCGCGGCACGACGGCGACGTAGTCGACGTAGCCCTCGGCGCGGTTCTCCAGCGGGTTGACGCAGCAGGCGCCGCAGCGCTCGCAGTCGAAGTCCGTCACGCCAGCGGGCTCTGCCCGGCCTCGGCCGCGAGCAGGTAGAGGGCCGCCATCCGCACCGCGACGCCGGCCTCCACCTGGTCGAGGATCACGCTGCGCGGCGAGTCGGCGAGGTCGCTGTCGATCTCGACGCCGCGGTTCATCGGGCCCGGGTGCATCACGATGGCGTCGGGCTTCGCGCGCTCGAGCACGCGGGGGCTCAGCCCGAAGGTGCGCGAGTACTCCCGCGTCGTCGGGACGAGGGCCTCGGTGAGCCGCTCGCGCTGGATGCGGAGCATCATCACCACGTCGGCCCCCTCCACCGCGCGCCCGAGGTCGTGGTGAACCTCCACCCCGAGCGCCTCGGCCCCCGCGGGCATCAGCGTGCGCGGCGCGCAGAAGCGAACCGTGGCCCCGAGCCGCGTGAGCAGCGCCGCGTTGCTCCGCGCCACGCGCGAGTGGGCGATGTCGCCCGCGACGGCCACCACCAGCCCCGCGATGCGCCCCTTGGCGCGGCGGATGGTGAAGGCGTCGAGCAGCGCCTGCGTCGGGTGCTCGTGGGTGCCGTCGCCCGCGTTGACCACCGCGCAGCGCGCGTGGCGGGCCGCGAAGTGCGGCGCGCCGGAGGCGGCGTGGCGGATCACCAGCACGTCGGGGCGCATGGCCTCGAGGTTCTTCACCGTGTCGAGGAGCGACTCGCCCTTGGAGACGCTCGACGCGCTCACCGAGATGTTGACCACGTCGGCCGAGAGGCGCTTGCCGGCGAGCTCGAAGCTGGTGCGGGTGCGCGTGCTGGCCTCGTAGAAGAGGTTGATCACCGTCTTGCCGCGCAGCGTCGGCACCTTGCGCACGCGCCGCCGCGACACGTCGAAGAAGACCTCCGCGGTGTCGAGGTACTGCACGATGTCGCGCGCGGTGAGGTCTTCGATGCCGAGGAGGTGGCGGTGCGGGGTGCTCATCGCGCGCGGCAGGATAGGCGAACCGGCGCCCGCCCGCGAATTCTCAGCCCCGGCGGACGAGCACCCGGTCGGGGCCGTCGGGCGCGTCGAGCACCACGTCGACCCGCTCGCCCCGCGCCGTCTCCAGCGATTTGCCCACGTAGTCCGCGTGGATCGGCAGCTCGCGGTGGCCCCGGTCGACGAGCACCGCGAGCTGGATCGCCCGCGGGCGCCCGTAGTCCATCACCGCGTCGATCGCGGCGCGCGTGGTGCGCCCGGTGAAGAGCACGTCGTCGACCAGCACCACGGTGTGCGACTCGACGTCGAAGTCGATCTCGCTCCGGCCGATCTTCGGGTCGGGCAGCGCGGTCGCCGCGTCGTCGCGGTAGAGCGTGATGTCCACCGCGCCCACCGGCACCTCGCGCCCCTCGAGCTCCGCGAGCAGCGCCCGCAGCCGCGCCGCCAGCGGCACGCCCCCGCGCCGCACGCCCACCAGCGCCAGGCCCGCCACGCCGCCGTTGCGCTCGGCGATCTCGCCGGCCATGCGCCGCAGGGCCCGCGCGATCTCCGCCGCGTCGAGCGCCTGCCGACCGTCGCCACCTTCGCTCGTCGTCATCGTGGCGCCGAGCCTACCGCGGCCCTCGCCCCCGCGTGAACGATGAACGGCGAACGCGCGTTGCGATGCGCGCCCGGTTCGTGGGATCGTGCGGGCCGTGGCCATCGTCTGCGAGAGCGAGATCACCCACGTCAACGTCCACGCGCGCGGCGCCCTGGTGACGCGGCGGGTGGCCCTGCCCGACGCGCTGCCCGGCGGGGACGTCGCCGTCGCGCTCGCCGGGGTCACCGCCCTGGCCGAGCCGTCGAGCGTCCGCGCCGCGCTGCCCGAGGGGAGCGGCCGCGCCGCCGTCGCCGTCCGCGCCTCGCTCGCGGTGCCCGCCGGCGGCCCCGTCGCGGGCCCGAGCGTCGCGCGGGTGCGCGCGCTGCGGGCCGGGCTCCAGCGCCTCAACGAGGAGCGCGCCGCGCTCGCCGAGCACCGCGGGCAGCTCGCCCACCTCGCGCTCGACCCGGGGCTCCGCGCCCGACGCGTTCCGGGCGACGCGCGCGGGGTGGAGGCCCGCGTGGCCGAGGCCCTCGCCGCCGACGCGATGCTCACCGGGCTCCTCGCCGACCTCGACGCGCGCGCGGTCGACCTCGACGAGCGGGCCCGCCGCGCCGCGGAAGACGTCGCCGCCGAGGAGCTCCGCGACGCGCAGGCCCGCGCCGCCGAGCGCGTCGGCGAGGGGCACCCGACGCTCACCGTCACCGTCCACCTCACGGGCGACGGGCCGCTCCCGTGGGTCGACGTCACCTACGCGGTGGCCGCGGCGCGCTGGTGGCCGGTGTACACGCTCCGCATCCGCGACCAGGGGCGGCACGCGACGTGGCTCGCCGAGGCCCTGGTGGCGCAGCGATCGGGCGAGGACTGGCGCGGCGTCCGCCTCGCGCTCTCCACCGCCGACCTGCTCTTCGACGCGCGGCTCCCCGAGCTCCCGTCGCTCCGCTTCGGGCGCGCGCAGCCGCCGGCGAAGAAGGGCTACCGCGTGGCGCCGCCGGGGCTCGACCGGATGTTCGAAGGCCACGACCGCGCGCTCCCGCCCGCGACCCTCGCGCTCGAGCCGCCGTCGCCGCCGATGGAGTTCCTCGCGACGGAGTCGCTGCGCGCGGAGCTCGACGAGGAGGAGTCCGGCGCCGCGGGAGACGACCTCGCGCGGCAGGAGGTCACGCGCAACGTCACCCGCGCGAGTTCGGTGCGCGGGGGCGACATGCGGGCCCGGCGCGCGGCCCCGGGGGCGCCGCCGATGCAAGCGATGCCGATGCCCTCGGCCGCGAAGAAGGGTGGCGGCGTGCTCTCGACGCTGGTGGGCGGCGTGGCGGGCGAGCTCGCCGACGGCTTCGCCGCGCTCGGCGGCGGGGGCTACGGCGCGAAGCGCGACGAGGCGCCGCCGGAGGACTCGCTCCCGCTCGAGCCCGAAGGGGCGTGGCTCGACTTCGACGCGCTGCGGGTGATGCCCGCCGGCGACCCGTCCCGGCGCGGGCGCCTCGTGCGCGAGGTCGACGCCCGCAGCGCCCGCGAGCGCGAGCGGGCCCGCGCGCAGATCGGCGAGACCGCGGCCCCCGCGGGCGCGCAAGACCCGCTGGTGACCCGCGGGATGTTCGACCACCGGTACGCGGTGGAGGGCCTCGCGGAGGTGCCGGCCGACGCGCTCACGCACCGGGTCTCACTCGGGCAGGGCGAGGCGACGCCGACGCTGCGCTGGCGGACCACGCCGCGCGAGGCGCCCGAGGTGTACCGCGAGGCCGAGCTGCGCAACCCCTTCGACGCGCCGCTGCTCGGCGGGCCCGTGGACGTCTACGTCGACGGCAGCCTGCTCGCGGTCGCGGCGATCGACCGGATCGACCGCGGCGGCACCATGCGCGTGGGGATGGGCGTCGAGCGCAGGGTCCGCGTGGCGCGCAACGTCCGGGCGCGCGAGGAGACGGCGGGCATCCTCGGCGGCGACACCGTGGTCACCCACGACGTGTCGATCGAGCTCTCCTCCGCGCTCGGCGCGCCCGCGCTGGTGGAGGTGATCGACCGGCGCCCCGTCACCGACGACAAGGACATCGAAATCGAACTCATCCGAAGCGCGCCCGAACACGAGCGCTACGGCCAGGCCGACCGCGGCGCCGCCGTGCGCGGGGGCATGGCGTGGCGGGTGATCGTGCCGGCCGGCGGGCGCGCGGCCGTGGAGTACTCGTACCGGGTGAAGTTCCCGTCGAAGAGCGAGCTCGTGGGAGGCAACCGCCGTGACTGATGCGCTGGAGCCCGTCGCCGTCGCGAGCGCCGCGACGCGCGTCACCTTCTTCGAAGACCGCGCCGAGGTGCAGCGCGTCGCCCGCGCGGAGGTGCCCGCGGGCGTCTCCTGGGTGCGCGTCGCGGGCGCGTCGGTGGCTCTCGACGACCCGAGCCTCGTCGCGAGCGTCGCCGGCGACCGGGCCCGCGTCATCGGCGCCCGCGTCGTCCGCCGCGTCCGCGAGGTGCCCGCCGCCAGCGCCGCCGAGGTCGAGTCCTTCGAACGCGACCACCGCGCCGCCGACCGCAAGCGCGCCGAGGCCGACGCCTCGCTCCAGCGCGCCGAGGCCGCGTGGCAGCGCGTCCGGGCGCTCCAGGCCGCCTGGGTCGAGGCCGTCCAGAAGGTGCCCGCGGGCGGCGACGACCCCACCGCCGCGTCCGCCCGCTGGCGCGCCGCGTGGGACGCGCTCGACGGCCGCGCGGTGGCCTGCCTCGACGGCCGCCGCGACGCGGGGACGGGGCTCGACGACGCGCGCGACGACCTCGCGCGGGCCGCGCTGCGACTCGCCGAGGGGCGCCGCGCGCACCCGCGCTACGAGGCCGTCGTGGAGGTACAGGTCGAGGCCCGTGAGGCCCACGCCTGCGAGGTCACGCTCGTCTACCGGACGCCCTGCGCGCTCTGGCGGCCGGAGCACCTCTGCCGCCTCGTCCGGCGCGACGACGGCGCGCACGAGCTCGTCGTCCGCACCTGGGCGACGGCGTGGCAGGCCACCGGCGAGGACTGGTCGGCGGTGCCGTGCCGCTTCTCCACCGCGCGCCCCGCGCAGTCGGCGTCGGCGCCGCTCCTCACCGACGACGTGCTCCGCGCGCGCCGCAAGTCCGACGCCGAGCGCCGCACCGTCACCGTCGAGGCGCGCGAGCAGACCGTCGCCCTCGCCGGCGTCGCGGGCGCGCGGGCCGTCGACGAGATGCCCGGCGTGGACGACGGCGGCGAGCCGCTGTGGTTCGACGCGCCGCGGCCCGCCACGGTGCCGAGCGACGGGGCGCCCGTCCGCGTCGAGCTCTTCGAAGCGCGGATGCCCTGCGAGGTCGACCGCGTGGCCTTCCCCGAGCGCGCCGCGGCCGTCCACCTGCGCGCGACCGCCACGCTCTCGGCGCCCGCGCCGCTGCTCGCGGGGCCCGTGGTGGTGGCGCGCGGCGGCGAGGTGGTGGGCCGCGGCCGCGTCGGGTACGTGGGCCGGGGCGAGCCCTTCGAACTGGGCTTCGGCGTCGACGACGGCCTCCGCGTGCGGCGCCACGTCGAGGAGAAGCGCGAGGTCACCACGGTGATGGGCGCGCAGAAGATCGCCCGCACCGTCACGGTGTACGTGAGCAACCTCGGCGCCGAGGCGCGCCGTCTCACCGTCACCGAGCGCGTGCCGGTGAGCGAGGTGCGGGACGTCGAGGTCGCGGTGGTGTCCGCGGGCGGCGCACGCCACGACGCGAAGGACGGCTTTCTGCGCTGGGACGTCGAGGTTCCTGCGCACGGCACGCACGAGGCGAGCCTCGCGTACCGCGTCGAGGCGCCCGCGAAGGTCGCGCTGCCGCTCTGACGCTTTCCCTTCATTCTCTCGCGCGCGGAGGGCGCACCGGCGCGGCGCGCGTTGCCCTATACTCGCGGCCGTGAGCGAGCGAATCGCGCCGGAGGAGTCCGGCGAGCTACGGCGCACGCCGGTGGTCCAGCTCCTGTGGGACGTCGTCACCCGGCGCTTCAGCGGGACGCTCGTGGTGGCGGCGGAATCCGACGCGGGCCCGATGGCGGGCGAGTCGCGCTACGCCTTCACCGACGGGCGGCTCGCGCAGGCGCAGCTCCCGCAGCCGCTCGACACGCTCGGGCAGGTGCTGGTGGAGCAGGGGCGCATCGGCACCGCGCAGCTCGACGCCTCGCTCCTGCGCCTCGCGCGGCGCGAGGGGCTGCAGGGGGAGATCCTCGTGGCGATGGGCGCGGTCGACGCGGCGGCGGTGGAGGCCGCGCTCCGCGAGCAGCTCGCGCGCAAGCTCGTGCGGCTCTTCGGCGTCGCGCAGGGGCGCTGGGAGCGCCACGCCGGGCGCGACCTCCTCGCGGGCTTCGGCGGCCGGCGCGCGCCGATCGACGTCGCGGAGCTCCTGTGGGTGGGGACGCGCGCGCACCCGCGGCACCCGGCGATCGACGAGGTGCTCCGGCGCGTCGGCGACCAGGGCGTGCGCCTGCGCTCGGCGGACGCGCGGCCGCTCTTCGGCAAGGCGCCCGACGTGGTCGCGCTGCTCGACGCGCTCGCGCGCGGCGCGACGCTGCCTGCGCTGGCGGCGGCCGGGCACGCGGCGCTCCTCACGCGGGCGGCGGTGTACCTCCTCGCGATGACGCGGCAGCTCGAGCGGGCCGAGGCGCAGGGGCCGCCGGTGCGGGTGTCGGCGATGGAGGTCCCGGCGGTGCGCCCGCTGGCGGGGCCGCCGAAGGCGATCTCCACCTCCAACCTCCCGGCGGTGGTGGGCCCGTCGATCGCGGCGATCGCGGCGGTGGCCCACGCCGCTGCGGCCGAGCCCCACGGCGACGTGCGGGCGCGCATCGCGGAGGCCGAGGCGATGCTCGCGCGGCTCGAGCGCCTCGACGCCTTCGAGACGCTCGGCGTCGCGCGCGACGCGACCCCCGCGGCGGTCAACGCGGCGTTTCAGCGCGTGGCCACCCGCTGGCACCCGGAGGCCGTCCCGGCGAGCCAGCAGGCACTGCGCGAGCTCTACGGGAAGGTGTTCGCGCTGCTGGCCGAGGCCGACGCGACGCTCTCGCACCCGGCCGCGCGCGAGCAGCACCTGGCGGACATCGCCGCGGGCCGCGGGACGGCGCTCGACCGCCGCGCCCGGGCCCAGCGCCACGCGCTCCGCCTGCGGGGGGAGAACGCGCTGCGCATGCAGTCCTGGGCCGAGGCCGAGCGCGTCGCGCGGGAGCTCGCGAAGGACGACCCCGACGACCTCGAGGCGAAGCTCCTCCTGGCCGCGGCCCTCGTGCAGGGCCGGGCGGCGGTGCCGGTCGACGAGGTGCGCCGCTGCCTCACGGCGATCTTCGGCAAGCAGCCCGAGAACGACCGGGCCCACGCGGTGGCGGCGCTGCTCTTCCGGCGGCTCAACGACGAGCGGCGGGCGCTGAGCCATTACGTGCGGGCGTACAAGAGCAACCCGCGCAACACCGAGGCGATCCGCGAGCTGCGCCTCGCCGTGATGCGCAGGCGCGAGGCGTCGACGGAGGACGGAGAAATGCTCGCCGGGATCGCCCGCCTCCTCGGCCTCCGGGGCTGAAGCCCTCCGCGCCGGCCGGAAGGAACGTCCCCCGCACCTCTTTTGCGCACCCGGGCGCGCGCCGCTTCGCCGATACTCGTCGCGGTATGACCCGCGCGAAACGCGGGTCCACTCAGCCCTCAGGGAAGGAGGCGCGATGATGCGCTGGCAGTGGTTGCTTGCGGTATCTGCAATGCTCGCCGCGTGTGCGGGAGCGCCGGTGGTCGGAGGATTCGACGCCGGCAACGATCTCTCGCCCGGCGACGGGCCCGCGACGGACGTGACGCCGGGCGACGGGTCGACGATGGGCGACGGCGCGATGATGGGCGACGGCGTCGCGCCCGGCGACGTCCCGGCGACGGACGACCTCGGCGACAGCGTCGCGCCCGGCGACGCCCCGGGCGACGTCGCGGGCGACGGCCCCCCGCCGGGCGACGGCACCCCGCCGGGCGACGTCACCGGGGACGTCACCGGCGACGCGGCGGGCGACGGCGGCGACGGCGGCGACCGCTGCGTGCCCGAGTCGACGCGCATCTGCTACGCGGGCCCCGCGGGCACCATCGGCGTCGGGCGCTGCCGCGGCGGCACGCAGACCTGCTCGCCCGCGGGCACCTGGTCGGCCTGCACCGGCGAGGTGCTCCCGGCCGACGAGGTGTGCGCCAACATGACGGACGAGAACTGCAACGGCGTCAGCGACGAGGGCTGCGGCGAGTGCATGGCCGGCGCCACCCGCCCCTGCTACTCGGGCCGCCCCGACACGCAGGGCGTCGGCCGCTGCCGCCAGGGCATGCAGACCTGCAGCGCCGACGGCCGGTGGCCGACGACCTGCACCGGCGAGACGCTCCCGGCCATGGCCGAGACCTGCGGCAACACGGTCGACGACGACTGCAACGGCATGGTCGACGACACCTGCGGCAACTGCATGACGGGCGAGACGCGGAGCTGCTACTCGGGCCCGGCCTCCACGCGCGGCGTCGGCCGCTGCGCCGCCGGCACGCAGACCTGCGGCGCCGACATGCGCTTCCCCACCGCGTGCGCCGACGAGGTGCTGCCCGCGGCGATGGAGACGTGCTTCAACGGCATGGACGACGACTGCAACGGCGTGGTCGACAACGGCTGCGGCGAGTGCACGCCGGGCACCACCCGGCCCTGCTACTCGGGCCCCTCGGGCACGCTCGGCATGGGCATCTGCCGCGGCGGCACGCAGATCTGCGGCCCCACGGGCTTCTACGCCACCACGTGCACCGGCGAGACCACCCCGGCCGCGCGCGAGACCTGCGGCAACATGATCGACGACGACTGCGACGGCACGGTCGACAACGGCTGCGGCGAGTGCACGCCGGGCACCACCCGCATGTGCTACTCGGGGCCGACGGGCACCTCGGGCGTCGGGCGCTGCCGCGGCGGCACGCAGATCTGCGGGCCGACGGGCTTCTACGCCGCGACCTGCGTCGGCGAGGTGGTCCCCTCGTCGTCGGAGACCTGCGGCAACATGGTCGACGACGACTGCAACGGCATGGTCGACAACGGCTGCGGCGACTGCACGCCGGGCGCCACCCGCCCGTGCTACTCGGGCGCGGCCGGCACCATGTCGGTCGGCGCCTGCCGCGGCGGCACCCAGACCTGCGGCGCCGACCGCCTCTGGGGGATGGCCTGCACCGGCGAGGTGGTGCCCGCCTCGGAGACCTGCAACAACCGCGACGACGACTGCGACGGGATGACCGACGAGTCGCCGGCCGACACCGCCTGCATGCTCGCCAACGCCACCGCGGCGTGCCGCACCGGCGCCTGCGCCATCGCCACCTGCAACGCGGGCTACGGCGACTGCGACACCAACCCCGCCAACGGCTGCGAGGCGGCGCTCACCACCTCGACCTCGCACTGCGGCGCCTGCGGCCGCGCCTGCGCCGCCGGCCAGAGCTGCGACGCCGGCAACTGCACCGGCGCGTCGGGCGCCGACCTCGCCGCCGGCGACAGCCACACCTGCGCGGGCCTCGCCGGCGGCGCGCTCGCCTGCTGGGGCCTCAACTCGTCGAACCAGCTCGGCATCGGCAACACCGTCAACCGCGCCCACCCCGCGCTCATCGACGGGCTCACCGGCGTGGTGGACGTCGAGCTCGGCGCCACCCACTCGTGCGCGGTGCTCGGCTCGGGCGAGGTGCGCTGCTGGGGCGTCAACGCCCAGGGCCAGCTCGGCGACGGCACCACCGCCGCGCGCTCGGCGCCCAACCCGGTGTACGGCCTCAGCGACGCCACCCAGGTCGCGCTCGGCTCCAACCACACCTGCGTGCTGCGCCGCAACGGCCGCGTCGCCTGCTGGGGGCAGAACAACGTCAACCAGCTCGGCGACGGCGGCACCGCCAACCGCACCATCCCGATGGACGTGATGGGCGTCGCCAACGCCGTCCAGGTGGCCGCGGGCTACAACCACACCTGCGCGCTCCTGCTCGACGGCACCGTGCGCTGCTGGGGCGCCAACTCCAACGCGCAGGTCGGCGACGGCACCACCACCAACCGCGCGACCGCGGTCGCCGCCACCGGCGTCGTCAACGCCGTGTCGCTGAGCGCCGGCTCGCTCCACACCTGCGCGATCATCCGCGACGGCTCGGTGCGCTGCTGGGGCTACAACGGCTACGGCCAGCTCGGCGACGGCACCACCACGCAGCGCGCCACCGCGGTGACCGTGCCCACCGTGGTCGACGCCGCCCAGATCTCCGCCGGCCGCCTCCACACCTGCATCCGCCGCCGCGACAGCACGCTCATGTGCTGGGGCTACAACGGCTACGGGCAGGTGGGCGACGGCACCACCACCAACCGGGCGCTCCCGGTGATCATCACCGCCCCCATCGGCGTCGCCCGCGTGGTGGCCGGCGGCAACCACACCTGCGTGCGCCTCACCGCCGGCGGCGTCCAGTGCTGGGGCTACAACAACGCCGGTCAGCTCGGCGACGGCAGCGTCACCAACGCCCCGCGCGGGCGCGCCGACGTGTTCGGCCTCGGCGGCGCGATGACCTGCGCGGGCGGGGCCTGCGTGCTCCCGGTCGTCGGCGGCAACGACTACACCTGCCTCGTCCGCCCGGCGGGCTCGCTCGCGTGCTGGGGCTACAACGCCTACGGCGGCCTCGGCGACGGCACCACCGTCGCGCGCTACGGCCCGGTGGTCGCCACCTCGCTCACCGGCGTGCGGAGCGTCGCGCTCGGCCTCAACCACTCCTGCGCGGTCACGTCCACCGGCGCCACCTCGTGCTGGGGCTACAACAACTACGGCCAGCTCGGCAACGCGACCACCGCCAACAGCACCGCCCCGGTGAGCGCCTTCGGCCTCACCGACGGCGTCGAGGCGGCCGCGGGCGCGTACTTCACCTGCATCCGACGCACGTCGGGCGCGGTGTCGTGCTGGGGCTACAACGCCTCCGGCCAGCTCGGCGACGGGAGCACCACCAACCGCACCGTGCCGGGGCCCGTCGGCGGCGCCTCGCCGATCACCGACGCGACCGCCGTCACCGCCGACGGCAACACCGCGTGCGCGATCCGCGCTGGCGGCTCCGTCTCGTGCTGGGGCTACAACGGCTACGGCAACATCGGCGACGGCACCGTCGTCAACCGCCCGCTCCCCACCGCGGTGCGCAACTACAACGGCATGACCGGCAACCTCTCGGGCATCACCCAGATCTCCGCGGGCGACAACCACGTCTGCGGCCTGCGCCCCGACCGCACCGTCGTGTGCTGGGGCCGCAACACCTACGGCCAGCTCGGCGACGGGACGACGACGCAGCGCCCCACCCCGGTGCTCGTCCCCACCATCACCGACGCGGTCGAGCTCACCGCCGGCGCCAACCACACCTGCGTGCGGCGCGCGACCGGCACCGTGATGTGCTGGGGCTACAACGCCTACGGCAACCTCGGCGACAACTCCACCACGCAGCGCAACCTGCCGGTGACCGTCGCGGGCCTCACCGACGCGGCCACCATCACCGCCGGCAGCTACCACACCTGCGCGCGCCGCGCCGACGGCTCCACCTTCTGCTGGGGCAGCAACAACTACGGCCAGCTCGGCGACGGCTGGACGCAGAACTCCTCCATCCTCCGCGGGCCCATCTTCGGCCTGCCCTGACCCTCCCCGCGGGGCGGCGCCGCCCGTGTGCGCGCCGCCCCTCTCCCCTCACGCCGCGGCCTTCGCGAGCCGCGCCTCCAGGAGGCGCAGCACGGCCTCCTCGTCGGCCCGCAGCGCGCCCGCGACCGCGGGGGCCTCGCCCGCGCCGCTCTCCGGCAGCAGCGAGGCGAGCGAGCCGTCGAGGTAGGCGGCGATCACCTCGGGGTGGACGTAGCACTTGCGGCACACCGAGGGCGTGTTGCCGAGGCGCCCGGCCACGCGGGCGACGGCCGCGGCGACGCGTCGCTTGCGGTCGGCCTCGCACCCGTCGCAGGGCTCGCCGCGCAGGGCGAGGGCCGCGAGCACGGTGCCGGCCCAGGTGCGGAAGTCCTTGGCGGTGAAGTCCTCGCCCGAGGCCTCGCGGAGGTAGGCGTTGACGTCCGCCGAGTCGACGCGCTGGAGCGATCCGTCGGCGTCGACGTACTGGAAGAGCTCGTAGCCCGGCAGCTCGCGGCATTGCGCGAGGATGCGCGCGAGGCGTCGGTCCTGGAGCGGGACGGCGTGGCGGACGCCGCTCTTGCCGCGGAAGCTGAAGAGCACCCTCGCGCCGTGGATCTCGACGTGGCGGTTCTGCAGGGTGGTGAGGCCGAAGGAGCGGTTGGCGCGGGCGTACTCCTCGTTGCCCACGCGGATGAGCGTGACCTCGAGCAGCCGGACCACCGTGGCGAGCACCTTCTCGCGGGCGAGCCCCGGCAGCGCGAGGTGCTCGTCGACGCGCGCGCGCAGTTGCGGGAGCCGCGCGCCGAAGAGCGCCATCCGCGCGTATTTGGTCTCGTCGCGGACGGCGCGCCAGCGGGGGTGGTAGCGGTACTGCTTGCGCCCGCGCGCGTCGACGCCGACGGCCTGGAGGTGGCCGCGCGGGTCGGCGCAGATCCAGACGTCGCGCCACGCCGGCGGCAGCGCGAGCGAGCGGATGCGGGCGAGCGCGTCGCGGTCGCGCAGGGGCGAGCCGTCGACGTCGCGGTAGGAGAAGCCGCGCCCGGCGCGCTTGCGGCGGATGCCCGGCTGGTCGCGGGTGACGTAGCGGAGCCCCGCGGTGCGGGCGGCCTCGACGGGGTCGGTGACGATGCGCGGCGCCCGGCGCGCGCGGCCGGTGGTTCGCTTCGCACGAGCGGCGGGCGTGGAGGGCTTGCGGGCGTGGCGGCGGCTCGTCATCGCGTCGCCACGGTGCACCGCGCGTGCCCCGCGGGGTTTTCGGCGGGACGTCGGCGGCCGCGCGGGGCGCAGCGCCACAGGTGGGCGCGGTCAGGCGCGGTTCAGTGGGCCTCGCCCCAGTTGGCGCCCCAGCCGCACTCGACCACCAGCGGGACGTCGAGCTTCATCACGCCCTGCATCGTCTCGCGCACCATCGCCTCGACGCGCGCGGACTCCGCCTCGGGCACCTCGAACACGAGCTCGTCGTGGACGGTGAGAACCATCGCGGTCGCGAGCTTCTCCTCGGTGAGACGCCGGTCGACGGCCACCATCGCGAGCTTGATGATGTCCGCCGCCGTGCCTTGGATGGGCGTGTTGGTCGCCATGCGCTCCGCCGCGAGGCGGAGCGCGCGGTTGGACGAGTGCAGGTCGGGCAGGAAGCGGCGCCGCCCGAGGAGCGTGCGAACCCCTTCGCCCGCCTTGGCCTTCTCCACCGTGTCGTCCATGTACTTCCGCAGCGTCGCGAAGGTGGTGAAGTAGTGCTTGATGAAGTCCGCCGCCTCGTCGCGCGACACGCCGAGCTGGCGCGAGAGGGAGGTCTCGCCCTGGCCGTAGATCACCGCGAAGTTGGTGGTCTTCGCCTTGGCGCGCATGTCCTTGGTGACGGCCGACGCGGGCACCTTGAAGATCTCCGACGCGGTGCGGGCGTGGACGTCCTCGTTGAGCCGGAAGGCGTCGACGAGGATGGGGTCGTGCGAGAGGTGGGCGAGGACGCGGAGCTCGATCTGCGAGTAGTCCGCCGAGAGGATCCGGCACCCCGGCGGCGCGGTGAAGGCCTTGCGGATCTCGCGGCCGAGGGGCGTGCGGATGGGGATGTTCTGGAGGTTGGGGTTGGACGACGAGATGCGCCCCGTCGCGGCCACCGCCTGGCCGTAGCTCGTGTGGATGCGCCCGTTCTTGTCGATGAGCGCAGGGAGCGCTTCGAGGTACGTGCCCTGGAGCTTGGTGAGCGAGCGCACCTCGAGGATCTTGGCGGGCAGCGGGTTCTGCTGGGCGAGCTCCTCGAGCACCTCGGCGTCGGTGCTGCGCCCGGTCTTGGTCCGCTTGAGCACCGGGAGCTTGAGGTCGTCGAAGAGGATCACCTCCAACTGCTTCGGCGAGTTGACGTTGAAGGGCTTGCCGACGAGGTCGTGGCACTCCTTCTCGTGCTTGGCGATGTCGGCCCCGACGCGGTTGGAGAGGGCCTTGAGGAAGGCGCCGTCGAGCTGGACACCGCGCTCCTCCATGCGCCCGAGGATGTGCGACAGCGGGAGCTCGACGTCGCGCATGAGGTCCCAGAGCCCCTCGGACTCCACTCTCGGGCGCAGGCGCTCGACGAGGCGCGACACCACCTCGGCGTCCTCGGCGGAGTAGCGGGTGGCGGTGGCGATGTCCACCTGGTCGAAGGTCACCTGCTTGCCCTTGCCGGGCTTCGTCACCGACTCGTACGTCATCATCTCGTAGCCGAGCTCGGAGCGGGAAATCTCTTCGAGGCTGTGCGAGTGGCGCTCGGGGTCGATGAGGTAGCTCGCGATCATCGTGTCGAAGTCGTAGCCGTGCACGGGGACGCCCGCGCGCCGCAGCACCACCTCGTCGTACTTGATGTGCTGGCCCCCCTTGCGCACGGACGCATCCGCGAAGAGCGGGCGGAGCTTGTCGAGCACGGTCGCGCGCGGGAGCTGCGCGGGGTCGCCGAGGACGCGGTGGCCGATGGGGATGTAGACGCCGTGGCCGGGCTTCCACGAGAGGGAGATGCCGACGAGCTCGGCGGCGTGGGTGTCGAGCGAGGTGGTCTCGGTGTCGACGGCGAACCAGCCGGCCTTGCGGCACGCGGCGATGGCCTCGTCGAGGGCCTCGGCGGTGAGCACGCTCTCGTACGTCGCGGCCTTCGCCGGCGCGACAGGCACGGCCGGCGCGGCGTCGAGCGCGTCCGCCAGCTTGTTGAACTCGAGCTGCAGGAACAGCGTCTTGAGCTTCACCTTGTTCCAGCCGCCGTACTTGAGGGCGTCGAGGTCGAAGGTCATGGGGACGTCGCGCTTGAGGCCGACGAGCTCGTAGGAGAGGCGGGCGTTGGCCTCGTCCTTCTGGAGGTACTCCTTGGTCTTGCCCTTCACCTTGTCGACGTTCTGGTAGACGCCGTCGAGGGAGTTGAAGTCGGTGACGAGCTTCGCGGCGGTCTTCTCGCCGACGTGGTCGACGCCGGGGACGTTGTCCGACGAGTCGCCCATGAGGGCGAGGAGGTCTTGCACGCGCTCGGGGGGGACGCCCCACTTCTCGACCACCTCGTCGCGGCCGTACACGCGCTGGTGCATCGGGTCCCACACGATCACGTCGGGGGCGACGAGCTGGAGGAGGTCCTTGTCGCCCGAGCACACCACGGTGACGAGCTTGTGCTTGCGCGCGTGCTCGATGCAGGTGGCGATGAGGTCGTCGGCCTCGAAGCCGTCGCGCTGGAGCACGGGGATGGCGTAGCCCTCGGCCACCTCGCGGCAGCGGATCATCTGCTGCTTGAGGTCGGGCGGCGCGGGCGGGCGGTTGGCCTTGTAGGCGGGGTAGCGCTCGTGGCGGAAGGTGCTGGTGGTCGAGTCCATCGCGACGGCGAGGTAGACGGGCCGCTGCGACCGCACGAGGGCGTTGATCATGTTGGTGACGCCGAGCGTCGCGTGGGTGGGCTCGCCCGTGGACGACGAGAGCGGCTTCACGCCGTGGTAGGCGCGGAAGACGTAGCCCGAGAGGTCCATCACGTAGAAGGCCGAGGGGTCGCCGGCGTCGGGGAGCTTCGTGGGCATAGGCCCGAAGCGCTAACGCGGGAGGGCCGCGGGTGTCCAGTTACGGCGGGGGAGGGCGCAGCGCTGCGCCGTCCACGCGCCCGCGCGCCGCTGCTATCCTCGCGCCCGTGAGCTCCCCCCCGCCGCTGGCGCGCGACGCGCTCGGGCTCGGCCTCCGCCCCGCGCACTACCCTTACCTCTTCGAACGCTGGCCCGCGGTCGGCTACTTCGAAGTCATCAGCGAGAACTTCCTCTCCGACGCGGCCGTCCCCCTCGCGCGCCTCGACGCGGTGCGCGCGCGCTACCCCGTGGTGCTGCACGGCGTCGGGCTCAACCTCCTCGGCCCCGACCCCCTCGACGAGCGCTACCTCGACGCCGTCTGCCGCCTCGCCGACCGCGTCGACGCGCCCTTCGTCACCGACCACCTCTGCTGGACGGGCGCGCGCAACGTCTCGCACCACGACCTCCTCCCCGCGCCCCACGTGCCCGAGCTCGTCGAGCTCGCCGCCGAGCGCGCCGCCCACGTCCAGCGCCGCCTCGGCCGCCCCTTCGGCCTCGAGAACCTCTCCAGCTACGTCGACTTCGCCCGCTCCACCATGACCGAGTGGGACTTCTACGCCGACGTGGTCCGCGCGGCGGGCTGCTGGTTCATGCTCGACGTGAACAACATCTACGTGTCGAGCCAGAACCACGGCTTCGACCCCGAGCGCTACCTCGACGCGGTCGACTTCTCGCGCGTGCTGCAGGTCCACCTCGCCGGGCACTCGCGCGAGCCCGACGGAACGCTCGTCGACACCCACGACCACGCCGTGCCCGACCCCGTCTGGTCGCTCTACGCGAGCGCGTGGCGCCGCGGCGGCCCCTTCCCGACGCTGCTGGAGTGGGACGCGCGCATCCCGCCGATGCCCGAGGTGCTCGCCGAGCTCGCCCGCGCCGCGGAGGTTCGCGCGTGACCGGCCGCCCCGCCCCGCCGTGGCTCGCCGAGCTGCAACAGCGCTTCGGCGCCGTGCTCACCGTGCCGCTCGGGCGCGACACCGGCACGCTCACCGCGCCGGTGGATGCGTACGCCCCGGAGGTCGTCGCCGACGTGCGCGACGCCCACAACGCCACCGCCGCCGCGCGGCTCGCCGTGTACAACCGGCAGTACTGGTTCCGGCTCTTCACGGTGATGCAGACGGGCTATCCGCTCACGACGCGGCTGCTCGGCGCGTGGCGCTTCAACGACCACGCGGCGCGCTTCCTCCGCGCCCGCCCCCCGCGCCACTGGGACATCGACCGCGCGCTCGACGGCTTCGAAGCCTCCCTCGCCGAGACGCTTGAGCCCGGCCCCGAACGCGACGCCTGCCTCGAGGCCGCGCGCCTGGAGTCGCTGCGTCGCGCCCTCTTCCGCGCGCCGGCCGTCCCGACGTTCGCCCCCACCGCGGCCGACGCCGCGCGCCTGCTCGACGCGCGCCTCGTCCCCTCGCCCGCGGTCGCGATCTTCCGCGAGTCGTTCGCGCTCGTGACGCTCGACGCGTCGGGCCCCGAGGGCGTCGCCCCCGCGCGGCTCCCGCGCCCGCGCTGGTGGGCGCTGGTGCGCGGCCCATCGGGCGTCCGCTACGACGCGCTCGCGCCGCTGGAGGGCGAGCTCCTCGAGCTCCTCGGGCGCCACACCGTGCGTGAGGCGCTCGCGCGCTTGGAGGCGTCGTGCACCGAGGCCGAGCGGGCTGCGTTGCCGACGCACGCGCAGCGCTGGCTCGCGCAGAGCGTCGCGCGCGGCTGCTGGGTGGGGCTGTCGGACGAAGCGGGCTAGCGCCCGTCGGGGAAGACGCAGGTGAAGCCGGTGCAGGTGTTGAGCCCGGCGCAGGTGTGCTCGGAGTACGTGCCCGTGGTCTGGTCGAAGGAGAACCCGCGGCACGTGTTGGCCCCGCCGCAGTGCGGGTGAACCTCCACCCAGCCGCCCGCGCGCATGCACATCGCGTCGAACTGCTCGCGCGTCATCGTCGCGGCGTCGGCGTAGGTGACCATCCGGTCGGGCACGAGGTCGCAGCCGACGTCCGCGGCGTCCGCCACGGTGGCCGCGTCGGCGACGGCGTCCATCGCGACGACCGCGTCGGGCGGGGGAACCGCGTCGGGCAGCGTCACGTCGCGCGGGGCCGTCGCGTCGGCGACCGCGTCGGGGGCGCTCGCGTCCGTGGCGGTCGCGTCGGGGGCGCTCGCGTCCGGCGCGCTCGCGTCGGCCGGGGGCGTGGCGTCGGGCGCACTCGCGTCAGGCGGGCTCGCGTCGGGGGCGCTCGCGTCGACCGGAGGCGCGGCGTCGGGGGCGCTCGCGTCGGCCGGGGGCGGAGCGTCGGGGGCGCTCGCGTCGTTGCTGCTCGCGTCCGCGGGGGGCGATGCGTCCGGCGCGACGTCGTTGGTCGCGCCGCGGTCGGTGGCGGCGTCGGCGGGGACGGCCGGGCCGGGCGGCGGGCTGTCGCTCGGGCCGCAGGAGGTGGCGAAGCAGAGGAGGCCGCCGAGGGCGGCGGTGAGGAGCGCGCCGCTCACCGCGGGGGTGCGGGCGCGAAAGGAATCGTCGGGGTTGGGCATCGGTGGGCGCGGAGCATATCGCGCCGCGGCCGCCGCGTGAACGGGGTGCGGGCCGCGAACGCTTCGCCCTCAGGCGGCGGCGTGTTCGTCGGCGGGCGCGGCCTGGTTGGCGGCCTCCGCCGCGGTGTCGAGCAGCGCCGCGTCGTCGTTGGCGGCCACCGCGGGCGCCGCCGGGGCCGTCACGACCGGCCAGAGCCCGTCGGCCAGCGAGGGCGCGCCTTCCTCCTCGCCGTCGTCCTCCTCGACGACGACGGGGGGCTTCGCGACCGCGCAGCAGCGCTTGTATTTCAACCCCGAGCCGCAGTCGCAGGGCTCGTTGCGCCCGGGGACCTTCTCGGCGACCACCGGGGTCTTGCGGGCGTAGTACCCGGCCATCGCCTCGAGGTACGACATCGTGCAGTCGGGGTCCCAGGGGTCGTCGAGCTCGCGCATCCAGCGCTCGGGGAGGTAGAAGTCCTCGGGGCGGTAGCGCGCCACCGACGGTGCGATGTGGAAGAGCTCGCCCACCGCGTGCGGCTGGGAGAGCCACGCCGTCGCGCTGTCGACCGCGAGCGGCATCGCCACGTCCACCGGCACGTCCTCGACGCGGCGCCAGCCGAGGCGCGCGGCCGCCCGCGGGCGCGCGTCGAGCACCCGCCGCGCGCCCCACAGCGCCGCCCGCACGTCGAGGTCGTCGGTCCGTTCGAAGGCCCGGAGCACGCGCTCGGCGTGGGCGGCGCGCTCGCGGTCGTGGCAGAGCCCCCGCCTCGCCGCGTCGCGCTTCGGGCGGTAGGCGCGCAGCGCGCCGAGCACCTCGCCCCGGCGGCCCGGGTGCGCGCCCGCGATGGCCGCGAGCTCGAGGGCCGACTGGTGCGCGACGACGACGTAGGGCGAGCGCTCGAAGGCGTGGCCGCACACGGGCAGGAAGGCGCCGCCGAAGCGCGCCGTGGCCCACGCGCCCACCGCGGAGAGGCACAGCGCGCCGTGCTGCCCGGCGACGCCCGTGACGGTGGAGGTGATGCGCGCCACGACGTCGCGCGGGCGGTCGGCGTAGTACTCCGCGGGGTCGCCGACGCCGATGAGGGCGCAGAGGTGCTTCACCGCCCAGAGGTGCTCCCAGAGCTTGCGGAGCGCGTCGCGGTCGCGCGGCTTCGGGCGCTCGAGGTTCCGGAGGTCGTGGCGCGCCTGGAAGATCCAGTCGTGCACGCGGAAGAGGCACCGCACGTAGTAGGGGAAGAGCAGGGGCTGCAGCGTGGCGAGGTCGAGGAAGGCCTCGCGCGACAGCCCCTCGCCGGCGCCGAGCAGCCGGTCGAGGAGGCGGCCGATGGCGCGCGCGTCCTCCGGCACGCGCTCGACGGGGCGCATGCAGGCCTTGAGCGCCTCGTGGCGCTCGGCGAGGACGTCGAGCTGCCACCGCCGCACGACCGGGTGCTCGTGGCGCATCCCCCGGCCGAGGCAGGTGACGAAGCGCCCCTCGCGCGTGACGATGAGGAAGGGCCCCTCGCGCCGGTCGTCGAGCGAGATGGCGACGCGCTCGGCCCCCGGCGGCAGGCCCGCGCGCGCGAGCACGTGCTTCACCAGCGGCGCGTTGTTGTAGAGCCCGAGCGAGAGCTCGACCTCGTCGTGCGAGACGCGGTCGAGGCGCGACAGGAAGTGGTGTGCGTGGCCCATCGGGGTGAGGTTCTCCTCTCGACGTCGACGATACCGGACGCGCGGCGCCGATCACCGCCCGCCGCGGCTTCGAAGCGCGCCCGTACGATTTCGAGACGGGCCTCTCAAGCGCCCCCCAACAGCGGGGACAGAGGGCGCCGCGCGGGAGCGGCGCCGACCACGCTCTCACCCCGCCGCGGCAGCGCCCGCGGCACCGCGGAGGACTGCCATGAAGTTCAATTCCCTCGTCGCCTGCGTCGCCTCGCTCGCCCTCTCCGCCGGCTGTGCCGCGGAGGCCGACCTCGACTCCGGCGAGAGCGTCGAGGCCCTCGGCGAGGCCGCCTGCGGCACCGTCAGCGGCTACCCCTACGCCGGCGCGTCCGCCAACGGCGCCACGCAGCTCATCGGGGCGAACCCCTTCTGCAGCACGGCCGTCACCGCCGCCACCTCGCCCAACGCCAGCTACACCAACGCGGGCTGCACCAACCAGTTCGTCTCCGAGGTGCGCGGCACGTCGGGGCGGGCGCTCACCGCGAGCGTCTCGTGGGCGGGGCCCGCGCTCACCACGCAGGGCGCCTGCGAGTCGTCGGTGATGGGCGTCGCGCTCTACGGCCGCAACCTGCTGGGCGGCTGGTCGAAGGTGGGCCAGACGCACCTCGCCGGGCGCTGGATCCCGGCGAGCACGGGCGGGTTCCAGATCCCCGCGCACTGCGAGTTCGTGCGGCCCACGGGCGAGCCCGCGCTCCCGTCGCTGGCGACGGGGCACCTCTACAACGCCGTCCGCGCGGTGGGCTACGGGCTGACGCTCTTCGTCCCGCAGCGCGTCCGGCTCGGGGTCTCGTACGGCACCGGGCCCTGCTGAAGGGCCGGCGCCCGGGTCACTCGACGGTGACGGTCTTCGCGAGGTTGCGGGGCTGGTCGACGTCGGTGCCGCGCAGGTCGGCGACGTAGTACGACAGGAGCTGCATGGGGATGATGGTGAGCAGCGGCGTGAGCCACTCCACCGTCGCCGGCACCTTCAGCACGTGGGCGGCCATGGTGCCCGCGGCGCGCTCGTCGTCGACCACGGCGATCACCTGGCCGTCGCGGGCGCGCACCTCCTGGACGTTGGAGGCCATCTTCTCGAGGGTGGAGTCGCTCGGCAGGAGGCACACCACGGGCATGTCGCGGTCGACCAGCGCGAGGGGCCCGTGCTTCATCTCGCCGCCGGCGTAGCCCTCGGCGTGGATGTACGAGATCTCCTTGAGCTTGAGCGCGCCCTCCAGGGCGACGGCGCTGGAGAGCCCGCGGCCGAGGAAGAGCGCGTCGCGCGTGTGCATGATCGTGCGGGCGACGGCCTCGACGTGGCGCGCGTCGGCGAGCGCCTCGCGCATCTTGTGGGGCACCTGCACGAACTCCCCGAGGATCGCCGCGGCCGCCTCGCGGGTGAGCGCGCCGCGCCGCCGCCCGACGTACACCGCGAGCATCGAGAGCGCGGCGAGCTGGGCGGTGAAGCACTTGGTGCTGGCGACGCCGATCTCGGGCCCGGCGTGCGTGTAGAGCGTGCCGTGGGCCATGCGCGCGATCGCGCTCCCCTGCACGTTGACCACGGCGAGCACGCGGGCGCCGCGCGCGCGGGCCTCCTTGGCGGCGGCGAGCGTGTCGGCCGTCTCGCCCGACTGCGACACCGCCACGACGAGGTCGCCCTCCCCCACCACCGGGTCGCGGTAGCGGAACTCGCTCGCCAGCTCGGCCACCGCCGGCACCCGCGCGATCGCCTCCAGCAGGTACCGCCCGTGGAGCGAGGCGTGGTAGCTCGTGCCGCACGCGAGGAGCACCACGCGCTTGATCGCGCGCGCGTCGTCCTCGGTGAGCCCCATCTCCGCGGGCTCGAGGTCGCCGGCCTCGAGCATCACGCGGCCGCGCAGCGTGTCCTCGAGCGCGCGCGGCTGCTCGTGGATCTCCTTGAGCATGAAGTGCTTGTACCCGCCGCGCTCGGCCTGCATCAGCGACCAGGTGATGCGCGTGGGGGCGCGCTCCACCTTCTCGCCGGTCACCTTCTCGATGCGGTGGCGGCCGCGGCCGATCTCTGCGATCTCGCCGTCCTCGAGGAAGATCACGTCGCGCGTGTGGGAGAGGAGCGCGGGCACGTCGCTGGCGGCGAGCGTGACGCCGTCGCCGAGCCCGATGACGAGCGGCGAGGCGTCCTTGGCGAGCACGATGCGCGACGGGTCGCGCTCGGAGAGGACGGCGATGGCGTAGGCGCCGCGGATCTGCTTGAGCGTGTCGCGGACGGCTTCGAAGAGGTCGAGGCCGCGCTGGACGGCGAGGTCGACGAGGTGCGCCACGATCTCCGTGTCGGTGTCCGAGAGGAACTCCCGGCCGCGCGCCATGAGCTCGTGCTTGAGCTCGACGTGGTTCTCGATGATGCCGTTGTGCACGACGGCGACGCCGCCGGAGACGTGCGGGTGGGCGTTGTGCTCGGAGGGCTTGCCGTGCGTCGCCCAGCGCGTGTGGCCGATGCCCGTCGCGCCCCGCACCGGCGAGCGGGCGAGCGCGTCGCCGAGGGCCGAGAGCTTGCCCGCCGCGCGCAGCACGCGCAGCGACGAGCCGTCGTGCACGGCCACCCCCGCGCTGTCGTAGCCGCGGTACTCGAGCCGCCGCAGCCCCTCCAGCAGGATGGGGGCGCACTCCTCATTGCCGACGTACCCGATGATGCCGCACATGGACTTCGCCTCGACGTGAAGTGGTTTGTGGAGAGGGCCGCGGGGCCCCGCAGAGCCCCGACGCGGGGGCGTTTCTCGCGCCAACGGGCGGCGGGCGCAAGGCTTCGAACGGTGGATGTGCGGCGACCGGTCGGGATTCAGGCGCGAGCGGCGCGGCGGCGGCGCCGGAGCAGCGCGGCGAGCGCGGCGAGCGCGGCGAGGGGGCGGGCGTCAGAGGCGGCGGGCGGGGTCGTGCAGCCGCAGCCGGCCGACGATCCGCCGACGGGGAAACCGCCGCCGCCGTCGTTGGAGGATGCGGCGTCGCCGGTGGCGGGCGCGTCGGACGACGTCACGGGCGCGTCGGCGGGGGGCCCGCCCGCGTCGGGGGACTCGGGCGCGTCGGGCGGGGGCGGCGCGGGCGCGTCGGCCGGCGGGGTCGACGCGTCCATGGGCGGCGGTACGTCGGGGACGCCGCCGGCGTCGGGCGTCGCCGCGTCGCAGGTGTTGGTGCCCGGCACGCACACCGACTGGCCGGAGGTGATGCGGGCGCCGCAGCGGTAGCCGCGCGGGCAGGTGCAGTCGTCGACGCACACGCGCGTGCAGAAAGGCGAGATGCCGCTGCCGCCGACGCAGATGCCGCCCGACGCGCAGTCGCCGGGCTGGCTGCACGGCTCGCCGAACTGCGCCGTCCCGGACGGGGCGGGCGTCGTCGAGCACTCGGCCGGGAGCCACGCGTACCCGCTCGCGCACGCGCCCCGCACGGGGCCCGTCTGCGTGCCTGACACGCACTGGTTGGTGGCGCCGCACCAGCCGCAGCCGTTGACGGGCGTGCAGGTGCCGCAGCCCGCGTAGCGCGCGCAGGGGTCGGCGACCCCCGCGTCGGCGACCGAGCCGGCGTCGGGCGTCGCGGCGGCGCACTGCGTCGGGACCCACGCCCACGCGCCGCCGCACGCCGCGCCCGACGGGCCGGTGGAGGTGCCCGACATGCAGAGGTTGCGGGCCGCGCACCAGCCGCAGCCGTTGAGGGGCGTGCAGCCCGCGCAGGAGGCCGCACGCGCGCAGGGGTCGGTGGGCGGCGGCGTGACGCCCGAGTCGGGCGCGACGCCGGCGTCGGGCACTGCGCCGCCAGACGGGTAGAGCGCACAGACGCCGGCGATGTCGTCGGCGGAGAGCGCGCGGAGCACGCCGCCGGAGTACGAGGCGAACATCACCGCGCCGCGCGTGGAGCTGTGGTCGAGGCCGAGGAAGTGGCCCTCCTCGTGCGTCGCGATCGACTGCGCGTCCACGCCGCCGCGGCCGGTGGTGTTCCAGGTGAAGCCGACGTTGTTGAATTGGATGTCGGCGTCGAGGAAGTAGCCGCCGACGCGGTACACGGGGGTCGTGACGCCGATGGTGACGTTGACCGCGCCGAGCTCCGCGGGCCACGAGCCCGAGACCCAGAGGATGCTGTTCTCCCGGTCGCTCGCGGAGGCGCGGGCGACGGAGGTCGTGCCGGCGTTGGCCGCGCGCCACGTCGTGCAGGTGGGGGCCGCCCACGACGCGAAGCCGCCGTCGACCGCCGCCTGCCCCGCGGCGCTGCCCAGCGCGGGCGGCACCGACGCGAGGTTGATGCGGTACGGGATCGGGAGCGAGGACGCGTTCCAACGCGACTCGCTCGGCTGCCAGGCCCACGCCGGCGCCGCGAAGGTGAGCGCCAGCGCGGCGAGCGCGAGGCGCCTCATCGGCGCGCCCTCGCCAGCGCCGCGAGGCTCGACACGAGCTGCGGGAGCGTCTCGCGCGGGTCGGCCGCCGGGTGCTCGATGACCCGCACCTGGCCCCCCTGCATCCGCGCGAGGGTGAGGCCCGACAGGTCGCGGTGCACCTCCGGCGCGACGCCCGGCGCCTGCGCGGCGACGTACCACGCCGACTGCGCCATCGCCGTGAGGTACACCACGCCCGCGCCGCGGCGCAGGCAGAGCACCACGTCGGCCCCCGCCTCCAGCCGCGCGTCACCCGACACCCGCGACACCAGCCCCTCCACCTCACCGCCGAACTGGCGCAGCACCAGCTCCGCGGGCCCGTCGCCCTTCACGTACTGCGTCACCGCGAGGCGGGTCAGCGTGATGATCTGCGTGCGGTCCTCGTTCCACCGCGAGGTGGCGCCCACCACGGTGGCGCGCACCACGAGGTCGGACATCTCCACGAGCTGGGCGCGGTCGACCTGCACGGCCACCGTGGCCTCCGCGGGGTCGGCGGCGAGGAGCGTCAGCGCGAGCCCGAGAGCCGTGGCCACGCGCGTCATCCAGGGATGGCGTCGCATCAGAAAAGTACCTCCAGGAAGTTCGGGGTCAGGACGGCGACCAGAACGACGGACCTTTCACACGCGCCGCGGGCCCCCGTCAACTCGGGCCCGGCGGCCGCGGCGAGGGGTACATGTTTTTCCCGCCCCCCGCCGCGTCACAACCTCGTACCGGGCGCTGCCCCGCGCGCTCAAGGGGCCGCCCGAGGGCGCCGTTGCCAGAGACGCAACCACCGTGGATCGCCCCCTCGACGCCGACCTCGACGCCCTGCTCCAGCGCTTCCAGACCGCCTGGGACGCCCCCGACGGCGCGCGCACCGCCACCGACGCGCTGCGCGACGGGGTGCGGCAGCTCGTCACGGCGGCCCTGCGGCGTGAGCGCGGGGAGTTCCTCTCCAGGGTGACCCACGAGGTGCGGACGCCGCTCAACGGGCTCATGGGCTTCGTCGACCTCGCGCGCCGCGAAGCCCTCCCCGCCCAGGTGCAGGAGCACCTCCAGCTCGCCCACCAGAGCGGCACCCAGCTCAGCGGCCTCCTCGACGACCTCCTCTCGCTCCAGCGCCTCGACGCCGGCGAGGCGCCCCGCGTCACCGCCCCCGTCGACCCGCGCTCCGTCGCCCGCGACCTCGAGCTCGCGTGGCGCGACCGGGCCACCCGCAAGGGCCTCGCCTTCAGCGCCCACGTCGCGCCCGACGTGCCCTGCGCGGTCGTCACCGACGGCGACGCCCTACGCCAGCTCCTCGGGCACCTCGCCTCCAACGCCGTGAAGTTCACCGACCGCGGCGGCGTGGTCGTCTCCCTCCGCGTCGTCGAGCGCTACGGCGACGCCGCCACCCTCCGCGTCGACGTGACCGACACGGGGCCCGGCTTCGCCCCCGGCGACCTCCCGCAGCTCCTCCAGCCCTTCCAGCAAGGCCACCGCTTCGACACCCGCGCCCACGGCGGCGCCGGCCTCGGCCTCGCGCTCGCGTCGCGCCTCGCCGCCCACCTCGGCGGCGCGCTCGACGTCGACGCCGCGCCCGGCGAGGGCAGCGAGTTCTCCCTCACCCTCCCGGTCACCGTGGCCGCCGAGGCCCCCTCCGACCGCGGCGCGGTGCCCGACGCGCCGCCGCCGGGCGCCCCCCTCCGCGTGCTCCTCGCCGAGGACAACGCCGTCAACCAGGTGCTCGGCGTCGCGCTCCTCCAGCGCGAGGGCTACCGCGTGCGCGTCGCCGCCAACGGCCGCGAGGCCGTCGACGCCGTCCGCGACGAGGCCGTCGACCTCGTGCTCATGGACCTCCAGATGCCCGAGGTGGACGGCTACGAGGCGACGGTGCGCATCCGCGCCCTCGACGCCGCCCGCGGCCGCCGCACCCCCATCGTCGCCCTCACCGCCCACGGCGACGCCGCCGAGCGCCGCCGCTGCCTCGCGCTCGGCATGGACGACTTCGTCGGCAAGCCCCTCGACTGGCCCACCCTCCGCCGCACGCTCGCCCGCTGGCACGCGGTCGGCAGCGCCGCGCCCCCGCCGCCGCCCCGCGCCCCCGCCGACGGCGCCGTCGACGTCCCCTCGCTCCGCGCCCGCGTCGCCGGGCGCCGCGACGTGCTCCAGCGCCTCGTCGACGCCTTCCGGGAGCAGCACCCCTCGCAGCGGGCAGCCCTGCGCGGCGCCGTCGCGCGCGGCAACGAGGCCGAGCTCCGCGCCGTCGCCCACAAGATGATCGGCACGCTCTCGTGCTTCAGCGCCACCGCCGCGGTCGCGCTGGCCCGCGAGGTCGAGCGCCGCGCCATCGCGGGCGAGCTCGCCGACATCCAGCCCCAGCTCGACGCGCTCGACCGCGCCGTCGACGCCGTCGAACCCGTGCTGTCGCGCCTCGTCACCGAGGGCTTCGGCGAGGAGATCGCGCTTTGAACACGCCCACCGCCGCCCCCGCCGCCCCCCGCGTGCTCGTCGCCGACGACGACCTCGTCTCCCGCATGCTCCTCGAGGCGACGCTGCTCGACCTCGGCTACGACGTGACCACCGTCTCCGACGGCGGCGCCGCCCTCGACGCGCTCGACCGGGACGCGGGCCCCACCCTCGCGATCCTCGACTGGGAGATGCCGCGGCTGAGCGGCCCCGACGTCTGCCGCGAGCTGCGCGCGCGCCGCCCCAACCGCCCCTGGTACCTGCTCCTCCTCACCGTGCGCGGCGGCACCACCAACGTCGTCCAGGGCCTGCGCGCGGGCGCCAACGACCACATCACCAAGCCCTTCGACCGCGACGAACTCGCCGCCCGCCTCGCCGTCGCGAGCAACGTCATCGCCCTCCAGACCTCGCTCGCCGCGCGCGTCCGCGAGCTCGAGCACGCCCTCGGCCACATCAAGACCCTCCGCGGCCTCCTGCCGATCTGCGCGTGGTGCAAGAAGATCCGCGACGACGGCAACTACTGGCGCCAGGTCGAGGACTACGTCGCCTGCCACACCGAGGCGAGCTTCACCCACGGCATCTGCCCCACCTGCGAGGAGAACCTCGAGGAAGAAGCCCAGCGCTACGTGCGCTCGTCGCGCGGCGCCTGAGGGTCCCCCGTTGGTGTATGGTCGGCGCCCCGCATGGAGCGCCTCCCGATCGACGACGCCCTCCCCGAGCTGACCGCCGCCTTCCGGCGCGCGCGCGGCGTTGTGCTCGAGGCCCCGCCCGGTGCGGGCAAGACCACGCGCGTGCCCGGCGCGCTCCTCGACGCGGGGCTCGCCGGCGACCGCGAGGTGGTGGTGCTCGAGCCGCGCCGCCTCGCCGCCCGCCTCGCCGCGCGCCGGGTCGCCGACGAGCGCGGCGAGCGCCTCGGCGAGGGCGTCGGCTACCAGGTGCGCTTCGAAGAGGTCGCCAGCGCCCGCACGCGGATCCGCTTCGTCACCGAGGGGGTCCTCACCCGGCGGCTGCTCTCCGACCCGACGCTCGCGCGGGTGGGCGCGGTGCTACTCGACGAGTTCCACGAGCGGCACCTCCAGGGCGACGTCGCGCTGGCGATGCTGCGCCAGCTCCAGCGCACGTCGCGCCCCGACCTGCTCGTCGGGGTGATGTCCGCGACGCTCGACCCCGGGCCCGTCGCGCGCTTCCTCGGCGAGGGCGGCGAGGAAGCGCCGCGCGTGCGCTCCGAGGGCCGCCGCTTCGACGTCGCCATCGAGCACCTCCCGCGCCCCGACGACCGCCCGCTCGCCACCCTCGTCGCCGAAGCCGTCGGCCGGCTCGCGCGCGAGGGCCTCGACGGCGACGTGCTGGTCTTCCTCCCCGGCGCCGCGGAGATCCGCAAGGCGATGGCCGCGTGCGAGCCCGCCGCCGCCCGCCACGACCTGCTCGTCCTCCCGCTCCACGGCGACCTCCCGCCCGCCGAGCAGGACCGCGCGATCGCCCGCGCCCCGCGCCGCAAGGTGATCGTCTCGACCAACGTCGCCGAGACCAGCGTCACCATCGACGGCGTCGTCGCCGTGGTCGACGGCGGCCTCGCGCGCGTCGCCTCGCACGCCGCGTGGTCAGGCCTCCCCGTGCTGAAGGTCGCGCGCGTCAGCCGGGCCTCCGCCGCCCAGCGCGCCGGCCGCGCGGGACGCACGCGCCCCGGGCGCTGCCTGCGGCTCTACACGAAGCACGACCACGACACCCGCCCCGAGCACGACGCCCCCGAGGTGGCGCGCCTCGACCTCGCCGAGACGCTCCTCGAGCTCCACGCCGGCGGCGTCCGCGACCCGCGCGCGTTCGGGTGGTTCGAAGCGCCCGGCGCGGCCTCGCTCGACGCCGCCGAGGAGCTGCTCCGCGCCCTCGACGCCGTGGCCCCCGACGGCGCCCTCACCGCGCGCGGCCGACGGATGCTGCGCTACCCCCTCCACCCGCGGCTCTCGCGCGTGCTGGTGGAGGCCGTCGACCGCGGCGCCGCCGAGGCCGGCTGCGCGCTGGCCGCGGTGCTCGGCGAGCGCGAGCTCGTGGCCGCCCGGCGCGGCGCGGGGCTCGGGCGCGGCGGGGGCGGAGCCTCGCCCGGGGAGTCGCGCGGGGACTCCGACGTCACCGCCGCCGTCGCGCGCTACGAGGAGGCGCGCGCGTACGACCTCCACCCCGAGAGCGTCCGCTCGCTCGGCCTCGACGTCGGCGCCCTGCAGGCCGTCGACCGCGTGCGCAAGCAGTTGGAGCGCGCCGTCGCCCGCGACCGCGCGGAGCCCGCGGCCCCGCTGCTCGCGCCCGGCGACGGCGACGAGGTGCTGCGCGTGGCGCTGCTCGCGGGCTACCCCGACCGCGTCGCGCGGCGGATCCGCGGGACGGAGTTCACGCTGGTGGGCGGCGGGACGGCGGCGCTGTCGGAGTCGAGCGAGGTGCGCGACGCGGAGTTCGTGCTCGCGGTCGACGCGGAGGAGCGGCTCGACGGGCCGCGGCGCGGCGCCGTGATCCGCACCGCCAGCGCGGTGGAGCCCGAGTGGCTCCTCGAGCTCTTCCCCGACGCCATCCGCGAGGCCACCGAGGCCCGGTGGAACGCCGCCGACGAGCGCGCCGACGTCGTCGCTCGGATGTACTACCGCGCGCTGGTGATCGACGAGTCGCGCGCGCCCCGCACCGAGGCCGCCGCCCGCGCCGCCGCCGCGTGCCTCGCCGACGCCGCGGCCGCGAAGGGCCCGCGCGCCTTCGCCCGCGACCCCGACGCGCTCGACCGCCTCCTCGCCCGCGTCGCCTTCCTCGCGCAGCACATGCCCGAGCTCCGCCTGCCCGCCCTCACCGAGGCCGACGCCGTCGCCACCCTCCGCGCGCTCTGCGAGGGCCGCCGGAGCTTCGACGAGCTCCGCGCCGCCGGGCTCGTCGAGGCCCTCGCCGACCGCCTCGACGCCGCGCAGCGCCGCGCCCTCGACGCCCACGCGCCCGAGCGCGTCCAGCTCCCCGGCGGCCGCGGCGTGAAGGTCAACTACGAGCCCGCGCGCCCGCCCTGGGTCGAGTCGCGCCTCCAGGACTTCTTCGGCATGGCGCAGGGCCCCTCCGTCGCGGCCGGCCGCGTGCACCTGGTGCTCCACCTGCTCGCGCCCAACCACCGCGCGGTGCAGGTGACCACCGACCTCGCGGGCTTCTGGGCCCGCCACTACCCGGGCATCCGCAAGGAGCTCTGCCGCAAGTACCCGCGCCACCCGTGGCCCGAGGACGGCCGCACCGCGACGCCCCCGGAGCCGCGCCGGAGATGAGCCACGCCATGATCCCGCTCGACCTCATCCTCGTCCGCCACGGCGAGTCCGAAGGCAACCGCGACAAGATGTTCACCGGGCACGGGCCCTCGCCGCTCACCGAGCGGGGGCGGCGCCAGGCCGAGGCCGTCGCCGACGCGCTCGCCGCGCCCCGACCCGACGCGGTGTACGTCAGCGACCTCGTCCGCGCGCGCGCCACCGCCGCGCCGCTGTGCCTCCGCGCGGGCCTCGAGCCCGTGGTCACCGAGCGCATCCGCGAGCGCGACATGGGCGACTTCGTCGGCGTCCGCTTCGAAGAGGTGCAGGCGCGCGACCCCGAGGGCTGGCGCGCCATCGCCGAGCGACGCCCCGACTACCGCCCCCCGGGCGGCGAGTCGCACCGCGATGTTCACGCGCGGGTGAGCCGCTTCCTCGACGAGCTCCGCGCGCACCACGGCGGCGAGCGCGTCGTCGTCGTCAGCCACGGGGTCGCCATCCACCACATGCTGCGCCACCTGCTCCAGACGCCCGAGGCCGCCGTCGCCTTCGCCACCGACAACTGCTGCCTGCACCGCCTCGAGCTCCGCGCCGACGGCGCCGCGCGCGTGGCGGCCCTCAACGACGCGCGCCACCTCGCCGGGATTTGACGCCGCCGCCCGCTCGCGTCGCGCATCGAAGCGGTGTAGGAGTCTCCGCCATCGCCATGCGCACGCCCGCCCCGACGCTCGCCCTCGCCCTCCTCGCCGCGCTCGGGTGCACGCCCGACAACGTCATCGGCGCCGTCGACGCCGCGCGCGCCGACGCCGCACCTGAGGACATCGCCGACGCCCCCGCGGCCCCCGACGCGCCCGTGCCGGACGCATCCGCGCCCGACGCACCGGCGGCGGACGTCCCGGCTTCGATGGACGCCCCGGCGCAGCCCGACGCACCCGCGCCGATGGACGCGCCCGCGCCGATGGACGCGCCCGCGCCGCCCGACGCGCCCGCGCCGCCCGATGCGCCCGCCCCCGACGCGCCCGCGCCGATGCGCGACCTGTCCATGCCGGGCCCGCACCGCGTGGCGATCTGGACGGGCGCCATCACCGGGACGCAGGGCGACGCGCGGGTCTTCTACCCGATGACGGCGGGCACGGAGCGCTACCCCCTCGTGGTGTTCGCGCACGGCTTCCAGCTCAGCGTCAGCAACTACAACGCGCTGCTCGCGCACGTCGCCTCGTGGGGCTACGTGGTGGCCTCGGTCAACTACCCGGGGTCGCTCCTGAGCGTCGACCACCGCGACGTGCCCGCGGCCCTCTCCGCCGCGCGCCGCGCGTTCGCCAGCGGCTCGCCGCCGGGCGCGCCCGCCGTCCGCGCCGACGCGACGCGCGCGATCGCGATGGGCCACTCGCTCGGCGGCAAGGGGGCGATCATGGCGGTGCTCGCGGACGCGGAGTTCGACGCCTGCCTCGCGCTCGACCCGGTCGACGACAACCCCTCGCCCCTCGGTCGCATCACCGACGCGACGCCCTCGATCGCGCCCGAGCGCATGGGCGAGCTGCGGCGCCCGCTCGGGCTCTTCGGCGCCACCCAGTCGCGCTGCGCCTCCCTCGGCCAGACCTGCGCGCCCGAAACCAGCGACTACCGCGCCTTCGCCTCCGCCGCGCCCACCTCCGTGCCCGTCACGGTGTGGCCCCTGCGCGACTTCGGCCACATGAACTTCGTCGACCCCGGCTGCGGCCTCGCCTGCGTCGCCTGCTCGGGCGGCGCGGCGCCCCTCGACAGCCGCCTCGCCGCGCTCCGCACGCTCTCCGTCGCCTTCCTCGAGCGCTACGCCCGCGACGACGCCTCGATGCAGACGTGGTTCGACGGCGCCGGCCGCGCCTCCCTCCTCGCCGCCGGCACCCTCTGGAACGGCGCCGCCGCCACCCTCCCCGCCTGCCGCTGACCCGCGCTCACCGCAGGAGCATCTGCCGCACGACCGCGTCCTCGTCGGGCGACGTGAGCGCGATCGAGTCCGCGCCGAGCAGCCACCGCCGTGCCGTGTGGACCCGGAGCTCCACGCGGTCGGTGCTCGGGGCGGTCACCTCGAAGTCGACGCCGACGTCGTGCCAGTCGTCGTCGGGGAAGTCCTCGGGCGCGAGCTCCCGCGACGCGAGCGGCGGGTCCCCGGGGCGGAAGACGTCCACCGATCCGATGGGCTCGTCGGCGTTGATCTCGGGCACCGCGCGCAGGCGGAAGCTCGCCCGGTAGCGCCCGCGCATCAGCCGCAGGCCCGTGCCGAACACCACGCGGCCCGGCGCGCGCGGGTCGTCGGCGCCCACCACGCGGGCCCACCCGTCGACCGCCCGCGGGTCGCGCACGACGCAGCCGGGGAAGTCGGTCTGCTCCACCGCCTCCACCTCGTAGCGCCGCCGCGCGAAGAGCGCGCGGATCGCCTCGCCGTTGCGCGCGCGGTCGGCCCCGCGGTGGATGAGCAGCGCGCCGCTCTCCCACGCGACGGCGCCCCACGGCCCGCGCATCAGCCCGCGGACGAACTCGTCGCGGACGCCAGTATCGAGCGGCCACGGCGGGCGCTGCAAATCCACCAGGGCCCACTCCGCCCGCTCGATCCCGCGGGGGAACACCGCCGACCACGGCCGGTTGGACGTCCGCGCGCCGACGAAGGTGGTCACCGTCACCGGGGCCTCGGGCGGGACGCGCGCGAGCAATCGGTCGACGGCCTCGCTGTGGGCCGTCCCCGCGCGCCGGTCGCGCCAGTACGTGCGCGCCCACACGCTCGCCGGGTGCATCCCGAGCGTCACCACGGTGCCCACCACCAGCAGCGCCGCCACCGCCTGCGACGCGCGGCCGGGGCGCTTCGAACGCGCGACCACCGCCGACGCCCCGTAGGCCGCCGCGAGGTAGAGCCCGGGGTGCTGGATCGCGCTGTAGTGGTAGTGGAGCGCGACGATCTCGCGGTTGTCGGAGAGGAGCACCACGCCGAGGGGCGCGAGGAGCACCGCGCGCCGCCCCGCCGCCAGCGGGAGGAGCCCGAGCGGCAGGAGGAAGTTGAGCAGCGTGGTGAGCCGCGGCCCGCTGAAGGCGTACGTCGCGAAGCGCAGCGGGTGGCGGAGCAGCGTGAGCAGCGGGTTCCCCTCGCCCACCAGGTGCCGGTAGCTGCGGAGGAACTTGTACGTCCCCGCCGGCAGCGACGCGTCGTGCATGTACTCGGGCACGCCCGGCGGCGGGCCGAAGCGCTTCATCCACACCGTGATGGCGAGGAGGCAGTACGCCGTGGCGGCCAGGGCCATCGGCGCCGTCCGCTTCGCCACCGCGCGGTCGCCCGCGAGCGTCGCCGCACCGAGCGCCGCGAGCGCGGGGATGAACATGTCCTCCTTCACCGACACGAGCGCGACGAGCGACACGGCCGCGGCCGCCCACGCGCGGCGGTGGAGCGCCCACACCAGCCAGGCCAGCGCGGGCAGGGCCAGGAGGTCCATGTGGAAGTCGTAGAGGAGCGCGGTGTGGAGCGGCGGCGACGCGAGCATCGCGGCGACGAGGGCCGTGGACGTCGCGCGCCGCAGGCCGAGGTCGCGCGCGAGGCGGTAGACGGGGTAGCCCGTCACGCTCACCGCGGCGGTTTGAAGGAACAGCAGACACGCGCTCGTCGGCCAGAGCGCGTAGAGCGGCGCCACCGCGAAAAGCACCGGCGCGAAGTGCTCGCCGAGGAAGCTGTAGCCCACCGTCGGCGAGTAGAGCGCGCGGCCGTGGAGCGTGTGCCAGAGGGCTTCCTTGAAGATCCCGAGGTCGACCGTCGCCGACCACAGACCCCGGTCGCGCTCGACCGCGAGGTACGTGAACGCCGCCGCGTGCAGCGCCATCACGGCGAACACCGGCGCGTCGGCGCGCCAGCCCTCCTCGGGGGGCTCGGGCGGCGCCTCGCCCGCGCGGAGGTACGCCGCCAACGCCGCCGACGCGCCGAGCGAGAGCGCCACGAAGCCCGGCCGGCGCAACGCGTCTTCGAAGGTCAGCGACAGCGCCGAGAGCGCGAGCGGCGCCGACACCAGCACCACACGTCGCGGCGCGGTGGCGCCCCAGCGGCCGAGCGCGTCGGAAGCTCCGCCCACCGCGATCGCGCCCAGCGTCAGCGCGAGCGCCAGGCCCGCCGCGAAGCGCATCGCGAACCACGCGGCGGGCACCCCGAGCGCGGGGCCCGCGTGGAGGGCGGCGCGCACCCCGGCGGCGTCGAGGGCGTAGAGCGAATCGGTCGCGGCGAGCGCGTACGCGGCGGCGAGCGAGGCGAGGGTGAGGGCGAGGGCGGGCGCGGGGCGGGCCACGGCCGGGGCCACGGCCTCAGGCTTCGACGCGCACCAGGATGGCGGTGATGTTGTCGGGGCCGCCGTTCTCGTTGGCGGCGCGGATGAGGGCCTTGCAGAGCTCCATGAGGTCGCCGTCGGCGGGCGCGAGGAGGCGGGTGATCTCCGGGTCCTTCACGACGCCGGAGAGCCCGTCGGAGCAGAGCAGGAAGAGGTCGCCCGCGCGCAGGGCCTCGCGGCGGGTGTCGGCCTCGGTGTCGGGCGCCGTGCCGATCGCGCGGGTGATGACGTTGGAGTAGCTGCCGAGCGCGGCGTGGGCGATCGGGTCGTCGCCGGCGAGCTCCTCGATGAGGGAGTGGTCGCGGGTCATCCGCTCGAGCTTGCCGTCGCGGAGGCGGTAGCAGCGCGAGTCGCCGACGTGGGCGATGCCCATGTCCTCGCCGTCGCGGATCATCGCGACGAGCGTCGAGCCCATGCCCTTGCGGCGGCGGTTGCGCGCGCCCTCCTCGATGACGCGGGCGTTGGCCATGCGGGCCGCGTCGGCGAGGGCGGCCACGCGGTCGCCGCCCGGGTGCGTGCGGACGTGGTCGACCACCGTGCTGATCGCGAGGGCGCTGGCCACCTCGCCCGCCTGGTGGCCGCCCATGCCGTCGGCGACGATGAAGAGCCCGAGGTCGTCCTCGACGGCGTACGAGTCCTCGTTGTGGTCCCGCTCCCGGCCGACATCTGACAACCCTGCTGCGACGAGCTTCATCCTGATTCCTCGTGACGGGAGCGCCGCGGGGGCGCGTGCGAACCACCGGCCCGGCGCGCGCCGAACGCGCCGATCCGTCTTTGCCCCCGCAACGTACGTGCGCAGTGCGCGCGGGGTCAAGACGCTCTCCACACCCGCCCGCTGCCTCACTCCCGGAAGTTGCCTCCCCCGCACCCCGGCGGCCTACGATCCACCCCCGTGAAGCCCGAACGACGCGCCGCCCCGCGGCTCCGGCTGGCCTTCCCCGTGCTGGTAGAAGGCCCCTTCGGCCTGCGCCGCTGCCTGGGGCGTGACATCTCCCCGGGGGGGCTTTTCTTGGAGACCCCCGACCCGTACCCCCCCGGTGAACGGGTGCGGGTGATCTTCGCGGTGCCCGACGGCTCGTGGGAGATGGCGTGCTTCTGTGAAGTCCGCCACGCGGCGCGGGCGCGCGGCCCCGAGGGGGAGGTCGTCGGCGTCGGTCTCGCCTTCGTCGGCGTCGACCTCGAGGCCGACGACCTCATCACCGCCGCGCGCCGCACGCACGCGTAGCGCCCCGACGTCGCGACGCGTCGCGCCCTCCGCGCGGGGCCGGTCACAACGCTCCCACTCCCCCGCGTGTGGGAAGGCGTTGTGCCGCGCGCGGGGTTCGTTCTAGTCTCCCGTCCCGTTGCGCGCACTTCTCACGACGGGTGACGGATGAACACCAAGGCGCTTTTCATCGCCATCGGGGCCGCGGTCCTCGGGCTGGTCTTCTTGCTCATGTACAAGAAGCGCTTCGAAAACGAGGCGTCGGGCGGCACGCCCATCCCCGTGCTGGTGGCCGTCCAGGACATCCCCCTGGGCACCGCCCTCACCGAGAACATGCTCGGCCAGCGGTACATCCCGCAGGCCTACCTGGAAGACCGCTTCATCCGCTACTCCGACCTGCGCCGCATCATCGGCGTGCGGGTGAGCATGGGGCTCAAGGCCAACCAGACGGTGATGTGGACCGACCTGGCCACCGCCTCCGACGCCCGCCGCGACCTGTCGAGCCTGGTGAGCAACGGCATGCGCGCCATCACGGTGCGCGCGGACATCACCAACTCCTTCGGCGGGCTCCTCCGCCCCGGCGACCGCGTCGACGTCCTCGGCACCCTCTCGCGCACCGGCAACGAGAACGACCGCGTCACCATCCCGCTGCTCCAGAACGTGCTCGTGCTGGCCGCGGGCCGCGACACCGGCGGCGAGGCCCAGCGCCAGCAGGTCAACGGCCAGGCCAACCCGTCGAACCAGCCGCAGGAGATCTCGCAGGTGACGCTCAGCGTCTCGATGGAGGAGGCGCAGCTCCTCACGTACGTCGCCGACCGCGGCGGCGCCGGCGGGCGGCACTCGGGCCTCACCCTCGTGCTCCGCAACCCCGAGGACATCGCCATCATCGAGAACGTCCCCGAGACGGGCATCGACGACATCTTCGAGCCCGTGCGCCGCCAGCAGATCTCGCGGCGCCGCCGGCAGATCATCGAGCGCATCGGCCCGAGCAACCCCCTGAACTGACCGCCCACCGAGCACCGCACGCCAGCACCATGACCCGCCGCCCGCTCGCCTCGTACGCCCTCTGCATCGCCCTCGCCGCCGCGGGCCTCGCCGCGCCCGCGGTCGCCCTCGCCCAGCAGCCCCAGGCCCAGCCCGGCGGCCGCGGCGCGGGCCGCGACCTCTCGCTCGCCATCGGCGAGCAGGTGGTGGTGCCGCTCAGCGACATCCGGCAGTTCTCCGAGGGGACGCCGGGCATCGTCGACGTCCGCACGTCGTCCGACGGGCGCATCATCGTGGTGGGCCAGCGCGCGGGCTCCACCACGCTGCTCCTCATCCACGCCGGCGGCCAGCAGGAGAACCTGCAGATCACCGTCTTCCCGCGGCGCCCCGAGGCCGTCCAGGCCGAGATCGAGAGCCTGCTCGAGGGCTACACGGGCGTGCAGATCCGGCGCCTCGGCGCGCGGCTCTACCTCGAGGGCGGCGTGGCCTCCGAGGCGCAGCAGCGCCGCGTGGCGCAGATCGCGACGCTCTACCAGGGGCAGGTCGAGTCGCTGGTGTCGGTCGACCCGACGATCGTCGAGCGGCGCATCAACGTGCGGCTCGACCTGTACTTCGTGGAGTTCCGCACCAACTCGCAGCGGCAGGTGGGGCTCTCGTGGCCGGCGTACATCGGCGGCTCGGCGGAGAACTGGCGCTTCGACTCCACCTTCAACACCATCGCGCCGCTCGGCGCCCAGTCGGTGCCGCCGGGCGTGCAGTTCGCCCGCGCGACGCTCACCAACCAGCCGCTGCCGCGCCTCGACCTCGCCTCCAACGGCGGCTTCGCCCGGGTGCTCCGCCAGGCGACGCTCATCACCGCCAACGGCACCGAGGCGCGCTACCGCAACGGCGGGGAGTTCAACGCGCGGCTCGTCGCCGGCAACGGCGGCGCCACGCTGGCGAGCATCGAGTACGGCACCACGATCAAGATCACGCCGCGCTTCGACCCGCAGAGCTCCCGCATCGACATCCGCGTCGACTGCGACATCTCCGACCTCAACCAGTCGGGCGCCGACCTCCCCGGCCGCGACGTCTCCCAGCTCCAGACGCTGGTCAACCTCCAGCTCGGCCAGTCGATCATCATGTCGGGCTTCCGCTCGCGCCGGCAGACCAACGCGACCGCGGGCCTCCCGGGCCTGCGCTCGATCCCGATCCTCGGGTACCTCTTCGGCTCCGAGCAGAACATCGAGCAGGAGGTCGAGGGCATGATCTTCATCGTCCCGACCGTGGTCGAGGGCATCTCCCGCTCCGCGCAGGACCGCGTCGCCGAGGCCCTGCGGCAGTACGAGCAGTTCTCCGGCGACATGGACGACGTGCGGCTCTACGACGCCACCGGAGCGCAGTACCGATGAGGCCCGCCCTGCCCCCCTTCCGCCGCGCCCTCTCGACGCTCCTGCTCGCGATCGTCGGGCTCGCGCCCGCGGGCTGCGCGCCGGAGGTCACCTTCTGCCAGGTGGAGGGGGCCAAGTACGAGCACGACGACGGGATGATCACCGTGTGGGTCAACCCGATCCTCTTCGTGCGCGTCTACCGCGACGAGCTCTTCGAGACGACCAACTTCCGCGTCACCGTGCTCAACGGCACCGAGCAGATCTACTCGGGCACGGTGCGCAACGGCACCAACGACCCGGGCGGCACCCCCCTCTGCATCCTGTCGCTCCCGGTGCCTGACGGCGGGGGCCCGCCCGACCCGATGGCCCAGCGGATCACCGGCATCCAGCTCCCCCGGCGCTTCCCGCGCACCGCGCGCCTCGCGCTGTCCGTCAAGATCGACATGAGCGACACGTCCGGGACGAGCCGCTCCTTCACGCTCCCGGTCGAGCGGATCCGCTACGTGCAGGAGCCGATGCCCGGCTTCTCCTGCGCGTCGACCCGCTGCGGCCGTTGAGGCCCGCGCACGGCAACGCCATGGAACAGGTGCTCCTCTCGATCGAGACCCCCAACGCCCCGCCGATGACCTACATGGTCCCGTCGGGCGGCGAGATCTCCATCGGGCGCGACGAGACCTGCACCGTGGTGCTCGCGTCGCCCGACATCTCCCGGCGCCACGTCACCATCAACATCCAGCCGAGCGCCATCGTCGTCCGCGACTCGTCGAGCAACGGCACGCAGGTCGGCACCCAGCGCGTCTTCCGCTCGGAGCTCCCCGTCCCCTACGGCACGCCCGTGCAGGTGGGCCCCTACGTCATCCGCGTGGTGCGCCAGGGCGCCAACGGCGCCGCGCCCGCGGCCGGGCCCCCCGGCGTGCCCAACCTCCCGCCCATCCCCGGCGGTCGCCCCGCGGGGCCCCTCGCGCAGACGATGGCCGCGCCGCCCAACGGGGCGGGCGCCCGCGGGCGCGCTGCGACCGTAATGCCCGGCCAGGTGTCGGGGGGGCCGCCGCCGCCGCCCGCGATGGGCACCTCGGGCACGATGCACGTGCCCGTCGAGTTGCGCCGGCGCATCCACCGCCTGCTGCTCGACAACATGGACCTCGCCGTCCTCGACCGGTCGAAGATGGCGGACAACGTGATGCGCCCGAAGGTGCGCGAGGCGCTCAAGCGCATCGTGGCCCAGGTCGCGCCCGAGCTGCCCCCCGGCACCGACCAGGAGCAGCTCATGCAGGAGATGGCCGACGAGGCGCTGGGTCTCGGGCCGCTCGAGCGCTTCCTCGCCGACGGGGCCATCTCGGAGATCATGGTGGTCGACGCGCAGACGATCTTCGTCGAGCGCCGCGGGAAGCTGGTTCGGGCCGACGCGCGCTTCACCGACGACGAGGCCGTGCGGAGCTGCATCGAGCGCATCGTGACGCCCCTCGGCCGGCGCATCGACGAGAGCACGCCGCTCGTCGACGCGCGCCTCAAGGACGGCTCGCGCGTCAACGCCGTCATCAAGCCCCTGGCCATCAAGGGCTCGTGCATCACGATCCGTAAGTTTTCGAAGACCCCGCTCGCCCTCACCGACCTCGTCAACTACGGCTCGCTCACCGACCAGATGGCGCGCTTCCTCACGCGCTCGGTCATCGCGAAGAAGAACGTGGTGATCTCCGGCGGCACCGGCTCCGGCAAGACCACCCTGCTCAACGTGCTCTCGGGCGCCATCCCGAAGGACGAGCGCATCGTCACCATCGAGGACGCCGCGGAGCTCCAGCTCACGCAGCCCCACGTGGTGTCGCTGGAGTCGCGCCCCGCCAACATGGAGGGGAAGGGCGAGTACACCATCCGCGACCTCGTGAAGAACGCCCTCCGCATGCGCCCCGACCGCATCGTGGTCGGCGAGTGCCGCGGCGGCGAGTGCCTCGACATGCTCCAGGCGATGAACACCGGCCACGACGGGTCGCTCACCACGACCCACGCCAACTCGCCGCGCGAGGCCATCAACCGCCTCGAGGTGCTCGCGCTGATGTCGGGCCTCGACCTGCCCGCCCGCGCCATCCGCGAGCAGATCGCCAACAGCGTCCACCTCGTGGTGCAGCAGTCGCGGTTCTCCGACGGCTCGCGTCGCGTCACGGCCATCACCGAGGTCACGGGGCTCGACGACAACTTCGAGGTCACCCTGCGGCCGATCTTCGAGTTCGTCCGGACCGGCACGGGCGATGGGGGCAAGGTGCTCGGCGAGTACCGCCCCACCGGGTACCTGCCGTCCTTCCTCGACCTCTTCATCTCGCTCGGGCTCGTGCAAGGGAGGGACTACCTGTGAACCCCTCGGCGCAGACCTCGCTGCTCGGCTGGCTCTCGGTGTTCATGCTCGCGGGCGGCGTCGGGCTCGCGCTCTACATCTCCGTCACCGACCCGGAGAGCCCCCTCGCGAAGCTCTACCACGACTACGCGAAGCACATCGACGCCGAGCTCAAGGCCCTCTTCATCCAGGAGCCCACCGGGAAGTACATCGTCAACTGGCAGATCGGCCTCGCCCTCGCCACGATCACCGTCCACTTCGTCCTCGAGGAGCCCGTCTCCCTCATCTTCCTCCCGCTGATCGCCATCGGCCCCAAGATCTGGCTCATCGACGCCAAGAACAAGCGCCAGGACAAGATCGAGCAGCAGCTCGACACCTTCCTCACGGCGCTCGCCAACGCGCTCAAGGCCTCCCCCTCCCTCGGCGACGCCCTCGGCAACTGCGCCACGCTCCTGCGCTCGCCCATCCGCGAGGAGCTCGAGCTCACCATGAAGGAGAACCAGCTCGGGATGCCCCTCGACACCGCCATCCTCAACATGGGCGCGCGCGTCGGGTCCCGGGCGTTCGCGGGCGCCTTCACCACCGTCCTCATCGGCCGGCAGACCGGCGGCGACCTCCCCAAGATCCTCGAGACCGCCGCCGCCACCCTGCGCGAGATGGCCCGCCTCGAAGGCGTCGTCCGCACCAAGACCGCCGAGGGCAAGGCCCAGGCGTGGGTGCTCGGCATCATGCCGCCGATCCTCATCGGCATCCTCAACTGGATCGACCCCCAGTGGCTCACGCCCCTCAACACCACCTTCATCGGCGGGATCATCTGGGTCGTGGCCGTGGCCTTCTGGATCGCCGCCGTCTTCCTCGCGCGGAAGATCCTCGCCGTGGACATCTGAAGGGAGCGTTGCCGCGATGACCCAGACGACCGTCCTCTTCGAGTACCTCGCGCTCGGCCTCCTCACCCTGGGCCTCGCGCTCTTCGTCTACCAGCTCGCCCTCACGCCCGCGGAGATCCAGCCCGACGTCGGCGTGAAGGGCATGAAGCGCAAGGCGGCGCTCGACGAGGGCGGCCCCTTCACCGCCATCGAGCCCGCGATGCGCTGGATCGCCGCCCGCATCGCCGCCCTCCCCATCGAGGGCACGCGCGACAGCATCAACACCATGATCCGCCACGGCGGCGAGTACCTCGGCCTCACCGCCGACGAGTACCTCGCCCTCAGCCTCATGGGCTCGCTCGCCTTCCTCGCGGTGGGCCTCGCCCTCGACGCCTACGCGCAGATCGGCGGCATCTTCGTCCTCATGCTCGCGGCCTTCGGCGGCCTCATGCCCCACCTCCAGGTCACCGGCGAGATCGAGCGGCGCTTCAAGCAGGTGAACCGCGGCCTCCCCCACACCATCGACCTCGTCGCCCTCACCATGAGCGCCGGCCTCGACTTCCCCGGCGCGATGCGGCAGGTGACGGAGAAGACGGCCGACAAGCGCGACGCCATCTACGAGGAGCTCAACCGCATCCTCCAGGAGCTCGAGCTCGGGCGCACGCGCAAGCAGGCCCTGCTCGCCTTCGCCGACCGCTGCCCCACCGAGGCCGTGCGCGACTTCACCTCCTCGGTGGTGCAGGCCGAGGAGAAGGGCAACCCCCTCGCCGAGGTGCTCCAGATCCAGGCCACCATGCTCCGCATGCGGCGCAGCGTCGCCGCGGAGGAGAGCGCGGCGCGCGCCGGCGTCCTCATGATGGGGCCGCTCATGCTCATCTTCGCCACCATCATGCTCATCATCCTCGGGCCCTTCGCGGTCAACATCGCGTCGGGCCACGGAATCTAGGAGCACCCCGCGATGCCCACGCCGCAGCTCGATGTCTACCTCCCCGACGGCACGGTGCAGAACTTCCCGCTCACCGACGAGCGCGTCGTCGTGGGGACGTCGACCAAGTGCCAGGTGATGATCGACCGGCCGGAGTTCTCGCCGGAGCACCTCCTGCTTTCGCCGCGGCCCGACGGGTGCTGGGTGGCCGTGGCGCGCGGCGTCGCGACGCCCACGCTCCTCGACAACGCGCCCTTCGACCGCGGCATGGTGGCCTGGGGCCGCTCGCTCGTCGTCGGCCAGGTGCGGATGGTGCTCTCCGACGGCGCCCGCGCGGCCGCCAAGGAGAAGAAGGAGAAGAAGGACAAGGAGGAGAAGGTCTCCCCCGTGCTCCTGGTCGCCGCCGTGGTGGTGATGGGCCTCGCCGGCTGGACGCTTCTCTCCGAGCCCAACAGCCTCCAGCCCCCGAGCCGCGTCAACACCCCGCCGCCGCAGCTCTTCGACGACCTCAACCGCCCCTGCCCGCAGGCCGACCCGTCGCTCGTCGTCTCCACCGCCGAGGAGAGCACGCGCATCGCGCTCTCGAAGTCCGAGCGGATGCCCTTCCGCACGCAGGACGGCGTCGAGGCCGTCACCTACTACGCCCAGGCCGCCGCGTGCTACCGCGCCGCCGCCAACCCCGACGCCGCCGCGGAGGCCACACGCCGCGCCAACTCCCTCAAGGCCCGCCTCGAGGAGGAGTACACCGCGCACCGCTTCCGCCTCGAGCGCGCGCTCGAGCAGACCCGCTACGACGACGCGCTCTACGAGGTGAAGATGATCACCGCGCTCGTCTCGCACCGCCGCGGGCCCTACCTCACCGCGCTCAACACCCTCGAGCGCCAGCTCACCCTCCGCATCGACCAGGCCGCCGCGGCCGCCCGCTGACCGCGTGCTCCCGACGCTCTGGGCGTCGGCCGACGTCGTCGCGGTCGACAAGCCCTCGGGGCTCCTCGTCCACAACTCGTCGTTCACCCGCACCCGCGAGCGCAGCGCCGTCACGATCGTGCGCGAGGCCCTCGGGCCCGACTGGTCGCCCGTCCACCGCCTCGACCGCGGCACCAGCGGCGTCCTCCTCTTCGCGCGCGGCGCGGAGGCATTGCGCGCGTGGCAGGCGGCGCTCGATGGCAGCCGGCGCTACTACCTCGCGCTGGTGCGGGGCCAGGTGAAGGCGGGCTTCGACGTCGACCACGCCCTCGACGACGAGCGCGGCGTGCGGCGCGACGCGCAGAGCCACGTCGAGCCCGTGTGGTCGCGCGCCGAACCCCGGTGCTCGCTGGTGCGGGTCGAGCCGGTGCAGGGGAGGACGCACCAGGTGAGGCGGCACTGCGCGTTCGCGTCGCACCACGTGCTCGGCGACGCCAACTACGGCAAGGGCCCGCTCAACCGCGAGTACCGCGCGCGCTTCGGGCTCGCGCGCCTCGCGCTCCACGCCGAGCGCCTCGCCGTCACCGACCCGTCGAGCGGCGCGGCGCTGGAGGTGGCGAGCCCGCTGCCCGACGACCTCGCCGAACCCATCGCGCGCATCCTGCGCGGGGAAGAAATCGCACCGCCCGACCGATGAGTCTCCCGACGCGCGGAGGTCGAAGCCCTCGAAGGAGCCCATCGATGACGACCGGACCGCGCAAGACCCACGACTTCTGCTGGCTCAACCTCATGACCCCGAAGGCCAACGCCGCCAGGGACTTCTTCGCCGGGCTCCTCGGCTGGACGTACGGCGAGATGCCCGGCGCGCCCGGCGGCTCGCTCATCCTCGTCGACGGCCTCGCCGCGGGCGCGATGATGGACCTCGACGCCAACGTCATGCCCCCCGGCACGCCCCCCGTCATCGGCGCGATGGTGCGGGTCGACGACGCCGCGGCCACGGTCGCGAAGGCCGTCGCGCTCGGCGGCCAGGGCGACCCCCCGATGACGGTGATGGAGAACGGCCGGATGGCCCTCGTCACCGACCCCTGCGGCGCGATGATCGGGCTCTGGGAGCCGCTCTCCAAGCACGGCTTCGACTGCGACGGCCGGGCCCACGGCGCCCCGACGTGGTTCGAAACGCTCACCAGCGACGACGCGAAGGCGGTGGCCTTCTACGGGGCGCTCTTCGGGTGGACGGCGAAGGCCGAGCACCCGGCGCCGGGGATGACGTACCACCTGCTCTCGCTCGACGGCGCCCCCGTGGCGGGCGCGATGCGCATCGCGCCGCCGATGCCGCCGGTTCCGTCGCACTGGGCGACGACCTTCGCGGTGCGCGGCATCGACGAGGTCGCGGCGCGCTGCGCGCGGCTCGGCGGCGAGCTCTGCATGCCGGTGCACGGGCTCGACGGGGTCGGACGCTTCGCGCTCCTGAAGTCCCCGCAGGGCGTGTCGTTCAGCGTGATGGAGTGGGCGTAGGGGCCTTCGACTACGGCGCCGTGAGCCCCAGCGCGGCGTGCGAGCGCGCGCGGACGTCGGCGAGCAACCCCGGGTCGCCGTCGAGCCCGCGGCCCCACGACGGCACCATCGCCGCGAGCTTCGCCTTCGCCGCGTCCGAGGCCATCAGCGCGGGGAAGCAGTCGGCGAGCAGGTCGAGCGCGACCGACACGGACGTCGACGCGCCGGGCGACGCGCCGAGCAGCGCCGCGAGCGAGTTGTCGGCCGCCGACACGATCTCCGTGCCGAACTCCAGGCGCCCGCCGTCCTCGTCGTCGCGCCGGATCACCTGGACGCGCTGCCCGGCCTCGGTGAGCTGCCAGTCCTCGGCGCGCGCGGTCGGGAGGAAGGCCCGCAGCGCCTCGACGCGCTCCTCGAACGACTGGGTCACCTGCTCGATGAGGTAGCGGGTGAGCGCGAGGTTGGCCGCCCCGGCTCCTACCAGCGGGACGAGGTTGTCGGCCGTCACCGAGCGCGGCAGGTCGAGGTACGACCCCTCCTTCAAGAACTTCGTCGAGAAGCCCGCGAAGGGCCCGAAGATGAGCGCCCGCTCGCCGTCGATGAAGCGCGTGTCGAGGTGCGGCACGGACATCGGCGGCGTCCCCACCGAGGGCTTGCCGTACACCTTCGCGCCGTGGCGGGCCACCGTGGCGGGGTCGCGGCACACCAGCCACTGCCCGCCCACGGGGAAGCCCGCGTACCCGCTCGCCTCGGGGATGCCCGACGCCGTGAGCAGCGGCAGCGCGCCGCCCCCCGCACCCAGGAAGACAAAGGGAGCCCGCACCTTCCGCGTCACGTGGAGCGTCTCGTCGTCGACCGTGAGCACCCAGCGCCCGCCGCCCTCCTCACGTTCGATCGCGCGGACCTCGTGCGAGAGCCACGGCGCGGCCCCGCGGGCGCGCTCGAGGTCGCGGAAGAGGCCGCGCGTGAGGGCGCCGAAGTCCACGTCGGTGCCGAGGTGCGACCAGGTCGCGGCGACGGGACCGCCGGCCGGGCGCCCCTCCATCACGAGGGGCATCCACCGCGCGAGCTCGGCGGGGTCGTCGGAGAAGCGCATCGACGCGAAGAGCGGACGTGCCGTGAGGGCAGCGTGGCGGCGGCGGAGGAAGTCGACGTCCGCGTCGCCCGTGACGAAGCTCGCGTGCGGCACCGAGGAGATGAAGCCGGGGTCGAGGCGCTTCTGCGACGCGAGCCACGCCCAGAGCTGCTTCGACACCTCGAAGCACTCCATCACCTTCACGGCCTTGGCGACGTCGACCTTGCCGTCGCGGTCGGGCGTGTAGTTGAGCTCGCAGAGGGCGGAGTGCCCCGTGCCCGCGTTGTTGCGCGCGTCGCTGCTCTCGCCGGCCACGCGGTCGAGCCGCTCGAACACCTCCACGCGCAGCGAGGGGTCGAGCTCGGTGAGCAGCGTCGCCGCCGTCGCGCTCATCACCCCCGCGCCCACGAACACCGCGTCGCAGTCGAGCACGCCGTCGCCCGGGACCTCCACGTTCGCCATGTCATCCGCTCCTGCGGCGGATCCTACAGCCCCCGCCGGCGGAACTCCGCGGGGGACGTCTGATCGTGGGCGGTGCGTCTCAGCCCTTTCTTCGGATTTGGACCCGCTGTTACCATCCCCGACCGTGATGAACTCATCGTCCTGGGAGGCGCTGCTGGTCGAGCACGTTCTGGTCGGGCGAGCGCGCGGCCGAATCCTCGGGGACATGCGCAGCGGCAAGGCGTGGAACTGCGACCTCCGCACGGGCGACCTGTTCATCGGTAACGACCGATACACGGTGGAAATCCTCGGCACCTTCTCGCAGAGGGACGATTCGTTCTTGTGGGCGTGGGCCAACCCCGGCGCCGTCGAGTGGGACGCATCCCTCCCCCTCGTTTCAAGCTTGCGCGAACGCGCCGGTCGCCCGGGCGAGGGTCTGTTTGGCCAGCCGGAGATCCGTTCGAGCGAGGTCAACCCGAACGAGCTCGCCTACGTCGCCGCGGAGCTCCTCGGCGAACACCCCGTCTTCGTCGGCGTGTACAACGGTGGCGCCATGTTTCTGCTGGTCACGAGCCTTCGCATCGAGCTCGATGACCTTCCCGACGCCTACGTCCCCGGCATCCTCTCCGACGTTCCCGCGATCAGCGGGGTCAACCCGCGCGCGGCGGGGCGCCGATTCCTCGAACGGCTCGGGTTCGCGGTGAGTGACACGGACGGCGGGCTGCGAGCGAGCCGCGGCGCCTCGACGATCGTCGCCGCCTACGACGCCGCTGGACGGCTCGAGCGCATCAACGCCACAGCCGCCCGCTGAAGGTCCGATGTACTTCGCACGGCGGGGCGGTGCCCGACGCCGTTGCCCCCGCGGCGGCTACAGCCCCAGCCGGCGGAATTCCGCAGCCATGGTGAAGTCGGGGTTCACCTCGTTGTCGAGCGAGGTCATGCGCGCGGCCTCGCCGTAGCACTCGACCATCCAGAGGTACTGGATGCGCCGCACGCCGGGCCCCGCGGGGAAGCGCTGCGTCACCTCGACCCGCACCCGCAGCGCGTCGGTGAACGTGAGCTCCGCGAGCCGCACCTCGCCGCGCGCGTCCACGGTGACGTCGTAGTGGTCGCGCGAGGCGACGGGGGTGTTCTGCACGGTGGAGTCGACGGTGGTCGCGTCGGCCGTCCACGCCGCGCCCACGCGCAGCGGGAAGCGCAACAGCCCCACGGGGACGTCGTACCGAACGAGCGTCCCCTCGGCCTCCGCCGCGCCCGCCACGCCCAAGAGCTCGACGGCGGTGTCGGTGGCCCGGTACACCCCGAGGTTGCCAGCGCGCGGGTCGAGCCGCGCCGCGTACTGGGCCGTCGGGAAGCGCACCGCGAACCACTGCCCGCGCGCGTCGAGCAGCGTGAGCGGTGCGGTCACCCCCGAGCCGTCGCGGAAGTCCCACGCGCGGGTTCCGTCGGCGCGCATGGTGCCGTGCGCGTCGACGCGGGCTTGCGTGCCCGGAGGGTTCACCCGGTAGCGCGCCTCGACGCCCGGGAGGAAGAACACCTCGGCGCGATCGATCACGCCGTCGCGGTTGCCGCGGCACGAGCCCGCGTCGGGCACGTCGGGCAGCGGGATGAAGCCCCCGCCGTCGGGCCCCGGCTCGACGGGCGACGGCGCCGCCGCGCAGCCCATCACGCACACGAACGAAGCGAAGCAGGCGAGTCTCATCGGGTCAGTACCGCCAGGCCATGACGAGGTGGAGCGCGTGCGCGGGCGACGGGTCGACGCGCGCCGGCACGTTGGCGAAGCCGGCGAGCGGGAGCAGGAGGCCGTAGTCGAGCCGCGCGAAGAAGCCGTGCTCCTGTTCATACATCGCGCCGATGTCGACCTCCACCCCCAGCGGCGACTTGCCGGCGGGCGTGCTGTTGGCCTCCACCGCGAAGCTGGTGATGACCGCGCCCTCAAGCGTGAGCATCGGCGCGACGCGGTAGCGCGCCATCGGGCGGAGGTACACCGCGTCGGTGATCGTGCCGATGATGCGCCGCCACAGGATCAGGTCGACGCGGTAGTTGGGGTGGAAGCGGAAGTTGTTGATCGTCGTGTCGCGCGGCGTCCGCGCGAGGTCGAACTGCAACCCGTCGAGGTCGCCCGCGCGCGCCGCGGTGGCGCCGGGCCTTGCGCCGAAGCCGGGGCGGTCGTCGCCCGACGCGAAGCCCGCCTCCAGCCGCGCGAAGAAGCGGTCGCCGCCGCGGTAGTCGATCCGCGCGACGCCGCCGAGCTGGCGCCCCGTGAGGGCGATGTCGAGCCGAACCGACGGGTCGAGCGAGGGGTTGCGGATCGAGAAGTCGACGTAGGCCGCCTCGGCTTCGAGCGTAACGGGCCCGACGTCGAGCCGCAGCCAGAGGTCGGCCACCCACGCGGAGAGGTCGCGCGCGATGGCGTTGGTCATCGTCGGCTCGGCCCCGGTGGCGACGTCGTACGACTGCCAGCGGTGGCTCCCGACGAGGCCGAAGTTGAAGGTGGTCCGGCGCGCGGCGAGGCGGCGCTGGCGGGTGGCGGGGAGGTCCCAGCGGGAGACGGCGAAGGCGACGGTGCTCACGTCGTCCTTCGGGTCGAGGTCGAAGGGGGGCCTGATCTCCGGCCGCACGACGTCCGAGGCCGGGCCCGGCGCGCTGATCTCGTAGGCCGCCGTCCAGAGCAGGCCCGCGAGCGGCGTGGTGAAGGCGATGCGGTCGCCGACGTCGCCCCAGTCGTCGTCGATGCCGTTGCCCGCGTTGATGAAGAAGCCCGTCCCCCAGTCGACGAGCGCGCCCATCCGCCCCGCGGTGAGCACGCCGAACGGCAGCAGCACCTGCCCGTAGAGCTGCCGCAGGTCGAGCGGGCGGTCGGGGCTGCGCTGGTTGACGACGCCGCCAGCGAAGTCCCCGTCGGGCGTCGAGCCGAGGCGCAGGTTGTCGAGGGCGTGGATGCGGCCGCGGATGGAGACGCCCCAGCCCACGTCGATGGCGACGTCGAGGCGGAGGCGCATGTCGGCGTTGGTCTGCGTGTTGGCCGCCGCGCCCGTGGTGTAGGGCGTGGGCCAGAGGGCGCGCATCGAGGGCGTGGGGCCGCGGCCGAGGTCCCAGTTGTGCCCGAAGTCCCCGCGCGTGCGGAGGAAGCCCGAGATGCGGATGCGCTGGTCGGCGTCGCCCGCGGTGTCGCGCGGGGGTTCGGCGATCGGCGTGACGCCGGGCGCGTCGTGGTAGGGCTCGGCCTCGCTCGCGCGGTGCTCGTCGCCGGCGCCGCGCGTGGTCGGGTGCTCCTGCGCGAAGGCCGTCGCGGTGGCGAGGCACGCGGCGACGGAGAGGGCGGCGCGCTTCACGGCCCCTCCCCTTCGAGAAACTCCCGCACGAGCGAGCGGGTGGCGCCCGCGGCCTCCACCATCGGGAAGTGCCCCGCGCGCGGAACCCCGACGTAGCGCGCGTGCGGCAGCTCGTTGGAGAGCCGCTCGCCGAAGCGCGCCAGCGAGACGTGGTCGTTGACGCCCCAGAGCAGCAGCGCCCGCTGCTGCACCGTTCGGTAGCGCGACTGGAGCTGGCGGAAGCGCTGGCCCCGCGCGGCGGCGAGGGCGGCGCGCGAGGTACCGGGGCGGTCGAACGAGCGCTCGATCGCGTCGACGAGCTCCTGCGAGACGATCGAGGGGTCTTCGAAGGCCGCGGGGAAGCGGTCGGCGGGGCGCTCGGTGTAGTACGCGGTGAAGAGCATCTCGCCGACGCCGGGGAGCGCGGCCCAGCGGAAGAAGGGCGGGATCTGCTCGTCGTAGATCCAGCCCCCGATGAGGACGATGCGACGGACGCGCTGCGGGTGCTCGAGCGCGAGGGCGAGCGTGACCGAGCTCCCCCACGAGTGCGCGACCACGTCCACCTGCGGGACGTCGAGGGCGGCGAGCACGTCGTCGAGGTCGTTCGCGAGGGCGACGGGCGAGTAGTCGCCTTCGGTGCGCGACGACCAGCCGAAGCCCGGGAGGTCGACGTTGATGGTGCGGCGCCCTTCGCGCAGCGCGGGTTCGAGCGGGTCCCACACGTCGTGGTTGCTGGCGAAGCCGTGGACGAGGAGCACCGGGATGCGCCCCGGCCCGTCCTCACCGCGCACCTCGGTGTAGAGCGCGCGGCCGTCGCCGGCGTGGACGTAGCGGGCGCCGACGCTCGGGTCGAGGCGGGCGCCGAGGGGTTCACCCGGCCGCTGCCACGACGCGCACCCCGCTGCGGCGCACAACGCGAGGCTAGAGGCCCAGGCGGCGATACTCCGACGCACGGCGAAGCTCCTCGGAGGTCTCGTTGTCGACGCTGGCGACGCGGGCGACGACGCCCCAGCACTCGGAAATGAACGTGAAGGTCCGGCGCGTCACGCGGAACACCGTCAGCGGGATCGACTGATCGAGGTCGGTCCGCATCCGCAGCGCGGGGAACCTCCCCGCGGGCGTCCACACCTCGCCCGCGGAGTCGATCACGTTGGCGTAGCGGGTGACGTTGTTGAGCGGGGTGAAATTGACGAAGCCCGTCCCGTTGACCGTCTGCTCCCACGACGAACCCACGCGCAGCGGGAAGCGGAGCACGGCGACGGGCGGCGTGAAGCGGAGGTTGGTGCGGTTGGCCTCGGTGGAGACGGTGCCGAGCAGCTCGAGGGCCGCGTCGCTCACGCGGTAGACGCCGAGGAGGTTGGTGCTCCGGTCGATGACGGCGGCAAAGGTGGCGTCGCCGTAGCTCGACGCCCACCACATCCCGCGCGGCGAGAGCACCTCGTCGAGCACCCGCGTGTCCGCCGCGTTGGCCGCGGAGAAGTCCCACACGCGCGATCCCCCGGTGGCCGCCGCCGCGGTGTTGATCGACTCCACCGTCGTCCCCGGGCGGTTGACGGCGTAGATCACCGTCGCGCCGAGGAGGAAGGCCATCTCGCTGCGGGCGATCATGTTGTCGCGGTTGCCCGAGCACACCGCCGCGTCGCCCGCGGAGGCGTCGGGCAGCGGGAGGAAGTCGTCGGTCACCGTCGCGTCGGAGGGCGACGTCAGGTCGCGCGGGGCGTCCTGCTGCACCGCAACATCCGCGGCGTCGCGCGGCGCGGACGCGTCGGGGCCCTCGCGGGGGTCGACCTCCCCGCCCGCGCAGGCCGCGGTGAGGCACACTAGCAACGCCGTCCTTCTCAGCACGCGGCGCAGGGTAGGGCGGCGGCGGAGACGGTGTCAACGCCCACCGCCCGCACCCCCGAGCGAACCCGGTGCGGGCGCCGTTGCTGCAACGCAACAAATCGCCCTTGACCGGGCGTCGCGGGCGGGTGTACCCGTCGTGGGAGCATCACCCCGAAGAAGGAGACGCCGCGATGATGACGACCGCCTGGGACCTGTGGAAGAAGGGCTTCGACGCGTGGGAGGACGCCACGGCGCGCTACGCCGAGCAGGTGCTCCGGAGCCCCGCGGTGCTCACGCCGTCGGGCTCGATGTTCACCGCGCTGATGAAGACGAAGGCGGCGACGGACAAGCTCGCCGACGCCTGGTGGAGCGCCTGGGGCCTCCCGACCCGCCGCGACCAGGAGCGCTCGCTCCACGCGCTCAACCAGATCCAGAGCCGCCTCGCCGACATCGAGGAGAAGCTCGCGGACCTCGAGTCGACGAAGCACTAGACCCGCGCCCCGCCCGCGCGTGTACGATCGCGCCGAGAGAGCAGTACCCCCATGGATGTGACCCCGTTCCTGGAGCTGATGACGGCTCCGCAGGTGGTGTTCCGCTGGCTCGACGCGCGCCGTGACAAGGCCCGCTTCCTCCTCCCGCAGCGCGACGGATCGTGGTCGCCGGTGACGTGGGGCGCCTTCGCCGACGAGATCCGCGCGGTGGCCTCCTACCTCGCCGGCGGTGACCTCCGCCCCGGCGACCGCGCCGCCGTCTTCGCGCCCAACCGCGTGGAGTGGGCCTCCGCCGCGCTGGCCATTCAAGCCGCGCAGGGCGTGATGGTGCCCATCTACCCCGCGAGCACCGCCGAGCAGGCCGCGTACGTGGCCTCCCACTCCGACGCCCGCGTGGTCTTCGTCGACACGCCCGCCCTCCTCGGCCGCATCTTCGAAGCGTGGGGCGCCTACGCGAACGTCGCCCGCATCGTCACCCTCGACGACACCCTCGACGCGGGTGCCGTGCTCGCGAGCCTTCGCGCGAAGGGCAAGAGCGTGCCCGACGACGCCGCCCTCGCGGGCCGCGTGCTCCGTTGGAGCGACGTGCGGGCGCGCGGCGCGGCGCGCGATCGGGAGAACCCCGGCGCGTTCGAGAAGCTCCTCGCGACGCCCGACTTCGACGCGCCCGGCATGATGCTCTACACGTCGGGGACGTCGGGCAACCCGAAGGGCGTGCCGCTCTCGCACCGCAACGTCGGCACCAACACGCAGGACTGGCTCCGCAACAACGCGCCGCTCTTGCCCGAGGCGGGCGTCGACGTGCTCTGGCTGCCGATGAGCCACATCTTCGGCTTCGGCGAGATGGGCCTCGGCAACCTCCTTGGCTTCACCACCTACATGAGCGACCCGGCCACGGTGCTCGCGCGCCTCCCGGAGCTGAAGCCCGACGTCTTCATGAGCGTCCCGGCCTACTGGGAGAAGCTCGCGACGCAGGCGATGGCGGCGCCGACCCCGGAGGCCCAGCGTGAGAAGCTCGCGGGCATCACGGGCGGAAGGCTGCGCTTCTGCCTGTCGGGCGGCGCGGGGCTCAAGCGGGAGATCAAGGAGTTCTTCCACGAGCACGGGGTGCTGATCATCGAGGGCTACGGGCTGACGGAGACGTCGCCGACGCTGACGCTCAACCGCCCCGACGCCTTCCGCTTCGACACGGTGGGCAAGCCGATGCCGTCGGTGGAGCTTCGCCTCGCGGAGGATGGAGAGATTCTCGCGCGCGGGCCCAACGTCTTCCGCGGGTACCACAAGGACGAGGCCGCGACGCGCGAGGCCTTCACCGACGATGGGTGGTTCAAGACGGGCGACGTCGGGCGGTGGACGGAGGACGGCTTCCTCCAGATCATCGACCGCAAGAAGGACATCCTCGTGACGGCGGGCGGGAAGAACGTGCCCCCCGCCAACATCGAGATCCGCTTCGCCGACGACCCGCTCGTCGCCCACGTCGTGGTCTACGGCGACGGGAAGAAGTTCCTCGTGGCGGGCGTGTGGCCCAACGAGGCGGAGGTGGCCGCGCGCCTCGGCGCCGAGCGCACCGCGGCGCGGGACGAGGCGCTCCGCGCGCTGCTCGCGGAGTCGGTGGCGAAGGTGAACGGCCAGCTCGCGAGCTACGAGTCCATCAAGCGCTTCGAGGTGTTTCACGAGCCCCTCACGGTGAACGCGGGGCTGCTCACGGCCTCGCTCAAGGTGCGTCGCAAGAAGGTATACGAGGCCTTCCGCGCGGCCTTCGAAGCGCTCTACGCGGAGCCCCGCGCGTGAGCACGGCGGCCCCCGACGACCGCGGCGCGCTGCGCCTTCGAAACCTCCTCGGGCTCCTCACGCGGCCGAAGCCCGTCGTGGGCGCCACGCCCGCCGACGTGGTGCTCCGCGAGAACAAGATGGAGCTCCTCCGGTACCGCCCCCGCGAGGGCGGCCCGAAGCACCGGACGCCCGTGCTGATGGTGCCGTCGATGATCAACCGGCACTACGTCCTCGACCTTCGCCCGGGGTCGAGCTTCGTCGAGTACCTCGTGAACGAGGGCCACGACGTCTACATGATCCGCTGGGGCACGCCCTCCGCCGAGGACCGCTACCTCACCTTCGACGAGGTGTGCGACGGCTACCTCGGGCGCGCGGTTCGCCACGTGGCCCGCACCACCGAGCGGCGCAAGGCGCACGTCCTCGGGTACTGCATGGGCGGGACGATGGCGGCGATCCACACGGCGGTGCGGCCCGAGTACGTCGCCTCGCTCGCGACGCTGGCGGCGCCCGTTCGCTTCCGCGACGAGGCCATCCTGTCGACCTGGGCGGCCAACGAGAACTTCGACATCGGCGCGATGACGGCGGCCCTCGGCAACGCGCCGTGGCAGTTGCTCCAGGGCACCTTCCTGATGCAGCGCCCGACGATGTCGCTCGCCAAGCTGGTGGGCCTCGTCGACCGCGCGTGGGACGCCGAGTGGCTCGACGCCTTCCTCGCGCTCGAGACGTGGGTCAACGACAACGTGTCGCTGCCGGGCGAGGCCTTCCGCGAGTACATCGACCGGCTCTACCGGCACGAGTCGCTGGTGGCCGGGGAGTTCGCGCTGTCGGGCGAGCGCGTGCGGCTGGAGAACCTCCGCTGCCCGCTCCTCGCGGTGACCTTCGAGCACGACCTCATCGTGCCGTGGAAGAGCGCCGTCGAGCTGGTCGAGCGCGCGGGGTCGGCCGACAAGGAGCGGCTCCACCTGAAGGGCGGCCACGTCGGCGCGGTGGTGTCGCGCAAGGCCGCGCAGGGCCTCTGGTCGAAGCTGTCGGGGTGGTGGGCCGCGCGCGACGCCGAGCCCGTGAGCGCGGTGAGCGAGCCCGCGGCGGAGAGCACGCCGGTGGTGGCGGAGCCCAACGCGCCCGCGCTCGACGACGCGCCGCCGGCGGCCGCCGCGACGAAGGCGCAGAAGGCGCCCCGCGCGCAGCCGAGCGCGCGCCGCGGGAAGAAGTAGCGAAGCAGGCGCTTCCCCGCGACGGCGGACCCGTCGTAGAACCGCAGGCGCCCGCCATGTTGAAGCGCCTCTCGTTGAACCGGGTCGGCCCCGCGCCCTCGATGACGCTGGACTTCGACCCCGGCTTCAACGTCCTCACGGGCGACAACGGCCTCGGCAAGTCCTTCGTGCTCGACATCGCGTGGTGGGCGCTCACGGGCCGATGGGCGGGCGACCCCGCGGTCGGCGAGCGTCCCCGCACCAGCGAAGGCAACGGCAAGGGCGCCGCGTCCGAGCCGCGCATCGCGTGGGAGGCGGCGGTCGGCCGGCGCGCCTTCAAGCGGCACGCGACCCTCCCCGCCGGCGCGGGCCCCACCGAGTGGGCCGTGTCGGAGAAGAACGTCGGGACCCCGTCGCTCGCGCTCTACGCCCGCGTCGACGGCGGGTACTCGGTGTGGGACCCGCTCCGCGACGCGACGCTCGACGAGCGGCGCGACGGGCAGCTCAACTTCTCCCCGCAGGAGATCTGGGACGGCAAGCCGCTCGACGCCCCACAGAAGCTCTGTGAGGGCCTCATCCGCGACTGGCGCGACTGGCAGTCGAGCCGCGACGCGGCCGACTTCGAGCTCCTCGCGGCGCTCCTGGAGACGCTCTCGCCCGAAGCCTCCGAACGGATGCGCCCCGGCTCGGAGGCGCGGCCCGTGACGACCGACGACGTCCGGCGCATCCCGCGCATCGCCCTCCCCTACGGGGAGATCCCGGTGACGCAGGCGTCCGCTGGGATGCGCCGCATCCTCTCGCTCGCGTACATGCTCGTGTGGACGTGGCTCCGCCACCGCGAGCGCGCCGAGCTGCTGGGGGGGGTGCCCGTCGGCACCATGGTGCTGTTGGTCGACGAGGTCGAGGCGCACCTGCACCCGCGCTGGCAGCGGGTGATCGTCCCCGCGGTCGTGAAGGCCGTCGAGCGCGTGCTCGGCCGGCCGTACGTGCAGATGATCCTGACCACGCACTCGCCGCTCGTCCTCGCGTCGCTGGAGCCGCTCTTCGAAGAGAAGCGCGACCAGCTCTTCAACTTCCAGGTCGTCGACGGCGCCGTCCGCGTCGACCGCGTCGACTGGGTGCGCCAGGGCGACGCCACGGGGTGGCTTCAGAGCGCGGTGTTCGGGCTCGCCGAGGCGCGCTCGAAGGAGGCCGAGGCCGCGCTCGCCCGCGCCGGTGACTTCCTGAAGCGCGCGAAGGTGGCGCCCGACGAGGCCGCCGCGCTCCAGGCCGAGCTGACGAAGCTGCTGCCGGGCGCCGACCCATTCTGGGCGACGTGGGCCTTCGGCCTGCGCCGCAAGGGGATCGAGGTGAAGGGGTGATCCCGGTCGCGCGCCCGAAGCGCCCGCGCGCCTTCGCGGAGCGTTGCACGCGTCGCGGCGAGGCGTGGCTGGCGACCCACCCCCTCGACGCGAAGGGCGGCGGCCCCGAGCCGAGGGACTACTGGAGCGCCTTCGAACCCGACCTCCGGCGCGCCTTCTCCGAGCGCTGCGGGTGGCTCGCGATGTGGATCGCCTGCGGGCAGGTGGAGCACTACCTCAGCAAGCACCCGCCCGACCCGAAGCGCCGCCGCAAGCAGCGTCGCCTCGCGTACGCATGGCGCAACCTCCGCTACGCCGACGCGAGCGTCAACCTCCGCAAGGGCGTCCACGACGAGGCCGTGCTCGACCCCTACGAGGTCGGCGACGACTGGTTCGCGCTCGACACCGCGCTGGAGCTGGAGGTCACCGCCGCGTGCCCGACCTCCGAGCGGGAGCGCGCGGACTTCACCCTCGACACGCTCGGCCTACGCCGCGGCACGGTGGCGATGCGCCTCCGCCGCCAGTACCTCCACGAATACGCGACGTCCGTCGCGCACGGCATGGACGCCGCGGCCGCGCTCGCCCTGCTCGACGCGAAGGCCCCGCAGCTCGCGGCCCACGTCCGCGCGGCGTCGTAGCGCCGCCTACCCGAGCATGTGCCCGGAGCCGAGCAGCGACCAGCCGCCGTCGCACACCACCACCGCGCCGCTGACGTACGACGCCGCCGGCGACGCGAGGAAGAAGGCCACGTCGGCGATCTCCTCCGGCGTCGCGTAGCGCCCCACGGGGATGGCCCCCGCGAGCTTCTCCTTCGCCTCCTCGCTCGGCGTCAGGCGCTTCATCCCCTCGGTGCCGTCCACCGGGCCCGGCGAGATCGCGTTGACCCGAACGCCCGCCGGCCCCCACTCGATCGCCAGCACGCGCGTCACCATGTCGACGCCGCTCTTGGCCGCGCAGACGTGTGCTTGCAGCGCGGTCGGCATGAAGGCCTGCGGCGCCGACACGTTGATCACCGCGGCGCCGGGCTTGCGCAGGTGCTCGAAGGCCGCGCGGCAGGCGTTGAAGGTGCCGAGGAGGTCGATGTCGACGACGGCCTTGAAGCCGTTGGCCGACATGCCCACCGCGGGCGCCGGGAAATTCCCCGCCGCACCGCACACCAGCACGTCGAACTCCCCGTGCGCCGCCTTCGCCTCCGCGAGCCGCGCGGCGAGGGCGTCGTAGTCGCGCACGTCGGCGGTGAGGGCCATCACCTTCGCGCCGCCGTAGGCCACCTTGCGCAGCCCCTCGGCCGCGGCCTCGGCCTTGTCGGCCTTGCGCCCGAGCACCGCCACGGAGGCGCCCGCCCGCGCGAGGCGCTCAGCGATGGCGAGGTTGATCCCGCTGGTGCCGCCGGTGACGAAGGCACTCTTCCCCGCGAGGAGGCCCTCGCGAAACACGTCCGTCCGCATGGTCGTCATGGGGCGCGGAGACTACCCCCGCGCGCGGGCGCTGCCTACGGCGGAACGCGCTACCGGCGCGCCTCGGGCGTGCCCACGGCGCGGCGGAGGCGGGCGAGCGCGACGCGGAGGTCGACGTGCGCGTTCACCAGGGCGAAGCGGGCGCGGAGGAGGTCGTTCTCGGCGTCGGTGAGGTCGCTGGAGATGGCGCTGCCGGCGCCGAAGCGCTCGCGGCGGACGCGGTAGCTCTCCTCGGCCGCGGTCACCTGGCGGCCGGCGGCCTCGATGGAGGCCCGCGCGCCCTGGACGTTGACCCACGCGCCCCGCACGTCGAGCTCGACGCCCGCGAGCAGCGCGCCGATCTGCGCCCGCACCGCCTCGCGCTGCGCGATCACGCGGCTGGCGGTGGCGCTGTTCTGGATCGCCCCCGTCGGCGACCACTGGAGGATGAGGCTCGCGTCCCAGGTGGTGTTGAACTCCGCCGACTGCGGGACGAAGCGCTGGTTGGGGTTGGCGATGTCGAGGTTGGCCTGCCCGACGAGGCTCGGGAAGTAGCCCGCCCGCACCGCCGCGAGGTTGGCGTCGATCGCGCTCACCTGGCGCTCCAGGCTCGTGAGCTCGGGCCGCGAGCGCCACGCCTGGTCGATGAGGTCCTGCACGTTGGACGGGATGCGGTCGGGCGCGGCCTCGAGCGACTCCCCGAGCGTCACCCGCTCGCCCGGCTGCTGCAGGATGCGGATCCGCAGGTTGGCCTCGGCCACCGCCAGCCCCTCGCGCGCCATCACCACCATCCGCTCGGTCTCCGCCACCTGCGCCTCGACGCGGAGGAGCTCGACGCGCGCGACCGTGCCGGCCTCGACAAAGCGCGCGAGGTCCTCCCGGTGGCGCCGCGCAGTCTCCAGGGCCTGCTCGGCGATCGCGAGCTGCCCCTGGCCGCGCAGGTACTCGAAGAAGGCGACGCGGCCGTCGGCGGCGGCCTGCGCGCGCGCGGCCTCGGCGTCGAGCCGGCGCGCCTCCGCCGTGCGCCCCGCGGCCTCGTAGAGCCGCGCGAGGCGGAAGGGGATGTCCGTGATCGGCACCGTCAGCGTGCCGTGGAAGACGTACTGGTCGACGATCACCGGGAAGGAGAAGCCCGCGCTCCCGGTGGAGGGCGGCGCCACCGAGTCGCGCGGGTTGAGGCAGGTCACCTGCCCGTTGGCGCCCGTCGTCCCCGCGTAGAGGGCCGCCGTCTGCGGGCTGACGCAGAAGGCCGCCGCGCTGCCGAAATTGAGCCGCGGGGGCGTGATCTCCGACAGCCGCGTGTAGCGCGCCTGGAGCGTGACCGACGGGATCATCGCGAGCCCCGCCTCGGTGCGCGCCGCGTCGGCCGCCTCGGCGTTGGCGTCGGCCGCCCGCACCTGCGCCGCCGCGCGGATCGCCCGCTCCGCGATCTGCTCGACCGTCATCCCGCCCGGCACCGGCGTGAGCACGGCCGGGAGCGTCGGGGGCGCGGGGGGCGCCTGGGCCGCCGGCTGGGCCTGCGCCGCCGGCTGCGCCCCCGCGGGACGCTCCGCCTGCGGCGCCTGCTGCGCGAGCCCGAGGCCCGGCGCGAGCGCCACGATCAACATCCACAGCCCGCTACGCTTCATCGTCATCTCCCGCCGGCACGCTCCGCGCGGCCCGGTCCATCAGCTCTACGATCGTCTCGAAGGCGCCCAGGAAGCGCTCCTGGTCCTCGTGCGACAGGGCGTCGAACACCGCGCGGTGGCGCCGCTTCAGCTCCGTCATCCGCGCGCGCAGCACGGCGCGCCCGGTCGCCGATATTGCGATCTTCACCGACCGACGGTCGTTCGGGTCGGGCTTCTTCGAGATGAAGCCCGTCCGCGCGAGGCGCCCCACCATCTCGCTCATCGTGCTCTGGGCGGCGTTGAAATGCCCCCGGAGCTCGCGCAGCGTCATCGGGCCGTGGACGTCCAGCGCCCGCAGCAGGAAGGTCTGCGGCGGCGTGAGCTCGACCTCGTCGCACTCCGCCCGCACGAGCCGATGCGCCGAGCGCATGATGCGCTCGATCATCTCCATCAGCCGCGTGACCTTCGCCTCGATCATGGGTGCCTGTCGCCCCCTCCTACGGGGGTGCCGTCAGATACATCGGGTTACGATGCTTTGGAAACGATTTCGGTCTCACCGCACTCGTGCACCGTCCGTGACGCGCACGAAATGATGTAGTTTCTCGTTTCCCCCTGGACAAGTCCCGACCCCGGCACAGATAGTTCGTGTCCCGATCGATTCCCCCCCGAGAGGCCATGACACCCCGACGACACCCCACCCCCCGCGCCGCCCTGGCGGCGGCGCTCGCGGCGGCCGCGGCGCTGGCGCTCCCCGCGTGCAAGCGCGGCGGCTCCCAGCCCCAGGTCACGCAGTCCAACGACCCCACGGCCCCGGTGCGCACCGGCGTGGCCGCGGCGACCCCGCGGCAGATCGACGACGTCCTGTCGGCCAGCGGCTCGCTGATGGCCGACATGCAGTCCGAGGTGACGCCGCTCGTCGCCGGCCGGGTGATGCAGGTGCTGGTCGAGCGCGGCCAGCGCGTGCGCGAGGGCGACCCCCTCATCCGGCTGCGCGACGTCGACTTCCGCACCACGCAGGCGCAGGCGCAGGCGACGCTCGGCCAGGCGCGCGCGCGCCTCGGGCTCGAGGGCGGCCGCGCCTTCAACGCCGAGGAGACCGCGGAGGTGCGCGCCGCCGCGGCCCAGCGCGACATCGCCGACGACGCCCGGCGCCGCGCCGAGCAGCTCTACGGCTCGGGCTCCATCAGCGACGCGGAGCTCCAGCGGGCGCGGGCCTCGTCCGACGCCGCGACCGCGCAGTACCGCAGCGCGCTCAACAACATGCGCGGGGCCTACTACGCCTACCAGCAGGCGGCGGCGGTGGCCCAGCAGGCGAGCCGCGCGCTCTCCGACTCGGTGGTGCGCGCGCCCTTCGGCGGCGAGGTGGCCGAGCGGCGCATCAACGTCGGCGAGTACGTCACCCCGCAGCGGGCGATCGCCCTCGTGGTGAAGACCGACGTGCTGCGCATGGAGATCCAGGTGCCGCAGGAGCGCATCTCGCAGGTGCAGCGCGACCAGCGGGTGGAGGTGCGGGTCGACGCCTTCCCCGACCGGGTGTTCGCCGGGACGATCCGGTACATCTCCGCGGCGGTGCGGGCCGACACGCGCTCGCTCATCGCCGAGGCGGTGATCCCCAACGAGGACGGCGCGCTGCGCCCGGGGCTCTTCGCCACGGCGCGGATCTCCGTCGGCACGCGCCGCGCGGCGGTGGCGGTGCCGCTGCGCGCGGTGCTGAGCGAGGCGGGCACGAGCCGGGTGTTCGTGGTGGCCGACGGGCGCGCGCAGGAGCGCGTGGTCACGGTGGCCCAGCGCGACGGCGACACGGCGCTGATCGAGCGCGGGGTCGCGGCCGGCGAGCGCGTGGCGACCGACAACCTCACCCGCCTGGGCGACGGCGTCCGGGTGGCGGAGCAGTAGGGGGGCGCCGCCATGCAGTGGCTCGCAGCGGTCTGCGTCCGTCGCCCGGTCTTCACCTGGGTGCTCATCCTCGCGCTGGTGGTCGTCGGCGCGGCGAGCATCCGGGGGCTGCCGGTCGACCGCTTCCCCAACGTCGACTTCCCCGTCGTGCTCGTGACCACCGTGCTCCCGGGCGCCTCGCCCGAGCAGGTGGAGACCGAGGTCACCGACAAGATCGAGGAGTCGGTCAACACCATCTCCGGCCTCGACGAGCTCCGGTCGAACTCCTACGAGGGCCTCTCGGTCGTCGTGGCGCGCTTCGAGCTGGAGAAAGACACCGCGGTGGCCGCCCAGGAGGTGCGCGACCGCGTCAACCGCGTGCTCTCGCTCCTCCCCCAGGGCGTGCAGCAGCCGCGCGTCGAGCGCTCCGACCCCGACGCGGCGCCCATCATGCTGGTGTCGCTCTCGGGCCCGCGCGGGATGCGCGAGCTGACGGAGTTCGCCGACAAGCGCGTGCGCCGGCAGATCGAGTCGCTCTCGGGCGTCGGCGGCGTGACGGTGCTCGGCGGCCGCAAGCGCCAGGTCAACGTCGTGCTCGACCCCACGCGGCTCCAGGGCTACGGCCTCACCGCCGTCGACGTGCAGCGCGCCCTCGCCACGCAGAACGTCGAGGTCCCCGGCGGCGAGGTCGCCCAGGGCGAGCGCTCGCTCAACCTCCGCGTCCAGGGCCGCGTCGCCACCGTCGAGGAGATGAACGAGCTCGTCGTCGCCACCCGCGCCGGGCTCCCCATCCGCGTCCGCGACGTGGGCCGCGCCGAGGACGGCGAGGCCGACGCCGCCTCGCACGCCGTGGTCAACGGCCGCGAGGTGGTGATCCTCTCCATCCGCAAGCAGTCGGGCACCAACACCCTCTCGGTCATCGACGCCCTGCGCGAGCGCATCGGGGAGATCCAGCCGACGATGCCGCCGGGCCTGCAGCTCCAGGTGGTGCGCGACGAGAGCGAGTTCATCCGCAACGCCATCCACGCGGTGGAGGAGCACCTCGTCCTCGGCGGCCTCCTCGCCGCCCTCGTGGTGCTCGTCTTCCTCTGGAACGGCCGCTCCACCCTCATCGCGGCGCTCGCGATCCCGACCTCGATCGTGGCCACCTTCGCCCTCATCAAGGCGATGGGGCTCACGCTCAACATCATCACCATGCTGGCCCTCACCCTGGCCGTCGGCATCGTGATCGACGACGCCATCGTCGTCCTCGAGAACATCTTCAAGTTCATCGACGACAAGGGCATGCCCCCGCGGCGCGCGGCCATCCTCGCGACCCGCGAGATCGGCCTCGCCGTGCTCGCCACCACCCTCTCGCTGGTGGCCGTCTTCCTCCCGGTGGCCTTCATGGGCGGCATCGTCGGGCGCTTCATGAAGTCCTTCGGCTTCACGATGTCGTTCGCGATCGTCGTGTCGCTGCTGGTGTCCTTCACCCTCACGCCGATGCTCTCCTCGCGCTGGCTCAAGGCGAAGAAGGGCGCGAGCCGCGACTCCCTCGCCGGCCTCGACGAGGAGGAAGCCCTCGACGCCGAGTGGAAGGACCCGCCCCCCGAGCCCCGCGCCGAGGAGAAGGCATCCTACCGCGAGTGGCGCGCCGGCACCCGGAGCATCCCTGAGGAGTACGCCCACGCGGCCCACGGCGGCGGCGGCGGGCTCTACGGCGCCCTCGAGCGCGCGTACATGAAGCTCCTGGCCTTCGTCATGGGGCGCCGCTGGATCGTCGGCATCGCCCTGGTGTTCACCTTCATGAGCACCGTGCCGCTCGGCAAGGCGGTGGCCAAGACCTTCCTCCCGCTCGACGACGAGTCGCGCTTCGACATCAACGTCCGCGCGCCCGAGGGCACCTCCCTCGAGCAGACCCGGCTCGTGGCCGACCGCCTCGCCCGCGAGGTGCGCCAGCTCCCCGGCGTCGCCCTCACCGTCGCCACCACCGGCTCGCCCCCCGGCGACCCGTCGGGCCGCGGCGCCAACCAGACGCAGATCTTCGTCCGCCTCGTCGAGCCCTCCCTGCGCGCCGACGACCAGCAGGACGTGATGGACCGCGTCCGCCGCGAGATCCTCCCGCACTTCGAACGCGAGCGCCTGCGCATCCTCGTGTCGCCGGTCAACGTCTTCGGCGGGTCGAGCGCCGACAGCGCGGCGATCCAGTACATCCTCCGGGGCCCCGACCTCTCGAAGCTCGCCACCTACGCCCAGGGGATGCTCACGCAGGTGCGCAACATCCCGGGCGTGGTCGACCCCGACACCTCGCTGGTCATCGGCAAGCCCGAGCTCACCGTGCGCATCAACCGCGCCCGCGCGGCCGACCTCGGGGTGAGCGCGGCGGACATCGCCAACTCGCTCCGCATGCTCGTCGGCGGGCTCCAGGTGAGCACCTACAACGAGGGCGGCGAGCAGTACGAGGTGTGGGTCCGCGCGGCCGAGGCCTACCGCACGGGCTCGCGCACGATCGAGCAGGTGACGGTGCCGACGCAGACGCCGGGCCGCAGCGTGCGCCTCTCCGACGTGGTGGAGTTCGTCGAGGGCACCGGGCCCTCGGTGATCCAGCGCATCGGGCGCCAGCGCATGGTGATGATCTACTCCAACGTGCGGCCGGGCACGTCGGAGACGGCGGTGATCGACCGCTTCCACGCGGCGCGCGACGCGCAGCGGATGGAGGGCGGCTTCTCGGCCGAGCTCTCGGGCCGCTCGAAGGAGCTCGGGCGCGCGGGGCAGAGCTTCGCCATCGCCTTCATCCTCTCGCTGGTGTTCATGTACCTGGTGCTCGCGGCGCAGTTCGAGAGTTGGATCCACCCGGTCACGATCCTCATCTCGCTGCCGCTGTCGGTGCCCTTCGCCCTCTTCTCGCTGGTGACCCTCCGCCAGTCGATGAACATCTTCTCCACCCTGGGCATCCTCGTGCTCTTCGGCATCGTGAAGAAGAACTCCATCCTCCAGGTCGACCACATGCGCGAGCTCCGGCGCCGCGGCCTCTCGCGCGCCGACGCCGTGATGATCGGCAACCGCGACCGGCTCCGGCCGATCCTCATGACCACCGTCGCCTTCGTCGCCGGCATGGTCCCGCTGGCCGCGTCGTCGGGCGCCGGCCAGGGCACCAACCGCGCGATGAGCTCGGTGATCATCGGCGGCCAGACGCTCTCGCTCCTGCTCACGCTGGTGGCGACGCCGGTGGTGTTCTCCTTCTTCGACGACCTCGCCCACTCTCAGCGCCTGCGCCGCGTCGTGGGCTGGATCTTCTTCCCCTTCACGGGCGTGCTCGGCCTCGTCGACCGCTACTTCTCCGACAAGGAAGAGCCCCACGCCCCCGCGCCCGGCGGCGCCGTCGACGACGACGAGCGCACGCGCGAGCACCGCTTCCCCCCGCCGCGCCCCTGACCGCCGAGCCGCACCCCGGGCCCGGCGCCCGACGCCCCCGACACCGAGGATGCCCCCGGGGCGCGGCGCCGTGATAGCACTGGCGCGCAAGGTCGTGGATGACCCCCGGAGGCGCCGACGTATGCAGATCGAGATCGCGGTAGGCGTCAGCGCCGTCGTGGCGGTGATCGCGGTGGTGACGCTGTCCGCGGCCCCCCGCGCCACGGTGGCCGCCGTCGACGTCGCCCCCGACGGGTCCTTCGCCCTCACCGCGCGCCTCGACGCGACCGGCCGCCACCGCATCTGGCTCCGCTACGACGTGGAGTACGGCGACCGGCAGGACGTCTGGTCCCTCGACGGGGAGCTCGCCGTGGCCCTGAGCGGCGGGCTCGGGTGGCGCGACGAGATCCACCTGCGCGCGTGGGGCGGCGCCACGAGGCAGCCCGCCCGGCTCGGGGAGGGCGTGCGGTTCAACGGCGCCGACGGCTGGGACGCCGAGCACGGGCGCGGGCACGCCGAGGCGAGCGTGTTCCTCGGCTCGGTCCGGGCCGACAGCCCAGGGAAACAAGTCACGATCCAGGGGGCCCTCGCGCCCGCGCCAGGCACTCGCATCCGCGCCGCGGCGGTGCTCGTCACGCGATAGAGTGGTTGCCCCGGCGGGCGTCGTGGCGGTAGCGTTTGGTCGCATTCTGACCGGGCGTCATCGGCGTCCTCCGAAGGAAGCGCAGCCATGGAACTCTTCTCGCTCGAATGCGACGCCGCGCTCGCGGGGGCGCGGGTCGTCGGGCTTCGCGGCAGCTCGACGCTCGGCCAGCCCTACCGCTACGACCTCTACCTCCAGCTCAACGCGGAGGCCGAGCCGGAGCTCGGCGCCGCGCTCGGCACGCGCGCGACGCTGACCGTGCACGACGACACGGGCGCGGTCCGCGACACCGTGCGTGGGATCCTCGCCGCCGCCGAGTGGGTCGAGGGGACGCTCCTGCGGGTCGAGCTCGTGCCCGCGCTGTGGCTCCTCTCGCAGGGGCGCCACAGCCGCGTGTGGGTCGACGCGGACTTCCCCACCTTCCTCGAGGACGTGCTGCGCGGGGCGGGCCTCGGCGACGAGGACTTCTCGCTCCGGCTCCGCGCGCGCTACCGCCCCTTCGAACACGTCTGCCAGTACCGCGAGCCCGACCTCACCTTCGTCCTGCGGTGGTGCGAGCAGCTCGGGGTGACGTTCTACTTCGAGCACGACGGCGCGCGGGAGAAGGCGGTGTTCGTCGACCGCGCGGCGGAGTTCCCCCGGTCGCCCGGCGCGGTCGTGAGCTACTTCGCGACCGACGACGAGGACGCTTCCGCCGTCGAGGCCTTCAACGCCTTCGCGCAGCGGAACCGCGCGGCGACGGCCACGCAGCGCGTCCGGGACTACAACGAGCTGCAGCCCTCCGTGCCCATCGACGAGTCGATCGACGCGGAGGTCCCCGGGTCGGGGGCGTCCGCCCCGATGTTCGAAGACGACGCGCGGTCGGGGTGGGGCGCGCGCCAGGCCGCGCAGCTCCGCGCGGAGAGCGCGCGCGTCGAGCACGAGCGCTTCCTCGGGTCGGGGCGCGTCTTCGGCCTCCACCCGGGGGCGTGGTTCGAACTCGAGGGCCATCCCCGGGGGGCGTTCCAACGCGAGTACCTCGCGGTCGAGGTGACGTCGCGGGGCTACGCGCTCGCCGCGGACGACCCCGCGGGCTCCGCCGTGCGCGCGCTGGTGGGCGCGCGGCCCTGGCGCGTCGACGTCGCGAGCATCCGGCGCGCGGTCGACTACCGGCCCCCTCGGGTGACGCCGCTCCCGCGGGTCGACGGGGTGATCGTCGGGCACGTCGACGGGCCCATCGACGACGACTACGCCCAGCTCGACGGGCACGGGCGCTACGTGGTGACGCTCGACCTCGACGAGCGGACGCACCGCGCGGGCGAGGCCACGGCGCGGCTCCGGATGCTCCAGCCCCACGCGGGGGCGCCCGAGGGGCACCATTTCCCGCTACGGAAGGGGACCGAGGTGCTCGTGGCCTTCGTCGGCGGCGACCCCGACCGCCCCATGATCGTGGGGGCCGTGCCCGACGCCGACACGCCCTCGCCGGTCACCTCCGCCAACCACACGCAGAACGTGGTGCACACCGGCGGAGACAGCCGCATCGAGGTGGAGGACACCGCGGGCGGGCAGTACGTCGACATCTCCACGCCGCCGGAGCGCACCTTCGTCCACCTCGGGGCGCACCACGGGGGCCACCAGCACAACGCGATCGCGTCGACCGACGGCAACGGGCTCATCCACCAGGGCGCCAACCAGGACATCTTCGTCGACTCGGACAAGACCGAGGACGTGCACCTCGCGGTGACGGAGACGTACAAGCAGACCCAGACGACCCACACCATCCAGGACGTCACGGAGATCTACCACGCGACGCAGACGACGAAGGTCGACCGGCACTGCAAGGAGTCCTACGAGTCGCACACGACGACGGTGACCGGCCACAAGGTCGAGCGCTGCGCGTCGCAGGAGACCACCGTGTCCAACCTCCTCACGGAGACGCACGGGACCCAGGACGTCGTGGTCGACGGGCTGCTCAAGAGCACGGCCGCGACGCGGGAGTTCAAGGCCGCCACGCAGAGCGCCCAGTTCTACGCCAACCTCACGTGGAACGTCGGCGCCGGCGGCTTCACCGTCAACGACGACTCGTACCTCTTCGTCGACGCGCCCAACTACACCGTGCTCGTCCCGAAGGTCACCGAGGTGCAGAACGTCCGCACCGAGCTCGCGCCGAGCAAGTGGTACTCGTTCGCGCCGACCAAGACCTCGCGCGACACAGTGAAGATCTCGATGATCACCGCGACGCTCTCGGGCGTGGGGGCGAAGTTCGACTCGCTCATCGCCACCATCGGCATCACGCCGATGAAGACCGCGGCCATCGGCTTCAAGCTCGACCTCGCGGGCCTCAAGGTGGAGAACGCGATGGTCGAGCAGGCGACGGGCGCGTTCCGCTGCGGCAAGTGGGCGTTGAAGATCTGGCTGTAATTGGCAGGAGGCCCACAACCCCCATGAGCGACATCTTCTCCCTCACCTCCGGCGCCCTCCCCCCCGACGTCCGCGTCGCGGCCTTCGACGGCGCCGAGCGCATGTCGACCGCGTACGCGATCACCCTGTGGCTCCTCGTCCCCCACGAGGACGCCCTCGGCGTCGACCCGGACGCGGTGCTCCTCCAGCCCGCCACGCTCCAGGTGTCCCACGCCGACGGGTCGCCCCGGTGGACGCTCTCAGGCGTGTTCACCGAGGTCGAGCTGGTGCACGACGAGCCCGGCGGCGACTCGCTCTACCGCTGCGTGCTGTCCCCCACCTGGGCGAAGCTCCGGCTCTCCCGGCACAGCCGCGTGTGGGTCGACAAGACCACGCCCTTCATCCTCGAGGACGTGCTCCGCAAGGCGGGGTACCCCGCCGACCGGTACGCCCTGAGGCTGAACCGCCGGTACACCCCGCGCGCCCACGTCTGCCAGTACCGCGAGAGCGACTTCGACTTCCTCTCGCGGTGGATGGAGCGCGAGGGCATCTACTACTTCTTCGAGCAGACCGACGCGGGCGAGCGCATGGTGATCACCGACGACCGCGCCTCCCACGAGCCCTTCGGGGCGGGCGTGGCGCGGTTCGTGACGGAGACCGGCGACGGCGACAGCGGCCACGAGGGCTTCCGCGCCTTCACCGCGCGCGAGCGCTACCTCCGCAAGGAGGTCCGGGCGGTCGACCACGACCCGCTGCGCCCGCGGGCCCACTTCCGCGGCGCCGCCGACGTGCAGCCGCCCCACGACGGGGTCGAGGTGCGGTACGCCGAGGACGGGGCGACGTCGCAGGCGCTCACCGACCGCGCCGCCTCGCTCCGGGCCGGGGAGGAGCTCACGCGGGCGCACACGGGCCACGGGAGCGGCCGCGTCTTCGACGTGCGCGTGGGGTACACCTTCACCCTCGAGGAGCACCCCCGCGTGTCGCTCAACCAGGAGTACTTGTGCGTCGCGGTCACCCACCGCGGCCGCCTCGTCGGGGCCTCGTCCGCGTGGGGCGAGTACATCCCGGGGCTCGGCCCGCGGGAGTACGTCGCGGAGGTCGAGGTGGTTCGGCACGAAGGGCAGTACCGCCCGCCCCGGGTGACGCCCGCGGCCCGCGCGCCCAACCTGGAGATCGCCCGCGTCGACGGGCCCGTCGACAGCGACTACGCGCAGCTCGACGAGCACGGGCGCTACCGCGTCCGGATGCACTTCGACGAGAACGACACGCAGCCCGGCGAGTCGTCGACGCTCGTGCGGATGATCCAGCCCCACGCGGGCGCGCCCGAGGGGTGGCACCTCCCGCTGCGGAAGGGGACCGAGGTGATGATCGCCTTCCTCACCGGGGACCCCGACCGGCCGGTGATCGTGGGGGCCGTCCCGGACGCCGACCACCCCTCGACGGTGACGTCGGCCAACGCGACGCAGAACGTGTTCCACACCGGCGGGGACTCCCGCTTCGAGTTCGAGGACACGGCGGGGGCGCAGTACATCGACATCTCGACGCCGCCGGAGCGCACCTTCCTCCACCTCGGGGCGCACCACGGGGGCCACCGGCACAACTACATCTCCAGCACGGACGGCAACGGGCTCATCCACACCGGGGGGACGCTCGACGTCACGGTGGGCGGCAACAAGCACGAGCACGTGCGCGGCACGCTCCGCGAGACCTACGAGAGCACCCAGACGACGGAGGTGACCGGGGACGTCACCGAGACCTACGACGCGAACATGGCCACCACCGTGACGGGCCACGTCCAGGAGAACGACCGCTCGCACGAGACGATCGTCACGAACACCACGGTCGAGTCCTGCGCGTCGCAGCGGACCGAGGTGTCCGGGCACCTGGAGGAGAAGCACGGCGAGAAGCACACCACCGTCGGCGGGCGGCTCTACGTCCGGAGCGCGAACCACACCGAGGACACCACGGGCGCGCACACCGGCGAGTTCGGGACGCTCCTCATCACCGTCACCGGGACCTTCACCCTCACCAGCGCCGGGCCCATCCGCATCAACGCCCTCAACTGGCAGGACAACGCGCCCATCCAGTACACGATCGTGACCAACGTGCGGAACGTCATCCACAACGCGAGCAAGGCGGTGGTGTACCCCCTGATGATCGAGGCCGTCGGCAACAAGACCTCGCTCGGGACCTTCGCGCTCTCGCTCGGCAACGTGAAGGCCGAGCTCAACGGCTTCGTGCTCGCGAAGCAGGCCTTCAAGTTCGACTACACGGGCGGCAAGACCGAGCGGATCGGCATCAAGGTGAAGCCCTGGCCGATCGACCTCGGGAAGAAGCCCATCAAGGGCAACACCTACAGCTTCTCCCTCCTGGGCTGAGGGCAGCGGGGCGCGACGACACCATGAGCGACATCTTCTCCATCGACAGCGACGCGCTCCCCCCGTCGACGCGGGTGGTCGCCTTCGAAGGGACCGAGCGCCTCTCCACCCCCTACGCGATCACCGCCTGGCTGCTGGTCGCGTCGGCCGAGGCGGAGGGCCTCGACCTCGGCGCCGCCGTGCTCCGCCCGGGCACCCTCGCCGTGGCGCGCGACGACGGCTCCCCCCGCTGGAGCCTCTCGGGGGTCTTCTCCGAGCTCGAGCTGGTGCACGAGGTCGTCGGCGGCGACGCGCTCTACCGCGCGGTGCTCGCCCCGAGGCTCTGGGCGCTCTCGCTCTCGCTGCACAACCGCGTGTGGGTCGACAAGACGGTGCCCTTCGTCATCGAGGACGTGCTCCGCAAGGCGGGGTACCCCTCCGACGGCTACGACATCTCGCGGCTCACCGCCACGTACAAGCCGCGCCCGCACCTCTGCCAGTACCGCGAGAGTGATTTCGATTTCATCTCCCGGGTGATGGAGCGCGAGGGCATCTACTACTTCTTCGAGCAGACCGACGCGGGCGAGCGCGCGGTGTTCGTCGACGACAAGGGGCGCCACGAGGACTTCGCGGGGGGCTTCGTGCGGATGGTGCCGGAGGCCGGCGGGGGCGACAGCGGGAGCGAGGGGTTCCGCTCCTTCGCGGCGCGCGCGTCGGCCGCGTCCGCGGAGGTCAGGCTCCGCGACCACGACCCGCTGGCGCCGACGCGCGACCCCGCGGCCAGCCTGCCCGTGTGGGCGCCGGGCTTCGGGGTGCTCGTGCGCCACCAGGAGGAGTGGGCCGCCGACGCCTCGGACGCGTCGCGCCTCGCGCAGATCCGCGCGCAGCAGGACGCCGCCGCGCGCACCCGCGTCCGGGGGGCGGGGCGCGTGTTCGACGTGCGCGTGGGGTACACCTTCACCCTCGAGGAGCACCCCCGCGCGGCGCTCAACGGCGCGTACCTCTGCGTCGCGGTCACGCACCACGGCCGGCTCCTGGAGGGCCCCGACGCGCTCGCCCGCTTCATCCCCGTGCGCGGGCACCGGGTGTACACCGCGGAGGTCGAGGCGACCCCGAAGGACCTCCAGTACCGCGCGCCCGCGAAGACGCCCGTGCCGCGCGTGCACGGCGTCGAGGTCGGCCGCGTCGACGGGCCCACCGACAGCGACTACGCGCAGGTTGATGAGCACGGGCGCTACCGGGTCGACATCCTCTTTGACGAGATCGACCACCCGGGCGGGGTGTCGTCGACGTGGCTCCGGATGATCCAGCCGCACGCCGGGGCGCCCGAGGGGTATCACTTCCCGCTCCGCAAGGGCACGGAGGTGACGGTGGGCTTCGTCGGGGGCGACCCCGACCGCCCGGTGATCCTCGGCGCCGTGCCCAACGCGGAGACGCCCGCGGCGGTCACGAGCGACAACCACACGCACGACGTGATCCACACGGGCGGCGACAACCGCGTCGAGATCGAGGACACGGCGGGGGCGCAGTACATCGACATCTCGACGCCGCCGGAGCGCACCTTCCTCCACCTCGGGGCGCACCACGGGGGCCACCGGCACAACTACATCACGTCGACCGACGGCAACGGGCTCATCCACACCGGCGGCGTGATGAACGTCACCGTCGGCGGGGAGAAGCACGAGACGGTCACGGGCACCGTCCTGGAGGAGTACGACCAGACGCAGCGCACCGAGGTGACGGGGGCGGTCGACGAGAAGTACCACGGCAACCAGACGACGACGGTGGCGCACCACTGCGAGGAGACGTACCTCGCCACGCAGACCACGGAGGTCGAGGCGCACACGAGCGAGACGTGCACCGACCAGCGGACCACCGTGCGCGGGCTCTGCGACGAGCACCACGGGACGCAGACGGTCACCGTCGACCGTCTCCTCAAGACCCACTGCGACACCGAGCTCTTCGACACGGGCCAGGGGACGCACACCGACGGGACGCTGGCGTGGACGATCCACAACGGCGCGCTCATCAAGGCCGGCACCTTCCTCATGACGGGGCCGAGCTTCGACATGAACGTCCGCACCACCCACACCATCACGCGCCCCAACGAGCAGCTCGTCGACATCGGGAAGAACGACTTCACCCCCTTCAAGTTCGAGGCGGCCCTGCTGAGCGCGAAGGTCAACGGGATGGCCACCACCGACCTCACGGCCAAGGTGGACATCCTGCGCAACAACGCGTTCGAAGCGACCGGGGTGAAGCTGGAGTTCAGCGGCGCGAAGATCGGGATCACCAAATTCTCCTGGGAGGCCTACCTGGTGCTCCTCGACGTGAAGGCCCTCTCGCTCAAGCTCGTGGGCCTGGTCACCAACAAGTAGGCGCCGCCGTCCATGAAGACCGTCAAGCCCATGAAGGTCGGCGTGCTGTGCCGGCCGTTCTCCACCGGCGGGCGCTTCCACCTCGCCGTCGGGGCGATGCTGTACGTCCCGATGCCGCCGGGGGAGGGCGTCCTCACCGAGCCGACGATGTGGAAGATGATCGCGGCGGAGTTCCCCGACGCGATGATCGACCCGGGGATGCCCAAGTCCCGCGGCGAGTGGATCGTCGCCGGGAGGGCCTGCGCGCCGGGCGGCGTCGCGGCGCCCGCGGTCAACGTGCGGGTGAAGGTCGGCGACGCGCGGGAGAAGCGCCTCCGGGTGACCGGCGACCGCTACTGGGACCCGGCCACCGGCGCCGTGTCGTCGATCCGCCCCTTCACCGAGATGCCCGTCGGGTGGGCGCAGGCCTACGGCGGCAAGGGCTTCGCGCGCAACCCCCTCGGCAAGGGGAGCGCGCCCGTCGCCGCCGAGGGCCGCGGGGAGATCCGCTGGCTCCCCAACGTGGAAGACCCCGAGCGCCCCGTCCGCTCCCCCGACGACCGCCCCGAGCCCGTGGGCCTGATGGCCTACGACCTCACGTGGCCGCAGCGCAACAGCACCGCGGGCACGTACGACGAGGCCTGGCTGAAGACCCTGTTCCCCGGCCCCGCCGCGGACTTCGACTGGTCGATGTACAACGGCGCCCCGCGCGACCAGTGGATCGAGGGCTACTTCCGGGGCGACGAGCGCTACGTCATCGAGGGGATGCACCCGACGCGGCCCGTGATCGAGGGGGCGCTCCCGGGCCTCCGCGCGCGGGCCTTCGTCACGCTGAAGGCCGCCGAGGGGGAGGCGTTCCGCGAGGTCGCGCTGCGGCTGGAGACGCTCTATTTCGTGCCCCACCGCGAGCGGGTGGTGATGATGTTCCGGGGGACGGTGGAGGTGCAGGAGGACGACGCGAGCGACGTGCTCCACCTGCTGCTGGCCTCCGAGCGCGTCGGGGCGCCGCGGGACGTCGCCCACTACGCCGACTGCCTCGCGCGCAGGCTCGACAAGGTGCGCGGCGGCATCGCGTCGCTCCGGGAGAGCGAGCTCATGGCCGAGGGCTCCGAGCTCCGCCCCCCCGAGGTCGCCCTCGAAGACCGCAACGACGTCGCGGACATCATGCGCACCGACGCCCTCCTCCAGAAGAACATGCGCCGCCGCCACGAGCGCGAGGCCGAGGCGATGAAGGTGCGGCTGAAGGAGGCGGGCCTCGACCCGGGCTCGGTCGACCCCGCGGTGTTCGAGGTGCCCCCCGACACGGAGGTCGACCTCGAGAACATCCCCGAGATCGTCGAGCGCGAGATGTCCGAGATGGAGGCGAAGGAGCGCGAGATCCTCCAGAAGCGCGAGGAGGTCGAGGCCGAGGCCCGCGCCCTCTGCGCGAGCGCCGGGATGGACTACGAGGCCGTCACCCGGAAGGCCCGGCAGGAGGCCGGCGGGCCGCCGCGGCGGACGTCCCGGATGATGATGGAGGAGCTCCGCGCCGCGGCGACGGAGGCCAACCTCGGCGAGCCCGTCCCCGAGGTGGAGGCGCACTTCCAGAGCGAGTCGTTCCTCGCGGGGCTCGACCGCAGCGACGCGGAGCGCCTCGAGCTCTACCGCCGCTCCGCGCACGTCGGCGAGCCCGCGCGCCGCCTCGAGGGCGCCGAGGCGCAGAGCCTCCGCGCGCGCGTGGAGGGGGCGTCGTCGCGCGCCTTCCGCGACCTCGACCTCACCGGCGCCGACCTCTCGCGCCTCGACCTCCGCGGCGCCGACTTCACCGGCGCGCTGCTGGAGTCGTCGTCGTTCGCGGGGAGCGACCTGACCGGCGCCACCTTCGACCGCGCCGTGGTCGCCCGCGCGGATTTCACCGGCGCCGTCGCCCGCGAGGCGAGCTTCCGCGAGGCCAACCTCGGGGCGGCGGTGCTCCACGGCTGCGACCTCACGGGCGCGCGCTTCGTCGACGCCACCCTCTCCTACGCGAGCCTGCGCGACGCCGTGTGCCAGCGGGCGCGCTTCGAAAAGGTGTTCTTCTTCGAAGTCGCCCTCGACGGGGCCGACTTCACCGACGCCGTCGCGCCCGACCTCCTCCTGCACGAGTCCGACCTCTCGCGCGCGTGCTTCGCCCGCGCCGACCTGTCCGGCGCGACGCTGCTGAAGGCGCGCGGTGCCGGCGTCCGCTTCACGGGGGCGAAGCTCACCCGCGCCGCGCTGGTCGAGTGCGCCCTCGACGACGCCGACCTCACCGACGTCGACGCCGAGAACCTCCGGGTGGTCATGGGCACCTCCCTCCGCCGCGCGCGCCTCGTCGGCGCCCGGCTCGACAGCGCCACGATGCGCGACACCGCCCTCGAGGGCGCCGACTTCAGCCGCGCGCAGGGGCGCTCGCTCGACCTCTCCGAGGCGCGGCTCGCGCGGGCGAAATTCTACCAGGCGAAGATGCGCGAGGCGCGCTTCGTCCGGGCCGACCTCACCGACGCGGTGATGATGTCCCTCGACGCGATCGACGCGCTCTTCCAGAGCGCCGACATCACCCGCGTCGACTTCACCGGGGCCAACCTGTTCGGGGCCGATTTCGGGCGCGTGCGCGGGCGCGCCAAGGGTATGATGGACGCCGTGATCGGGCGGCTCCAGATGTACCCCCGGAGACCGGAGTGAATCGCGAGACCCTCGAGCGCCTCATCACCGAAGGGGAGGTCTTCCGCGAGCAAGACCTCTCCGGCGGAGACCTCCGCGGCGCCGACCTCTCCGGCGCGATGTTCTACGGCACCTCGCTGCGCGGGTCGAACCTCCGCGACGCGAAGGTGCGCGAGTCGCTGTTCGTGGGCTGCGACCTCTCGGACTGCGACCTGACCGGGGCCGACCTCTCGCACTCCCAGCTCCAGGGCTGCGCGATGGACCGCTCCACCCTCGCCGGCGCGCGCATGGTCGACGTGGCCCTCGCGGCCTGCGACTGGCGCCAGGTCGACGCCTCGGGCGCCACGCTGGTCGGGACGTTCTTCGTGAAGGGCGCCCTCGAGGGCGTGTCGCTGGCCGGGGCCACGCTCGACCGCTCGGCCTTCGTGGAGTGCCCCGTGCGCGGGCTCGACCTGTCGGGGGCCGCCATGCCGCAGGCCGTGCTGGTCGGGGCCGACCTCACCACGACGACGTTCACCGGCGCGAGCTTCGACCGGGTCGTGCTCGTGGGGGCGAAGCTCACGGGCGTCGACCTCCGCGGGATGACCCTGAAGGGCACGCAGTTCATGGACTGCGACATGGCGGGCGCCGACCTGCGCGGCGCCGACGTGAGCGCGTGCAACTTCAAGGGCGCGACGCTCACCAACGCGAGGCTCGACGAGGTGCGGGGCGCCCACGTGCTCTTCACCGGCGCGAAGGCCGCGGGGGTCGTGCTGCGCGGGGCGAAGATCCCGCAGTCCATCTTCGTCGAGGCCGACCTCTCGGGCGCCGTCCTCTCGGGCGCCGACCTCCAGGCGGGGTGCTTCCACCGCGCGAAGTGCGAGGGGGCGCGCTTCGACGGCTGCGACCTCACCTACAGCGACTTCGGGTCGGCCGAGCTCCCGAGAGCGGATTTCTCCGGCGCGTCGCTCTTCCGCACGCGCTTTCACATGACCGACGAGCGCGGGACGGTGTTCACCGACCGGAGCCTCGCCCTCGGCGACGACGCGCCGCGCGCGGCCGCGGAGCGCTGGACCCCGCGCTACTAACCCGAAGGCACCGTCACACCATGGACAACCTCGCCCGCCTCCGCCCCAACGTCAGCGTCTACGAGTCCGGCACCGTCACCGAGCAGCGCGAGGGGGTCACCCGCGTGCGGACGCAGGCGGGGGAGTTCTCCTGCGCGCGGGCGGTGAGCTGCCTCGTCGAGCCCCGCGAGGGCGACCGCGTCGCCGTCTTCGCCGACGCCTCCGGGGCGGCCTACGTCCTCGCCGTGCTCGAGCGCGTCGAGGGCGCCCCGGTCGACCTCGTGGTCGACGGTGACGCCAACCTGAAGGCCCGCGGCGGCGCGCTGCGGCTCCAGGGGCCCCACGGCGTCCACCTGGAGAGCGCGGCCGAGGTGACCGCCGTGACGGGGCGCTTCCGCCTCGTCGCGGAGCGCGCGGAGCTCGCCACGCAGCGCGTCCTCGCCGTCGGCCAGGTGGTCGAGGCGCAGGTGCGCAAGGTGACCGTCTTCTCCAAGACGCTCGACCGCTTCGTCGACCACGTCATCGAGCGGTGCCGCACCTCCGTGCGGGTCGTCGACGAGTCCGACACGGTGCGCGCGAAGCGCATCGACCTGAAGGCCGACGAGCTCCTCGCCGTGCGCGGGGAGAACGCCGTCGTCACCGCCGAGGAGCTGGTGAAGGTCGACGGCCGGCAGATCCACTTCGGCTGATCGACGTCGCACATCAGGAGGACTCCGCATGTTCGCGAACACGCAGATGATGGGGATGGACCTGGCCTTCCCCGACGTGTGCCTCACGCCGACGCCGGCGCCGGTGCCGATCCCCTACCCCAACATCGGGCTCGGGCCCATGGGCGTCCCCGCGGCGTACAACTGCCTCATCATGGGCATGCCCGCGCACAACATGTTGACCACGGTCCCGCTGACCAACGGGGACAACGCCGGGGTCGCGCTGGGCGTGGCGTCGGGCCTGGTGATGGGGCCCGACCGCCACCTCACCGCGTCGTTCACCGTGCTGATGATGGGCGCCCCGGCGACGAAGCTCACGAGCATGTCGCTGCAGAACAACACCAACGCCCCCGGCGCGCGCATCGTCCCGAGCCAGGTGAAGGTGCTGATGCTCGCCCTTTGAGCGGGGCGCGTTCCCCCCCTCCCCCCTCCGCTCAGCTACGAAACTTCCGCCCGCCGGCGAGCTGGTCGGCGTAGGCCACCAGGTCCTGCTCCTTCTTGAGCAGCGCGCCGAGGAAGGGCAGCTCGCGGTCGAGCTTCACCGAGGTGACGCCCGCGCGCTGGAGGACGGCGATCCAGTCGACGAGCTCGCTGGTGCTCGGGCGCTTGCGGATGCGGCTCATCGCGCGGATCTCGTAGAAGACCTGGAGGCACTGCTCCACCAGCTCGCGCTCGACGTCGGGGTGGTGCACGCCCACGATGCGCTTCATCAGCTCGGCCTCGGGGAAGTCGATGAAGTGGAAGACGCAGCGCCGGAGGAAGGCGTCGGGCAGGTCTTTCTCGTTGTTGCTGGTGATCACCACCACCGGGCGCTGCTGGGCCACCACCTCGTCGCCCGTCTCGCTCACGCGGAAGCGCATCCGGTCGAGCTCGTGCAGCAGGTCGTTGGGGAACTCCAGGTCCGCCTTGTCGACCTCGTCGATCAGCAGCACCACCCGCGACGGCGCGCGGAACGACTCCCCGAGCGGCCCGTACTTGATGTAGCGCCGGATGTCGCGGACGTCCCCGTCGCCGAAGCGCGAGTCGTAGAGCCGCGCCACCGTGTCGTAGACGTAGAGCCCGTCCTGCGCGCGCGTGGTGCTCTTGACGTGCCACGTGAGGAGCGGCGCCTCGAGCGCGCTCGCGAGCGCCTCGGCGAGCAGCGTCTTGCCCGTCCCCGGCTCGCCCTTCACGAGCAGGGGCTTCTCCAGGGCGAGGGCGCAGTTGACCGCCGCCTCGAGGGCGTCGCTGGTGAGGTACGAGAAGGTGCCGCGGAAGCGCTTGAAGTTCGGGTCCATGGGGCCTCTGCCGCGGACCGTAGTGAAGTGCGGGCGGGGAGGAAAGGGGCTTGTGCTTTCTCCGCGGCGCCACAAGACTCGGGCGCCGCCATGATGGACGAAGCACGCTACCTCCAGCTCGTCGACCGGGCCTTCCGCGCCATCCAGGACGCCTTCGACGACGTCGACCCCGACGTCGTCGACGCCTACGCCGCGGGCGACGTGCTCACGCTCACCTTCGCCGACCGCTCGAAGTGCGTGGTCAACACGCAGCGCCCGACGCGGCAGATCTGGCTCGCGGCCCGCTCGCGCGCCTGGCACTTCTCGTACGACGAGGCCACCGACCGGTGGTTCGACGACAAGGGCCGCGGCGACGAGCTGATGGGCACCCTGCGCGCGGTCGTGCGCGAGTCGTCGGGCCTCGAAGTCGCCCTCTGAAATCGCCCCCTACGCGGGGAGCAGCATCGGGGTGAGCAGGTCGACGAGGGCGCGGCAGCGGCGCTCGACGAAGTCGCCGCCGAGCGGGTCGTCGCCCCACACGATGCGCACGAGGGGTGACGCGAGGGCGGGGTACATCGCCGCGCCCGCGATGTGGAGCACGGCCATCTCGACGTCGATGCCGGCGCGGATCTCCCCGCGCGTCTGCGCGGCGCGCAGGGTGTCGACCGCGGCGCGCTTGAGCGGCAGGAGCATCCGCTCGGCGAGGGGCTGCGCGCGCACGCCGCCGTCGGCGAGCTCGCGGTGGAGGATGGCGGTGATGTCGGGCTCGCGCGCGCCGAGCTGGATGAGCGTGCGGACGAAATCGGCGAGCTGCTCGGCGACGGTGCGACCGCGCGAGAGAACCTCCCAGCCGAGGGAGACGAAGCGCTCGAGGCCGCGCTCGACCACGGCGGCGTAGAGGGTGTCCTTGTCGCGGAAGTGGTGGCAGACGAGGGGGACGGTGACGGCGGCCTGCTCGGCGACCTCGCGGAGGCGCGTGCCGTCGAAGCCCTTGCGGGCGAAGAGCTGCTCGGCGGCGTCGAGGACGCGCGCGCGGGTCGCGTCGGCGTCGCGGACGCGGGGCGAAGGTGCGGGCGGGAGGGTGGGGGCGGTCGGTGGGCGCGCGGTCATTCGGTGGGTGCGTCTTCGAACTCGAGCACGCCGAGCTCGTCGAGGGCGGGGCGCACCCGGTCGGTGAGGAGCCCCAGCCGCTTGAGGTTCGGCACGATCTTCGAAAACAACATACACCGGAACTGGACCATGATGGGAGAGGCGAGCACGTACGCGCAGCACTCGTCGACGGGCAGCCCGAGCTCGGCCCACACCTCGGGTGCGAGGAAGCGGTCGCGCATCAGCCGCGACGACTCGATGACGAAGTCTTCGCGGTCGCGCAGCTCCGACGCGGGCATCTCGCGGTAGACGTCCTGGAGGGAGAGCACCCCGAAGGCGACGTGACGCGCCTCGTCGCGGATGACGCCGGCCGTCAAGTCGCGCAGCAGGGGCTCGTCGGTGGTCTCGCGCAGCACGCCGAAGCTGGCGAGCGCGAGGCCCTCCACCATGAGCTGCATGCCGAGGTACTTCATGTCCCAGCGGTCATCCGTGAGGATCTGGTCGAGCAAAGACTTGAGCGTCGGCGTCACGGGCCACACGCGCGGGGCCTTCTCGCGCAGGTAGCGTTCGAACACCTCGACGTGGCGCGCCTCGTCCATCACCTGCGTCGCCGCGTAGAGCCGCGCGTCCATGCTGCGCACGGTGGTGGCGAGCTGGCTCGTCGCGAGCAGCGCGCCCTGCTCGCCGTGGAGAAACTGCGAGAGCGTCCACGCCATCATCTCGACCTTCGCGCGGCGCCGCTCGCGCTCGGTCATCCGCTCCCAGATGTCGCTCCCCCAGATGGGGACGGCCACGTCGGGGAAGCCCGGCCCCTCGGGGTCGACGTCGGTGTGCCACGGCAGGTCGCGCGCCCCGTCCCACTGGAGCGCCTTCGCCTTCACGTAGAGGTCGCGCAGCGAGCGGGCCTCGGGGCGGTAGTCCCAGGTGTAGGCGAGCTCAACCTCGGTGCGGAGCGTCTCGATCGTCGCCGTCTGCTGCATGGCGTCATCTCCCGACGGCCCGGATGATGGGCGGGCCGTTGCTTACTGAATGTTCAGTCAGTAACCGGGAGGGGTCAAGAGACGGGCTTACTTTTCTGTCAGTCAGTTCAAAGTTCGATCCGGGCGAAGACGGCGAAGTGGTCGCTGGCCCAGACGCCGTCGACGGGCTGGTCGAGGCAGACGCGGGCTTCGAGGGGGACGCCCTGGAGGCGATCGTTCGGCCCCCGAACGAACACGTAGTCGATGCGCCGGTCGGGCTCGCGCGACGCGGCGGCGCCGGGGTTGCGGGCGCAGAAGGTGTGGCCGGGGGAGCCGTCGCCCGCGGCGGCGAAGCAGTCGTTGAAGTACACGCAGGGCCCGCCGAGGCCGGTTCGCCCGCGGAGGTAGCGGACCTCGTCGCTGTCGGGCTCGGCGTTGAGGTCGCCGGCGAGGACGGCGGGGAGGTCGCCTTCGCGCGTGAAGGCGGTGAGGCGCTCGACGACGAAGCGAACCTGCGCGACGCGAACGTGGCCCTCGTCGAGCTTCCAGTTGAGGTGCGTGGTGGCGAGCGGGAGCGGCCCGAGGGCGTCTCGGCGCGCGCGAGGAGGAGCGAGCGGTTCTCGTCGGTCCCTTCGCGCGGCAGGGGAAGACGGTGACGTCGCGCAGCGGGAAGCGCGACGCGATCGCGTTGCCGAAGGGGTAGGGGCCGGCGGGCAGGTGGGCCTGCGCGACGTGGGGGAGCCCGAGGCCCTCGGCGAGCTCGGCGGCCTGGTCGATGCCGTGGTCGGCGACGCGGACGGCCTCCTGGAGCATGAGCACGTCGGGCGCGAGGGCGGCGAGGCCGCGGCGGGCGACGTCGAGGCGCTGGGGCGCGGGGTCGGCGAGGTTCCAGAGGTTGAGCGTGGCGACGGAGACGACGCGGTCGGAGAGGGCCTGCATGACGGCGCGCGAGGGTAGCCGAACGGGACCCCGGAGAGAGGGCCAGCGTCACGACGTCGCGAACGCGGTTGACGTCGAGCGGAGGGGTGCGCGACGTTGACGTCACTGCGTGGGAGGGGCGCTCTTCCCCTCCGGCGGAACGAGAGGATAGCCATGCACTTCGACCCCGGGAGATCATTCGGGCGTTCGCGCTCAGCTTCAAACTCCTCTTCGCGCTGTTGCTGTTGAGCGTGGGATGGAAGGCGTTTCGCATCGCCGTCGGCTTGGGCTATGGGGCCCTCTTTGCGTCGCTCGCCTTCGCCGTCACCGGCCTCGTGAGCGTGCGGGACGCGGGCCTGGGGGGCGCGCTGTCCCTCGCCACGACGGCGGCCGTGGTGGGCTTCCTCGTCGGGCTGGTGCTCGGCCTCGCCGTCCAACGGGCGGGCGCCGCGTTGCTACCGCTGCTGGCCGGCCTCTTGATCGCCGTCGTCGCGGCGAATGCGGGTGGGGAGCGCGGCGGCGGGCTCGCGGCCACGGCGCTCCTCGCGGGGGCCTTCGGCGCGGCGCTCGTCTACGTCCTCTACGACTACGTCTCCGCGGCGGCCGTCGCCTTCCTCGCGGCGCCGCTGCTGATGCCGGAGTCACCCGGCGTCCTGTCGCGCCTCGCCGGCACGCGGGGGCTCGACCTGATGGGTGTGTTGCGCGTGGCCGCCGGCGCGGTCGTCGACACCTTCGCCACGCAGGCGCTCTTCACGCTCTGGATCATGGCCACGGCCGTCGCGCTCCGCGCCGTCGCGTGGACGAAGACGGGCGCGGAGTCCTGGGAGATCAAGCCCGACTGGCAGGCCGCCCTCACCGCGGCGATCTTCTTGACGATCCTCGACGACGGCCTCGCGCAGGCGCTGGGCGTGGCCGACCCGGTCGGGGTGCTGGCGGCGGGCTTCCTCTGGCTGACGCTGCTCTGCCGTTGGGCGCAGTCCGCGCTTTCGCGAACGCCCCCGCAGCCGGCGTGGCGGGAGCGGCTCTGGCTCGCGCCGTTCGTCGCCTTCGCGCTCCCGCTCGCGCACGCGCTGACCCTGGCCCTCGCCCGCGACCTCCTCACCCTGCGGACGACCCTGCTCGACAGCGAAGCCCTCGGGTACCTCGCGGCGTTCTACGGCGGCCTGATCTGGCCGCGCGCGGCCCTCGGCGACGACGCCTCCGCCGCCTCCTCCGCGGCGTACGTCGCGCTGCGTTGGGCGTTGGTCCTGGTCGCCGTGCCCGGCATCCTGCGGTGGACCGCGGCGCGGAACGGGCTGCCCCGCGGGCCCTTCGCCCCCGCCGCCGCCCTGCGCCCGCGCCTGCGCGCGACGGCGCTGGCGGCGGCCCCCTCGCGGCCCTCGCGATCGCGCTCACGCGCCACCGGGAAGGCGCACCGACGCCGCAGCAGGCGCTCGCGCTGTGGGCGCGTCAGGCGGCGTCGTGGGCCGCCGTCCCGCCGCGCGAGGATTGCGCCGTCGCCGTCGCGGCGGGGGTCACCGACCCGCTGCAGGTGCCGCTGGACGCCCTCCGCCAAGCGCTGGTCCCGTCGATCGATCTCGCGCGCGCCGGGGCCGACGTCGCCGTCTCCGAGGACGGCCCCGCCGTCGCGGTCGCATGCGCGGGTGCCGCGGCGTCGTCGCGACGACGGCCGGGCGCGGCGGGCTCCCGTCACCACCCGCGACCCCCTCGGGGGCGGGCGGATGTTCGTCATCGCCCACACGCTGGTCGAGCCCGCTGGCGGGGACGACAGCGCCGAGGGCTTCCAGGCCCTCGTGGCGCTCGAAGGGGGGCGCCTCCGCGTGGACGCGATCGCGGCCTGGTCGGGCCAGGCGCACGGCCACCGGCGCACGGAGGCCCTCGCGCTCGAACACGACCTGATCGTCGCCGACCACGGCTACGAGGCCGGGACCAACGACGACGGGGAGTCGGTGGTGAGCTTCCTGCGCGTGCAAGACGGGCGGCTCGTGCCCGCCGGCGGCATGACGACGGAGAGCCGCTCGGAGGGCTGCCGGATGATGCATGACAGCCCCTGGCGTGCCCTCCTGCGGCGCTCCTTCCGCGTCGACGGCGACGCCCTCATCGTGACGACGAACTACCGCTGGGAGCAGGGCGACTGCGGCGGCTCGAACGTCCCCGGGCGGCCCCCGCTCGCGCCGGTGACCCGGTCGAGCGAGCACCGCGTCGCCCTCGTCGGCGGCTCGCTGCGCCTGCCCGAGACCACCGACTTTCTCGGGCCCCCGGTGCCCCCGCGTGGACGGCGTGGCTCGCGGCGGTCGCACGGGCGGAGGACGGCGCACCGCCGCCCGAGCCCCTTCGCCGTCGCCCCAGGCAGCAACGCCCCCGGTGGTCGCGCCCGCCCCGCCGCGGCGCCCGCCCCGCCGCCGCCGCTCCCCTGGCGGACTGCCGGCTCCTCGGGGCGCCTCGCGTCGTGGGGTCGCACGCCACCATCGACCACGCGCACGCCCTCACCTGCGTCGACGGTCGCGTGGGGCTCGCGTGGGTCGTCGGCACCACGCGCACCCGCCGCTTCAACCCGGTCGGCGCGGTCGAACTCCGCTGGGATGGCACCGTCGCGCACGCCATCCGCGACGAGGACAACCTCTCGCCGCTCGGGGGCACCTGGGAGGTCGGGACGGTCGAGCGCGCCACGCCGATCCCCGACCCGAGCGAGCAGGGCGGCTGGCGCCTCGACATCGACGGGACGGGCGCCCACCCCGACGGGTCGTACGGCCGCGTCTGCGGGCCCGTCACGCACACGTTCCGAAGCCCCGATGGCACGTTCGACCCGGCGTCCGTGTTCGCCTGTCGGAGCCTGCCGCTCCCCCAGGCGCGCCAGGTGAGCTTCCGCCCGGTCTACGACGGCGGCTTCACCGACCGGGCTTCGATGGCCCTGACGCCGCGCGGGCCGTCGGTTGAGCTGCCCTTCCCCAAGCGCAGCATCGAGCGCGCGAGGGCGTGGCGGAGGCGCTCGACGAGCTCGGGCCGGCGGGCCTCAGCTTCGCGCAGCCGCCGGGCGGCGCGTGGGCGGTGATCGGCTTCCGCTACCTCGACCGGCTCCGCGTGTTCCGCGTCGGCGCCGACGCCCTCGAACCCCTCGACGTCGCGCGCGGCGGCTCCGAGAACGACTACGGCCGCCTCGCCGTCGGCGCCGCCTCGGACGCGGTGCTCGCCGTTGGTCGCAGCGCGCGGAGCCCTCGGACCGGCGCTACCGCCACGCCCTCGAGCCGGGCAACCCCTACCGCATCCGCGCGTCGCTGATCCGCCCGCAGGGCGAGGCGGCGCCGCCCGTGGTGCTCGACACCGGCGACCCAGGCCCCTACGAAGACTTCGCGCCGAGCGCCGCCGCGCTCCCCGACGGCGGCTGGCTGGTGGTCTGGACGCGCGGGCCGCGCGTGAGCGAGCGCCGCGACCCCTCGCCGCAGCAGGTGCTCTTCCGGCGCTTCGGCGCGTCGCTACAGCCCGTCGGGGACGCGACGCCGGCGTCCACCGCGGGCTCCGCGTCGGACGGGCGCGTCGTCGCGCGCGACGGGCGCTTCCTCATCGCGATGATGGGCAACCGGAGCGGCGACCGCAGCGTGCAGGTCGTGGCCGGCAGCTGCCGCGCCGATCGCTGACGGCGGCCGAGCGTCGCCCGCTCCCCTTCCGGCGCGCCGGCGCGTCACCACGCGGTGAGCGTCGGGCGCGCCTCGCGCATCGGGGCGACGTTGCCCCAGCACCACACGGTGCGGTCGAGGCGGATCGCGCAGTTGCCCCAGATGCCCGCGAAGACGCGGTCGACCTGGTCGAGCCCTTCAATGCGCGTCGGGCGCGTCACGCAGGAGCTGGGCCCGTTGATGCCGACGCAGCGATCGTTCGCGGGCACGCCGAGGCTGTCGTAGCTGGCGTCGCCCCAGCACCACACGCGCCGGTCGGCGGTGACCGCGCAGGTGTGGTAGCCGCCCGTCGCGAGGTCGCGGACGCCGCAGAGCCCAGGGTCCCACGGCTCGGTCACGCGCTCGGGGTACGACGACGCGCCGTTGCCGATCTTGCCGTTCGGGTTGGAGCCGAAGCAGCGGACCGAGGTGTCGGGGAGTCGGTAGCAGACGTGGCTGTTGCGCGGGCCCTCCGCCAGCGTCGCGCCGCGTGGGATCGTCGGGGAGTCGCTGAGTCCGCGGCGCGTCTCCCACCGCCCGTCGCGGTGCAGCACGTACCAATCGAGCAGTGCCGCGCGCAGCCACACGACGTCGTCGAGCCCCTCCATCCGTACGGGTGTCGGCGCTGGCCGAGGTGTCGACAGCACGGGGAACCCCACGCTGCCCCAGCACCAGACGCTTCCGTCGCGCCGCACCGCACAGGTCACGAAGCTCGCTGACGTGAGGTGCACCACGTCGGAGAGGCCGGGCACCGCAGCGGGCCGCCGCCGACAGGCCCCACCGAAGCGGCAGGTCTCATCGCCGTCGTGCCCGACGCCGAGCAGGTGGTAGTTGTTGTCGCCCCAGCAGCGCACGGTGCCGTCGCGCAGCCGCGCACACACCGAGTAGTCGTTGACCACGACCTGCTCGATGCCCATCAGCCCTGGCACTTCCACGGCGCGGTCGTAGGAGGGCTCCTCGGTCCCGTTGCCGAGGGTCCCGTAGAGGTTGGCGCCGCGGCACCGCAGCGTCCCCTCGCTCATGCGCGCGCACTGCGTGAGGATCTGAAGCGAGAGGTCGACGACGTAGGGCGCGTCGGGCGGCGCGACGTCGGGGGCGGGGCCCGCGTCCGCGAGCACCGAAGGGTCACAACGGCGCGCGTCGGCCGCCGCGTCGGGAGGCGCGGGTGCGTCAACAGCCGCGGCGTCGTCGGCCTGGACGAGGATCGTCGACGCGCCACAGCCAACGCAGGAGAGCGCGAGCAACGAAGCGGACACGGCCCACCCGGTGGACATGGTCGAAGGCCTCCACCGGCGACGGTACCACCGCGCTCGCGTCGACGAGCGACGGTAACGGCCTTGCCCAACGCGGAGAAACCGCAAGGTCGCGAGGATCGCAAGGAGGTCGTCACCTCCGCGCTCACCTCATCCCTTCACGCCCTTGCGATCCTCGCGCCCTTGCGGTTTCTCCGCGCTCGCCGCGCGTCACCGCCCGTTCGCGTCGAGCGCGCACGGCGGCACCTGGAAGGGCACCCGCGCCTCGCGCAGCGAGCGCGCCACGTCGGGCCGCGACCAGCAGTGGTCCTCCGCGTCCGCGGGCCACTGCGCGTCGAGCGCGCGCTGGATCGCCTCCGCGCTCACCCCGACGTAGCGCAGGCACCCGACCATCCCCACGATCTCGCGGCCCGGCCCCACCTGCAGGTCGAGGATGTGCTCGGCCGCGGCCGGCGTCACGCCCGCGCAGCGCTGGCGCATCCACTCGCGGGCGACGGCGTCGTCGCGCGAGAAGCCCCCGTCGGCCAGCGCGTGCGCCACCTCGGGCACGCCCGTGAACACCGACGGCCCGCACGTGTTGGCCGTGGCGAAGGGCGACTCCTGGAGGAGGTCGGGCCGCCCGTCCGCGTCGACGTCGAAGGGAAGTTCGGCGTCGACCCCGGCGCCGCGCGCGTAGGGGGCGATCGCGCCGTCGCGCACCGCGTAGAGCGTCGTCCCGCCCGCGGCGCCCGCCCCGTCGAGTCGAAGCCCCGCCTCCGCCACGCCGTCGCCGTCGAAGTCGTGGAACACCCGCCACACGCCGCGCCCGCGCGCCCCCGCCGGCCGCCGCATCCGCACCACCTGCCCGTCGGGCTTGACGTACGCGAGCGTCCACGCGAACTCGACGAGGCGCCGGGGCTCGTCCGTCACGTCGGGCTCGCTCCGCACGCGGGCCGCGCCGGGCTCGAGCACCCACGCGCCGCGCCCCGCGTAGAAGCACCGCCCGACGGACTCGACGTGCGCGTCGTCGTCGGTGCTCGGCGCGTTGGCCGGGAGGCGCGCGAGGGCCGCGCGGCGGCGCCCCTCCATCGCCGTGCAGGTCGCCGTAACGGGCGCGGGCACGTCGGCCGCGGTGCGGCGCGACGCGGGCGTCCAGGGGCCCTCCGCCTCGAGGTAGGAGCCCGGGTCGGGGACGAGCGTCGGCGTGCCCGCGGGGGCCGGGCAGCGACGGAGCACGGCGCGCTGGTTGCGAACGTTCTCCGGGACGTCGTCGTCCGCGGCGGCGTCGGCGGGGGCGGCGGCGTCGGGCGCGGCGGGCGTCGGCGCGGCAACGTCGGGCGCGGGCTGCGGGCGCTCGGCGGGCCGCGTGGTGCGGCAGGCTCCGGCGAACACGATCAACGCTCCCAGCGCGAGGCGACACGGTGTGGACATGGTGACGGGATCCCTCCGCGACCGCGACCGATCGCGGGCGGCGTATACCAGCGCGCCCGCGCGACGCGCAACGTGTCTTACAGCCCCAGGGCCGCGCGCATCACGGCCACCGGCGCCTCGCGGCCCGTCCAGCGCGCGAGGGCCGCCGCGCCCTGGGCCGCCAGCATCCGCGCGCCCGCGCCCTCGCACACCCGCAGCCCGGCGCCCTCCGCCGCGCGCATCCACTCCGTCACCGCCGGCGCGTACACCAGGTCGACCGCCGCCGCGCCGCGCGCGCAGGCCACGAGGGGCGCGCCCGCGAGCAGCTCCGCGCAGTCGCCCGCGCCCGCCATCCCGCACGAGGTCGCCTGCACCACCACCGACGTCTCGCCGAGCGCGCTCGCCACGGACGCGTCGCCGAGCCGGTGCGCCCTGCCCTCGGTTCCCGCGCGCGACGCCACCTCCGCGACCGCGCGCGCCGCCGCGAAGCGCCGCGCCACCACGTCGACGCGCGCCGCCCCTTCGCGCGCGAGCGCCACCGCCGCCGCCCGCGCCGCGCCGCCGCCGCCGAGCACCACCGCGCGCTCGCCCTTCGCGCGAACCCCGTGGTGCGCGAGCGCCTCGCGCAGCCCGTCGATGTCGGTGTTGCTGCCGCGGAAGCCGCCGTCGGACGAGCGCACGAGGGTGTTGACCGCGCCGGCGAGGCGGGCGTCGTCGTCGACGGCGGCGGCGAGCTCCATCACGGCGACCTTGTGGGGGACGGTGACGTTGGCGCCGTCGAAGCCGAGCGCGGCGAGCCCCCGCAGCGCGTCGCCGAGCGCCTCCGGGGCGACGTCGCAGGCGACGTACGCCCCTTCGAGGCCCATCGCGTCGAAGGCCGCGCGCATCATCGCGGGCGAGCGCGAGTGGGCCACGGGCCGCCCGAGGAGGGCGAGCCGGATCACCGCCGCACCGCCTCCACCCGCGCGTCGAGCTCGCCCTCGTGGAGCCTCACCGTGAGCGCGTCGCCCGGCGCGACGTCGCCCGCGCGGGTGAGCGCCTTGTTGGCGTGGAGCACCACGCCGTAGCCGCGCGCGAGGATGGCGACGGGCGAGAGCGCGTCGAGGCGACCGGCGGCGAGGCCGAGCCGCTGACGGGGCGCGTCGAGGAGCGTGAGGCCGCGGCGGCGGAGGCGCGCGTCGAGGTCGCGGAGGCGCTGGGCGCGGCGCTCGACGAGGCGGGCGAGCGCGGGGGCGAGGCGCGCGTCGAGGGCGGCGAGCGTGGTGGCGTCGGCGGCGACGCGGGCCTTCGGGTGGGCGGCGGCGAGGCGGCGCTGGAGGCGTTCGAAGGCGTCGCGGAGGGCGCGGATGCGGTCGTGGAGGGCGTCCTCGCCGCGGCGGTGGAGGTCGTCGAGGCGCAGGCGGACGTCGTGGACGCGTCGGCGCGGGTCGCGCGGGGGCCGGCGCGTCAGGGCCACGCGCAGGTCGCGGGCTTTGAAGAGCGTCGCGCGCTGGAGGCGCTGGCGGATGACGTCGAGCCGGTCGCGCTCCTCGGCCCACACGGGCGTGCAGAACTCCGCGGCCATGGTGGGCGTGGAGGCGCGGCGGTCGGCGACGAGGTCGGCGACGGTGTGGTCGACCTCGTGGCCCACCGCGGAGACCACCGGCACGCGGCACGCGGCGATGGCGCGGGCGACGCGCTCGTCGTTGAAGGCCGCGAGGTCTTCGCTGGCGCCTCCCCCGCGGCCGAGGATCACCACGTGGAGCCCGCGCACGCGCTGGACGGCCTGGAGGGCCTTCACGATCTGCGCGGGCGCGTCGGCCCCCTGCACGAGCGTCGGGGCGAGCACGATGCGCGCGGGCCAGCGCTGGTGGACGGCGCGCGCGATGTCGTGGAAGGCCGCCCCCGAGGCGCTGGTCACCACCCCGATGGTGCGCGGGAAGCGCGGGAGACGTCGCTTGCGCTCGGGCGCGAAGAGCCCCTCGGCCTGGAGCTTCGCCTTGAGCGCCGCGAGCGCCGCCGCCGCCGCCCCGGCCCCCGCCGGCATCGCGGCCTCCACCGTGAACTGGAACTGCCCCCGCGGCACGTACAGCGAGGGCTTCCCGCGCAGCAGCACGCGCTCGCCGTTCGCGAGGCGCGCCTGCGTGCGCTGCACCACCGAGCGGAACGCGACGCACGCGATCCGCGCGTCTTCCTTGTCGTCCTTGAGGTCGAAGTAGACGTGGCCGCTCGTGGCGGGCTTGAGCGCGGTGATCTCGCCGACCACCCAGAGCTGCGCGAAGCGCTCCTCGACGCTGCCCTTCACGGCCTTGTTGAGCTCGCCGACCGTCATCGGCCGCGGGCCCTGCACGGCCCGCACGGGGCCCGGTACGCTCGGAGGGATATCGTCCATGGGCTCGCGGGCCGCGGACCCTAACACACGCCTCCGCTGCCCCACGAATCCCCCGCCCGCTGGCACACGCTGGCCCAGCGGGGTGTTGTGATCACGCGAGAATTCCCGCAGGATGCACCCCTGGCCCGGCCGTTGCTGTACGGTCCTTTCGGAGACCCCTCGCCCATGAACCTGACCCGCACTGGAGTGATGTTCGCGCTGCTCGGCGCCCTGGCCACGACCGCGACCCCGTCGGACGTGGGCGCGTGCGGCGGCTGCTTCACCGGCCCCACCACCGTGCAGGTGGTCACCGACCACCGCATGGTGCTGTCGGTCTCGGGCGGGCAGACCACGCTGTGGGACCAGTTCCAGTACAGCGGGAGCCCGGCGGATTTCTCGTGGATCCTGCCGATCCGCTACACCGAGCGGACGCAGGTGGCGCTGGCCGACGACGGCTTCATGCGCATGGCCGACTCGCTCACGGCGCCGATCGTGACGCCGCCCAACAACCCCTGCCCCGGGCGCTTCGCCGCCGCGGGGGGCAACGCCGCGCCGCCGCCGTCCGCGGCCGACGCGGGCGCCGACTCGGGCGTCACGGTGCTCCGCCAGGAGGTGATCGGGCCCTACGCGGTGTCGATCATCCGCGGCACCAACCCGATGGCCGTCCGCGAGTGGCTCCAGATGAACGGGTACACCGTGCCGCCCGCGGTGGAGCCCATCATCGACCACTACACCGCGATGTCGATGGACTACGTCGCGCTCCGCCTGCGGCCCGGCGAGGGCGTCAACCGCATGAGCCCGGTGCGCGTGACGGTGGAGGGCCTGATGCCCTCGCTCCCGCTCCGCATGATCGCCGCGGGCGTCGCCGACCGCGTGGGCCTCTCGCTCGTCGTGCTCGCGTCGTCGCGCTACGAGGCGATGAACTTCCCCAACGGCGAGATCCGCGAGGCCGACCTCACCTGGGACTTCGCCAGCCCGACCAACCCGGCGTCGGACTTCCTCGCGGCCTTCAACTCCCTCAACCGCTCGATGGGCGACCGCCTCTGGCTCACCGAGAGCGCCACCGCCCACACGCAGCAGTCGTGGCTCGACGCGGCGCCGGGCTTTCGGGGCGCGGCCGTCTCCACCTGCCCGCCTGGCGTGCCGGGCTGCACGCGCCCCATGTTCCCGGATGCGGGGCCGCCGGCCGACGCGGGCGAGGACGGGGGCGACGGCGGCGCGGGCACCGACCCGGCCGACGACGTGCGCGTGGCCTTCGCGGGCCTCGGCGACCGCGCGACCGTCACGCGCCTCCGCGCCAACCTGCTCGCCACCATGCTCACGCAAGACCTCCGCCTCGCCGCCAGCGACCGCGGCGAGCGGAGCCGCAACTACACCTACGGCCGCCGCCTCAACGAGCCCTCCCCCACCTGCAACGGCACGATCAACCCGGGCACCACCACGCCCCCCGGCGGCACCACCACCCCGCCGAGCGACGGCGGCGTGAGCTGCGCCGCCACGCCCACCCGCGCCGGCGACGACACCACCTTCCTCGCCACGCTCCTGGGCCTCGCGGCCGCGGGCCTCGGGCTCCGCGCGCGCCGCCGCTGACCACTCATCACCCCTTCGCGCGCTCGCGCAGGCGGGCGAGGTGCTCGGCGATCTTCGCCTCGGTTCCTCGCCCGCTCGGCGCGTAGAACTCCTTCGCCCCGAGCGCCTCGGGGAGGTACCGCTCGGCCACGAAGCCGCCCTCTTCCTTCTGCGGGTCGCGGTACTCACGCCCGTAGCCCCACTCCTTCATCGCCTTCGTCGGCGCGTTGCGCAGGCGGAGCGGGACGGGCAGCGCGCCCGAGCGCGTGATCTCCTCGCGGGCCGCGCCGAGGGCGTTGTAGGCCGACTTCGACTTGGGCGCGATCGCCAGGTAGATCACCGCGTGGGAGAGCGGGATGAGCCCCTCGGGGAGCCCGAGGCGTTCGAAGGCGCGGTCGGCGGCGACGGCGAGCTCGAGGGCGCGGCTGTCGGCGAGCCCGACGTCCTCCGAGGCGAAGATGATCATGCGGCGGAGCACGAAGCGCGGGTCCTCGCCGGCCTCGATCATCCGCAGCGCGTAGTAGAGCGCCGCGTCGGGGTCGCTGCCGCGCATGCTCTTGATGAAGGCGCTGGCGAGGTTGTAGTGCTCCTCGCCGCTCTTGTCGTAGCGGAGGGATTTGTCGCGCGCGGCGGCCTCGACGTCATCGAGCGTGGCCTCGCGCCGGCCCGCGGACGACACCTCGCGCGCGAGGTGCTCGACGAGCCCGAGGGCGCGCCGCGCGTCGCCGTCGACGAAGCGGGCGATCGCCGCGAGGGCCTCGTCGGGCGCGGTGACCTCGAGCGCGCCGAGGCCCCGCTCGCGGTCGACGAGCGCCCGACGCAAGACGCCGACGAGGTCGTCGGGCGCGAGCGCTTCGAGGCGGACCACCTGGGCGCGCGAGAGCACGGCGGCGTTGACGGCGAACGACGGGTTCTCCGTGGTGGCGCCGACGAGGGTGACGGTGCCCGACTCGACGTGCGGGAGGAGCGCGTCCTGCTGGGCCCGGTTGAACCGATGGATCTCGTCGATGAAGAGCACCGTGCGGCGTCCCGCGCGCCGCTCGTGCTCGGCCTGGGCGACGGCCGCGCGCACCTCCGCGACGCCCGAGAGGACCGCCGAGAGCTGGACGAAGCGCCCCTTCGAGTGCGCCGCGATCGCGCGGGCGACGGTGGTCTTGCCGCAGCCCGGCGGGCCCCAGAGGATGATCGACGGCGCCCGGTCGGCGCGGATCGCGCGGCCGAGCGGGGTCTTCGGGCCGAGCACGGCGTCGTGGCCGGCGAGCTCGTCGAGCGAGCGCGGGCGCATCCGGTCGGCGAGCGGTGCGTCGGGGGCCGTCGCGTCGACGGGCTCGGGCGGATGGGGCGGCGGCGCGCGGTCGAAGAGGTCCATCGGGGGCCTCCGAGACTAACCACCGCGGGGCGCTACGGCGAGGGCGCGGTGCTCGCGGGCAGCAGGAGCGTGTAGGCGCCGCCGGCCCCGGAGATGGCCCGCGCGACCCGGAGGCTCACGCCCGGGGCGCCCGTCTCGCGCACGCGGACGGCGGCCTCGACCTGCGCGCCCTCGACGGCGCGGCCGGCGAAGTCGCGCACGACGCCGCGCACGGCGACGGGCGACTCGAGGACGAGGTCGAGCGAGCGCATCCCGCTGGCGGCGCAGACCTCGCGGCCGAGGTCGGTGGCGAAGCCAGAGCCCGCCGGCGGCTCGACCACGATGCGGTAGAGCCCCGGGTCGACGTCGAGGCGGTACGAGCCGTCGACCCCCGAGGGCGCCTCGTCCGCACGGGCGCGCGGCGCGAGGGCGGCGAGCGTCGGGTCGGCGAGGCAGGCGTGGCCGAGGTACGCGGCGGCGAAGGGGATCGCCCGCACCCGCGCGCCGGCGACGGGCCGGCCGTCGTTGGTGAGCACGCGCCCCTCCACCGCGAGCCGCGGGCCGACGGAGAAGGCCTGGCCCATCTGCTCGGCGGCGTCGTCGCGCACCCGGAGCGACGCGCGGCCGTTGGCGAAGTCGTCGCCGGCGGGCTCGAGCGTCACCTCGTAGTCGCCGGGGATGAGCCACGCGGTGAAGGCCCCGTCGCCGCCGGTCTGCACGCGGTCTTCGAACCACGCGCGCGACTCCGGGGCGAGGGGGGAGTCCCCGAGCGCGACGCGCGTGCGGAGGGTGACGGTGACGTTGCGCAGCGGGCGGGTGAGCCCGGTGGTGGCGCCGGCCTCGACCGTCCCCGTGACGCGCACGCAGCCCGCGCAGGGGGCGCCGCCGTCGGGCGCGGCGCGCGGCAGGCCGAGGTCGGTGGGGAGCCGGAGGTCGACCGCGGCCCCACTGGCGTCGAGGCGCGCGCAGACGGCGCGGGGGACCTCGAGCACGAGCCCGCCGCGCGCGTTGACGTTGGAGGCGACGCGGAGCGCCCAGTCCTGCGGCGCGCCGATGGCCATCGCGACGGAGAACGCCCCGGCGGCCTCGCCCGCGGCGGTGGTCGCGAGGGTGGAGACCTCCAGGTCGTTGCGCGCGGGGTCGACGGCGCGCACCGCGAGGCCGCCGACGAGCGCGCCCGAGCGGCTCCGCACGGTGCCCGACCAGCGGGTGAAGTCCGCGGGGTAGGCGACGTCGAGGCGCTGCTGCACGATGTCGGGCCGCACGTTGAAGCGGCTGAGAAACTGCGGCGGGAGCGTCGCCCGGTGCCGGCTGAGCGGCGTGACGGCGACGTCGAAGAGCCCGTCGGGCACGGCGGCGGCGTAGGTGTGGCCCACCGTCTGGCCGCGCATCGCGGGGAGGAGCGTGGGCTGCGCGACGGCCTCGACGGCGGGGAAGAGGTCGGGGCCGTCGGCGGGCGCGAGGGTCACCGTCGCGGCGACGGGCGCCTCGGCCATGCGCGGGTCGTTGGGGACGGGCGCGGACACGGTGCCGAACACCACGCGCCACGCGCGGAGCGTGAGGTCGAGCGTCTCGCCGGTGCGCAGCGCGCGGGGCGCGGTGACGGTGGCGATGAGGTCGCCCTGGCCCTGGCGCGACGCCGGCGGCACGATGCGGAAGAAGACCTCCGTCCGCGCGCGGGCGACGCAGCGGTGGGCCGTGAGGTCGCAGGTGCCCTCGCGGCAGTCGGCGTCGACCGAGCAGCGGTTGAGGCCGTGGGGCCCGACGATGGCCACCTCGTCGCCGCAGGCCCCGAGGGCGAGCGCCAGCGCCAGCGCGACGCGTTTCACTGCGTCACCCTCCAGGCGCAGCTCTCCACCGGGTCGGCCGCGCCCGCGTCGGCGCCGCCGGCGGCCCGCTTGAAGACCCACCACGTCGCGAAGTCGACGTCGCCGTCGCGCTGCGGCCGGTGCACGTCGCCCGAGAAGCGGAAGTTGGACGAGACCCAGAGCTCGACGCGGTTGCACCCCGGCGCGAGCGCCGACTCGGCGAGCGTCACCTCGACCACCCGCTGCGCCGCCCCGTTGGGCGCCACGGTGCCGCGCTGCGCCGGCGAGCACGCGGCGTCGAGCGAGCGGCACTCGCGCTCGACGTTGACGAAGAGCTGCCACTCCAGCGGATCGTCGACCCCCGAGTCGTCCACCGGCACTTCGAACACCACGGTGGTGTCGGTCTCCCGCAGCGAGACGAGGTTGCCGAGGCGGGGCCGCGTCCGCTCGGGCAGGTCGCGGATGCGCGGCGGCGTGAGCACGGGCTCCGGGTCGTAGCTGGTCGGGTTGGTGATGATGCAGGTCGTCGTCATCACGAGCAGCAGGGGCAGCAGGCGAGACCGCATCGGGGAGCGAGAAGCGTACCACCACCGCCCCCGCGCCGGAAACCCGCGCCATCACCGCGCGCCCACGCTGACAGGCGTGTCGCGGTGCGGGGGCGCCGCGGGGACATAACCTGACCCGAGGGCCGCACGGCGCCCGTGCAACGCGGGCGGCGATGGCCTATGGTTCGCCGGTCATGATCGGTCGTCTGCGCGGCGCGGTGGCGGTGGAGTCCCCGGACGGGGTGGTGGTGATCGACGTCCAGGGGGTGGGCTACGAGGTGACGGTGCCGCTCGGCTCGCTCGGGCGCGCGGCGCGGGACGCCCACGAGGCCGTGACGCTCTACGTCGTCACCAACGTCCGCGAGGACGCGATCACCCTCTTCGGCTTCGCCAGCGAGCACGAGCGGGCGACCTTCCGCGTGCTCACCACCGTCGCGGGCATCGGGCCGCGCATCGCGGTGAGCATCCTCGGCTCGCTGCCGCCGCAGGAGCTCGCCGGGGCCGTCGCCCGCAACGACGTGAAGCGCCTCCAGGCCGTCCCCGGCGTCGGCCGGCGCCTCGCCGAGCGCATCGCCCTCGAGCTCAAGGACAAGCTCACCCCGGGCGCGACATCGCCGTCAGGCCCCGCCCCCGCGGGCGCGCCCTTCGGGTACGGGCCCGCGGGTCCCGCGCCTGCTGCCGGTCCGATGGCGACCTTCGTCGCGACGCTGGTCAACCTGGGCTTCAAGGGCCCGGAGGCCGAGCGGGTGGCGGCGGAGTTCGCGCACCGCCAGGGGGAGTCGCTCGACGCGCTCGTGCGCGACGCCCTCAAGCGCCTCGTGAAGTGACGCGCTACCGGAGGGCGTGGGCGGCCGCGACCAGCGCGCAGGCCAGCGCGCCGAGGGCGGCCACGACCCGCGCGTTGCGTCGCTCCACGCAGCCCGCGAGCGCGTCGAGCGAGGGGGCGGTCTCCGCGCGCGCCGCCGCCGCCGCGTCGCCCTCGCGGTAGCCCCCGTCGCTCCCGTCACCCCGGGGCGCGACGACGACGAGCACCTCCGCGGGCTGCCCGGGAACCCCATGGCGGACGGGCGTCCCGCACGAGAGCCGGTGCGCGCCGCCGGCGTCGAGGGCCGCGACGCGCCACGGGAGCGCGCGCGGGTCGTCACGACGAACACGCGCGAACGCCGCCGCCAGCGCCGCCAGCATCGCGCCCACGAGCGCCAACACCCACGCCGGTCGCTTCGGACGCGCGCGCAGCCCCAGCGCCCACTCCACCGACGCCGCCCGCCCCGCGCCCCGCGCGCACCGCAGCAGCGTCGCGTCGCCGACCCGCGCGACCGTCAGCGAGCGGCCCCCGTGCGCCACGTGCCCGCCCGCCTCCACCGTCGCGCAGACACGCGGGCCCGGCGCCGGGAAGAGCCGCGCGCGGTGCGGGTCGAGCTCCTCGCGCTCGCTCACCACGCGCTGGGGGTTGGGGCCGCCGCGCACCACCAGCGTCCACCGGAGCGCCGACGGGAGGCCCGCGTGGTCGCAGGTGGTGATCGTCTCCCCCCGCGCGCGCCACGCGCCCTTCGCCACGCGGCACGCCGTGAAGGCCGGCGCCGCCGCGAACGAGGCGCCGCGCGCGAGCCCCTCGAACGCCGCCGCGGGGAGCACGTCGAACGCCGGCCACGCCGCCTCGGCGACCACGCCCGCCAGCGCGAAGGCCACCGGCACCAGCGGGAGTGCGAGGCGCGCACGGTCGCGGACGCCCGAAGGCGCGCGGGGTGCGTTGTGTTGCGCTCTGGAGTCCAATCGCCCTTCGCTCGACGTGCGCATCACCCAACGCCCGCCGCGTGGCCACGCTACCGCAGCGCTCCGGGCGCGCACCAGCGGCACGAACGCCGCACGCGCCCGCTCGACAGAGCTTCACTCGCGCTTCGCCGCGCCTTGATGGGCGTCGGGGACGAGGTCGCGGGCGAGGCGGGCGAGGACGGCGGCCACCTCGGCGCGCTTGCGGGGCTCCCACCCCTCGACGATCTCGGACAGCCGGGCGCGGCGCGCGTCGATGATGCGTCGGAGCGTCGCGCAGCCCGCCGGCGTGAGGCGACGTCCGCCCGCGCCGTCGTCGGCGAGGAAGCCCGCCGTCCGGAGTTCCTCCAGGGCCCCGCGCACGGTGGCGTCGGGCACGCCCCAGGCGGCGGCGAGCGCGGCGGGGTCGAGCGCGGGGTCGGCGTCGAGCCGGCTGAGCAGGGCTGCGGCCGCGGGCGAGAGCGCGACGCCGGCGCGCGCGAGCACGCGTTCGATGTGTCGTCGCTGCTGGTCGCGGTCGGCCACCGCCGCGAGGCCCCGCAGGAGGAGCGGGAGCGCCTCGTCGTCGGTGGGCATCGAGAAGGCCTCACCAACGCCCGCGCCGACGTCCTGCTCGGTGGCCGCCGCCATCGTCTCGCGCAGCGGCCGCTCGGGCAGCGCCCAGGTGAGCGCGAAGCCCGCCAGCGCGAGGCACGCGGCGACCGTGAAGACGTCGTCGAGCGACGCGGTGATCGCCCGCGCGTAGGCCTCGCGGGCCGCGGGCGCGAGCGACGCGAGCGCGCCCGGGTGGAGCGCGTCGCCGGTGAGCGGCGCCCCCGGGAGCGCGCGCCCGAGGTGCGACGCGAGGCGCGTGGCGAAGACGGCCCCGAGCGCGGCGGCGCCGACCGAGCCGCCCACCGAGCGTAAGAGGGAGGTCCCGGAGGTGGCGACGCCGAGGTCGCGCCAGGGGACGGCGTTCTGCACGGCGATCACGAGCACCTGGGTCACCATGCCGAGGCCGAGCCCGAGCAGCAGCATCGTCGCGGCGGCGGCGCCCGCGGAGGTGTCGGCGCGCATCCGCGACAGGAGCACCAGGCCCACCGTCATCACCGCGGTCCCGACGACGGGGAACACCTTGTAGCGCCCCGTGCGGGTGATCGTCTGGCCCGAGGCGACGCTGGTCACGAGCATCCCGCCCATCATCGGGAGCATCTGGAGGCCCGACGCGGTGGGGCTCATCCCCTTCACGATCTGGAAGTAGATCGGGAGGTAGGTGACCGAGCCGAAGAGCGAGAAGCCGACGATGAGCGTCACCGCCGCGCTCACGGCGAAGGCCCGCTCGCGGAACAGGTGCGGCGGGAGGACGGGCTCGGCCGCGCGCCGCTCGACCGCGACGAAGGCCGCGAGCGAGAGGACGGCGACGAGCCCGATGCCCAGCGCGGTGGGCGACGTCCACGCGAAGGCCGAGCCCCCGAGGTCGCAGAGGAGCACCAGCGCGGAGAGCCCGGCCGCCAGGAGTACCGCGCCCGCGGCGTCGATCGGACGTCGCTCGCGTCGCGGCGATGGCGGGAGGATGGCGGTGATCACCGCGAGCGCGACGGCGCCGAGCGGGAGGTTGACGTAGAAGATCCAGCGCCAGGAGAGGTGCGTGGTGAAGTACCCGCCGATCAGCGGGCCCGCGACGCTCGACACGCCGAAGACCGCCCCGATGATGCCCTGGTAGCGCCCGCGCTCGCGCGGCGGGACGAGGTCGGCGATGACGGCCTGCGTGGTCACCGCGAGCCCGCCGCCCCCGAGGCCCTGCAGCGCGCGGAAGGCGATGAGCGCGGCGAGCGACCGGCTCGCGCCGCAGAGCGCCGAGCCGACGAGGAACACCACCACCGCGCCCTGGAGCACGCGCTTGCGGCCGTGGAGGTCGCCGAGCTTGCCGTAGAGCGGCGTCACCACCGTCTGCGCGAGGAGGTACGCGGTGACCACCCACGACAGGTGCGCGACGCCGCCGAGCTCGCCGACGATGGTGGGGAGCGCCGTCGCGACGATGGTGGAGTCGAGCGCCGCGAGCAGCATCACGAGGAGGAGCCCGCCGTACACCGTCAGCACGCGGGCGCGCGGGACGGCGGGGGCGACGGGGTCGGCGGCGGAAACAACGGTGGGCTCCATCGCGTCGTTCACGCGGGCGGAGCAAGAAGCGTGGCGGACGCGCGATCAGCGGCTGAACGCGACGTGCGCAGCGTGGCGCGACGTCACGGATGGGTCAGCGCGCCACCACGACCCGCGCGCGATCGCGACGAGAACCGACGCGCCCACCGGTGGCGATGACCTTGCACTGCGCAGCGGGCACACACCCCCTGCAAGGGGCATTCACCAAGGAGCGTTCGCCATGGCCAACGAGAGCAACCAGAAGCGCCGCGACAGCGACCCGCGCAACGACCGCAATCCCCCCGACGCGGTCGAACGCGCGACGGAGCCCGACGGCAGCCCCGGCCCCGGCCGCGACCGCGAGGCCGTCCGGCGCGGCGAGGCGAGCCAGCAGACGCACAACGACACGCCGCCGCTGAAGCCCGCCACGCTCGACCAGGCGGCGCACAGCAAGCAGCCCGTCGAGGAGCGCAAGCGCTGACGGTCTTTCCCGTGGTCCGCGGGGTGCTTTGTCGCAGCGCCCGCACCCCACCGACCGAAGGCCACCAATGCCCGAACTTCCCGAGATCGAAACCATCCGCCGCGACCTCGCCGGCGCCGTCCTCCAACGCCGCGTCACCCACGTCCACGTGCTCGACCCCGCGCTCGTCCGCGCGCCCGACCCCGGCGCCTTCGTCGCCGCGCTCGAGGGCCGCACGCTCTGCGACGCCGGGCGCCGCGGGAAGTACCTGCTCGTCGGCCTCGACGACGGCGCCACCTGGGCGATGCACCTCTCGCTCGAAGGGAGGCTCCTGCTGGTTCCCGCCGACGCCGTGGTGGAGGACGGGACGCGCCTCGCGGTCGTGCTCGACGACGGCCGCGCGCTCCGCCTCTGGGACAAGGTGAGCTACGCGACCACGGCGGTGGGCGACGCGCCGGCGCTGGCCGAGCTCTTCCACCTCGACCGCCTCGGCCCCGAGCCCACCACGCCGGGCTTCACGCGCGAGGCCTTCCGCGAGCGCTTCGCGGCGCGGCGGGTGATGGTGAAGCCCACCCTGCTCGACCAGCGCGTGGTGGCGGGCGTCGGCAACATCTACGCGGACGAGTCGCTCTGGCGCGCGCGCGTCCACCCGACGCGCAAGGCCAACGCGCTCACCGACGCCGAGTGGACGTCGCTCCACCGCGCGCTCGTCGACGTGATGGCCGAGGCCGTCGCCCACCGCGGCACCTCCGCCCCCGGCGGCCTCTACCGCGACCTCTACGGCCGCAAGGGCGAGCACCAGGCGCACCTGTCGGTGTTCCGCCGCGCGGGGAAGCCCTGCCCCCGCTGCGCGACGACGATCGTTCGGACGGAGGTCGGCGGCCGCGCCACCTTCCACTGCCCCGCCTGCCAGCGGCCCGACGCCGCGCGCGCCGCCCGCGACGAGCGCCGCCGCGCGCCCGAGCCCGCGCGCCTCACCCGAGGGCTCTCCTGACGGAAGCCCTCGGACGGCTGGGCGCGCTCGACTTCCACTTCCGCGCCCACCCCGCGCGGCGGTGAGGTAGCGTGCGCGCGCCATGACCACCCTCCGCTACAAGCTCCTCGGCCGCTCGGGCCTCCGCGTCTCCGAGCTGGCCCTCGGCACCATGACCTTCGGCGACGACTGGGGCTGGGGCGCGCCGCCCGACGAGGCCCGCCTCCAGTACGAGCGCTTCCGCGCGGCCGGCGGCAACTTCGTCGACACCGCCAACAGCTACACCAACGGCAGCTCCGAGAAGATCGTGGGCCAGCTCGTCGCCCCCGAGCGCGGGGCCATCGTGCTCGCGACGAAGTACACCATCGCGTGGCGCCCCGGCGACCCCAACGCCTCCGGCAACCACCGCAAGAACATGGTCCAGTCGGTGGAGGCCAGCCTGAAGCGCCTCGGCACCGACTACCTCGACCTCCTGTGGCTCCACGCCTGGGACGACACGGTGCCGCCCGCCGAGGTGATGCGCGCGCTCGACGACCTCGTGCGCGCGGGCAAGGTGCTCCACGTCGGCGTCTCCGACACGCCCGCGTGGGTGGTGTCGCAGGCCAACACGCTCGCCGAGCTGCGCGGGTGGAGCCCCTTCGTCGCGCTCCAGGTCGAGTACAGCCTCCTCCAGCGGACGGTGGAGCGCGAGCTCACGCCGATGGCGCGCGCCTTCCACCTGCCGGTGTGCGCGTGGGGCGCCGTCGGCGGCGGCGTGCTGACGGGGAAGTTCACCCGCGGCGGCGCGCCCGACGCGAAGCGCGACACGACGGCCCGCCGCAGCGAGCGCAACCTCGCGATCGCGCGGGTGGTCGACGAGGTGGCCGACGCGCTCGGCACGACCTCGACGCGCGTGGCCCTCGCGTGGGTGCGGCAGCAGGCGGGCGCGGTGATCCCGATCGTGGGCGCGCGCACCGCGGCGCAGCTCGACGACGCGCTCGCGTCGGCGGACGTGACGCTCCCGGCGGAGGCGCTGGCGAAGCTCGACGCGGCGAGCGCGGTGGAGCTGGGCTTCCCGCACCAGTTTCTGCAGCAGCCCTACGTGCGGAAGCTGGTGGGCGGCGACACCGTCGACCGCCTCGCGCTCGACCCGCACCGCCCGCGCGTGTGACGCGTGGCGCGGGCGTCAACCCGCCAGGTTGATCTCGCTCAGCGCGAGGCCCCGAATCTTCACGTCGATCCCGTGCCCGTGAAACAGCGTGCCGGCCCCCAGGTACAACTGCGCGAAGCCGCCGCCGTACGCCGCCACCGACTCCACCTTGATCCGCGCGAGAAACTTCTCCTTCGTGATCCGGGGCCGCCCTTCGCTCCACTCCCCCTGGTCGTACGCCTTGAAGAGCTTCGCGACGAGCGCCTTCTCGATCTTCCCGCGCGAGCGCTCGATCCACGCGAACGACCTCTTCGCGTCGGTGATCGCTGCGTCGTGGTCGTGGTCGCGGCCGACCTCCACGCTGAACCTCCGGCGCTTGCCCCACAGCGTCACCTTGCCGTCGAAGGACCCGAGCTTGCGGTCGAGCTCGAGCCGCCCGAGCACCGGGTCGCGCACGACGAACGGCCGCGCGCTCGGCGATCGCGGCGAGCAGGTCGGGCGAGCCCTTCGTTCGCCTCACCGGAAGCTTGAAGCTGGCCGACCACTTGCCGTCGCCCTCTTCGATGCGCGCACGACGGTCCCCTCGGCCAGCGTCCGCTCCATGCGTGCGCGCGTCGCGGCGTTGGCGCGGGTGACGAGCCGCAGCGCCTTGTCGGCGTGCACCGCGCCGCCGTCGCTCCACGGGATGAGCTCGATCACCAGCCGCGGGCCGTTCTCGTAGGGGAGCTCGGCCACCATGTTGACCGCGCCTTCGAGGATGAGCATCGGCTCAGCCCCACCCGCGCGAAGGTGAGCCGTGGGAGGCGGCGTGGGGCGGCGCCTCGCCGCACGCTCGGGGCCGCAGGTCGAAGCTGGTCATGCGCGGATGCTACGGGGGCGCAGCGCGAGAAGTCTACGGGCACCGAGCAGCGTGCGACGGTCCTCGTGATCGATCGCCGTTGCATGCAGCAGAACTGCGCCCACCGCCGCCCGCCGCCGCGCAGCTACCGGTTGTAGTTGCTCGTCTCCAGCAGGATCACGTTGGTCTTGCTGCGCGACTCGCCCACCGAGGTGACATACACCGCGGGCCGGTCTTGCACCGGGCACACCTTCTCGCAGGCGCCGCAGCCGATGCAGAGCTGCGGGTCGACGTGGGGCCGCTGCACATGCACCGGGTGGCCGTTGCGGTCGGGCGTGTCGACCTCCTCCACCCAGATCGCCTTCGGCGACGTCGGGCAGAACTCCTCGCACACGATGCAGGGCGTCGCCATCGACCACGGCAGGCAGCGCCCGTGGTCGTAGAAGGCCGTTCCGATCTTGATGGGCTCGATGTGGCGCACCGGGTCGCCGAGCTTCTGCACCTCGGTGATCTTCTGGATCGCCCCCGTCGGGCACACCTCGCCGCAGAGCACGCACGAGGGCTCGCAGTACCCGATGCGCGGGATGAGGATCGGCGTCCAGAGCCCCTCGACGCCGCTCTCCAGGAAGGCCGGGTGGAGCGCGTTGTTGGGGCACACCTTCATGCACTCCGCGCAGCGGATGCAGCGCTCCATGAAGTCGCGCTCGGGCACCGAGCCGGGCGGGCGGATGAGGCGGTCGTAGTAGTTGGAGTCGATCGTGTCGCTGGTGCGGGCGAGCGGGAGCACCGCGGCGCCGGCGAGGGCCGTCACCAGGGTCTTTCGCTTGTCCATGTCGGCCTGCGCCAGCGACGCGCTCCGGCGGTTGGGCAGCCAGCGGAACTTGATCACGTCCTCCGGGCAGGACGTCTCGCAGTTGAGGCACATGTGGCACTCGTCCTGCCGCCACTTCACGCCGCCCTGCGGGCTGTCGGCGCCCTGGCAGTCGACGAGGCAGAGGTTGCAGTCGGTGCACTTGGAGTGGTCCTTCTCCATCCCGACGAGCGAGTTGCGCGCGATGAGCCCGAGCGTGGCGCCGAGCGGGCAGAGCACGCGGCACCAGAAGCGCGGGATCCACCGGTTGGCGAGGAGCACCACGAAGAGGAGCCCGCCGATGACCCAGGTCTGGTGGAAGAAGTACTGCCGCGGCTGGAGCACCGAGGCCACGAGCGCGTCGCGCGCCGCGTCCGAGCCCGTCTGGAGCACGTGGACGTTGGTGTGCGAGACGGCGTCGAGCCCGTGCCCGGTGACGTAGTTGACGGCCGGGAGCACGGCGAGCCCGATGGCCCGCACGGAGATGCAGATCGGGTCGAAGAGCCCGCCGATGGCGCTGCCGCACACGGCCGCGACGAGGAAGGCGCCGAGGAGGTAGTACTTCGCGTTCTGGTACGGGTGCGTCATGTTGGCGCGGACGCGCCGCGCCCCCGTGGTGGCCCCGCCGGGGTTGGGGAAGAGCCACGCGAAGAAGTGGTGGAGCGTGCCGAAGGGGCAGATCCAGCCGCAGAAGACGCGCCCGAACACCAGCGTGAGCGCCACGAGCCCCACCGACCACCAGAGCGCGCGGTACACCGCGTGGCTGGAGAGGAAGGTGATCAGCGCGACGAAGGGGTCGGCGAGGAGGAAGGCCTCGACGGGGTAGGGCATCCGCACGACCGCGCCGCCCGCGAAGCCCCCGCGAAACTCCGTCCGCACCAGCAGGAACAGGAACAGGAACAGGAACGAGAACTGCGACACGCGCCGCGCGTTGCGCAGGCCCGAAATGATCTTGCGCGCGGGGAGCCCGGAGCCGGGGCGCTTCTTCGCCTTGAAGCGCTTCGCCGCCCACTGCTTCGCGTGGTCGAAGAGCGAGGGCGCAGTCACCGCAGGGGCTGCAGGCGCGAGGGGCTTCGGCGCGGGCGCGTCGATCGGCGGCGCGGCGGACGCTTGCACGGGCGCGGGCGCGGTCACCGTGACGGGCGCGGTGGTGACGGGTGCGGGCGTGTCGAGCGCGGGGACGGGGCCGACGACGCCGAACCACGGGATCGGGCGGGGCAGGTCGCTCATGCGAGGGTCACCCGGGGCGCGTGGATGGCGCGCGCCACCGCGACGGGGTCGGCGAGGTCGGGCACGTGGAGAGCGAAGCGCTCGGCGGCGTCGTGGGCGTCGAGCGCGATCTCGCGGGGGCGGAGCGTGCGCCAGTCGGCGGTGCCGAGGCGGCGCTCCTCGCCCATGCGGAGGTAGGGGAGGTTCTCGGGGCGCTGGCCGATGAGGGTGCAGCCGTAGGCGTCGGCGGCCACCTGGTCGATGGTTGCGACGACGGTGTTCATCCGGCGCGTGTCGTCGACGTTGCCGCCCTGGGGGCCGTTGCGCAGGAGCACCCGCATGCCGTCGACCACGGTGAGCGTCGGGCGCATGAAGGTGGCGAGGTCGGCGACGGAGGTGTCGATGTTCTGGTGGAGGCGGTTGCGGCGCCCGCCGAGGGAGCCGTACCAGTTCTTCATCGCGGCGGTGTAGCGGGCGAGGTTGTGGTGCTTCGCCACCGGCACGTTGATCACCTTGTCGGCCTCGATCAGCGTGCGGTAGACGGGCCACTCGTCGAGCACCTCGCCGTTGAGCCGCATCGTGCGGAAGCGGTGCTCCGCGGGCAGCACCACGTCGGCGCCGAGCGCGTGCACGCGCCGCCAGATGCCCGAGCGCTGGAAGCACCGCCCCGGGTCGTTGCAGCTCGCGTCGGTGACCACCACGCGCCGCGCGCCGGCCGCCTGCGCGAGCTGGACCACGGCCGCCACCACCTCGGGGTTGGTGTTGGCGGCCTGGACGGGCGTGCGGTCCCACCCGATGTTGGGCTTCACCACCACGATGTCGCCGCGCGAGATGAAGCGCGCCATCCCGCCGAGCGCCGCCACCGCCTGCGTGACGAGTGCGGTCGGGGTGGTGCCCTCCACGCCGTGGGCGACGGCGAAATCGCACGGCCCGCCGTGGTCGGCGCGGCGGTAGTCACGCACCTCGCGGGCGCCGCGCGGGGCGTTGGGGTTCCAGCCGCCGCGGTCGTAGCGGGCGCGGGCGATGAGTCCGGCGCCGGCGAGCACACCGAGGGCCTTGCCTGCGCGGACGAGGGCTTCTCGTCGGGTCGGTCGAGGGTCGCTCATGTGGGGGACACCGCGCACGCGGTGCTGAAAGGTTGATAGCCCCCAGTCGACGGAAAGCGCAAGTCTCGGGCCTACGGGGCGTGGGCTCCGAGGTGCGCGTCGATGGTTCGTCGCACCGTGTCCACGTCCGCGGGGAGCTCGATGGGCGCGTTGGCGTGGCGGGCCGTCGCCCCCTCCAACACCCCCCCGTGGTACGCCCGCTTGAACTCCGTGAACTTCAGCCCGTGCGCCGTGCTGACCACCACCGTCTTGTGGTCGCGCGCGACGAGCCCGCGCTTCGCGAGCTTCTCCAGCGCCGCCAGCGCGACGCCCGTGTGGGGGCAGTTGTACATCCCCGTCCGGTCGGCCCGCGCCACCGCGTCGGCGAGCTCGTCCTCGGTGGCCTGCTCCACCACCCCGTCGGTCGCCGTGAGCACCCGGATCGCGCGCTCGACGCTCACCGGCGCGCCGATCTGGATCGCGCTCGCCGCCGTCTTCCGCGCCGCGATGGGCGCGTAGTTGGGCCAGCCCGCGGTGAAGGCCCGGTAGAGGGGGTTGGCCCGTTCGGCCTGCGCCACGCAGAGCCGCGGCAAGCGAGAGATGAGCCCGAGCTCCCTCATCAGCAGGAAGCCCTTGCCGAGCGCGTACACGTTGCCGAGGTTGCCGCCGGGGATCACCACCCAGTCGGGCGCCTCCCACCCGAGCTGCTGGACCAGCTCGACGGCCACCGTCTTCTGGCCCTCGACGCGGAGGCTGTTCATCGAGTTGGCGAGGTAGACGCCGCCCTCGTCGGCGAGCGCCTGGACCACCCTCATGCACCCGTCGAAATCCGTGTCGAGCGAGAGCACCAGCGCCCCGTTGGCCAGCGGCTGGAGGAGCTGCGCCAGCGAGACCTTGTCGCGCGGGAGGAGAACCAGCGTCGGCACCCCCGCCGCCGCCCCGTAGGCCGCGAGCGCCGCCGACGTGTCGCCCGTGCTCGCGCAGGCCACCGCGCGGACGCCCCTCCCCCGCCGGATCATCTCCCGCACCGCGCTCACCAGCACGGTCATCCCGAGGTCTTTGAAGGAGCCCGTGTGCGAGGTGCCGCACTGCTTCACCCACAGGTCGTCGAGGCCGATGGAGCGCCCGTAGCGCTCGGCCCGCAGGAGGTGGGAGCCGCCCTCCCCGAAGCTCACGATCGAGCCCGGGTCGATGGACGGGTACACCCACTCGCGCTTGCCCCACACGCCCGACCACCCGGCCCGCATCCAGCGCGCCTCGAAGAGGGCCTTCCACTCGTCGGGGCCGCGCTCGCGCAGGGCGCCGAGGTCGTGCTCGACGTCGAGGAGCGCGCCGCAGTTGCGGCAGCGGTAGGCGACCTCGTCGAGGGGGTAGCGCTCGCCGCACCCGGCGAAACAGACGAACTCCGCGCGGTACGTCATGGCGCCGCCGGGTGTAACACGCGCGGCGCCGCGGGGGGGCGATTGCGCGGCGGCGCCCACCTCGGGTACACCCGCCCGCGCGATGCGCACGCTCGACTCGATCGCGCTCCGGTTCGACGGCCGACGGCTGTCCGTCCTCGACCAGCGGCTCCTGCCCGACGAGGAGGTTTGGCTCGACGGCGACGACCCGGCGCGCATGGCCGAGCACATCCACTGCCTCGCCGTCCGCGGCGCGCCCCTCATCGGCGTCGCCGCGGGCCTCTCGCTCGGGCGCTTCGCCCACGCAGGCGCGTCACGCGAAAGCTTCGAAGCCGCCGCAGCCCACCTGCGCGCGGCCCGCCCCACCGCCGTCAACCTCATGCACGCTGTCGACCGCGTCACCGCCGCGTATCGCGCGGAGGGCCCCGAGGCTGCGTGGCGCGAGGCCGTCGCGCTCTTCGATGAGGACGTCGCGCTCTGCGAGGCGATGGCCCGCCACGGCGCCGCGCTCGTCCACGACGGCGAGGGGCTGCTCACCCACTGCAACGCCGGCGCGCTCGCCACCGTGGGCGTCGGCACCGCGCTCGGCGTCGTCACCCGCGCGTGGGCCGAGGGCAAGCGCGTCCACGTCTTCGTCGACGAGACGAGGCCGCTCCTCCAGGGCGCGCGTCTCACCGCGTGGGAGATGCGCCGCGCGGGCGTCCCCCACACGCTCCTCACCGACTCGATGGCGGCGGTGGTGATGCGCCGCGGGCGCGTCCAGCGGGTGTTCGTCGGGGCCGACCGCGTGGCCGCCAACGGGGACTTCGCCAACAAGATCGGCACCTACGGCGTGGCCGTGCTCGCGAAGCACCACGGGGTCGACTTCCACCCGGTCGCGCCCGCCACCACGGTCGACCTCAGCGCGCGCGACGGCGACGCGATCCCCATCGAGGAGCGCGACCCGGCCGAGGTGCGCGGCGCGGCGGGCGCGTTCGGAAAGGTTCGCTGGAGCCCGGTGGACGCGCCCGCCTACAACCCGTCGTTCGACGTGACGCCCGCGTCGCTGGTCACCTCGCTCGTCACCGACCGCGGTGTTCTCACGCGCGCGGCGCTCGCCGGTGGTGGGCTCCCGCGCCTCCTGGGGGCCGCGCGGTGAGGCGCCTCGCGCGCGTCGCCGTGGCCGCGCTCGCCCTCGCCGGCGGGGCCGCGCTCGCCCAGGCGCCGCCGCACACGCCCGTCCCCACCGAGGACCCCGAGGACGACGCCCCGCCCGTCGTCGAGCCCGACGCCGGCGCCACGGCGTACAACGTCGTCCCGCTGGTCGACCCGCACTCGCCCGTGGCGCGCGGGCGCGGCGTCGACCTCACCCTCGGCGAGCTCATCGCCCGCATGCAGGACGTGACGGGCGTCGTGCAGGAGCGATTCGTCAACGACCCGAACGCGCTGCCCGAGCTCGTCAACCGCATCGTGGCCGACCGCGTCCTCGCCGCCGAGGCCCGCCGCCGCGGCCTCGAGAACGACCCGCTCGTCCGCGCCGCCGTCGAGCGCGCGCTCGTCGCCCGGCTCCGCACGCTGGTGATCCACCCCGCGGCCGACGCCGCGCGGCCCACCGACGCCGACGTCCAGCGCTGGTACGACGAGCACCCCGAGCGCTTCCACATCCCCGAGCGGCGGCGCGTGCGGGTCATCTTCTCGGAGAACCAGCGCCACGCGCAGGAGACGCTCCGCCTCGCCACGCTGCGCCGCGCGCAGCGCTACGTCCACGGCTTCCGGCGGCTGGCGGGCGAGCGCAACGTCGAGCCCCACCTCCGCTCGATGGCCGGCGACCTGCGCGACGTGACGCTCAACCCGCTGCCCAACACCCCCGCGATCGACAACGCCCTGCGCGCCGCGGCCTTCGAGATCGTCCGCGAAGACCAGGTGCTCCCGCGCCTCGTCGAGGGCGAGTGGCACGGCCGTCACGGCTGGTTCGTGGTGTGCCTCGTCGGGCGGCGGCGCGCGGAGGAGCGATCGCTCCAGGCCCAGGCCGACTGGATCCGCCTGCGCATCATGGCCGAGCGCCGCGTGGCCGCCGAGCGCGAGCGGGTCGACGCCCTCGTGCGCGACGCCGCCGTCGCGCGGAGCCCCGTCGAGCGGATGATCCGCTTCGACCCCGCGCCGCCGATGGACGCGGGCCTCGACGCGGCCGCCGACGCGCCCTGAGCGACGGCGCCGAACTTCCCATCCCCGCGCGCTCTCTGGTAGAGGGCGTCGCCATGCGAGTGATGAAGTTCGGCGGCACCTCCGTGGGCGACCCCGCGCGCGTGTCCAACCTCTGCGAGATCGTCCGCGGCGCCCTCCCGCTCCGCCCCGTGGTGGTGGTGAGCGCGGCCTCCAAGGTCACCGACATGCTGCTCACCGCGGCCCGCAAGGCGGCCGACGGCGCCGTTGACGACGAGGCCATCGTCGCCCGCGTGACCGGGCTCCTCCGCACCTTCGACCTCCCCGACGCGCTCGTCGCGCAGGAGCTCTCTGGCCTGCGCGACGCCCTCCGCGCGGTCGCCGCCGGCCGCGAGGCCACGCCCGCCCTCACCGACCTCGTCGCCTCCTTCGGCGAGCGCATCTCGGTTCGCTTCGTCGCCGCGGCCCTGCGCGCGCGGGGCGTCCCGGCGACGGCGCACGACGCGTTCGACGTCGGCGTGGTCACCGACGACCACTTCGGCGGCGCCGACGTGGTGGCCGAGGCCGAGGCGCTGATGGCCGAGCGCGTCACCGCCCTCGCGATGCGCGACGAGGTCCCCGTGGTGACGGGCTTCATCGGCAAGACGCGCGACGGGCGGATCACCACGCTCGGCCGCGGCGGCAGTGATTACAGCGCGGCCCTCTTCGGCGCGGCCATCGGCGCCGACGAGATCGAGATCTGGACGGACGTGCCCGGCGTGATGAGCGCCGACCCGCGCGTGGTGCCCGAGGCCCACACCATCCCCGCCCTCTCCTTCGACGAGGCCGCCGAGCTCGCCTACTTCGGCGCGAAGGTGCTCCACCCGAAGACCATCCACCCCGCCGTCCGCCGCGGCATCCCCGTCCGCGTCAAGAACACCTTCGAGCCCGCCCACCCCGGCACCGTCATCACCTCCCGCGGCGACCTCGGCGCCCGCGGCGCCCGCGCCATCGCCCACAAGCGCGGCATCGCCGCGGTCAACGTCGTCTCCACCCGCATGCTCCTCGCGCACGGCTTCCTCGCGCGGATCTTCGAGGTGTTCGCCCGGCACCGCGTGGTGGTCGACCTCGTGGCCACCAGCGAGGTGAGCGTGAGCTGCACCGTCGACCGCGACGACCGCCTCGACGCCGCCCTCGACGAGCTCCGCGCCATCGGCGACGTCACCGTCTCCCGCAACCGGACGCTCGTCTGCGTCGTCACCGCCGGGCTCCTCCAGGACGCCTCGGTGTGCCCGCGCATCTTCGCCGCCCTCGGCCGCGAGGACATCGCCGTCGAGCTCCTCTCGATGGGCGCCAGCGCCATCAACGTCAGCCTCGTGGTCGGCGACGGGCAGGGCGAGCGCGCCGTCCGCGCGCTCCACCGCGAGCTCTTCGGGGAGCGCGCCTCGTGAGCCACGCCCTCTGGCTCGGCCCGCGCCGCGCCGCCGCCCTCGCCGCGCGCTTCGGCACGCCCCTCTACGCCTACTCCGCCAAGACGCTGCGCGCCCGCTGCCGCGCGCTCGCCCGCGCCTTCCCCGGCGCCTCGGTGCGCTACGCGATGAAGGCCAACGCCAACCCCGCGGTGCTCGACCTCGTCCGCCGCGAGGGCCTCGGCGTCGACACCGTCTCGCCCTGGGAGGTGCGCCTCGCCCGCGAGGTCGGCTTCCGCAAGCGCGACATCATCTACTCGGGCAGCATGCCCTCCGACGACGACCTCGCCGCCGTCCACGCCGAGGGCGTCGCCCTCAACCTCGACGCCATCTCCTCCCTGCGGCGCTACGGCAAGCGCTTCCCCGGCGCGCGCGTGTCGCTCCGGCTCAACCTCGAGATCGGCGGCGGCCACCACCCCCACGTCATCACCGCGGGCCCCGACAGCAAGTTCGGCCTGAGCGCCGACGAGCTCCCCGCGGCGCGCGCCGTCTGCGCGGAATACGGGCTCTCCATCGTGGGCCTGCACCAGCACATCGGGTCGGGCATCTTCGAAGCCGGGCTCTTCCTCGAGGCCCTCGACGCGCTCCTCGGGCTGCTCGGGGACTACCCCGAGCTCGAGTTCGTCGACGTGGGCGGCGGCTTCGGGGTGCCGTACCGCGACGAGGAGAAGCCCGTCGACCTCGACGCGTGGGGCAAGGCCGTCACCGAGCGCTTCGACGCCGCCGTCGCGACGTACGGCCGCCCGCTCACGCTCGTGCTGGAGCCCGGGCGCTACGTGGTGTGCGAGGCCGGCGTCCTCCTCGCCCGCGTCACCACCGTCAAGCGGACCCGCGACCGCGTCTTCGTCGGCACCGACTCCGGGATGCACCACCTCATCCGCCCGGCGCTCTACCAGGCGTGGCACCCGGTGGCCACCTGGCCGCGCCGCGAGGGGACCCCCGAGCGCTGCTTCTTCGTCGGGCCCATCTGCGAGAGCGGCGACGTCCTCGCCGAAGACCGGCTCATGCCCGCCCCCGAGGAGGGCGACCTCGTCGTCGTCGGCAACGCCGGGGCATACGGCTACACCATGGCATCCCACTACAACCTCCGTGCGCGCCCCGCCGAGGTGCTCGTCGACGGCGACGAGTGGACCCTCGCCCGCCGCCGCGAGCGCTACCGCGACGTCGTCCCCCGCCGCGACCTGCCCTGAACCTCCCCGCGACAGTGCGGACGCCGGACGACACCACCGCGGCCCGCCGTCGACACCCCGGCCGTACCCGCCGTAGTAAGGTGACGTCCGTCCTCGCCGCGTGGGCACGTGAACGCGGCGCGAGGCGTGCAGCAACGCTTCCCACCGAGGTCACCGTCATGAAGCAGCGCAGCAAGGTCTTCACCTGGAGCTTCGTCGTCTCCCTGGCCGCCGCCCTGGGCGCGCTCGCCGTCCCCCGCGACGCCCACGCCATCTTCCGCGCGGGGGCCCACGTCGGCGTCGAGCACGTGCGCGGCAGCAACGGCAACGGGACGATGCTCCAGTACCGCTTCGAGGGGGCCTTCTCCCTGGTCCCCTGGGTTCAACTCGGCGCGTACGCCCAGGGGCTCACGCCCTTCGAAGGCCAGACGGGCTGGGGCGGCGGCGCGCTCATCACCCTGCGCCCCCTGCTCCCGCGGACCCGGTGGGACCCGATGGGCTTCGCCACCGTCGGCTACCAGCGCGCGCCGGCGGGCTCGTCGCTCCACAACGCCTTCACCGTCGAACTCGGCGGCGGCCTGGTCCGCCACGTCAACTCCATCCTCGACCTGGAGTTCCGCGCCGGCTACGTGGGCCTCCTCAACTCCAGCCTGCACGGATTCACCGGCAACGTCGGCCTCTCGCTCAACCTCTGATTCCCGCCGCGGGCGTGGTACTCCCACCGCCCGATGCTTCGCGAACTCTTCACCCCCTGGCGCGACACCTGGACGCTCCACGACGACGGCGACGTGATCGTCGTCGACAAGCCCTTCGGCGTCTCCACCCACGCCCCCGACCCCGCCCGCCGCGACGACGTGGTCTCGCGGCTCCAGCGCCACCTCGCGGCGCGCGACGGCGGCCGCCCCGAGGACGTGTACCTCGGCGTCCACCAGCGGCTCGACCGCGACACGTCGGGCGTGCTCGTGTTCGCCCGCGCGAAGGCCGCCAACAAGGGCCTCGCCGACGCCTTCGAACAGCGCCGCGCTTCGAAGACGTACGTCGCCGTCGTCACCGGCCGCCCGCCTCCCAACCGCGGCACCTTCACCCACGACCTCCTCCCCGCCGACGACGGGCTCATGCGGGCGGTGCCTCCCTCGCCCCGCCCGCCGCGCGCCGCACAGCGAGCCGTCACACGCTTCGAAAAGCTCGCCTCGCACGGTGATCGCCACCTCCTCGCGCTCTCGCCCGAGACGGGCCGGACGCACCAGCTCCGCGTCCAGTGCGCGGCCGAGGGGATGCCCATCGCGGGCGACGCGAGCTACGGCGGCGCCCCCGCGCTCCGTCTGATGCTCCACGCGCGCGACCTCACGCTGACGCACCCGACCCGCGGCCAGCGGGTGACCTGGTCGGCGCCCGTGCCGCGCGCGCTCGCCCGCTTCGCCGAGGGGCTCGACGACGACACGTCCCTCGCCGACCGGCTCCGCGCCGCCGCCGACCGCCGCCTCGCGATCGCCGACGACGCGGGGACCACGGCCTTCCGCCTCGCCCACGACGGCGACGGCGTCGACGCCCCGGTCGACCTCTACGGCGCCTTCGCGGTGGTCAACTTCCGCGGCGCGACGATCGACGACGCCATGCTCGACGCGGTGGCCTCGCTCGGCGTGGCGGGCGTGTACGCGAAGCTCCGCCCGAAGCACGCGAGCACGGTGATCGACCCGCGCCGCGAGGACGTCGCCCCGGCCCACGCGCTCCGCGGCGACGACGCGCCCGAGGAGTTCGAGGTGACCGAGGGCGGGTGCCGCTACCTCGTCCGCCTCGGCGACGGCCTCTCCACCGGCATCTTCCTCGACCAGCGCGAGAACCGCCGGCGCCTCCGCGAGCTCGCCCGCGGCCGCTCGGTGCTCAACCTCTTCGCGTACACCTGCCCCTTCACCGTGGCCGCGGCGATGGGCGGCGCCGCCCGCACCGTCAGCGTCGACGTCTCCGCCGCCGTGATCGATCGGGGCCGCGCCAACCTCCGGCTCAACGGCTTCGACGGCCCGGAGCACGTCCTCGTCGCGGCCGACGTGTTCGGCTGGCTCGAGGGGGCCCGCGGGCGCCGCGACCGCTTCGACCTCGTCGTCCTCGACCCGCCCAGCTACGCGACCACGCGCACGTCGCGCTTCTCCGCCGAGTCGGACTACCGCGACCTCGCGAAGCGGGTGTTCCGCGTCGTGGCGCCGGGCGGGACGCTCGCGGCGTTCACCAACCACAAGGGGATCCCGCGGATGAAGCTGCGGCGCTGGCTCTACGAGGCCGCGCGCGAGGCGGGGACCGAGGTGGTGAAGCTCCGCGACCTGCCGCCGCCCGCGGACTTTCCCCCCGCGCCCGGCGAGGAGCCGCACCTCAAGGGCCTCCTCGCGACGGTCCGCGCGTGAGCCTCGCGCCGCGCGTGGTGGTGTTCGCGCGGGCGCCCGCGCTCGGTCGCGTGAAGACCCGCCTCGCGCGCGACGTCGGCGACGCGCGGGCCCTCGTCGTCTACCGCGCGCTCGGCGCCGCGGTGGTGTCGTCGCTCACCGCCGACCCGTCGCGGCCCTACACGGTGGCCGTCCGCGTGACGCCCGACGACGCTTGCGACGCCGTCCGCGCGTGGGCACCAGACGCCGACGCCTACGAACCCCAGGGCGACGGCGACCTCGGCGTGCGCCTCGTCCGCGCCGTGGAGGAAGCCTTCGCCCGCGGCCACCGCGCCGTCGTCCTCGTCGGAACCGACTGCCCCGCCGTCACCGACGCGCGCATCCGCGAGGCCCTCCGCGCGCTCGACGGCTGCGACGCCGCGCTCGGGCCCGCGCGCGACGGCGGCTACTACCTCCTCGCGCTCGCGCGGCCGCTGCCGGTGTTCGAGGGCGTGCCCTGGAGCACCGAAAGCGTCGCGGAGGCCACCCGCGCGCGGCTCCGCGCGGCCGGCGCGTCGTGGGCGGAGCTCGCCACCGAGGTCGACGTCGACACCGCCGACGACCTCCGCGCGTGGCCGGAGCTCAGCGATCCTTCGCGGCGTCGTTGACCACGGCGGCGTCGGCGCTGACGCGCGCGGCCTGGCAGGCGGGGATGCGCTCGGCCGCGGCGCGGTCGGCCGGGCAGCAGATGCACGCCTGGGGGACGCCCCCGTCGTTGCGCGTGCCCTCGCAGGCCATGGCGGGCGACTGCTCGTTGCGGCAGACGTCGCCGCCGGCGGTGTTGCAGTCCTGATCCTGCTCGCAGCGCTGCCCCGAGGCTTGTTGGGTGCAGGCGAGGAGCGCGGCGACGACGAGCGGGAAGAGGATGCGCATGGCGGGGGGTACCGTGGCGAGGGCCTCTACCACGCATCGCGGGCGCAGCGAAACCCCAGGTTTCGCTCCCGGGCCCCGGCGGGGACGCCTGTCCGCCAGGTGGTGCGGAGCGCGAAGCTGGTGTGGTTCCACCCGCCGCCGCGGGCGACGCGGAGCGAGGCGGGGGCGGGGCCGCGCGGCGCGACGGCGCGGTCGGGGGGGGCGGCGCCCTCGCCCATCGCGTCGGCGACCCACTCCATCACGTTGCCCGCCATGTCGAGCGCGCCGACGGGCGAGGCGCCCGCGGGGTAGGCCCCCACCGGCGCGGTGTAGGGGTGGCCGTCCTCGTCGTCGCGGCACTCCGCGCGGAGGGCGCCGTGGTTGGCGCGCCCCTCGTCCCACTGCCAGCCCCAGGGGAAGGTGCGCTCGTCGGTGCCGCGCGCCGCGCGCTCCCACTCGGCCTCGGTGGGGAGCCGCGCGCCGACCCACGCGCAGTAGCGCCGCGCGTCGTCCCAGTCGACGCCCACCACCGGGTGCGACGCGACGCCGAACCAGGGCGTGCCGGGCGCGAAGGCCGACGCGCGGCAGCGCCCCGCGCGCACGCAGCGGTCGTACGCGGCGACGGTGACCTCCGTGCGGTCGATGCGGTACGCCGCGAGCCACACGGTGCGCGCGGCGGTCTCGCGTTCGAACTGACGCGGGTCGCAGAGCGGGAGCTCGGCCTGCGCGTCGCCGCAGAGCTGCCCGAGCACGCGCGCGCGCAGTTCGAAGAGGGCGGCGTCGGGGGCCTCGCCGAGCGTGCGCGCGAGCCGCTGGCGCTCGCGGCGGCAGAGGTACACCGCCCGCAGCACCCCGCGCTCGTCCGCGCCCATCACGAACTCCCCCGACGGAACGAACACCGTGGCCCCCGCCGCCGGCGCGACGACCGAGGTCACCCCGGCGGCCCCCGCGCGCGGCGTCGGGTCGGTCGGGGCGCGCTGGGCGAGCGCGAAAACGCTGCAAATCCCGAAGGAAACAGCGATCGACGGCACCGATGGTCGCACGGCGCCCGGGAGTGTATCCTCCGCGCCCCTTCATGGAACCCACCGAACGCGACCCCGCCGCCCCGCCCGTGCGCCGCGCGGGCGTCGTCGCCCTCGTCGGCCGCCCCAACGTGGGCAAGAGCACCCTGCTCAACGCCCTGGTCGGCGAAGGCCTCTCCATCGTCACCGCGAAGCCCGAGACCACGCGCGACCGCGTGCTCGCCGTCGTCACGCGCCCCGGCGGCGCCGACGCGCAGCTCGTCGTCGTCGACACCCCCGGCATCCACCAGCCCCACCGCCGCCTCGGCGAGTACATGAACAGCGAGGCCCGCGCCGCCGCCGAGGACGCCGACGCCGTGGTGATGGTCGCCGACGCCACCGACCGGGGCCAGGGGCCCGCCCGCGACGCCAAGGTGCTCGAGGCGCTCGCCGGCGTGACGAAGCCCGTCATCCTCGCGCTCAACAAGGTCGACCGCGTGCGCCCCAAGGAGGAGCTGCTCCCGGCGCTCGTCGCCTACGACGCCGCGCGGCCCTTCGCCGCCATCGTGCCCATCTCCGCGAGCACCGGCGACGGCGTCGACCGCCTCGTCGCCGAGCTCGTCGCGCGGACGCCCGAGGGCCCGGCGCTCTACCCCGACGACACGCTCACCGACCGGCCCGAGCGCTTCTTCGTCGCCGAGCGCGTGCGCGAGGCCGTCATCGAGGAGACCGGCGAGGAGATCCCCTACGTCACCGCGGTGGAGATCGAGCGCTTCGACGAGAAGGCCGCCGTGCCGCGCATCACCGCGGCGATCCACGTCGAGCGCCCCGGGCAGAAGAAGATCCTGGTCGGCGCCGGCGGCGAGCGGATCCGCGCGGTCGGCACGCGGGCCCGCGCCGAGGTGGAGAAGCTCCTCGGGCGCAAGGTGTTCCTCGAGCTGTGGGTGAAGGTGACGCCCGACTGGACGCGCTCGGCGGACGCGCTCGCCCGGCTCGGCTACGCGACCTCCAAGCGCCCCAAGCGGTAGCCCCAATGACCCCCGAAGACATCGTCTCCACCCCCGCCGAGACCCGCGTCGCCCGCGGCTCGCGCTCGCTCGTCGCGATCGTCGGCCGCCCCAACGTCGGCAAGAGCACCCTCTTCAACCGCCTCGTCGGCAAGCACCTCGCCATCGTCGAGGACGAGCCCGGCGTCACCCGCGACCGCCACTACGCCGACGCCGAGGTGCGCGGCCGCCCCTACGTCCTCGTCGACACCGGCGGCTTCGACCACGACGCGAAGGACCCGGTGCTCGCCGGCGTCCGCGACCAGGTGAAGCTCGCCGTCGCCGAGGCCGACGTCGTGCTCTTCGTCACCGACGGCAACGCCGCCCTCACCGACGCCGACCACGAGGCGCTCAAGCTCCTGCGCCGCTCGGGCCGCCCGGTGATCTACGTCGCCAACAAGGCCGACAGCGCCGCCAAGGCCATGGCCGCCACCGACCTCTACGCCGCCGGCGCCCCGCAGGTGATCGCCGTCAGCGCCCTGCACGGCCGCTCGATGGTCGACCTCGAGGCCGCCCTCGAGGCCGCCCTGCCGCCGCCCGCGCTCGAGGACGTGGTCATCCCCGAGGGCGTCGCCCGCGTCGCCGTGGTCGGCCGCCCCAACGCCGGCAAGAGCTCGCTCATCAACCGGCTCATCGGCGCCGAGCGCCTGGTGGTGACCGAGGTGCCCGGCACCACGCGCGACGCCATCGACACGATGGTGACCCGCGGCGACCGGCAGTACGTCTTCGTCGACACCGCGGGCGTGCGCCGCAAGCGCAGCGTGTCGGCGCCGGTGGAGATGACCAGCGTCACCCAGGCGATCCGCGCGATGGAGCGCTGCGACGTGGTGGTGGTGCTCGTCGACATCACCGAGGGCCTCGCCGACCAGGACCTCCGCCTCGTCAACCTCGCGATCGAGCGCGGCCGCGCGGTGCTCGTGGGGTTCAACAAGGTCGACAAGGTCGACGCGGCGGTCGAACGCAAGGCGGTGGCCGACGCCCACGGGATGCTCCGCTTCGCGCCGTGGATCCCGGTGATGAAGCTCTCGGCCAAGGCGGGGCGCGGCACGACGGCGCTGCTCTCGATGGTCGACCGCGCGTGGGAGGCCCACGGCAAGCGGGTCGGGACGGCGGAGGTCAACCGCTTCTTCGAGGAGGTGGTCGACAAGCACCCGCCCCCCACGCAGAACGGCCGCGCCGTGCGGATCTACTACATCACCCAGGTGGGGACGCACCCGCCGCGCTTCGCCGCGGTGACCAACCACCCCGAGTACGTCGCGCCGAGCTACCAGCGCTACGTGCAGACCCAGCTCCGCGAGCGCTTCGGCTTCGAAGCCGTCCCCGTGCGGGTGAACTACCGCCCCAAGCGCCGCGGCGGCGAGACCGCCTGACCCCTCACCGCGCGGCGCAGGCGAAGGCCGCGAGGTCGCAGCGCCCGCCCGCGCCGCAGTCCGCGTCGGCGACGCACGCCACCGCGAGGAAGCGCCGCCCCTCCGCGCGCGGCCCCACCACCCCGTCCTCCACGTGGGCTGCGCTCACCTGGTGCCAGGCGCGCTCGACCGCGGGCAGTTCGAAGCGCCAGCGCCCCGCGGCGTCGGCCTCGGCGCGCCCCACCTCGACATCATCGACCAGCACCGCGACGGTGGCGCCAGGCTGCGCGGCCCCTTCGACCGCGCGGCGCGCGCCGCCCACCGCGTGGCCCGCCTCGGGCGAGGTCACCGTCGGCGGCGGCGGGAGGCACATCCCCGCGGCCTCGCCCGACCGCGCGCACACCGGCCTCGCCGGGTCGACGCACTCGGTGTCCGACTCGCACGCGACGCAGCGGCCGGCGTTGAGCTCGCACACCGGCGTCGCCCCGCCGCAGTCCGCGGACGCATCGCAGCGGGTGACGGTGAGCTCACCCCGCGCGGCGGTGGGGCCGAGGGGGTCGCTCCCCTCCATCCAGACGCCGACGGTGTGCTCGCCGTCGCGGAGGTGCGTGGGCGGGACGAAGCTCCAGCGGCCGTCGCGGCGCGCGCGGGTGCGCCCGAGGTCGCGCCCGTCGAGCGAGAGGCGGACGGCCGCGCCGGGGGCCGCGACGCCGCGGAGGACGGGCCGGCGCGACGCCGAGGGGCGCGGGGCGGTGGTGAGGTGGACGGCCTCCGGGGCGCGCGCCTGCGCGGCGGCCGAGGCGGGGAGGAGGAGGAGCGCGAGGCGCCAGCAGGCCGACGGGGACATCACCCGCTTCATCGGCGGCGGCGTGCGGGCCCGTGAGCACCGGGGGCGAATCGCCCTTTCCTTCCGCCGCGCGCGTCCCCCATGCTCCGCGCGATGGAAGCCACTCCTCCCCTGCGCGGCCGCGAGGCGCTGCTCGTCGTCGGCGGCGGCATCGCGGCGTACAAGTCGGCCACCCTCGCGCGCGAGCTCCTGCGCCTGGGGGCCTCGGTCGAGACGGTGCTGACGCCCGCGGCGCAGCGCTTCGTCACCGGCGTCACCTTCGCGGGCATCACCGGCCGCCCCGCGCGGACCGAGCTCTGGGACCCGTCCTTCCCCGGCGAGCTCCACATCGAGCTCACGCGCCGCGCCGACCTCGTGGTGGTCGCGCCCGCCACCGCCGACCTCCTCGCCCGCATGGCCGCGGGCCTCGCCGACGACCTCGCCACCACCTGCCTCCTCGCGGCGAAGGGGGAGGTCTTCGTCGCGCCGGCGATGCACCCGCGGATGTGGGAGCACCCGGCGACGCAGGCCGCGGTGGGGACGCTGCGCGCGCGGGGCGTCCGCGTGGTGGGGCCCGACACCGGCCCGCTCGCGAGCGGCGAGGTGGGCATCGGGAGGATGACGGAGCCCGAGGCGATCGCGCGCGCGGTGGCCGAGCACTTCGCGCGGGGCGCCGACCTCGCGGGGCTCCGGGTGCTGGTGAGCGCGGGCGGCACCCACGAGGCGATCGACCCGGTCCGCTTCATCGGCAACCGCTCGTCGGGGCGGATGGGCTTCGCGCTCGCCGAGCGGGCCCGCGCGCGCGGCGCCGCCGTCACGCTGGTGACGGGCCCCGTCAGCCTCCCGACGCCCGCGGGCGTGGAGGTGGTGCGCGTGCGGAGCGCGCTCGAGATGCGCGACGCGGTCTCCCCGCGCGCGGACGCCCACGACGTGGTGGTGATGGCCGCGGCCGTCGCCGACTACCGCCCCGCCGAGGCCGCGCCCGAGAAGATCAAGAAGACCGCCGGCGAGCTGGTGATCCGCCTCGTGAAGAACCCCGACATCCTCGCCGAGCTCGGTGAGGCGCGCGCGGCCGCGGGTCGGCGGCTCCCGGTGCTGGTGGGCTTCGCCGTGGAGACCGGCGACCTGATTGCGTACGCGCGTGCAAAGCTTTCGCGAAAGGGCTGCGACCTCGTGGTGGCCAACCTCGCGGAGGACGGCTTCGAGGGGAGCGACAACCGGGTGACCCTCGTGCGCGCGGACGGCGAAGACGCGCTGCCGCGGATGGAGAAGACCGCGGTGGCCGACCGGATCCTCGATGCGGCGCGTGACCTCCGGGGGCTCGCGGCACGGGGTTTGTAGTAGTTCGCTCCGATGAATTCGCTCATGCCTACGATTTCGCACCCCAAGGAGGCCCGCGTGGTGGCCTGGTCGCTGGGGCTCTCGCTCGCCTTCGTGCTGGCGGCGATCGGCGTCGCGGCGCTCCACTAGGCGCCTCCCCGCGGGGCGCGACGCCCGAGGAAAGCCCGCGATTGAACAGAATGCGGGTCCGTGCCTACACTCCCGGGCCGTGAACGAGCAGAACACGCTCTCCGCCCTGGCGACGCGCTACGGGGTCGGGGAGACACTCACCGGCACCATCCTGATCGTCGACGACGACCAGGAGAACCTCGCGGTGCTCCAGGCCTTCCTGGACAGCGAGTACGTGGTGCACGCGGCGACCTCGGGGCGGCAGGCGCTCGAGATCGCCGTGACGACCGGCATCGACGTGGTGATCGCCGACCACCGGATGCCGGAGATGACGGGGACGGAGCTGCTCGAGGAGCTCCGCGGGCTCAAGCCCGACGTCGCCGGCATCCTGCTGACGGCCTACACCGACACGCCGGTGCTGATCTCCGCGATCAACCGGGCGCGGGTCTTCCGGCACATGAAGAAGCCGTGGGACCCGGACGAGCTGCTCGCGGCGGTGGCGCAGGCGAGCGAGCACGTGCACCAGTGCCGGCTCAACCTCCGCCTCGTCAACCTGCTCGCGCGCCGCTCGGAGGAGCTCTCCACCGCGCTCGACGAGCTGCGCACCGCGCAGCAGCACATGCAGCACATGGAGCGCCTGGGCACGATGGGCCGCCTCGCGGCGGGCGTCACCCACGACCTCCGCAACGTGCTCACCGGGCTGATGATGCTCGAGCGCCTCGCGACCACCCACCAGGTGCCGACCGCGGTGCTCGAGCCGCTGCGGGTCAACGTCGCGGCGATGCGCAACCTCCTGGGGAGCCTGACGACGCTCAACCAGTTCGCGTCACGGGGCGCGCTGGAGATGCTGTCGACGGCGCTCGACCCGGCCGACGTGGTGCGCGACGCGGAGACGGTCGCGCGGATGGACCTCAACTACCGCGAGCGCAAGCTGGTGGTGTCGATCGGCCCCAAGCTCCCGAACATCATCGGCGACCGCCAGAAGCTCGTGCAGGTGCTGGTGAACCTCCTCACCAACGCGCTGCAGGCGACCGACGCGGGGCAGACGATCCGGGTGGAGGCGCGGCCCGGCGGGGGCGACACGATCGTGTTCGCGGTGGAGGACGAGGGGACGGGCGTGCCTGAGGCGCTCGCGCGGAAGGTGTTCGACCCCTTCTTCTCGACCAAGGGCGACCAGGGGATGGGCATGGGGCTCTACATGGCGCGGCTCGTGGCCGAGTCGCACGGTGGCACGCTGCGCCTCGTGACGCCTGAGCAGGTCAAGCGGGGCTCGCGCTTCGAACTCGTCGTGCCAGCCGCGCCGCGGCTCCACTGACCGCGCGCCCGGTACACCCACCACCCAAAGCCACACCTCATGAGCGAAGACCGCCTCACCCCTCCCCCCCTCATCCCCAGCCCGGGCAAGAACTACGAAGAACTCGACGGCGCGCAGGGCCGCGAAGTGTTCTTCCGCCCGGTGCGGTACCGGCCCACCGACCTTGGCAACGTCCGCACCGCGGTGGAGGTGCTCATCGACGGCAAGCCCCACGCGTGTGAGATGCAGGACGTCTCGCAGAACGGTGTGGCGTTCGTCTGGCCCCAGGCCGCGTCACCGCCGACGCTCGGGGCGTCGCTCTCGGGGCTCGCGATCAGCTTCGACCACCACGAGGCGTACCGCGGGTCGGCCACCGTAATCTCCGTGCGCGACGCGGGCGGCGAGAAGGTGGTGGGCGCGTCGTTCACCGACGCCCTCATGGCGATCGACGACGTGCTCCACCTGCGCGCCGTGAAGAACTGGACGACCGAGGGCGCGCCGGGCCTGGCCGCCTCGTCGCGCCCCTGGCACGTCGCGGGCCACGACCGGTTCAAATCGCTCGTCGGCGAGCTCCGGCTCTTCTTCGAAGACTCCGACGCGCAGCTCGCCGCGCTCGAGGCCTCCCTCCCCTGGCACGTGGTGCACGGCGACGCGCGGACGCCGGCGCGCGCCGCCCTCATCGACCAGCTCCAGCGCGATTTCGTGCCCGAGTTCCTGCGCTACTCGGAGGCCATCGACACGGCCCTGCGCGGCGCGACGGGCCCCGACTGGGCCCACCTCAAGGACTTCTCGCAGCGCCACCTCCACCCGTGGATGATGCGCGCACCGTTCCTCCACCGATGCCTCACGAAGCCCCTCGGCTACCCGGGCGACTTCGAGGTCATGCGCTTCCTCTACGACCGGCAGTTCGAAGGGAGCACGCTCTTCGGGAAGGCGCTGCACCTCGCGGCGGTCAACACCCGCGGCGCCCAGGCCGTGCGCGCCCGCAAGGACATGCTCAAGTCGCGGCTCGCGGCGCAGCTCGCCCACCGCGGCCACTTCGGCCCCCTCCGCGTCGCCAGCATCGCCGCGGGCCCCGCCCAGGAGGTGTTCGAGCTCCTCGCCAGCCTCGACGGGCCGCCGCCGCCCGTGGAGTTCGTGCTCTTCGACCAGGACGCGCAGGCCCTCGCGATCGCGCAGGCGCGCCTCACGCGCTACGCGCAGCGCTTCTCCACCCTGAAGATCGTCTACCTCCACGACTCGATCAAGCGGCTCCTCCAGGACCCCACGCTCTTCCTCGGCCTCGGCCCCTTCGACCTGATCTTCTGCGCCGGCCTCTTCGACTACCTGAAGTTCGCCACGGCCGCCACGCTCTGCCGGCACTTCCACGCCAACCTCGCGCCGGGCGGCGTCGCCTACGTCGGCAACATGGTGCCCGAGAACCCGTGCCGGTGGTTCCTCGAGCACCACCTCGACTGGTATCTCACCTACCGGACGCGCGACGAGATGCTCGAGTTCGCGCGCGCCGCCGCCCCGGGCTCGGAGATCTCGGTCGTCGAGGAGAGCACCGGCCTCAACCCCTTCGTCACCATTCGCAAGACCTGAGCCCATGCGGGAGGCGCACGGCACGCACCCGGAGGTGGAAGACCGCTGGAGCGCCTGGCTCATCCAGCACAACCGCAGCGCCGCCCGGACGGTGCTGACCCTCATCGCGATCTTCTACCCCCTGTTCGGCGTCCTCGACTACATCGCCGCGCCGCCCGAGTGGCTCTGGCTCCTCTACGGGTCGCGCGTGGCGATCACCGTCGTGACGCTCGCGATGTTCCCGGTGACGCGCACGGCGCTGTTCGAGCGCCACTCCGAGCTGGTGACCGCGTTCTACATGACGGTGGTGGGCCTCGGCATCGCCGTCATGATCATGGTGAACGGCGGCTACCAGTCGGCCTACTACGCCGGGCTCAACCTCGTGATGATCACCGCCGGGCTCCTCTTCACGTGGCCCATGCGCGTGGCCATCCCCTTCCACGTGGGCGCGGTGCTCATGTACCTCGTGCCCAACGCCTTCTCCAGCGACCGCGGGCCCTTCATCACCGCCGTCCAGAGCTTCTTCTTCCTCGCGACCACCGCGACCATCGTGTCCGCCGCGCAGGTCTTCGGCTACCGCGTGCGCGCGAGCAGGTCGTCAAGCAGGTGCTCCTCGAAGAGGCGACGGAGAAGCTCACCGGCGCGCACGAGGAGCTCAAGCGCCTCGACCAGTTCAAGTCCCGCTTCTTCGCCAACATCACCCACGAGCTCAAGACGCCCCTCGCGATGGTGCTCTCGCCCATCGAGCTCATGGTGGCCGGCGAGCTCGGCCACCTCTCCGAGCCGCAGCGCGCGACGCTCCGCTCGGTGCACAGCAACGGCGCGCGGCTCCTCAAGCTCATCGGCGACCTGCTCGACCTCTCGCGCCTGGAGGAGTCGCGCCTGCGCCTCCGCGTCGCCGAGCACGACCTCGTCGCCTACCTGCGCCAGCTCGTCGCCCAGGTGGAGCCCCTCACCTCGCGCAAGAACATCGAGGTGTCCTTCTCCTCCGACGCCGAGTCGGCCCCCGCCTGGTGCGACCTCGACCGGATGGAGCGCGTCTTCGTCAACCTCCTCTCCAACGCGGCGAAGTTCACCCCCCTCGGCGGGCGCATCACGGTGACGGTCGCCGCGACCCGCGACGCCGTGACCGCGTGCGTGGGCGACAACGGGCCGGGGTTCCCCGCGGAGATGGCGGAGCGCGTGTTCGAGCGCTTCTTCCAGGTCGACGCCGGCGCCTCGCACAACCGCCAGAACGCCGGCGGCACCGGCATCGGCCTCGCCCTCGCGCGCGAGCTCGTCGAGCTCCACGGGGGGCGCATCTGGGCCGAGAGCGCGCCGGGCCGGGGCGCCCGCTTCTACGTCGAGCTGCCGCGCGAGGTCGCCCGCCTCCGCGGCGAGCCCGCGGAGGCGCTCCGCGAGCCCGTCGCCTCCCCGGCGACCCCGAGGCCCCCGCGCGCCCGGACTGGACGAACAACATCGTCGTGCGCGACGAGTTCCGCCTGATGGAGGTGGCGCAGGCCACCGAGCGGCGCATCGTCGAGCGCGACGCCGACGAGCGCTCGCGCGGCCGCACCATCCTCGTGGTGGAGGACACCCCCGACGTGGTGCGCCTCGTCCACCTGATCCTCCGCCAGCAGTTCCGCATCTTCACGGCGCCCGACGGCAAGCGCGGGCTCGAGCTGGCGCTGCGCGAGGCCCCGCACCTCATCATCACCGACCTGATGATGCCCGAGATGGACGGCTACGAGCTCACCCGCGCCCTGCGCGCCAACGAGCGGACGAGGCACATCCCCGTCGTGATGCTCACCGCCCGCGGCGAGGTGGAGGACAGGGTGCAGGGCCTGGAGAGCGGGGTCAGCGCCTACCTCACCAAGCCCTTCGCCGCGCGCGAGCTCCTCACCACGGTGCGCAAGCTCCTCGAGGTGCAGGACAGCACCACCGACCTCGTGCTCACCCGGCAGATGGACTCGATGGAGATCGTCGCCGGCGGCCTCGCCCACGAGATCAACAACCCCCTCAACTACATCAAGAACTCCCTCGCCCGCGTCCGCAAGGACGTCGACGAGCTCCTCGCCGCCATCGCGTCGGGCCAGGTGCCCGAGGCGCGCGCGAAGGCCCTCGACGCGCGCATGAAGGCGATGTTCAAGACGGCCGAGTCGGGCGTCGCGCGCATCCTCCACACCGTCGACCTCATGCGCCGCTACAGCCGCGAGGGCTACTCCCGCGTCGCCCGCGACCACGACCTCTTCCTGGCCGCGAAGGACGTGGTCGAGCTCGTGCTCCCCGCCACCGGCCGCCCGGTGAAGGTGTCCACCCGCTTCTCGGGCGACGGCCTCGTCCGCTGCGTGCCCGAAGAGATGCACCAGCTCCTGACCAACCTCGTGCAGAACGCCATCGAGGCCGCCCCCGACGACGGCACCGGCCGCGTCGAGGTGGTCGGCGAGGCCAGCGAGTCCGAGGTCACCCTGTCCGTCCGCGACAACGGCCCCGGCGTCAAGCCCGAGGACCACGGCCGCATCTTCGCGCCCTTCTTCACCACCAAGGCCCCGGGCGCGGGCATGGGCATGGGCCTCACCATCGCGTGGCGCGTCGTCCAGGCCCTCGGCGGCACCCTCTCCGAGGAGGGCAAGTACGGCGAGGGCGCGTGCTTCGTCATGCGCCTGCCCGCGTCCGTCCGCGCGTCGCGCCCGCGGCTCTCCGCGGTGCCGCCCGCCGCGTGACCGCCGGGGCGCGGATCACGCAGCTCCCGCCGCGACCTTCGCACGGCCCGGCGCCGCGTCGCAAGGCGCGCCCCGTTGGAAGGGGGCGCGCCACGCGCCGTGGCGCCAGCGCCACCCGAACACGAGGGAGGCGAGGGCCGTCTCGGCGACGAACCCGTACCACCCGCCGACGGCGCCGAGGCCCATCCGTCGGCAGAACAGCCACGCCGCGCCGGGTATGCTCACCCAGACGATGGCGACGCCGAGCAGGCCGACGACGCGCACGTCGCCCGCGCCGCGCAGGGCGCCGCGGAGGACGATGTTCACCGCGTCGAGGGCCTGGAAGACCGCCGCCACCAGCAGGAGCTCGCGCGCGATCGCCACCACCGCGGGGTCGTCGGTGAAGGCGCCCGCGATGGCGCCGCCGCCGAGCGCGAACACCACCCCGCAGCCGGCCATGAAGGTGACCGCGAGCTTGAGCGCGGCGGACACCACGCGGTCGGCGCGGCGGAGGTTGCCCTCGCCGAGCGCGCGCCCCACCAGCACCGACGCCGCCTCCGACACGGCGACCCCGGGGAGGAAGGACGCGCGGATCGTCGCGAGCGACACCTGGTGGGCCGCGATCTCGTCGGCGCCGAGGCCGCCCAGCACCGCGGTGAAGGCCGTGAACGCCAGCACCTCCGCGCCGAACTGGAGCCCCGTGGGCACGCCGAGCCGGCACACCTCCCGGAGCGCCGCGAGGCGCCCGAGCGCGGGCAGCGTCCGCCGCTCACGCCGCGCGCCGAGGTACACGGCGACGAGCGCGAGGAGTTGGAGCGCCTCGGTGGCGGCCGTCGCGTAGCCCGCGCCGGCGACGCCCAGCCGCGGCGCGCCGAAGCGGCCGTGGATGAGCGCGTAGGCGAGGGCGGCGTTGACGACGTTGCCCGCGACGCCGACGCGCATCGAGGTGCGCGTGTCGCCCGTGCCCTGGCGCCACTGCTGGAGCGCGGCGAGCGCGCACGCCGCGGGGGCGCCGAGCGTCCGGGCGGCGAGGAAGTCGCGCGCGGGCGCCACGAGCGAGCGGTCGACGTCGAGCGCGCGGAGCGCCCAGCCGGCGTCGCGGCACGCGAGGCAGACGAGCGCGCCGAGCCCGAGGCCGACGAGCGCGCCGGCCTCCGCGTAGCGCATCGCGTCGCCGCCGCGGCCCTCGCCGTGCGACCAGGCCGAGCGCACCTTCACGCCGCGCATGAGCCCGAACACCACGGAGTAGCCGAGGTACATCAGCACCGTCGCGACGCCGACGCCGCCGATGGCCGCCGGGCCGAGCGCGCCGACGAGGCGCGTGTCGACCAGGCCCATGACGGTCTCGCCGAGCATCGCGACGGCGATGGGCCACGCCAGCGACGCCACCTCGCGCAGGGCCGACGCGCGGGGTGCAACCGAGTGAGGCCGCCGGCCGGAGAGGGTGTGCTGGCGCACCCACCCCGCGCGCGCCGCGAGCGCACGCAGGGCCGGGGCGGCCCACAGTATCAACTTGTCGAGGATGAACATCGCATCGCCGCGTTTCCCCGACGGCCCCGAAAGCGTCACCCCTTGGAGGAGAGGTCACTCCAGGGTCGCGGGCGTCGGTGTGCGGGTGAGCGAACGTCCTGGAGCGATTACGGCTCCGAGGAGACCTCCCCGCGGAGCGCGCCGCGCGGGTCAACCGCGCGAATGCACGTCATGAGCGGGGAGGTGGGCTTCATCGCGTCGAGGGATCTCACGGGCCTGCGGGGTTTGTCAAGGGGGGGCGCCGGAATCGCCTTTTGCGGGGCGGGCGCGGCGTGCGACGATGCCGACGCATGGTGTCGCGAGCGAGCGCGTGTCTGGGGGCGGTGCTGGGGGCCGCGGGGTGCATCCCGTACTACGACTTCACGCCCTGCGAGGAGACGGGGACGTGCAACTGGTTCGACGCGAGCGAGCGCGCCGACCTCGCGCCGGAGGGCGCGGCCGACGCGGGCGCGGAGGCCGGGATGGACGCCGCGGCGGAGGCGACGGCGGACGCGGCGCAGGACGGCGGCGACGCGAGCGACGTGAGCGACGTGAGCGACGTGAGCGACGTGAGCGACGTGAGCGACGCGATCGACGTGAGCGACGTGAGCGACGTGAGCGACGCCGTGACGTGCGCGGAGGGGACGGCCGACTGCGACGGCGTCGCGGCCAACGGGTGCGAGGTCGACACGCGGACCTCCGCGGCGCACTGCGGCGCGTGCCGGGCGGCGTGCGTGGCGCCGACCAACGGGGGCGCGCGCTGTGCGGCGGGCCGGTGCGAGGTGTCGTGCGACGCGGGCCACGTGCGAATGGGCGACGGGTGCGCGCCGATCGCCCCGCCGCGGCTGATGGGTCCGCTCTCGCCGAACACGGTCACCTCGCAGACGCCGCGGCTGCGCTGGGCGCTCGCGGCGGGCACCGACGGCGCGCGCATCGAGCTGTGCCGTGAGCGCGCGTGCGCGACGGTGGCGCAGCGCTTCGACGTGACGGGGACGTCGGGCGCGGTGCCGACGGCGCTCGCGCCGGGCGCGTGGTTCTGGCGCGCGCAGGGGAAGGCGGGCGACGCGGCGGGGACGGCGTACAGCGCGACGTGGGAGTTCTTCGTCGGGCACCGCTCGGCGCCGGTGAACACCGCGTGGGGCCAGACGACGGACGTGAACGGCGACGGGTACGCCGACCTGGTGCTCGCGGCGGGCGACACGGTGTACACGTACGCGGGCTCGGCGCGGGGCCTGCCGACGACGCCGGCGACGTTCGTGCCGGCGCCGGGGCGCACGGTGCAGTCGATCGCGGCGCGCGGTGGGGACGTGGACGGCGACGGCTTCGCGGACGTGCTGGTGCAGGTGGGGACGGTGGGCGAGCCGCTGGGCGTGGCGATGCTCTACCGCGGCGGCGCGAGCGGCATCGGCGGGAGCGCGGCGCGGACGTACGACCCCGCGGCGCAGGGGGTCGCGCTGCTCGGCGACGTGAACGGCGACGGGTACGGGGACATGGCGCTCAACGACGCGCTGCTGTTGGGTACGCCGGGCGGGCCGACGGACACACGGACGGCGCCGCCGGCGAGCGATCGGGTCATCGTGCCCGTGGGGGATCTCAACGGAGACGGGTTGGCGGACGCGTTCCGCTGCACGCTCGTGCGGTTCCGGTCCACCTGTACCGCTGCGGTCGGCACTGCGGCAGGCTCGCTCGATTCGATGGGAGCGACGATGGAGTTCTTCGGCGGCCCGATCCACCTCTCCGACGCCGATGGAGATGGTCGCGCAGACTTCGGGGCGTTGCTGCCTTCCGTGTCCATGCCGGGACAGTGGATCGGCTACGGCGGTGCGACCGCGACGACGATGCTCCATTTGAGTGACGGAACGACCCTAGTCACCGGGGAAGTCGGTGATATGAACCGCGATGGACTCGCGGACTCGGCGCTTGTGACGACCGACGCGATGGGCTCGAGCTCGGGCGAGTACGTCGTGTTCGGCAGCCAGGAACGACGATGGGATGGGCGTCGACCATTGTCCTCCGTGCCCGGCATTCCGCTTCGTGGCCTCGCGCGGCCCGCGGCTGTCGGAGACACCGACGGCGATCGGATCGATGAATTCGCAGTCGTCGATCAAGTCTCGGGAGACATCCTCGTGTACGGTGCCTCCGCAGTTCCTATGGGCCTGCCCGATCGACGAATCGCAGCACGCGCGACGTCGCCGATCTTCGTCCGCTAAGCGCGGTCATCACCGTCGCGTGTTCCGCACGGAGTCAGCGTCAAATTGCGAGCGTGCCGCTGACGGTGAAGCTCTGGTTGCTGCAGTCAGTGAGACCGCACCCCAGCCCGACGAACGCCATGGAGAACGTCCCCGTAAACGCCCGATCGGACGTGAACCGACCGGAGAGCGTATAGGTCTCGACGCAATCACCCGCCACAGAACCCGTCGCCGAGAACATACCGCCCGTGATCGGCCCGCCTGTGAGCATCGACGCGGGGGCGCCCGTCACGACGATCCCCGTCGCAGTCACGGTCACTTGAATCGTCTGAACGTTGATTGCAAGAGCTTCCTGTATGCACCTTCCGCCCAAAGACACGCAGCACGAGTACATGATCCGCGGGTTGAGCGTGTAGACCCCCGAGCGCGGCGCCGCCCCGCCCATGCAGGTCGGGTTCATCGTGTGCGTACACATGCTCGCGCCCGTCTCGACGCACGCGTCCGTGGTGCACGCGTTCATGTCATCGCAGTTGGCAGGGTTGCCCGCGATACACGCCAGTTCGGCGCAGCGCTCGGCACCGTTGCAGCGCATCCCGTCGTCGCAGTCCGCGTCGCGCGAGCACGCCCGCTCCGTCAGGCAGCCCATCCCCACCCGGCACACCTGCCCCATCGCGCAGCGGGAGTTCTGGGCGGTGTAGACGCAGCGCCCATCGACGCCACACGAGTCGACGGTGCAGTCGTAGGCGTCGCGGCAGTCGACGTCGGCGCGGCACGTCCCTGGTGTGGAGCTGCTCGAACAGCCGCGCGTCAGGTCGCAGGTCTGCCCCGCGGAGCACATGTCGTTCTGCGGCGTGTGCCCGCAGGTGCCGTCGACGAGGCAGGTGTCGCGCGTACAGGCCACACGGTCGTCGCAGTCGGCAGCGCGCATGCATCGCGGCGTGGTCATGCACATGGGACCGTCGGGGATGTGCTCGCACACGCCGCCCACCACGCAGACGTCCCGCGTGCAGGCGACCCGGTCGTCGCACTGCGCGTTGGAAGTGCAAGCCCCGCCCGAGGCGTCGGGCGCCGCCGCGTCGCCGCTGGTGAAGAGCCGCGGCCGCTCGTCGCTGCACCCGATCACGGTGATCAGCACCAGCAGCGCACTCGCGAAGACCGTCGTCCTAACCATGGTCCCTCTCACATCCGGGTGCCGGTGATCACCCCGAACGTTGACATGCAACGCAGCGAGACCACGCAGTTGTCGAAGCTGACGTTCCACGAGCCCGTGAAGCGCGTGGGCATCGTGAAGCTGCCGCTGACGGTGTAGACCCAGGTGCAGCTCCCGCGGCTCTCGCGCCCCGACGCGGTGAACATCCCCATGTTCTGCGGCGGCCCGGAGAGCATCGTGGGGAAGCCCGTCACCGTCACCCCGGTGGCCGTCGAACTGAGCATGATCGACGAGATCGGGCCGAGGCCGCCCGCTCCGCACGTGTACATCGGCGCCGGCGAGAGCGCGTACGTCCCCGACATCACCGAGCCGCCGCAGGGCGACACCGGCGGGTGGTCGCAGCGCATCATCGCCTCGTTGCACACGTCGCCCGTGCACGGGTCGCTGTCCGAGCAGTCCATCGCCGTGCCCGCGGCGCAGCGCCCGCCCATGCAGCGCTCGACGCCGTCGCAGAAGCGGCGGTTGTTGCAGTCGTTGTCGTTGCCGCACGAGCCGGGCGCGGCGCACCCGCGGCTCGTGCACACCTGGCCCCCCCGTGCACGTCGTGTCGTCGTTGATGTTCTCGCAGGCCCCGCCGGCGCCGCAGCGGTCGCGCGTGCAGGGCACGTTGTCGTTGCAGTCGGCGTCGGCGCGGCACGCCGTCCCCGAGGCGCAGCCGCGGTCGAGGAAGCAGCGCTCGCCCGCCCCGCACCGCCCGTTGACCGCCGTGTGCTCGCAGCGGCCGCCGAACACACACTCGTCGTCGGTGCACGCGATGCGGTCGTCGCACTGGGCCGACGACGTGCACCCGCCCGGCGCCGCGTCCATCACCGCGACGTCGGGCGGCGGCGGGGGCGGCGGGGGCGAGCCGCCGGGGCCGCCGAAGGGGTCGGCCCGCGATGGCCCGGTGCTGCACGCGCCGAAGACCACCACCAGCGGAAGGATCATCCCGAACCCGTCCAAGCGAAACATCGGAAAGACGCTACCACCCCGCGCCCCCCGAACAGAAGGGCGAGCGCGCAGGGATTTCAGCGGCCCCGGGGCCCCGCGGCCCCCCTTTCACGCGACGCGTCACGGGCGGCCCGCGGTGTGTTAGGGTCCGCGCGCCCGACGGGCGCCCCGCCGGGGGGCGACGCCGGCGGCCACAAACCCTCATGACAGACGGACGCAACGACACGATGCGGGTGGCGCGGGCCACGCGGGCGCGGCGCACGGTGGCCCTCACGGGCGCCGACGCCTTCCTCGGGCGCAACCTCATCGGGCTCCTCGAGGACGACGACCGGGTCGGCAAGATCCTCGCGATCGACGTGAAGAACCCGCCCACCGCGGGCAGGAAGACGCGCTTCTACAAGGTCGACCTGACGCAGCCCACGGTCGACGCGCGGCTCGCGGAGATCCTCGCGGCCGAGGACGTCGACACCTTCCTGCACCTGGCCTTCCTCGCGTCGCCGACCCACGCGAGCGCCTGGGCGCACGAGTTGGAGAGCGTCGGCACGATGCACGTGCTCAACGCCTGCCGCGAGCGTCCGGTGCGGAAGTTCGTGCTCTGGTCGCAGACGATCCTGTACGGGGCGTCGCCGTCGAACCCCAACTTCCTCACCGAGCAGCACCCGCTGCGGGGGCACGCGGAGAGCCGCTTCCTGTCGGACAAGATCGAGGCCGAGCAGGTGGTGGCCCGCTTCGCGCGGCAGATGCCCGGCACGGTGGTGACGACGCTGCGGGTGGCGCCCATCCTCGGGCCCACGGCGCACAACTACCTCACGCGCTACCTCGGGCGGCGGGTGGTGCCGACGCTGCTCGGCTTCGACCCGCTGCTCCAGTTCGCCCACGAGGTCGACGCGCTGGCGGCCTTCAAGCTGGCGATCCTGCGCGACGCGCCGGGGGTTTTCAACATCGCGAGCGAGGGCGTGCTCCCGCTGTCGACGGTGATCCGCCTGGCGGGCCGCGTGGGGCTCCCGGTGGCGCACCCGCTGGCCTACGCCGCGGCGCGCGCGCTCTGGGCCGCGCAGCTCTCCGAGGCGCCGTGGATGTTCCTCGACTACCTGCGGTGGATCTGCGTCGCCGACACGTCGCTCGCGGCGCGCGAGCTGCGCTTCCGCCCTGCCTTCACGACCCGCGAGGCGGTGCTCGACCACGGGGGCGCGCAGAGCCTCCGCGACGCGCGCCTGCTCCGCCCCACCGCCCCCCTCTGAGACGCACCGATGGCCCGACGAGTACTCGGCGACGACCCCTTCGCCCCCGGCGGCGACGAACCCCCGAAGCCCGCGCGCACGCCCGCCGGCGGCACGAAGAAGGCCGCCGCGAAGCCCCGGCGCTCGGAGCCCCCGAAGCCTTCGAAGCCCCCGCGCGCGTCCGAGGCCCCGAAGGCCCCGCGGCGTTCGAAGGCCCCGCCGAAGGGCGCCGCCGCGGCCGCGCCGGAGATCCCGCCGGCGCCGCCGCTGCCCGACCTGCCGCCGACCGACGAGGCCGCGCTCGACGAGGTGTCGCAGCCGCCCGCGTCGGTGGCCGAGGCCGACGGCGCGCCCGCGGCGCTCGAGCCGACGCCGTCGCTCCCGCCGCCCGCCCCCGCGGCCGACGTGGAGGACGAGATCCGCGACCTCGAGGCGCGCCTCGACCAGCTCCTCGCGGCGGCGCGCGACGAGCACGCGCAGCCGATGCTCGACCGGATGGCCGACCGGCTGCGCGCGGCGGTGGCCCCCGCGCCCGAGGCCCCGTCCGAGCGTGACGACGGCGCGGGCGACGCGGCGCGCGAGCTGCTGGGCGGGGAGTTCTACCGGCGGCAGTGGGGCCGCGTGGCGATGCGCGACCGGACGGAGGAGGTCGACGAGTTCGGGCACTCGCCCGAGCACGAGGCGCGGTGGCGGCCGGTGTTCGACTTCCTCTACGACCGCTGGTGGCGCGTCGAGGTGACGGGGATGGAGAACGTCCCCGCCACCGGCCGCGTCGCGCTGGTGGCCAACCACTCGGGCGCGGTCCCCTACGACGGCATCATGCTGGCGGCGGCGCTGCGGCGCGAGCACCCGTCGGCGCGTCAGCTCCGCTGGCTCGCGGAGGATTTCATCTTCCACCTGCCCTTCGCCGGCACGCTCCTCACGCGCCTCGGCGCCGTGCGCGCGTGCCAGGAGAACGCCGAGCGCCTCCTGCGCCGCGACGCCTGCGTGGCGATGTTCCCCGAGGGCGTGAAGGGCATCGCGAAGCTCTTCCGCGACCGCTACCGCCTCCAGCGCTTCGGGCGCGGCGGGCACATCAAGCTCGCGATCCGTACGCGCACGCCGGTGGTGCCGGTGGCCATCATCGGCGCCGAGGAGACCCACCCCCTCATCGCCCCGAGTGGCGCGGTGGGGCGGCTCTTCGGGCTGCCCTATTTCCCCGTCACCCCGACCTTCCCGCTGCTCGGCCCCCTCGGCGCGCTGCCGCTGCCGTCGAAGTGGCGCATCGTGCTCGGCGAGGCGATCCCGATGGACGGCTACGAGCCCTCCGCGGCCGACGACGAGGTGCTCGTCGGGCGCCTCAACGAGAAGCTCCGCGCCACCATCCAGGACATGCTCGAGCGCGCCCTCCGCGAGCGCCGCTCCGTCTTCGGCGGCTGAACGCGCCCCACCCCCCGGCGCAACCCACGCGCGCCCCCTCCCGTCCCTCCCGCCCAGCCCCCCCTCGGAGACACCGTGAACGCCATGAAGAACCTTGCGCCCCTGCTCGTCTGCGCGTCCCTCGCGGCCGCCTGTTCGGACACCGCCACGGTCGTGTACTGCGACGTCCCCCACGTCGACGCCGCGCCCGACGTCGCGATGGAGGCCGCCGCGCCCGACGTCGCACCCGACGTCGCCCCGGACGTTGCGCCCGACGTTGCGCCCGACGCATCCCCCGACGCGGCACCCGACGCCGCGCCCGATGCCACGCTCGACGCCACCGTCGACGCCGCGCCCGACGCGCAGCCCGACGTCGCGCCCGACGCGCCGGCGGAGGCGGGCCGCGCGGACGTCCCCACCACGCCGCCGCCCCGGTGCCCGGCGTGCACGGGGCTCGGCTGCACGATCGTCGAGGTGACCACGGGCTCGCGCTACACCTGCGCGCGGCGCGCGTCGGGCGAGGTGCTCTGCTGGGGCGACAACTCGCTCGGGCAGCTCGGCGACGGCACCACGACCGCGTCGTCGCGCCCGGTGTCGGTGCTCGGCGTGTGCGACGCCGCGGAGGTCGAGGCGGGCTCGGGGACGGCCTGCGCCCGCCGCCGCTCGGGCCAGATCGTCTGCTGGGGGTGGAACGGCAGCGGCGAGCTCGGCTCGGGCTACACCTCGGCGGAGCTGATGCGCTCGCCCTTCCCCATCGCCGCGTTCGCCCTCGATGACGCGGTGAGCATCGAGGGCGGCGCGGGCTTCTTCTGCGCGATCCGGCGCACCGGTCAGGTGGTGTGCTGGGGCAGCAACGGCGGCCGCGCGATCGGCAACGGCAGCGCCGAGCCCCGCTTCTTCGCGCCCGCCGCGGTGACCGACCTCGGCGACGCCGCGAACATCGCCGCGGGCCAGTACGGCTGCGCCGCGCGCGTGAGCGGGCAGGCGGTGTGCTGGGGCAACAACTTCATGGGCCGCCTCGGCAACGGCGGCAACGGCAACAACCCCACCCCCGCGCCGATGGCGGGCCTCTCCGACGCGACGGCGGTGGCGGCGGGCGTCTTCCACACGTGCGTGGCGCGCGCCTCGGGCGCCGTGGCGTGCGTGGGCGACAACGCCCTCAGCGAGCTCGGCACGGCCGCGTCGCCGACGCCGACCACCACCGCTGCGGACGTTCCCGGCGTCGCGGGCGCCGTCGACGTGACCGTCGGGTACCGGCACACCTGCGCGCTCCTGCGCGACGGGACGGTCTCGTGCTGGGGGCAGAACACCGTCGGCGAGCTCGGCCGCGGCACCACCACCCCGTCGGCGCTGCCCGGCGCGGTGCCGGGCCTCACCGACCTGATCGCCGTCACCGCGCACGCGCCCAACGACGGCCCCGTCGAGGGCAGCCACACCTGCGCGCTCCGGCGCAATGGCGACCTCTACTGCTGGGGCAAGAACGACCTCGGCCAGCTCGGCGACGGCTCGACGACCAACCGCACGTCGCCCGTCCGCGTCACCTTCTGATCGGCGTCAGGGCCCCAGCGCGGCGAGCACCTCGTCCTCGCTGGGGAACCTCCCCTCCTTCAGCTTCGAGAACACCAGGCGCCCGTCGGCGGTCACCTCGAAGCACCCGCCGGAGCCCTTCTCCAGCGTCGCCTCCACGCCGAACTCTTCCTGGATCGCGGCCGCGAGACTCGCGGCCCTGGGCCTGTAGTTTCAAGCCACGCAGTAGCGGATGTTGACGTTCATCGGGGCGATCTCCTCCGCGCCGTCACGGCGACGGCGCGGAGGGGATCATTGGGTACGCGCGCGGCGTTGTCACGCCTTCCGGCGGCGGCGCGCGACGGCGGCGACGGCGGCGGCGAGGCCGAGGGCGGCGAGGCGCGCGTCGGCGGTGCTCTCGGCGCCGACGGTGCTGCACTGGCAGCCGCGGCGCGAGGGCGGGAGGACGACGGGGGGCTCGTCCGCGTCGGGGCCGCCGTTGCCACCGTCGACGCCGATCATCACGTCGACGGGCGGGAGGCCGGCGTCGTTGCGACCGCCGTCGCCGCCATCCGCGACCGCGCCGTCGGCGGCGCCGGCGTCGGGCCGCGGCATCATCGCCTGGGTGACGCAGTCGCCGGCCTGGCAGACCTCGCCGCTGGGGCAGAGGCGGGTGTCGGGTCCGGTCTCGCAGGCGTCGCGGCACATGCCCCCGCGGCAGTACTCGCCCGTCGGGCACGTCACGCCGGCGCAGTCATCCGACACGCAGTAGCCGTCGGGCTGGCACATCTGCCCCATCGGGCAGGGGGTGCACTGGCAGCCGGGGACGCAGAGGCCCGCGGTCGGCCCGGGGTTGCGGTCGCAGACCTCCATCGGGTTGCAGGTGACGCCCTCGCAGGGGTTGAGGCACCGGCCCGCGCGGCACACCTGGCCGACCGGGCAGGTGACGCCGTCGCACACGCCCACGCAGCTCCCCGAGACGCAGCGCTGGCCCGCCGGGCACGTCACGTCCATGCAGGTGTTCTCGACGCAGATGCCCGCCTCGGTGCAGGTGCGGCCCGCCACGCACCCCAGCTCGCCCGAGCAGCGCTCGACGCACGAGCCGCGGTCGCAGACGTAGTTCATCGGGCAGAGGTTGTCGCCCTCGTCGATCATCCCGTTGCAGTTGTCGTCGTTGCCGTTGCACCGCTCGTCGCGCGGCATGTTCACCTGGGCGCAGCGGGTGCCCATCGCCTCGCAGACGTTGACGCCCTGACCGCACGCGCCCATCTGGCCCGCCACGGTGCACGCCGTCCCGCCGCCCATGCACCCGCCGGCCACGTCGCCGCCGCGGATCTGGAAGCGCCAGAGGCCCGGCGTCCCGCCCGGCACGTTGGAGGTGCGGCACACGTCGAGGATCGACGCCATGCGCGACATCGGGAGCGCCACGTAGTTGCGCCGGTTGCCCGCGTCGAAGCCCACCTGCGCGGGCGTGCCGCCAGTGCCGCCGGTGCCGCCGGACGCGTCCCCCGTCGTCCACTGGCAGCGGTTGTAGCGGAACTCCACGTCGAAGTCCCCCGTCGTCGAGCACGTGTTGCTCGTCGTCAGCACGAGCTGGAAGTCGTTCTGCAGGTTGTCGTGCGAGCTGTAGTAGCCGACGTTGTTCCACGTCACGACGACGCGGTTGGGCTCGACGTGGAAGCAGATGTTGTTGCGCATCGGCTGGCCACCGCCGCGCGTGTCCACGTCCGCCCACCACGGCGCGATCATCGGCTGGTCCGCGATCGGGAAGGCCATCGGCGTGAAGGTGCCGACGGCGCCGCGGAAGGTGATGTTGCCGTTGGTGTTGACGTACATGGTGTTGTACGTCGTCCCGAAGAACCGCAGGCCCATCGGGAAGGCCCGCGTGATGCTCACCGCCACCGCGGGGAAGCCCGTGGTCGGCGGCGGGCCCGCGTACGAGCCGTCGTCGTTCGGGTGCACGCAGTTCTCCGGCAGCCCGTACCCCGAAGGGCCGCCGAAGCCAGTGAGGAGCGGGATGGCCTCCGCCGTCCCCGCCGCGCCCAGGAGCGCCGCACCGACGGCCGCGCCCACGATCCAGTCGAATCTGTTCTTCACGTGTGATCCTCTCCTGCGCCCCGATGGGAGGATCTCCGTCTCCCAGGCGCGCGCACTGACGCCTCACCACACCGCGTCCGGGTGTGGCGCAAACCTGGGTGAACGGGAAGCTACACGCCCCTCCGCGCCGTGTCGAGGGCCCTCACGACTTCCTCTGCGGGGCCTTGCCCGGGGGCTTGCCCGAGGGCGCCGCCGGGCGCACCCAGGCGCCCTTCCACGCGTCCTCGCGGGTGCGGGGGAGCGACTCGTACACCCCGAGGTCGTGCGAGGGGACCACCCGCGCGCCGTGGTCACGCTCCGCCGCGCGGATGCGCCCGAAGGCCTCGCGCTGCGCGGGGACGTCCCAGTTCATCGCGCGCATGTAGAGGCTCGACGGGGCGGCGTCGTCCATGCGGAAGTCCTCGGCGAACATCGCCGCGTCGCCGACGTGGAGGGCCCAGCCCGACTGGAGCTTCACCGCCACCGCGAGCGAGCCCGCGGTGTGCCCGCGCGCGTCGAGGAGCAGCACCGTGCCGTCGCCGAAGAGGTCGTGCGACGCGGGGAAGCCCAGCGCCGCCGGGCCGCGCGGGGCGTGACGCTCGACGCGTGGGAGCTCCAGCGCGCGCGGGTCGTAGCCCCGGCGCCCGCCGCGGAGCACCGCCCACTCAGCCTCCGCGCAGTGCACCGTGGCCGAGGGGAAGTCCACCGCGCCGCTGACGTGGTCGACGTGGAGGTGCGTCGCGACGACGTGGCGCACGTCGCCCGGCGCGTAGCCCAGCGAGATGAGCTGCGACGCGAGCGCGTCCTCGGGCTTCACGTCGAGCCCGAGGAAGAGCTTCGCCGCCCGCCCCGGGTCCGTCTCGGGCCACGCGCACGCGCGCCGCGACCAGCCCGTGTCGACGAGCACGAGCCCGTCGGGGCGCTCGATCACCGCCACCGTCACCGGCATCCGCACGGACGACAGCCCCCCGCCGCCGCGCTTCAGGAAGAACGCGGGTCCCTTCATCGTCCCGGTGGTGCGGAAGAGCACGGTCATCGCGCGGCTCCTCTACCACCACTCGCGCCGGCCGCAGAATGTCACTGCGCAAGTACTGAACGTCTTGCCAGTGACACGAGCGCTCTGGTAGAGAAGATGACGCGCTGAGCAATCGCCGCCCGCTGGCGGCTGACAAGCGCCCCCGCCATGCCCCCCCTCCGCCCGACCCTCGCGTTGTGCGCGGCGCTCGCCGCCTGCACGTCGACCAGCGCACCGCCCCGCCCGCGCCCGCCGCTGCCGCCGGTGACGGGCGCCGCGAGCGTCGAGGCCGCGGCCGACCCGGTCCGCTTCGAAGGCGCGCTGCCGACGGCGCCGGGCCGGCACCGGGTCGCGCTGCGCGTCGGCGGGCTCGACCGCGAGGTGGCGCTGGTGATCCCCGAGGGGCGCGCCCCGCGGCCCGCGCTGCTGATCATCCTGCACGGCACGGGCAGCGACGGCCCCGACGTGATCGACGAGTGCGGCGCGCTCGGGCTCGCGACGCACCAGGGCGTGGTGGTGGCCGCGCCCACCGCGCGCACGATGGACGCCTCCGACTGGGACCACCCCGAGCAGTCGGGCGAGACGTGGTGGGAGACCACCCCCAACGCCGACCCCGAGCGCAACCCCGACCTGCTGCTCGTGCGCGCGACGCTCGCCGCCGCGCGCCGCGACCTCCGCGTCGACCCCTCGCGCGTCTACCTCATGGGGCACTCGAACGGCGCCTTCTTCGGCCTCGTGGCGGCGATGACGCTCGGCGAGCACTTCGCCGGCGTCGCGCTCAACTCGGGGGGCCTGGTGCGGTGCCGTGCGACGGGCGCGTGCCGCTTCCGCGGCGGCGCGGTGGCCGACTGCGCGCGCTACCCGTCGATGCCGGGCTACTGCCGCGAGTGCGCGGGCCCGCCGCTGCCGCTCGGGGTGTCGGCCTCGGCGCCGCGCGTCCCCTTCGTGCTCTCGCACGGCACCGACGACCCCGACGTGTCGGTCCAGTACACCTGCGCGCTCGCCCAGGAGCTGCTCGGCGCGGGCTTCCCGGTCACGCTCAACCTCCGGCCGGGCGAGGGGCACTTCTGCGACAGCGATTTCGTCGAGCGCTCGTGGCGCTACCTCGCGCGCAGCCGCTCGCGCCGCTGGCTCGCGCACGCCGCGGACTGAGCTACGCCACCACGCCGTCGCGGCGGAGCGCGGCCACCTCGTCGTCGCCGAGGCCCGCGTCGCGCAGCACCGCGTCGGTGTCGGCGCCCGCGGCCCGCGCCGGGAGGTGCGCCACCGCCGCCCCCGCGCCCACCGGCGTGCGGAACACCGTCACCGTCCCGCCCGCGCCGTCGTCCATCGGGAAGAAGACCCCGCGCGCCGCGTGCTGCGGGTCGCCCGGGAGCTCCGACGCGTCGAGCACGGGCTCCAGGCAGCAGTCGTGGGCCCGCGCGAACTGCTCCCACTCGTCGCGGGTGCGCGCGGCGAACGCCTCCGCCACCCGCGCGCGCAGCGCCGGCTGGTGCTCGCCCGCCACCAGCGCGTCGAGCGAAGGATCGAGCCCCGCCGCGGCCGCGAAGGCCGTCCAGAACTTCGGCTCCAGCGCGCCGAGCGAGACGTGGCGCCCGTCGGCCGTGCGGTACGTGTTGTACGCCGCGATCCCGCCGTCGAGGTGGTTGCGCCCGCGCGGGGCCGCCGGGTCGCCCACCACCGCGGGCGCTAGCGCGAAGGCCGCCAGCGGGATCGACCCCTCGCACATCGCCACGTCGACCATCGACCCCTTGCCCGTCGCGTCGCGCGCGCGCAGCGCCGCCAGCACGCCGATCACCGCCCACAGCGCGCCGCCGGCGACGTCGGCCATCTGCGCGCCCGACACCTGCGGGGGGCCGTCGGCGGGCCCGGTCGCGCCGAGCACGCCCGCCCGCGCGAGGTAGTTGATGTCGTGCCCCGCGCGCTTCGCCAGCGGGCCCGTCTGCCCGTAGCCCGTGATCGCGCACACCACCAGGCCCGGGTGCAGCGCGAGCATCTCGTCGTGCGAGCACCCGAGGCGCGCGAGCACCCCGGGGCGGAAGCCCTCCACCACCACGTCGTAGCGCGGGATCATCCGGCGCAGCAGCGCGGCCCCCTCGGGGCGCTTGAGGTCGACCACGACGCTCCGCTTGTCGCGGTTGAGCGCGAGGTAGGCCGCGCTCGTGTCGCCGCGCGTCGGGGGCATCGCGCGGAGGTAGTCGCCGGGCGACGGGTCCTCGAGCTTGTCGACGCGCGCGCCGAGGTCGGCGAGCGTGAGCGTGGCCACGGGGCCGGGCAGCAGCCGCGTGAGGTCGAGCACGCGGACGCCCACGAGGGACTGGTGGATCATCGGGGGGCCTCCGGGACGGGGAGACGGGCGGCGGGGCGAGGCGGGGAAAGGGTCGCGCGGCTCAGCGGAGCGCGAAGAGGTCCTTGAGCTTCATCGCGAGCATCTGGTTGCCCTTCACCTTGAGCTTGCCCGCGAAGAAGAGCTTCATGCCCGCGCCGGGGTCGCCGACGAGGGTCTGGAAGTCGCTCTCGGCGACGGTGATCACCACCTGCGCCTGCGCGTCACCGATCGGCGCGTCCGACTGGGCCACCGTCGGGGTCGCGGAGGCGAGGTCGATCTTCCAGTTGCCGCCGCCCTCGCCCGTGATGTTGAGGCCGTAGGTGCCGCCGATCTTCTTGGCGCCCTCGGGGTTGTTGGCGAGCGCGTTGGCGAGCGTGGTGTTGAAGAGTTCCGTGACGTTGACGGGCATGGTGGGTGCTCCTGCGTCGGGGGTGCGCGGGCGGAATGAACCGCCATTCAGCGGCGACGGCGGACCCCACTACCACCGCGCGGCGCCCCGTGTCAAAGCGTGCGTTCGCGCCCCGCGCGCCCCGAGCGGTGCCCCTGGCGCCGGAGCGGTGGTAGCGTCGGCGCCCTTCTCCCCCCACTGCCGCCCATGCGCCTCTGGTACGAGCCCAACCCCGTCCCCTACCGCCCGCACCCCGCCACGTGGCGCCAGCCGCTCCACCTGCACCTCGCGCCCCTCTGGGCGGCGCTCGCGCGCGTGCTGCCCACCCTCCGTGGGCGCGTCGTCGACATCGGCTGCGGGCAGAAGCCCTACCGCGAACTCCTCGGCCCCGCCGTCACCGCGTACGTCGGCGTCGACCGCCCGTCCCCGCACGCCGCCCCCGACGTCGTCGCCGACGCCCACGCGCTCCCCTTCGCCGACGCGAGCTTCGACGCCGGCGTCTCCTTCCAGGTGTTCGAACACCTCACCGACCCCGCCCGCGCGCTCGCCGAACTCGCGCGCGTGGTGCGCCCCGGCGGCGACCTGGTGCTCACCGTCCCGGGCGTGTGGCCGGCCCACGAGATCCCGCACGACTACTGGCGCTTCACCCGCTACGGCCTCGAGGCGTTGGCGCGCGGCGCGGGGCTGGAGGTCGTCGAGCTCACCCCCCTCGGCGAGCTCTGGTCGACGCTCGGCCAGATGGCCTGCCTCGAGCTCGACCGCTCGCGCCTCGGCCGCGCGCTCATCCCGCTGGTCAACCTCGCCGCCCGCCGCCTCGACGCCACCGCCCGCGAGCGCCTCGTCATGAACTGGCTCCTCCACGCCCGCCGCCCGTGACCGCCCCCCCCGCCGCCTCCGTCCTGCGCCGCATCGCGCGCGAGACCACCTCCTTCGCGGCGCTCCAGACGGTGGCCTCGCTGGTGGTGTGGGGGAGCACCCTCGTCCTCGCGCGCCTGCTCGACAAGCGCGCCTTCGGCACCTTCGCCATCGGGAGCTTCTTCCTCGGCCTCGGCGGCCTCCTCGGCGACGGCGGCCTCGGCGCGACGCTCCTGCGCCGCAAGGGCGACGTCACCGACGAGGAGTACCGCGTCACCGCCACCTTCCTCCTCGCCGTCGGCCTCGCGCTCGGCGCGACGCTCGCCCTCGGCACCCCCTACCTCGCCGCGCGCTACCACCTGCGCCCCGACGAGGCCGGCGTGCTCCGCCTGCTCGCGCCGCTCTTCCTCGTCGGCCCGCTGCGCGCCGTCCCGTACATCCGCCTCGAGCGCGAGCTCCACTTCGGCACCATCGCCCGCATCGAGCTCCTCGCCACGCTCCTCCGCCAGGCCGCCGCGGTGCTCCTCGCGTGGCGCGTCGGCGGCGCCTGGGCCCTCGCCGGCGCGCAGCTCACCGGCGCCCTCGCGCAGACGGGCCTCGCGTACGTCGCCTCCCCGGGGCTCCCGGGCCTCGCGTGGCGACCGCGCGTGCTCCGCGGGCTCCTCGGGTACGGCGTGCGCGTGCAGGCGCTCGGCGTCGTCGCCTTCTTCAAGGACAACATCTCCGCGCTGCTCCTCGGCGCGCTGGTGGGGCCCGGCGCGGTCGGCGTGTTCGACTTCGGCGTGAAGTACGCGCAGCTCCCGGTCGCCGCGGTCAACGCGCTCGCGCGGGTGCAGCTCCCCACCTACGCCCGCTTCGAAGCGCGCGACCCCGCCCTCCACGCCGCCGTCACCGCCGCCACGCGGACCGCCCTCGCCGTCGGCCTCGCCATCCTCGTCGCGCTCGGCGCCGGCGCGCGCGCGATCATCCCGTTCTTCTACGACGCGCGCTGGCTCGAGAGCGCGCCGGTGGTGTGGGGCCTCGGCGCCAACATGGCCGGCGGGCTCCTCGCCGGGCCGCTCTTCTCGCTGCTCCAGGCCCAGGGCCGCGCCGGCACCGCGCTCGGCGCCTTCTGCGCGTGGACCACCGTCACCTGGGCCCTCGCCGTCGCCACCCACGACGGCGGCCCCGCGGCCATCGCCTGGTCGTACAGCGTCGCCACCGTCGCGATGGTCGCGTGGCTCGTCGCGTGGGCCGGCCGCCACCTCGGGCGCCCGCTCTGGCCCGCGTACGTCGGCCCGCTCACCGCCGCCGCCGTCGCCGTCGCCGCGGCGTACGGGGCCGCGCGCCTGGGCTGGCGCGACCGCGGGTGGGCGCTCGCCGGCGTGGCGCTCGTAGCCTACGTCGCCGCGCTCTTCGCGGTGGAGGGGCGCCGCGTGCGCGACGAGCTGCGCGCGCTCGCGGCCGCGGCCGGCGGGCGCTGACGTCCCCGGCGACCGCGGTACACTCCGCGGCGATGCAGCCCACCGACGACCTCGCCGCGCTCGCGCGCGACGGCCACGTGACCCTCCGCGGCGCCCTCCCGAGCGACGCCATCGCCCGCATGCGGGCGCGCATCGACGAGTCGATCGCCCGCGACGGCGCGCGCGACGTCTACCTCTGGGACAACCTCACCAGCCACGACGAGGTGTTCCGCGAGATGGCGACGCACCCGCGCGTGCTCGCGATCGTCGAGTCCGTCCTCGGCCCCGACTGCGTCCTCTCCGGCACCATCGCCCGCACCCCCGCCCCCGGCGCCGCCGCGCAGAACCTCCACCGCGACACCGAGTTCTGGTCGCCCTCGATGACCGCCATCGACGCGCCGCTCGGGCTCAACGCGCTCTTCGCCGTCGACGCCATCCGCGCCGACAACGGCGCCACGCTCGCCGTCCCGCGCTCGCACCGCCTCGACGCGCCCCGGGGCGCCCCCGCCGTCCCGATCGAGCTCGCGCCCGGCGACTGCCTCCTCTTCGACCTGCGCCTCGTCCACGGCGGCGGCGCCAACGTCAGCAACGAGCTCCGCCGCGCCGTCTTCGCGATGTACGTCCGCTCGTGGATCAAGCCCATGGTCGACGGCCCGCGCTCGACGCCCCCGGAGGTCGCGCGCGCCGCCTCGCCCACCCTCCGCCGCCTCCTCGGCTTCGAGAAGCAGCCCGTGCGCGTCACCCCCGAGGGCCGCTGGGAGATCGTCCCCGCCCCGGGCGCCACGTCGTTCTACGGGATGCCCGAGGGGCACGGCGTGTACGGCTGACGCGCCTCTCTCCCCGGCGGCGGCGCCCGTTCCTGTATGCTCGCGCGCGATGAAGCGCTCCGCGTTCCTGCTGGCCGCCTCGCTCCTCGCGGCGTGCGAAGAGACCACCCCGCCACCCGCCGACGCCGCGCCCGACCGCGCCGAGGCCAGCACGGACGCATCGCCCGACGTCGCCCCCGACGTCGCGCCTGACGTCGCCGCCGACGCGCCCCCCGACGTCGCCGCCGACGTCGCCCCCGACCTCCCGCCGCTGCCCGCGTACACCTGCCGCCCGTGCCTCTACGACGTCGAGTGCGGCGAGGGCGGCCGCTGCATCCCCTACGACGCCAGCCTCCCCGGCGCGCGCACCTGCGTGGTCGCGTGCGAGACGGAGGGCGCCGCGTGCGACGCGCCCGTCCCCGCGACGTGCCGGCGCAACGCCGCGGCCTCCAACCGCCTCGTGTGCACGCCCACCGCGTCGTGCGCCCCGATGGAGTCGCGCCGCGCCGTCGCATGCCCCATGGCCGGCTGCGTCGGCCGCTACAGCGTGTGCGTCGACCTCGACCGCACGCCCGCCACCAACGGGCGCACCGGAACCGTCTGCCTCCCGCCCTGCGAGCGCGACTCCGACTGCGAAGACGGCCTCCGCCGCTGCCTCGTCGTCCGCACCCGCGAAGGAACCGCCGCCCGCGCCTGCGTCCCCGACGAGCGCTTCGGCCCCGACGCGTGCGGCCTCCGCGCCGTCAACGACCGCGCCATCGGCCGAGGCTGCGACGCGACCAACGCCTGCCCCGCGCCGCTCGAGTGCGCGACGGGCGTCGACCCGGCGCTCCGCTCGTTCTGCACCGCGGCCTGCGCCACCGACGGGGAGTGCGGGGCCAACGCGCGCTGCCTCCCGCTCGGCACGCTGGGCCGCCGCTGCGTCCCCGACGACTGCGCCTGCGCCGCGGGCCCGCGCGACGCGCTGCTCGACCGGGCGCTGGCCCAGGGCGACCCGCGGTGGTCGCGCTGCAACCTCTTCTTCACGCAGCCCAACCTCGACGCCTTCGGGCCCAACGTCTCGCGCGATCGCTACCGGCTCCCGGTGTTCGACCGCGTGCACCGCGACTGGCTCCGCGGCGCCCGCTGGGCCAGCGAGACGGGCCCCGGCCTCGACGCGCGCTCGGCCACGCTCTCCGCCCACCTCGCCGCCGCCGCGAGCCTCCGCGGCGACGGGAGCACCACCGGCGTCCCCGTCCCCTCGCCCGCCACCGACGCCGCGGGCACGCTGCTCGACACGCTCGAAGCGCTCTACGCGTACGGCGGCGGCGCCTTCGAACGAGCCCGCATCGAGCCCGCCGTCGCCGCGCTCCCCGCGCCCATCACTGGCGCCCTCGCGCGCATCCTCGCGGCCTCGCTCGACGCGGCGCGCGCCCGCGACCGCGGCCTCCATTTCGCGACCGAGCCCGAAGACCGCGAGCGCCTCTTCAACATCGGCCCGCACCTCTTCCTCCCGACCACGCGCGCCGACTTCCGCCCGGACTTCACCGCCTCGCTCGACCTCGGCAGCCTCGTCGGCGACGTCGAGGTCCCCGTCGCGGAGTCGCTCCGCCTCGCCGCCACGGTCGAGTCCGTCGACTGGGGCTCGCTCCGCGGGATGATGGGCCCCACCCTCACGCTCGACACCCCGCTCGGCTTCGTGCTCGTGCGCGACGCCGCGCCGAACCGCTACACGCGTGCGGAGTTCGAACGCACCCTCCTCGTCGTCGACCTCGGCGGCGACGACACCTACGAGAACAGCGTCGCCGGCAACCTCGACGTCGCCAACCCGGTCAGCGTCGCGGTCGACCTCGCGGGCGCCGACACCTACGGCTACGCCACCGTCGCCTCGCCCCTCGACGCCGCCGACCTCCTCCCCAGCGACGGCGACGGCCGCGTGCGGGCGGGCCGCGGCGCCATCTCCGTCTCCGAGCAGCCGCGGCAGGGCGGCGCGCGGCTCGGCGTGGCGCTCCTCTACGACCTCGGCGGGGCCAACGACCGCTACCGCTCGCTCCGCATGTCGCAGGGCTTCGCGGCCTACGGCGTCGGCGGCCTCTACGACGACGGCGGCGACGACGAATACACCCTCGAAGCCGGCGGCCAGGGGTCGGCCGTGGCGGGCGTCGCCGCGCTGGTCGACGCAGGCGGAAACGACCGCTACACCGCGTGGTCGTACGCGCAGGGCTTCGCCTACGTGCAGGGCGTCGGCTCGCTCTACGACCGCGCCGGCACCGACGTCTACGACGGCAAGGTCACGCCGCCGCTCTACGGCTCCGCGCAGGACCCGACCGTCAACAGCAGCTTCGTGCAGGGCGCCGGCTTCGGGCGGCGCGGCGACGCCAGCGCCGACCTCATCAACATGTCGGGCGGCATCGGCGTGCTGCGCGACCGCGCGGGCGACGACCGCTACACCTCGTCGATCTTCGGCACCGCGACGGGCTACTGGGGCGGCATGGGGCTCTTGCTCGACGGCGCCGGCGACGACTCGTACAACGCGCGCTGGTACACGCAGGGAGGCGCGGCCCACTTCGCCTACGCGGCCCTCGTCGACGGCGGCGGCCGCGACACCCACAACATGGACGCCACCCGCCAGAACATGACCGCCGGCGCCGGCCACGACTTCTCGCTCGGCATCCTGCTCGCGCTCGGGCGCGACGACGACACCTACCTCACGCCCAACCTCGCCCTCGGCGCGGGCAACGCCAACGGCGCGGGCATCTTCGCCGATGAGGGCGGCGCCGACCGCTACGTCCCCGCCTCCGCGCTCACGCTCGGCAACGCCGCGCTCGAGACGCTCACCGACATGGGACGTCTCATGCGCCCGACGGTGGGCGTCTTCCTCGACGGCGACGGAACCGACCGCTACGAGCGCATGCCCCCCGCGATGGAGGGCAACGACCGCACGTGGACGCAGCGGACGCACACCGAGGCGCCGAGCGAGCGCGGCTTCGGGGCCGACGCGACGGGCGCGCGCCTCGGCGTGCTCGACCCGCCGTAGCGCGGGCTACTTCTCGGCGAGGAGCTTCTCGATGAGCGCCTCGTCCCAGCCGCCGACGATCGCGTCGCCGACCGAGAGCGTCGGGGCGCGGAGCGAGCCCTCGCGCCCCAGGAAGAGCGCGCGGATCTCTGCGTCGGTGGCGCCCGCGGGGTCGAGCGTGCGCAGGGCGACGCCCTTCTTCGCGAAGGCGCGCTTGTGGCGGCGCACCAATGCGACCGCGGACTCAGCGTCGACTGGCTGCTTGCGGACGTCGCGGTACTCGGGCTCGAGCTTCGTTCGTGCGAGAAACTCCCGCACCGGGCGGCAACCCGTTCAAACGCGGCCGTAGAAGACGAAGGGCTTTGCGCTCATGGCGGGAGTGATGCCAGAGCACGCGGGCCGAGGGCAAGGAAGCGGCGCTCGTGCTTGACGTCGCGCGGGGTGCCGGTCTCCAATCGCGCGACCGTGACGCGAAAGACCAGCCTGCCCGCCCGCCGTCGCCGCGTGCTCCCGCCGCGGCTGCGCGGCGCCGCCTTCTACCAGGTGCACGACAACGGCGGCCGCCCCTTCACCGTGCTGGTCGACCGGAGCGCGTCGGGGGGCGCCCGCGTCCGGCTCTACCGCACGCGAACGCACCCCGCGCCGCCGGGCGAGTTCCCGCGCGAGTTCGACGTGGCGGCGTACCGGCGCGACCCGCCGCGCCCCGCGGAGCTGAAGGCCACCTGGGAGGGCGTCGAGCGCGTGTGGGTCGGCCGCCACGCCGGCTTGTACCTCTCCGCGCGGGAGTCGCTGGGCAACAGCCTCCTCCTGCGGCTCCCGCCGAAACGCGGCGCCCGCGGCGCGCATCGCTACGTCCACGTCGGGTCGCCTGTGGTCGAGTTCGAAACGGGCGACCCGATCAGGGCCTTCGAGAGCCCCGTGGGCAACAACGACGTGCCGTACCCCGTGGCGCTGTCGGCGTCGGAGGTGTTCTTCCTCGCGGAGCTCGTTCGGCTGCCGCGGGCCGCGACCCGCCTCGCGAAGCGCCGCGACCCGGCGACGAACTCGCGCTTCTGGGAGACCGTCTACACCGACCTCTACGGCACGCCCGAGCAGGTCGAGGCGTGGTGCGCGCGGAAGCCCGACGCTCAGCACAACCCCGCGGCGAAGCGCCTGGAGGGCCGCCGCATCGTGGCGCGCCCGTAGCACGCTCGGCCCGTGAGCCTGTCGACCGCCATCGACGCCGCCCTCGCGCGCCTCGCCGCCGCTTCTCAGGAAGCGCAGCGCGGTGAGCTCCCGGCCCACCTCTGCGCGTACGACGCGCGGTGGCTCACGATCGAGCTCGACCGCTGGGTTCGAACGCCCGCCAAGGTCGCCGCGGCGACGCAGCACGGCGGGCTCCACCTCGCGGTCCACTGGGACCAGTGCTTCGCCGTGCGGGCCTTCCCGCGCGCCTCGTTCGACTCCCTCGCGCGCATGCTCGCATACTACCGGGCCACCGCCGGAGACCCCGCGCGCTCTGACGTCGGCGGCGACGCGTGGGCGCGCCTCTTCCCCCGCGGCCGCTCGCTCGCCGCGTCGCTCGACGCGCAGCGCGCGCTGTGGGAGCGGCTCGCGGCGGAGCACCCCGTCGCCGAGGTCGACGGCGCCCTCTACGTCGACCTCGGCGCCCTCCTCCGCGGCACCGCGTGCCACTGGAGCGGCCACTGGACCTTCGACGGCGTCGTGCTCGACCGCTACGCCGGCGACCGCATCGACTTCGCGCACTACGCCGGCCGCGTCTTCCACGCCGACGGCGCGCACGAGCGCTTCGACCGCTTCCGCGGTGAGCTGGAGGCCGCGGGCGTCACCCGCGAGACCACCTGGAGTTTGCTCACGCCGTCGGGCGAGCGGACGTGGAAGGTCGCGGCGGTGGTGGCGATGGACGGCAACGCCGACGTGGTGCTGCTCGAAGGCGCGGAGGAGTTCGTCGAGGTGACGGCGATGGGGAGCTGAGCGCGCGCTCGCCCCGACGGGGCGTCCGCCCGGAGCGCCCGCAGCGGAACGCACTGGACGATCGAGCCCGCCCTCGGCAGCATCCCGCGCATGAGCGGCAAGCAGGCTGAGCGGGCGCGGGCGCGGAAGGCGCAGCGCCGGAAGAAGCAGATCGCCGATCGGAGGCGCGACGTGGCGCGGCGCGAGTCGTTGCCCGCAGACCCCGCGGCGGACCCCGAGACGCCCATGCTCAGCCTCCTCGATGAGGACTTCGAACTGGGCCCGGAGGACTACCTCCCCGACGGCCAGGTGAAGGCGTCTGCGGCGCTGCTCTACCTCGCGAAGCCCTTCGTCGCGCTCACGGGCGCGCGCACGAGGAGAGCCTTCGAGATGGTCCTCAACTTCGTGATGGTGGGGTGGGACCTCGCCGTCCACCCCGAACAGAAGGAGCAGTGGTCGTCGCACTTCCACGAGGGGTTGAAGGACGCTCCGCCCGAAGTCCGCGCGCAGGTCGACACGATCATCGAGGGCGCGCGGCTCGGCAAGCTCGAGTTCTTCCCCGAGGACCGACGCACGTTCATCGGCGTCACCGTCGACTGGAGCGATGGGTACCCGCACGTGACCGTGGCCTCCGCGGCGCCGCCCGCCACGCGGTAGCACGCCCGCGTCACCGGAAGGCGCCTTCCCGTTTGGAGGCAGGCGCCTTCCGGTGGTGAAAATGGCTTGAAATACGATCTTTCGTGTGGCGACCTGGGGTCGCAGCGCCGCGGCGAAGCCGACGATCACCCCCGGCACGCCTCTCCGCCCTCCCCTCGATGCACGGCAGGATCTGCGAACGACACCGCCAGGGCTCCTGGCAACCCCTCGCGCCCGGCGAGCGCTTCGACCTCGCGGAGGGAGCGCTGCAACGTGCCGGCGTTGCCGCGGAGGAAGACATCCGCGGCACCCTCACGGGACTCGACGTCGGCGTTCGCGTCACGTGCCGCAGTGCCCGCACGGGCCTCTGGCTCCTCGTGCGCAGGCGCGGGGCCATCGGGACGCCGCGCGCCACGCTCGACCGGCTCTCGGCCGGGATGCTGGCGACGAGCGTCTCGCTGCGCGGCGGCCCCACCCCCGCGCGCATCACGCGCGATCCGCAGTCGGGCGCCGTGCGCACGTTCGACGAGTCCGACTTCGCCGTCGTGTGGCTGGTCGCGAACGCAGCAGCCACTCTCCCCACCCTCGGCGACAACGTCCCGGCGCGCTTCGTGAGTGCTCGCGAGACGGTCGACGTCGCCGGGGAGGCCGTGCTGCTCTCCGAAGCGGGCGGCGACGCGGCCGCGCTCTGGATCGACCCGCCCGGCTGCCGGCGCGTCGCTGCCACCGGTGCGCCGTTGACGGGACCGGGCCTCGCCGACGCGGCGTCGCGCGTCCAGCAGGTGCGCGCGGCGACCTCGCTCACTGGCCTCTGCGACGCGCTCGCGGAGGGGCGGCATCGCGCCTTCGCCCTGCGTCATGGCGGGGCGCGGCCGACGGTGATCGGCACCGCACCGCCGGGTCGATGGGCGCTGCCCGGTCCTGACGGGACGGAGGTCGAGCTCCCGGCGCTCGCGCAGCTCCCGCGAAGCGCGGCCCTCCTCTGCCTCGCGCTCGACAGAACGCCCTGGGCCACGGTGCAGGTGAGGGACGGCGACGAGCGGGTCTCGCTCGTATTTCCGCTGCCACCCGGCGGCGTCGCCCCCGTCCTCGACACGGAGGTCGCGTCACGCCTCGCCACGCTCCTTCACCCGCTCCCCCACACCCCCTTCTCCCCCTGGAACGACGGCCCCACCGCCCTCCTCGGCGCCGCCTGGCGCTTCGACGCCGCCGCGTGGTCCGCCTACGTCGACGCGGTCGGCGCGCTCGCCCGCGCCCGCAGCGAGAACCCCACGCCGGGCGATCTTGCCGCGGTCGCACGGGAGTCGTTGGGGCGCTTCGACGGCGTCACGCTGCCGCCCGGCGCCCTCGGCGACCTCCTCCACGCGCTCGCCCTCGCGCGCTACGACGAGTCGCTCTCCGCCGCCGTCGCCGCGGCCGAGATCGTGTCGGTGCTCGCGCCCATCGGCCGCCAGCGCCTCACCGGAGATGCGCTCTCCCGCGCGCTCCGCGCCGCGATGCGGTGCCCCGTCGACCCGCGCGGTGACGCGCAGCTCCCGCCCCTCGTGCGCGCGCTACGGGCGCAGGCGAAGCTCCCCGAGGGCGACCTCGACGCGTGCGCGAAGCTCGCGGGTCGGCTCGCCAAGGACAAGCGCTTCAAGGCCCTCGTGGTCGTGGCGCGCGTCGCCGTCGCCCTCGCGCCGTCGCGCGCCGATCCTGCCGGGCGCGTCGTGGCCCTCGCGGCGGACGACGCCATCGCGTTGCCCTGCGCGCGGGCGCACGCCGCGTGGTTCGAGGAGACGCTCGCGCTCCCCGACGACGAGCAGGTGGCCGCGCGCGTGCTCGACTACGCGCCGGCGCTTCTCCCTGCGCTCCGCACGCAGGCCGGCGCCGCGCGGTGCCGGGCGGTCGCGGAGTGGCTCGACGCGCGCTTCTCGCGCGCCTGGAGCGAGCAGGCGCAGGCCGCCCTGCGCGGCTGACCGACGTCTGCCACGAAGTTCCCACCCCGCTCCACCCCGGGGTGGAGCGCGCGGTGTCACGGTCGATCCCTCCACCCTGGGGTGGAGCGCGCGCCCTCGGCTTGTTTCCTCGGCATGCTGCGAACTCCGCGGGGCCACGGCACGACGCTGGCAAACCGTGGGATCGCATGAGCGACCCCACGAAGCCCCAGTTCCTCTCGCCCGAGCTCCTTCAGGCCCCGCGGCGGCACACGCGCGTCGGGCACGGCGCGCCGCTGCACCACGTCGCCTCCGAGCGGAAGACGAAGGTCGGCGTCGCGCCCGCGCCGAAGCGCCAGCCGCCCGCCGTTCCACCGGAGGCGAAGCAGCGCCCGGCCGCGCGGGCGGAGACGGCCGCGCCCGTGCTGCTGATCCGCCGCAAGGACGACGACGCGTTCTCGTCGCGCGTGACCAACAAGCTCCCCGACGCGCGGCTCGTGCCCGCGGCGGCGCGCGCGGCCTTCGCGGGGACGTGGGGCGTGACGCTCCAGGGGCCGCCCGACCCGCGCGCGACGTCGGCGACGGTGACGGTGGCGACGGAGCCGCCGCGCGGCGTGCGGGCGTGGTTCGCGGCGCTCGTCGAGCGGGCGCGCCGCGCGCTGCGGCGAGGGTGACAGCGCGGCGCGGCGTGAGGTATCAACGCGATGAATGATCGCGCGCACGAGAGGTCTCGCCCGGCCGTCGCGACCCACGTCCGCGTTGCGGGGGCAGCCGTGACGACGGGCGACGACCCGCGGCACTACCCCTGTGCGTGCCCCTGGTGCCTGAAGGGCATCAAGGGGCCGACGGAGGAGGACACGTGCCTCGGGTGCGGGGCGCCGCGGCCCGCGTTCGAGTGGGTGTTCCTCCCACGCCCAAAGAAGGTCGGGGGGTGGCCGCGCCTCGCGGACATCGTCGTCGACAACAAATACCAACTGGACGAACGTGTCTGGGAGAACCTCGGCGCCGTCTACCGGGTGAAGGACCCGGTCGGCGAGCCCCGCGCCCTCAAGGTGCTCGCGGGCAAGTACCGCGGCACGCTGATGGAGCAGGAGTTTCAGCGCGAGATCGACAACGCCACGGGGCTGAGCGTGAGCTCCCTGTTCGTGCGGGTGCTGGGCAACGAGACGCTCTACGGCCACAACAAAACGCCCTGCGGCAAGTACATGGTGATGGAGTGGGTGCCGTGGCCCACGCTCGACGCCTGCATCCCGCCCGGCCAGGGGGTGCCAGAGGTCGCCGCGCTGCGCATCGCCATCGGGCTGCTCGAAGCCGTTCGGGTGATGCACGACAAGGGCCTCCTCCACCACGACCTCCGGACGGCCAACATCTTCATCCGCGTGGACGCGGAGGGACGCCTCGACGTCCGCGACAACGGCGAGGGCGTGAAGGTGGGCGACCTCGGCGTCGCGAGCCCACGCGGCCGCGTTCGCCCGACGATGATCCAGTTGAACCAGCACGGTTCCCACGGCACCCACGGCTACATGAGCCCCGAGCGGATCCTCCCGCAGGCGCAGCGCACGAGCGACGTCGACGAGCGCGCCGACCTCTGGGCCGTCGGGGCGATCGCGTGGGAGATGGTGACGGGCGACCTGCCCTTCGACGACACCGTCGCCGTGACGAACATGGTGAGCTCGCGGTTGGCGCGCCCCGCGTCGATGTCGCCCGCGCTCCACGCCGTGATCGTGAAGGCGCTGGCCTACGACCCCGGCGCGCGGTACGCGAGCGCGGCGGAGTTCCTCGCGGCGCTCCGCGCGGTGGCGCAGCCCGTCGCGCAGCCGGTGTACCGCTCGGCCGCAGCAGCGCCTCCCGCTCCGCCCGCGCCGCGCCCGATGCCGCCGCCCGTCCCCCAACCGCGCGTCGTCCCGCCGACGCAGCCGGGCCCGCCGGCGCGGCTCGTTCCACTGACGCAGCCCGCGCCACCGCCGCCTCGCCCCGCGCCGCCGGTCGTCGTGAAGCCGCGCGCCGTGTTCCCCGACGGCCGGCCCCTCCCCGAGGGCGTTCGCCCGACCGACGACCCGCGCTACTTCCTCTGCGACGACCGCGTCGGCGGCGCGCTCCGCATGGCGTACATCCCCGCGGGCACCTTCGTCCGCGGCAGCGAGGAGCTCGACAAAGAGAAGCCCGTCCAGCGCGTGCGGCTCACGCAGCCCTTCCTCGTCGGCGTCTACCCGGTGACGGTGGCGGAGTACGCGCGCTTCGTTGCGAAGGGGAAGGACGGCGAGAAACACGCGGTGGAGAAGCCGTCGTTCGCGCAGGGGCCAGACCACCCCGTCGTCAACGTGAACTGGCACGACGCCACGGCCTACTGCGCGGCGACAGGCTTCCGGCTGCTCACCGAGGCCGAGTGGGAGTACGTCGCGCGCGGCAAGGTCGACGACCCGCAGAACGCGAAGTACCCGAAGGGCCGCCGCTTCCCCTGGGGCGATGCGAAGCCCGACGACAATCGTCTGTGGTGAAACCACTACTACCGCAAACCGAAGGGCACCTGCGACGTCGGCAAGCACACGAAGGGCGGCTCCCCCTTCGGCGTTCACGACCTTTCCGGCAACGTCTTGGAGTGGGTCGAAGACGTGTATCATTCGTATCCGAACCAACCCGAACTTGAAGACCCGACAGCGCCACCATATCGCTTGCTGCCGACTATGGAGGCGATACCGGCACCAATCTGGGTGCTACGAGGCGGCGGTTGGCACCACTCGGACTCGCTCCGTATGCGCGCAGCGCGGCGTGACAATGCCACCCCGTGGACTCGGTGCGACAGCTTCGGTTTTCGGGTCGCGCGCGGGGTGATGTAGCGAGCCGCCGAGTCCAGCAGACGAAACCAGAGCTCGTTCAACGTGATCGACACAGCGAACGGCTCGTAGGCCGACCTCGCCATTCGCCCAAAACACCTCTCCCTGTTCAGCGCATCGCCTTGAACATTGCGATTGAACATTCGAAGCCATTGAACACGCAGCGCGCGGCCGACGCCTCGTCCACGATCGCCGACGCCGGCGTCGAGGCGCTGAACGCGACCAACGGCGTTCGAGAAAAAATCGCTCGGACGAGCAATGTCCCACCCCTCACTCGCGCGCCTTGCCGTCTCCGTCACGGCGTGCGAGGGCTCGCGGGATGGGCGTCCCCGACCAGTTCTTGAAGGCCACGATGGCGCACGAGACGCCGCGGGTGACGCGCCACGCTGCGGTGTTCGTCCGCGCGCCGGAGATCGCGACCACCGAGGTGACGCCCGACGGCCTCCTCCGCGCCGAGCGCCCGGAGCCACTGGCCGCGCTGCCCGCGCCGTGGTGCCTCCTGCGCCACGAGGCGGTGTTCGACGGGAAGATGCCGCGCGACCACGTCGACCCCGCGGCGTTCGAGCGCTGCGTGTGGCGGCGGTACGCGCGCCAGCTCCAGCGCCTGGAGGAGTCGCCCGAAGACGACGACCCCGCCCGCTGCGCCGCGTGGATCCTCGCGCCGCACGTGCCCGAGTGGCTGCGCGCGTGGGAGGCCGCGGGCCGCCTCGCGCTGCGCCCCCGCGGCGCGGGCTGCTACGCGGTGGAGCCCTCACTCGTGCCCGTCGTGTGGATCGCCGCCAACGAGCTCCCGCTCGCCGACGCGCTCATCCCCTTCCTGGTGGCGCGCTCGGGCAAGCGGAGCGTGCGGGAGTTCGTCCGCTGGGTGGTCGGGCGGCGCTCGCCCGCGTGGGTGCTGTCCATGATACGCTCGCTCCCCGAGGTCAAAGCCGCGATGGAAGACTTCACGTTCGAGATCACCTCCCCCGAAGACAAGGCGCGCGGCGACGAGAACCTCCGCGCCTTCATCCACGCCTGGCCGGGCCTCGCCGACGAGCTCCGCGCCGAGGGCCTCGGGCCGCTGGAGCACCAGTTCGCGCGGCGCCTCGGGCGCGCACTGACGCCGCCCGAGCACGCCACGCTGCTCGCGCGGCTGCGCACCCACGGTCCCGACCGCCTCGGCGACGTCGTGCTCGACCTCTCGCCCGACGAGCTCGCCGCCTGGATCACCGACCCCGCCGCGCGCTGAGCGACGCGCGTTCGTCGAGGCGGTGTGAACGAGCGCGAAGGCGAGCAGGCCGGCGGCGTCGTGCGCGAGCAGGTACTTCAGCGACTGGTCGAAGGTCTCCACCCGCGGCCCCGCTACGCCGTCGGCAGCGCCTTCAGGCGCGCGTCGATCGCCGCCATCCGCGCGGGGTCGCGGCCCACCGCGCGGGCGTAGGCGCGGAGCCTCGGCCGTTCGAAGAGCGCGACCTGCGTGCGGGCGAGCGCGTCGTTGGGCGCGCGGAACCCGGCGAGCACGAAGAGCCAGCAGAGCTCGTCGGCGTCCTCGGAGGCGAGGATCTCCGTCCAGGCGCGCTCCGTGAGCGTCGGGCCCCCGTCCGCGAGCATCCGCGCAACCAGGCACCGCACGTCGCCCGGGGCGCCGAGGTCGACCGCGAGCTTCGAAGCGTCGCGGCGCAGCCCCGCCAGCGAGCGCTCGACGCGCCACGCGAGCGCCTCGAGCACCTCGCGCTGGCGGGCCCCGAGCTTCGCGGGCGACCGCACCTCGGGCACCTCGTCGGGGTCGTCGACGAAGCGCGCGTTGCCCCGCTCGACGAGGGCACGGGCTCCCTCCGCCTCGCGGTCGAGCCGCGCGAGTTCGGTCGCGGAGCGGGCGCGCAGGTCGGCGCAGAGCGCCTCGGCCGCGTCGCCGAACGCGTCGCGCAGCCCGGCCTCCACCGCCTCGGGCTGCAGCCAGCAGCGTGACTTTCGCCCGGCGATGGACTGGTCGAAGATGAAGCCGCCGAGCAACCCGAAGACGGTGTGGGCCGCCCCCTCCGGCCGGAGCAGCGGCGCGAAGGGCGCGCGCGACGTCGGCGGCAAGGTGACCCAGGTCGAGAGGAGCGCGTCGAGGAAGTCCGACGGGGCGTGGCGCGGGCCGCGCTCATCGCAGCACACGAGCCGGGCGGCCGTCGCGAGGTCGCGCTCCGCGTTGAACCACGCGATGAGCAGGTCGATGGCGCCGAGCGACCGGTGCGACGCGAAGCGCTTGTAGGACTCGACCCACCAGCGCTCGCCGGCGTCCCCCTCGAAGGCCCGCAGGACGGCCTCGTGCCGGGCGGTCGAGTCGTCGAGGTACGTCCGCTCGAACGCCCACATGAGCGCGTCGCCGTGGAAGCCCGCGCGCAGCCGCTCGATGAGCCGCGGGGCGTCGACCCGGACCGGGAGCGGGAGCGGGCGGCCGAGGATCGGCTCCGCCATGCGCCGCGCCGCCTCGGCCTGACCGCGGTCGATGTCACCCCGCACCATCGCGTGCTTCGGGAAGCGCTCCTCCACCAGCATCGCCGCGGCGAGTACGGCGAAGTGGAACGAGTGCCCCTGCGTCTTGCGTCCGAAGACGTTGACGGGGCCGCCGCTCCCGTCGTCGCGCCGCGCGGCGTAGAGCAGGATGTCGTCGCACGCGGCGCCGGGCGCCCCGTAGTGCTCCAGGGCGCGGTGCATCTCCTGGCACTCGCCCGTTCGAAGGGTCACGCGGTCGCCCGTCACCGCCCAGTAGGTGCGAGCGGGGTCGCGACGGCGCCGCGCAAGGGAGCGCGCGTACATCGGCACGCGGAGCCCCTCCACGGTCTTCCAACGCCACCCGACCAGCCTCTCCGGCCATGCCTTCAGCAGCCGCAGCGTTTCGTCATAGACCTCGGCCCAGACGGCGGCGTCGATCCCCCCGGGGTCGATGTCCAGCTTCACATGAACACCCATCGCAACCTCCACTCCTCCGCATCTGGCGCCGGCGCCACCTGGGAGGAGCGGGCGCGGTATCCCGCGCGGTCGGACGGGTCAATCCACGGCGACGGGGCCGTGGACATTGAGTGTCCAGGGGAGGCGATTTCTTCGGGTGTTTGCTCGGTCGGAGGCGGGCCCTCCGCTCACCCCACCAGCCGCTCGGCCTGCGCGCGGGAGAGCACCACGCGCACCTCGTCGCCCGCCACCGCCACCGCCGCGCGCCCGAAGCCCGCCGCCCGCAGCGCCTCGCGCACCGCCCGCGTCACCGCCGCGTCGGCGCGCTCGCGCTCGCGCTGGGCCTCCGTCTTCGGCTTCGCCCCCTGCGCCTTCGCGCGCACCTGCCGCGTCGCCGCGGTGATCTCCCGCAGCGACGCCTCGGCCGCGGGCTTGCCGCCCACCAGCACGCCGCTCGTCACGATGGCCGCGACCGTGTCGTTGGCGGCGGTGGCCTCGGCGTACGCCAGCAGCGCGTAGGCCCGCTCGTGCCCGAGCCCGAGCGCCTGCTCCCGCGGGACCTTCCGCGCCACCGCGATGAGCTTGCGGGCCTGCCGCGGCGACATCAGCCCCTCGGCCTCCAGCATCGCTTCGAAGGTCGCGTGGCCCGCGGCGGCGTACAGCTTCTTGTCGAGCACCTCGCGCAGCGCCTCGCCGACGTCGTAGAAGCCCTCCACCACTGCGGTCATCTTGCGGTGGACGACGCCGAGGAGCTCGGCGAGGCGGGCGCGGTTGCGCTCCAGGGCGGCGGCCTTCGTACGTTCGATGAGCGGGAGCTTCTCGGCGGCGTTGGACATGGGCGGCGGTCTCCTCCACCCGAAGGTGCACGAGCGCGCGGGCGACGTCGACGCGCGGAGGTCGCGCATGTACGGCCGCCGTACGCACCGGCAGGCGCCTGCCGCTCCACCGGCAGGCGCCTGCCGCCAGCGCCATGGTCGCCCCGCGGGCCTTCAGTCGACCAGCCCGGCGCGGTGCGCGTAGGTCACGATGTCGGCCACCGTGCGCGCGTCGAGCTTCTCGCGGATGCGCGCGACGTGGTTGCTCACCGTGCTCGACAGGACGTCGAGCTGCGCCGCGATCTCCGCCACCGACTGCCCCTCGACGAGCAGCATGAACACCTGGTACTCGCGCGTCGACAGCCGCAGGTGGGGCGCCTTGCCGGCCTCGGGCGCGGGCGCGCGCGGTGCCTCGGCGCCCCCGGCGAAGACGCGGCGGACCTCGTCGAGCAGCTCCTCCGCCGGCCGGGCCTTGGAGAAATAGAGCGACGCGCCGGCGGCGAGCAGCGGCCCCGCGTGCTGCTCCTCGGGGTACATCGACACGATGATGACCTTCGCGTCGGGCCGCTGCTCGCGCACCCGCCGGAGCACCTCGGCGCCGCCGACGCGCGGCAGCGAGAGGTCGAGCAGCAGCACGTCCCACGCGGGGCGGCCGGGGTCGAGCGACGCGAGGGCCTCGCGGCCGCTGGTGGCGGTGCCCACCACGGCGATGTCGGCGCACTCGGCGAAGAGCTCGGTGAGGCCGCGGAGCACGATCGGGTGGTCGTCGGCGATGAAGACGCGGATCACGGCGCGCCCCCCGCGGCCGGCAGCCGGCAGCGCACGCGCGTCCCGCCGCCCTCGGCCGGCTCGACGGAGAGCTCGCCGCCGAGCGACCGGGCGCGCTCGCGCATCCCGAGGAGCCCCATGCCGCGCCCGCGCGCGCCGGGCGGCGGGAGGCCGACGCCGTCGTCGCGCACCTCGACCTCGACGGCCGCGGGCAGGAAGCGCAGGGCGACGTCGACGCGGCCCGCGCGGGCGTGGCGGAGCACGTTGGTGAGCGACTCCTGCGCCACCCGGAAGGCGGCGGTGTGGACGTCCCGGAGCCGCGCCGGTTGCACCGCGCCGGGCTCCGGGTCGCCGCGCCCCTCGACCCGGAGTTCGCACGCGAGGCCGCGGCGCTCGGCGCTCTGCGCGAGCCAGCCGACGGCGGCGACGAGGCCCTGGTCGTCGAGGAGCTGGGGCCGGAGGTGGGCGATCGCCTGGCGCGTCCCGTCGGCGACGCGGCCGACGAGCTCGCCGAGGTCGTCGAGGTTGGCCTCGATCGACGCGGGGTTCTTCGCGAAGCGCTTGCGGGTGGTGGCGAGGGCGACGCGGAGCGCGGTGACGCCCTGGCCGAGCTCGTCGTGAAGCTCCTGGGCGATGCGCCGGCCCTCGACCTCGCCCGCGCGCTCGAGGTGCTGGGCGAGGCGCTGGAGCTCGTCGGTGCGGGCGCGCACCTCGTCCTGGAGGCGCGCGCGGTGGGCGGCGAGCTCGGCCGACCGCCGCTCGAGCGCCATGCGGTGGTGCAGGTTGCTGCGGATGAGCAGCAGCAGCGCGTGCCCGAAGAAGACGCCGACGCCCGCGGAGAAGACGAGGTAGCCGACGGTGGTGGCGAGGTACGGCGAGCGCAGGCTCGCGGGGTCGCGCGCGAGGAAGCCGCCGAGCAGGGCGGCGGCGATGCAGCCGGTGAAAGCGAGCCGGACGCTGAGGCGCATCGGCACCACCAGCGCGATGACGAGCAGCGGCTGGAGCATGTGGAACCAGGGCGTCCCGAGGTCGCCGACGATGCCGAGGCTGTAGCCTACGCCCGCGTAGAGGCCGACCCACGCGGCGCAGCAGAGGGCGAAGCGGGCGCCGACGACGCGCTCCTGCCGGTGGAGCAGCGCGAGCACGGCGGCGCCGCAGGCGAGCACGGCGAGGCGCCCGGTGGCCAGCGCGGCGGGCGCGCGGGGGATGTTGCGGACGAGCACGAAGTCGGTCGGCCACCAGAGGGCGTTCATCACCAGCGCCCAGCGCATGAGGAGGCGGCCGAAGCGCGCGCGGAGCACCCCGACGTGCTCGTCGAGCGCCGCCTCGAGCTCGGGGAGCGAGACGACCCCGAGCGGCCCGTCGTCTCCTTCGCCGGCGGGCCATGCGAGGACTGGGGCGGACGGGTGCTGCGTCGGCGGGGGCGCGGGCATGGGGGCCATCGTCGCCCCCAAGATGCTCCCCGATCAACCGGCGTCGCGCGCGACCGCGTCGTCGCGCGTGGGCGCCGACCGCGCCGCCCGCCCCGCCGGCACCTCGAACCACGCCCGCAGGAAGTCGTTGAGGAAGACGCCGTCGGGGTCGACGCGCTCGCGCACGGCGAGGAAGCGCTGCCACGTCCCTGCTGCCTTGTAGCGGTCGCGGATCCACGCCGCCGTCCCGCCCGGGTGGCGCGGGTGCGGCAGGTCGCGCCACTCCTTGGCGAGGTGCTGGAGCACGTCGCCGAAGCGCGCGGGGTCCCCGGTGAGCGCGCGGTGGGCCTCGCGGACGAACGCGGGCCACGCCGGGTGCCCGACGGACGTGACGAGCTCGGGCACGGCGAAGCGCGTCGCGGGGTCGGCCCCGTCGGGCAGGCGCTGCGGGTCGAGCAGCGCGCGGCCCGGCGCCATCGTGCGGAGCTCGACGCACATGGTGACCGGCCCCGAGCGCGGGTCGGAGAGCGGGTGCGCGTGGAACGCGTCCACCACGAGGTCGTGGAGCGCGGCGAAGGAGGCCCGCACCCGTTCGTAGCCGTCGCGCGCGCCGTCGGGCGCGCCGGGGCGGAAGGGGATCGACCACTCGCAGGCGGTCGCCCGCACGAACCCGACGCCGACCGCGTTGAGGTAGTGGTTGGCGTCGTACGTCGGCATGCGCCACGCGCCGCTGCGCGCCTCGACCCACACCTCGGTGCCGGCCTGGGTCACCGGGATGTAGCCCGTGAGCGCCGGGATCGCCGTGAGCGCGCGCATCAGGTGGCCGTTGAGGAACATCGACGGCACGTCGATCAGCGAGAGGTGCGTCCAGCGTTGGAGGGGTGTGCGCGCCCTGGCGCCCTCGGGGATCGCCTTCGTCGCGGTGATGAGCCAGACGTCGGGGTTGATCGCGGGCTTCGAAACGAAGCGCGCGCCGCTGTACCCGAAGGGCCCCCAGAAGACCTGGATCGACAGGTGCTCCTCGTGCAGCCGGCGCAGGCGGGCGCGGGCCTCGTCGGTGTCGGCGAAGAGCTCGCGGTAGGGGACGGCCCGCGCTTCGAAGAGCACCTCGTAGCGGGGCTCGACCTCGAGCGTGACGTCGTAGACGAGCCCGAGCGCGCCCAGGCTGCACCGCGCGGCGGCGAGCTCGTCGGCGGTGGCGGTCTCGCGCGCCCAGCGGCGCACCTCGCCGAGCCCGTCGACGAAGGTCACGCCGACGACGGCGTCGGACAGGCTGGGGAGGTCGAGGCCGGCGCCGTGGCTCGCGACCGCGACCAGGCCGCCGACGGTGAAGCAGTCCGCGACGGTGGCGGCGGGCAGCGAGAAGCCCGCGTCCCAGAGCCAGCGTTCGAACTCGCGGAGCGTGATGCCCGGCGGCACCGTCACGCGGGGTTTTCTGCCGGGGCCGGCGGGCTCGACGCGGGTGACGTAGCGGTCGCCCGACGCGCCGATCATCCGGTTGTCGACGAGGAAGCCGTCGCAGGGGACGAGGCTCGACCACGAGTGCGACGAGCCGAACACGCGGACGCCCACGCCCTGCGCGCGGGCCTCGCGGACGATCGCCTGGAGGTCGGCGAGGGTGCGCGGCGAGCGGTGCCCGCCGCCGGCGTGGTCGCTGTAGATGCGCGCCGGCCGCGCCTCCAGCGTGCCGGCCCAGTTGCGCCACCGGTCGCGCGTCACATGCACGGTCGAGTGGACCCACGGGAGCCCCCGCGGCCGGGCGCGGATGGACGGCTCGCCCTCCGGCGCCGCGCCCGTGACGACGCCCGCGAGGCCCCGCAGGAGACCGCCGATCACGCCGACGGGCCCTCGGTCCAGACGTGGAACTGCCGCGTCCAGTCGCGGAACTTGCGGAACTGCCCGTCCCCCGCCGCGAGCGCGGGCCGTTCGAGGTAGCGCTTGTGGTCGAGGATGCGGAGGTCCTGCTCGACGTCGTGGCGCATGCCGAGCTTCACGAGCCCGAGGAGGACGCGCCGCGCGTGGCGCTCGGGCATCGCGCCGAACAGCTTGCTCGCGCGCCGGGCGCGGTCGAGGTCGCGGATCCAGATCGAGAAGCGGAAGTCGACGCGGTCCTCGTCGACGGGGGTGGGCGCGGCGACCATCCGCACGTGCACGTCGCCGGGGTTGGTGACGCTGTCGATCACGAAGAGGCCGAGGCCGTGCAGGCGGCACGTCATCTCGACGCGCACGCGCTCCATGGCCTTGCCGTACATGTCCGCGGAGCGGTGCACGACGAAGCGCGACGTGCAGACGTGGCCCTCGGTCTCGATGCCGCCGGTCTGCGAGACGTCCTCGTACCCGTGGGTGTGGGCGAAATGGCCGGGGTCGACGAGGTTCTCCGCGAGGTCGTGCGGGTGCGTGCGCGCGACGACGTCGAAGTGGGCCCCGTCGCCCCACTCGGGCCGCGCGAGCTCCGGCGGCGCGAAGTCCGCGAGGGCGCCGTCGGGGTCGTGGAGCGCGAGCAGGTAGCCCGAGTCCTCGCGGACGGCGAGCGTGGTGGCGCGGCAGGCGGGGGGCTTGGTGCCGTACCCCGTCTCGACGCAGGCGCCCTCGTGGTCGTAGCGGAAGCGGTGCATCGGGCACTGGAGCGACTCGCCGACCACCTCGCTGCCGTGGCCGAAGTGCGCGCCGAGGTGCGGGCACGTCGGCGCGATGAGCGAGGCGCGGCCGCCCCGCGAGCGCCAGAGCACCCAGGGCCTTCCGCCGAAGCGGACGTTGCGCACCTCGCCCGCGCGGAGGTCCTCCGCGCGCGCCACGACGAACCAGCCCCGCGGGTATGGGGAGAAGGGGTACCGCGGCCCGTCCGCCGGGGACGCGGGCGCCTCGGCGCGCCGGGTGGCGAGCAGCCGGAGCGGTGACACGAGGGTGCGGTCGAGCAACTGCGCGAGCGGCGGCCGCGCGGGAGCGTCCGGGATCGTCTTTGCCATGAGGCCCCTTGCGCCGTCCGCGGGGATTGCAGTGGGGGGAACGTCCCGAAGGCTTCGGGTCGTCTCACCGCGGCGACGTTCTTTTCGCTACCGCGGCGACGGGAGGCGCGGCGAGCGCAATCCGCTCCACAAATGTGGAGGCCGTCGCGTCACCTCGGCGGGCGCGTGGCGCCTTGCTGACCGCTCACCACCCCCGGCTGTCGTGCCACGGCGTCGACGATCGCGGCGCGCGCGGCGGGGGCATGCGCCCGTCCAGTCGCACCACGCGCCAGCCGTCGTCGCGCGGCGGGGCCTGGCGGCGGAAGAAGAACACCATCACCAGCCCGGCGAGGAAGCCGCCGATGTGCGCCCAGTACGCGACGCCGCCGCCCGACTGCTGCCCGAGCGAGCCGAGCCCGGAGAAGAACTGCATCCCGAACCACACGACGAGGAAGACCACCGCCGGCAGCTCGACCCAGTACAAGATGAACGGGATCGGCAGGAACGTGAGCACCCGCGCCCGCGGGAAGAGCACCATGTAGGCCGCGAGCACGCCGGCGATGGCCCCCGACGCGCCGACCATGGGGACGCCCGCCTCGGGGTTGCTCAGCACCTGCGCGCCCGCCGCGGCGACGCCCGAGAGCAGGTAGAAGACCGCGAAGCGCGCGGGGCCCATGTTGTCTTCGACGTTGTCGCCGAAGATGTAGAGGAACCACAGGTTGCCGAGCACGTGCATCCACCCGCCGTGCAGGAACATGTGGGTCGCCACCGTCGCCCACGCGAGCGGGTCGTGGCCGTGGGTGAGCTGGCGCGGGACGAGGCCCCAGTCGAACGCGAAGCGCTCGTGGGCCCCCGGCGGCATCACCCACTGGCCGAGCCACACCAGGCCGCAGGCGAGGATGATCGACCAGGTGACCCACGGCGTGGAGCGGGTCGGGTTGATGTCACGGATCGGGAACATCGCGGCGGGACTCTACGCACGCCGCGCGGGTCTGTCATGCGCGGCGGGCGAGGGCGCGGAGGATGGCCTCGGCGACCGCGACGCTCGGCTCGTTGACCTCGACGTCGCAGCAGTCCCGCAGCGCGCGGACGGCCGGCGGGTCGCCCCCCATCCCGTCGCCCACCACGAACACCCCGAGGGTCGCGCGCGCGGCGACGAGCATGCGCCCGTCGAGGATCGCGTGGGTGGCGCCGCCGAGGTCTTCGAAGAGGTGGCGCGCGGCCTCGGGCTCGCCGCCGGGGCCGACGTGGGCGATGCGCGCCATGTGGCAGGTGGCGGCCGCGGCCTGGAGCGCGTCGGGGAAGAGCGCGGCGCTGGTGGCGGTGGTGACCACGCCGGGTTCGAAGGCGTCGGTGCGCTCCGTCCAGAGGAGCGCGGGGCGGGCGCCGTGCGTGAGGAGCATCCGCGCGAGCAGGAGGACGAGCGCGTGGGCGTCGGCGTCGGGGCGCGCGGCCAGCACCGCCACCGTGGGGACGGGCGGCTCGACGCGCGCGCCGCGCGGCAGGCTGTCGTCGTAGGCCGGCGCCGGCGGCGGGGGCGTGACCCCGGTGGGCACCGAACGCAGGCGTCGCAGGCGGACCATGAACGTGCGGTCGACCATACACCGGCCGCGCCCGGCCGACGAATCCCCGGCGGAAACGGGCGGCGCGCGCGGTGTGCGAAGCTCGCTCAGCCGCGCGAGGGAGAGCCGTCGCGGACGGTCTCGCCGCCGAGGGCTTCGGCGCCGTGGAGCAGTGGCTCGAGCCGCGGGGCGGGCGTTGCGGCGGGAGCTCTGGGCGCGGTGAGTCGCTGGTCGAGCGCGTCGAGCAGGCGGTCGAGGCCGGCGACCTCGAGGCCCGTGAGGATCACGCTCCGCTTGTCGCGCGCGCGCAGCGTGAGGCGCGTGCGGCCCGTCACGCCGGGGAAGAGCGCGCGCAGGAGGAAGTCGAAGAGCACCCCGCCCGCGATGAGCCCGCCGCCGATGGCGACGAGCACCCAGTAGCGCCCGCCGGCTCCCTCGATGACCGAGCGGGCGCCGAGCGTCGAGCCGACGAAGAGCGCGAACACCGACGCCGCCGCGGGGAGCATCGGGAAGCGCGTCTCGCGCCGCACCTCGGTGAGGTTGGCGACCGGGAAGCGATGGTCGTACTCGCGGAGCGTGCGGCCGAGGATCTCCGTGTGCCCCTTCACCCGGATCACGTCGCCCTCCAGGGCCACGGTGCACGGGCTCTGAAGCGAGAAGGCCACGCGGAGCACGGCCTCGACGACGCCGCGCAGGGCGGCCCACGGGAGCGAGAGCACGCGCCACCAGAGGGCCCGCTCGGTGCCTTCGAATTCGCCCGCCAGCGAGACGGAGGGCGACGGAGAGTCGGGGGACGGGGCGCGGGGGGACATCGGCTGGGGGCCTTGGATCCTACACAGATCGCGGCGGGAGGCCAGCGCACGCGCACGGGGCGCGAGGGATGGGCCCAAGGGGCGCGCGGCGCGGGCCATCGGATGAGCGCGTGTAAGCGGCGGACCTTCGGGCGCGTTGGTCCGTCGAACGCGACACCTCCCCGCCAAAGGCAACCTCCCCATGAACCCCCTGAGCATGCGTTCTCTCCCGTCACGGCTGTTCGCCCGGTCGTTCGCGCGCTTCATCCTGCTGGTGGCGCTCGGGCTGCTGGTCGCCTTCGGGCGCCCCGCGGTCGCGCACGCCGCCGGCCTGCTCATCCCCACCGACGGGTCGCTCGGCCCGCTGGCGATCCGCTCGCACCGCGTGACGGTGACCGTGCACGAGCGCATCGCCGAGACGCGGGTGGTGCAGGTGTTCCGCAACAACACCGACCGGCAGCTCGAGGGGACGTACGTCTTCCCGCTCCCCGAGGGCGCGAGCGTGTCGGGCTTCGCGATGACGGTGAACGGCGTCCGCCAGGAGGGCCAGGTGCTCGAGGCCGCGGCCGCGCGCCAGATCTACGAGGGGATCGTCGCCCGCCTCCAGGACCCGGGCCTCGTCGAGTACATGGGCAACAACCTCTTCCGCGCGCGCGTCTTCCCCATCCCCGCGCGCGGCGACCAGACCGTGGAGGTCCGCTTCACCCAGACGCTCGGCTACGAGTCCGGGACGCTCCACTACCGCTACCCCCTGCGCACCAGCGGCCCGCAGGCGAGCACGCTGGAGGACTTCACCCTCTCGGCCACCATCGAGTCGCGCGTCCCGATCCGCGCGGTGTACTCGCCGACGCACCGCATCGACACCACGCGCCGCGGTGATCACTCGGCCACGGTGGGCTTCGAAGAGGGCCGCGCCTCCCTCGACCGCGACTTCGACCTCTTCTACACGGTGGCCGACGGCGACGTCGGGCTGAGCGTGCTCACCCACCGCCCGCCCGGCGAGGACGGCTACTTCCTGATGATGGTGGCGCCGCGCTCGGAGGCCACCGAGCGGGAGATCATCGGCAAGGACATCCTCTTCGTCTGCGACACCTCGGGCTCGATGGCCGGCGAGAAGATGGAGCACGCCCGCCAGGCCCTCCGCGCCTGGGTCGAGCGCCTCAACCCCGACGACACCTTCAACATCCTGCGCTTCAGCACCGACGTCGAGCAGCTCGCCGAGACCTCGCTCAGCGCCTCGGCCGAGAACCGCGCCCGCGCGCTCCGCTTCGTCAACGGCTTCGAGGCCTCGGGCGGCACCGCCATCGCGCCGGCGCTCTCGCAGGCGCTCGCCGTCCCCGCGCGGCGGGGCGCGCCGCGGATGGTGGTCTTCCTCACCGACGGGATGCCGACGGTGGGCGAGACCAACGTCAACGCGATCATCCAGCAGGCCCGCGAGCGCAACACCGCGAACGCGCAGGTGTTCGTCTTCGGCCTCGGCGACGACGTCAACACCACCTTCCTCGACCTGCTCGCCCAGCAGAACCGCGGCGCCGCCGACTACGCCCGCTCGGGCGCCGAGCTCTCGACCCTGCTCACGGGCTTCTACAACCGGATCGCCTTCCCGGTGCTCGCCGACCTGCGCCTCGCGCTGCGCGGCGCCGACGCCTACGACGTCTATCCCCGCGACCTCGGCACGCTCTACCGCGGCGGCCAGCTCGTGGTCACCGGCCGCTACCGCACCCCCGGCGACGTGCGCGTCGCGCTCACCGCCACGGTCGCCAACGCCGCCGAGCCGCGGGTGTTCGACTGGCCGGTGGCGCTGCCCGCCCGCGAGGCCGACAACGCCTTCATCCCGCGCGTGTGGGCGACACGGAAGACGGGCTACCTGCTCGACGAGATCCGCCTCCACGGAGAGAACCCCGAGCTCCGCGAGAGCGTCGTCTCCCTTGCCCGCCGCTTCGGCATCGTCACCCCGTACACCAGCTACCTCGTCACCGAGCCCGGCGCCGTGCAGGCCGTCGACGGCGCGCGCGACGAGGAGGCCGACCGCGGGCCCCGCGAGCAGCCCAGCTTCAACGGCGTGCAGGGCTTCCGCGTGCCCCGGCCGCAGTCCGCGCCCGTCGTGGTCGCGGCGACGCCCCGCAGCACCACCCGCGGCCCCAGCGTCAACGACCTGCTGAACCGCGCCCACGGGGGCGCCGTCCCGACAGCCGCCCAGCCCGCGCCCGAGGCCCCGGCCGGCGCCGACGACTTCCGCGCCTTCGAGTCGCTCGGCGGCGCCGTCCGAACCGGCAGTGCTGGCTCCGGCGCGGGCAACTTCGCGCGCCCCGCCGCCCGCCCGGTGATGCCGAGCGCGATGCCCACCACCCCGTCGACGGCCCCCTCGTTCGCCCCCCCGCCGCCCCCCGCGCCGGCGCCCTCGGTCGACGCCACGGGCGAGGCCGGCCGCCGCGTCGCCACGCGCCTCCGCGAGCTCCGCGAGGCCGAGACCGTCAACGCTGGCGCAGGCGGCGCGCGCTTCGTGGCGGGCCGCGCGCTCGTCCTCCGCGGCAACGTCTGGACGGAGGAGGGGATCACCGGCTCGCCCCGCGAGCTCCACGTCCGCTCGCTCTCGCGCGGCTACTTCACGCTCCTGCGCCTGCGCCCCGAGCTGCGCGAGCTGCTCGCGGCGGGCACCGAGCTGCGCTTCCGCCTCGACGCCCAGCGCGTGATCGTCGTCGGCGCCTCGCAGACCGACGCCCCGGACAGCGAGATCGAGGCCTTCCTCCGCTGACCGAATCCGCCGCTCGCCCGTCTCAGCACAACCCCACCGCTCGACCGCAACGTTCCCCCACCGGAGGACCCGTGATGAACCGCCTCGCCCCCGCCCTCGCCGCCCTCGCCGTTTCCCTGTGCGCCGCCGAGGCCCGCGCCATCGAGATCTACGCCTCGTCGCCCGGCGGCGTGGTGGTGATGCAGCCCGCGATCCCGCCGCCGCGCGTGGTGGTCGTGAGCCAGCCCCCGCCTCCCATCGTGGTGCGCACGGTGCCCCTCCCGGTGGTGACCACGACCACCACGGTGATCACGCCGACCCCGGAGCCCGCCGACGCCCCAACGCACCCGCAGCCCGAGGAGCACCGCGACCCGCGCGCGTCGGTGTTCGTCGGCGCGGGTTACGGCGGGATGACGGGCTTCCGCAGCGGCGCCGCGAGCACCTGGCGGCTGCACGTGGGCCTCGGGCTCGGCGCCACCGAGCTCGGCCTGCGCGCGAGCATCGCCAACCGCGCCCTCGACGAGCTCTCCACCTCGTCGGGCGGCGCCTGGGTGCTCTCCGCCGAGGTCGCCCACCGCTTCCTCCCCGGGAGCACCGTGCGCCCGGTGATCGGTGCGTCCTTCGACCGCTGGCAGATCGAGCCCGACGGCCGCGAGGGGGCGGGCGCGTTCGGCCTCGGGGCGCGCGGCGGCGTCGAGATCCACTACCACATCAACCCCGGCGCGGCGCTCGTGTTCGGGGCCGACCTCGCGTACCACCGCATCCTGTCGAGCGTCGACAACGCCAGCGTGCTCCCCGACGTCCTCACCTTCGGCGCCACCGCCGACATCCGCCTGTAGCTTCCGCCGCGTGGGCGGCGCGTGATACGCCCGCCGCATGACGCCGCACCGCCTCGTCGTCCTCGCCCACGCGCTCGCGGGCGGCCTCGCGCTCGTCTCGATGTGGCCGCCCCTCGTCGCGAAGAAGGGCGGCGCCGTCCACCGCGCGTGGGGCAGGGTGTACGTCCGCGCGATGGTGGCCGCCGCCGCGCTCGCCGCCGTCGCGTGCGGCATCGCCCTCGCCACGCGCGGGGCCGGGCGGCGCGACGGGGCGCTCTTCCTCGCGCTGGTCGACCTGCTCGCGGTCACCAACCTCCGCCGCGGCGTCGCCGCGCTCGGGGAGAAGCGGCGCGCCGGCCCGGTGGCGGGCGTCGGCGAGCGGGTGCTCCCCGCGCTGCTGCTCCCGGCGGGCGTGGCGGGCGCGGTGTACGGCGCGGCGGGCGGCGGCGGGGCGCTCTTCACCGTGTTCGGGGCCTTCTCCGCGGTCACCGGGTGGGGGCAGTTGCGCGAACTCTCGCGGCCGCCGGAGGACGCCCGCGCGTGGCTCCGCGCGCACCTCGGCAACATGGTGGGCGCGTGCATCGCCACCGTCACCGCCTTCGCCGTGGTGAACTACGCCCACGCGCCCGCGGGCCTGCGCGCCGCGGTGCCGCCACTGGTTGTTTGGATCGCGCCCGGCGTGATGGGCGGCCTCGTCATCGCGCGCTGGACGCGGCGCTACCGCCCGCAGGCGAGCCCTTCGGCGTCGGACATTCCCTGACCGCCGGCAAGTGGCGGCCACCGCGCGGTTGGGGCATCGTCTGGCCTCACTCGCCGACCCTTCGTGGGCGTTGGGGCGAGGGGAGCAAGAGAGATCATGAGCAGCATCGAAGATCGCCTCGACCGGATCGAACGGAAGCTCGACGCCCTGATGGCGGCGATGAAGGGCGGGGCCGCCAACGGGCGCCCGGCCGCGGCGGCGCAGTCCAACGGGGGCGGGCAGGAGATCGACGCGGACATCGACGGGCCGCGCGGCGACCCGGAGGTGCGCTTCGTGCCGAAGCGCTGGTCGGGCCAGGACTACAAGGGCCAGAAGTTCTCGTCGTGCGAGCCGGAGTTCCTCGACATGCTGGCGGACGCCTACGAGTGGTTCGCGCAGCGCGACGACGAGAGCAACGCGGTCGACAAGAACGGCACGCCCAAGAGCCGCTGGAGCCGCCTCGACGCCGCCCGCGCCCGCGCCTGGTCCGCCCGCCTCCGCGGCGGCGCAGCGCCCGCCCGCGCGCCCCGCCCTGCGCCCGCCCGCGCGCCGATGAACGGCAACGGCCGCCGCCCGCCCGCCAACGACATGGGCGCCCCGGACTTCGGCCAGGACGACAACGACATCCCCTTCTGATCAGCGCCGGAAGCGCGCGCGCAGGCTCTCGCGTTCGTCGCGGTCGAAGGTGACGACGGCGGCGAACGCGAGGTGCACCGCCAGCACGAGCACGCAGGTCGCGGCGAGCGGCACGAAGCGCGTGTGCCAGCCCATCCGCTCCGCCGCGACGAGCACGCCGTAGGCGGGGAGCGCGGGCACGACCGTCCGCACGTAGGCGTCGACCGCGTGGCGCCCGAACGAGAGCCCCAGGCGCCGGCACACGAACCACGGCATCACGACGAGCCCGGTGACGGCGGCGGGGAGGAAGGTGGCGAAGGCCACGCCCTGGATGCCCCACCGCCGCACGAGCACCACCGACAGCAGGAGGTTGGCGACGGCCTCCATCGCGGCGATGCGCGCCGGGACGCGGAGCTCGCCGAGTCCTTCGAAGAGCGGGCGCGCGAGCCCCCGTCCCGCCATCTGCATGACGAAGGCGAGCGCGAGCCACACCATGCACGGGTAGGCCTCGGCCACCACCTGGGCGGCGACGGAGGCGTGCTCGTTGCGCGAGAGCCAGAGGGAGAGGACGTGGCGGCCCCAGAGCGTCTGGACGAGCGCGATGGGGACGGCGAGCGAGAGGAGGGCCTTGCTCCCGGTGCGCCACACGTCGCGGACGATGTGGCTCTCGCCGCGGGCGGCGGCGGCGGAGAAGCCCGGCATGAGCACGTGGGTGGCGCGGTCGAGGGCCTCGCGGGCGAAGTCGACGAGGCGGAGGGCGAAGGCGTAGGGGCCGGTGGCCTCGGCGCCGCGCGCCTGCCCGATCACCACGCTGTCGGTGTAGTTGATGATCCGGTCGGACATCGTGAAGACGAACGACTGGAAGCTGAAGCTGGCGAGCTCGGGGAGGCGCGCGGGGCGGTTGAGCGCGAGGGAGACGCGCAGGCCCGGCAGCACGCGGTGGGCGTAGACGAAGTTGAAGCCCTGCTCGCAGACGGCGGTGGCGAGCGAGACGAGCCCGATCGCGAGGACGGAGGGCCACCGCAGGGCGACGGCGACGATGGCGAGGGTGCGCCCGACGAGCAGCGTGAGCTTGATGCCGTTGAGCACGTCGAAGCGCTCGAGGCCCATCAGCACGCCGCCGTACACGCTCCCGACGAACTCGACGAGGATCGCGAGCCCGGTGACCACGACGCGCGCGCGGGCCTCGTTGGCGAGCGCCGGGGGGATGTCGAAGAGCGCGGGGAGCGGCCACGCGATCGCGCACGCGGCGAGGAGGCAGAAGACGCCGAGCCGGAGGTAGACGGCGAAGATGGTGGAGACCGTCTCGTTGAGGCCGTCCATCTCCTCGCGGGCGTGGTGGGCGGCGACGTAGCGGAGCACCGCGGCGCCGAGGCCGAAATACAGGAGCGCGGAGTAGCCGCCGAGGTCGCCGATGAGGTTGTGGACGCCGTAGGCCGTGCGCCCGAGTCGGTCGAGCAGGAAGGGCGGCATGAGGAACCCCACCGCCGCCGTGACCGCGTGCGCCACCCACTGGGAGCTGATGTTGCGGAGGAGGCGCCGGGCGTCCATGCGCGGCGGGACCCTAGTCGCTCTTGCGGTAGTTGGGGGCCTCTTCCGTGATCATCACGTCGTGCACGTGGCTCTCTTTCAGACCCAGCGACGTCTGGCGGACGAACCTGGCCCGTTCGTGCAGCTCCGCGATCGTGCGGCAGCCCGTGTAGCCCATGCCCGCGCGCAGGCCGCCGACGAGCTGGTGGACGTTGGCCGAGAGGCTCCCGCGGTAGGGGACGCGGCCCTCGATGCCCTCGGGGACGAGCTTCTCGTCGGCGGCGCCGGCCTGGCCGTAGCGGTCTTTCGAACCCTTGCGCATGGCGCCGAGCGAGCCCATGCCGCGGTACATCTTGTACGAGCGCCCCTGGTAGAGCACCAGCTCGCCCGGCGCCTCGTCGGTGCCCGCGAAGAGCGAGCCGATCATCACCACGTCGGCGCCCGCCGCGATCGCCTTGGCGACGTCGCCCGAGTACTTGATGCCGCCGTCGGAGATGAGCGACACGCCGCGCCGCTTCGCCACCTTCGCGCAGTCGTTGATGGCGGTGACCTGCGGCACGCCGACGCCCGCGACCACCCGCGTCGTGCAGATGGAGCCGGGCCCGATGCCCACCTTGATCGCGTCGGCGCCCGCGTCGATGAGGGCCTCGGCGGCCTCGGCGGTGGCGATGTTGCCCGCGACCACCACGACGTTGGGGTGCCGCGCCTTCGTGGCCCGCACCGCGTCGATGACGCCCTTGGAGTGGCCGTGCGCGGTGTCGACCACCAGCACGTCGACGCCCGCGCGGACGAGGGCGTCGGTGCGCTCCTCGCGGTCGGCCGAGGGGCCGATGGCGGCGCCGACGCGGAGGCGCCCGAGGGCGTCCTTGGCGGCGTTGGGGTAGCGCTCGGCCTGGAGCAGGTCGCGGATGGTGAGGAGCCCGACGAGCCGCCCCGACGCGGGGTCGACGACGAGGAGCTTCTCGATCCGGTGCTTGTGGAGGAGGGCCCGCGCGTCGTCGGGGCGCACCGTCGGGGGCACGGTGACGAGGCGCGCGGCGGGCGTCATCACGCGCGTGACGGGCTGGTCGAGGTTGGCCTCGAAGCGGATGTCGCGCGCGGTCACGATGCCCACGGGGCGGCCGTCCTCGACCACGGGGAGGCCCGAGAAGCCGCGGCGCTTCATGAGGTCGACGACGTCGCGGAGGCTCGCGTCGGGCGCCACCGTGAGCGGGTCGACGACGATGCCCGACTCGGCGCGCTTCACCTTCTCCACCTCGAGGGCCTGCTCGTCGGGCGGGAGGTTCTTGTGGAGGATCCCGAGGCCGCCCTCGCGCGCCATGGTGATGGCGGTGCGCGCCTCGGTGACCGAGTCCATCGCGGCCGACACCAGCGGGATGCCGAGCTCGAGGCCCGGCGCGAGGCGCGTCCGCGTGTCCACGTCGCGCGGCAGCACGTCGCTGTACGCAGGAACCAGCAGCACATCGTCGAAGGTCAGGGCCTCGCGCGGGCGCTCGTCGATCATCGTGTCATCGCTCCTCTGCGGCGAACATGCACCAGGTGCCACGGGTGGGGCCAGAGTGACCACCGCGGGAGGTGCGCGCCTCGCATGCCACGGCGCGGGGCGGCAAGGAAAAAACCTGCGTGGGGACTCGCATCGAATTCAGCTTTCGTGCATAGTCGCGCCCGAGGTCGTCAGGACGGCGACTGTCACGCAACGGAGAGTCATGCGCGGCACGGTCTTTCTTCGGTTGGTGTTCCTCGGTGTGATGCTCGCAGGGTGCGGCGATGATCCGGTGCCGTCGTTCACCCCGGAGGACGTGGCGAAGGAGGCGGGGGAGGACGCGTCGGACGACCTCGGCACCGACTTCGACGTGCCGGAGTTCGACCTGCCGCAGCAGCCCGACCTGCCCTCCACGCCCGACCGCTCGACGCCCGCCGACACCACGTCGACGCCCGACCGCTCGACGCCCGCCGACACCACGCCCCCGCCGCCCGACCGCTCGACGCCCGCCGACACGGGCTCGCCGGGGATGTGCCCGGCCTCGTGCCGCGCCGACGGCGACTGCAACCCCTGCGCGACGCCGGGCGACCCGGGCAACTACTGCTGCATCTCGGGCCTCTGCCTGTACATGACGGGCGCCTGCATGGCCCCCGCCCCCGACGGCGGCCCGACCGGTGGCGACGGCGGCGGCGACGGCGGCCTCGACCCCGGCGACGCGGGCGACGCCGGCGGCGCCGACTGAGTCTTCGCCCCCCGAGGGCGCACCCCTCCCCCGATGCCCCCCGCCCGCGCGGCCGCCGCGCTCCTCGCCTCGCTCTGGCTCGTCTTCTCCTGGCCCGAGCTCCGCGCCCACACCTTCGAACGCGCCGCCCTCCTCGCCGCCCTCGCGGCGATCGTCGCGGGGCTCGTCGCGCGCTTCGTCCCCGGCCTCGGCCGCGCGCTCCACGCCGCGCTCACGCGCCCCTCGGAGCGCGCCTTCGTCGCGGGCGCGTGCGTCGTCGCCGCGGCGATCACCGCGTGGGTCCACCACGTCCCGATGCACGACCAGGTGGTGTCGGGCGACGCCTGCATGTACGTCGCGCAGTCGCGGCCCCTCTCGCACTTCGAACTCGCGCTGCCCGCGCCGGCGCCGCGGATCGCGCACTCGGCGAAGTTCCTCGTCGAGGGGGTCGACGGGCGGCTGCACGGGGTGTTCGTGCCGGGCTACCCCCTCTTCCTCGCGCTCTTCGCGCGGTGGGACGCCTTCCTCCTCGCGGCGCTGGTCACCTCGACGCTCTTCACCGTCGCGCACGCCGCCCTCGCCCGCGCCGCGCTGCGCGACGTCTTCGCGGCGCGCCTCTCCGTGCTGCTCGTGCTCGCGTCGTTCGCGCGCGCCATCCAGACGGCCGACCTCCTCTCGCACGCCTTCACGGGCGCGCTCGCCGCGCTCGCCGTCACCGCCGCGCTCCGCCTCCGCGAGCGCCCCTCGCTCGGCGCCGCCGCGGGCCTCGGCGTCGCCGCGGGGTGGGTCTTCGCCTCGCGCATGCTCGACGGCTTCGTGCTCGGCGCGGTGCTCGCCGCAGCCCTCGCCGCACCCTTGTGGCGCCGGAGGCTCCCGGTGCGCGCAGCCGCCCTCGCCCTCGCCTGCGCGCTCCCCTTCGTCGCCCTCGTCGCCGCGCAGCAGCACGCCGCGACGGGCTCCTTCCGCCGGGCCACCGTGCTCGAGTACGCCGACCGCAGCGACTGGCCCCCGCGCTGCCTCCACCTCGGCTTCGGCTGGGAGGTCGGCTGCATGGTGGAGCACGCCGCCGAGCGCGCGTCGTTCGGGCCCGACGGCTACACGCCCGACGACGGCCTGCGGCTCATCCGCGAGCGGACGGGGCTCCACGGCGCCGAGGTGTTCGGCGCGGCCGCGGTGCCCGCCGTCGCGATGGCCGCGGTGGCGCTCGGGCCCACGATCGAACTCCTCCTCCTGGCGCTCTTCCCCGTCGCCCTCACCCTCGCGTACGGGCTCTTCTACTACGGCAACGGCGAGGTCCACGGCGCGCGGCACGTCTTCCCCGCGGCGCCCTTCACCGCGTCGGTGGTCGCGTGGGCCATCGCCCGCGCCGCGCGCGCCCGGGGTGGGGGTGACGTCGAGCGGCGCCTCGGCGCGGCCCTCCTCGCGGCGGCGGCCTTCGCGCTCGCGGCCCACGCGCCCCGCTGGCGCGCCGGCGTCGCCCGCACCGACCACTACCAGAACCTCCGCGGCCTCCGCATCGACCTCCGCAAGCTCCTCGCCGAACAGAACGTCACCCGCGGCATCGTGATCTTCCCCGACGTCCACTCGTACCTCGTCGCGCTCGACCCCTGGCGCGATGGCGACCGCATGGTGATCGTGTACGACGACGGCGCGGGCGAGCTCGACCTGCGGCGCTTCCACCCCGACCTGCCCGTGTACCTCGTGCTGCGCGACCGGCGGCTCCTCCCGGTGCGCAACCCCGCGCCGCCGCCCGGCCTCCAGCTCGAGCTCGAGCGCGCGTGGCCCACCTTCCAGCGCCCCGCCGGGCTCTCCTCGCGCATCGTCCACACCGTCGCGTGCTGCGGCATCCCTGCGAGCGGCGGGCTCGCGCTCGCGGTGTTCGAATCGCGCCCCGGCGCCACCCTCGACGTCCCCTTCGACCTCGCCGCCGCCGGCACCTACACCTTCCGCCTCGACGGCGTCAGCGCCCCTGAGAACGGCCGCTACGAGATCCTCGTCGACGGCGAGCCACTGCTCACCTGGGACGGCTACGCCCCGGCGCGCGCGGCCCTGCGCGGGACGCCCTCCGCCCCGCGCGCCCTCGCCCGCGGGCCCCACACCTTCACCGCCCGCTGCGTCGGCAAGGCCCCCGAGGCCATCGGCCACCTCGCCGTCTTCGACGCCTTCGTCGCCGAGCCCGCCGCGCCGTGACCACGCCGCGGTATGCTCGCGCGCCGATGCGCCCGCCGCCGCTGACCCTCGCGCTCGCCGCCCTCGCGTACGCCGCCGCGGCCCGCGCGCAGGGGGCGCCGCGCGCGTACGGCCCCGTGCTCCTCGCCCCGCCGTCGCGCGAGGTGCCCGCCGCGGAGCGCCGCCTCACCGCGCCGCAGCTAGGGCCCCGCGACGCGCTCGGCCCGCCGCGCTGGGGCTACGGCGCGCTCGCGGGGGGCCTCGTCGCGGGCTTCGGCGCGGCGGTGACGTGGCTCGCCACGAAGCCCCCGCCGGTTCGAGAGCGGCGGAGCGGCGCGCCCCTCCAGCCCGTGGTGGAGCTCCGCCGCGTCACGGTGTCCGTCGGCGGCGCCGCGCGCGGGGCCATCGAGTCCGCCCTCGCCGACGTGGGCGGCCGCGCCGACCCGACCACCCCCGCGGGCCGCCTCGCGCTCGTCACCGCGGCGCGCGACGCGATCGTCCAGGCGCGCGCGATGGTGGCGCACGGGGCCTTCCAGTCGTGGCAGCTCACGGCCGACCGGGGCGAGGAGGCCTACGCCATCGCGGCGAAGCGCATGCGGTCGAAGCGCCCGCGCAGCATCACGGGCTACGCGCGGCCCGGCGACCCGGCGAGCCTCGCGGCCGTCACCCTCGTCGTGCTCGTGCGCGGCGCGCTCGCCCCGCTGCCCGCCGCGCTCGACGCGCGCGGGGTCGTCGCCGCCCTCGAGTCGATGGTGCCGCCGCGCGCCGACCTCCTGCTCGCCGCCGACCTCGCGTGGGCCCCGCCCGACCCCGGCGCGCGCATCACGGACGACGAGCTCGCGGCCGTCTTCCCCGAGCTCCTCTCGGTGTACGACGCCACGCCGCGGCGGGCGTGCGCCGCGTGCCGGGCGCAGGTGCGCGCGGAGGAGCTCCGCTGCCCCGCGTGCGGCGCCGGCTGACGGTTAGTTGACCAGCCCGCGCGGGGCACGCTTGACTCGCGCCGCGGATGCGGACGTGTTGGTTCCCAGCCCTGGTCGCTGCGCTCATCGCCGGCGCGTCGTGCGTGACGCCGCGCGCCGCCGCCGTGGCCCGCCGCGCCCCGCGGGAGCGGGAGAGCCTGCGCGCGCCCGCGACCGCCGGGCCCGAGCCCGCCCCGCCGCCCGGGGCCGGCGACGCGCCGTGCAGCGCGGCGTCGTGGGGGTCCGCGCTCGAGGGACTGCTCGCGGCGCCGCGCGAGGCCACCCGCGGGGCCTTCGCGCCGCCGCGCCCGTGGGACCGCGCGGTGACGCCCCGCTACCTCGAGCGCGTCGAGCGGCGCTTCACGCTCACCCCCGACGAGCGCGAGGTGCTCACGCGCAACGGCTTCGTCGTGCCCGACCGCCTCGAGGTGCCGAGCTACGCGCACGCCTACCACCTCGTGCACGAGGCCGAGCTGCCCGTCTACGTCTCGGCGGACTCGATGCTCTACGCGCTCGGCGCCGCCCACGCGCCCTTCGTCGCCCACGTCGAGGAGCACACCCTCGCGCCCATGCTCGAGCGCGTGCTCGCGCGGATGCACGCCGAGCTGCCCGCGGCGGCCGCGTCCCTCCCCGCGGAGGCGGCGGCCGACGTCGACCTCGTGCTCACCGTGGCCCGCTCGCTCCTCGAGCGCGACGAGGGCGCGGTGGCCCCGGCCCTCGGCCCGCAGCGCGCGGTCGACGACCTCGTGGCCGCCGCGCGTGCGGCGACGCGGCGCTCGGAGCGCTTCCTCTTCGGGCGCGCGCGGGTGATGGATTTCACCGAGTACGAGCCGCGCGGGCACCACCTCCGGTCGCGCGCGCTCGCCCGGTACTTCCGCGCGTCGACGTGGCTCGCCCGCGTCGAGCTCAACGTGCTCTCGCGCGGCTGCCGGAGCTCGCACCCGGGCCCCGCGGCCGACCCGCGCGAGACGCCCCGCGAGGCCCTCGCCGCCCTCGCCCTGCTCGAGGTCGCCGAGCGCGCCGGCGTGATGGAGCCCATCGCCCGCATCGACCAGGCGCTCACCATCCTCCAAGGGCGCCGCGAAGACCTCACCCTCGCCGAGCTCGGCACCCTCCGCGACGTGGTGCGCGTGAGCGACCTGCGCGCCCCCGACACCTTCGAACGAATCGCCTCGATCGCGCGCAACCAGCCGCGCCGCACGCGCGCCGTCCATCCCCTCCCCGCCGGCGTGACCGACCCGCCCGTGGTCGCCTCGCTCCTCGGCGGCCGGGTGCGCCCCGGCGACCCGCTGCCGGCCGGCCTCGTGGCGCCCGCGGTGCCCGGCCGCGCGCTCCCCACCGCGGCGGAGGCGGCCTACGCGCTCGGCTTCGACCGCGCCCGCGCGTGGCTCGACGCGCCGCTCGGCGAGCACCCCGAGCTCGCCGACGAGGTGGGCCGCGTCCGCGGGGCCGTGCGCGACACCGTCGGGGGCAACGACCTCTTGTCCAACTGGTTCCGCGCGGTGGAGGGGGTGGGCGCGGAGGCGCGCGGGCGGCGGCCGGGCTTCATGGCCACCGAGGCCTTCGCCGACCTGCGGGTCAACACCGCCATCGCCGCGTACGGGCAGTACCTCCGTCGCGACGAGCCCCGCACCGACCGCCCCTCGGCCGCCCTCGGCTGCCGCATCCCGACGGGCTGGGTCGACCCCGCCCCCGAGGCTTACGGCGCCATCGGGATGTACGCCGAGCGCGCCCTCGCCCTCGGCCGCGCCGCCGCCGCGTGGCGCGCGTCGTCGCCGCCCGAGGTGCTCGCGCGCGACGCGGCCTTCCTGCGCGCCTTCGACACGCTCTCGCGGACGTCGCGCGCCCTCGCCCGCTTCGCCGAGGACGAGCTCGAGGGCCGCGTGCCGGGCGACGCGCAGGTGTCCTTCCTCGCCGCCGTGGCCGAGCTCGCGGAGGGCCCGAGCGAGGGCGACGCGCGCTTCGAGGGCTGGTACTTCCACCTCTTCCCGAGCGTCGACGCCGCGCTCGACCGCGCGGACTACGCCGCCGAGTGGGGCGCCGCGCCCGCCGCGCCCGCCCGCGCCTGGATCGGCTCGGGCGCCCCCCGCCTCGGCCTCTTCGTCGTCGACAACGGCGGCCACCCCTTCGTCGCCGCGGGCCCCGTCGCGCGCGCCTGGGAGGTCACCGCGCCGCCGGGCTCGCGCGCCGACCGCGTGCTCGCCAAGGGCCGCGCCGAGGGGCTCTCGCCGTGGTCGGCGTCGTGGCTCGTCGCGCAGGGCCCGGAGCCGCCGCTCGCGATCACCGAGGGCGACCCGACCAACCCGGTGCAGCGGGAGTTCGTGGCGCGCGGCGGCGACGACCTCGGCGCGGTGACCCTCGAGCTGCTCGACGTGCACGGCGCCGTGCTCGGCGCGAGCACGCGGGCGGTGGGGCGGCGGGCGGTGCGGTTCGTCTTCCCGCGCACGCCGTCGCGGGTGAGCGACGCGGACGGGCGCTTGCGCCGCGAGCCGCGTTTCATCGACAACACGCGCGGCCGCTGGGCGCCGTACGCGCTCCGCGTCCGCGCCGAGGGTTTCTGGCTCGAGCGCCCGCTGCGCGCCGGCGAGGCCCTCCGCCTCGCGCTCGGCGAGATGGGCCCCATCAACGCCAGCGGCGACCCGCTGGAGCCCCGACGCGAGCGGTAGGCGCGGGCGGGGGCCTCTGGTAGAGTGCGGCGCATTCCACGTGCGGCAAGCGCCGCGCGCTGGAGGAATGGCCGAGTGGTTTAAGGCAACGGTTTTGAAAACCGTCGTGGGCGGAAGCCCACCGGGGGTTCGAATCCCTCTTCCTCCGCAGTGAAATCCGCGCGTCGGGGCGCCCGTAGCTTCCGCCTCCACACCGACCGCGTCGATTTCGTGAAGGAAACGTCACCGCCCCCTCACCCAAGGGTACCGTGACGCGGCCTCGCACCTGATGATGCTTCCTCCTTCCCACCGCCGCGCGGGGTGGCCCGGCGCGCTCGCCGCGCTGGCCTTCGGCGCCCCCGCCGCGGCCGACCCGCCGCCCGCCGGCGCGGCCCCGACGCCCGTCGTCGGCGTACGCCTCTCGTGGGTGCGCGGCGAGGGCGCCGAGGCGTGCCCCGACGAGACCGCGGTCGCGCGGCGGGTGGCGGAGGTCCTCGGCTACGACCCCTTCACGGGCCGCGAGACGCAGCGGCTCGAGGCCTTCATCGCGCGCCGCCTCGCCTGGCGCGTGGAGTTTCGCGTTCGAACCCGCGACGGCGTTGCGGTCGGCGAGCGCGTGATCGACGACGGCGCCGCGGACTGCAACGGCATCGCCGAGGCCGCGGCGGTCGCGCTGGCCCTCGCGATCAACCCGCAGGCGGAGACCCCGCCGCGGCCCGCGCCCGCAAGCACGCCCGCCGCCGCTCCGCCCGCGGCGCCCGCGCCTCCATCGCCCGCGGCGCCTCCATCGCCCGCGGCGCCCGCGCCGGCTCCGGACGCGCTCACCGTCGTCGTGCGCGCGGGGGCGTACCTCGGGCTGCTGCCGGCGCCCTCGTTCGCGGTGAGCGCGCAGGCCGACGCGCGGGTGTGGCGGCGGCTCCGGTGGGCCGCGGAGGTCTTCGACGTGGCGGGGGTCGAGCTCGCGACCGGCGGGCAGCGCACCGCGCGGCTCAGCGCCGTCGGCCTGCGCACCGGCCCCTGCGTCCGCGCGTGGGAGCGCCCGCGCTGGTCGCTCGACGCGTGCGCCACCGTGAGCGTCGCCGACGTCCGCACGGTCACCGCGTACCGCGACGGCCTCGACCGCGCGTGGGTCGCGGTCGGCGGCTCCGCCGAGCTCCGCGTGCGCCCGGCGGGCCCGCTGGTGCTCACGGCCAACGTCGCCGCGGGCGCGACCCTGCTCGGGGTGAGCGACGTGGCCGCGGGCGACGAGCTCCACCGGACGGGGCCGGTCGTCGGCGCGGGGTGGCTGGGCGCGGGGGTGTCGGTGCCGTGAGCTCGTTGACGCACGCGCGCTCGGTGGAGGGAGTTGCGGAGGCCATGTTCGACCTGCCCGGGCGCGCCGCCGCGCCCGACCTCGCGTCCGTCCACCGGGCGCACGCGGACTTCGTCTGGCGCACGTTGCAGCGGTTCGGCGTGCACGACGCCGACCTCGACGATGCGCTCCAGGACGTGTTCATCGTGGTGCACCGGCGCCTGCACGAGTTCGAGGGGCGCTCGCGGCTCACCACCTGGCTCTACGCCATCTGCCAGCGCGTCGCGCTCGAGCGGCGGCGACAGGCGCAGGCGCGGCGGGAGGAGGTCCGCGCCGAGGTCCCCGAGGCGCACGACCCGGCGACGGAGGGGGCGCCCGACCCCGAGCACGCGGCGCTGCGGCGGGAGGCGCGGGCGCGGCTCGACGCGATCCTCGACGAGCTCGATCCCGAGCGGCGCGCGGCCTTCGTGATGTTCGAACTCGAGGGGATGTCCTGCGAGGAGATCGCGGAGCTCAGCGGCGTCCCGCTGGGCACGGTGTACTCCCGCCTGCACCACGCGCGGAAGTCCTTCGACCGCGCGGTGGCGCGGTGGCAGGCGCGCGACGGCGCGGCGCCGCGGGGGCCGCGATGAAGCCCCCGACGCGCATCCGCGACGACGCCCCCTCCGCCCACGCGCGGGAGCTGCTCGACGCCGCGCGGCCGGTGCGCGCGATGACCACCGCCGAACGCGCCGCCAGCGCCGCCCGCCTCGCGCGGATCGGCGCCGCCCCCGCCGCCGCCCACGCCGCGCTCTGGGGCAAGACGCTCGCGGGCACCGCGGCGGTCGGCGTGGTCTCGACGCTCCTCGCGCTCTCGGCCGCGAGCCGGCCCGCCGCGCCGCCCCCGCCGCTTCCCGCCGACGCGCCCCGGAGCGCCCCGGCGGAGCCCGTGCGCCCCTCGTCACCGCAGGCCCCGCACATCTCCGGCCCCCCGGAGGCCCCGCCCGCGCGCGCGCTCGCGTCGTCGCAGCGCCCGCACCGCGCGGCGCAGCCGAGCGCCCGCGCGCTGCCCCCCCCGCAGGCGACGCAGCCCCCGTCGCCGCCCCCCTCGGACACGCCGCCGACTGCGCTCGCGCGGACCGCGCTGACGACACCGGTCGCCCCCCCCGCGGGCTCGTCGTTCGGCGCGCCCGCTCAGCCGCCGGCGATCCTCGCGGCCCCCGCGCCCACGCTCGACGAGGAGACGCGTGTGATCGTCGCGGCGCGCGCGTCGCTGGCGCGTGACCCGGCCGGCGCGGTGGCGCTGCTGCGCGACCACCGCGCGCGCTTCCCCGACGGCCGGCTCGCGGCCGAGCGGGACGCTTTGCTCTTCCGGGCGCTCGCCGACCTGGGCGACCGAGCCGGCGCGCGCGACGCCGGGGAGCGCTTCCTCCGGGAGCACCCGCGCCACCCGTCGGCGGGCGCGGTGCGCGCGCGATTGGGGGACCTGTGAACCCGCGCGCCGTGGCGACCTTCGCGGCCCTGCTCGGCTGCTACCAGACGGTCGACCTCACCCCGCCCGCGGACGCGACCGTCGGCGACGCGTGGGGCCCCCCCGACGCGTCGTTCGTGTGCCCCGCCGACGCGCCGGTGACGCCGCTGGAGTGGGCGGCGACGCTGGCGGTGGCCGAGGACGGGTGCGTCGCGGCGCAGCCGACGGGCGAGCAGTGCGTGCTGCGGCTCGACGTGCCGGCGGGCGAGGCGCTCGCGACCTGGTGCGCGCCCCGGCTCGGGCGAACGCCGACGCTGACCGAGCCCGGCCGCTGCGACGTCGACCAGATCGGCCGAACGGGGGTGGCGCTCGGCGCGCGCCCGACGGGCAGCAACGGGTACTACCTCACCGCGGGGGGCGGCGGCGCGTGCGCCTTCCGCGTGGTGGTGACCGACGGCGGAGCGGCCCCCCTGCGCAACGCATCGCTCCGCTGCGTCGTGCGCGAGGTCGACCCTGCGCCGCCCGCGATCTGTGCGGCCGCCGCGCTCGGGGAGGCCTGCGCGCTCCAGCGGCCGCCCGGGTGCGCGTTCGGGGGATCGTCCTGCGCGGTCGACGCGCCCTTCGTGCTGCGCTCCGGTACGTCGCAGTGCGCCGCGAGCCTCTGCCTGTCGCGGCGGGAGAACCGAGCGAACGACGCCTTCTGCACCTGCCTGTGCGAGGGCAGCCCCCGCGCCCCGAACTGCGCGTGCCCCGCGGGGATGGCCTGCGCGGGCGCCGCGGAGATCTTCTTCGGCGGCCGCGTCCAGGCCGCGCGCTACTGCACCCCCATCCGCTGAACGACGCGCGAACGGCGCCTCGCAGGAGCCGTCTGCGCACTGAAGTGTCAACTTGACAGTGGCGGTGTTTCGTTCCACAGTCCCGCCCAGAACGGGAGGAACGACACGACCCCTATGACCCCCAACGGACTTGCCACGACCGACGGCCGCTCGATCCCGCTGCGCGGGGTGGAGGTGGAGGGAGAGGTGCTCGGCGCGCACGCGCGCGTCCGCGTCCGCCAGCGCTACCGCAACGAGGGCGCCGCGCCCGTCGAGGCGGTGTACACCTTCCCACTGCCCGCCGACGCCACCGTCAGCGCGTTCGCGATGACGTGCGCGGGCCGCACCGCCGAGGCCGTGGTGAAGGAGCGCGAAGCGGCCTTCCGCGCCTACGACGACGCCGTGGTCGCCGGCCACGGCGCCGCCCTCCTCGACCAGGAGCGCCCCAACGTCTTCACCGCCAGCGTCGGCAACCTCCTCCCCGACGAGGAGACGCTGATCGAGGTCGAGTACCTCCAGCGCGTCCAGGCCGACGAGGGCGCGCTGCGCTGGATGATCCCGACGCTCGTCGCGCCGCGCTACGTGCCCGGCTCGCCTGCGGGCGACCGCACCGCCCACGGCGAGCACCCGCCCACCGACCGCGTGCCCGACGCCGACCGCATCACCCCGCCGCGCGTCGCGGAGGTGCCGTACGGGCTGCGCCTCGACCTCACCTTCGACCTCGGGCGCGAGGTGCGGGTGGAGTCGCCCTCGCACCCGATCGCCACCGAGCGCGAGGGGGGCCGCGTGCGCGTGCGCTTCCACCAGGGCGAGGTGGCGCTCGACCGCGACGTGGTGCTCACCGCGCGCGGCGTCGACGAGGGCGCGGCGCCCACCGCGTCGATCGTCGCGCACCGGGAGAAGGGCAAGGACGGCTACCTCGCGCTCGGGTTCGTCCCCGACCTCTGGTCGCTCGGCGCGGAGGCCGCGCGGCGCACTGCCGTCACCTTCCTCATCGACGTGTCGGGCTCGATGGAGGGCGACTCGATCCGCGAGGCGCGCGCGGCGCTCAAGCTCTGCCTGCGCCACCTGCGCGCGGGCGACTCGTTCAACGTCATCGCCTTCTCCAGCGGCCACCGCGCCTTCGCGAAGACCCCGCGGGAGTTCTCGCAGCAGGCGCTCGACGCGGCCGACCTCTGGGTCAACGGGCTCCGGGCCGACGGCGGCACCGAGCTCCTCGCGCCGCTGGTCGAGGCCGTGCGCGGCGCGCCCGACGGGGTCGTCGTGCTCCTCACCGACGGGCAGGTGGGCAACGAGGCCGAGATCCTCCGCGCCACGCTCCAGGCGCGCGGCGCGGGCGGCGCGCGGGTGTGCTCCTTCGGCATCGGCACCAACGTCAGCGACGCGCTCCTGCGCGACCTCGCGCGCGAGACGGGCGGCGCGGTGGAGTTCATCCACCCCGGCGAGCGCATCGACGAGAAGGTGGTGGCGCAGTTCTCCCGCGCGGTGGCGCCGCGCATCCGCGACGTGAAGGTGCGCTTCGAGGGCGTCGACGTCGGCGAGGCGGCGCCGGCGCGCGCGCCCGACGTGGTCGACGGCACCCCCTGGTCGATCTTCGCGCGCTACGCGGCCGGGGCGTCGGGCCACGCCGAGCTCACGGGCACCTACGACGGACGTCCCTTCACCCTCCGCCTCCCGCTCGACCTCCCCGACGAGGTTTCGCGCCCCGCGGTGGCGAAGCTCTGGGCGGCCGAGCGCATCCGCGACCTCGACGACGTCCGCGTCGAAGGGCGCCGCGCCGACGCGATGAAGCAGCGCATCGTCGAGCTCTCCGTCGAGCACGGGGTCGCGTCGAAGTACACGTCGTTCGTCGTGGTCGAGCGCCGCACGGGCGAGCGCCGCGCGAGCGGGATGCCCGAGACCGCCGTCGTCCCCGTCGGGCTCCCGGCGGGCTGGGCGATGTTCGACCAGCCCGAGGGCGGGCGTGCGCGCGGACCGATGAAGAAGAAGGCCGCGCGCCCGAAGCCCGGCGCGGTCGGAGGCGTCTCGTACGGCGCGATGCCCGCGCCCGCGCCGATGGGCGGGAAGGGGGTCGGCTCCAAGGTGGCCCCGAGCCGAGCCGCGCCGCCCGAAGGGTCCCTCCTCGACGACATCCTCGGGGAGGCGGGGGTCGCACCCGACGCGGACGGCTACGACACCGTCAAGAAGGGGGTCGCCCACCTCGTCGCGGAGATGCGCGGGCCCTCCGGCGCGAGTCACCCCGCCCTCTCGCGCGCCCGAGCCGCGAAGGCCGCGCCGCCGCCCGCGATGGATTTCATGGAGATGGAGCAGGAGCGCGCCTCGCCTTCACCCGCGCGCGGGGAGGGCGGCGACGACCTCGGGTCGCTCTTCGCGCGCCAGCTCGCGTCGGGCCTCTGGGACGACGCCTCCCTCGGCCCCGCCTCCGACGCGCGCGCGCAGCGGGCGACACTCGCGGTGCTCCGGCGCCTGCTCACCGAGGGCGTCGACACCTCGCACCCGCTCCATGGCGCGCCGCTGCGCAAGGCCCTCGAAGCCCTCGCCGGCGCGACCCTCGACGCCTCCGTCGCCGAGCCGCTGCTCGCGCTCGCATGGCTCCTCGCCACCGGCGCCCGCACCCGCGCCGCTGTCACCGCCGCGATCACCCGCGCCGGCCTCCCCAGCCTCTCCGCCCGCCTCGCCGACCCGGCCGCGCTCCGCGCCTGGGCCCTCGCGCTGCCCTGAATTCCCGGGCTTCCGGCCCCACTCCCCACCCGTCGTGCCCCGTGGCTGTTGATTCCCGGGGCCGCTTGGGTATGGTCCGCGCGCCCTGACGGTCAACAGTTAGTTTTCTAACGGGGTGCTAGTCCCGCGTCCGGCGTTCGGCCCGATCCGTCACTTCGATGCCCTGGCATTGTTCTTGCGGAAGCAGGTCCGAAAGGTCCGGAAGACCTTTTGTTCGTGGAGGTTCAAGATGTCCGGTGATTCAAGGAACCGGTTGGCAGGCGAGAAGGGAGCCCCCGCGGGGTCCCGTCGCCCGACCGCGTGGCGTCCGATGGGGGCCCTGCTCCTCGGCGCGATGGCGGTGGGCAACGTGGACTGCGCGGAGGAGCGCCCCCCGATCGACCGCGTCCAGCCGATGGCGCTCAACAAGCACTTCTTCGTCGGCGGGAGCCTGTCGAACCCGAGCCAGACGATCGAGTTCTACTCGAACAACTTCGTCGTCGACGCCTCGGTGTCGAACGGCATGGTGCCGGTGGGCACCTACGACGACGTCGACCGCGTCCACTGGGAGATCCAGGAGGGCGTGCTGCTCGTGCGCAAGTCGTACGACTACGTGACGGGCGCCGACGGGCGCCGCGCGACGGGCCGGGCCAACAACGGCCTGGTGGTCGCCGCGTACCGCATCACCGACCACTTCGACATCCGCAGCGACTACAACCCGACGACGGGCGAGCCCTCCAACGTGATGGTGGAGAACCGCTCGGACCGCCCCTGGTACCAGCGCGACTTCATGCGCGTCGACTGGTCGCAGAACCTCGTCGACAACCCCGACTGGTCGGGGCTGTTCTACGGGTCGATCTTCGGCGACCTGTCGTTCCAGCCGGTGCGCTACACGGTGACCGACCCGTCGTCGCACTTCGCGCCCAACCTCTGCGAGGCGCTGATCCCCGCGGAGGAGGTCCCCACGGAGTCGCGCTCGGTGCTCGGCGACGCGGTGACGGTCAACGTCCGCGGCACCAACAAGACCTACTACCACGCGCTCTACAACTGGAAGGGCAACTGCCCGTCCTCGCTCCAGGTGAACGCGTCGCAGGCCCGCTACGTCGACGCCGAGAGCGACGTGGGCTACTTCGACGTGACCTCGCGCTGGCTCGTCAGCCCGGAGATGAACGACACGTTCGGGTTCCCCCTCCCGACCTGCTTCATCTACAACCTCTTCACGGGCTCCGACGCCTACGAGTGCAACCCGCAGGAGTCGACGATCCGCACGTCGTTCCGCCGGGTGACCGACCGCGACTTCCAGGCCCTCGAGCTCACGCGCCAGCCCTACGACCTCGTCGGCGGCCCGCGCGCGACGCGCAACGGCTTCGACATCGGGTACGGCGCGACGGACAACAACTTCCACCGCTACCAGATGATCCACAACGTCTGGATGCGGTCGCACACCGCCCAGACCTGCCGCGCGCGCAACCCGGAGGATCCGGGCGACGCCAACGAGTGCAACCAGACGCCCGGGTCGTACTGCGACACGGTCGCCGGCCGCTGCACCATCCCGTACAAGGACCGCGAGGTCCGGCCGATGGCGTACTACCTCAACCCCGAGACGCCGCCCGAGCTCCAGGACCACATGGAGCGCGAGGTCAACGGCGTGCTCGAGTACCGCCTCCCGACCGACGCCGAGCGCGCCGCGCGGCCGGCCAACGCGGGCGGCTGGCGCTTCGTCACCGGCGCGACCGAGCAGCTCGTCAACACCTGGGACCTGGCAGTCCGCCGCGCGGTCGCCACGGCCCGCGAGGTCGAGTGCCGCCGGGCCGGCACCGCGCGCGACACCTGCCACAACCGCTTCTTCGACGCCTCCCAGGTCCCGCAGGAGGACGGCGCCTTCCTCGGTGACAGCCCGAAGGTCTCGCCGCAGGGCGCCGTCGCGGTGAACCGCGGCGTCATCGCCTGCCACAACCCGGTGGCGCCGACCGACGACTCGCACTGCCGCGAGGTGGGCTACAGCGTCCGCCTCGGCGACATCCGCTACAACCACGTCACGTACATCCCCGGCAACTCGCGCGCGCCCTTCGGCGGCATCGCCCACTGGGGCTTCGACCCGCTCACGGGCGAGGTCGTCTCCAACGGCGCCACCAACATGGGCCGCTCGGTCGAGTACGCCGCCGCGCAGCAGCGCGACTGGATCCGCCTGATCATGCACGAGATCGACCCCGAGGCCGAGAGCCTCACGGTCGACCAGTACATGAACAACGCGCCCGGCGCGGTGCTCGCGCAGTACTTCCGCAACCCCGGAGCGACGCGCCTCGGCAACCTCGAGGCGAGCCCGCGGATGGAGCCGCAGCAGCTCGTCGACCGCGCCGCCGCGATGGACCTCGCGGGCGACGCCGCCCAGCTCTCGCGCGAGATGCCCAACTTCGGCGCCGACCTCGCCGCCGGCGTGCGCGCGTACAACCAGGTCGTCCGCGACCAGATGCCCGTCCACATGGACCCGACGGGCCTGGGGATGCGCACCCACGTGGCGGCCAGCCAGGCCGCGCGCCGCCTCCAGGGCACGCAGCTCGAGACCGAGCTGCTCGACCCGAACACGCTGCGCCTGATGGGCCAGTTCAACTCGGCGGCGCTCTCGGACACCACCCTCAACGCCGCGTCGCCGCTGCGCTTCATGGACCCGGAGACGCTGACCAACCTGCGCGACGAGCTCATGCGCCGCGCCGAGGCCCGCGGCTTCTGCTTCCAGGACGCGGGCGCCGCGCCGCTCGTCGGCTCCGAGGACCTGCAGGGCGTGGCCCGGTGGTTCCTCCAGAAGTACCGCACGCTGACGCCCGAGGCGCGCCGCCAGCGCATCCTGCAGGACCTCCGCGTCGACGCCTACAAGGGCATCGCGCTCCACGAGATCGGCCACTCGATCGGGCTCTACCACATGCCCGTCTCGAGCTACGACTCGATGAACTACAACCCGCAGTACTGGCAGCTCCGCACGCACGGGGGCAACGCCCAGGCGACCCGCGCCTGCTCGGTGTGCACGACCTCGGGCACCGCCACCACCTGCCGCAACATCCGGAACTCCAACCGGAACACCGACGACTGCATGGGCCCCCGCTTCTTCGACCCGGAGAGCGACGAGGAGAAGGGCGTCCGCCCCCTCGAGATGGGCAACCACCACGCGGGCATCAACTACTTCGGCAACACCTCCACGATGGAGTACCAGTGGGACCGCTTCGGTGAGACCGTCGGCGCGGGCGCCTACGACTTCTACGCCATGGGCTTCCTCTACGGCCGCGTGGTGGAGACCATGGAGAGCGACGAGGCCCGCGGCGGCATGCCCGTCGAGGAGCAGCGCCGCTTCTCGCCGCGCCTCGACTCGCAGCTCTCCGAGCGCGACTCGGCCTACTGGAACGACCCGGCCTTCGGCACCCCGTCGGGCGACCCGACCTTCGGCTCGTCGATCCACTACACCGAGCTCGCGCGGCAGATGCGCGTGTTCGACGCCTCGCGCTGCCGCGACGCCACGCCGGCCGAGCAGGAGCGCTACCGCTGGCGCCTCGTCGACGGGAAGATCTGCGGCATCGCCCCGCGCGACCACGCCTTCCTCCGCGACATGGAGACCTCGATCAACTTCTACCGCGGCGACCCCGAGACGAGCGACGACCCCGAGGACCAGACCTACGCCTGGCGCGTGCGCGAGGGCCAGCCCAACGCCGGCCAGGTCCGCTGGCGCTACCGCGTGGCCTGGGACCGCGGCACCGGCTACCCCCACATCAACTACTTCGACCAGGGCGCGGACATCTATGAGGTGACCCAGTCGATCATCAAGAAGTACGAGCTCACGTACCCGACCTCGTACTTCCGCCGCGGCCAGCGCGAGTGGGCGAGCTGGGGCGTCTCGCAGGGCGTGGCCTCGCGCCTCTTCCGCCTCATCCGCGGCTACCACTGGAACGTCGCGCGCGACATCGCGCTCTACCGCGGCTTCTACAACGACGCGACCTTCCGCGCGCTCGCGCAGTCGGAGGGCTTCCTCGCCCCGTCGGTGGCGGTGCAGCCCGACATGTTCAACTTCTTCGCCGGCGTGCTGCTGCGCCCGGGCGTCGGGGCCTTCGCGCCCGAGGACAACCGCGAGTTCTTCTTCGTCAACGGCCGCACGCCCGAGATGATCGCGGCCAACCAGCGCATCTACAACACCGACGTGCTCCGCGGCACGCCGGAGTTCGGCATCGGCGTCGTCAACGGCCGCTACATCGACGACGACTTCGACAACTTCAACGGCGGCTCGCTGGACTACAACTCGTACCAGCGCCGCGAGGGCGCCAACCTCGAGAAGACCTTCGCGTCCATCATGCTCATGGACAGCCGGCCCACCTTCTCGAGCGTCACGCGCCACCTCTACCTCGACGGCCGCGACTTCCTCGTGAACTTCTACACGGACTTCCCGAACGAGACGCGGCGCCTGCTCGGCGGCCTCATGTCGGAGGACTGGGCCGCGGTCGCCCCGTACGTCCCGGCCCCCACCACCCGCGGCCAGGAGGTCACCCCGCAGTACATCAACTTCCGCGGCAACGCGATGGGCAACCTCGAGCGCCCGGCCGGGACGGCCAACATGGTCTTCCCGAACTTCGGCTACCGCCAGCAGGTGGGCCTCGGCATCTACAGCATGCTCTTCTCGTCGCTCCACTCCGACACGCGCGTGATCAACCTCATGCGCGTCTGGACGCGCGGCGGCAACGAGGAGGTCGACGTGCCCGAGGCCGAGCGCATCTACTTCACCAACCCCTCGACGGGCCTCACGTACATCGCCCGCCGCTACGGCGTCGACCCGGCGCTCACCGCGATCCGCGGCAACGTGCCGACCGACGGCGGCGTCGCGGCCCGTATGCTCATCCACGCGAACGAGCTCCTCAAGGCGACCTTCGCGACCGACGGCGTCAACCCCGACGGCACCCCGCGCGTCGTCCGCGACATGCAGGGCCGCCCGCAGCCGCGCAACACCACCAGCGCGCAGGATCAGGCGCGCGCCGAGACCTGGTTCCGGTACTACACCGGCCTCATCGACGCGATGCGCCTCGTCTCTCAGGTGTTCGGCTACGGCCGGCCGTGAGCTGAACCCCGCCGGGCGCCGCGTGTGTGCGCGGCGCCCCGGCGCCTCCCCCCGCCTCCTCCTCCCTCTTCAAACCGCTCGATCTACCCCTCGGCGCAGCGCGCGATCACCGCGGCCAGCGCCTCGCGGCTGCGGGCGACCCCGTGCGCGGCGGCGGCCTCGTCGAGCGCGCCGCGCATGTCCTCGGCGCGCGCGTAGCGGTCGTCGGCGCGGCGCGCGAGGGCGCGGCGGGCGACGCCGTCGAGCGCCTCGGGGTACCCCGGCGCGTCGCGCGCGGGCGACGGCGGCGGGCCGTCGGCGATCGCGGCCATCACCCGCGGGGCCGGGCCCTCGTAGAGCCGCCGGCCCACCGTGAGCTCGTAGAGGATCACCCCCGCGGCGAAGAGGTCGGCCCGCGCGTCGGCCTCGCGCTCGCCGGTGACCACCTCCGGGGCCATGTAGCCCCGCGTCCCCTTGAGCTGGCCGCGGTCGGGGTCGGGGCGCCACGCGCTCGTCGCGATGCCGAAGTCGACCAGGGTGACGCGGCCCTCGCGCGAGGCGATCACGTTGGCGGGGCAGACGTCGCGGTGGACGAGCCGCAGCGGCGAGCCGTCGGGCGCGCGGCTGGCGTGCACGTGGGCGAGCGCGTCGAGGAGCTGCGCCACCGCCTCGCAGGCCGCCGCGAGGGGCATCGGCCCGCGCAGCGACGCCATCGCGACGTCGAGCCCGATGCCCGGCGCGAAGGCCTGCGCGAACTCGCGCGCGGGGTCGAGGCCCGGCACCTCGGCGAGCCCCGCGACCCCCGGGTGCGAGAGCGCCGCGAGCGCGCGGGCCTCGTGGGCGAACATCGCCGCGCAGGCTGCGTCGTGCGCGAGGTGCCGGTGGAGCCGCTTGATCACCACGAGCGTTCCGTCGTCGGCGCGCGCGAGGAGGGCCTCGCTGAGCGCGCCGACGCCGAGGCTGCGGACGACCGTGTAGCCGGGCGATGACATGGCGGCGCTCGCACTATATCCTCGCCCGCGGCGCGCGCGAGCCTCAGATCGGACGCCCGCCCGCCCACGGCCTTCACCCCCACGAGGCACCGCTTGCGAGCACAGCTCTCCTTCGTCGTCGCGCTCACGCTGGGTTGCGGCTCCTCGGTCGTGATGGTCGCCGGCGCGGACGGCGGCGCCGACCGCCCCGCCGCGGACCTGCCGTCGCCCGACGCGACGCCCGACGCTGCGCCCGACGTCGCGCCCGACCTCACCGCCGACGCGCCCCTCGACCAGCCGCCGCCTCCGCCGCCTCCGCCGCCGCCGCCCCCGCCACCGCCGCCGGACGCGGGGGGCCTCCCCGTGGGCGAGGCCTGCGAGCGCGACGACCAGTGCCAGACGCGCGTGTGCGTCCGCTCGCCGGGGCTCTCGCCGGGCTGCGCGCTGCCGTGCCGCCGCGACGCCGACTGCGCGTCGCTCGGGGTGACCTTCAACTGCGCGCTCGACCGGGCTTCCACCGGCGGGCGCTTCGTGTGCGGCGAGGTGGCGGGGGCGGGCGAGGACCCGGGCAACGCGTGCCGCGCGGACAACGACTGCTTCTCCAACTACTGCCACCAGGGCCGCTGCCGCAACCCGTGTGTCGACGGCGGCGAGTGCACGCCCGGGTGGCGCTGCGTGCCGACCCCCGCGGGCGTCGCGGCGGCGACGTCGTGCGGCACCGCGGCGGTGTCGGGGCCCTACGTCGACGCCTTCACGCTCGGCGAGGAGAGCGTCGCGGCGGGCCGCGGAGCGGAGTACCGGCTGCTGGTGCCCGACGACGCCGTCTCGATCATGTGGACGACGCTCGACATGGAGGGGAGCGACGTCTTCACCGCCGTCGGGTCGGTGCGCTCGCCCACCAACGAGGCCCTCGTCGACCTGCGCACGTGGAACGTCGTGACCGACCAGCCGATCCGCACGACGCCCGCGCGCTACCAGTTCAACAGCGCGCTGCTGCCGTCGAACAACCTCCTGCGCGTGGCGCCGGGGGCGTACCGGTCGGTCCACGTGTTCCTCAACCCCGCGGGGTCGACGGTGGCGTCGCGGCGGCTGCGGGCGAGCGCGTTGGTGAAGCGAGCCCCCGGAGCGGTGCTCGGCACCACCTGGCGGCTGCGGGTGGGCGTGTGGCTGGTGGGCATCCCCGGCCTCTCCGCGGCGAGCGCGCCGAGCAACACCCGGCTCCAGGCCGCGCTCAACCGCATGCGGCAGATCTACGCCGCGGCCAACGTCGGCCTCGAGGTGGTGGGCTACCAGGACTTCCCCGCGGCCACGGCCTCGCGCTACGCCGTGATCGACAGCCGCGCCGAACTCCAGGAGCTCTTCGCGCGCACGGGCGGGGCGACGGGCCCGGTGCTCAACCTCATGCTGGTGCGCGGCATCTCGTCGAGCGCGGGCCTCGAGAACGCCATCGGCATCGCGGGCGCGATCGGCGGCCCCGCGGGGCTCCACGGCACGATCGCGTCGGGCGTGGTCGCGGGCTGGGAGACGACGGTCGGCCGCGTCGACCTGCTCCCGCAGACCATCGCCCACGAGTGCGCGCACTACCTCGGCCTCTGGCACACGCGCGAGTCGCAGGCCGCGTGCACCACGCCGTCGCAGACGATGTGCTCGTTCTTCGGCGGCGTCGACCCGATCACCGACACGCCGACCGACGCCACCGCCGCCAACTACCTGATGTACTGGCAGGCGAGCAACGGGGCCAACGTCACGATCTCGCCGGGCCAGTCGCTGGTGATGCGCGGCCACCCCCTGGTGCAGTGACGGTGGCGCACCTCGCGGGCCGCTCGGTCGTGGTGACGGGCGCGGGCGGCGGCGTCGGCCGCGCGGTCGTGCGGCTCTTCGCGCGAGAGGGCGCGCGCCTGGTGCTCAACGATCTCGGGTGTGATCGCGAGGGCGTCGGCGCGTCGCCCGAAGCCGCCGACGCGGCCGTGGCCGAGGCCCGCGCGGCCGGCGCCGAGGCGGTGGCGAGCTACGACAGCGTGGCGACGCCCGAGGGCGCGCGCGCGGTCGTCGAGGCCGCGGTCGACGCGTACGGCGGGGTCGACGCGGTGGTGTGCCTCGCCGGCGTCGCGCGCGAGCGGAGCTTCCTCAAGCCCGACGACGGCTCCCTCGACGCGGTCTTCGACGCCGTCGCCCGCGGCGCGTGGAACGTCGCGCGCGCCGCCGCCCGGCGCATGGTCGACCAGCGCCGCGGCGGGCGCATCGTGCTGACCACGGCCGCGCCCGGGATGCACGGCGCGGTGGGCCAGGCGGCGTGGGCGGCGGCCAACGCGGCGGTGTTCGGGCTGACGCGGGCGCTGGCCGTCGAGCTGCGGCGCCACGCGGTGCGGGTCAACGCGCTCTGTCCGCTCGCGAAGACGCGGCTCACCGACGACCTCCCGATGTTCGGCGCGATCGGCGAGGACAAGCTCGGGCCCGCGTTCGTCGCGCCGGCCGCGCTCTTCCTCGCGTCGGAGCTGTCGGGTGATCTGTCGGGCGAGGTGCTCGCCGTGGCGGGCAACAAGCTCTCGACGTGGCGCATGGCCGAGAGCCGCGGCGTCGTCGGGGATGACCCGCGCGCGCCGTGGACGGCGGAGGACGTCAAGGCGCGCTGGGACGAGCTCTCACGCCACGAGCGGTGAGGGAGCGTCTGGTCTGTTAGGGGGAGAGAGGAGCTGCGGGAGGGAGGAGCTGCGGGAGGGGCGCGGTCAGAGGTCGATGATGATGACGCCGCGGTCGTCGTCGTCCCGCTTGGGGGACTGGTTGGGTTGAGGAGGCATCGCAGGCAGAGGCAACTCCACCTGCGGCTGCTCGTACCGGCGCCGCTGCTCGACCTCGCGTCGCCGGATCTCCTCGATGATGTACGGAGGCAGCATCGACATCACCTCGCAGGTGGGTGCGCGCCGAGAGCGGCGCGACACGGTGGTTGTTGCGACGGACCTTGGAAGGGTTCGCGTGTGCGAATATAGCAACGCGGGTGCCACGGGCAAGAGTACAACATGCGCAACGGGCAGAGCCCGAAGCGCGCTGAAACGACGGTCACTCACCGACCATGACAACGACACCCACGTCAGGGGCCTTGAGGCGCGCAACGGCTGCGGTGGCCCTGTTCTGCGTCATGATGCTCCGCGTCGAGGTCGCGTCCGCCCAGGCGGATTACGACCCGCGCAGCCCGGCGTGGAACGGCACCTCCGAGCTCCTCCGCGTCGCCACCGAGGCTGACATCGACGTCCGACCCACCCGCACGCTCGACTGGGACACGCTGCGTCCGCGGGAGGCGATCCTGGTGCTCTACCCGACGCGCTCCCTGGGCATCGCCGACCTCTCGGCCTTCCTCGAGGACGGGGGCAAGGTCGCCTGGCTCGACGACTTCGGGGCGTCGGAGCCCTTCCTCGAGTGGTTCCGCTTCCGCCGCGAGCGCCGGGTGCGCGGGGTGCCGCGGGCGCCCGAACTCCCGGAGCTCCTCCTGGCGCGGCCGCGCTCGGCCCACGCGCTCGCCGAGGGCGTCGACGTGCTCGTCACCAACATCCCCTCGGCCCTCTCGCACCCGGGCCTCACGCCCGTGTTCGACTTCGTCCCGCCCGGCGATGCGCAACCGCAAGGCTTCCTGCTCGTCGGGCAGATCGGGCAGGGCAAGCTCGTCGTCGGCGGCGACCCCTCCGTCCTCGTCAACACCATGATGCGCTTCCCGGGCAACCGGCAGTTCGCGCGCAACCTCCTCACCTTCCTCGCCGACGGACGGCGCGTCCACCTCGTGTGGGGCGACACCCGCGTCACCGGGATCTACCGCGGCCGGAGCCGCGCCCGCACGCCCGTCCGAGAGGCCGTCAACACCCTCAACGACTCGCTCTCGGCCCTCTCCCGCGCCCTCGGCGCGCCGTCGGCGCTGCGGCCCCTCGCGATGCTCCTGAGCCTCGCCGCGGCCTGCGTCGCCGGGGCCCTCGTGTGGGGCCGACGTCCCAGCGAGCGCTACGGCCCGCGCGGCCCCGTCGGCGCGGCCGCGGGCGTCGCCGAGCGCGTCGCCCTCTACGCCGCCGGCAAGGTCAACCTCCTCGTGCCCGCCCTGCGCGCGCGCAACTACTTCGAACAGGCGCTGCTCAAGGGCCTCGGCGTGCGCCCGCCCGCGGACGTCCACGCGCTCCTGCGCCGCTCGGGGACGCGCATCGGCGAGGCCGCCGCCCGCGACGGCGTGGCCCTCCTCACCGAACTCGACGCGCTCCGCGACGCGGCCTCCGACCCGTCGCCTCCGGAGGTGCGCCCCGAGCGCTTTCTGTCGATCTGGCGGAGGATCGATGCCATCCTCCGCGCCCTCGAAAGGACCCGCGATGGTTGACCCGAACGGCCCCCAGAGCCCCCCCGCGGCGCACGAGACCGTCGCCCGCGCGAAGGCCCTCGCCCGCACCGTGCTCGACGAGGTGGGGCGGTCGTTCGTCGGCCATGCGGAGATCCCCGAGCTCATCCTCACGGCCCTCCTCGCGCGCGGGCACTGCCTGCTCGAGGGCGTCCCGGGCGTCGCCAAGACCACGCTCATCAAGGCCGTAGCCGGCGCCATCGGCGGGTCGTTCAAGCGGATCCAGTTCACCCCCGACCTCCTGCCGAGCGACATCACCGGCACCTACGTGCTCTCGCAGCGCGACGGCACCTTCACCCTGCGCGCCGGGCCCGTCTTCGCCCACGTCGTGCTCGGCGACGAGATCAACCGCGCGCCCGCCAAGACCCAGAGCGCCCTCCTCGAAGCCATGCAGGAGCGCCAGGTCACCATCGACGGCGAGACCCACCGCCTCGCCTCGCCCTTCTTCGTCCTCGCCACGCAGAACCCCATCGAGCAGGAGGGCACCTACCCCCTGCCCGAGGCGCAGGTCGACCGCTTCCTCATGCGCATCGTCGTGCCCTACCCCTCGGCCGACGACGAGGTCCGCATCCTCCGCACCTACGCCGCGAAGCCCCCCGAGCCGCGCGCGGTGACGTCGCTCGGCGAGGTGCTCTGGCTCCAGCAGGTGGCCGACTCGATCCACGTCGACGACGAGGTGTACGCCTACGCCGTCGCCCTCGCGCAGTACACCCGCGCGCACCCCCGCGTCGCCCTCGGCGCGTCGCCGCGCGCGTCGCTCGGCCTCGTGCTCGCCGCCCGCGCCGCCGCGCTCATCGCCGGCCGCGCGTTCGTGCTGCCCGACGACCTCAAGCGCGTCGCGCCGCACGTCATGGCCCACCGGCTCATCCTCACCGCCGAGGCCGAGTCCGAGGGGCTCACCCGCGAGGCCCTGCTCGACGAGGTTCTTTCGCGCGTCCCCTACCGCCGCGCCGACGCCCGCCCCGACCTCCACGCCCACGGCGCCGTCTCCACCTCCCTCGCGGAGAACCGCTAAAGGGCCCGCGGTGCCCTCGCTCAGCCAGACCGGCCGCCTCGCCTTCATCGGCGCCGTCGGCCTCTCGGTCGGCGGCCTCCTCGGCGGCGTCGGGCCCGTCGCCCTCGCCGGCAGCGCCGCGCTCACCGCCGTCGCGCTCGCGTGGGTCGCCGCCGTCCCGCTGCCGCGCCGCATGCGCCGCGAGCGGCTGGAGTTCACCTGGTGGATGCCCATCCGCCCCGGGCACGCGCGCCGGCCCGACGAGCCCGTCACCCTCCGCGTCGCGGTGCGCAACCCCACCGACGGCGAGCTCACCCTCGGCACCCCGCGCCTCGCCCTCTCCGCCGGCCTCCGCCACGCGCGCTGGAAGGGCGCGCGCGTCGTCGTCCCGCCGCGCGCGGTCGCCACCTTCGACCTCGAGGTTCGCCCCGCCCACGCCGGCCGCCACGTGCTCCACGGCGCGTGGATGACGCTCTCGGGCCCGCTCGGCATCGCGTGGGCTCCCCTCTATTTCCCCAACCCGATCGTAATGGAGGTGCAGCCCCGCGCGTTCGGCGGCGTCTCTCAGGGCCGCGCGCGACCCCGCCCCGAGCGCGCCGCCGCCCTCCGCGCAGGCCGCGCCGAACGCCGAGCGGGCGACGGGTCCGAGATCCGCGAGCTGCGCGAGCACCAGCCGGGTGACCCGCTGCGACGCGTCGCATGGGCCGCCAGCGCGCGCCGCGGCAAGCTCCTCGTCCGCGAGACCGAAGACGAGTCGCAGTCCACCCGCGTGCTGGTGGTCGACGCCTCGGCGACGATGCGCGGCGACGACCGGGGCGCCGCCAAGGTCGACTACGCGATCGAGCTCGTCGCGCAGGCCGCGCGTCAGTCCCTCGCCGCGGGCGACCGCCTCGGGATGGTCGCCTTCGACCGCCGCGTGGTGTGCTCCATGGCCCCCGGCGACGGCGCCGCGCACCTGCGCCAGGTGGTTCAGGCCGCGGTCGACCTGCGCGCGCTCGTCGACGCCGACCTCACCGACGTCGACGACGACGCGCTCATCGAGACGGTGGCCCGCTACTTCCGCGAGCAGGAGGGCGTCGACGCCTTCCGCGACGCGACGCCCTCCGACGGGAGGCTGCGGCTCCAGCGCATGGCGCTCAAGGCGATCGAGCACGACCCGCTCGCCCGCGCGCCCATCGTCGAGCGCGACCCGGTGCTCCGGTCGCTGCGGGCGTTCTGCCGGTCGCGCGCGATCCCGCTGCCGCTCAAGCACGACGAGGAGGGGGCGGCCAAGGCGCGCGGCCTCGCGCTCGCGCTCGACGCCGCCGTGGCGGGCGCCCGCGAGGCCCGCACCGTCCTCGTGGTGAGCGACCTCGACGCCGTCGGCGACCTCAGCCCCGTGAAGCTCGCGCTCGGCCGGATGCGCCAGAAGCACCACCGGGTGACCTTCGTCGCCCCCGCGGGCCCCGACTTCGCCGGCCGCGCCCCCGCCGTGATGAGCGAGGCCGAGCGCGCCCGCCGCGACGCCGTGGTGTCGCTCTACACCGGCGAGGAGCGACACCGACTCGACGAGATGCGCCAGCGCCTCGCGGCCTCCGGCGTCGCGCTCTACCTCGCCGCCGCGAAGGACCCGTTCGCCCGCTGGCTCCGCCGCGCGGCCTCCCCGAGGGCCCGATGACCGAGAGCGGATTCGAAGACCCGCGGCGCTTCCTCGGGCGCCATCACCTCCGCCCGAAGGACAGCTTCGGCCAGTGCTTCCTCGTCGCCGAACCCGTCGCGCGCGCCATCGTCGACGCGGTCGACCCGCGGGCGGACGAGACCGTCGTCGAGATCGGCACGGGGCCCGGCACCCTCGCGAAGATGCTCGCGCCGCGCTGCCGCCGCGTCGTCGCCATCGAGCGCGACCGCGACATGGTGCGCGGGCTCCTCGCCGACGAGCTCCCGCCCAACGTCGAGGTGGTGGAGGCCGACGCCGCCGCGTGGGACTACGCCGCCGTCGCGTCTGCCGGGCCCACGGCGATCGTCGGCAACCTGCCGTACCAGATCACCGGGCGGCTGCTGCGGGTGATCCAGACGCCGCCGATCACGTGGCGCGTCGCGGTGGTGATGGTGCAGCGCGAGGTGGCCGAGCGGCTGCTGGCGAAGCCCAACGACGACGACTGGGGCGCGCTGTCGGTGTTCGCGCAGGCCGGGTGCGCGGTGGAGCGGGTGGTGAACGCGTCGCCCGGGTGCTTCCACCCGGCGCCGCGGGTTCACTCGACGGTGGTGAAGCTGACGCCGCTGGCGGTGCCGCGCGCGCTGGAGACGAAGACGTTTCAGGCGGTGGTCCACGCGCTCTTCGCGGCGCGGCGGAAGACGCTGCGCAACGGGCTCTCGGGGCTCGTCCCGCGCGACGCGGCCGCGGGCGTGTGCGAGGCCGCGGGCGTCGACCCGGGCGCTCGGCCCGAGACGCTCGCGCCGGAGCAGCTGTCCGCGCTCGCCAGCGCGGTCGACGCGCACCGGCGCGCCGCTCAGTAGCGTTCTTCGCCGCCGATGTGGTCGTTGATCGACCCCGTACGCCCGTGCGCGCCGCGGCTCGCGTTGCGCGCGGGGCGGCGGTGCGTGACGGCGGCCGGCGCGATCACTGGCGCGGCGCCGGGCTGCGCGACCGCCGCCACCGCAGGCGCCGGCGGGGCCTCGGGCGGGAGGCGCTCGCCGTCGAACGCGAGGTTCACGTCGCCGGTGGGGCGCGGAACCACCTGCATCCACTCGCGGTAGCCGGGCGCGGAGACGCGGACGCGGTGGTCGCTCGCGGTGATCTGCGCCGGGAGCATCACCGTCTGGTCGTCGACCGTCACCCGCGCGCCCGGCGGGAGCGCGCCGATGCGCAACGTCGCCCGCTGCGTCAGCGCCGCGTTGGCCTCGTGCGGGCGCGTGAAGGGGTTGCGCGCGGCGACACCGACCGCCAGCGCGAGCGTCGCGGCCGCGGCTGCGGCGATCCACCAGGGGCGCCGCGCGGGCGCGCCGCCGAACGTCGTGGCGCCCGGGAGCGTGTCGGACTGCTCGTAGACGAAGGGCGTCGAGCGGTCGGTTCCGGAGGGCGTGCGGGGCGCGCGGACGGCGGCCACCGAGCAGCGGCCCTCGACCCAGTCGGTGAGCGCCTCGCGCATCGCCTCCGCCGAGGGGAAGCGCCCGGAGGCCTTGCGCGCCATGGCCCGCTCGAGGATGGCCGCGAGCCCCGGGTCGACCGAGGGGACGTGCATCGTGATCGGGTCGGTGTCGCCCGTGGCGATGCGGACGAGGACGGCGTTGTAGTTCTTGCCGTCGAAGGGGAGGCGGCCGGAGACGAGCTCGTAGAGGATGACGCCCATCGCCCAGAGGTCGGAGCGGAGGTCGACCGTCGCGCCCATCACCTGCTCGGGGGACATGTACGCGGGCGTCCCGATGAGCGCGCCGGTGCGCGTCATCTTCGTGCGCTCGGCGTCGTCGCCCAGGATCTTCGACACGCCGAAGTCGAGGATCTTCGGGACCACCGCGCTCCCCTCGCGGGCGAGGAAGATGTTCTCGGGCTTGAGGTCGCGGTGGAGGACGTCGAGCGCGTGGGCCGCCGCGAGGGCCTCGAGCACCGTCGCCAGGAGCCGGGCGGCCTCCTTCGGCGCGAGCGTTCCTTCGCGCTCCAGGCGGTCGGCGAGGCTCTCGCCCTGCAGGCGCTCCATCACCATGTAGGGCGCGCCGTCGTCGCCGAGGCCGAAGTCGAACACCCGCACGATGTTGGGGTGCCCGATGCGCGCCGCGATGCTCGCCTCGTTGCGGAAGCGCTCGACCGCCGTCGCGTCGGCCGCGAGGTTGGCGTGCATCACCTTCACCGCCACCTCCGCGCCCCCCACCGCGGTGTTGCGGGCCACCCACACGGCCCCCATGCCGCCCTCGCCGAGGCGGTCGGTCAGCTCGTAGCGCTCGCCGAGGATGGTTCCCTTCTGAATCACCGGGTCGCTCCTGAGCAGGGACCGTACCACCGAAACGCCTTCGGAACAGCGGGCGCCGCGCGCTTCGGGCTGTGCCGCCGTGGGTCGGGCGGGCGTCGGGCGCCCGCGACGCGCGTGCCGCCGGGGCACACCGCGCGTTTCGTGACGCACGAACGGGGTGTCATCGCGCGACGGAATGGTGCCATCATCCGCGGCCGAGAACTCCCCATGGCCACCCCGCACCTCTCCGCGAAGCCCGGCGACATCGCTGACATCGTTCTTCTGCCGGGCGACCCCCTGCGCGCGAAGCTGATCGCCGAGCGCTTCTTCACCGACCCGGTGTGCCACAACGAGGTGCGCGGGATGCTCGGGTTCACCGGCACCTACAAGGGCCGGCGCGTCTCGGTGCAGGGGACGGGGATGGGCGTGCCGTCGAGCGCGATCTACGCGACCGAGCTCATCCGGCACTACGGGGTCAAGACGCTGATCCGCGTCGGTACGTGCGGCACGCTCCAGACGCACGTCGGGATGCGCGAGCTCGTGCTGGCGCAGGGCGCGTCGACCGACTCGAGCCTCGTCACCGGGCGCTTCGCGGGGATGACGTACGCGCCGCTGGCGGACTTCGGGCTGCTGCGCCGCGCGTGGGAGACGGCGGTGGCGCGGGGCTTCACCGTCCACGTCGGCAACGTGTTCTCGACCGACACCTTCTACGACGAGGACGCCGAGGCGTGGAAGCGCTGGGCCGCCTACGGCGTGCTCGCGTGCGAGATGGAGGCCGCCGGGCTCTACACCCTCGCGGCGCGCCACGGCGTGCGGGCGCTCGCCGCGCTGATGGTGAGCGACAGCCTCGTCACGCACGAGTCGATCAGCCCCGAGGCGCGGCAGACGGGCTTCGTCGAGATGGTGACGTGCGCGCTCGAAGCGGCCATCGCGGAGTGACGGTGCGCGCGGTCGCCCTCGCCGCCCTCGTCGCGCTCGGGTGCGCGTCGTCGCGGCCCGCCACCGTGTCCGACGGGACGGGCGTGCCGCTGAACCTCACCAACCGGATGAGCGAGGCGGTGTGCTTCCTCTTCCTCTCGCCGCCGGGGCAGGACCGCTGGGGCGACGACATCCTCGGCAGCGCCACCATCGACGAGGGCGCCGCGCGCACCGTCCAGGTGCCCCGCGGGCTCTGGGACATGCGCGCCGAGAGCTGCTCGCACGAGCTCATGGGCGTCGTCCGCGCCGCGCGCATCACCCGCGCGACCGCGCTCGTCCTCCAGTAGCTACCGCACTTCGCGGATCGGCGGCGGCGGGATCGACGGGTACGCGCTCCCGGGCGGCGACGAGCGGACGGCGCTCATCGAGCGCATCGCGGGCAAGCGCAGGCGCGCGGCGACGGACTCCATCGACTGCGGGCGGTCGAGCGGGTCCTTGGCGAGGAGCTCGCGCACGAGGGCGTCGAGCGCGGGCGGGACGTCGTCGCGCTCGTCGGCGAGCGACGGGACGGGCGCCTTGACGTGCATCGAGAGCGTGCGCTGCGGCGTCTCGCCGAGGAAGGGGACGCGGCCGGAGAGGAGTTCGAACGCGAGCACCCCGAAGGCGTACACGTCGACGAGGAAGGCGTTGCCCGGCGACGTGGTGGCCGAGATCGTCTCGGGCGCCATGTACTCCACCGTGCCCACCGCGGGCGCCTCGGGCCGCACCGAGCGCTCGGTGGCGAACACCCCGAAATCCGTCAGCACCACGCGCTCGCCGACGGTGAGCATCACGTTGGCGGGCTTCACATCACGGTGGGCGATGCCCGCGTCGTGCACCGCCGCGAGCGCCGACGCCAGCGGCACCAGCACCCCGAGCGCGTCGCGCACCGAGAACACCTCGCCCTCCGCCGCCCGCGCGTGCGCGTGGTGCTCCAGCGTCTCGCCGAGCAGCCGCTCCATCGCGAACCACGGGACCCCGCGGTGCTCGCCCGCCGCGTACACCGCCGCGACGCCCGGGTGGCGCACGGCCGCGAGCCCCTGGGCCTCCATCCGCAGCAGCCCGCGGTCGAGGTGCGGCTGCGCGGCCTTGAGCGCCACGCGGCGGTTGAGCGCGACGTCCTGCGCGTCGAAGACCTGGCCCATCCCGCCGCCGCCGAGGAGCGCGCGCACCTCGTAGCTGCCCGACACGAGCTCTCCGACCTCGAAGAGGAGCTTCACGGCGCGGGAGTGTACCCGCGTTCGCCGCTCACACCACCACGTCGACCGTCTTGCCGCCCGCGAGCGTGACCGTGAACGAGCCGTCGTCCGCGTCGTCGGCGCGCCACGCCGCCTCGGGGCGCTTCTTCACCGGGTGCTCCGCCGCGCCCACGCGCACCGACCACGCGCGGCTCTCGCGCGCGCCGTAGACGGGCTCCCCGCGGCACGTGAGCCACAGCGGGACGACCTCGTCGACCGCGGGCGACGCCCACGCGCCGGCGTGGAAGCGCCGCTTGCGCCCGTCCATCGAGATGAACCACGTCTTCCCGTCGACGCGATCGAAGAACGCCTCGCTCTCCGGGTCGAGGTACGCGAGGGTGTCGGCGGAGGCGACCTCGCGCCCGTCGACGTCGCGCACGACCACCTTGCCCGCGCGGTAGCCGGCGCAGACGACGCCCGCGGTGGTCCAGTGCGCCGCGAAGATCCCTTCGAACGCGGCGGCCTCGCGCCCGTCGACGTACACCGCCTCGCTCGCGTGGTCGGGGGCCATCGCCGCGTACGCCACGCCCGTCGGCGCGCGCTCGTCTTCGTCGGCCGACTCGGCGAAGGGCGGCGGGAGCAGCGACACGCCCGCGTACGGGCCCCAGCGCCGCTCGCCGTGGTGGACCCACCAGCCCGCGTGGTCGCGCCCGGCGTAGAAGGGCTCGCCGTCGCGCATCTCGCCGCGGGTGAGCTCGTCGTACCAGTGGCGGTAGCGGTCGGCGTCGACCAGCGTCCAGCGCTTGCCCGAGCGGGCGCGGTAGACGGCGCGGCCGCCGACCCAGGTCACCTTCGGCACCTCGTCGTAGGCTGGGGACTTTCGCGTTCCCTCCACCACGACCCATCGGCGCGCGATGGCGGCGCGGTAGCAGGGCTCCCCGTCGCGGACGACGAGGTCTTCGAGCTTGTCCCACGCGAGCTTCTCGGCGACGCCGTCGCGCACCACCGTCCACCCGCGCTTGCCCTTCGCGGCGTACACGAGCGGGCCGTCCTCCTCGTACTCGACGAAGAACTCCGGCGCCGCCTCCAGCATCGTGCCGGCCCACGCGGGGAGCGTCACGCGCGCGAAGGAGGGGCCGTCGGAGGCGCCGTCGATCACGCGCCGCTTCGCGCCGTCGCGCACGACGTAGACGGGGCGCTCGCCGTGGACGACGCCGCGCTCGACGCGGTCGAAGGGGCGGCTCTTCGCGTCGCCATGCGCCGCGCGCCAGCGCTTGCCCTTGCGCAGGAGGAAGGCCACCTCGCCGAGCGCGACGAGCCCGCCGACCTCGTCGCCCTCGGCCACGCGCTCGCCGTCGTCGTAGACGCGGGCCCGCTTCGCGCCGCGGGGCGCGTGGGTGGCGAAGACGAGGCGGTCGAGGTCGAAGTTCGCGAAGGTGACGCGGTGCCCTTCGGCCGAGAGGTTCGCGGCGACCTGCAACGACTGGTACGTGCGGAGGTCTTTCAGCTCCCACGCGGGGAGCGCGGCGGCGAGGCCCTCGTGGACGGCGCCGTGGTTCCAGCGGAGGAGGGCGACGGCGAGGTGGGCGTACCAGAGCGCGTCGGCCTCTTCGTCGAAGAGCGGGGCGACGGCGGCGGAGAGCGCGCGGCGGGAGGCGCGGGGGCTCTCGGCGAGGAGCGCACTCACGCGCGCGAGGCACTCACGGAGGGGGGAGGCGGGCTGCATGGCGCGCGGAGGCTACCGCGGCGCGGGCCTTGTGGCGTAGGGCGATCAGCGCGGCTCGTACTCGAAGGAGCCCTGCACCTGCTGCGTCACGCTCCCGTGGGTGTAGACGGCCTTGAAGACCATCCGCCGGGTGTCGGGCGCGCTGCCGGGGAGCACGTCGACGGTGACGGCGTCGGCGGTGTGGTCGTAGGTGTAGTTGGGGCGCGACGGGCCCGAGCACCCGAGCGCGCTCACCCGGAGCCCGTTGACGGAGGGCGCGGTGCGCGTGAACACCAGGTGCGCGCCGGGCAGGAGCGAGGCGTGGTCGAGCCCGCCGGTGATGGTGAGGTTGGTCATCACCCACCAGCGCGCGGTGGTGTCGGCGGCGTCGATGCGCACGGTGGCGCTGGTGCGCGAGCCGGTGATGCGCATCTCGGGCGACTGCTGGGTGAAGCTGGTGACGTTGCCCATCGCGCCCTGGAGCATGTCGGCCTCGCCCACGGCGTTGTAGTAGCCCGAGGCCGTCGGCGTGGACGAGGAAGACGACCCTCCCTCGGCGCCCGAGCGCTCGTTGGCGAACTGGAAACACCCGCCGAGCGCGAGCGCGGCGGCGAGGGTGAAAGGGGCGGCGAGAACGAGCCTGGTCATCATGGGTGGGGACTCCCTCCGTGCGGGTGCTGCGGACCCCGTGAGCACCGGATATGCCACGGTTGGGGCGCCGCGCGCGAGCCGTCAAGTCGTCCTACGCGGGGCGGCCGAGGGAATCGCCATGGCCACCGGGGGCGTCACCCTTCGCGCTCCGTGCGGCGAGCAGCGCACCGACCGCGGAGACGGCGGCGGCGGTGAGCGCCCAGGCCCCGAGCTGCGCGTGGCCGATGAGCGCGCCGGAGGCGAGCGGCGCGAGCACCTGCGCGACGGACATCAGCGACTGGGCGAGGCCGAGCACGAGGCCCTGGTCTTCGGGGCCCGCGGCGCGCGTGGCGAGGCTGGTGAGCGCGGGGCGGAGCGGGGCGTTGCCGACGCCCATCAGCACGATCACGGCGGCGAGGTGTTCGCGCGTGTGGCTCGCGCTGAGGACGGCGAGGCCGAGGGCCTGGAAGGCGAAGCCGAACACCACCAGCGGCGCGTCGCCGAAGCGCGCGGCGGCGCGGGCGACGAGGCCGCCCTGGAGCACGACCCCGAGGAGGCCCGACGCGGCAAGGGCGTAGCCGACCTCGCGAGGACCCCAAGGCGTACCCGCGGCGGTGACGAAGCGGCGCTCGGCGAAGAGCGCGAAGCCCGAGGTGAAGAGCGTGAAGGCGACGCCGAAGAGGAGGTACTGGACGAGGCGCGGCGCGACGCGCGGGTCGGCGAGCGGGCGGCGGTAGACGCGCCAGTCGAGCAGGCCGAGGCGGCGCTCGGCGGGCGGGTGCGGGGCCTTCTCGCCGCGGAGGGATCCCTCGGGGCGCGGCGGCACGTCGGCGGGCGCGGGGAGGAGCGCGAGCGTGAGCACGATGCTTAGCGCGGAGAGCCCCGCGGCGCACCAGATGGGGAGGCGGACGTCGCGCGTGGCGAGGGCGCCCGCGGCCGCGGGGCCGACGAGGAAGCCGAGGCCGAAGGCGACGCCGATGACGGCGTAGGCGCGCGTGCGGCGCTCGGGCGGGGTGACGTCGGCGATGGCGGCCTGGGCGACGGTGAGGTTGCCCGCGGTGACGCCGTCGAGGGCGCGCGCGGCGAAGACCACGGCGAGCGTGCGGGCCTCGGCGAGCAGGAGGAAGCCGAGCAGCGTGCCGAGCTGGCTGACGACGAGGACGGGCTTGCGGCCGACGCGGTCGGAGAGGTTGCCGAGGAAGGGCCCGGCGACGAGCTGCCCGAGCGCGAACACCGACACGAGCATCCCGACGTCCGACGGCGTCGCGCCGAAGCGCTCGGCGTAGAAGGGGAGCAGCGGGACGATGAGCGTGAAGGCGAGGACGTCGACCGCGACGATGAAGAAGATGGCGGCGAGGGGCGAGCGCATCGCCCGCTCTGATGCCACGGAGGGGGCTCCGCGCGCGAGGAAACGTCCTTCGCGCGCGGCGGAGGGGAGCGTCAGTGCGCCGCGGGGGCGGGGGCGTCGGTGCGCGGGCAGGGGCGGGTGTTGTCGCCGGTGCCGGGCGTGGGGCCGTTGCCGCCGCCGCCGTTGGGGTCGTTGGGGTCGGGGTCGGTCACGACGAAGCGGACGCGGCGGTTCTCGGCGCGGGCGGCGTTGAGGCGCGGGCCGGTGAGGCCGTCGATGGGAACCGCGGGCTGCGACTCGCCGAAGCCGCGCGCCTCGAGGCGGCCCTCTTCGATGCCGTGCGCGATGAGCCACGCGCGGACGTTGTTGGCGCGGCGCTGCGAGAGGTCGAGGTTGTACTCGTCGCTCGCCTGGTCGTCGGTGTGGCCCTCGATGCGGACGCGGCGGATGTACGACGCGGCGCGCAGGGCGTCGGTGACGGCGGTGAGCACGGGCTCGCTGCGCGACAGGATGCGGTCGGCGTTGAGCGCGAAGTACACGGGCTCGAGGATGCGCAGGACGCTGCCCTCGATGACGACGCGGCCGGGGCAGCCGTTGCGCTGCGGGTTGGTGGAGGGCGCGCCGGGGCGGTCGGGGCAGGCGTCGACGCTGTCGGGCACCGAGTCGCAGTCGCGGTCGGGGATGGGGCAGCCGGGGCGCGACGGGTCGGGCTGCGGGCCGGCGGGCACGGTGCGGCACTGGTCGCCGTGGTTGAGCACGCCGTCGCGGTCGTCGTCGCCGTCGGGGCAGCCGCGGCGCTCGGGGTCGGGGTTGGGGCCCATCGGCACCTCGACGCACTGGTCTTCGTCGTCGAAGACGGTGTCGCCGTCGGTGTCGCGGCGCGGGCAGCCGCGGCGGTTGGGGTCGGGGCTGGCGCCCTGGGGCTCGGTGACGCACTGGTCGTCGGGGTCGAAGACGCCGTCCTGGTCGGTGTCCATGAGCGGGCAGCCGCGGCGCGCGGGGTCGGGGTTGGCGCCCTGGGGGACGGTGGGGCAGAGGTCGTCGGGGTCGAGCACGCCGTCGTTGTCGGTGTCGGGCGGCGGGGCGGCGTCGGCTTCGCGGTCGGAGGGCGCGTAGGCGACGTGGACGAGGCCGCGCCACGTCGGGGTGCCGGCGCCGTAGGTGAAGCCGGGGCCGATGCCCGCGCCGACGAGGATGGTGTCGGCGATGAGGTAGTGGGCGCCGAGGGTTCCTTCGACGTTGACGTGGCGCTCTTCGAAGGCGTTGGTGAGCACGGTGGAGAACCAGAGCTCGGGGCCGATGGTGAGGCGGTCGTCGAGGGCGACGAAGCCGATGGCGCCGTTGGCGAAGAGGTCGTTGCCGACGCGCGTGCCGGCGATCTCGACGGAGGTCTGGCGGAGGTGGAAGCCCGCGCCGAAGCTCCAGCGCAGGGGCCCGCCGCGGCCCGCGAGGGTGAGGTTGAGCCGGCCGCGGAAGCCCTCGTCGGTGAGGTTGTTCGACCGCGTCGCGCCGAAGATGCCGGCGTTGAAATAGAGCTGGCCGCCGGCGTGGAGCGAGATGGCGTCCTGGTCGGAGCGGCCGAGGATGCGCACGCGGACGCCGAGGCGGGGGTCGCCGGCGCCGGCGGACGACGACGCGGCGAGGCCGCCGATGGAGCGCTCGCCGTCCTGGTAGAGCCCGATGGGCAGCGAGAGGTGCACGCCGACGCGGTTGGCGAAGGCGACGCCGAACTGCGCGTGGAGCACGGCCATGTCGGAGACGATGCGGGTCACGCGCTCCTGGCCGCCGCTGTCGTAGCGGGCGACGAGGGGGTTGCGAGCGTAGTCGAAGACGAGGCCGCCGCGCAGCGCGAAGCTCCGGCCCTCGCCGCCGTAGGTGGGGAACTCCGACGCGAAGAACACGTCGCCCGCGGGCGTCGGGTCGTAGCGGTCGAGGGCCCAGCCTGCGGACGTCTGCGCCTGCGCCGTCGCGGGGAGGAGCGCGCCGCCGAGCAGCGCGGCGGCGCCGAGCAGCGCGGCGCGCGGTGTACGTTGGGTGTCGGACGTCATGGGGAGATGCGGTGCCTCCTGAAGGGGAAGATCTCGGAGCGTGGGTGCTTCGCCGCGCGAGGAGAGCGCGACCGGGCGCCGGTTGTCAGGATTGCTGCAACCTTGCGGTCTCTCGCGGCGGCTGATATCGGCGGGCATCATGGGGAGCGTGGCCTCGGGGCGTCAGTGGGCGGCCGACTCGGGCACGACCTCGCAGGGGACGGCGGGCGTCGGGTCGGGGGTGACGGGCGTGGGCGCGGGCGGCGGCGCGATCTCGATCACGACCTCGACGCGGCGGTTGGCGGCGTGGATGTGCGTGATGGCCGAGCCGCGCGCGCCGACGGCGGAGCGGATGAGCCGCGTCTCGCCGTAGCCCCGGGCGTCGAGGTGGTCGGCGGCGATGCCGTGGGCAGCAAGCCAGTCGCGGACGCGGCCCGCGCGGCGCTGCGAGAGGTCGAGGTTGTAGGCGTCGTCGCCGACCTCGTCGGTGTGGCCCTCGACGCGGGCGCGCTGGACGTTCTCGGTGGCGCGGAGCACGTCGAGGATGCGGGCGAGCACGGCCTGGCTGGCGGCGGCGTCGATCCGGTCGCGGTCGGATTCGAAGTGGACCTGGTGCTCGGGCGGGAAGGTGAGCACGCTGTTCTGCATGCGCGCGCCGAGCGAGCCGGGGCAGCCGTTGAGCGCCGGGTTGGTGGAGGGCGCGCCGACCTCGTCGGGGCAGTGGTCGGCGCTGTCGGGCACCGAGTCGCGGTCGCGGTCGGGCACGGGGCAGCCCGCGCGCGCCGGGTCGGGGTGGTCGCCGCGCGCCTCGTGGCGGCACTGGTCTTCGTGGTTGAAGACGCCGTCGCAGTCGTCGTCGCGCGCGGGGCACCCGCGGCGCGTCGGGTCGGGGTTGGCGCCCATGGGGACGTCGACGCACTGGTCTTCGTCGTCGAAGACGGTGTCGCCGTCGCGGTCGCCGCGGGGGCAGCCGCGGCGCGCGGGGTCGGGGTTGGCGCCCTGCGGGGTGGTGACGCACTGGTCTTCGTGGTCGAAGACGCCGTCGAGGTCGGTGTCCATCAACGGGCAGCCGCGGCGCGCGGGGTCGGGGTTGGCGCCCTGGGGGACGGTGGGGCACTGATCGTCGCGGTCGAGCACGCCGTCCTGGTCGGTGTCGGGGTCGGGCGCCGGCGGCGGCGCGCGGTCGGGCGGCGCGTAGGCCACGCGGACGAGCCCGCGCCACGCCGGGGTGCCGGCGCCGTAGGTGAACCCGGGGCCCGCGGCGACGCCCACCTGGATCAGGTCGCCGATGAGGTAGCTCGCGCCGAGGGTGCCCTCGAGGTTGGTGTGTCGCTCTTCGAAGGCGCTGGTGAGCACGGTGGAGAACCAGAGCTCCGGGCCGATGGTGAGGCGGTCGTCGAGGCCGACGAAGCCGAGGCCCGCGGTGGCGAAGAGGTCGTTGCCGATGCGCGTCCCCGCGACCTCGACGGAGGTCTGGCGGAGGTGGAAGCCGGCGCTGACGCTCCAGCGCACGGGCCCGCCGCGGCCGGCGAGGGTGAGGCCGAGGCGCCCGCGGAAGCCGTCGTCGGTGAGGTTGGTCGCGCGCGACACGCCGAGGAGGGCCGAGTTGAAATAGAGCGAGGCGTCGCCGTGGAGCGAGACGGCGTCGCGGTCGGCCTCGCCGAGCAGTCGGACGCGGCCGCCGATGCGGAGGTCGCCGATGCCGGCGGTGCGCGACGCGGCGAGGCCGCCGATGGAGCGCTCGCCGTTCTGGTAGAGGCCGACCGGGAGCGAGAGGTTGACGTTGAAGCGGTTGGCGAAGGCGACGCCGATCTGCGCGTGGAGCACGGCCATGTCGGCGACGATGCGGTTCACCTGCGGGGCGCCGTTGCCCTCGGTGCGGAGCACGAGGGGGTTGCTGGCGTAGTCGAAGGTGAACCCGCCGCGCAGCGCCACGTCGCTGCCCTGCGCGTTGTACCAGGGGAAGGCCGCCGCGAAGAACACGTCGCCCGCGGCGGCGGGGTCGTAGCGGTCGAGCGCCCACCCGGCTGCGGTCTGGGCCTGCGCCGCGGCGGGCAGCGCGAGGCCCGCGAGGAGCGCGGCGGCGCCGAGCGCGCGGCGGTGGTGGCGGGTGCGGGCGGTGGTCACTTCGAATGCCTCCTGGGGCGTGGCGGGGCCACCCGGGGGGGCGGCCTTCGGGGCTTACGCTTCCACAGGAAAGCGCGCTTGAACACGCACTGTCAGGAATGCTGCAACCTTGCAGTTTCGAAGGTCTGCGCTACTCGCGCGGCCGCCCTCCCCTGAAACCTGCGACGTATCGCACGGTGCGCGGCGCCGGGGAAGCCCCTCCCGCACGACTTGACGGAAACCACCGAGGATTTCGTTGCCACGGCGGTTGTGTTAGTCGTCCGCGCGCCATGACGGAGGTGAGCTACCGCGCGATGCTGAAGCCGCTCGACGTGGAGGAGCTCGTCGACCTCGCGGTGCACCGGCCGCTCGCCTACGTGCTCACCCGCGCGGCGTACCCGACGCCGGTCACGCCCGACCAGATCACCTGGGCGTCGATGTTCGTCGGGATTCTTGCGGGCGCCGCGGTGTGGTCGTCGTTTCTGGTCGGAGCTCCGCGGCTCGGGGCCGCCGCCGCGCTCTTCGTGCTCTCGGCGGTGCTCGACTGCTCCGACGGGCAGCTCGCGCGGCTGCGGGGGACGAGCTCGCCCTTCGGCCGCATGCTCGACGGCGCGGTCGACCTGGTGGTTCAGCTCGCCTTCGTGCCGGGGGCGGTGGCGCACGTGTGGTGGCGGCACGGCGGCCCCGGGCCCGCGGCGGGCGCGCACGCGACGTGGATGCCGGCGGCGCTGTGGGCGCTGCTCGGCCTGCTCGCGACGGCCTCCGGCGCCTTCCACACCACGCTCTACGACCGCTACAAGAACATCTACCTCCACCACACGCAGGCGAAGCACGGCGAGGGCGAGGACCCGGAGGACCTCGTGGCGGCGCGCGGCGACGCGGGCGACTGGCTCCGTCGCCACGTGGCGGTGCCGTACCTCTCGCGGCAGATGAAGGCCCTCGCGTGGCTCGACCCCTACGTGCCGGGGCGCTTCCGCGACATGCCGGGCTACTCCGCGGCGACGGCGGCGCGCTTCCTCGCCGGGCAGCGCGGGCTGATGCGCGCGTGGACGTTCTACGGCATCGGCACGCACATCTTCGGGCTGGCGGTGGCCACCGCGTGCGACCGGGTCGAGTGGTACATCGTGGCCCGGCTGTTCGTCTTCAACCTCGCGCTCGCCCCGCTGGTGGCGGCGCAGCGCCGCGCGTCGCGTCGCTTCTTCACCGAGGGCGCATGAGCGAGGTCACGGCGATCATCCTGGCCGCGGGCGTGGGCAGCCGCCTCCGCCCGCTCACCGACGCGGTGCCGAAGTGCCTCGTGCCGCTCGGCCGCGAGACGCTGCTCGGGCGCATGGTGCGGCTGCTGGCGGCGCACGGCGCGGGCGAGCTGGTGGTGGCGACGGGCTACCGCGAGGCGCAGGTGCGCGAGGCCCTCGCAAGCGCGCCGATCCCCGTTCGCTTCGCCCACTGCCCCGACCACGCGACCACGCAGAACGTCGTCTCCCTCCACCGCGCGCTCGCCCTGGTGGCGCCGGGGCGCGACGTGGTGAAGCTCGACGGCGACGTGGCCTTCGACGGCGCGCTCCTCGCGCGGCTCTTCGAAGCGGGCGGCGACGCGGCGGCGCTGGTCGACGGGGGCGACGTCCCGCCGGCGGAGGCGATGAAGGTGACGGCGCGCGGTGGGCGCATCACGCGCTTCGGCAAGGGCCTCGACGCGGCGAGCGCGGCGGGCGAGTCGATCGGCGTCGAGCGCTTCGCGGCGGGGGCAGTGCCGGGGCTCGTCGCGGCGATCGCGCGCGCGGTCGAGGGCGGCCGCACCGACGTGTACTACGAGGACGTGTACAACGACCTGCTCGACGCGGGCCTAGCGATGGCGCCGGTGTCGACCGAGGGGCTGCGGTGGCACGAGGTCGACGACGCCGACGACCTCGCGCGCGCCCGAGCGGCCTTCGCGGGGGAGTGAAAGAGTGTAGATCAGCGCGGGGCGTAGGTGCGGCGGAGGTAGCGGGCGACGGCGCGCATGCCGTCGACGCCGATCGCCTTGCCGAGCGCGGCGTTGTAGTTGGTGTTGCAGTTGATGTCGTAGGTGTAGCGGTCGCCCTTCGCGTCCTCGACGTACTCGATGCCGGCGAGGTCGATGCCCTCGGCGCGGCAAAGGGCGGCGTACTGGCGGACGAGGGGGTCGTCGGCGGTGAGCTTCGAGGGCGAGAAGGTCGCGGCGCCGTCGGCGGGGCACACGTCGGGCTTCTTGCGCTCAGCCTGGCAGACGTCCGACGGGCACAGCTCAAAACCCCCCGCCGTTGAGCTCTCCATCGCGAACAGGAACTCCCCGCCCACCAGCTCGACGCGCGTGATGTTCTCGCGCGCGGGGCGGATGTATTGCTGGAGCACCACCTGGCCGTTGGGGTCGGGCTCGAAGAGCCCCGAGTCGAGGTGCGCCGCGAGCGTGTCGACCTCTTCGAAGAGCGCGATGCCGAGGCCCTTGCCGCCCTGGTTGTGCTTGATGAGGTACGGGCCCGTGAAGGTCGCCGCGGCCTTCAAGATGGCCTCGCGGCCGACGGCCAGCACCGTGCGCGGCGTGAGGATCCCGTGGCGCCGCAGCACCACGTCCTGCTGGAACTTGCTCACCTCGAAGCCGAAGGTGCGCGAGCCGTTGACCACGCGGCGTCCCCAGGCGTCGAGCCAGCCGAGCACCTCGCGCATCAGGGCGATGCTCTCGCCGTGGCCGCGGGTGTGGGCCGAGGGGCTCATGCGGTTCCACCACAGGCCGGGCGGGGGCTCGGCGGCCGGGTCGAGCACGCAGGCGCGCACTTCGAAGGGGACGGGGCGGAAGCCCTCGGACTCCAGCGCCGCCATCACGGGCGGGAGCCAGTCGGGGTTCTCGTAGAGGACGTGGACGGTGTCGAGGTCGGGGCGGTGGGTCATCGCGCTGCTCGCTTCACTGCCGCGGGGCGATCTCGATGACCTGCGCGTCGACCGAGTTGACCACGTAGATGTACCCGCGCGAGTCGAGCGTGATGCCCTGGAGGCCGCCCGCGGGCACGTCGGCCGAGAGGTCGAGCCAGTCGACGCGGCGGCCCTCGCGGTCGAAGGCCGTGATGCGCGAGGTCTCCGCGTCGGCGACGTAGAAGCGGTCGCCGACGAGGGCGAGGCCGCTGGGCTTGCGGAGCTCGTTCATCGCGCCGTCGACGAAGGTGGTGAGCTCGCCGCCCGTCATCCGGCGCTGCCGGGTGCCGTCGTAGTTGGGGATGATCGTGGTGCCCATCGCCGCGCCCTCGGGCGTGAAGCGGAGCACCCGGTTGCTCCCCGGGTCGCACACGTAGAGCGACGAGGTCGAGGCGTCCCACTCCATGTGGCTCGACACCTCCGGGGTGTACGTGAGCATCCCCTCGGCGTAGCGGAGCACGGTGCCCGTGCGGTGGTCGGTGCCGCTCCGCTCGTGCAGCGTCTGGAAGTCGTAGCGCGTGAGCGAGCGGTGCGCGCCGTCGAGCACCCAGTAGACGTTGTCGGCCTCCCACGCGATGCCCGTCGAGTTGGGGCTGTTGTGCAGCATGTCGAGGTGCGAGTCGTCGCCGCTGTCGAACAGGTCGTAGTTGGAGTCCCACACCACCGGGCCCATGAAGTCCGCCGGCGTCTGGCGCTGCGTGGGCTCGTCCTGCTCCTGCGCCGTCGCGAAGGTGCCCGGCGCGCCGAACGCGAGCGCCGAGGGCTGCGACATGAAGTGCGTGTTGCCGACGCCCGCGGTCGTCTTCACGTCGCGCTCTTCCGTCCCGACGTTGCGGATGATGGTCGCGCGGCTCGACCCGTAGTTGACCACCCAGAGCTGCTCGGGGGCCTCGGGGTTGAAGGCGAGGTCGCGCGGCTTGTTGAGCCCGTCGTCGCCCGTCGCCACCACCGTCACGCGCACCCGGTCGCGGCTGTGCGAGCCCGCGCCGAGCACAGGGATCCCCGTCGGCATCGGCGGCGCGTCGGGCGCGGCGTCGGCCGTCACGGGCGCGTCGGCCCCCGCGTCGCGGGCGGGCGTCATCGGGGCGGGCGCAGGGTCGCTGCCGCACCCCACGAGCGCGAAGGAGACCAGGAGCGAGGCGACCGGGGCGAGCGTGCGGGCGTTCATGTCGGGTGTTCCTCTAGCGAAGTGCACCCGTTGCAGCAAGCGTTGTGCCCCGCGAAACTTGCCGCCTTGCGCACGTCGCGCGAATCCCCGTCGTTAGCATTCTGACGGCACCCGTGAGGAATCCCGTCGCAGGGGGCGCAAAGAGTTCTGTATGGTTGCCGTGATGCGACGGCTCCTCGCGACGGCCCTGGTGCTCCTGCCCGGCGCCGCGGCGGCGTCCCCGCAGGATCTCTTCGGCTACGGCGCCCGGCTCGCGGCGATGGGGGCGACGGGGGCCTCGTTCGTCGACGACGCCTCCGCCGCGCACGCCAACCCCGCGGGCGCGTCGCGGGTGCGGGGGCGGTCGTTCACCTTCGGCTACGCGGCCACGGGCTTCGAGCTCGAGCGGAACGGCGCGTACTTCCCCGCCGACCCGGGCTCGGCGACGCTGATCGGGCTCGCCTTCAACGTGCCCTTCGGGGGCTTCCTGCGCGACCGGGTCGGCGTCGCGCTCGGGTTCTTCACGCCGACCAACGTCATCGTCCGCGGCCGCATCCTGCGCGCGACCACGCCCCAGTTCGTCGTGCTGCCCGACCGCGTGCAGTCGGTGGCGCTCCAGCTCGGCGTCGGCCTCGACCTCGGCTACGGCTTCCGCGTCGGCGGTGGCTTCACCGCGCTCGCCGCGCTCCAGGGCGACGTCCTCGTCACCAACGACGCCGCGGGCCGCTCCACCACGCGCATCGACAACCAGCTCGTCGCCACCTACGCGCCCATCGTCGGCGCCTCGTGGGAGCGCGGCCCCTGGCGCATCGGCGCCACCTACCGCGGCGCCCTCGTCGCCCGCTTCGCCGTGGTGATCTCCGCGCCCGAGCTCGGCATCCCGATCCCGCCGCTCAACGTCGCCGGCGTCGCCCAGTACGACCCCGAACAGCTCCAGGTGGAGGGCGCGTGGCAGCGCGGCGGGTGGACGGTGGCCGCGGGCGTCACCGCGAAGCGATGGAGCGAGTACCCGGGCCCCTCGGCCGCCACCACCGCGACGAGCCCCGCGCCGCCCGCGCCCGAGTTCGGCGACACGCTCGTCCCGCGCGTCGGCGTCGAGCGCCGCTGGGAGCTCCCCTCCGAGGCCGACGTCACCGCGCGGGCGGGCTACTTCTTCGAGCCCTCGCCCGCGCCCCGCGCCGTCCCCGCGCGCCAGCTCCTCGACAACGACCGCCACGCCTTCACCCTCGGCGTCGGCGCGGGCATCCGCGGCGCGGGCTCGCGCTTCGGCCTCGACGCGTGGGCGCAGGTCCACTGGCTCCCCGCGCGCGGCGGGCTCGACGCGTCGGGCGCCGCCACCTCGCACGGCGGGACGCTCTGGCACCTCGGCGTCTCGGCCTCGGTGACGTTCTGATGCGCGCGCTCGCCCTCACCCTCGCGCTCGCCTTCGCGCCGGCCCTCGCCCGCGCCAACCCGGTCGACATGTACGGCCTCGGCTCGCGCGCGAGCGCCCTCGGCGGCGCCGTCACCGCCGACGTCGGCGACACGTCGGCCGTCTACTACAACCCCGCCGGCCTCGCGCGGCTGCGCGGCTTCCGCGTCGACGTCGGCTACTTCCACGCCGCGCCGTCGCTCTCGCTCAACGGCCGCGACACCGGCGTCGCCGCGTCGCACGGACTCGTCGCCGGCGTGGCCGCGCCGGGCCGCGTGTTCGGCCTCCCCTTCGCGGTGGGGCTCGCGCTCCACCTCCCCGACGACCGCATCTCGCAGGTGCGCGCCTTCCCCCAGGCGCAGCCGCGCTGGGAGCTCTACGGCGTCCGCCTCCAGCGCATCTACATCGCCGCGATGCTCGCGATCTCCCCCGTGCGCTGGCTGCGGCTCGGGGGAGGCGTCGCCTTCATGGCCGCGACGCGCGGCTCGGTCGACCTCACGGGCGTCATCTCCATCACCAACGGCAACGAGACCGCGCTCACCCACGCGGTCGACGCCGACCTCACCGCCATCCGCTACGCGCAGCTCGGCGCGCAGGCCGACCTCGGGCGCGGCGTGACGGTGGGCTTCACCTGGCGCGACTCCTTCCAGCTCGAGCTCGGCATCGACCTCGCGCTGCGCGGGCGCATCGTCGCCGGGCCCGCCGCCAACCCCAACTCCATCTCGGTGCTCGGCGCGTACTCGCTCGTGTCGCGCACGCTCACCGCGTACCAGCCGCAGCAGTGGGTGGCCGGCGCGTCGTGGGAGATCAACCCCCGCTGGCGCGTGCTGGTCGACCTCACCTGGGCGCGCTGGTCGGGCTACGAGAACCCCACCTCGTCGCTCCAGACGCGCCTCGACCTCACCGTCCCCACCGAGCTCACCGGGCTCCTGCGCGTGCCCGCGATCCCGCCGTCGGCGCCGCGCGAGGCCATGCGCTTCCACGACACGCTCATCCCCCGCGTCGGCGTGGAGTTCACCGTGCCGTGGGGCGGCCGCCACGCCCTCCAGGTGCGCGCGGGCTACGCCTGGGACCCGTCGCCCGTCCCCGCGCAGGCGGGCGTCACCAGCTTCTACGACAGCGACCGCCACACCGTCAGCGCGGGCCTCGGGCTCACGCTCCGGCGCCTCGGCGCGGTGGTGCCGGGGGCCGTGCGAATCGACGCGCACGCGGCGCTCCAGATCCTGCCCGACCGCGTGTTCGCCCGCGGCTCGCCCACCGACCCCACGGGCGACGTGGTAGCCGGCGGCCTCGTCCCCGCGGTGGGCGCGACCGCGTCGATGGAGTTCGAATGATGGCGCGCGCGGCGTTGCCCCTGGCGCTCACGCTCGCGGCCTGCGGGACGATCGGCTCGCGCGGCGGCGGCGAGGATGAGCTCCCCAACAACCGAACGGGCCCCTTCCGCGAGCTCACCGCGGACGAGACGGGCGGCTCGCGTTGCGTCGCCTTCGACGGCGCCGGGAGCTTCGACGAGCCCTCCGCCGTCCGCCTCGCCGACGGACGCGTCGCGGTCTACGGAACCCGCACGCGCATGGGCCGCCGCACCGTCGCCCGCACCGTGCTCGCGGGCCTCGCGCGCCAGGTCGACGAGCCCGCGGATGTGCTCACCGCGACGCTCCCATGGCAGGCGATGGCGGTGTCGTCGCCGGGCGTCGCGGCCGCGCCGGGGGGCGGGTTCGTGATGGCCTACGCGACGGGCGCCGGGGTGCTCGGGCTCGCGCGGAGCGCCGACGGGGCGACGTGGCAGACGCTCTCGACGCCCGCGCTGGAGCCGAGCGCCGACGCGGGCGAGGAGGCCGCGCTGCGGGCGCCGTCGGTGGTGGCTCTGGCCGACGGTGGGCTCGTGCTGGCGTACGCGAGCGGGAGCGCGATCTGGCTGGCGCGCGCGGCCGCGGGCGGGGCGTTCGTTCGGGTGGACGCCGACCCGGCGACGCCGCGGCGCGACCCGTTGCTCGGCGCGAGCGGGCCCGCCAGCGCGATGGGGGATGCTGGCGTGGGCTTCGAGTCGGGCGCGGTCGACGACCCGTCGCTGTACGTCGAGACGACCGCGGTGGGGCGGCCGATCTGGCGGCTCTACTACACGGCGCGGTCGGTGCCGCAGGCGATGGACGGGGGCGTGCGGCCGTCGGTGGCGGTGACGATGGCGGCGTCGTTCGACGGCGTGCGCTTCGCGCGCTTCGGGGCGCCGGTGGTGACGTCGCGGACGGACCCGACGCTCGCGGCGCCCTCGGCGCTCGCGGTCGACGCGCGGCGGACGGTGCTCTACCTGAGCGGCGGTTGCGACCTCGCGGGGCGCGCGCGGGGCGTGCGGGCGGCGATCGCGCCGGGCAGCGAACGCGTCGCCGCGGGGATGTAGCGGCCGGAGCGCGCCCGCCCCCTCCCGCCGGCCCAATCGAGCGCCGCAACGGCGCCCCAACGGCTGGCGGGAGGGAACGGGGGCTCGCGGCCTTCGGTCACCCGAGCGGCCTCAACGCTTCGCTCGTCTCGTCGATGTCTCCGAGATTCGCCATCGCGCCTCCTTGCGTGGTCGCTTAATCACGGATCGTACCGACGCGCGCGCTCCGCCGCTCCTTCGCGCGCGGTGCGCGGGCGTGCGCCGGAGGTCGCAGCGACGGCGAAGCGCAAGGGATTTTCGCGCGGTGGGGCGGCAGTCGGTGCGACGTCGTGCGTCTGTTCGTGCGGCACCGTGCGTCAACGCGATGGCGGTGCGCGGCGTCAACGAGTCGACGCGGCGCGGGTGCGTGCGCGATGCGGGAGGGGCTTCTGCGCAGGGCCTTCCGATGGGTCGGACGGGTCGCGCGCGGACCAACCCATGGGGTGGACGGGGTCGCAGGCGCCCGACCCATGGGGCGGGCGGGTTGCGGCCGCGCCGACCCATGGGTTGGTGGGGTCAGGAGGCGGCCAACCCATGGGAAGGGCGACCTCGAAGGGGGCCGACCCATGGGTTGGCGTGGTCCGGAGCGGGCCAACCCATGGGTTGGTCGCCGCGCGCCCCCGCCCGGATCGCGCTTGATGGCGCTCGGTGGCCGGGGGCATCATCCGCTCGTGGAGCTCGACCTCGACCGCCTCGGCGTGATGCACCCGAAGCTGCAACTGGCCGGGGAGGCCGAGCTCTACCAACGTCGAGGCGCGCTCGCGCTCACCCGGTCGCAGCACGCCCCTGGCGTGTCGGCGGACGTCGTCAACGGCGCGGAGACCTTCGGGGCGACGCTCCGTTGGACGGCCATCCCCTCACCGAAGCAGGCGCTCGACGTCGTCGACGAGATCCGGCTGACGGAGGACGGCGCGGAGGCCGTGGCGCTCGCGTTCGTGCACGCGCGCTCGGGGTGGCAGGCGAAGCGGCGCGTGCAGCGCGAGGGCTTCGCGGACTGGCTGCTCCAGGGCGCCTCGAACCGCAAGCTCGCGCTCGCGCTCGAGGTGAGCGGCACCGCCTCTGACGACGCGGAGAAGCGCCTCCGCAAGAAGCTGGCGCAGGTCTCCAGGCACGCGGAGAAGAACAACGTCCGCGCGGCGCTGGTGGTCAGCTTCGCCGAACCCCGGATCCTGGCCGCGACCGTCGAGGGAGGGGCCATCCCATGAGTTCCGACCCCGGCGACATGCTCGACGTGCTCGTCACGCGCGCGATCCTCCACGCGGAGCGGCTGGCCGACGCCGGCGACGCGGGAGCCCCGGCGGCATATGAAACCGTCTCCCGCTACGAAGAGGCCCTCGCCGCGGTGCACCCCGCCGATGATGTCGAGGGGGCCGTCGCGAGGGTCGGGGCGATCACGGCGGCGTTGCGGGCCGGCCAGCGTCAGCGCGCGCACGACCTCGCACGGCGTTACGAGGCGGACCCGGCGCTGTCCGACGCCCGCCGCGAGGAGATCGCCGAGGCCTTCGACCGGCTCGCGCCGGGGAACATCGGGAGGCCCGACGTGCTCCGACGCAACCGCGCTCTCGTGCGGAGTCACTTCACGGAGGGGAAGGCGGCGTGAGCGAGGTCGTCAGCCTCGACGACCGGGGCCTCGACCTGGTGCTCGGCGGCGGGCTGCGCCGCGTTCGCAGGGTGGACGACAAGCACGCGACCGTCCTGCTGGTGCGCGGACCGGCGGGCTCGGGCAAGACCCTCGTCGGCTTCCACGCCGCGCTCGCGCTGCAGAAACACTTCGGCGGGCCGATCGCGTACGCCTGCGTCGAGCTCCTGCCGACGGAGTTCGAGGCGCAGGTGCGGGCGTGGCGCACTGACCTGAACCACCTGAACATTCGTCACCGGGAGAGTCGCGGGGAGGTGTCCCCGGACGCGGGGGGGGTGGTGGAGGCGAGCCTCATCGACCTCACGGAGGGCCCGGAGGCCCTCGGCGCGCAGGTCGAACGCTTCGTCGAGCGCCTGACGAACGCGGGCGCCGCCCCCGGCGTGTTGGTCATCGACTCACTGATCGAGGGCTACCGGATCGGCAGCTCTGCGCCCCGGGAGTTCGTCGACTCCGTCTGCAAGCTGGCGACGAAGTGGGGCCTCGCGCTCGTGTTGCTCGAAGAGTGCGCCTCGGGCACGACCTCGCCGTGGGTCTTCGCGGTCGACACCGTGCTCGAGCTCGGTCTGGCGACAGAGGATGGCGACGCCTCGCGCGCCTCCCCCCTCGAGCGGCGGCTCACCGTCCTCAAGCACCGGTTCGGCCCGTCTGACGCGGGGCCGCACGGCTTCACCCTCGAACCGGGCGCGCCGCTGCGGGTGTTCCCCCGCCCGAGCGCCTGGCTGGAGCCGTGGACCGTGACGCTGCCCGAAGGGGTCGGCGTGCCGCGCGAGCCGTCCCGCAACGACGGCGATCGCAAGCTGCTGATCCCCACTTCGAACCAGGGTGAGAAGTGGGTCGGCCTTGTCGTCGCCGTCTTCGGCCACGTCCCCGACAAGCTGATCTCACTCGGCTTGAAGATCCCTCGGCAAGACCACGTCGACAAGACGGCCTTGCTCGTGAGCTTCACGCTCCCGCTCGGGGAGCGCTTCTCTGACGGAGATTCCGCCCGTCTGGGTGTCGCCCACCCCTACCTCAGCGCGCATCGCTTCTTGCGCGTCGTGCTCGACGAGCTGAACGGACGCCCCGACGTACGTCGCATCGTCCTCACCGACCTGCGCGCACTTCGCTCCTATTGGAACGCGGATGGGCTCCGACGCGCCGTGGGCGTGCTCTGTCAGCTCGCACGCCGCATGGGAATGCCGGTCGTGCTCATCCACTCCACGCCCAACCGCATGGAGCGGAAAGACACCGCCCCGCACGGCTTCCTCGTCTCGGAGGCGCCGGGGCAGGAAGTAGCCTGGGCGGCCGACTTCGCCGATCTCGCGGTCGAGGTCCTCTACGGGGCGACCGCGTCCAGCCCGATCGGGCGCGTGACGGACCTCGAGACCGGACGGGTTGGCGACATCACCTTCCCATCGCCTCCCCGATAGCTGCCCCCCGCCCCGCCGCCTCGACCGCCGCGCCGGGCGTGTCATGCTCCGCGCCCTCCTCGGGGGGTCGCCATGCAGTACGTCCTCTCCCACTACGGCCACCGCTACGTGCAGAACCTCGCGCGCTCCAGCGCGCTCGACGCCGCCCTCGCGCGCGACGACGACCGCCTCCTCTGCGAGCTCCTCGCGCACGGCGCCGTCCCCCGCGCGGGCAACGGCGCGCTCGACGCCCTCGCCGCGCGCGGCTTCGTCGCCTCCGTCAACGACGACGTCCCGCTCGACGACGTGCGCCTGCGGTACGCGCGCAACCCGCTGGAGCACCTCTCGCGCGTGGTGTTCGAGTACACCACCGTGTGCAACCTCGACTGCGCGCACTGCCGCAACGCCAACCTCGAGGCGCACGCCACGGCCGACCCCGCGCCCCTCCGCCGCGTGGTCGACGCGATGCTCCCCCTCGGCGTCGCGCGCTTCGACTTCATCGGCGGCGAGGTCACGCTCTACGGCAAGGGCTGGCTCGACCTCGTCGCGTACCTCCGCGCGGCGGGGGCAGGCCACGCCTCGGTCACCACCAGCGGGTGGTTCCTGGGCGAGACGAACTTCCTCGCCGCGGGGGAGCGGTACGCCGACGACCGCGCGTACCTCCGCGCGCTGCGCGGGCGCGGCCTCACGCACGTGGTCTTCAGCCTCGACGGGCCCGAGGACGTCCACGACCGCTGCCGCGGCGTCCCGGGGCTCTACCGCCGCGTGCTCGAGGGCTTCGACAAGGCGCGCGAGGCGGGCCTCCAGCCGCGCGTGTCGGCCGTGGTCGGGATGGGCGTGCCGGTGTCGACGTCGCTCGCGTGGCTCGCGGACGTCTCCGCGCGGCTCTTCGGGCCCGCGCCCGACCGCGACGTGGCCCTCCGCCGCGTGCTCGGCGACGAGTCCAACTACGTCAGCAACTTCATCGACGTCGGCGGCGGCGTCCAGCTCCGGCGCTCGAAGCGCGACCTCGCCGCCCACTCCGACGAGGCCCTCCGCTGCAAGAACTTCTTCCGCCCCTCCCCCACCTTCCGCGTGAAGGCCACCGGCGAGGTCGCGCTCTGCCCGCTCGTCGAGGGCGGCGACGGCTACGGCAACGTGCGCGAGCGCGACGTCGTCGACATCCTCAACCACCTCGACGAGGCCTTCGTGGCCCGGATGCACGCCGAGCGGCGCGTCGGCGAGCACCGACGCCTCCTCGACGCGGAGGTGTTCGGCGGGAGCCTCGGCCACGTGTGCACCGCGCGCACCGCGCTCAACATGGTCGCCCGCGCCGTGCACGAGCGGGGCGTCTCGCCCGACGACGCCGCGGCCGTCCGGGCGATCAACGTCGAGGTGGCCGAGAAGATGGGCGTGCTCCCGCGGGCGCTCCGCCACCGGGCCCTCGGCCACGCGCGCCGCGACTGACGCGCCGCGCGCGATCCCCGGCGCCGCGGGCCGTTTTGCCTGTCTTCGGCGCGCCCCCGCCGGTAACATCTTCGGCCGCCCTCATGCGCGCCCGCCGTGTGTCACCCGTCGAACCGTCGCCGACGGCGACGCCCGCCGACGGGAGGCGACGCCGCCTCGCCGGGGCCTGCGCGGTCGCGGCGTGCGCCTGCGCGCTGCTCGCCCCGCGCCCGGCGCGCGCGCAGAGCGAGGACGGCGACGCCGCGCGGGGCACGCTCCTCGAGGCCGCGGAGCGCGCGTACCAGCGCGGGGACCACGCCGAGGCGCTGCAGTACGCGCAGCGGGCGGCGGCGCTGCGCGCGACGCCGTCGGTGCTCCTGCTGATCGCGGAGGAGCACGACCGGCTGGGCCACACGCTCGACGCGCTCGCCGCCGTCGACCGCTGCCTGCGCGCGGCCGAGGCCGACGAGACGACCCCGCAGCGGCGGCAGATCCTGGCCTCCGCGGGGCGCCTCCGGGCCTCGCTGCGGGCCCGCGTCGGCTACCTCCGCCTGGTCGTCCCGCCCGACGCCCCCGACGGGCTGCGGGTGTACCTCCGGGGCATCGAGGTCCCTCGCTCGCTGTGGGACGTGCCGTCGCCAACACTGCCGGGGTCGGCGCTGGTCACGGCCAACGCGCCGCAGCAGTCGTTCGTGCGGGAGGTCGTGCTCGACGCGGGGCGCGAGACGGTGCTCCGCGTCGAGCTCCGGCGGGTCGCGGCGCCGCCGCCCCCGCCGCCGCCCCCGCCCAGCGAGGCGACGCTCGCGCTTCGCCGCTCGCTGGGCTGGCTCACGGTCCAGGGGCGCGGCCGCGCGCCGTGGGTCGTCGCGGGCGTCGGCGGCGCGATCCTCGGGGCGGGCGCGGTGTTCTTCGGGCTGCGCGAGGCGGCGCTCGCCGACCGCGACGCCGCGTGCCCGAACGCGCGCTGCAACGCCGCCGGGGTGAGCGCGGCGCTCGGCCACCACGACCGCGCGGGCACGTTCAACACGCTCACCAACGTGTCGATCGGCCTGGGCGTGGCCGCCGTGGTCGTCGGGGCGTCGTGGTTCCTCCTCGGGCGCTATCGCGCCTCGGACGAGCGGCGCGCGGCCTGGCAGATCGACGTCGCCCCCGCGGGCGGGGAGGGCGGCGCGTTGCTGCTCCGCGGGGCGCTGTGAGCGGGCGGAGCGTGCGCGCGCTCGCGGTGGTCGCCGCGCTGGTCGGGTGCAGCCTCGACCCCTACCACCCGGTGACCGTCAGCGACGAGCCCGACGCCGCGGTCGACGCCCCCGAAGACCTCGCGCCGCCGCGCGACGTGGGCGACGCGCATCCCGTCGACGTCGCGCCGGACGACGCGGTCGACGCGACGCCCGACCGGTCGTCGGCGCCCCCCGACGTCGCGCCGCCGGCCGACGCGACCGACGGCGCCCCCCCGGACGACGGCGGGCCTCCGCTCGACGCGGACGTGCCCGACGGCGGCGCCTCCCCGTCACCCGACGTCGCGGACGCGGACGTGCCCGAGGAGGGCGCGTCGCTCGACGCGCCCGACGGCGGGTCGGCGGATGCCGCGGGGCTCCTCGACGCGTCCGACGTCCCCGCGACGTCGGACGGAGCCGGAGACGCGTCGGACGCGTTCGACGCCGCGGCCGACGGCGACGACGCGGCGCACGACGCCCCCTGCGCGGCGGACGACGCGTGCGGCGACTGACCGCGCGTCACTGGAGCCGGATGCGCATGCGGTGACGGGACCGGTGCGCGCGTGGGCCCGCGGACGCATCGGGCGGGTCCGCGGCGGCGAGTGGGGGCGGCGGGGACGCGGGGGCGGGCGGCGGGGCTTGCGCGAGCGCCGCGGCGACGGGCGCGACCGGCGACGCATTCGCGCGCGCGGCGGGCCGCGGGGCCGGCGAGCCAGGCGGCGCGCGGGGCTCGTCGCGGCGGAGGAGGCGCGCCCCCACGAAGACCGTGAGCGCGACGGTGACGGCCGCGAGGGCCGCGAGCCGGGGCAGCGTCGCGCGCGCGGGGGCCTGCGTCGACGGGCGGCCGCCGGCGGCGAGCGGCGCGGTCGTCGACGACGGCGGCGTGGGCGCGGGCGGGCCCTGCGCCGCGTCCTGCGTGTGGGTCACCTCGGTCGGCACCTGCCGCTCGAGCGCCGTCAGGAACTCCCCCGCGTTGGTGTACCGCTCGGCCGGGGACAGGGAGAGCGCCTTGGCGAGCACGGGCTCCCACGCGCCCGCGTCGACGCCGAAGCGGGCCGGCGTCGGGCGCTCGCTCGACAGCACCTGCATCACGATCTGGCCGCGGTCGGCGCCCGCGAACGGCGGCCGGTCGACGAGCATCTCCACGAGGGTCAGGGCGAGCGCGTGCACGTCCGTCCAGGGGCCCGAGCGGCGGCCGGAGATCTGCTCGCTGGCGGCGTAGGGGAGGGAGAAGGCCTGGATCGGGGAGGTGGTCTCCGTGTACCCCGAGCCCGGGTCGGCGTCGGGGTCGACGAGCTTGGCGATGCCGAAATCCAGCAGCCGGGCCGGGACGGCGAAGCGGCTGTTCTTCGACGGGAGCATGATGTTGGCGGGCTTGATGTCGCGGTGCACGACGCCGCGCGCGTGGGCCAGCGCGAGGGCGTCGAAGATCGGCGCCAGGAGGTCGAGGCACTCGCGGGGCGTGCGGCCCCCCTTGCCGCGGCGGGTGGCGAGCTGGTGCGCGAGGGTCTCGCCCTCGATCCACTCCAGCGCCATCCAGGGCGTGTCGCCGCCGGACGGCACCGGCGACACCTTGAAGTCCAGCACGTTCACGATGGCCGGGTGCTTCAGCGCCGCGATCGTCTGCGCCTCGTCGAGGAACATCCGCGCGAACGTGTCCCGCTCCTGCGGGTCGAGCGCGTCGGGCAGCTTGAGCACCTTGATCGCCGCGGGCTGGCGGATCACCTGGTGCGACCCGTAGTAGACGACGCCGAAGCCCCCCGTCGCGACCACCCGCTCGATCAGGTAGTCGCCGAGGGTCTTGCCCACCAGCCCGAAGCGGTCGCGCAGCTTCTCCTCGGACGCACGCGAGGCCATCGCGCCGCGCAGCACACACGAGCGTCGTGGCGCTGTCAAGGACGGGCGGCCGGCGCGCGGGAGCTCCGCCACGGGGCCCTCGGCCGCGCGCGCCACGACTCACCTTCTGTCTCCCGCCACCCCACCTAGTTGGACTCCCGGCGCGCCGCGGCGACACTCGCGCGCATGGACCCGTCACGACGCGACGCCGGCTCGATCGAGGTGATCTGCGGGCCGATGTTCTCGGGCAAGACCGAAGAGCTCATCCGCCGCCTGCGCCGCGCGGTGATCGGCCGCCAGAAGGTGCAGGTCTTCAAGCCCGCCATCGACCGGCGCTACCACGAGACCCGGATCACCAGCCACAGCGCCCAGTCGCTCGACGCGCGCCCCGTCGAGGACGTCGCCGCGCTCGTCGCCGCGGTCGACGCCGACGCGCAGGTGGTCGGCATCGACGAGGCGCAGTTCTTCGGGCCCGCGCTCGTCGCCGCGGTGCAGGAGCTCGCCGACCGCGGCGTGCGGGTGCTGATCGCGGGGCTCGACCAGGACTACCTCGGCAAGCCCTTCGAACCGATGCCGCAGCTCCTCGCGGTGGCCGAGCACGTCACCAAGTGCCACGCGGTGTGCTCGGCGTGCGGCGCGCCGGCGAGCCGGTCGTTCCGCACCTGCGGCGGGGGGGACAGGGTGCAGGTGGGCGCGGCCGACAGCTACGAGGCCCGGTGCCGCGCGTGCTACCAGCGCGGGATGACCGAGTCCCCGGGCGCCCGCGCGCGCGGCGCGGCGTAGCGTCAGCGCCGGTAGCGCAGCAGCCGCGTCCCGTTGGGCGTGGGGATGTCGAACTCCAGCGTGCCGGCCGTGCAGCGGTAGCGCGACCCCGTCGGCACCGCGTTGAACATCGACCGGTCGAACGGGACGGGCACCTGCTGGAAGGCCCCGCCGACCACAACGCCGGCCCGGAAGGTGGCGGCGATGTTGACGTCGTCGCCCTCGAAGCCGCCGGCGCGGGTGCGGTAGCGCGCGGTCACGGGGCCGTCGGCGGTGACGCGCGTGGTGAAGCCCGCCGCGCCAGGCATCGACAGGTCGATGCAGAACTGCCGGTACTCCCCGCGGGCGCGGCCGTCGCCGCACGCGAAGCGCAAGACGACGTCGCCGCGCAGGTCGAAGGTCGCCTGCGGCACCACGCGGCGCAGGGCCTCGCGCTCGTTGTCCTTGTCGATGTGCCACTGCCCGTCGAGGCAGGGGTCGCACCCGCCCGTGGGCGGCGGCGCGTCGACCGCGGCGTCGGGCGCGCCGCAGGCCTCCTCCCGCGTCATCGCGCGCACCATCACCTCCCCGTCGCTGCGGAAGGTGCCCGTGTGGGCGAGCACGAGCGCCGCGCCGCGCGGCACCTCGACGGCGGGGACGCCGCGGGGGTTGCTCCCGTCGGGGCAGGTGCACGGGGGTTCGCGGCACCACATCTGGAGCACCCCGGGGCCGAAGGTCTGCTCCCGGTCGGGGCCGAAGGAGGCGCGGCCGATGCCGCCGCCCGTGAGGTACACGAACGCGACGCCGTCGCCGAACTCCCATCGGTTGAGCTGCTGCTGGCCGGGGAAGGCGACGACGCTCATCGCGTTGCCGCGCGGGAGGATGCCGCGGTCTTGCGGCGTGCGCCCGGCGCGGAGGTCGGGCGGGATGAGCGGGCTGTTCAGCGTCCAGGGCGCGCCCAGGGCCGCGTTGCGGTGCGCGGCGCTCGTCACCGCGTCGAGCCGCGAGGTGCCGGAGTCGACCATGAACTCCAGGCGCGCGGCGTTGCTCTGGCGGTTGAGCAGCGGGAGCACCTTCGACCAGACGTCGACGCCCTGGCGCGCGAGCGTCTCGTAGAAGCCGATGGCGTCGTACGTGCTCCCGAAGAGCGACCAGGGTTGCGTCGAGAGGTAGTAGGGCCACCAGTCGCGCGCGTAGCCGTTGTTCGAGCCGTTGACCGCGGCCTCGCCCACCCACGCGGCGGCGCCCTCGATCCACCAGGGCTTGGTCGGCACGGTGTCGGCCCAGGTGGCGAAGGTGCCGGGGAAGTTGGCGAACTGGTAGCAGTGGAAGAGCTCGTGGAGCACCACCGCGCGGCCGCTGGGGCTGTTGGAGACGAGGTCGCGGAGCGCGCGCAGCCCGACGCGGAGGTGACAGACGCGCTGCGTCGACATCGGCTCCGCGGCGTTGTTGGGGAGCACGAACGACTCCGCGCCGACGCCGGGGAAGCAGGTGCCGGGGTCGCCGAGGCACCACGAGCGGCGGAAGATGGGGTTCACGGAAAAGGTCGTCCCCACGGGCGACAGGCGCTCGAAGCGCGTGTGCGCCTCCGCGACCACCCGGTCGAACGCGCGACGCTCCTCCGCGCTCGGGGTGTAGTCGGACTCCGTGAAGAGCCTGCGGAACGAGCGGAGGAAGCCGCCGTCGTGCCAGTCGGCGTTCCAGAGGTCCTGCCCGGCCTGGTGCCACGTGAGCTGCGCGGCGACGGGGGGCGGTCGCGAGGCGCGCAGGTGCTCGACCACCGCGCGGCGCTGGGCCTCGTCGAGGCGCCCCGCGTGCCCGGCGAGCCACCGCAGGATCTCCGTGCCGCAGAAGGGGACCGAGCTGTCCGCGGCGCCGCCCGCCGCGCCGGGCACCGGGCCGTAGGCCACCGCGAAGGCCTGGAGCGCGGTCTCGTAGGGGACCGCTCCGTCGGGGGCGATGCCGCGCGACACCGAGCGCCACACGCCGCCGCCCGCGCCCGCCGCGCGCGGCGCCGGGGGAGCCTCCGCGCCCTTGCGGCGACAGCCCGCGACGAGGGCCGTGGCGAGCGCGACGAAGAGGAGCGCCCGCTTCATCGCGCGCCTCCGGCCGCGGGGAAGCGGATCGCCGTCGGGCCCTCGACGCCGTCGCTCGGGACGAGGCGCCCGCCGCGCGACACCATCGACGGCGCGAGCGTGAAGCACGACACCGCGCCCGATTCGAACAGCAGGCACGACCGCGGGTCGCCGAGCCAGGTCGAGCGCCCGGCGTCCTGCGACGACACCGCGACGGCGACCGCGCCGGGGTAGCTCCCCGACACCTCCGCCGCGTACCGGACCGCGTCGATCGACGGCGGCCCGCGGCGCAGGGCGTCGGCGCTCCCCCACGTCCAGACGCGCCCGTCCGCGCCCATCGCGTAGGCGACGCCCGTGGAGATGGCGACCGCGCGCGCGCCCGTCACCCCGCGGACCGGCGCCGGGGGGTTGCCGATGGTGGTCCCCGGCCCGCGCCCGAGGAGGTTCGCGGTGCTCCCCCAGCACGTCACCGCGCCGCGCGCGCCGACGGCGCACGCTTCGAACGCCCCCACCGCGAGGGCGGTCGCGCCGGAGACGCCGGGCACGGCCACCGCCGTCCCGTCCGCGGGCGCGCCGCCGAGGTGCGTCGCGGCGCCGACGCACTGCACGGCCCCGGCCCGCGTCCTCGCGCACGCGAGGTTGTTGCCCGCGCCCACCTCCACCGCGTCGCGGAACGACTCGATCGCCGTCGGCCGGGGTGTGGGCTCGCGCGCGGCCGTTCGCGCGCCCGGCAGCCGCCCCCAGCACGACACCGCGCCCCCGCGGCGAACCGCGCAGGCCAGGAAGCTCCCCACCGCGATGTGCTCTGCGTCGCGGAGGCCCTCGACGGCCGTGGGCTCGCGGCGGTCGTCGAGGCTCCCGGTGCCGAGGAGCCCGTCGCCCCCACGGCCCCAGCACCACACCTCGCCGCCGCGCCCGCGCGCGCACATCGCGCCGTAGCGGTGCCCGGCCACCTGCACGATGTCGCGCAGGCCGGCGATGCGAACGGGCTCGGTGTGCGAGGCGGGCGCGGCGGCGCCGAGGATCCCCTCGCCGTTGGCGCCCCAGCACCACACCTCGCCGTTGGCGAGGGCCGCGCAGAAGGCGCCCCCGGCGGCCGCGAGGGACACCGCGCGCACGCCGTCGGACGGGGTGGGCGCGGGGCTCGCGGCGGGGGGACGACCGCGCGGTCGGCGCGCGCGCGGCGGGTCGGCGAACGCGGCGGTCGTCGCGCAGACGGCGAGGAGGCAGAGCGGGGTCAGGCGCATGGGTGTTCGGTCTCCTGGTGTTGAGGGGCGGTGGCGCCCCGCCGCGTCCATGCGCCGACGGCCGGAGAATTTCTGATCGCGCGACCGTCGGCCGCGACCTTCGCGGGGCGGCATGGACGCGGCGGGCGCCACCGCCCTCAACACCAGGAGCCCGAACACCCATGACGAACGCCCTCCTCCGCCTCGCCGCCCCCCTCGTCGTCGCCGCCCTCTGCGGGTGCAAGCAGCCGGTCGTGCCCGCGGGCGATCGTCCCCCTGGGGCGGCCGCGTCCGGCGGCGCAACGCCCAGCACCCCCGCGCCGTGCCCCACGCCGACGGGTGGCACCGCGCGCGGCGGCCTTCTGCAGCGTGGACAGGCGCTCGAGGGCGTGCTCGCCCGCGAGGAGTCGCACGACTTCCAGATCGAGCTCCGCGGGCGCGAGACGCTCCACTTCCAGGTGACGGGCGCGACGGAGGCGGGGCCCGGCGGGGAGCGCTGCCCGGAGTGGAGCTGGGAGTGGCGGACCCCCGACGACCGCTGGTCCAACGGCAACCCCGGCCCGCTGGAGAACGGCGACCGCTGGGCGGAGCCGCGCACGTTCGAGGTCGACCTCGCCAACGTCGTGGGGGTCGACGAGACGCAGCCCGGCCGGTGGACCTTCCGCCTGAAGGCGGGCGCGGGCTGCCACCGCATCCGGTACCGCGTCGCCCTCCGCTGAGCGCCCCGCGCGAATGAACGCCTCCGCGCGCGGCGAGCGCGCGTACGGTTGGAGCCCGCACGATCGACCATGTGGTTCACGCTTCCCCACGCCACGCCGCCGCCCGCGCCGCCGGAGTTCGACGCGGTGTACCGCGCGCACGTCGGCGCGGTGTGGCGGGCGCTCTCGGGGCTCGGCGTGCGCGGCGCGGACGTCCACGACGCCTGCCAGGAGGTCTTCGTCGTGGTGCACCGCCGGCTGCCGGAGTTCGACGGGCGGCACAAGGTCGGCACGTGGATCCACGCGATCTGCGTGAACGTGGCCCGCGCCTGGCGGCGGCGCGCTTCGAAGCGCGAGGCGCCCACCGACGACGACTCCGCGCTCGTGTCCGACGACGACCCCGAGCGCGCGCTCGCGGCGCGCGAGTCCACCGACGCGCTCCGCCGCCTGCTCGACGTGCTCGACGACGACAGGCGCGCGGTCTTCGTGCTCTACGAGGTGGGGGAGATGTCGATGCGCGAGGTGGCCGAGGCGCTCGGCTGCCCGCTCCAGACGGCCTACTCGCGCTACCACGCCGCCCGCAAGCAGCTCGACCGCGCGCTCGAACGCCGCGGCGGAAAGGCCCCCCCGTGAACGACCCGCCGCGCACCCCCGACGACCCCGCCGCGCCGCGCACCCTCGCCCGGCTCGTGAAGGGCGCGCGCGCCGACGGCCCCACGGAGGCCGAGCTCGCCGCGCTCACCGCTGCCCTCCGGGCGCGCACCGCGGCGGGCGGGCCCTCCGGCGCGTCGCCACCCCGCGCGCGCACCCGTTGGCTCGCCCGCGCGCTCCCCGCGGCCGCGGTCGTCGGCGCGGCGGCGGCCCTCCTCGCGCGCGCCGAACGCCCCGCCACAACGCCCCGCGCGCCCGCCGCCGTCACCGCGCCAGCGCCCGCACGACCCGCACCGCCGCCCCCTGCCGCTGCGCCTGCACCAGCGCCCTCGCCTGCGCCCGCGCCTGCTGCCGTCGCCGCGCCGCCACCGACGCACGTCGCCGTCCCGGAGGCGCCGTCCGCCGCGCCGTGCGACCCCGCGGCCCACGTGCGCGCCGTGGACTCCGCCCGACGCTCGCTGCGGGAGGGCTCCCCCGCGGAGAGCCTCGCCCTCGTCGCGCGCGACCGCCGCGCTTGTCTGCGCGGCGCCCTCGCCGAGGAGCGCGACCGCGTCGAGATCGAGTCGCTCCTCGCCTTGAACCGCCGCCCCGAGGCCGAGCGCCGCCTCGCGCTGTTCGCGCGCGAGCACCCCGGGTCGCTGCACCTCCTGCAGCTCCGCGCGCGGATGGACAACGGCGCCGCACCGGCGATACCTTCGCGCCCGTGAGGGGCCTCCCGCCGCTCTTCGCCGCGATGTTGATGGGCGCCGTCGAGGCCGAGGCCCAGCCCGCGGCCGGCTACACCGCGGCCCTCACCTGGGTCCGCCTGCCGGGCGCCGAGTCGTGCATCGCCCCCCAGGCGCTCGCCCGCGCGGTCGAGGCGCGCATCGGCCGACCGCTCCTCTCGCCATTGAGCCGCGCCGAACGCGCCGTGGAGGGCCGCGTCGAGCGGCGGGGCGCCGCGTGGGTCGCGACGCTCGTCGGCGCGCGCGACGAGGGCCGCACCGGCGAGCGGACCGTCAGCGTCGTCGCCCCCGACTGCGCCGCGCTCGACCCGCAGCTCGTCCTCGTCGCCGCGCTCCTGCTCGAAGACGCGCTGCCCCCATCGTCCACCGAGCCCGCGGTCGCCCCCGCGCCCGTAGCGCCCGCGACGCTGGCCGTCCCCGTGGCGGCGTGCCCGCCTCCGACGCCGTCCCCCGCGGCGTCCACCGCAGTGCCTCCCGCGCGACGGTTCACGCTCGAAGCGGGCGCGGGGTTCGCGTCGGGGCTGCTCCCCGCGCTGGCGCCGACCTGGCACGTCGCCGCCACGTGGTCGCCGTCGTGGCCCGTGGTGCGGCTGCGCGCGGCGCTCGCGGGCGTCGGCCCCCAACGCGTCGGCGACGGCGACGGCGACGGCGACGCGACCTTCCTCGGCGCGATGGCCGAACTCGACGCGTGCTTCGCGGCGAGCGCCGCCCCCTGGGCCTCGCTCTGCACGGGCGTGGTGGTCGCCGCGCTCCACGGCGCGGGGGAGGGCTTCGCGCGCGACGCCTCGGTGTGGGAGCCCGGCGTGGGCGTCCCCCTGCGCGCGCGCTTCGAAGTCCCGCTGGGCGCGCGCTGGGCGGTGGCGGCGTCGCTCGGGGGCGTCGCCCTCGCGTGGTGGCCGCGCTTCGCGGTGTCGTCCGACGCGTCGGGGCAGGTCGCGCGCGACTACGGGCCGGGCGCGCCGGTCGCCTTCGCGGCCGACGTCGCGGTGGGGTACGGCTGGCCATGAGGGCCCGCCTCGTCGCCGCCGTCCTCCTGAGCGCATGCCGCCCGCTCGCCTTCGTCGGCAGCGCGGACGACGGCGCCGTCGACGTCTTCGACGCGCCGCGCGACCGCGACGACGACGTGAACGACGTGAACGACACGAACGACGCGGCGGTCCCCCCGGACGTCGCCGCTTCCGACGAGCGCCTCGGCCTGGGCGGGCGGGGCCTCGCGGTCACCTACGACGGCCTGATCGACGGCCGCGCGATCCGCTTCGTGTACGTCGGCGACGACGGCGCGCTCCACGTCGAGCGCCGCGACTCCGACACGCTGGGCCGCCAGTGCGAGCGCGCCTTCGAGCCCCCGGGCGGGTACACGCTCGTGAGCGCCCCGACGGTCCCGCTCACGTCGGGCGTCGTGTTGGTGGCCGCGCGCGAGGCCGGCAGCGGCCACCTCCGCTTTTTCGCGATGGCGGCGCAGGACGTCCCCTCGACGTGCGGCCACGGCTTCTCGGCGTGGGGCGCGCTCCCCGACGCGCCGGCGGGGAGCCTGTTCGCCTCCGCGCCGGGCGCCGTCACGCTGCCGCTCATGGCGACCGACGGCGGACCACGCGTGTGGGCCTTCGCGGTCACGGAGGACGGCGCGCTCCTCGCGACCGAGGCGTCGCTCGTCACCGCGGCCCTCTCGTGGGCGCCGTGGTCGGCGTCGCCGCCGTTGCCGCCGGGCGAGCGCGCGCTCTCCGCGCCGAGCATGAACCCGACGTCGGGTCGCGCCTTCCAGGTCACGGTGCTGGCGGAGTCGCCGGGGGGGCGGCGGCGCTTCCTCACGCGCTCCTTCGACGTGCTCGCCCGCCTGTGGACGCCGACCTGGGAGGGCGTCGACGCGGGCGCGGCCGAGCCCGACTCCGGCTGGAGCGCCACGCTCTTCCAGATCGACCCGAGGTTCGTCCGCGGCGGCGGCCCCTACGGCGCGTGGCGCCTCTTCCGCGCCCGCACGGGCGCCTACTGGACGCAGGTCTCCGTCGACCGCCCCGACGCCCTCCCCGGCTTCTCCGCCTGGAGCGACGCCGGCAACCCCTTCGCCGACCGCGGCGTGAAGCCGTCGGCCCCGGTGATCGCCTCGCGGCGCAACGCGCGCGAGGTCGCCGGCGAGCTCCTGGTGCTCTCGACGCCCGCCGTGGGGCCGCGCGTCGTCCGCTACACCACCACGTGGCGCGACGCCTTCGAAGACCCGCCGGGCCGCTGGCGCGAGGCGCCCGACCCCCTCCGCTGAACCGCGCGCTTCCGGCCGCGCGCGCCGTGGGGCACAGTCGCCCCGTGGCCGACCCGATCGAAGCGCACTACGACGGCTTCCCCTACCCCCAGGCGCGGTCGATGACGGTGCCGCGCGCGCCGACGCACACCGCGGGCGTGCTCAGCTACCTCCTGCGGCGACGCGCGCACGACGCCCTCCCGACGCACCCCGCCGTGTGGGTCGCGGGCTGCGGAACGCTCCAGGGGGCCACGTGGGGGCGGGTGTTCCCGTCGGGCAGCGTGCTGGCGACGGACGTGTCGCGGGTGACCCTCGACCGCGCGTCGGAGCTCGCGTCGCGCGTCGGCGCAAACAACGTCCGCTTCGAACGCCACGACCTCCGCGAAGCTCCGCCCGGCGGCCCCTTCGACCTCGTCGTGTGCACCGGCGTCGTCCACCACCTCCCCGAGCCCGTCGCGGGGCTCCGTCGCATCCGCGAGGCGCTCGCCCCCGACGGCGCGGCCTCGGTGATGGTGTACAGCCACCCCCACCGCGCGCCCTTCGAACCGCTTCGCCGCGCCTCGCTCGCGCTCGCCGAGGGCAACCCGAGCCCCTACGCGGTCGCGTGCCGCGTGCTCGACGCCGCGCTCCACGGCCGCGGCGAGCCCCTCGGCCGCGCCGCCCTCGAAGCGCTCTGGGCCCACCGCGAGGACGACCGCTCGCTCGTCGCCGACGTTCTCCTCAACCCGCGCGAGGTGACCTACCGCGTCGACGAGCTCCCGGGGCTCCTCGGCGCGGCGGGGCTCCGGTTCGTCGAGTGGCTCCACCCGGGCGCGTGGAGCCTCGCGCTCTACGCCGACGACGCGGCCCTCGCCGCCCGCGCGTCGCGCCTCGGCCCGCTCGGCGAGGCCGCGGTGATCCAGCAGATCGCGGGGCTCGCCAGCCCGCTCCTCGAGCTCCTGGTCGAGCGCGACGACGCACCGCCCCGCGCGCCCTACACGCGCGACGAGAAGCTCGCGATGCCGATGGCGCTGTCGCCCGGCGCGCGCGAGCTCGACCTCGCGGGCGGAGAGCGCGAGGTGACGCCCTTCGCGGTGCGCGACGGGGCCATCACCGGGACGGCCCGCGCGGGCGTCGGCGCCCCGGGGCGCGCGTGGTCGCTCGGGGCCGAGGCGCTGCCGTTACTGGAGGCGTTCGACGGGACGCGCACGGTGGCCGAGGTGCAGCGCGCCTTCGCCGACCGCGTCACCGAAGACGGGGTGGTGGCGCTGGTCGACGCGCTCGGCCCGCGCGACGTGGGGCTGCTCGCGCCGGCCTGGGCGCGCTGAGCCGCACCCTCGAAACGGCCGACCGCCCCGACGGGAATTCCGGTAGGCTCCCGCGCCATGGGACGCCTCGCACTCGTGGTCGCCGCGCTCGCGCTGGCGTGTTCGCAACGCTCGTCACCCGACGCGGGTTCGCCGCGCGCGCAACCGACCGCACCGACGGCGCCCGCGCAGGCCGGGCTCGCTCCGGCCGCCGCGCCCGCGGTGGCGGGGGCGGTTCAGATCGAGCAGTGGCGCTTCGCCCGCGCCATCGAGAACCACGCGCCGGCGGGCACCGAGGTTCCCTTCACCACCGCCGACGAGCGCGTCTACCTCTTCCTCGCCGCGCGCAACCGGGGGACGGCGCCCGCCACGCTGACCGTCACCTTCACGCGCCCCAACGGGCAGGTGCTCGGCGCGCCCGCGCGGCTGGAGGTCGGCGCGGTGCGCTCGGTGTGGCACACGTGGGCCTTCGCGCGCGTCCAGCGCCTCGCGGGCACCTGGACGGCCGCGGTCACCGACGAGGCCGGCGCCGAGCTGCTGCGGCAGACCTTCGAGGTGGTGGCCGCGCCGCCGGCCGCACCGCAGTGACCGCGAATTCGAGGTGAATTCGCGCGGACATTCCCTGGCGGGCCCCGCCTTGCGTGACGTGCCCATGCTGTGGGAAGCCGCGTGCATGGGGAGGACTTCCCGTCGCCGCCGTCACGGCCCCTGGCGCCCGCGCTCGGTGTGGCACCCGCCCTTCGGTGCTTTGATCGAACAGCGCCGCCCGCGCTCGGTCGCGGTCTCGCTGGAGTTCGTGCTCCAGCGGCAATCGCAGCGGGTCGACGTGCTGCTCCTCCGACGTACCCGCGCAGTGGAGGACGGCGACGCCCGCGTGCTCCGCTCGCTGTGGCGGCACGTGCGGCGCGTGGGGCTGCTGGAGTTCAAGAGCGTGGCGCGGCTCTTCGCGGCGGGCGACCTGTACCGCCTCGTCGCCCTCGGCTGGCACTGGCTCGCTCGCAACCCCAAACGCACGCCCGACGACCTCGTGCTCGTGCTGGTGGTGCCCGCGCTCACCGACACGCTGCTCGACGAGCTCGCGCGCTGCGGCGCCGTGCTCGTCGCGCAGGAGCCCGGCTACCACGCCGCGACGGTGCGCGGGGTGGAGCTGGTGGTGGCGGAGACCGACGTCGTCTCGGAGAGCGAGCGCGATGACCACCTGCGCGTCTTCAGCCACCACGCCATCGAAACCGAGGAGGTGGTAGAGTGGCTCCGCGAACACACCGACCTCCCGGAGGACGCCGTGCTCTCACCCGAAGAAGTCGACAAGAACAGGCCCTTCATCACCAAGCTCGCGAAGTCCATCCCCCTCCGCATCCGCCTCGAGGGCGAGAAGCCCGAGGACATCGTCGCCTCCCTCACCCCCGAGGAGCGGCTCGCGGGGCTCGCTCCCGAGGAGCGGCTCGCGGGGCTCGCGCCCCAGGAGCGGCTCGCGGGCATCGCCCCCGAAGACATCGCGCGCGCGCTCTCCGAAGCCGACCGGGTGCTGGCGTTGCCCGACGCCGCGCTCCGCGCGCTCCCCGCCGACTACCTCGCCACGCTCCCCGAAGACGCCCAGGCCCGCATCCGCGCGCGCCTCGCGCGCTGACGCCGGCGCCCCCCTCCCCCAGACGAAAGCAGCCTTCCGATGCCCGAATTCGCCGAGGTGAACAAGCAGGTCCGGTGGCTCCGCGAGCGCGCGCTCGGCGCGACGGTGAGCGCGTTCGGCTACCACGGGGGGCACTTCCCCGCGCTCAAGGACGACCCCGCGAAGGACGACGTGCTCCGCAACTTCTTCGAGGGCGCCACCGTCGACGACATCACCCAGCGGGGCAAGCACGTGGTGATGCGGCTCTCCACCGGCACGCTGCTCTCGCACCTGATGTTCAAGGGCCGCTGGTCGATGGCGGGCGACGATTTCGTCTCCCACTACAAGCACCACAAAGAGCCGCCAACCGCGAAGTCGGTGAACTTCTGGATGGAGACCTCCCGCGGCCGCGTGAACTTCCACGAGCCCGAGTACAAGGGCAAGGTGCACGCCTTCCCCAACGTCTCGCCGGGCGACGTCGAGGAGCTGCGCGCGCTCGGGCCCGAGGTGCTCGTGACGCCGGAGACCGACCCGGCCTTCACCGCGGAGTGGACCGCCGACGACCTCGCGCGCGCCGCGGCGAAGACGAAGACGGCGATCAAGGCGCTGCTCCTCGACCAGAAGAAGCAGGCCGGCATCGGCAACATGTACGCGTGCGAGTGCCTCTACCGCGCCCGCGTCGCGCCCGAGCGCCCGGCCAACGCGCTCTCGGCCGACGAGGTGGCGCGCGTCCACGCCGAGCTCCAGGCGACGCTGCGCCTGTCGATCGACACCGACCTCGACTACGACCGCGTGCTGCTGGTGTACCGGCGCGAGAGCGACCCGCTCGGCAACCCGGTGGAGTGCTCGGAGGTGGGCGGCCGGGACACCTTCTGGGTCCCGGCCGTCCAGGCGTAGCGGCGCGCCGCGGAGGGCCTCAGCCGCCCGCGCACATGACGGGGAACTCCCCGAAGCACCCGGCCAGCGCCTCCTGGCAGGTCATGTTGCTCTGCTGCGCCGTCATGAAGCACATCTGGAGCGCGTTGACCTGCATCATGCAGTTGGTCTGCACGCACGCCTGGTCGCCGCACATGTTGTTCTGGATGCACGTCTGGAGGGCCATCCCCTGGGCCGGGCAGCAGGTGATCTGGGCCATCCCGACGCACTGCGCGCAGGTCATGTTGCGGTTGACCGCGTTGGTCTGGCAGGTGGCGTTCATCCCGCAGGTGCAGAGGGCCTGAACCGTGGCCGCGCCGCAGGTGCCGCCGCCCGTACCGCCGCCGGTGTCGGTGGTGGCGGGGCGGTCGGCGGTCGCCGAGTCCGTGCCGGAGGGGCGGTCAGTGCCCGTCGAGGCGTCGCCGCCGGTGCTGCTGTCGTTGCCCGTGCTGGCGTCGTTGCCCGTGCTGGCGTCGCCGCCGGCCGCGGGGGTGTCGTCGGCGCTGCCGTCGGCGGGCGTGAAGGGGGCGTTGCTGCTGGAGCTGCACGCCATCGAGGCCACGAGAAGCGAGGCGAGCGCGGTCATACGGTGGGTCACTTCGAAGTCCTCCTGATGGCGGCGCCCTCTAACGCAGGTGCGCCGCGCCGCTCAAGCCCGTTGCGCGGATTTCACCCTGCGTGCCCCGCGCCGCACCGCGTTCAGGTTTACGCGCCGACCTCGGCGAGCGCGGCGCGCATCGCCTCCACCACGCGCACCACCTCGTGGTCGTCGAGCTCGCTGTGGGCCGGGATCGACAGCACCTCGGCGGCCGCCCGCTCGGCGTGGGGGAAGTCCCCGGGCCGGTGCCCGATGGCCGCGAGCACCTTCTGCAAGGGCATCGCGACCGGGTAGTACACCTCGGCCCCGACGCCCCGCGCCTCGAGCGCCGCCTTCAGCGCGTCGCGCCGCGGGTGCCGCACCGTGAACTGCGCGTAGACGTGCCGCCCCGCCGGGTCGTCGGTCGGCAGCACCAGGCGCTCGGAGACGCCGTGGAGGCCCTGACGGAGCGACTCCGCGTTGGCCCGCCGCCGCGCGAGGCGCCCCTCGTAGTGCGGGAGCTTCGCGCCGAGGATGGCAGCCTGGAGCGGGTCGAGGCGGTAGTTGCCGCCGGGGAGGTCGTGGACGTTCTTCGACGTCGCGCCCGTCACCCGCACCTGGCGCATCCGCCGCGCGAGGTCGTCGTCGTCGGTGGTGCACGCGCCCCCGTCGCCGTCGCACCCGAGGGGCTTCGCGGGGAAGAACGAGAAGCACCCCACCGCGCCGAGCGTCCCGGCGCGCCGCCCCCTGCGCTCGGCGCCCGCGGCCTGCGCGATGTCTTCGACGAGGGTGAGGTTGCGCCGACGCGCGAGGTCGGCGAGGGCGTCGGTGTCGGCGACGCGGCCGAAGAGGTGGACGGCAAGGATCGCCTTCGTGCGCGGGGTGATCCGCCGCTCGACCTCGGCGGGGTCGAGGTTGAAGGTGGCCGGGTCGATGTCCGCGAAGACGGGCGTCGCGCCCGCGCGTACGATGGTGCTCGCGGTCGCGAAGTAGCTGAACGCGGTGGTCACCACCTCGTCGCCGGGGCCCACGCCGAGCGCCTGGAGCGCGACGACGATCGCGTCGCTGCCGTTGGAGACGCCGACGCAGTGCTTCGCGCCGCAGTACGTGGCGAAGGCGCGTTCGAAGGCGTCGACCTCGGGGCCGAGGATGTAGTGCCCGGAGCGGAGGACGCGCAGCGCGGCGCCCTCGATCTCGGTCTGGTAGCGGGCGTGCTCACGCGCGAGGTCGGCCAGGGGGATCATCGGGCTCGGAGCTCTATCACACGCGCGGCGGCCCGCCGCGGGCGAAGCGCGCCTTGACACCGGCGGCCCCTCAGGGGTCTTCTCACCGGCGATGAGAGCGGCCGCCCGAGCTTCGCGCCACAGGGGGCGATGAGCCTCGCGCGGCGCGTCGCGGCGGGGGAGGTGTTCGCGCGGGAGTTCCGCGTCGAGCGCGTGCTGGCCGAGGGGGGCATGGGGACGGTGTACGTCGCCGAGCAGCTCTCGACGGGCAAGGCGCGCGCGCTGAAGGTGCTCCACGCGGAGATCGTCGCCGACCCGCGGCTGCGCGAGCAGTTCGCCCAGGAGGCCCGCGTCGGGGCCCTCATCGGGAGCTGGCACATCGTCGACGTGGTGGCCGCGGGCGTCGACGACGTCACCGGGCTCCCCTGGCTCGCGATGGAGCTCCTCGACGGCGACGACCTCTCGGCCATCGTCGAGCGCGCCGGCACCATGGCCCCCGAGCACGTCCGCACCGTCTTCGAACAGCTCGGCGAGGCCCTCGGCGCCGCCCACCGCGCCGGCGTCGTCCACCGCGACCTCAAGCCCGAGAACGTCTTCCTCGCCCGCTCGACCATCCGCGGCGTCCCCTTCGTCGTGAAGGTGCTCGACTTCGGCATCGCCCGCATCGTCGCCCAGGCGCCCGGCCTCGCCTCCACCACCCGCGCCCTCGGCTCGCCCCTCTGGCTCGCGCCCGAGCAGACCCAGCCCGGCGCGCCCCTCGCGCCCGCCACCGACGTGTGGTCCCTCGGCCTCCTCGCCTACCACCTCCTCACCGGGCGGTACTTCTGGCGCGCGGGCAACGCCGAGGCGATCAACCTCACCGCGCTGCTCGTCGAGGTCACCATCGAGCCCCTGCCCCCGGCCTCCGCGCGCGCCGCCGAGCAGGGCGTCGCCCACCTCCTGCCCGAGGGCTTCGACGCGTGGTTCTCGTGCTGCGTGGTGCGCGAGCCCGAGCACCGCTTCGTCGACGCCGCCAAGGCCTGCGCCGCCTTCCTCAGCCTCCTCGGCCAGGCCCCCGCCGCGCACTCGGGGCCCCTCTCCGCCCCCTTCTTCCCCTCGCGCTCGGTCACGCCATCCCCGCCGCGCGCCAGCGTCGACCCGGTGGCCGCCACGCGCCCGGGCCCCGAGCTCGTGGCCCCCGCGGCGACGCCCTCCGTCACGCCCTCCCAGCCCGTCGTCGCGCCGCCCGCACCACGCCGCGCCCGCCGCGGGCTCGTCGCCGCCGTCGCCGCCGTCGTGTGCCTGCTCACGGTCGGCGCCGTGCTCGCGTGGCGCGCGCTCCGCCCGCCCTCCACGTGCGAAGACGGCGCCGTCGCCGTGTGCCTCGCCGAGGGCGAGCGCGCCGCCCCGACCGACGCCGCCCGCGCGGCCGACCGCTTCCAGCGCGCCTGCGACCTCCGCGACGCCGCGGGCTGCGCGCGCCTCGGCGACGTGCTCGCGCGCGGCCGCGGCCGCGACGTGGCCCGCGCCTCCGCGGCCTACGAGCGGGCCTGCGACGGCGGGCGCCTCGAGGCGTGCTCCGCCCTCGGGCGCCTGCTCGCCGACGGCCGCGGCGTCGCGCGCGACCGGGTCCGCGCCGCGCGGCTCTTCCAGCGCGCGTGCGACGGGCGCGTGGCCGAGGGGTGCGTTCGCCTCGCGGTCGCGCTGCGCCGCGGGGCCGGCGTCGCGACGCAGCAGGGCCGCGCGGTGCAACTGCTCCAGCAGGCCTGCCGCGACGACCAGTTCGAAGGCTGCTTCGAACTCGGCGTCACCTACCTCCGCGGCGACGGCGCGGCGATCGACCCGGTGCGCGCGGCCTCGCTGCTCGAGCGCGCGTGCACCGGCAACGTCGGCGAGGCCTGCCGCCTCCTCGGCGAGCGCCACGCGCAGGGCCGCGGCGTGGCCCAGGACGCGGCGCGCTCGGCGGACTTCTACCGCCGCGCGCGCGACGCCTGGCGGCCCGAGTGCACCGCGCGCCGCGCCGCCGCCTGCCTCGGGCTCGCCGACCTCCTCGCCGCCGGCCGCGGGGGCCCCGCCGACGCGCCGGGCGCCGCCGGGCTCTACCGCTGGGTGGCCGACCTCTACGGCGAGCGCTGCGACCGCCGCGGCGGCCCGAGCTGCGCGTCGCTCGCGGCGATGTACGACGCGGGCCAGGGCGTCGCGGCCGACCCGCAGCGCGCCGCGGCGCTGCGCGAGCGGGCGTGCGAGGGCGGCGACTCCGAGGTGTGCGTCGCGCTCGGCGACACCTACCGCGAGGGCCGCGGCGTGGCGGCCGACCCCGGGCGCGCCGCCGCCCTCTACGCCCGCGCCCGCGCGGCCTTCGAAGCGCCCTGCGACGCCGGCGACCTCGCGCGCTGCGTCGCGCTCGGCGACCTCCTGCGCGACGGGCTCGGCGGCGCGCCCGACCCCGCGCGTGCCCTCGCCCGCTACCAGCGCGCGTGCGCGGCCGGCGAGCAGCGGGGCTGCGCGCGCGCCGGGGCGCTCCAGCTCGCCGAGGGCCCCGTTCACGACGCCGCGCGCGGCGAGGCTGCGTTGCAGGCGGCCTGCGACGCGGGCGAGCCCGAGGCCTGCGTCGCGCTCGGCCGGCACCGCGCCGACGTGCAGCACGTCGAGGGCGCGGTGGCGCTCTTCCAGCGCGCGTGCGACGGCGGCAGCGCCGAGGGCTGCGGGCACCTCGCGTGGGCCTACCTGCGGGGCCAGTCGGTGCCGCCCGACCCGGCGCGCGGCGTCGCCCTCTTCGAGCGCGCGTGCGTCGCGGACGACTACGACGCCTGCCGCAACCTCGCGCGGCTGCTCTCGGGCGAGCGGCCCGACGTGCCGCCGGCGCGCGAGCGGGCGCGGGTGCTCTTCGAGGTCGCGTGCCGCGGCGGCGTGCGCGACGCCTGCGGGCGGTAGCGGCCGCGTCGAGCCTCGCCGGGGATCTCGCGGGCGCGCACCCTCCCGCGCGCGGACGGAGCGCGGGCGCGCGGGGCGGCGGGCGTTGACCGCGAGCGCGCCGGAGGCCCGATCCTCCAGCTCAAACCGCGCGCTGGACGATGCCCTTCAAGATCGCCAGGATGAGGGGCGACTCGAAGCGGCCCTCATACTCGCGGGAGACGTTGAGGTCGAGGCGCAGCCGCGCGGCGCCCTGCGGGTCGGTCGCGACGGTCGCTCGCACGAAGGTCCAGGTGTCGGCGATGGTGAACGCGCCGAAGACCTCCACCGGCGTCCCTCCCGCGAGGCGCGGGAGCGCCACCGCGAGCATGGAGCCTACGCATTGCGCCATCGGGTCCTGCGCGTCGACGCCGCGCTTCGCCTCGATGACCAGGAGGTACGGCTCCGCCGGCAGGCCCGCCTCGTCGCGCGCGAGGGCCCCGTCGGCGACGCCGCGCAGTTCGAAGTCACCCGGGGGCCAACGCGTGACCAGGGGCGCCTGCGCCCACGCCAGGATGTCGTCGCGCTCGGCCAGCATCAGGAGGGGGTAGATCGCCCTCGACCAGAGCGTCGCCTCGTTGGCGCGCGCGGCGTGGAAGCGCTTCAAACGCTCGGCGTTGGCGCCGAGGGCGACGCGCTCGGCGTCGGTGAGCGCATGCCCCTCCAGGGCCGACCACATCGCCTCGTCGCGCGAGCGCGTGAGCGCGTGGCCCAGCTCCCCGGTGAAAAGCTCGAGGGAGAACGCGGAGAGCGAGATCGTGCGCATCGCGGGCGGAGGGTACCGCCCGCCGGGCGCGAGGCACAACGGCGCCGCTCGCACCCCGCCGGCTCGGAGCCGCCGGGGTCACGCGCGGATGGCATCCAGTTGGGCGGTACGAAGTCCCCGCGCGAGGCGCGCTCCGCGTCGCGTGGACGGGCGCCCCGCGCGGCCCTACGATGCGCCGCGCCGATGTCACGCACCGCGCGCTCGAAGAGCCAGCGCCTCCACTTCACGCCGACGGATTTCTCCGACGGCGACCTGTCCGCCCTCCGCGCGATCCGAGCGACCCGCGCCGCCGTGCAGGGCGCCGCACGGGCCGCCCGACGCGGCGACCGCCCGGCCTCGCCGGCGCCGCCCGACGCCGTCCCGATCCGCGTCGAGGCCCCGTCGCCCTTCGTGCATTTCCCCGCGACGGCCGACGACCTCCGCGCGATCCTGCGCGAGCTCCCGCCCGGCGCGTGCGACGGGCTCCGCGCCGTCGAGGTCAGCGCCGCCGCGGAGTACCCCGCCTTCCCCGGCGACCCCGCGACCTCGTACCTCGACCACCACCTCGACCCGTGGAAGGGTCGGCGCGGCCTCCAGTCCGTGCTGCCGGGGGTCTTCGGCCGGCCCACCGACTGGGACTACTCCGCGTCGACCGCCACCGCCTACGTCTACGGGTTCGTGTACGAGGCGCCGCTGCGCCACCGGGCGGTGACCGCGCTCTTCCTCCGCCACCGCATGCTCGCTGGCCTCGCGAAGGCGGTCGCCTTCCACCAGGAGTCCGCGGGCCGCCTCGCCCGGGGGCGCCGCATGCCGCACGCGCGCGAGCGCACCGGCCGCCGCAGCCGGGCGCTCGCCGACGCGTGGATCCGCGGGGTCGTGACGCCCTACGTCCGCCGCGCGTGGCCCGCGGAGGTGGCGGAATTCGAAGCGTGGACGCTGGCCCACGGCGGCGTCGCGCTCCCGCTCCACGTGCTGGAGACCTTCGACGACGACCTCATGCCCGGCGTTGCCGTGATGGGGGGCATGGACACGCTCGGCGCCCTCCTGCGCGACGTCGACGCAGGGAGCGGCGCGCCCTCCACCCGCCGCACGCTCGCCTTCTGGCTCCACTACGACGGCCATTTCGACCTCGCCCTCGCCGCCCTCGACCGCCTCCTCGCCGACGCCCCCGCGGACGCCGACGGGCGGGCGCTGCGGGCCCACGTGCTCCTCCACCTCGGCCGAACGGCGGAGGCTGTCGCCGCGCTGCGCGTGCTCGTGCAAGACGCGCCGAGGCATCAAGGGGCGTGGGCGTGGCTCGCCGAGGGCCTCGCGGCGCTCGGCGAGGAGGCCGAAGGGCGCGACGCGAAGGCCCGCGCGATGGAGTTGCGACGCGCGACTGATCAGGGCGACCTTCGGGATGACGGCTCCGGGAGCGGCCTTGACAGGTCCGGTGGGGGTTCGTAGGGTCCGCGCGCTTTCAGCCGGCAGTGGCCTCGCGTGTGGGTGTCCCGCACCGCCACTGTCCGCGCGCCGCGTCGGTGACGTCACCCGCGGCGCGCGCCCGCAACGCCCCTCCACCGGAGCCACTCATCGCATGGATCGACGGGATCGCGACAACAGGAAGCCCGCGCCGCGCGGGCCGCAGCCGGACGCGCGCCGCAACGCCGCCCCGCAGCCCCCCGCGCTGGCCTCGTACGAAGACCCGAACGCCTACCGCAGCCCGGGCTTCCAGGACGTGACGCACAACCCCTACCGCATCGACTACGAGGGGCTCCCCAAGGACGACGAGGAGGACAACGTCGGCAACCTCGCGCCCGGCCTCCCCTCGACGCCGCTCACCAACCACGGCGTCCGCAACCCCCGCGGCATGGGCGGCCGCCGCCGCGACTACGCCGGCACCGACCCGAGCGCCTACCGCAGCCCCGCCTTCCGCGAGGAGCTCGCGAAGTCGCGCCGCCCCGGATTCAGCAACAGCAACGGCAACGGCAACGGGCACGCCCGCGGCAACGGCAACGGCAACGGGCGCCCCGCCCCCGCGGCGACGGCCCCGTCGGGCGAGCGCGGTCCGTCGCGCCGCGAGCGCCGCAACGAGCGGCCGAAGTTCGAGACGACTTGCAAGGAGTGCGGCGCGCCCGCGGTGGTGCCCTTCGAGCCGGGCCCCGAGCGGCCGGCGTTCTGCAAGCCGTGTTACGAAGTGAAGAAGGGCGAGCTCGGCCTCGGCCCCGGCAAGCGCCCGCCCCCCGTCGCCGACACGCCCTGAACTGAACCCCGGCGCCCCCCGCGCGCGGCCGTGTTATGACGCCGCCGCGCCCGATGGACCCCCGCGTTCGAATCGCCACCCGCGCCGCCGTCCGCTCGTTTCGTATGTGCGCGCCCACCGCGCTCGAGGCCCTCGTGGGCACCGTGCCCCGCGCCCTCTGCGACGAGCGCATCGCCCGCTGGTCGCGCGCGATCCTGGACGACGTCGGCGTCTCGCTCGACGTGCGCGGCCGCGAGCACCTCCGGCCCGACGAGCCCCTGCTGGTGATGTCGAACCACCAGTCGCTCTACGACATCCCGGTGCTCTTCCAGACGCTCCCCTGGAGCGTGCGGATGGTGAGCAAGAAGGAGATCTTCTACGTCCCCTTCTTCGGCCAGGCGATGCGCGCGGCGGAGTTCATCTCCGTCGACCGGGAGAACCGCGCGAGCGCGATCGAGAGCCTCCGCGGCGCGCGTGCGCTCATCGCCAGCGGCATCGTCGTCTGGATCGCCCCCGAAGGCACCCGCAGCGCCGACGGCCGCCTCGGGCCCTTCAAGAAGGGCGGCTTCGTGCTCGCCGAGGAGGCCGACGTCCCGATCCTGCCGATCACCGTCGACGGCACCTGCCGCATCCTCCCGGCGCGCACCACCGACATCCACCTCGGCGAGACGGTGCGGGTCACGATCCACCCCCGCTCGCGGCGCGGCGAGTTCTCCTCCCGCGAGGCGTGGATGGGGCACGTCCGCGACGCGATCGCCTCCGCGCTCCCCACACCATGAACGCCGCGTGGTCGCCGGCCCGCGCGCGCGCCCGCCGCGAGGCCCTCGCCGCCCGCGCCTGCCGCGCCTCGCCGCGGAGCCCCGCGTGGCTCGTCTGCGCCGACCCGGCCCTCGGCCGCGCCCTCGAACGCGCGGTGGCGGAGCGCGGCGGCGGCTTCGCGCGCTTCGGGTCGTTCGACGACCTCTGCCTCGCGGTGGAGGCGCGCCTCGGGCTCCCCTTCGCGCGCCCCGCCGACCCCGGCGAGCGCGCCCGCGTGGTGGAGGCCCGCCTCGCCGAGCGCGGCCTCGACGTGTCGGGCCACGGCGCCGCCGGCCCCTACCGCGCCGCCGCCGCGCTCCTCCCCGTGCTCGACCGCCTCCGCGCCCACGGCTGGGACGGTCGTTCGGTGCCGAACGACCTGCCGCCCCTCCCCCCCGACGCGGCATCCCTCGTCGCCTCGCACGTCGAGCTCCTCGGCGACCTCGTCGGCGAGCTCGACGTCTGGCGCCTCGCCGCCTCCGCGCTCGACCCCGTCGCCCGCCTCCGCCGCTGCGCCGACGCCCTCCGCCGCGTCGAGGTCCCCTGCCCCGGGCTCGTCGCGCTCGAGGGCTTCTGGCGCGTCACCCCCGCCGAGCGCGAACTCCTCGAAGCCCTCGCCACACGGGGCGCCGAGGTCGACGTCGCCCCCTGGGTCGTCGGCGCGCCGGGAGGTGTCGCGGCGAGCTTCGAAGCGCCGCCCGACGTCGCCGACGGGCTCCTCGCGGCCCTCGACGCGGGCGCTTCCTCTTGCGCGCGCGACGACGGCAGCGTCGCCCTGGTCACCGCGGCCGATCCCCACGAAGAGGCGCGCCTCACCGCGGCCTGGATCGCCGCCCGCTGCGCCGGTGGTTCGGCCCCGAACGACCACGCCGTGCTGGTCGACCCGTCGAGCGGCGGCTTCGACCGGATGCGTCGCGCGCTCGAGGCCCACGGCGTCCCCGCGCGGGGCGTGGCGACGGTGGCGACGCGCGACACGGTGCCGTGGCAGGTGTTCTGCGCGTGCGTCCGCCTCGGGTGGCGCGGGGTCGACGTCTTCGACCTCGCGACCGCCCTCTCCGCGCCGGGCGCGGGCGTGTGGGGACGTCACCGCGACCGCCTCGTCGCGATGCTCCGCCGCGAGGTTCCGGGCGACTGGCACGCGGTCCGCGCGCTGCTCGACGCCTTCGTCGACGCAGACGTCGAGGGAGGCGGCGACGAGGCGCTCGTCCAACGCGACGCGCAGGAGGCCGTCCGCCGGCGGGTGACCGAGCTCGTCGACCTGTGGTCGTGGCACGGCCCCCTGCGGCGCTTCACGCCCGGCGAGCGGCCCGCGTCGCTGGTGATCCTGGTGCGGGCGACGGTCGAGCGCTTCCTCAACCCCGTCCGCCACGTCGACTCCATCGACGACCCGCGCACGCAGACGCTCTGGGTCGAGGCCGTCGCGCAGGTGGCCGACGCCGCCCGCTCGGTGCTCCAGCGAACCGCGGAGGCCGGCGCCGCGCTCCCGGAGACGCCCGGCGCGTGGCTCGCCGAGGTGGAGTCGCAGCTCGGTTCCGTGACCGACGGCGCGGGCGCGCTGCGCGGCGACGGGGTCGAGCTCCTCACCACGCCGTGGGCCCTCGGCGCGCGCCCGAAAGCACTAGTGGTGCTCGGCTTCACGCGCGACCGCTTCCCCGCCCCCAGCCCCCCCGCGCTCGTCCTCGGCCCGCTCGAGCGCGCGTGGCTCGCGGGCGTGAGCGCCGACCTTGCCGCCCTGCCCGACGAGGGGAGCGCCCTCGACGACGCGCGCCTCACGCTCCGCGAGACGCTCGCGGTCGCCACCGAGCGCGTCGTGCTGGTCGCCCCGCGCCGCTCGGCCGCTGGCGACGAGCGCCTCCCCTCGCTCGCCTGGGACGACGTCCGCGCCCTCCTCCCCGCCGACGCCCGCGACCGCACGCCGCCGTCGATGGCGCGCTGGCTCGCCGACGACCTCGGCCCCGACCTCCGCGCCCCGCGCCACCGCCGCGACCTCGCCTTCGCCGTGCTCGGTGCAGGCAACGTCACCGAAGCCCTCGCGCAGTGCGCCCCCCTCGCCCGCGGTGATCGCTCGGTGCGTGATGCTGCGCGCGCCCGCTTCGCCCCGACGCTCGACTTCGAACTCGGCGACGTGGTCGCGCCCGCCCTCGACGCGGCCGTGTACACCCCGCGCGCGCTCGAGACGCTGCTCAAGTGCCGCTACGCCTTCCTCGCCGGGACGCTCCTCGGCCTCCGCCCGCTCCGCCTCGCGCGTCGCCCCGCGCTCGGCGGCCGCGAACGACTCCACGTCGCCACCGCGGCCATCCACCAGCTCGACGCCGTCGGCGACGTCGAGCGCGCCCTCGACCTCGCGGTGAAGAGCGAGGTCCCCTGGGCGCTCGCGCCGGGCCACGAGGTTCCGCTCGCCGAGCTGCGCCGCGCGGTGGGGCGCTTCCTCGCGCGCTACGCGACGCTCCAACGCGCGCTCGACCTCGGCGCCGCGCTGCCGCCCCCCGAGGAAGGCGCCGCCGAGTCGATCGCGCTGCCGGGCGGACGCACCCTCGCAGTGGCGCGCGGCTCCCTCGCGACGCGCCACGACGCGGTGGTCGAGCTCACCGCCGGGAGCACCCGACGTCTCCCCGCGCTGCGGGAGGCCGGGCTCGACGTCGCCGCCGCGCTCGTCCCGCGGGGCGACGCCACCACCGTGGTTCGGCTCTCGCTCACGCGCGCGGAGGGCGACCTCGTCTCGCGCCACGGGCACCGCCGCGGCCCCGACCTCCGCGCGGTCGACGCCTCGCTCGCCCGCGAGTCGACGCTCGACGAGCACCGGGCCCGCGTGCTCGACGCCCTCGCGCAGGAGCTCGACGCCCTCCACGCCCCCGGCGCCCGCTACGCCCCGCACGACGAAGCCCGCGCGCAGGCGCTGGAGAAGCTCGGCGCGTCCGAGTGCCCGCGCTGCGCGATGCGCCTCGCCTGCCGCTTCCGCCTGGGGGCGCCGTGAAGCACCCCTCGCTCGTCGCCGCCGGGGCCGGCGCCGGCAAGACCTGGCGCATCGTGCAGGCCGTCACCGCGCGCGTCGCCGCCGGCACACCCGTCGAGCGCGTCGCCGCCGTCACCTTCACCGAGGCGGCAGCCGCCGAGCTCCAGGAGCGCCTCCGCGCCAGCCTCTCGGCCCGCGGGCTCCACGCGCAGGCCGCCCGCGTCGACGCCGCGGCGGTGTGCACGATCCACCGCTTCGCGCTCACGCTCCTCCAGCGCTACCCCCTCGCGGCGGGCCTCGCGCCCGACGCCCGCGTGCTCGACGAGGACGAGGCCGCCTCGCTCCGACGTCGCGTCCTCTCCGAGCTCGTCGACCGCGGCGCGGCGCGCGAGCTGCCGGTGCTTCTGGAAGGCATCCTCGGCGCCGGCGTCGGCCTCCCCGAGCACGGCTGGGGCGACGCCGGGACGCCCCTCGAACGCCTCCACCAGCTCCTCCGCGAGCTGCTGGAGAAGGGCCGCTCGGTGGGCATGGACGCGCGCCGCCTCCGCGCCGAAGGGCCCGCCGCCGCCGCGCGCCTCGTCGACGCGCTCGGCGATGTGGGCGGCGAGCGCCACCTCGACGGAACGTGGCGCGAGGCCCTCGACGGCGCCCGCGCGAAGCTCGACGCCGCACCCGAACCCCGCTTCAAGAAGGACCACGCCTTCTACGACGCGCTCCGCGGCGTGCTCGCATCGGGCGACGACGTCCCCGTGTACGACGCGGCGCTTCGGCTCTCGGGCGCCGAGCTCTCGAAGGCCGCCGCGCCCGACTTCGGCCCGCTGGTCGCCGCCTCCGACCGCGTGGTCGACGCGCACCCCGAGCTTCGCCGCCGCGTGGCCGAGGGCGTGGCCGCGGCCTTCTCGCTCGCGGCCGACGTGCTCGACCGCTACCAGGAGGAGAAGGCCCGCCTCGGCGCGGTGGACTTCGAAGACATGCAGCTCCGCGCGCTCGACCTGCTCGCGGGCCGCGGGAGCGCGGGTGCGCCGTACGCGTCCCTCGTCGCGGCGGCGCTGCCGTTCGTGGTGGTCGACGAGTTCCAGGACACGAGCCCGCTGCAGTTTCGGCTCTTCGAAGCGCTGCGCGCGGCGGGGACGGAGGTGGAGTACGTCGGCGACCTGAAGCAGGGGATCTACGGCTTCCGCGCGGCCGACGCGACGCTCTTCGAGGCGCTCCTCCACGAGGCCGAGGCGCGCGGCGAGGCGCCCGAGACGCTCGACCGGTCGAGGCGCTCGCGGCCCGAGCTGGTGGGCTTCGCCAACGCCCTCTTCGCGCGGCTCCTCCCGCGGCACGGCCTCGCCTACGCCCCGCTCACCGCGGACAACGCCTACGCGCGCGGCGCCTGCCCGAAGGAGGTCCCCTCGGTCGACGTCGTCCACGCGCGCGACCGGGTCGCGGCCTCCGTCGAGCGTCTCGCCGCCCTCGTCGCCTCGGGGCTGCCCGTGCTCGACCGTGCGACGGGCCGCCCCCGCCCGGTGCGCTGGAGCGACTGCGCGATCCTCTCGTACACGCACGAGTCCCTGCGCCGCCACGCCGAGGCGCTGCGGGCGCGCGGCGTCCCGGCGGTCCTCGCGTCGCGCGGGCTGCACGACACGCTGGAGGTGTCGCTCGCCACCGCGTGGCTCCGCATGGTGGCCTCGCCGCGCGACACCGCCGCCGCCGCGTCGGTGCTCCTCAGCGAGCTCTACGGGCTCTCGCAGCGCGCCGTCGCGACGCTCGCCCTCGCCCGCGCAGTGGCCTCGCCCGCCCACGGCCTCCGCCTCGCCGACGAGCACCCCGACCGCGTCCCCCTCACCGACTTCGAACGCCGCGCCCTCGCCCGCTGCGACGACGACCTCCGCGCCTGCCGGGCCGCGTTCCGTCAGCTCCCGCTGGCCGAGGCGGTGGAGCGGGCCCTCGCGCGCGTCGAGCTCGCCGAGCGCCTCTCGCTGAAGCGCGACGCCGCCGCGCAGGCACAGGCGCGCGCCAACCTCGCGGCGCTCGTGGCGACGGCGTGGCGCGTGATGCGGGCCGACGACCTCTCGGCCGACGGGGTGCGCGGCGCGACGCTGGAGTCGTTCCTGCTCGAGCTCGAGCGCGAGGCGAGGCGCGACCCGTGGCAGCCGACGCCCGAAGCCGAGGGCGTGCGGCTGGTGACGCTCCACGCTTCGAAGGGGATGGAGTACCCGGTGGTGGTGCTCGACGTCTTCGCGCAGAAGACGCAGGCGCGGCTCCCGCGCGTGGAGGTGGTGCGCCCGGCCGACCGCGCGACGCTCCTCGGCGAGGGGTCGCTCGCGGCGTGCGGCGTTCAGGTGGTGCCCGACGTGGGCGTGACGGCGTGGCGCGACCGGCTCCGCGCGGTGTTCGGCGGCCGCGACCGGGCGGAGTCGGAGTGGGCGCGGCTCCTGTACGTCGCCGTCACCCGCGCGCGCGACCACCTCGTGCTCCTCTGGCCCGACGAAGCGAAGCCCGCCACAGGGACGCTCCGCGCGATGGTCGCCGAGGTGGCCCCCGACCCGCCGCGCGAGGCCGGCGCTTCGACGTGGCTCGACACCGCCGTCACCGTCACCCTCGCCGGCGGGAAGCTCGCGCCCGCCCCCGCGCCGACGGTTCCCGACCTCGCCGCGTGGCGCTCGCTCGCGGAGGACGAGTCGCCCGAGTCGTCCGCGCCGCCGCCGGTGGTCGACGTGCGGCCGCGGCTCGCGCGGGTGTCGCCCTCGGAGCTGTGCCAGGTGGCCGACTGCCCCGAGGTGCCGCGGCTCGTCCGCTTCTCGCAGGGTGAGCTCCACCACGTCGCGCGCTCGACGGGCGCGGCGGTGACGGTGCGCGAGGTCCCCGGCGCGCGGCGCTCGCGCGAGGCCGTGGGGCGGCGCGTGCCCGCGGTGCGGCTGGGCAAGCTCGTCCACCTCGCGATCGAGCGGGCGACGCTGCGCGAAGCGCCAACACCGGGCACGGACGAAGCGCTCGCGCGGGAGGTTCTCACCGGCGCGGGGGAGACGGAGCACCGCGACGCGCTCGCGGCGCTGGTGGTCGACACGCTGGCAAGCGTGCGCGGCGTGGCGGCGGCGCTCGGCGCGACGGAGGAGCCCTGGAGCGAGGTCCCGTTCGCGATCGACCTCGACGGGACGACGCTTCACGGGATCGTCGACCTGGTGGTGCCGGGCGACGGCGGGCTCCACGTGGTCGACCTGAAGACGCACCTGATGGCGCGCGACGAGCTCCCGGTGTGGGCGGCGTACTACCGGCCGCAGCTCGACGCCTACGCCCTCGCGGTCGAGCGGCTGACGGGCGCGCGCGTGGCGGGGCGGCACCTCGCCGTGCCCGCGGCCGGCGTGCTGGTGACGCTCGACGGCCCCTTCGTCGCGGCGCACGCGGAGGCCGCGCTGGCGAGCCACGCGTCGCTGCTCGCGCGCGGGGTGCCCGGCCCTACCCAGGACTGCGCGCGCTGCGGCTGGCGCGAGCTCTGCCGCGTGGGGCGGGCCGCGCGCGCGAAGGGGTGACGGGGCGACGGGGTCAGGCGACGGCGCGGCGCACGTGCTGGACGAGCGCGCACGCGTCCATCGGCTTCGGCAGCACGCCGAGGACGCCGTCGCGCAGCGCGGAGGTCACACGCTCGTCGACGGCGAAGGCCGTCATCGCGATGGCGCGCAAACACGGGTCGAGCGCCTTGAGCGCGCGGTGGAGCTCGACGCCGTCCATCCCGGGCATGCGCAAATCGATGAGCGCGAGCTGGTAGCGGCCGGGCGCCATCGCGTGGAGGGCGGCGCCCGGGTCGTCGTAGCAGTCGGCGTCGATGCCGGCGTCGGAGAGGATCTCGACGAGGTTCTCGGCGAGGTCGAGGTTGTCGTCGACGACGAGGACGCGCGGGCTCACGACGCCTCCGCGGCGCGGGCCACGCGCACTTCAAAGGCGGCGCCGGGGAGGGCGCCGCGGGTGAGGGTGACGCGCGCGCCGTTGCGCTCGGCGAGGCGGCGGCAGAGCGCGAGGCCGAGGCCGATGCCCCGGACCTTGGTCGACACGAGCGGTTCGAAGAGCCGGGCCTGCACCTCGGGGGCGATGCCGGGGCCGTCGTCGTTGACGACGAAGACCACGTCGGAGCCGTCGGCCCGCACCGACGCGGCGACGCGCCCGCCCGCGCCCGCGGCGTCGCAGGCGTTGGTGAGGAGGTTGACGAGGATCTGGCGGAACTGGTCGGGGTCGACGCGCACGACGAGGCCCGGCTCCGACGTCGTCTCGACACGCTGGGCGCACTGGGGCACGGCCTCGAGCGCGGCGGTGAGGAGCTCGCCCGCGGGCACCTCGCGCGGCGTCGCGGGCACGTCGCGCACGAGGTCGAGGAGCCCGGTGATGATGCGGTTGGACACGCGCACCTGGGCGTCGATCTTGTCGAGGTGGCGCGCGATGGCGTCGGTCGCGTCGCCGACGCGCTTGCGCAGGAGGAAGGACGACGACTCGATCACGCCGAGGGGGTTGCGGAGCTCGTGGGCGATGGAGGCCGCGAACTGCCCCACCGTGGCGAGCCGCTCGGTGCGCTGGAGGCGCGCGAGGCTGTCCTCCCGGTAGGTGTGGAGCATCACCGCGAGCTCGATGTCGAGCAGCCGGTCGAGCGCGAGGACGTCGTCGCAGGCGTCCGCGGGCGAGGCCGCGGTGTCGGCGACCACCTTCGTGAGCGCGCCGCGGATGGTGTTCATCGCGGTGAACATGTACTGCTGCGGGAGGTCGATCTCGACGTGGCGGCGGCCGATGCGGGCGCGGCGCTCGTAGTACGAGAGGTCCCACGGACCCTCGAAGAGCTCGCGGATCCAGCCCGTGAGCGTGTGGCGCAGCGCGAACACCTGCGCGTCGCCCCCCGTGATCGACCGGCTCGCCCCCGGGTGCTCGATGATGCGCGCGTAGAACGCCGCGCTGATCGCCTCGGCGTGGGGCGAGACGCGCGGCCCGATCGCCCGGAGCCGCGCGCCGTCGGCCGCGTCGAACCCCACGTAGCGCTTGATCTCCTCGAAGATGTGCTCTTCCACTCGACCTCGCCGCGCTCCTGGAAACGCGGCCATCGTCGGCAATGCGTGCCGTCCGGTCAAGGGCCCTGTGGCATCACGCCACGGCTTCAGGTCGGCGCAGACACTGCGCCGGATTCGGAGACCACGACACCGCCGCGGCCGAAGGTGACGTCGAAGATGGGGAGTCCGGGAGCGAGTGCGGCGAGCGTCTGCGAAAGCTGTGCGTCACCCAGGCGCTCGATCTCCGCGACGAGCGCCGTTTCGGCGCCGCGCGGGAGCGGGACGAGGTCGTGCTGGCGCGCGAGGAAGCGCACCATTTGCCCGCGCAGGAACCCGCTCACCTGCGGGTGGCAGAGGAACATCTGCGAGCCCGCGGCCATCGGCGAGACGAGGGGGACGTCGGAGAATGCCTCGGCGCCGTCTTCGAGGAGCACGCGGACGACGGCGCCCTCGGCGTGGCCGCCGGGGAGGACGGCGATCTCGTTCTCCTCGACGCCCTGCCAGCGGAGCGAGAGGAAGTGTCGGTAGGTGGCGCGCACGAGTTCGGGGCGGACGCCGTACGCCTCGCTGCGCTGGAGCGACAGGCGCAGGTGGCCGCAGCCCATGTGCTCGGGCACGACGATGTGCTCGAGGACGACGTCGCGCACGGCCTCCGGCGGCTCGCGCAGGAAGCGCCGCCACTCGAGGGGCTCGTAGACGTGGGCGAGGGCCTCGTCGAGGCGGCGGTCGGCGCGCATCGATTTGATGGAGGCGTTGGAGGCGTGGACGTCGGTGTGGAGGTAGAAGCGCCCGAAGGCGTCGATGCGCCGCAGGAGGAGCGCGTGGACGGCCGCGTCGTCGAGCGCGACGCCCGCGACGCGTTCGAGCGCCGCGAGGCCGAGCAGGAACTCCCCCGCGTCGCCCCCGGGCGTGCCGATGACGCCGGCGTCGTCGCGCCCGTCGACGCACGAGAGGCGCCCGGTGACGAGCATCGCGGCGAGCTTGATCCAGCGGAGCGAGCAGGCGTCGCCGACGTGCTCGGCGATGTCGTCGCGCGTGAGCACTCGCTTGCGCGGCACCCACACGGGGTCGACTTCGAGGAGCTCGCCGCGGCGCTCGAGCACGCGCGGGTCGCGCGAGGTGGAGAAGCCGACCTGGCGCCACGCGACCACGCCGCCCATCAGGGCCGCGACGAAGCGGTGGCCGCGGGCCTCGAGGGATTTCGCGAGCTCGCCGGCGCGCTCGCCGCCGCGCGAGACGATCACCACGGGGGTGTCGGGGTCGAGCGCGGAGAGGCGGGCGAGGGCCTCCTCGCGCGGCACCCAGACCGAGCCGGGGATGTACCCGAGGGGCCCGGTGAGCTCCTCGGGCGTGCGGACGTCGACGAGGTGCGCGGCGCGGCCGAGGCGCGAGACGTAGTCGGGCGAGTGCATCGGGACGCCGCTCGGCGAGCGGAGCTCCGAGGCGATCCAGTTGACCCGGAACATGCGGAGCGCCTGGGGCACGGAGCCGATCTCGGGGATGCGCGGGTCGCGGAGGGAGGGGTCGGCGGTCATGGCGCGCGACGGTACCTCAACCGCCGCGCGCGCCGTGCGCCCTACAGCGGGCGGACGAACTGGGCGAGGACGATCTTCGCCTGGCCGATGGCGGGGAAATACACTTCGAGCTTCACCTCGGCGCCTGCCATCACGGCGCGGACGGTGCCGGGGCCCCAGGTGGCGTGCTTGACGCGCGTCCCCTTGCGCCAGCGGGTCCCGTGCATGCCCTGGTCGTCATCGGGGATGGGGTCGCTGTAGCCGTCGCGCACCACGACGGGCCCGTCATCCACCGCGTCCTCGTCGGGCTCCTCGCGCCGCTGCGGGATCGAGTGCGTGGGCCGCGGGATGTACGGGCCGCCGGGGGCGGGGCGTCGTCGCACCGGGTCGCCGGTGAGGTCGCGGGGATGGGCGTCGGCGATCTCCTTGAGGAAGCGGCTCGGGGGCCCCGGGCGCGTCTGCCCGAAGATCTGCCGGAAGCCCGCGAAGGTGAGCACGAGCCGCTCGCGGGCGCGGGTGATGGCGACGTAGGCGAGGCGGCGCTCCTCCTCCATCTCGTCCGACCCGTCGCCGAGCTCGACGCCCTTGTAGGGGAACATCCCGTCCTCCATCGCGGCGACGAGCACCACGCGAAACTCCAGCCCCTTGGCCGAGTGGACGGTCATGAGCGAGACGCGCTCGCTCGCGTCGGCCTGTGTCGTCTCTTCGTTCAGAGTGATACTTTCGAGGTACTCCTGCAGTGTGCGCTCGGGCTCCTCCTCCTGGGACTTCTTCATCGAGCCGAGGAGCTCCGAGACGTTCTCGCGGCGGGCCTCGTTCTCGGGGTCGGAGGTGTCGGCGAGCATGTCGGCGTAGCCCGTCTTCTTGTAGACGAGGTCGGCGAGCTCCCAGGGCTTCGTGAGGAGCTCCGGGGCCTCGCGGCGCAGCCCGCTCACGAGGGTATAGAAGCCCGCGAGGGCCTTGCGCGCGGCGCCCCCGACGTCGTCGGGCAGGTCGCCCGAGGCGATCGCCTTCCACAGTGACGTATTGACCGACGCGGCGTGGGCCACCACCCGGTCGATGGTGGTCTTGCCGATCTTGCGCGGCGGGGTGTTGATGACCCGCAGGAGCGACACGTCGTCGCTCGGGTTGGTCATCAGGCGCAGGTACGCGAGGAGGTCCTTCACCTCGGCGCGGTCGTAGAAGCGGAGGCCGCCGATGATGGCGTAGGGGACGTTCTCCACCCGCATCGCCTCTTCGAGCGGCCGCGACTGCGCGTGGATGCGGTAGAACACTGCGATCTCGCGCGCGGGGACGCCCTGCCGCAGCGCGCCCTTCACCCGCAGGGCGATCGCCCGCGCCTCGGCCCGCTCGTCCTCCGCGCGCACCACCTCGATGGGGGCGCCGTCGGGGTTGTCGGTGAAGAGCGTCTTCTCCTCGCGCTCGACGGCCTTGCAGATCACCGCGTTGGCCGCCCGCAGGATGCGCTTGGTGGAGCGGTAGTTCTGCTCCAGCTTGATCACCGTCGCGCGCGGGAAGTCGCGGCGGAAGTACTGGATGTTGCGCACGTCGGCGCCGCGCCAGGCGTAGATGGCCTGGTCGTCGTCGCCCACCACGCAGAGGTTCTCGTGCGGCCCCACCAGCGCCCGCAAGATGCGGTACTGCGCGTTGTTGGTGTCCTGAAACTCGTCGACCAGCAGGTACCGGAACCGCTCCCGCAGCGTCTCCCGCACGTCGTCGTGGGACTCCAGGAGCCGCGCCGTCTTCGCGATGAGGTCGCCGAAGTCCACCGCGTTGTTGGCCGCGAGGCGCCGCTCGTAGCTCTCGTACGCGGCCGCGACGGCCTTGTCGTGGGGCGTGCGCGCGCGGGCCGCGAGGTCGTCGGGCGAGAGCACCTCCTGCTTCGCGCGGTCGATCGCGTGGAGCACGGCGTTCTTGGCGAGGGACTTGTCGTCGAGCTTGAGCTCCTCGTAGACGCGGTTCATCACCGAGCGCTGGTCGCTGTCGTCGTAGATGGCGAAGTCGCGCTTGAGCCCGAGGGGCTCGCCGTAGCGCCGCAGGAGCTTCGCCCCGGTGGCGTGGAAGGTGGCGACCCAGAGCTCCCGCGCTTCGTCGCGCCCCACCAGCCGCGCGATGCGCTCGCGCATCTCGCCCGCGGCCTTGTTGGTGAAGGTGACGGCCATCACCCGCCACGGCGCCACCCCCGTCTTCCGCAGGATGTGGGCGATGCGGTACGTGATCACCCGCGTCTTGCCGCTCCCCGCCCCGGCGAACACCATCAGCGGCCCCTCCGTGTGGAGCGTCGCCTGGAGCTGCGGGGGGTTGAGTTCGTGCGCGAGCGTCGCTTCGTCCATGGGCGCGTTGGGCTTTACCACTGGACGGACATTCAGGAGAAGCCCCGCGCCGAAGCCCGCCGTCGGGCCGGGGGGCGTCTTGTGGTACGGTCCGCGCGCGATGAGCGGCCCGGGAGACAACGTCCTCGATGACGGCGCCGGGCGGCCCCCGCCCGAAGAGACCCCCGGGGCCGAACTCCCCCGCGACCCCGTGAATTCCCGGGCGGCGCGCGCGTCCAAGTCCGCGGATGCAGCCCGCGACAAAGCCCACGACCGGTCCCTCGTCGAGCGCGCCGCCAAGGGCGACCAGCGCGCGTTCGCCGAGCTCGTCGGGCGCCACCAGCGGCGCGCCGGGGTGGTGGCCTACGGCATCGTCCGCAACGCCGAAGACGCCCGCGAGGTCGTGCAGGACGCCTTCGTCCGCGTGTGGAAGCACCTCGCGGACTTCAGCGGCCAGGCGAGCTTCTCCACCTGGCTCTACCGCATCGTCTACAACCTCTCGATCGACGTGCTGCGCCGGCGCTCCCCCGGCAACGCCGTCGAGCTCGACGACCGGACCGACCTCGACGGCGCCCCCGACGAGCTCCTCCCCTACCGCGGCGAGTCCGACCCCTTCCGCTCCCTCGACCGCGCCCGGCTCACCGAGGCGATGCAGTCGGCCCTCGACGCCCTGCCCGCCTACCACCGCACCGTCATCGTGCTCCGCGAGGTGGAGGGGCTCTCCTACGAGGAGATCGCCGAGGCCACCAGCGTCCCGAAGGGGACGGTCATGTCGCGCCTCTTCCACGCGCGGCGCAAGATGCAGGCGATCCTGCACGAGAAATACGGCGTGGAGGTCCCGCTGCCCAAAGACCTCCGCGACCCTTCGGACGAGGCGTGACCATGACGCACCCTGACGACGCCACGCTCCAGACCTGGCACGACCGCGCGCTCCCCGCCGCCGACGACGTCGCGGTCGGCGAGCACCTCGCCCGCTGCGCCGCGTGCTCCTCACGCGCCGAGGGGCTCCGCGCGCTCGGCGATGCGTTCGGCGCGTGGGCCGACGACGCGCCCGTCGACTTCGACGTCACGGCCTCCGTGCTCGCGAAGGTGAGCGCCGAGGCGCGCGCCAACGACGCGCCCTTCGCTGCCCCCGCGCCCGCGAAGGTGGTGCCCCTCGACGCCGCGCGCGCGCGCCGGTCGCCGGGCCGCGCGGTGCTCTACCCGGCCTTCGCGGCGGTGGCGGCGCTAGTGTTCTTCCTCGTGTGGCACAACCCCAGCGGGGTCCAGTTTCACAAGGTGCCCACGCCCGCGCCCGACCCCGTCGTGCAGGTCGGCGGCGGCCCCGGCGGCGCCGAGGTGACCCAGGTCGACGTGCAAGGCGCGCAGAGCTACTCGGTGCTTCAGATCCAGGGCGTCAGCCCCGGCGCGATGACCGCCGTCGTCTGGATTCAGGATCCCCCCGAGGAATCCACCACCCCTTCGACCACGCATTGAGTAGGGTGCAGACGTGAACCTCCGACCCCTCGCCATCGCCCTCGCGCTCCTCGCGCCGGGCACCGCCCTCGCCCAGCAGCCGACGCCCGGCGCGCCCGCGCAGGCGCCCGCCCCGGCGGCCTCGGCGCACATCGAGGTGCTCGTGCTGGAGGCCACCACGGGCCCCGGGGGCGTCGCCCCGTCGCTCGCCAGCCTCCCGCAGCTTCGCCAGCCGCCCTTCAGCGCGTACTCGCAGATCACCGTGGTGTCGCGCACCACCCTCGACCTCTCGTCGACGCCGGCCACCACCGCGCTGCCCAACGGCTCCACCGCCGGCGTGGTGCTCACGCGCCGCACGCCCGACGGCCGCTACGCCGTCGGCGTCACCTTCACCACCGGCGGCCACGCGAGCCGGGTGGAGTTCGTCGCGGGCGCGGGCGAGCCCTTCTTCACCGTCCGCTCGAGCCGCCCCGAGCGCGCGCTCATCCTCGGGTTCATCGTCCGGCCCTGAGGGCACCCAAAGTGCTTGATGCGCGCGGAGGCGCGTGGTAGCCAATCGCTCCGCTCGGAGGAAGACCTCCCCCAAGCGTCGGAGGCGTGGCCGAGTGGCCTAAGGCGGCGGCTTGCTAAGCCGTTGATGGGGCAACCCATCCGCAGGTTCGAATCCTGCCGCCTCCGCAAAGTCTCTCTCCCTCTCACACGTCGCGGGGGGCGGCGCGTGGTGGGCGCCTCACCAATGCTTGCGCTGCGCGCGCGTTCGGCGACAATCCTCGGGAGCCCCTCCGATGCGTCGCCGAGCCCTCAGCACCCTCCTCGCGGCCGTGCCCTTCGTGGGCGCGTGCGAGTTCGTGGGGGCGGCCGGGGTGGCGCCGATCGCGGACGAGCCGCCGCCGCCGCGGATGACGCCGCCGCCCGAGGCACCGCAGCACCTCGAGGTGGCCCAGCAGGTGCGCTACGAGGAGGCCGCGTACGCCGAAGACCTCGTCGCGGCCGGCTCCCACGCCTGCGCCCGCACCCACGACGGGCGGCTCTACTGCTGGGGGTCGAACCGCGAGGGGCAGCTCGGCGCCGCGGCCGACGAGTTCGCCACGCGGCCGGTGCGCGTGGGGCGCGACGTGCAGATCGAGCGGGTGTTCGCGGGGCCCACGCAGACGGCCGTCGTGCGGCGCGACGGCGAGGTGGGCCACTGGGGGCGTTACGCGCCGCGGCTCGACGACGAGGTGACGCCCTGGTCGCGCCGCGACACGCCCGGCGTCGGCGTGCTGGTGGGGGCCACCTTCGGCGAGCAGCACGCGCTCGCGTGGGACGCCGCGGGGAGGCTCGTCGCGTGGGGCGCGCCCGACGCCGCGAGCTTCACCACGGTGTTCATCGTGAAGCCCGTGGTGGTGTACCTGGGCTTCCGCGTCGAGCAGGCGTCGGTGTGGTCGCGCGAGCGCAAGGGCCACGGCTGCCTCGTCGCGCAGGGCGGCGTGGTGGCGTGCTGGGGCGACAACGAGCAGGGCCAGCTCGGGCGCGCCGCCTTCGAACAGGGGATCTTCATCTACCCCGCGGTGAGCACGGCCTCGCGCGTGGCGGTGGGCGAGCAGTTCTCCTGCGCGCTCGGGGTCGACCGCGGGGTGTGGTGCTGGGGGGCCAACGACGTCGGCCAGCTCGGCGACGCCACCAAGCAGCGGCGCGACCTGCCCGAGCGCGTCCCGCTCGCGGCCGACGTCGTCGACCTCGCGGCCGGCGCGCGCCACGCCTGCGCGGTGCTCCGCGACGGGAGCACCTGGTGCTGGGGCGTCAACGACCGCGGCCAGGTTGGCGCGCCGGTGGAGATCGCCGCGGCCTCGCCGGTGCGCGTGACGGGCCTGCCGAAGGCCCTCGGCGTCACCTGCGGCGACGACTTCACCTGCATCCGCACGGAGCAGGGCGAGGCGCGCTGCTGGGGCCGCAACGACGCGGGGCAGCTCGGCGACGGCACCACCGTCGGCGGCCACGCGCACCGCCGCGTGCTGCTGTAGGACGTCGCGGAAGGGTCCCCTCGGTGCGAAGGTTGTCGCCGCCATGAGCGCCGTCACCGTCCGCCCCGTCGCCCGCGAAGAGGTCCCCCGCGTCGCCGAGCTCGTTCGAAGCGTGCTCGCGGAGTTCGGGCTCACGTTCGGCGAGGGGAGCGAGACCGACGCGCAGGTGCTCGCGCTGCCGGCGTCGTACGAATCACGCGGCGGTCGCTTCTGGGTGGCGGTCGACGGCGCGGCGCTGCTCGGGACGTGCGGGGTGTTCCCGGTCGGCGGCGGGGACTGGGAGCTGCGGAAGATGTACCTCGACCCGGCGGCGCGGGGGCGCGGCGTGGGGCGGCTCCTGCTCGACGAGGCGGTGGCCTTCACGCGCGCCGCGGGCGGGCGCCGGCTGGTGCTCGACACCACCGAGCAGATGACCCGCGCGATCGCCTTCTACGAGGCCAACGGCTTCGTCCGCGACGACGCGCAGGTGCGCGGGAGCCGCTGCAGCCGAGGCTACGCGCGAGATTTGTAGGGGCTTCAGCGCTGCGGCGCGGGGAAGCGGAAGTTGCGCAGCACGGTGTCGCGCAGCCAGCCCTGGAGCTGCTCGATCTCGTCTTCGCGCGAGGCGAGGCGCACGACGAAGTGGCGGCGGCCGTTGGGCACCACCAGCGCGGCGGCGCGGAGCTCGGCGCCCCCGTCGCGGCCGTACTGGGCGACCCAGTAGCCCTGCGCGCCGCCGAGCTCGTCGTCGCCGAGCGGGCGCATCGTGGTGGTCGCGTCGCCGAGCGTCGGCAGCGCCCGCTGGGCCGGCGGCAGCGCGTTGAACTCCGCGCTCGTCGCCCCCGGCGCCGGCCGCGCCACCTCGAACACCTCCAGCGACTCCTCGTGGACGGGGTGCGTGTAGCGGTGCGCGCTCGTGCCGCCCGCGCTCCGGTGGCGGTCGAACTCCCACCCGCCCGGCGCCGTGTCGAAGGAGAACGCCGTCGCCGGCTGAGAAGCGCAGCCCGCGCCGAGCGCGAGGAGCGCAGCCAGCACCGGCGCGCGGAAGCCCTGGAGAGCCGCTCGTGAACGCATCGCCCCTGGGCGCTACCACCCGCCCGCCGGGGCCGTCCAGAAAACGGCAGGCGGGCATCACCCCGCGGTTCCCATCGACCACCACCACGACGCGGCGCCGCCCTCCGGCACCACGGTCGCGTCGCCCCGTGCCAGCGCGCCGGCGGGGGCCGACCAGGGCTCGACGCAGACGAAGTCCCTGCCCGGCAGCGTCCACAGCACCAGCGTCGGGAGCCCCTCGCTCCACGCGAGCCGAACCGCCGGGAGGCCCGGGCGGTGCAGCGTCGTCGCGCGCGACCCGTGGTCGAGCAGGTGGAGGTCGACCTCCGCGCCGCCGAAATCGATCGGCCCCGCGAGCGCCACCTCCCGCTTCGCGACGTTGTCCCACGCACGCGTCGCCGCGGTGTCGACGCGGGCGCCCGACTTCGCCGCCGCCGGGACGTGGAAGTACGGATGCGTCCCGACGTGGACGGGCATCGCCCCGCCGCCGCGGCACGCCGCCGTGAGCGTCACCGTGAGCGTCGCGTCGACGAGCGCATAGCGGGCCTCGAAGGTGAACGCGAAGGGGTACTGCGCGCGGGTCTCCGCGTCGTCCTCCAGGCGCAGCGTCGCCGCCGCCCCGGTCGCGTCGGCGTCGGCGGCAACCACCGCCCACGCGCGGTTGCGCCCGAAGCCGTGCTGCTTCATCGCGTACAACTTCCCCCCGTGCGACCAGGCGTCGCCCTCCAGCCGGCCCGCGATCGGCAGGAGCAGCGGGACACCTCCCCGCACGCTCTTCGAAGGGTCGCGGAGCGTCGCCTCGTCGAGCGCGAGGACGGGGACGTCGCCCACGGAGAAGCGCGTCGCCATCCCACCACGCGCGGGCGAGAGCGTCACCGCGGCGCCGCGGTCGAGGTCGTGGAGGGCAAGGGGTTCGAGCGGATCGCCCGTGTCACGGAGCTGGTAGCGGGCCATGGGGTGATGCCCACGGTGGTCGGCGAGGGGCGCAACTGTCCAACGAAATCTCGCCGCTCAGGGGGCGGCGAGCCAGGCTTCGAGCGCGGGGGTGTCGAGGTCGACGACGACGTCGGCGAGGGCGTGGTGCCGGGCGGCGAGGCGCTCCCGAAGCGTGCCGCGCTCGGCGTCCGTCAGGGCCCGCCGGAGCTTGCGCTCGAACAGCCGGGCGAGGACGGCGAACTCGCCTTCCTCACGGCCTTCCTCACGGCCTTCCTCACGGCCTTCCTCACGGCCTTCCTCACGGCCCTTCTGGAGCAGGTCGGCGTCGTACTGCTGTCGCCATGCGCGGAGTTCTGCGAGTGCTCCCATGACCTCATCGTCCTCGTGATCGGGGGTGGCGGCGCGCGCGTCGCTGCGCCATCGTAACAAAACGTCCACCATGCGGCGCTCCCAGGCGTCGTCGGGCAGCGCCTTGAGCTCCGCGAGCGCCTTCAGGAAGGTGGGGCCGCGGGCCAGCAGCCGGAGCGCCAGGGTCTCGGGGACGACCGGCAGCGCCGAGAGGACCACGAGCACCAGGCCCGTCCCGCGCGCCGACCGGTACACCCCCGCGCTCACGGGCGCCTCGACGCCGTACTCCGCGCGCGCCGTCACGGGATCCCACGGGCTCAGCACCACGACCCACGGGCGCGGCGCCTTCGCCGGCGGTTGCCTGCGCTCGGCCGCCGCGGCGAGGTGGTGCCGCAACACGGCGAGCTTGCGCACGCAGTCGTCGATGTCCGCGACGCCGGGCGTGTTGCGGAAGGGCTCCAGCGCGCAGCCCGCGGGGTCATCCACGAGCGCGCCGAGCAGGCCGCGTCGCATGCGCTCGTCGTGGTGCGCGGGGTCGGGCGTGAACCACAGGTCGAAGCGCTGCGACGCCGACGCGACCTCCCGCCCGCGGGCCACCGTCCCCACGTCGTCGAGCAGCACCTCCAGCGAGTCCTTGCTCTGGGCGTCGTGCGTCTCCCGCATGAGGGGCGCGTGAGCACACCGCGGGCCGCCGTCGCGAGACCTTGAAAACAAGCACATCTCGCGCGCTGGCGGGGGTGGCGGAGGGGTGGCGGGGTGGCGGTCGCCAGTGGCGGTCGCGCCTCTCTCCTACCCCCCAAATGCCACCGGAGGCCCGCCGCCTACTCCGCGCGAATCGCGGCGACCTCGAGCTGCACCGCCTCGGGCCCCGACCACGGGTCGAGCCGCAGGTTGCCGATCGCCGTCACGCGCGTCGACACCGCGGGGACCTCGCCCCGCTCGCGCCGCGCCTGCCCGTCGCGCACGAAGCCGCCGATGGTGCGGCGCCCGAGCGCGAGCGTCACGCGGAGGTGCCCCTCGCCCACGGGCCGCGCGTCACGGAGGAGGGCGCCGTTCACCTCGGCGACGACCTCGGGGTTGCCCTCGCCGGTGGGCTCGAGGGAGATGAGGTCGCGGCCGAGCTCCGCGGTGAGGTCGGCCTCCGTGAGGGTGACGTCGGCGCGCGACGCCTTGGGCTCGGGCTTCGGCTGGCGGGCCATCGCGTCGGCGAAGCCCGCGCGGAAGGCGTCGATGCGGTCGCGTCGGATGGAGAGCCCCGCCGCCCCGTCGTGGCCGCCGCAGCGGATGAGGTCGCCCTTGCACGCCATCACCGCGTCGAAGAGCTTCGCGCCGCGCGGCGCCCGCACCGAGCCGACGCCCTCCTCGCCGTCGAGCGACACCACCGCGACGGCGACGTTGTAGCGGTCGACGAGGCGCCCCGCGACGATGCCGCCCATGCCGTGGTGCCACCCGTCGCCGGCCACGACGATGCCCGCGGGGAGCGCGTCGCCGTACACCTCGCCCACCTGCCGGACGGCGAGCTGGATGAGCTGGGCGGAGATCTCCTTGCGCTGCTGGTTGGCGAGCGCGAGGTCGCGCGCGAGGGAGGCGGCGCGCGACGGGTCGTCCTCGAGCAGCAGGCGCAGCGTGGGCATCGCCGACCCGAGGCGCCCCGGCGCGTTGAGCAGCGGCGTCACCTGGAACGAGATGTCGCGCGCCGCGAGGCGGAACTTCGGCTTCACCTCCGCGAGCAGCGCGCGGACGCCGGGCGTCACCTCGCCGTCGCCGATGCGCTGGAGGCCCGCCCGCGTGAGGATGCGGTTGTCGCCGTCGAGCGGGGCGACGTCGGCGACGGTGCCGAGCGCGACGAGGTCGAGCAGCCCGCGCAGGTCGAGCGAGGCGTCGAGGCGCTGCCGCACCGCCGCCGCCACCGAGAACGCCAGCCCCACGCTCGCCATGTGCTTGTACGGGAACCCGCACGCGGGCCGGTGCGGGTTGAGGAAGGCCAGCGCGGGGAGTTCCTCTTCGGGGACCTTGTGGTGGTCGACCACGATCGCGTCGACGCCGCACGCGCGGAGCGAGGCGAGGCGCGGGTGGTCGCTCGTCCCGCAGTCGCAGGTGACCACCACCGCGGGCCGCTCGGCCAGCACCCGCTGGAGCGCCGCGTCGCTGAGCCCGTAGCCCCCTTCGAAGCGCGACGCGACCAGGGCGGTCACGTCGCCGCCGAGCCGGCGCAGCACGCGGGTGAGCAGGGCCGACGAGGTGATCCCGTCGACGTCGTAGTCGCCGAAGACCACCACGCGCTCGCGGCGGCGGATCGCGGCGGCGAGGCGGTCGGCGGCGAGGTCACGGTCGGCCATGGCCTCGGGGCGCGAGAGCTCGTTGAGCCGCGGGGAGAGGTAGCGCCGCGCGTCCTCCGGCGCCCGCACGCCGCGCCCGACGAGAACGCGCGCGACGAGGGGGTGGAGGCGAAGCGCGCGGGCGAGCGAGTCGGCGTCGGGGGACGGCTCCATGAGGGCGGCGACGATATCACCCGCGCCTGCGGAGACGCGACAACGCGGCCGGGGCGGAGCCGGCGCCACGGATTCTGGGAAGATTCACAACATCCCCTCAAGATCGCCCGCGCGCCCCGTGGCCTCCTCGCGCCATGCGGCCCCCCGCGCTCGTTCTCGGCCTCCTCCTCGCCGCGCCTTCCGCGCGCGCCATGTCGTTCGAAGACGCCCTGCGCCGCGCTGGCGAGCGCCCCGCCGTCGCCGCCGCCGACCGCGCCGCCGCAGGGCGTCGCCCCCTCGACGCGAACCTCCCGGGGCGCGTGGGCAACCCCGAGTCGCTCGTGGGCATGGGCCCCGGCAGCACCGAGCCCGGCTTCCGCGGCGTCGGCTTCGAACTCCAGGCCACGCTCACGGTCCCCGTCGCGCTCCACGACCTCGGCGGCGACCGTCGTCGCAGCGCCGACGCCGAGCGCGCCGCCCTCGCCGCGGAGGGACGTCGCCGCCTCCTCGAGCAGCGCCGCGAGGCCGCCCGCGCGTGGCTCACGCTCGCGAGCGCCCAGTCGCTCCTCGCGCTAGTGCGGGCCGAGGCCGGGTCCGCGCGCGAGCTCGCCGCGCAGCTCGAACGCGCCGTCACCGCGGGCGCGGCGGTGCGGGCCGACGCGCTCGAAGCGGAGCTCGCCGCGGAGGAGGCCGCCGACCGGGTGCTGCAGGCCGAGGGGGAGGTCGCCGAGGCCGCGTCGTCGCTCGCGGCCGCCACGGGGGCCGAGCCGTTGCCGCCGCCCACGGCCGACGGCGACGCGCCCGAGGTGGCGCTCCCCGCAGAGGAAACGTGGCCGCGCTGGGTCGCGCTCGCCCACGCGCTCCCCGCCGCCGACGCGCACCGGTGGACGGCGGCCGCCGCGCGACTGCTCGTCGCCGAGGCCGAGGGGACGGGCGCGTCGTCGCTCACCTTCGGCGCGCAGGCGCAGCGCAACTCGACCGACCAGTGGCAGCTCTACGCGCTCGTGGGCGGGCGCTGGTCGGCCTTCGACCGCAACCAGCGGGCCCGCGCCCACGCCATCGAATCCGCACGCCTCGCCGAAGGGGAGGCCGCCACCGCGGCCGAGCGCGCGCGGGTGCTGATGGCCCTCGCCTTCCACGACGTCGAGCACTCGCGCGAGGTCGAGCGCCACCGCCGCGACGCTGCGCTCCCCGCCGCCGACCGGCTCGTCGCCGCCCGCGAGCTCGCGCTCCGCCAGGGGACGGGGACGGTGTTCGACCTGCTGCGCGCCCGCGCCGCGCGGCTCCGCGCCGCCGCCGAGGCCGCGGCCGCGGAGGGCGAGCGACGACGCGCCGAGCTCGACGCGTGGCTGCTCGTCTCCTCCCTCGAACGCGCGGGGGCGACGCGATGAGGGCGCTCTTCGTCGCGCTCGTCGCGCTCCTCTTCGGGTGCGAGCCGCGGGCGGCCGCCGTCCGTCCCGACGCGCCCGACGCCGCGCCGATCCGCTGGGCGCGCGCGGCGGCCGTGGACGACATCGCGGTGTGGGAGGCGCCCGGCGTCGCCCGCGTCGAAGGAGCAGGGAGCGGCGAGGTCACGGCGTCGGTGCGGGTTCGGGTGGTGCGGGTCGTGGCGATGCCGGGCGACCGCGTCGCGCTGCGTGATCCGGTGGTGGAGGTGGAGGCGCCCGACCTCGTCCGCTCGCTCGCGGCGCGCGCGGCGGCGACCGGGAGGGCCGTCCCGCTGCGGCGGTGGCGCGCGGAGCTCGCGGCCCAGCGGGAGACGGGGATGGTGCGGACGGGGGAGCTCCGCGACGTCGAGGCGCGCCTCGCCGACGCCGAGGCCGACCTGCGCCGCGCCGAGGCCGACCTGCGCGCGTCGGGCCTCTCCGCCGCCGACCTCGCCGCGCTCGAACGCACCGGCCGCGTCGCGCTCCGCTCGCCCGTCGCGGGCGTGGTCCGCGTGGTCAACGTCGTTCCCGGGCGCATCGTGGAGCCGGGCCAGGGCGCGCTCGCCGAGGTGGCCGGCGAAGGCCGCGCGCGCGTCGAAGTCCGTGCGCTTCGCCCGTGGCCGCGCGGGGCGACGCTGCGGTTCGTCCGCGCGTCGGGCGACGCGGTGGCGCTCGACGCGACGCCGCTCGCGGAGGTGCTCGACCCGGCCACCGGCGGGCGCGTTGTGTGGCTCCGCGTGGCGGGCGACGCGCCGCTCGCCGCGGGCGCCGCGGGGCGCGTGGTGGTCGCGGGGCTCCCGGGCGACGCGGCGGCCGTCCCGGCGCGCGCGCTCCTCCGCGAAGGCGGCGAGGCGTGGGTGCTGCGCCGGGAAGGCAACGGGACGCGCCGCGCGCGGGTGGAGGTGCTCTCGGCGGGCGCGAGCCGCGCGGTGGTGCGCGGCGTGGCCGTGGGCGACGAGCTCGCGGCCGAGGCCGACCTCGCGACGCCCCCCGCGGAGGCGCGCTGATGGACGCGATCGTCCGCGCGTCGATCCGCCACCGGGCGATGGTGCTCGCGATCGCGCTCGCGCTCTGCGTGGCGGCGGCCTTCGTCGCGCGGCGGATGACCTTCGACGCGCTCCCCGACATCACCAGCAACCAGGTGCTCGTCCTCACGACGGCGCCGGGCCTGACGCCCGAGGAGGTCGAGCGCCTCGTCACCCGCCCCATCGAGACCGCCATCGGAGGAACCGAGGGCCTCGTCCAGCAGCGGAGCCTCTCGCGCTACGGCATCTCCAGCGTGACGGCCGTCTTCGACGAGGACATCACCATCCACAAGGCGCGGCAGCTCGTCGCCGAGCGCATCCAGCGCGTGGCGGCGGAGCTCCCCGACGGGGTCGCGCCCCCCGAGCTCGGGCCCAACACGGGCGGGCTCGGCGAGGTGTACCAGGTGGCGGTCGCGTCGCCCGTCCGATCGCAGGCCGAGCTCCTCGAGATGGTCAACCAGCGCGTCGCGCCGCTCCTCCGCGCGATCCCCGGCGTCGTCGAGGTGAACCCCTGGGGCGGCGCCGTCCGCACGCTCGACGTCACCGCGCGCCCCGCCGACCTCGCGCGTCTCCGCCTCACGCTCGGCGACCTCCACCGCGCCGTCTCCGCGGCCGTCGGGGCCGCCGCGGGCGAGAGCCTCCCGGCCGGCGCGCGTCAGGTCCTTCTGCGCGGCGTGGCGTGGCCCCGCACGCCCGACGAGCTCGCGGCGGCGCTGGTGGTCGCGCGGCCCGGCGAGGCGCCCGTGCACGTGGGCGACGTGGCCGACGTGGCGTTCGGCATCCGCGGGCGCATCGGCGCGGCGACGGCCGACGGGCGCGGCGAGGTGGTGTACCTCATGGTCCAGATGCTCCGCGGGGCCAACGCGCTGGCGGTGCTCGACGACCTCCACCGCAGGCTCCCCGCCGTGCGCGCGGCGCTCCCGGCGGACGTCACCTGGACGCCCGTCTACGACCGGAGCGTGCTCGTCCACCGCACGCTCCGCACGGTGGCCCGCTCGCTCGCCGAGGGCGGGGCGCTGGTGGTGGTGGTCCTCCTCGCGCTGCTCGGGAGCCTGCGCGCGGGAGCGCTGGTGGCGGCGGTGATTCCCCTCGCGATGCTCGGCGCCGCGGCGCTGATGACCGTGACGGGCGTGCCGGGCGACCTCATGAGCCTCGGGGCGCTCGATTTCGGGCTCCTGGTCGACGGCGCCGTGGTGATGGTCGAGGGCATCTTCCACGCGCTCGGCGCCCACCGCGACGACGACGACGCGACCCGCGCGCGCCGGGTGGAGGAGGTGGCGGCGTCGCTCGCGCGGCCGGTGTTCTACGGCGTGCTGGTGATCACCCTGGTGTACGTGCCGGTGCTCGCGCTCCAGGACGTCGACGGGAAGATGTTCCGCCCGATGGCGCTGACGGTGATCTTCGCGCTGTCGTGCTCGCTCCTCCTCGCGCTGACGGCGGTGCCCGCGGCGGCGAGCCTGCTGCTCCGCCCGCGCGACGTGCCCGCGCGCGCCCCGTGGCTCTTCCGCGCGGCCGAGCGGGCCTACGGGCCGGTGCTCGACGGCGCCGTCGGCCGCGGGCGGCGCGTGGCCCTGCTCGCGGGCGTCCTCCTCCTCGGGGGCGCGGCGGCGGCGGGGCGCGTGGGGGCGTCGTTCATCCCGCAGCTCGACGAGGGTGACCTGGTGGTCCAGTCGACCCGCGCGCCCGACATCTCGCTCGCCGCGGCCATCGACGACGCGCAGCGCATGGAGCGTGCGTTCCGCGCGGTGCCCGAGGTCCGCCAGGTGGTGAGCCGCATCGGGAGCCCCGCGGTGGCGACGGACATCATGGGCCTCGAGCAGGCCGACGTGTTCGTCGGGCTCGCGCCGCGCGCGGAGTGGCGCCGGGGCCTCGACCGCGACGGGCTCATCGCCGAGCTCCAGCGCGCCCTCGCCACGCACGACCCGCGCAACGACGCGGCCTTCACCCAACCCATCCAGATGCGCTTCAACGAGCTCATCGGCGGCTCGGTGACGGACGTCGACGTCAGCGTCTACGGCGACGACCTCCGCGAGATCCGCGCGGTCGCCGACGCCGTCGCCGAGGCCCTCCACGGCGTGCCCGGCGCCGACGACGTGCGGGTGCTCGCGCCGCCCGAGGTCCCGCTCGCCGAGGTGGTGCCGCGCCCCGGCGCCGCCGCGCGCTTCGGGTGGACGCCGCGCGACGTGCTCGACGCGGTGGCCGCGCTCCGCCAGGGCGTCGACGCCGGCGACACCTACGACGGCCCGGTGCGCGTGCCCGTCCGCGTGCTCCTGCCGCCGCGCGCAGGAGCCTTCGCGCTCGCCGACACCGCCCTCCCCGCGGCCTCCGGCGAGCTCGTCCCGCTCGGCTCCGTCGCCGACGTCCGCGAGCGCGGCACCCCCGGCCTCGTCAGCCGCCAGGGCGCGCAGCGGCGCCTCGTGGTGGGCTTCAACGTCCGCGGCGCCGACCTCGGCACCGTGGTCGAGGCCGCCGAGCGCCGGGCCGCCGCGGTGGTGCGGGGACGCGACTCGGTGCGCCTCGTGTGGGGCGGCCAGTACGAGTCCTTCGAAGCCGCGCGCGGGCGCCTCGCCGTGGTGATCCCCGCGGTGCTCGTCGCCATCGTGCTGGTGCTCCTCTGGACCTTCCGTCACCCCGGCCCCGTGGCGCTCATCCTGCTCAACGTGCCCTTCGCGTGCGTGGGCGGCGCGGTGCTCCTCTGGGCGCGCCGGCTCCCGCTCTCGATGCCCGCGGCGGTGGGCTTCATCGCGCTCTCGGGGGTGGCGGTGCTCAACGGGGTGGTGTGGTCGTCGCGGCTGCTCCAGCGACGCGCCGAGGGGGCCCCGTGGGGCGAGTGCGCGCTCGACGCCTCGCGCCAGCGGATGCGCCCGGTGCTGATGACGGCCCTCGTCGCGCTGCTGGGCTTCGTCCCGATGATGCTCGCCACGGGGACGGGCGCCGAGGTGCAGCGCCCGCTCGCCACCGTGGTGGTCGGCGGCCTGCCGACGTCCACCGTGCTCACGCTGGTGATCCTCCCCGCCCTCGTCGCGTGGTACGGTCGCCTGGAGCGCAGGCCATGAAGCTCCTGCTGGTCGAAGACGAGGCGAACATCGCCCGCTCGCTGGTGCGCGGGCTCACCGAGGAGGGCCACGTGGTCGACCTCTGCGCCACCGGCGGCGACGCCATCGCGCAGGGCGCCGCCATCGCCTACGACGCGGTGATCCTCGACTGGATGCTCCCGGACGTCGACGGCCTCCACGTGCTCCGCGCGTGGCGCCAGGCCGGGCTCCAGACGCCCGTGCTGATGCTCACCGCGCGGGGCACGGTGCCCGAGCGCGTGCAGGGCCTGCGGGCCGGCGCCGACGACTACCTCGTGAAGCCCTTCGACTTCGAAGAGCTCCTCGCGCGCCTGGAGGCCCTGCACCGCCGCGCCGAGGGCGCCTCGCGAGCCCGCGCCGTCGGCGACGTGAGCCTCGACCCGCGCCGCCGCACGCTCTCCCGCGGCGCCCACCACGCCTCGCTCACCGCCCGCGAGTACGGCCTCGCCGCCGAGCTCTTCGAACACGCCGGCGAGGTGCTCACCCGCTCCGAGCTCCTCGAGCGCGTGTGGGGCTCGCGCTTCGACGGCGAGCCCAACGTGGTCGACGTCTACGTCGGCTACCTCCGCCGCAAGCTCGCCGACCTCGGCGCCGAGTCGGTCGCCATCCGCACGGTGCGCGGCGTCGGCTTCCGCCTGGAGGCGGCGCGCCCGTCGCAGGGCCCGTGAGGCTCTCGACGCGGCTCCTGCTCGCGGGCGCGGCGGCGCCGGCGGCCCTGCTTGCGGCGGCCTTCGTGCTGGTGGGCGCGCTCCTCCACCGCGCCCTCCACGAGGAGCTCGACCGCGCCTTGCTCGCGCAGGCCGCCGTCGAATCGGTGAGCCTCTTCGACCGCCTCGGCCACGGCGCCCACCTCCACCTCGACCGCTCGCCGATCCGCGGCGCCGCCGCCGACACGCCCGCCTGGGGCTCCCTCTACGGGCCCGACGGGCGCCGCCTCCTCGCCGTCCCCGACGAGGCCCCGACGCCCGAACGCGTCGCGCTCCTGCCGCTCGGTCGCGCCCCGTCGCTCGCCACCGAACCCGGGCCGGGCGACGCCGGGCAGCGCGTCCTGCTGGTGACGGTGTCGTCGCCCGACGGGCGGCCGCACGGGCTCCGCCTCGCGATCCCGCTCGACCGGACGCGCGCGGTGCTCCGGCGCTACGCGACGGCGGCCTCGAGCGCGGCCGCCCTCACCGCGCTGGCGCTCGCGGCCGTGCAGGGCGCGCTCCTGCGGCGGCTGCGGCGGCGCATCGAGGCGATGGCGGCCCACATGGCGCGGCTGCGTCGCGGCGACCTCTCGGGCGAGCCCGCGCCCGACGCGGTGGGCGACGAGCTCACGGCGCTGCGCGACGTGATTGCGGCGGCGACGGGGGAGCTCCGCGCGGCCCGCGACGCGCGCGAGCGGCTGCTGGCCGACGCGGCCCACGAGCTCCGGACGCCGCTGACGGCGATGCGGACGGAGGTCGACGTCACGCTCCGCCGCGAGCGGACGGCGGGCGAGCTGCGCGAGGCGCTGGCCCGCGTGCGCGAGGAGGTGGCGCGGCTGAGCGCGCTGGCCGAGCAGCTCCTCGACGTGACGGCGCGGCGGGCGGCGGGGCGCGCGGCGGTTGAGGGCGACCTCGCGGAGGCGGCGCGGCAGGCGGCCGACGCGATGCGCGCGCTGGCGGCGGAGCGCGGCGTGGCGCTGGCGGTGGAGGCGCCCGCGGCGGTGGCGGCGCGCTTCGACCGCGAGGCGATCGGGCGGGTGCTGGCCAACCTCCTCGACAACGCGACGCGCTTCGCGCCGGAGGGGACGTCGGTGGTGGTGCGGGCGCTCGCGCGCGACGGCCGCGCGGCGATCGAGGTGGAGGACGAGGGCGACGGCGTGCCCGAGGCCGAGCGCGACGCGGTGTTCGAAGCCTTCCACCGGGCCGACCGGAGCGCGGCGGGGGCGGGCCTGGGGCTCGCGATCGTGCGCGAGGTGGCGCGGCAGCACGGCGGCGACGCGCGGGTCGAGCGCGGCGCGAAGGGCGGCGCGCGCTTCGTGGTGGAGTGGCCGCGCGGGGCGGGGTGAGGCGGGCAGCGGGCGGCGGTATGCTCGCGACATGCCCTGGCGATGGCCCCTCGCGCGCCGCGTTCACCCGCTCCCCGAGGCGCACGCGGCGGGCTCGTTCGGCGCGGTGCGGCGACACGACGTCCACACTGGCGTCGACCTCTACGCCGAGGAGGGCGCCGACGCGCTCACCGTGGAGGAGGGCGTCGTCGTTGCGGTGGAGGATTTCACCGGACCCGCCGCGGGCTCGCCGTGGTGGTTCGACACGCGGGCCGTGCTCGTCGAAGGCGCGAGCGGTGTGGTGCTCTACGGCGAGCTCGACCCCGCCGTGGGCGTCGGCGACCGCGTGCGGCGGGGCGACGTCGTGGGCCGCGTGCGCCGGGTGCTGCGCCACGACAAGGGGCTACCGACGGTGATGCTCCACCTCGAGCTCTACGCCCACGGGGCGCGCGCCTCGGCGTGGTGGCGCCACGGCGAGCCGCGGCCCGACGCGCTGCGCGACCCGACGGCGCTCCTACGCGACGCGGACGACGAGCCCATGGCGCGCTGAACTCGTGGATGTCGCGGCGAGAGCGATCGAAACAACCGTCGCCCGAGGCATCCGTGATACCGTCGCTCCGCGCGATGCGCCGGATCGCTCCGATCGTCTTCGTCTGCCTGGGCTGCGCGCCTGACGACTGGAGGCTCGCCGCGCTCCCGGACGGCGCTACCGACGCCGCGGACGCGCTCGCAGACGACCTCGCCGACGCCCCCGCGCCCGACGCGTTCGACGCCCCCGACGCGCCCCCCTCGCCCGACGTCTCCGACGCCGCCCCCGCGCCCGACGTGCCCGCGCCCGACGTGCCCCCCGCGCCCGACGTGATCGCCGTGCAGCCCGCGTCGGCGACGCTGCTGGTGAGCGCACGCCCGCGGCTCCTGTGGCGCGCGCCGGCCGGCACCTCGGTGACGCTGCGCGTGTGCCGCGCGCCCGCCTGCGCCGCGGGGGACGTCGTGCGGGAGAGCGCCGGGCCCTTCGCCGCAACGGGCCGGCTCACCGCGTGGGACGCGCCAGCGGCGCTCGCGCCGGGTCGCTACTGGTGGTCGGTCGACGCGGGGGCCGCCGGGCGGACGGTGCCGCGGTGGTTCGAGGTGCCGCCGGGAACGCGCGCGGCGGGACCCTCGGCGGCGGGGCGCGTGCTGCCCGACCTCGACGGCGACGGGCGGACGGAGGTGCTGGCGGGCGCCGTGGCCGACCCGCGCGGGGCCTTCCAGGTCGTCGACCCGCGCGACCGCTCGGTGCGCGCGACGCCCGCGCCCGAGGCCGCGGGGCAGCGCTTCGGCGAGCGGATCGCGGTGGCCGGCGACACCGACGGCGACGGCCGCCAGGAGGTGCTTGTGGCCGACCCGCCGTCGCGCGCGTGGGTCTTCTACGCCGGCCCCGACGGGCGCTTCACGCGCGCGGTGATGCTCGCGCCGCCCGCGCCGGGCGGGGTGTTCGCGGCAACGGTGGCGGGCGTCGGGGACGTCGACGGCGACGGGTACGCGGACGTCGCGGCGTCGCTCCACCTGCCGACGGCGACGAGCGTTCAGCTCTACCACGGCTCGCCCGCGGGCGTTCGCTCTGCGCCCACGGCGTCGCTCCTCGGCACGGGCACCACGCGCGATAACTTGATGGGCCTCGCGGGCGCGGGCGACCGCGACGGCGACGGCGACGCGGAGATCGCGGTGGGCCTCCCCGTCTACACCGACCCGGGTGGCGACCGCTCGAACAACGGGCGCGGCCACGTGATGCTCTTCCACGGCGACCCGAGCGGTCCTCGCGCGCCGGCAGCCCCTGCCTCACTGCAAGCGGGCTTCTCCAACTGGGGGCGGACGCTCGCGGGCTTCGGCGACCTCGACGGCGACGGCGTCGGCGACGTGCTCCACAACGGCGAGACGGCGTCGGCGTTGGTGTTCCGCGGCCCGGCGAACCTCGGCGTCGCGGGGTGGGGGCCCGCGCAGTTGACGCCCGCCGCGTGCGCGTACGCGCCGGGCGCCTCGATTGCCGCGCAGGCCGCGGTGGCCCCCGCGGGGGACGTCAACGGCGACGGCTTCGACGACGTCCTCCACGCCGTGCCGGGTCGCTGCGGCGCCGTGTATTTCGGCCGCGCGGCGCCCGCCGGGAGCTCGCCCAACCCGCCGATGTCCGGGACGCCCGCCAACTGGGACATCGCCTCGGCCGCCGTCCTCCTCCGCGCAGGCGAAGTGAACTTCGGCGCCGCGGTGGCGGGCCCCGGCGACGTCAACGGCGACGGCCTCGGCGACATGGTGATCGCCTCGCCGCGTCCCGCCGGGGGCGGCGCCCTGCACGTCTACTACGGCCACCGCGGGGCGCCGGCGACGATGCCGGACGTCACCATCGACGACCCTTCTCCGGGCTTCGCGACCTCGCTCGCGCGGTGACGTCGGCGCTCACTCGCGGAGCAGGAGGTACGCGGCGATGCGGTAGTACGGCTCGGTGTGCGACGAGTCGTTGTAGTCGCAGCCCGTGCGAAACACGCAGTTGGTACACGGCGTCGCCGCGCCGGGGCGGCAGGTGTTCTCCTGCGCCTGGACGTCGTAGCCGACGGTGTGGGCGCCGGGCGTCGCGACGGGGAGGTCGGCCACCCAGGCAGGGGCGACGTCGCCGGGGCACCAGCCCGCGCGCGGCGGCTGCCAGTTGCCTCGCTGCGTGGAGATCGGGTTGTCGGCGCAGTCGTCGCGCCAGAGCTCGTGCTCGACGCGCGTCCCGTCGACCGTGACGGCGTGCGTGCGCGAGCAGAACTCCGCGCAGTTGTCCCGGTTGCCCTGGCCGTGGCCCGTGGTGCTCACCCACACGCTGGCGCTTCGCGTCCACGCGGGGAAGGTCACCGTGCGCGGCGGGAGCTGCATCGCCGCGGGCCGCGCGGGGTCGCCGTACACCATCCGCGACCAGCCGAGCGGGACGACCTCGCGGGTGGGGTTCTCGGCCGCGCCGGGCTCGAGGGCGAGGGAGGCGGTGAGGAGCCAGCCGTTGCCCTGCGCGTTGCCGGGCCCGACCCACGTGTCGATGAAGGCCCGCACCCGCCGCTCGCCGCGGAAGAGCGGGAGGATGGGGGTGACGTCGAGGGTCCAGGTTCCGCCGACGCCGTAGGGCGTGACGAAGCGGGCGAACTCGAGCTCGACGGCCTCGCCACCATCGGGCGCGTCGCCGAGGAGCGAGAGGGCAGCGACCCGGTCCCACGCGTCGCAGCGGCCCGACGGACAGGCGAGCGTGAGGGTGAGCGTCGCGCGGCCGTAGCGGCCCACCACCGCGTCGGGGAAGCGCGCCGTCGCGTCGACCGTGCGTCGGTTGTCCATCCCCGCGAAGTACATGTGCGTCCGCTCGAAGAGCGCCACCGTCACGGGCTCGGCGGGCGGATCCGCGTCGGGCGCGGGCGCGTCGAGGGCGGCGTCGACGGGCGCGACATCCGTCACCGCGCGGTCGGCCGCGGCGTCGGCGGCGGGCGTGGCGGGAGAGGCGCCGTCGCAGGCGGCGAGGAGGAGCAGCGGGAGGAAATAGGAGGGGAGGCCGCGCATCGCGCGCGAGTGTCGCACGATGCGCGGTCGCGGTCAGCGGTCGCTGGCGGGGCAGTCGAAGGAGCTCGCGCGGACGAGGTGGTTGCTCGCGTCGCAGTACATCCCGGGGCACGCCACGGCGTTGTTGCAGGAGGCGCCACAGGAGCAGTCGACCGTGCCCCCGCCGCCACCGCCACCGCCGCCACCGCCGCCACCCGTCTGCGCGACGCAGAGGGGATCGCTCTGGATCGCGGGGTCGTTGGGGTTGGTGTAGATGTGGACGGGCGCGTTGGCGCCGATGGCCATGCCGAGCTGGCTCTGAAGGCCGATGCTCGCCTCCCAGCGGGTGTTGGGGTACGAGCGGTCCTTCACGCGGGCGGTGACGGCACGGCGGTTGTAGCAAACGACGTAGCTCGACGCGCAGTTGGGGCGGTTGACGGGCACCGACAGGAACGCCTCGCTGTCGCTGCACGCGCGGTCGGGCGACGCGCAGTAGAAGCTCGGGAAGTAGCTCCCGGCGGGGAGGTTGGCGGTGCACCCGGTCGCCGAGCCCGCGCAGGAGCGCGCGTTGTTGCAGGTGAACGACCCCGCGGCCCCGCTCGGCGCGGCCTTCGAGCAGCAACTGTTGCAGGTGAGGAAGCGGCAGGTGCCTTCGTTGTAGAGGTTCACGTCGTAGCGGGGGTTGACGGGCGAGGGCTGCGCGGTGGTGAGGTCGTCGCCGCGCTCGCCTTCGGGCGCGAGGTCGTCGGCGCCCGCGACGCAGCCGGCGAGCGACGCGAAGAGGCCGAGCGTGACGAGGCCGAGGGACCGATGGGTGGTCGTGCGCATGGTCGTGTGCTCCTCCCCCGCGCAGAGCGCGGGGCGGTGTGCGGCGTGCGCGGCGCCTCTTCCCCGGAGGAGTGCGCCGCGCGACCGCCTTGTTGTTGTGGCGCTGTCTACGCGGCGGCTGCGGCAACGGATTTCGTGCCGCGCGGCGGCGAGGCGCCTACGGCGCGATTCGGACGAGCGACGCGTCGCCCCCGCACACGACCCACGCGCGGTCGGCGCGCGCCGTCGCGTGGAGCCCCCACGGCACGTCGTCGAGCGCCCACGTCTGCGCGACCGTCCCGTCGAGGCGGAGCCACCGCAGCCGGCCGCGGCGCTCGACGTCGTCGCCCACGAGCACGCCGCGCCCGTCGGGGAGCGCGGCCGCGGCCGTGACGTACCCGCGCATCGTGCGGCGCTCGGTGAAGCGGACGCGACCGTCGTCCGTCGACACGGCCGACATCACGACCTCGTTCGCCCCGTCGGGCACCGTCGGCGACGCGCCCCAGTAGACCGCCACGCGCCCGTCGGGCGACAGCGTGAGGCCGCCCAGCAGTCCGCGCATCGCGATGGGCGTGGCCGCCTCGCCCGCGGGCTCGAGCGCTCCGACACCGACGCGGAAGCGCCTTACGCGCAGCGTGCGGGTCGCGTACTCGCCGGCGCGGTCGAAGGCCTCGTCGGGGCACGCGACCGTCAGCATGGAGCCCGCCTCCGCCACCGCGCAGCGCGAGGCGTCGCCGCGCTCGGGGGTGAGGGTCTGCGCCACGCCCGTCGCCGTATCGACCGCCGTGAGCGGTCCGTACTGGGGCGCGCGGTAGAGGCGCCCGCTCGCGCCACCGGTAACGCGCTCGCCGCGACGCGCAGGGCCCGCCTCGCGAGACAGGCGCGGGAAGACGTCATCGACGGGCTCCGCGGTGCCGCGGTCGAAGTCGACCACGCAGCGCACCGCGGGGTGGCGGCCCGCGTGGCCGAAGAGGTCGAAGGCCATGTTGGGCGCGTCCGCCGACGCGAGGGCGCGGCGGCCGTCGCCGAGCGGGACGAGCTCGACCCCCGCGAGGCGCTCGTCGAGGAGGCAGCGCCGGCCGCGGAGCGACACCCGCCGCACGCCGCGCTCGGTGGCGCGCACCGCGTCGAGGCCGTCGAGCAGGTAGAGCGCGTCGCCGTCGGCGCGGGTGAGCGTCGTCTGGGCCGCGACGCGGACGAACGCGGTGGGCCCGCGGCGGCGGGGACAGCCCGCGACCGCAAAGGCCACCGTCAGCGCGAAGGCCGCCGGGGCTGGGCGCGCCGTGGATCGAGGGCCCATCGTGCGCGACGGTACCACGGGCGCGCGGGCGCGCCGGGGCGGGGACATTCTCTGACCGAGGGAGCGCGCGTGTCCTTGCGCGCGATGGGGGCGGCGCGGTAGCGGACGGCGATGGGCACGGAGAAGACGGCGTGGCACCCGCCGTTCATCGGGATGCTGGACGAGTTCGGGCCGCGGTGGACGCACGTCTCGGGGGAGGTTCGGGTCGCCTCGGAGCTACGCGCGGACGGGCTGATCGAGGTGGTGGCGGACGCGGCCCGCGACCCGAGCGACCTGGGCCGCGTGCTGCGTGGGATGTGGCCGCACCTCGTTTGGGTGGGGCTGGTGGAATTCAAGAGCGTCTCCCGCGCCTTCCGGCGCGGCGACCTGTGGCGCCTCTTCGCCTACGGCTTCGCGTGGCTCGCTTCGCACACGGCGGGCGATGCGCTTCGGACGGCCCCCGAGGGGCGACGCGCGGCTGTCGTCGACGACCTCACCCTCTTCCTCGTCGTGCCCAGGCGCAACCCCGCGCTCGACGCGGAGCTCGCGGAGCTCGGGCTCACCCCGGCGCCGCTCTCGGCGGGATACCACGCGGTGCGCGGCGCGCTGATCCGCACGGTGCTGGTCGAACTCGGCACGGCTGGCGAGGCCGAGCGTGACGAGCTGATGCAATGGTTCGCGGGCGTGGCGGCGCGGTGCTCGCTGGCGACGCGCCGCTGGATCGGGCAACATACCGCAGGACAGGGAGCCATGAACGCAACCCCCGCACTCGAAGGATGGGAAGACTGGCTGGCGCGGTACCTCCAATCGCTCTCCCCGGCCGAGCGCGTCGCGGGCCTGGCGCCTGAAGAGCGCATGGCGGGCCTCAGCCGCGACGAGCTCATCCTCGCGCTGCCGGACGACCTGCTGCGCGCGCAACCCGAGTCGGTGATCGCCTCGCTGTCGCCCGAAGCGCAGGCCCGCGTTCGCGCCCGCATCGCACGCTGACCACGGCCCACGTGCGCTGAAGAGCGGAGCGACGCCGGCCGCGCTACTCGCCGAGCTCCGCGACGCGTCGGCGCGCCTCGTCCGCGTGCACCGACTCGGGGAACGCCGCGAGCAGCGCCGACCACGCCGCCCGCTCGTCGCGCGCCCGCCCCTCCCGCTGAAGCGCGCGCGCGCGGCCGGCCATCGCCGTCTCGGCCTCGATGCCGCGGGGCTCGCGCCGGAGGTACGCCGCGAAGAGCGACTCGGCCTCGCGCGCGTCGCCGCCTCGGTCGAGCAGCAGGCGCCCCAGCGTCACCCGCGCCTGCTGCGACTCCGGCGCATCCGGGTGCGCCGCGAGCAGCGCCCGGTAGAGCGACGCGGCCTCGTCGTGGGCACGCGCCCGCCGGGCCTCGTTGGCGCGCCGGTAGAGCGACGCAGGCGTCTCTCCCGCAGCCACCGGCGATGGGGCGGCCTCGGGCGCGCGCGGTCGGCGCACGGCCGTGGGCGGCGAGGGAGCCGGCGGCGTGAGCACCGGCGGCGCGGCGGCGTCGGCCTCCTCCAGCGCACGCGGGCGGGCGGGCCTCGTCTCCGCGGGCGGAGGGACGCGCACAGGCGGCGTCGGGAGCTGCTCGACGTGACCGCGGCGGGGCTCGGCGGGGCGGCGCCACACGGCCACGCCCGCGGCGAGCGCGGTGGCGACGCCGAGCGTGGCGGCGAGCGCGAACGCCCACGCGCGCCGGTGCGGGCGCGGGGACGTCGCGGGCGACGGGGGCGCGGCGGCCGCGGCGAGGGCGTGGTCGACGAGCGCGTCGAGGCGCGGGCGGGCGGCGGCGCGGGCCTCGTCGCGGACGTCGCGCTCGACGTCGCGGAGGAGGGCGGGGAGGGGGAGGTCGTCGTCGGGGTCGTTCATCACGCGTCCTCCCGGAGCTCGGCGAAGCGCGGGTCGCGGCGGATGTGCTCGAGCATGGACTCGCGGGCGAGGCGCATCCGGCTGCGCACGGTGTTGACCGGCGCGTCAACCGCGGCGGCCGTCTCTTCGAGGGAGTAGTCGAGCAGCACGCGCAGGGTCACCACCTCGGCCTGCGCCTCGGGGAGCCGCGCCACCAGCTCGCGCCACAGCGCCCGCCGCCGCCGCGAGAGGGACGCGCCATCGGGCGCACCCGCGCCGTCGCCCGCGGGCTCGTCGGGGAGCTCCTCTTCGCGGCCGCGCTGGCGCCGGGCGCGGGCGCGGGCCTCGGTGGCGGCGCGCGCGGCGATGCGGGCGGCGAAGCACCGAACGGGGCAGTCGCCGCGGAAGGCGGGGAGCGCGCGGACGAGGCCGACGAGGGCGTTCTGCACGGCGTCGTCGCGGTCGGGGTGGGAGGGGCCGAGGATGCCGGCGACGAGGCGGTCGATCGCCGGGGTGAGCTCGGCGAGGAGTTGACGGAGCGCCGCGCGGTCGCCGGCCTTCGCGCGGGCGGTGAGCGGGCCGTGGGGGTCGTCCGTCGGGCGTTGGGTGCGCGCGGCGTCCGGGTCGTGGCGTTCGAAGGCCATCAGGAAGTCGGGGAAGGTGGCGGTGCCGGCGGCGCGCATGGGACGGGTACACCAGCCGGCGCGGCCGGTCGAGGGCGCGGCGGAGGCTCCTGACCCCTCCCGTGGGCGCCACCCCCCGCCAGCGATCACCGGATTCGTCCGATCGCCTTGATCGCCGGTCCGCCGCGGGGGTATGAACGCGCACCATGCGTCGAACCTCGGGCACCCTCACCGCCCTCCTCTTGACGGCCGCCGCCTCCACGGCGCTCGCGCAACCGCGCCCTGGAGCACGACCTGCCGCCCGCCCCGGCGCCCCCGCCGCGGCGCAGGGCAACGGCCCGGCGGCGCGCGTGATCCCGCTGCGCGACGCGGTGCAACTGCTCCAGTCGGCCAACGGCGACGAGGTGTCCAACGGTCTCGACGCGCTCGTCCGCATCGGGACGCCCGACGTCATCCCGCCGATGGTCGACCTCATCCACCGCGGCGTCGACGACGCCACGCTCGAGAACGTCGTCGAGAAGCTCGGCATCGTCGGCCGCCCCGAGGCGATCGACGAGCTCTCCTCGCTGCTCCACCACCGCCGCGCCGGCGTGCGCGAGAAGGCCGTCACCGCGCTCTCGCACATCCGCGACAACCGCGTGCGGCCGCTGCTCGAGAGCGGGCTGCGCGACTCGGCGCCCGCCGTCCGCGCGGCCGCGGCGCGCTCGCTCGGCGAGACGGGCGCGCGCCAGTCGGTCGAGCTCCTCCAGCGGGCCTTCGAGCGCAACGTGCCCGAGGCCGCAGAAGCCCTCGGGCGCCTGGGCTCGGTCGCCGTCGCCGAGCGCATGCTCGAGGCGGTGGGTCGCTCGCCCCTCGGCATCCTCCTGCCGGGCTTCCGCCGCTTCCTCGACCGGCGCGACATCGCCGACCCGGCCAAGCTCCACATCGTCGAGCAGCTCGTGGCGCGCTCGCCGACGGGGGAGGTGAAGCGCTTCCTCCAGCAGTGGGTCGACTCGCTGCCGCCCACCGTCCGCACGCCCTCGCGCACCCGCGCGATGCTCGCGATCCAGCAGATCGAGAGCACCGGCTCCCGCCCCGCCACCACCCCCTCGCCCGCCCCCGCCGGAGGTGCGCAGTGAACCGCCCGCTCCTCGCCGCCGCCCTCGCCCTCGCGGTCGGCGCCTGCATGCCGACCATCCGCACGACGACGGCCTTCTCCTCGCGCTACGGCGACAACGACCGGGCGAAGATCACGCAGGTGATCGCGCGCGTGCCCGCCGACGGCGAGGCGCACGCGTCCAACCCCGGGGGCCGCCCCCTCCTGGCCGCGGTGACGCAGTCGGGCGAGCGCGCGGTGGTGGTCTACGACCTCTCGACGCGCCAGGCGCTCTGGACGACGCCGCTGGCCGCGTCGAGCACGCCCGAGATCGTCGGCGACGCGGTGGTGGTGGAGGCCGGCACGCACACCGCCGTGCTCGACCTCGCCACCGGCCGGGTGCGCGGGCAGATCGAGCACCGGGGCCTGGAGTTCGTGGGCGTGGCGCGCGACGGCGACACGCTGGTGATGAGCTTCGCCTCGGGCCTCGCGGGCGGCAGCACGCGCCGCGCGGGCCGGGTGACGGCCGTGAGCGCGTCGAGCGCCGCCGAGCGCTGGACGCACACCATCGGCGGCATCGTCGGTCGCCCCGCGGCCGCCGGCGGCCTCGCCTTCGTCCCGTGGGACCGGCAGAGCGTCGCCGTCCTCGACCTCGCCACCGGCGTCGAGCAGGCGCGCCTGCGCTCCACCGACGACGTGCTGTCGTGGGTGTTCGTCGGCCCCGGAGGCGTCCACTACGGCGGCCGCGGGATCTACCGCCTGACGCCCGACAGCGCGACGGGCACGCGCGCGGGCAGCGCCTTCCTCGCCAACCCCCTCGACGGCGTGCCCGGCGACCCGCAGGTGTACCGCGACGCCTTCCTCGCCACGACGGGGAGCCGCACGGCGCGCGACAAGATCCGCTTCGGCTTCCGCACGCAGGCGGGCGAGGCGGGTCACGTGAACCTCCAGGACGGCGCGATCTACCTCGCCTACTACCACGACCTCGTGGCGGTGGACGCCGCGACGGGCGCGGTGCGCTGGGCCCAGCGGATCGACGACGACGTCGAGGCGCTCCAGGTGACCTCGCGCGGGGTGTTCGTCGCGTCGGGCAACGGCAAGGTGCGCGCGTTCGACCCGGCGACGGGGGCGGTCTCGGTGGTCGCCGAGCTCGGCGCGCAGGTCGGTGCGATCGACCTCGACCTCGAGGGCTTCGCGCGCCCCGACGGGGGCACGGCGCCCGAGGGGACGGTGCGCGAGCAGCTCGTCTCGATGATCCGCGAGGCCGACAACCGGCTCGTCCCCTTCCGCTCGTACCTCGTCGGCGTGCTCGCGCGGCGCGAGGAGGAGGAGGTGACGCGCGACCTGCTCGACCTCTACTCGCAGCGGTCGATCCCGGCGCAGCTCCGGCAGAGCGTGGCGACGGCGCTCCAGGCGCGGCGCTCGGGCGCGCAGTTTCTCGTGGCCGCCCTCGGCGAGCACTACGACTACCTGGAGGGCCGCCAGGCGCCGCCGCTCCAGGTGATCGCGCCGGCGCTCGTGCAGATGGGCGCGCGCGACGCGGTGCCGGGGCTGCTCTCGCACCTGCTCGACCACGAGACGCCGGCCGAGGCGCTGCCGCAGGTGATCAACGCGGTGGCGACGCTCGGCGAGGCCAGCGTGGTGCCGACGCTGCGCTCGTGGATCCAGCTCTACAAGTACGACAGCGCCTTCGGGGGCGACCGCGGGGCGCCGCTGGCCGCGGCCGCGGAGGGCGTCTTCCGGCACGGCGACGCCGAGTGCCACGACTGGCTGCGCGCGCTCCAGCAGGACCAGCGCGCCCACGCCTCGCTGCGCGCGCGCGTCGACGAGCTCTTCACCAGCGCGCAGCAGGCGGCGCGCGCGCACGACGAGGCGCAGCACCGCAACCAGGAGGAGGCCGACCTCCAGGCCGCGCTCAACACCCTGCACGAGCAGCAGGCCGCCGTGCCCGGCACGCTCACCGACGGCGCCTTCGACGAGGTGTGGAACACCAAGCTCGACGAGATCCGCGGGTGCGCGCAGGGCGCGGTGTCGCGCAACCCCGAGCTCAACCAGATCCGCGTGGTGGTGACGCTGCGCAGCCAGCTCCCGCGCAACCTGCTCGACGCCGCGCCCCCCGCGCGCACGACCGACGAGCACGGCGGGACGCCGCACGCGACGACGGGCGAGGAGGCGACCGCGTGGGTGCGCTCGACGGGCGAGGCGCTGACGGCGCAGCGCGCGCGCGTGCGGCTCACGACGTACTCGCCCAACGACACCGCGCTGCGGACGTGCATGGACGCGGCGCTGCTCGGGCTCGAGTTCCCGGTGTTCCGCGAGGGGCGGCAGGAGTTCCGCCGGGTGATCGACACGCGCGCGGGCCGCGCGACGGCGGGCTCGGGCGAGAGCCTCAACGGCCTCGGCGTGAGCGAGGCGGGCCTCGAGCTGCCGTGGTGGCTCGTCTCCGCGCCGACGCTCGCGGTGGAGAACCCCGTCGCGCCCGCGCCCACGCCGACGCCGGGCACGCGCCCGCAGCAGGGCACCGCGCAGCAGGGCAACGGTCAACCGGGCACTGCCCCGCGCCCCAACGGCAACGGCAACAACACGCAGCAGGGCAACGGGCAGCCGGGCACCGCGGCGCCGACGCGCCCGTGGTGGGAGGAGTGACGCGGCGCGCCACCGAAGCACCCGCGGGGACACTTTCGCCTTGCCCCCCTTCCGCCGGTGGCGCTATGAGTCTCGCCCCGCATGTAAACCACCGTCCGGAGGAGGACGCTCGTGAAGGAACTTGTCCGTTACCTGCTCGACAACCTGCAGATCGATTTTCAGGGCGACATCACCCTCGATCAGGTCCGCGAGTACCTCCAGAAGGACAACAGCCCCGAGTCGCGGGCGCTGCTCACCAAGCTCAACCAGGACGGCGCGGTCGACGACTTCCTCCTCACGTTGGCCGACGTGCTCGGCCCGATCGTCCGCAGCGGCATCCCCGACCAGGTGATGCGCGACCAGATCGCCGAGTACGCCGAGTCCTGACCCTCGCCGCGGCGCTCGCGGGCTGTGACCTCGGCGCCGACCCTTCCCCTCCCCCCGCCCTCCACGTCGTCTCCACCGCCCCGTCGGCCCCCGACGGCGGCGTCGGCACCTACCCCGCCGGCCCCGCCCTCGTCGCCACCTTCGACCGCCTGCTCGCGCCCTCCACCGTGCACACCGGCACCGTGCTCGTGCGCAGCGGCGTCGTGGGCGTCTTCGGCGGCGTCCGCTACGACCCGGCGCGCCGCGCGGTGACCTTCACGCCCGACGCGCGCTCGTTCCGCCGGCCGCTCCAGTACGAGTTCGCCGTTACCGCCGCCGTGCGCGCGTGGGACGGGGCAGCGCTCGCGACGCCCTTCGTCGTCCGCTTCACCGTCGGCGCCAACGAGACCCCGCCCCCCCAACCCGCACCCTCGCTCGCGCGCGACGTCGCGCCGCTCTTCGCCGCCCGCTGCGCAACCGCGAACTGCCACGGAGGCGCGGCGCCCGCGATGGGGCTCGACCTCTCGTCCGCGGCGGCGATCCGCCGGACGACGGTCCGTGTGCCTGCGCGCGAGCGGCCGGCGCCGGGGCCTGGCGTCACGCTCACCCCGGGCGACCCGGCGTGGGGCGCGCTCGCGCTGGTCGACCCGGGCTTCGTCGCGGGCGCGGGTCGCCCCGAGTACAGCTACCTCGTGTACAAGCTGCTCGGCGACGGGCCCATCGTCGGCGCGCGGATGCCGCCCGACGGCCCCGCGCTCGCGCCCGACGAGGTGGCGCGCGTCTCCGACTGGATCGCCGCCGGCGCGCCCGATTGAGCGCGCGGGCGACGTCGGGGCCCTTCCGCCGCGCGCCGCATCGGGCGTAGCGTCGCGGCCGTGACCACCTTCCGCGCCCGCTCGTCCTTCGAAGCGACCCACCCCGACGCGCTCGCGATGTACTGCTCCGACGGGCGCTTCACGGAGTCCGTGGAGGAGCTGCTCCGCGAGCTGGGCTTCCCCCGCCTCGACACGCTCACGCTGCCGGGCGGCCCCGGGCTGGTGGAGCTCACGTCCGCGCCGTCCGCGGCGATCGAGACCGCGCGGCAGGCGCTCACCTTCCTCATCAAGGGCCACCGCATCTCGCGCGTGGTGCTGATCGCCCACGAGGGCTGCGGGTACTACAAGAGCCGCTTCGCGTACGACTCGCCCGACTACTCGCTGCGCCGGCAGCTCGCCGACCTCCGCGCCGCGGAGCGCTGGGTGCAGCGGGAGCACCAGGGCGTGACGGCGTCGTCGTACTTCGCGCGCGTCGAGGACGGCCACGTCGTCTTCGAGCCCGTCGCGCCGGAGGAGTAGCCGCGCCCCCTCACGCCGCGAGCGCCACCGCCGCCCCGAGCGCGTTGCTCGTCACGTGGAACGCCAGCGGCGCCTCCAGCCGCCCGCTCCGCTCCATCAGCGCGCCGGCCACCAGGCCCGCCGCGAGCACCGGCGCCCACGGCTCGCCCGCGTGCATCACCGCGAACACGGCGGCCGTCAGCGCGAACGACCAACGCGCCGCACCCACTGGCAGGTCGCGCTTCAACGCGTGCTGGAGCCACCCCCGGAAGAAGAGCTCCTCGGCCACCGGCGCGACGCCCGCGGCCACCAGCGCGAGCGCCCACCGCGTGGCCCCCGACGACGCCGCGATCGCCTGCGCCGACGCGCTCGCGTGCCCCGCGCCCGCGCCCCGCAGCGCGCGCATCGCCGCCACCGTCAGCGCGAAGTTCAGCGCCCCCAGCGCCGCGCCCACGGCGACGGACGTCGCGGCGCCCCAGCGCGCCGACACCGCCTCGCGCCGCCACGCGCGCCACGAGCGCGGCACCACCGCGAGCGCGAAGGCCCCGTAGCCCGCGAGGATCCCGACCGCGAGCGAGGTGTGCGCCACCGAGCCGCAGAACTCCATCGCGACGACCTGCGCGAGGAGCGCCGTCGCGAAGGCGGCGAGCGCGGGCCACGAGCGGGCCTCGGCCTCGGGGTCGCCGTCGGGGTCGACGATCCAGCGGACGCGCTCGACGGCGCTGCGCTCGAGCGACCACGCGACGAGCGCGACGAGCGCGAGCGCCGCGGACCACTGCGCGAGCGGCACCGCGGAGAGGAGCACCACGAGCCCCGCCGCCGGGAGCGTCGACGCGAGCACCCAGAACACCGACCCCACCGAGAGCCCCGTGAGGCGGTCGGGGGCAGGGTCGATGAGCGAGAAGAGCGCGCCGGCCTGCACCCACTGCCCGACGCCCAGCGCCGCGAGCGAGCCCGCGACCATGCGCAGGTACCACGTCGGCTCGGGCTGCTGCGCCCGCATCAGCACCACCAGCGGCCCGAGCGCGAGCGGCGCGGTGAGCGCGAGGTTGGCCCAGGCCACGCCGCGCACGGTGGCCCGGTGGTCGCGCCCCTGCGCCGTCGGCAGGGTGAGCACGCGCCGCCAGCGCCGCGAGGCCGCGCCGGTGAGCGCGACGCCCGTCACCACCACCGACCACGCGCACAGCCCCATCAGCGTGAGGAGCGGCAGGTCGGCCCCCGTCGCCGACCGCGCGCCCCGCCCCAGCGCCGCGAAGAACAGCAGGAACGCCGGCGCCGCCAGCGGGAAGTAGGGCGCCTGGCGGAGCATCGCGCGCAGCTCGGCGCGCCACGCGGCGAGGGCGGGCTCCCAGCGAGGTGTTCCCGCCGGCTGCCACGGGGCGTCGAGGGCGAGGTCGGTCGCGTGGCGCGCGCGCCAGGCGAGCACGGCCACCGCGGTGAGCGCGGGCCCGAGGGCGAGCGCGGCGGTGCGGAGCGGCGCGGCGTCGGTCGTGTCGTGGAGGATCCAGCGGACGAGCGGGCGCGTGGGGATGAGCTCGGCCCACGCGGGGACGAGGGTGCCCGTGCGGAGCGTCGGGGCGAGGCCCGCGCCGAGGGGCCCGGCGGCGGTGAAGAGCCCGAGCGCGCCGAGGCTCACCAGCGCGGTTGCGATGCGGACGCCGTCGAGCGCGCGGCCCGCGAGGCGGCGCGACCAGCCCTCGTGGAGGGCGACCGCGACGAGCGTGGTGACGGCGTTGGCGGCGAGCATCACGGCGGCGGTGATCGCGGCGGACTCGCCCTCGGTCCGCGCGTGGCGGCAGAGCCCCCAGAGCGCGGGCACCATCACCAGCGCGGTGAGGCCGAGGCCGTAGGCGCTCGCGGCGATGAGCTCGGCCGCGGCGTGCGCGAGCGGCGACACCGGCAGCGCGCGGACGAACGCCGTGTCGAAGAGCTTCCTGCTGCCGCGGCCGGGGACGACGCGGGCGTACTTGAGCCCGGTGAGGGCGACGAGCAGCACGAAGACCCAGAAGGAGGCGTAGTGGACGCCGCGCGCGGGCGGCACGAAGGCGAGCACGCGGGCCATCCCGTAGGCCGCGCGCCCCCCGAAGCGGGCCAGCTCGATGACGAGGAACGTCCCCGCCAGCGGGAGCACCACGAGCGCGCCGGCGCCTTGACGGCGGCGGAGGGAGTTGAGGGTGGAGGTCGCGAGCATCCGCGCGACGGCGGCGAGTTGGGCGGGGGCGGTCGCGCTCACCCGCCCCTCCCAGTGAGGGCGAGGAAGGCGTCTTCGAGCGTGGCGGCGCCTCCCGCCTGCGCGCGGACGTCGTCGGGCGAGCCGAGCGCGCGGAGCCTGCCGCCGCCGAGCACGCCGAGCCGATGGCAGACGCGCGCGGCGACGTCGAGCAGGTGGGTGGAGAGCAGCACGGTGGCCCCGGCGGCGGCGCGCTCCTCGAGGATGACGCGCACCTCGCGGGCCACCACGGGGTCGAGCCCGTTGGTGGGCTCGTCGAGCAGGAGAACCTCGGGGTCGTGGGCGAGCGCGGCGAGGAGCGCGAGCTTCTTGCGCATGCCCATGGAGTAGCCGGCGACGAGCTGGTCGAGCTCGCGGAGGCCGACGCGCTCGGCGAGGCCCTCGACCGCGCGCCAGCGCTCGGGGGTGGAGAGGTCGCGCATCGAGAGGGCGAAGGAGAGCGTCTCGCGGCCGGTGAGGTTTTCGAAGAGGGAGGGCTCCTCGGGGAGGTGGCCGACGGCGGCCATCACGCGCCGCGCGTCGCGGGTGCAGTCCATCCCGAGCACGCGCGCGGCCCCCGCGGTGGGCCGGAGGAAGCCCATGAAGAGGTTGATCGTGGTGCTCTTGCCCGCGCCGTTGGGCCCGAGCAGCCCGAACACCTCGCCGCGCGCGAGCGAGAGGTCGAGCCCGTCGAGCACCACCCGCTCGCCGAAGCGCCGCGTGAGCCCGCGCGCCTCCACCGTCACCTCGAGCGCCATGCCCTACGGCACCCCGAACTGGAACGCGGGCCCCATCGACGCGTGCAGCGACGTCACCCGGTAGAACACCTCGCCGTCGAGCACCGGCGACATCTCCTCGCCCGGCTCGCACACCACGTCGAGCTCGGAGGCCACGCCGTCGTAGGCGTCGCGGATCACGTGGTTGACCGAGCGCCCCGCGGCCACCAGCGGGAGCGCGCGCATCATCTCGGTGACGGTGACGTCGCCCGCGTGGACGTGCATCTTGCCGTTGCCCGCCTGCGGGAAGACGCGGAGGACATTGGCGAGGTTCACCGGAACGGCGCCGGCGTGGAGGACGGTGTGGGTGCGGAGCACGCGGCCGTCGGCGCCCCGGAGCGGCAGCCCGTCGACCCGCACCTCGGCGTGGAGGGGGCGGAGGAAATCCCGCTCGGCGCGCGCGACGGCGTCGGGCTTGAAGCGCTCGAGCGGGCCCGGCATCACCGAGCGGACCACGCCCGCGCCCACGGCGGCCGCGAGGAGCTTCACGATCCGCGGCGCGCCGTACTCCTTGTTGCCGCGGTAGAGCGGACCGAAGAAGTTGGCCCCGTACCCCGCGAAGGCGCACCCGAAGCCCACGCGCCGCCACGGGGTGACCTCGTCGCCGTACACCACCTGCTCGCCGGTGCACGACACGGGCGCGACGGGCACCGTGCGCGCCGGCCTCCCCTCGCGGACGGCCGCGACCAGGTGGGCGAGCACCTCCTGGGGCGTGCCGCGCAGGCCGATGACGCGCGCGACGAAATCGATGGTGCCGTTGCCGGTGGGGACGTACACGGCCATCTCCGCGGCGCGCGGGAGCCCGAAGAGCTGGACGGCCTCGTTGATCATCCAGTGGAGCGCGCCGTCGCCGCCGTCGGCCACCCAGTAGCGCCGGCCCTCCGCGGCGAAGCGCCGGAGCGCGGGGACGATCGAGTCGACGCTCGGGGTCTCGACCACGCAGCCGTGGCGCCCGAGGATCTTCTCGTAGCGCCGCACGCGCGAGGGGCGGTGGCGGTTCTTGCGGGAGTTGGGGTTGACGAGGAGGCCGATCATCGCGGGGTGGGCAGGTCGGTGAGCGGGTGCGCGGCGAGTGTCCACGCGCCTTCGGGCGGCGGCGGCGCCTCGCCGACCACGGCGAACTCGATGCGGCGGTTGCGGGCGCGGGTCACCTCGTCGTGGGCGGGCTCGAGGGGCGCGAGGTCGCCGAGGCCGACGGGCTCCATCCGCGCGCGGGGGACGCCCTGCTCGGCGAGGAAGTTCACGACGGCGACGGCGCGGCGGAGGGAGAGCTCGAAGCCCGCGCGGCGCGTGCCGCGGTCGTCGGCGTGGCCCTCGACGCGGACGCGCACCTCGGGGTGGTCGACGAGGTAGCGGGCCACCGCGCGGAGCGAGCCCATCACGTACGGCGGGATCTGCGCGCGGCTCACCGGGAAGTACACCCGCTGGCGCGTGCGGAGGCGCCCCTCGGCGGCGGTGACGGTCTCGGCGGACGCGGGCAGCGCGTCGGGGCAGCCGTCCTCGTCTTCGAAGCTGTTGGGCGTCTCCGACTGTCGCGGGCAGCGGTCTTCGGAGTCGGGGAAGTTGTCGCCGTCGTCGTCGAGGTCGGGGCAGCCGTCGTCGTCGCGCCAGCCGTCGTGGTCCTCCACCACGTCGGGGCAGTCGTCGACGACGTCGGGCACGCCGTCGTGGTCGGCGTCGGGCGCGTCGGCGGCGTTGATGGCGAGCAGGGTGCCGGCGCGCGTCCGCGGCGGCGGCGACGGCCGGACGAAGAGCGAGATGCCGAGCGAGACGTAGTGCGCGTCGGCCTGGCCCTCGGCCGTGCGGGCGAGGTCGTCGGGCTGGTAGATGTGCCAGTAGCGAAGCACCGGCCCGAGGTAGAGGTAGCGGTTGACCTGGAGCTCCCACCCGACGCCGAAATCAAAGGCGAAGCGGTAGAGGTCGGAGCCCGTCGCCGCGACGCCCGCGTTGCCCTCGATGAAGAGCCGACCCTCGGGCCGCACCGTGCGGGGCTCGAAGCGCAGACCGCCCGTGTAGGTCGCGGTCACGTTGGTGCCGAGCGCGTCGGCGCCCGCCGCCGGGAAGACCCCCACCGAGCCGGCGGCCTGGAGGCTCAGCGGCCCCGCCAGCGTCAGCCCGAGCCGCGCCGACCCGAAGAACCCGAAGCCGAAATAGTTGCTCTGCGGCTCGCCGATCACGTGGCTGAGCATCGCCTCGCCGCGCAGCGCGACCCGCTGCCCGAAGGGGATCGCCTGCGCGGCGGACGGCGCGAGGCACGCCGCGGCAAGCGTGGCCCCGACCCAGCACCGCACGCGGCGCGCACACCGCCGGGGAAAAAGGGCTGCCGGGGTTTTCGGCTCCATCGCGGCGGATGGTATACGGAAGGGACATGGATCGCGAACGTCTGGAGCGCCTCTCCGTCGTGATCTCCCTCCTCGCGACGCTCGCGGGGTGCAACCCCAACTTCCCGTTCATCCCGCCCGACGAGCTCGAGGCCGGCACCGACGCGCCGGCCGACGGCCCCACGGGCATCCCCGTCGGCCCCGCGCCCGACGCCAATGTGCCCGACGCAAACGTTCCCGACGCGGGCGCGCCCGATGCCCCCGCGGACGTCGCGTCGGAGCCCCCGAGGCCCGACGCCGCCCCCGACGCGGCCGCGCCCGATCAGCCGCGCCCCGACGTCACGGTCGCTCCCGACGGCACCGCCGTCCCCGATGCCCCGCGTGACGTTGCCGCGCCGATCGACGTCACCGCGCCGCCGCCCGACGTCACCGCGCCGCCGCCCGACGTCACCGCGCCGCCGCCCGACGTCACCGCGCCTCCGCCCGATGTCACCGCGCCCCCGCCCGACGTCTCGCTCCCGCCCCCGGACGGTGGTGCCGCGGTCGACCCGCTGGTGGCCGTGCCGGCCTTCGACGCGGCGACCATCGCGCGGGTCCGCGAGCTGCGCGTGCGCGGCGCGGCGATGGGGATGCGGCCCAACGTGTTCGCGAAGATCGGCGACTCGATCACGGAGTCGGCGAGCTTCCTCTACGACATCGGGCAGGGGTGGTACGTGCTCGGCCCCTACGGCGCGCTCGAGCCCACCATCGCGTACTTCCGCGCGACGCGCTTCGCCGACGGGAGCAACTCGCTCTCGCACGCGAGCTCGTGCGCGATGGGCGGCTGGATCGCCCGCTACGCCCTCGCGATGGACCCGATGAGCGCCCTGCGCAACGAGCTCTCGTACACGCGCCCCGGCTACGCGGTGGTGATGTACGGCACCAACGACCTCGACCGCATGCCGCCCTCGGACTTCCTCGTCGACATGAACCGCATCCTCGACATCATCGAGGGCAACGGCACCGTCCCCGTGCTCAGCACCATCCCCGACCGCCTCGACCGCCCCGACGCGGCCGGCGCGGTGCCCGGCTACAACGACGCGATCCGCGGCCTCGCCGCCGCCCGCCACCTCCCGCTGATGGACTACTGGCGCGCGCTCCAGCCGCTGCCCCGCCGCGGCGTCGACCTCGACGGCATCCACCCCTCGGCCTACATCGCGAGCGGCGATTTCGCGACCGGCGTCCTCACGCCGACCGCGCTCCAGTACGGGTACAACATGCGCAACCTCGTGACGCTCCTCGCGCTCGACCGGCTGCGCGCGCTGCCCTGACGCGCCCCCTGGTCAGTCGGGCGCGGGTCGGGCGATCCTCCGCGCGCGATGGCCACCCCCAACGACGACCCGCTGAAGCTCGCCGAGCTCTTCCAGGGCGGCGGCGAGCCCTGGCTCCCGCTGCTCCGCCCCGTGATCGAGCGGCTCCCCGAAGCTACCGCCTTCGTGGGCCCGGCGCGCGACAAGCGCATCGTGCCGGTGCGCGAGCTCACCTTCCAGGCGCTCAAGCCCAATCCCCCCGAGCGCTGGAAGGTGGTGATCTTCGGCCAGAGCCCGTACCCACGCGTCGAGTCGGCGACCGGGATCGCGATGTTCGACAACGCCTTCCACTCCTGGCAGGAGCCGCGCTTCCCGCAGGTCGCGTCGATGCGCAACATGCTCAAGAGCGCGCTCATCTGGCGCCACGGGCTGCCCGAGACGCTCGCCGCGAAGGAGGTGGCGCCGCTGCTGAAGAAGCACGACGTGGTGCCGCCGACCGAGTGGTTCCAGGCGATCCTCTCGCAGGGGGTTCTGCTGGTCGACGCGTCGCTCACGCGGCACACCGACGACGCGGTGCCGGTCGCGCGGCACGTGGAGTTCTGGGCCCCCGTGGCCGAGGCGATCGTGCGGGCCATCGTCGAGGCGAAGGAGGGCGCCGCGCCCGATCACCGCGGGGTGGTGTTCGCGTGGTGGGGCGCGCACGCGAAGGCGCTGCGGGGCGCGGTGGAGCGCATCGCCGCCGCGCACCCGACGGTTCCCGTGCGCCACGTCGACCACTGGCACCCGGCCGCGCGCGACAACCGCTTCAACGAGGGCGGGCACTACAGAAAGCTCAACGACGCGCTCGCCGAGGTCGGCGCTTCACCGATCGACTGGCTTCCGACGCCCGGGTGGAAGACCCGCCTCGCCGCCGCGCCCGAGACCACCGAGCGCATGGGCGGCTTCCTCCAGGAGACGATGGAGCTCCACAAGTTCTACCTCGACCGGCTCCAGGGCGCGCGCGACGAGAAGCCCGACGCGATGCCCGCGCTCGGGGGCGTGATGGCCACCGCGCGCGTCGACATCGCCGCCGCGCTGCGCGCCGCCGAGAAGGCCGTGCCGGGACTCGCCGCGGCCGCGAGCAGCGCCCGCGCGTGGGCCCGCCGCGCCGTGGCCGAGGGCCGCGCGCTCGGGCTCGACGAGGACGAGGCCGCCGCCGTCCATGTGTACACGATGGCGTCGCAGTTCTACCGCCGGCTCAACGCCGCGCTGCGCGACCGCGACCGGGGGGCCGCGCGGGCCTTCTACCCGTACCTGCGCATCTTCTTCGACGCCTTCGGGCGCCTCCCGACCTCGAAGGCCCCGCTCTGGCGCGGCGTCAACGCCGACCTCCGCGCGCAGTACCCCGCGGGCACGGAGGTCACCTGGTGGGGCGTGTCGTCGTGCACGCCCAACCGGGGCGTCGCGCACGGCTTCCTCGGCGGCAGCGGGGCGCGCACGCTCTTCGAAGTGCACCCGCGCGGCGCGGTGAGCATCCAGAAGCTCTCGGCCTTCGTCGGCGAGGAGGAGTACGTCCTCGCGCCCGGCACGCGCTTCACGGTGCGCTCCGCGGAGGTGGGCAAGGACAAGCTCTGCACGGTGGTGCTCGACGAGCTCGACGCGCCGCGCCTCGTGACCTGAGGCGGCCGCGGTCATCGGCGCACGAATTCAGGGCGGTTTCATGCGGACATTCTCTGACAGCTCGCCCCTTGCTCCGCGTCGCGCGGTGCGGGTAGACCCGCGCGATGAGCACGGAGAAGACGGCGTGGCACCCGCCCTTCACGGTGTTGATCACGGAGCGCGGCCCGCGCTGGGTGAGGGTGTCGGGGGAGGTCCGCGTGGCGGCGGAGCTGCGCCTCGACGACCTGATCGAGGTGATGGCGGGCGTCGCGCGCGACCCCGACGATCACGGCGCGGTGCTGCGCGGGATGTGGGGCTTCCTGACGTGGGTGGGGCTGCTGGAGTTCAAGAGCATCTCGCGGCCCTTCCGGGGCGGCGACCTCTTCCGGCTGCTGGCCTACGGCTTCGCGTGGCTCGCGGCGCGCCAGCACGGCCGGGCGTTGCGCGTGGGCAAAGGGGACGGGGACACGCGGGCGGCGCGCCTCGATGACGTGACGCTCTTCCTGGTGGTGGCGAGCGTCACTGCGCCGCTCATCACGGAGATCGACGAGCTCGGCTTCACGCTGGAGGCGGAGGGCGGCGGCTACCGACCGGTGCGCGGGTCGCCGCTGCGCCTTGTGGTCGTCGACCTGCGGCGCGCGGGCGCACAGGAGCGCGACGAGCTGATGCAGTGGTTCGGCGGGGTGGTAAAGTCGCTCGACCTCGACACCCGCCGTTGGCTGACCCAACACACCGGAGGAACAGGCGCCATGAAGGCCACACCCGACCTCGAAGGATGGGACGACTGGATGGCCCAGTACATCGCATCCATGCCCCCCGAGAAGCTCCTCGCGCACATCAAGCCCGCCGACCGCCTCGCGGGCATCGCCCCCGCCGACCGCCTCGCGGGCATCGCCCCCGCCGACCGCCTCGCGGGCATCGCCCCCGAGCATGCGGTGCTTGCGCTCCCGGTGGAGGTGCTGCGCGGGCTCTCCCCTGAGTACATCGCCACGCTCCCCGACGACGTGCGGGCGGCGGTTCGCGCTCGCCTCGCAGGCTGACGGCCCCCTTCCACAAGGTCGCGGGCTCCGCGGATGGTGCGCCCAGCGCGGCATCGTGGCCGCGCGTGGAGCGACGCCCCCTCACTCCACCGGGCTGCGCGCGTGGAAGACGCGCTGCGCGGCGATGCGCTCGCGCTCGCGGGCGCTGGCGACGAAGCGGCGGCCCTGGTCGGCCCCCACCGCGTACACGTGGTTGTCGTACCACCCCGTCACGAAGAACCTCCCGCCCCGCGGGTCGGCCGCGATGCCGCTGGCGTGGTCCATCGTTGGCAGCTCCACCGCGCGCGTCGTCCAGTCGGCCGTGTCGACCAGCGTGACGGTGCTCCCGCCGTAGTCTGCCGTCGCGATGATGCGCCCGTCGGGCGACACGTCCACCGCCTTGGGCGCGTCGCCCACCGGCACGCGCCGCTCGACCGCGAGCGTGCGCGCGTCCATCACCAGCAGCGCGTCGTCGCCGAGGCACGACACGTACAGCCGCGCGCCGTCGGGCGAGAGCGCGAGGTGCCGCGGCACGTGGCAGACGTTCTCGACGCGACGCCGCTCCGTGCGTGACGGGCCCGCGAAGACGTCGAGCGAGTCGCCGTGGAAGTTGGCGACGTAGAGCGTCCCGTCGCGCCCCACCGCGAGCCCGCGCGGGCAGTGCCCCGCCGCGTGCGTCGCCACCACCCGGCCCGTCGCCGTGTCGACCTCGCTCACCGAGCGCCCGCCCCAGTTGGCCGCGAAGAGCGTCGCGCCGTCGTGCGTCAGCGCGAGCACCTTGGGCTGTCGGCCCACCGTGATGGTGCGGAGACGTCGCCGGTCGCGCAGGCGGACGAAATGGACCGCGTCGTCGCGGAAGTTGGAGACGTAGAGGCGCCTCCCGTCGGGCGACACCACGCTCTCCACCGCGACGCCGGGCAGGTCGAGCCACGCCGTACGCCGGAGCGTGGCGACGTCGTAGACGCCGACGCTGCGGATGTTGGCGTTGCCGAAGCTGGTGACGAAGAGCGTCGCGCCGTCGGGCGTGAGCGCGGCGCCCTTGGGGAGCGATCCGGTGAGCGCGCGGTCTTGCACGACGAGCTCGGGCGGGAGCGCGAGGGCGCCGGCCCCCACCAGCAGCGCCGCGAGCGCGACCAGGGCCTGCGACGCGCGCGGGATCACCCGGCGCTCTCCGCGGCGGCGAGACGTTCACGAATGCGCCCGAGCACGCGCACGTCCGCGGGCGGGAAGGTGTAATCGTCGAGCTCCGAACGCGTCGCCCAGGTGTGCGCCGCCACGCCGAGGTGCTTCACCTCGCCCGCGGTGATGCGCGCCTCGTAGAAGAGCAGCAGCACGCTCTTGGTGGGGTAGCGCCAGTGCGTCACGTCGAGCACGGGGCCCACCGCCACCTCGACGCCGCACTCCTCCCGCATCTCGCGGACGAGCGCCTCCTCGGGCGATTCCCCGGGCTCCATCTTCCCGCCCGGAAACTCCCAGTGCCCCGCGAGGTGCGTCCCCGCCGGCCGCTGCGTGAGGAGAACCCGCGCCCCCTCGAAGCACACCGCCGCCACCACCAGCACAGGCATCGCCGCGTCGCTCATGCGTCCTCCCGCTCGGGGTCGCGCAGCGCGAGGGCCTGGCCCGCGAGCACCGCGGCCACCGTCGCCGCCACCGTCGTCAGCCCCCACGACGGGAGCGCCACCGCCACGACCGCCCCGACCGCCGTCCCCGCCACGCCCACCGCGAAGGCCGCCACGCTCCGCTCGCGCGCGCGCCGCGCCATGCGGAGGGCGGCGGCCGCGTCGCGCAGGTCGTCGGAGGCGAGGGCCATCGCGGTGTCGGTTCCTGCGCCGCCGGCGGCGTCGACGGAGATGGCGACGTCGGCCGCGGCGAGCATCGCGCCGTCGCGCCCGGGGCGCCCCACCACCGCCGCGCCGTGGCCCACCTCCGCGAGCGCCCGAACCACCGCGGCCCGCTCGTCGGGGAGCACCTCCGGCCGCAGGTTGGCCACGTCGAGCATCGCGCCGATCGCCTCCACCGTCGCCCGGCTCGCGCCGCCCACCAGCGCGACGTCGTAGCCCGCGTCGATCATCGCCTGCACCGCCGAGCGCACCTCCTCGCGGACGGCGTCTTCGAAGCCCAGCACGCCCTCGACGCGCCCGTCGATCGCGACGAACACCGCCGTGCGACCGGCCCCCTCGATCGCCGCGGCGGTGGCCTCGGCGGGCGCGACGCTCACGCCCTCGGCGAGCAGGAGCCGCCGGTTGCCGACGAGCACCGGGTCGCCCACCGCGCTCACCGCCGTCACGCCGTGGCCCGGGAGCACCGCGGGGCGGCGGATGTTCTGCAGGCGCAGCCCACGACGCGCGACGGCCTCGGTGAGGGCGCGGGCGATCGGGTCGGCGGCGTCGGCCTCCTCCACGGCAGCGGCGGTGGCGACGAGCTCGTCGTCGGGGCGGGCGCCGAGGGAGACCACCTCGGTGAGCTCCATGCGGCCCTGGGTGACGGTGCCGCGCAGGCAGAGGGCGACGGTGCCGACGCGCGCGGCGGCCTCGACGCTGGCGGGGTCGCGGAAGACGATGCCGCGGCGGGCGGCGGCGGCGAGCGCGTCGGCGAAGGGCGACTCGGCCGCGGGGGCTGCCACCGCACACGGGGCGAGCGCGAGGGCGCAGGCGGCGGCGAGCAGCCCGTCGCCGGCCGTCCAGAGCGCGTGGACGACGCCCGCGAGCGCGGCGAGGCCCGCGGCGGCGAAGGGGGCGCGGTCGCCGACGGCGCGGGCGAGCGCGACCACGCGGGGGGCGGCGCCCGCGGCGGTCATCATGCGGGCGAGGCGGGCCCACGACACCTCGGCGCCGGCGCGCGTCGCGAGAACCCGGAGGGCCCCGTCGAGCACCTGCGCGCCCGCCAGCACCGCGTCGCCGGGACGTCGCGCGCGCAGCTCCCGCGCCCCGGGCCACAGGCGAACCTGCGCCTCGCCCTCGCGCACCACGCCGTCGACCGGGACGGCCGCGCCGTGCTCGACGATCACCTCGGCGCCGGCGCGGAGGCGGGCGGCGTCCACCGTCTCGGGCTCGGGCGAGTCCTTGCCGGCGACGCGGGCCGTGTGCGGGAGCGCCGACTGGAGCAGCGCGACGCGCGCGATGGCCTCGGCCCGCCGCGCGCGCGAGAACCACGCCGCCACCGGGCCCACCGCGGCCAGCACCGCCGTCTCCCGCAGCGAGCTCGGCACGCGCTCGCCCGACGCCTGGAGCGCGTCAACAAAGGGGAGCAGCGCCCCGACGAGGCTCGCGGCCCACGCGAGGACGCCCCGCTCGCGGCGGTGGAGCCAGAGCTCCCGGCCCGACACCGTGAGCCCCGCGAGCGCCGCGGCGAAGAGCGGGATCGTGCGCGCGGCGAGCGGCAGCGAAGTGAGGCTCGCGACGAGCAGCGCGAAGGCCATCGCCGACGCGGCCACGCCGGGGGGGACCGGGTCGACCGACTCGTCGCGGGCGCGGGCGGGCGACGGGCGCTCGGCGTCGGCGCTCGGGGGCGCGGCGTCTTCGGCGAGGAGCGCGGGCGGCACCGACTCCAGCGGGATCGCGAGCATCCGGAGCGTCTCGGCGAGCGTCGGGGGCTCCTGGCGCGGCGCCCGCGCGCGGCCGCGGGGCCGGCGCGGGGCGGGGCGGCCGCGCTCGCGGCACTCGCGCGAGCAGTAGAAGCGGTAGCGCTCGTCGATGACGGCGGCCTGCGGCGCGCGCACCGGGTCGACGGGCACCCGGCAGGTGGCGCACGGGACGCGGTCGGGGATCTCCAGCGCGACGGCCTCGTCGGACACGGCTCGGGGCTCTCTACCGCGCGGGGGGCGGCGGAAGGAAGGGGCTCCCCATCGACCCCCCGGGTGTGCGATAGGGGAGGGCGACCGCGCTGGTCACTTCCTTCGGAGGGTTTCGCGTGTCGTTCGTCACACTCCCGATCGACCCCGTCGTCCGAGCCCGCGTCGACCGCGTCGAGCTCCCCTGGAACCGCCTCGGACTCGACCCCTACGGCGTCTCCAAGGAGCACCTCGCGGAGATGTACACCACCTTCGGGTGGCTCTACCGAAACTACTTCCGCGTGCGCACCTTCGGGGCCGAGCGGGTGCCGCCGCGCGGGCGCGCGATGCTGATCGGCAACCACTCGGGCGGCGTCGCGATCGACGGCGCGATGCTCATCACCTCGGCCTTCTTCGAGCTCGACCCGCCGCGGCTCGCGCAGGGGATGGTGGAGAAGTTCATGAGCCGCGTGCCGTTCATCTCCGAGCGGCAGGCGCGGACGGGGCAGTTCACCGGGCTGCCCGAGACGGCCGAGCGGCTCCTGCGCGACGAGCGCCTGCTGATGGTCTTCCCCGAGGGCGCCCGCGGCACCGCCAAGCTCTACTGGGAGCGCCACTCGCTCGTGGACTTCGGCACCGGCTTCATGCGCCTCGCGATGAAGACCCGCACCCCGATCGTCCCGGTGGCCATCCTCGGCGGCGGTGAGGCGCTCCCGACGGTGGCCAACTCCCGCGCGCTCGGCAGCCTCCTCGGCGCGCCCTACGTGCCCATCCCCGCGTACCTCCTGCCGGTGCCGCTGCCCGTGCGGATGGAGGTCCACTACGGCGAGCCGATGCTCTTCGAGGGGACGGGCAGCGAGGACGACGAGGTGGTCGCCGCCCACGTCGAGGAGGTGAAGCGCGCGATCAAGACGTCGCTCCGCGAGCGCCTCGTCGCGCTCGGCCGCGAGCCCGCGGAGGGGCTGTCATGAGGGTGATGATCACCGGGGTCTCGTCCCCCATCGCGCGCCTCGCCGCCCGCGAGCTCGCCGCCCGCGGCCACGCGATCCTCGGCGTCGACCGCCGCCCCTGGCCCGACGCGCCCGCCGGCGTCGAGATGCACGCGGTCGACATCCGCAAGCGCGCCGCGGAAGACCTCTTCCGCAAGTGGCGCCCCCAGGCCGTCGTCCACATGGCCACGGTGACGCACCTCGTCGCCGCCAGCGAGGAGCGCTACCGCATCAACCTCGGCGGCACCCGCGCGGTGTTCGAACACGCCGGCGCGTACGGCGTCGAGCACGTGGTCTTCGTCGGCCGCCACACCTACTACGGCGCCGGCGCCGACCACTGCCTCTACCACCACGAGGAAGACCCGCCGATGGCGGTGAGCACCTTCCCCGAGCTCGCCGACCTCGTCGCCGCCGACCTCTACGCCTGCCAGTCGCTCTGGCGCTTCCCCCAGCTCACCACCACGGTGCTCCGCCTCGTGTACTCGCTCGGGCCCACCGGGCACGGCACGCTCGCGAGCTTCCTCAAGGGGCGCTACGTGCCGATGGTGGCGGGCTTCGACCCGCTCTTCCAGTTCATGCACGAGGACGACGTGGTCGGGTCGATCTGCGCGTCGCTCGAGCCGCGGCTGCGCGGCGTCTTCAACGTCGCGGGCCCCTCGCCGCTGCCGCTCTCGGTCATCGTCCGCGAGACGGGCCGCCGCCCCGCCCCGCTGCCCGAGGTCGCCTTCCAGCTCATGCGCGGGCGCCTCGGGCTGCCGCGCCTGCCGCCGGGCGCCGTGCAGCACGTGAAGTTCCCCGTCGTGATCGACGACGGCGCCTTCCGCAAGGCCACGGGGTGGACGCACGCCCACGACGAGGTCGACTGCCTCGCCAGCTTCAGCCGCGCCTTCCCTCGCCCCGCGTAGCCACCGCCGCGACGATCTCCGCGGCGTTGTCCGCCGCGTCGCGGGACTCGTACGGGTCGGGCGCCTCTCCAGCCATGCGACAACGCCCATGTCGCGCTTGAGGGTTCTTCGCACGACGCCGTTGATCACCCTCGCGAAGGGCACCGGCCGTGAGGCCCCCTCGCGTACGGGACGACACCCATGGAAGCCACCTCCGTCCGCCTGCGGGGAGACGCACTCCCCCGCGCCGTCCCGGTCGCCCTCGCCGCCGCGGGGGCGCTGCTCGAGGCCGCGGCCCTCGAGCGCTGGACGCACCGCGACGCGCCCGCAAACGCCTCGCCCGCGCGCCCGCCCGACGCCCCGAGCTTCACCGCCCTCTCGCTGCCGCCCGAGGCCTCGCCGCGCGTCGCGCTCCGCCGGCACACCTGCTTCCCGCGCTTCGCCGTCCGCTTCCGCCCGGGGGAGGCGCACTTCCCCGAGACGCAGCTCACGCGGCTCACGCCCATCGCCCGCTGGATGAGCGAGCACCCCGGCGCCTCCGTCGAGGCCCGCGCCGCGCTCGACGACGGCCCCGACGGCGAGCCCGCCCGCCGCGCCACCGCCGAGATGCGTGGGGGCACGCTGGTCTGGCGCCTCGTCGCCCTCGGCGTCCCGCGCGATCGACTCGCGTGGCGGGTGGACGCCGACGCGCCGCGCTCGCCCATCGTGCGCTTCGGCGCCGCGGGCTTCCTCGACTGCCCGGGCGACGCGCCCGACGGCGACGCGTCCGGGGCGCTGCCGTGATCGTCGCGCCGCTCCTCGCGGTCCTCGCCGCCGCGGCCTTCCTCGCCGCGGGCTACCTCGTCGGCGCGCGCCGCGACCTCGCCGCGCGCGACCAGGCCTTCCGCGACGCCAACGACGCACAAGGCAAGCTCATGGCCGCGCGCATCGAGCTCGGCGCCGCGCGGGCCGAGCTCGACCGGCTCGTCGCCGAGTCCGCGCGCTGGGAGGCCGCCAACGAGCGCCTCCGCGGCGCCCTCGACCGCGCCTTCGAACGCCTCCACGCTGCCCACGGCCGCTCGCTCACCGCCGAGGCCGAGCGCCAGCGCGCCGACGACCGCGCCGCCCACGCCGAGCGCCGCCTCGCCGAGACGCGCGACGAGCTCGTCGTCGTCCGCCGCGGGGCCGCGCGCCGCGAGGACCTCGTCGCCCACACCGCCGCGGAGCTGCACGCCGCGCGCGAGGAGCTCGGGCGGCTCCGGGTCGTCGCGGCCAACGCGATGGCGGGCCACGAGCAGTCGGTCGGCGAGCTCGACCGGCTCCGCGGCGTGCTCGAGGCGCAGGCCGCCGAGCTGCTCCGGAGCCGCGAGGGCGAGGCCCGCGCGCTGGCCGCCGCGCAGCGCGACCGCGAGGAGGTGACCCGCGCCCGGCTGCTGGCCTCGTCGCTCGGCGACGACCTCCGCCGCGCGCAGGAGCTCGAGCGCCGGATGCGCGAGCTGGCGGGCCGACGCGAGGACGAGCTCGCCCGCTCCCGCGAGCGCGAGCAGGAGCACTACGGCGAGCTCGCGCGTTTGCGGGTGAGCTTCTCCTGCGTGACCGACGAGCTCACCCGGCGCCGCGAGGAGGGGATGAAGCTCGACGCGCTCCAGGCCCAGGTGCGCGAGATCACCGTGCGGATGTCGAGCCCCGCCGCCGCGCGCGAGCCCGCCGACGACCCCGGGGCGGTGATCCACCTCGCGAGCCGGGCCCCGAGCCGCGCCCCCCGCCGGACGCTCTCCATCGCCCCGCCCGTCAACGACCAGGCGACGGGGTGACCTTCCGGCCCCTTCGGTGTTAGGTATCCCGGCACGCCATGGGACGCACGGACACCAGCCGCTCACACGTCAACCGCTCGGCCCTCCTCGGCGGGGCCCTCGGGCTCCTGCCCTTCCGCTTCGCCGCGCCGGCCGTCGCCGCGCTCGGCGTGAAGATGCTGAAGGACGTCCGCGACACCTTCGAAGCCGAGTCGAGCCCGGTGGAGCAGGCCGTCGCCGCGGCCGTGCTCGGCGCCGGGGAGTTCGCCCTCGGGCAGACCACGCGCGTCGCGCGGATGGCGCCGTGGGTCGGGCCCGTCTTGAGCGGCGCGCTCACGGCCGCGGCGGTGAAGGCCCTCGGCGAGGGGGCGATCCTGTACTACCAGTGGTCGCGCAACGAGCGCGAGGCGCCCGCCGGCGCCCCGACCGAGCCGGGCGAAGGCACGCGCGTGTCGTTCTAGCCGTGTGGTAGCGTCCGTCGAACGTGGCGCACCACCGCCCCCTCGTCGTCGCCGCCGCCCTCCTCCTCGCGCCCGCGGTGTCGTCCGCGCAGGGCCGCCGCGCGCGCCCGCCGGCCGCCCCCGCGCAGCCCCCGTGGCGCCGCATGGCGCTCCTGCGCGTGGTGGGCTCGGTGGCCGACGTCCGCGGCGAGCGCCTGGCCGGCGAGGCCGTGTGGTCGCTCGACGTGCACGCGGGCATGCGGCTGCTGGTGCCGACCACACCGCCGGGTCGCTACTGGTCGTTCGGGGTCGACGTGGGCGCGTCGCTCGGGGCGCGCGGGGGCGAGTCGCCGACGCTCTGGCTCGGCGGCCTCGGCGTGGGCTACGGCACCGTGTGGCTGATGGCCTTCTGGTCGCCGCGCTTCGTCTTCGGCGAGGTGCAAGGGGCGACGGCCATCGGGCTGCGCAACACCCTGTCGGGGTGCATGTTCATGGGCCTGGCGTGCGTGGAGGTGGCGCACCAGCACCTCTGGCTGCCGGGCGCCACGCAGCAGGACCTCCGCCTCTCGCTCGGGGTCGACCTCGGGATGGTGGCGCAGCTCATCGTGCAGTTCGCCGGCGCGCGCCCCGGGTGACCGTCAGCCCGCGCGGGCGTCGAGGCGCTCGCGGACACGCCGCGCGAGCCCCGTGGGGGAGAAGGGCTTGGCGACGAACGCGTCGCTCGACTGGAGCCCGTGCCGCGTCACCGCGTCGTCGACGTAGCCGCTCATGTAGAGCACGCCCACCTTCGGCTGCCGCGACGCGACCGCGCGCGCGAGGTCGGGCCCGCTCATCCCGGGCATCACCACGTCGGTGAGCAGCAGGTCGATCGGCCGCTCGGCGCCCCCGACCAGCGCGAGGGCCTCCTCGGGGTTGCCGGCCTCGAGCACCCGGTAGCCCCGCTGCTCGAGCGCCACGCGCGCCACGCGCCGCACGGCCTTGTCGTCCTCCACCAGGAGCACCGTCTCCCCGGCGGCCTCCGCGCAAGCCGGCGCCGGCGCCAGCGTCGCGGCGCGCGGCGCGGCCTCGGCCACCGGCAGGTACACGTCGAAGCGGCTGCCGCGGCCCTCCTCGCTCGCCACCTCCACCGCGCCCTGGAAGGACTTCACCACGCCGAACACCGTGGCGAGCCCGAGGCCCGTCCCCTTGCCGACGCCCTTGGTGGTGAAGAAGGGCTCGAAGATGCGCGTCCGCACCTCGGGGCTCATCCCACAACCGCTGTCCTCCACCGTGAGCCGCGCGTAGCGGCCGGGCGGCAGTTGCGGGCCGGCGGGGTCGCCCGCCTCGACGCGGACGTCGGCCGTCTCGATGCGCAGCTCGCCGCCGCGCGGCATCGCGTCGCGCGCGTTGACCGCGAGGTTGAGCACCACCTGCTCGAGCTGACCCGGGTCGACGCGGACGGAGCCCGCGTCGGGGGCGAGGCGGCAGGAGAGGCGCACGTCCTCGCCGATGAGCCGAACGAGCAGCCGCTCGGTGGTGCGCAGCGCGTCGTTGAGCGGGAGCACCCGCGGCGCCACCACCTCGTGGCGGCTGAAGAGCAGGAGCTGGCGCGTGAGGGCGGCGGCGCGGTCGACCGCCTGGGCCACCTCGTCGAGCAGCTCGTCGCGCAGCGCGGGCGCCGTGGCGTTGGAGCGGAGGAGCCGGGTCGACGCGCTGATGACGGTGAGGAGGTTGTTGAAGTCGTGCGCGACGCCGCCCGCGAGCACGCCGATCGCCTCCATCTTCTGCGACTGACGGAGCTGGCGCTCGAGCAGCACGCGCGCGGTCACGTCGACCGCCGAGCCGTACCACAGCGTCGACCCGTCGGGCTCGCGCGAGGGCACCGCGCGGCCCTCCACCCAGAGCTCGCCGCGCGCCGGGTGGAGGTAGCGGTAGGTCTCGTGCCACGGCGCCGACGTCGCCGCGGAGGCGTCGAGCGACGCGCGGACGCGCGCGAGGTCGTCGGGGTGGATCCGCGCGAAGACCGCGCCGGCGTCGCGGGCGAGCTCGTCCGCGGGGGCGCCGAAGAGCTCGCGGACGCCGGGGGCCGCGTACGGCAGGCTCTCCGCGCCGTCGGGGCGGCGGCGAAAGGTGAGCAGCACGAGGGGCGCGGCGGCGGCGAGCTCGGCGAGCTGGCGCTCGGCCTCGGCGCGGCGGCGGAGGGCGTCGCGGGCCTCGACGGCGTCGGTCACGTCCTGCGCGGTGCCGCGCGCGCCCACCGCGGCGCCCGACGCGTCGCGGACGGGCTCGACGCACCCGCTGAGCCAGCGCCACGCGCCGTCGGCGCCGAGCGCGCGGTACTCCCCCGCCTGCGCGCAGCCCTCCCCGAGCGCCGCCGCGAGGTCGCGCTCCACCCGCGCCCGGTCGTCGGGGTGCACCCGCGAGAGGAACCTCGCCCGCGTCGCCCGCTCCCCCGGCGCCACCCCGTGCAGGCGGCGGAACTCGCGCGACCACGTGGTGCCCCCGTGCAACGCGTCCCACGTCCACGACCCGATGCGCCCGACCCGCTGCGCCTCGTCGAGCTCGCGGTCGCGGTCGCGCAGCTCGAGCTCGGCCCGCTTGCGCGCGGTGACGTCCGCCGCGACCGCGTGCACCAGCGCGCCGCCGTCGGCCTCCACCGCCGCGGCCCGCACGTCGAGCCAACGCTCGCCCTCCCGCGGGTGTAAGACGCGCAGCTCGAGCGAGGCCGGGCCCCGCCGCGCGAGGACGTCCGCGAGCGCCGAGGCGGCCGCAGCAAGGTCGTCGGGGTGGACGCAAGCGGCCAACGCCCGCGCGTCGAGCAAGGACCCGGGCGCGAGCCCGAGGAGCCCCGCCACCGCCGGGGAGGCCGAGGCGAGGGTGGCGAGGCCGTCCGCGCCGAAGCGCGCCGTGACGCGCGCGCCGAACGCATCGAAGAGGCCCTCCAGCGAGGCGAGCCGCTCGGGGCACGACCGGGCGTTGCACGCCGGGTGGGGCCGGGCGTCCGCGTCGTCGGGTGGGGTTGCTTGTGCTCCGTCCATGGAGCTCCAACGCTCCGCAGGATCCGGGCCACCACGAAGCGTCGTTCGCCCGTCGCGCCGCGCGCCGCGGGGACGAACGAGCGGGGCGACGTCGGGGCGCACCGAAGGCGCACGCGCGGGTCGGACGACGGCCTCCGGTGCGCTTGCGAAGGTCGTGCGCGATGGCTCAGCAGAGCCAGCGGGGTGTCAGAAGGTCGCGCGGAGCGAGAGGCCGAGTGCGCCGGGGCCGGGCGCGACGGAGACGGTTCGCGCGGGCGCGTTGCGGCGCACGGGGACGAGCATCATCACGAGGCCGCCGATCGCGAGCGCGCCGCCCGCGGAGAGCCCGACGATGCCGAGCGTGAGCGAGCCGGAGCCGCCGTCGAAGCCCGCGCAGTCGGCCGGCGGCGACGCGACGTCGCAGCCCGCGTTGACGTAGTCGTCGTGCTTCGAGCTGTAGCTGACGAGCCCGTAGATGCCGAGCCCCACGCCCACGCCGCCGAGGCCGAGCGCGATGGCGCCCGCGATGCGCAGCGGGTGGATCGGGCCCGAGTCCGCGGGGGGCGGCGGGGGCGGCGGCGGCGTCAGGATGTTGGCGGTGACCGTCGCGGTGATGGCGATGGGCTGCGGCGTGAGGTTGACGGTCTCGCGGGCGAGCGCGTCGAGGCCGGGCGGCACCTGCACCGTGCGCACCTCGGTGACGTGCCCCGCCGCGCGCACCTCGACGGCGACGGCGCCGGCCCGCACCACCAGCGGGCGCTCGAGCGGCAGCGACGCGGCGCGCTCACCCGCGACCCACACCTCCGCGCCCGGCGTCGACGAGAGCACCTCGAGGCGCCCCACGCGCTGGCGGAAGCCCGCGAGGTCGGCGGTGAGCTCGGCGCGGAGCTGGTTGACCCACGGGTCGTTGGCGTCGTCGAGCGCGGCGGCGAGGTGGCGCTCGGCGTTGACCCAGTCGCCGAGGGCCGCCTCCGCACCCGCCTGCCACGCCAGCGCCCGCGACGCGTGCGAGCGCTCGTGGAGCGCGCGGAACAGGTCGCGCGCCTCGGCGTCGCGGTGCTGGCGCCGGAGCTCGACGCCGCGCGCGTGCTCGGCCTCGAGCTCGTCGGGCGCGGCGGCGGGGGCCGCGGGCGGGGGCGCGGTCGGCGTCGTCGGGGGCGGCTCGCGGCGGCGGCGGTCGTGCTGCGCCGCGGCGGGCGGCGCGAGCGAGCTGAGGGCGAGCGCCGTCAGGGCCGCGGCGGTGCGGTGGTTCGTCACGGGGTCACGTTGGTACCAGAAGCCCGCGGCGCGCGCGATCCCTCAGTCGGCGGGAACCTCGACGTCGCCCGCGCCGCCGTCCACGTCGCCGCCGTCCGGGGCGCCGCCGTCGGGGGCGCCCGCGTCGGGGTCGGCGGGCAGGTCCTCGCCGTGGGGCGTGCCGTCCTCGCTGTCGGGGAGCCCGTCGCCGTCGGCGTCGCCCGGCGGGCCGCCGCCCTCCATCCCGTCCGGCGTGCCGTCCATCGCGTCGGGGACGCCGTCGTTGTCGTTGTCGCTGTCGACCGCGTTGGGCATGCCGTCGCCGTCGACGTCGGGGTCGCTCTCGTTGGTGATCCCGTCGTTGTCGAGGTCGCCGAACTCCACCCGGTCTTCGCGGCCGTCGCCGTCGTCGTCGGGGTCGGCCGCGTTGGGCATGCCGTCGTTGTCGACGTCGGGGTCGCGGCCGTCAACGAGGCCGTCGCCGTCGAAGTCCTCCTGGAGGTTGGGCGCGTGGTCGGCCGGCGTTTCGAACGCGTCGGAGCCGCTCTCGAACACCGTGCCGACGTCGATCGGGCCCGCGAGCGGCGCCGCGCGGAAGTCGGCGGCCACGCCCACCTTGAAGAGGTTGGCCTTCGCCGCGTCGCCCATCTGCTTCGGGAAGACGATCGGGATCGAGCGGTTGCCCACCACCGCGTGCAGCCGGTAGGTGGCCCCGACGGTGACGCCCGTGAGCACGAAGGCCCCGTCGGCCGCGGGCACCGCCGTCGACACCGCGCGGCGCGTGAGCGCGTTGACCGCCACCACCCGCAGCACGCGGAAGGCGCCGAGGCGCAGCGGGACCTTGCCGCGGATCTCGCGCGTCGTGGCGCGGCCGGCGTTGGGCACCGGGTCGTCGCCGCAGCCGGGCGACGCGGCGGCGAGCGCGCCGGCGAGCGCGAGGGACATCCACCAGGGTGAGAGCTTGGTCACATGGCCTCCTTGCGGCCCGAGAGGATCATCCGGGCGAGCTGGTCGCGGTGCACCTCGTCGGGCCCGTCGGCGATGCGGAGCATCCGCGCCGCGGCGTAGGCGTAGGCGACGGCGTGTTCGTCGCTCAGGCCCGCGGCGCCGTGGGCCTGGATGGCGTCGTCGATCACGCGGCAGGCCATCGAGGGGACGGCGATCTTGATCATGGCGATCTCGGCGCGGGCGGCCTTGTTGCCCTGCGCGTCCATCTTCCACGCGGCGTGCAAAACGAGGAGGCGCGCCTGGTCGATGGCGATGCGGGCGTCGGCGACGCGCTCGCGCCACACCGACTGCTCGGCCACCGGGCGGCCGAAGGCGACGCGGGCCTTGAGCCGCGCGCACATCGCTTCGAACGACCGCTCCGCGAGGCCGATGAGGCGCATGCAGTGGTGGACGCGGCCGGGCCCGAGGCGCCCCTGGGCGATCTCGAAGCCGCGGCCCTCGCCGAGGAGCAGGTTGTCCGCGGGGACGCGCGCGCCTTCGAAGCTCACCTCGCCGTGGCCGTGCGGCGCGTCGTCGTAGCCGAAGACCGGGAGCATGCGCTCGACCTTCACGCCGGGCGTGTCGGTGGGCACGAGGATCATCGACTGCTGGCGGTGGCGGTCGGGGTTGTGCGGGTCGGTCTTCCCCATGAAGATGAGGACCTTGCAGCGGGGGTCGCCGGCGCCGGAGGTCCACCATTTGCGGCCGTCGAGGACGTAGTGGTCGCCGTCGCGGCGGATGGTGGCCTCGATGTTGGTCGCATCGGAGGAGGCCACGGCGGGCTCGGTCATCGCGAAGCCCGAGCGGATCTCCCCGCGCAGGAGCGGCTCGAGCCACCGCTCCTTCTGGGCCGGGGTGCCGTAGCGCTCGAGCACCTCCATGTTGCCGGTGTCGGGCGCCGAGCAGTTGAACACCTCGGGCGCGAAGGCCACGCGGCCCATCATCTCCGCGAGGGGCGCGTACTCGAGGTTGGTGAGCCCGGCGCCCCGGTCGCTCTCGGGGAGGAAGAGGTTGAAGAGCCCCGCGGCGCGGGCCCTGGCCTTGAGCTCCTCCACCACGGGGAGCACCTTCCACCGCGGGCCCTCGGCCTGCTCGCGGAAGTACCGCGCCTCGGCCGGGTACACCTCGTCGCGCATGAACGCGGCGACCGCCTCGTGGAGCGCCCGCGCGCGCTCGGACATCGTCGGGAACATCCCGACGGTATCTACACCATCACGGCCCGAGGCGATACGCCGACAGGTACGCCCACACGCGCGTCGCGAGCCCGCTGAACGAGGCGTGCCCGCCGCCGTCGAAGAGGGTGGTCTGGACGGGGTTGCCCCGCGCCCGCATCAGCGATTCGAGCGCGCACGTGTGGTACACGGAGACGAGCGGGTCGGCGGTCCCGTGGAAGAGGACCCCCGGCGTGCGGCGGCCCGTGGCGCCGACGGGGACGGGGAGCTCGGGGCCCGCGCAGCCGCACCAGCCCGGCTGCGTCGCGAGGGCCGCGCAGGTGGTGCCGCTGCCCTGGAAGCGGCAGGACTGCTGGGGGTTGCAGCGCGAGAGGCCGGCGGAGTTGGCGCCGAAGCCGACGACGCGGTCGCGCAGCACCTGCGAGACCATGTAGGCCATGAAGCCGCCGTTGGAGTGGCCGTAGGCGTAGACGCGCGTGGGGTCGATGCCGTAGGCGCGGCGGGCCTCCTGGATGATCGCGCGGGTGAGGAGGAGGTCTTCGTTGGTGTTGGGGTCGGGGTTGTTGGCCGTCTCCCAGTACGTCCCGTTGCCGCCCGGGTGGTCGAAGTCCGCGCCCTCGCCGCTGAACCACCGCGACGTGGGCGCGATGAACACCACCCCCTGCGCGTCGGACACGGCGGCCGCGCCGCTCTCGGAGAGCATCGTGGCGCCGTCGGAGTTGGTCCCGTGGAAGCCGAGCACCAGCGGCGCGTTGGCCGGGAGCGCGCGCGGCATCAGCACCCACACGTCGCGGGCGCTCGTGCCGCCGGCGGGGAGCCGCACCGTGAGGCGCACCATGAAGGCCGCGCCCGTCGTGCGGATCGGGAGCGTCCCCGTGTACACCACCGGATCGGCCGGCACCGAGACGTCGCCCGCGACGTCGAGCGACGCGTCCACGCCCGCCTCGCGAACGTCCGCCGCGACGTCGAGCGCCGCGTCCACGCCCGCCTCGCGAACGTCGGCGACCGCGTCCACGCCTGCCTCGCGAACGTCGGCGACCGCGTCCACGCCTGCGTCCACGCCCGCTTCACGCACGTCCGCCGGCGCATCAATGCCCGCGTCCACGCCCGCCTCGCGAACGTCGGCGACCGCGTCCACGCCCGCCTCGCGAACGTCCACCGGCGCGTCGACGCCCGCGTCCACGCCGACCTCACGAACGTCCGCGACCGCGTCCACGCCCGTCTCCCGCACGTCGACGCCCGCGTCCACACCCGCCTCGCGAACGTCCGCCATGGCATCGACGCCCGCCTCACGAACGTCCATCGCCACAGGCACGTCGACGCCCACCTCGCGGACGTCCATCGCCGCGGGCACGTCGAGCGCGGGTGCGTCGGGCGTCGGCGCGGCGTCGGGCGCGACCGTCGCGTCCGGCATCGCAGGCGCGTCCGGCATCGTCGGCAGGTCGAGGAACATCACCCCCACATCCGCCGCGTCGCCATCCCCCGCGTCGCCGTCGTGCGCATCGCTCGAGTCGCCTGCGTCACCATCGTGCGCGTCGCCCGCGTCGCCCACGTCGCCGCCGTCTCCCGCGTCGTCCTCGCCGTCCGCCGCGTCACGCTCGTCCGCGTCACGCTCGTCCGCGTCGCGCTCGTCCGCGTCGCGCTCGTCCGCGTCGCCGGCGTCGCCCGGCGCCTCGACCTCCGCCGCGTCGTCCCCGTCTTCCGGGGCGTCGCCGCCGGTCGTGCCCGGGTCGCCCGCGCACCCCATCCCCGCCACCAGCACGGCCCCCACCAGCAACTTCCACCAGCGCGTCGTCATCGCCCGTGGTTCTGTGCACTGATTCCGGGAAGTGCGTCAACGTCACTCCTGCGATTTTTTCGCAACGGCCCCTCCCGTCCGCTGCGACATCGTCGTCCCTCCCTTCGCGTGAGCGCTTGACGTCGGCGCGCCCGGCGTTGCAACGCTCCGTCGCGTGAGACCCCCGTCGCTCGCGCTCGGCCTCGCGGCGTCGCTCGCGCTCCTCCCGCGCGCGGCGTCGGCGTACCCGCAGTGGTCGGCGGCGGTGACGCTCGGCGGCGGCGCGCGCGTGGCGCCCGAGGCCGCGCGCGAGGGGCTCTTCCTGGTCGGGCTGCGCGCGGACGTCCTCTTCGGCGAGCGGGCGGTGCGGGCGGCGCGCGTCGGTCCCTTCGCGGCGGCGTACGCGCTCGACTTCGACGCGGTGGTGGTGAGCGCGGGCGTGTCGGCGCTCGCGCCGGTGTCGACCACGACGCCGCTGGTGTTCTCGCTCGGCGCGGCGTGGGACGCCGTCGGGGCGCCGCCGGGTGTCGTCCCGCTCGGGGTGCTCGGGCGCGCGTGGTGGGGCTCGCGCAGCGCCAACCTGCACGCGAGCTACGGCATGGCCGCGGGGCTCTGGGTGGAGGCGCGCTGGCGGCCCGACGGGGGCTCGGTCGACGTGGTCGCGGGGCTCGACGGCGACCTCGCGTTCCTCTCGCTGCCGCTGGTGGCGCTCTGGAATTGGGTGACGCGCTGACGGAGGCGTGCAGTATCCTCCCGCGCCCCATGAAGAACCCCGCCCCGACTCCCCTCCCGCGGCTCGCGTGCGCGTCGCTCCTCACGCTCGCCGGCTGCGGCTCGACGACGCCGACGCCCCCGCCGCAGCAGCCGACGCAGAGCCAGGTGGCCGCGCCGCGCCCCGAGCCCGTCGACCTCTCGCAGGTGCCCGCGCCCGCGTCGCTCCTGGTGACCGTGCGCGTCGCTTCGCCGCGCGGCCTCGCGCGACGACTCGGCGAGCGCGTCGGCGTCGCGGAGGTGGCCACCATGCTCGAGGAGGCGCTGCCCGGCGCGCTCGGCGACGACGAGGCGATGGCCCGCGCGGTCGACCTCGACGCCCCGCTCGACGTGGTGGTGTACGCCAACGAGCGCGGCCGCCCGCGCGCGGTGCTCGCCTTCGGCGCGGTCTCCCTCCCCCGCGCGGAAGACGCGCTCTCCCAGGGCCACCGGCTCACGCCCGTCGGCAACGGCGCGCGCCGCGTGGAGCGCACCGGACGCGGCCCCAACGAGTGCCCCGACCTGGCCGAAGGGTCGACCGAGGAGTGCGTCGTCGCCAGCCAGACCCACTGCGTCCTCGCGCCCGCCGCCGGCGCCGAGCGCGCCGCCCGCTTCGTCTGCGCCGACCGCTACAACGACATCGAGCCCGCCCTCGCCTACCTCACCCGCACGCTGCCCCGCGCGGCCGCGCCCGACGGCGACGTCACCGTCGACCTCTCGGCCGACGGGCTCCGCCGCGAGCTCGACGACGACGCGCGCGAGGCCGCCGAGCACCTCGAGCGCGACCTCGTCCCGCAGGCCAACGCGACCAACGCGCCCTTCCTCGACCGACTCCGCACGTACGTCCGCGAGCAGCTCGCGCCGACGCTCACCCGCGGCCTCGACGACCTGCAGGGCGCGCGGCTGACGGCGCGCGTCGCCGACGAGGGCCTCGCCTTCCACGGCGAGCTCGCGCTCCGCTCGACCAACGCGCCGCTCGCGCAGCGCCTCGTGGCCGCGACCCGCGACGCGCACCCGAGCGCCGAGCTCCTCGGACGGCTGACGCCGACGATGACGTCGTACGGGGCGGGGGCCGGGTCGTTCCTGGCGCTGCGGCCGGAGTGGGAGCTGCTGGGGGCGGTCGCGCCGACGCTCCTGCTCGAGGGCACGACGCTCCCCGCGGCCGACCAGACCGCCGTGCGGAGCGCGGTGGACGCCTTCTTCCGCGCGACGCCGCACGACCGCTTCCAGGTCGCGGTGGGCGCCGGGCCCGCGGCCGGCGGCGGCTCGTGGACGGTCGGCGTCTACCAGCTCGACGCGCCCGCCGCGGTGTACGTCACCCAGCTCCGCACCGTCGTCGCCACGCTGCGCCGCCCCGCCGTCGCGCGGGCGATCAACGCCTCCCTCCACGTCAACCCCGCCACCCTCCTTACGCCGCCGCCCGCGGGGCTCCCGGCGGGCTCCTACATCGTGCGCATCCCCGTGCCCGCGAGCGTCCCGGCGAACGCGCGGGCCTCGCTCGGCCTCGGCACCGCCACCGCGCTGGAGATCGCCGCCGTCCCCGAGGGCAACACCCTCTGGGTGGCCTACGGCGTCGACGCGCGCGCCCGTCTGATCGAGGCGCGCCGGCCTCACCCCGCGGCCTTCGAACTCCGCGGCCTCGCCGAGCCCGGTGTTCTCTACGGCGGCGCGATCCTGCCGACGGGCCTCGCCAACCTCGCCTCGCGCTACGACCCGCAGGTGGGCCGCAACCTCGAGCGCGCGATCCAGCGGACGCCCGGGGCCAACGCGCCGCTCACCTTCTTCGCCCGCGCGCGGCAGGAGGGCGCCGGCGCGACCTTCACCGGCGACTTCACCGTCCCCACGGGCGTGCTCGGCCTCGTCGGCGCCTCGCTCCGCCAGTCCCCCTGAAATGAACGACGCCGCGGCGCCCCGTCGGGGGAGCGCCGCGGCGCCACTGCGATCACGCCGTCTTCAGCCGCGGGGCCCGACCGGCACGCACACGCGGATCTGCCCGGTGGGCATCATGAAGGCCGTGCAGGTGGTGTTGTAGTCGGTGCAGTCGTTCTGCGTCTCGCAGAGGCGGAAGCACTGCGACTCCGAGGCGACGCCGGTGAAGTTGACGCACTCGACCGACTGGCGCGTCGCGCCGGCGACGTAGCCCGGGCAGCTCGACGCGGCGCCGGAGCAGCCGCGGGTGCAGCTCGAGCCGCGGCTCTTGCCCGACACCTGCGCGGTCGAGGGGATGCAGGTCGTGCCGCCGCCGCACACGTCCACCGCCGCGTCGCACTTCTGGTACGCCTGGCGCGTGGGGGTCGCGCCGCCGCAGACGCCGGCGTTGCAGACGAGGCCCGCCGTGCAGGGCGTCGCGCTCGCGCAGCACGCCTGGCCGTTGCCGCCGCACGCCGGCGCCGCGCCGCAGACGCCGCCGTTGCACGTGAGGCCCACGGAGCACGCGCTCCCGCCGCAGCACGCCTGGCCCGCGGCGCCGCAGGTGGCCGAGCTGCCGATGGGCACGCAGATGCGGTTGACGGTGCCGGGGATCTGCGCGCAGCGCGTGCCGATGCCGCAGTCGACGTTGCCCACGCAGGTGTCGTAGCAGAGGCCCTGGCCGGTGCTCGCGCTCACCACGCAGGTGGGCGCGTAGCCCGAGCCGTAGATCGACTGGGGGCACTGCGGGCCCGCCGTACAGTTGACCGAGCAGATGGAGCCGGAGTTGCCGTTGAGCGTGAAGCTCGCGGGGAGACAGACGGTGCCGGCCGAGCACGACTCGCCGTTGGGGCACGACTCGTAGGGGCCGCGCACCACGTCGATGACGCAGCCGGCGCCGAGCGCGCTGAACAGGCCGAGAGAGACCACCACGCCGCGAAGATTCATCAGGGAGCTCCTTCCAGGGGAATGTGCAGGTGAAGGGGTTCGTTCAGGGCGGGGAGGATACGTGAGTCGCGCCCGGAGGGGGACACACGATCGTCGCACCGAACCGTCGCGCTTTGTACGAGGCCCCGACGGCGGATCTTCTCTCGCCGCTCAGCGCCGCATCGCCGACGAGGCCGCGGTGGTGACGTACTCCCCGCGCGGCCAGTGACGGTAGAATTGTCCGCGGATCACGGGGCCGCCCTGGTCGTCGTACTGGCCCTGCACCACGGTGCCGAACACGCGGAGGAGCGAGTAGACCTGGACGCGGTTCTCGCCCGACACGTCCTCGGGGCGCAGCACCAGCAGGGCGGTGAAGGGCCCGCCGTCGCGCTCGCTGACGGTGACGCGGCAGCTCGAGTCCGTCTCGTCGTGGCAGAGGTGGCGCTCCTGGTGGGTGCGCACTTGGAGCGACACGCGGTACCCCTCGGGGCTCGACGACACGCCCGTCACCACCCCGAAGAACGACAGCGTCTGCCCCTGGTACTGCTCCGGCATCCGCCGGACCTCGTCGTACACCGCGTCGTTGTTGGCGCGCTCGACCCAGGACTCCTCCGCGTCGAGCGGGGAGTACGTCCGGGCGTAGCCGTAGCGCCCGCCGCCCCCGCACCCGAGGGCCCACCCGACCGCCAGAAGACCGAGAACGCTCGTCGCTCGCATGGCGATTGGGGGTATCGCAGCCCTCGCCCCGGCCGCAAGAGGGTTGCGCGACGGCCCCGCTCGCCCGCCCGCTGCGATATCGTCCCGCGCGATGCGACGGCCCCACCTCCTCCTCGTCGTCCCGGCCCTCGCCGCCTGCGCCGCGGGCGGCACGCTCCCCGACCCGCCCGCCGACGTCGCGCGCCCCGACGCGGCCCGCGCCGACGTCGCCCGCACCGACGCCCGCGCCGACGCACCTGTCGGCATGGACGCGCCCGCTGCCATGGACGCGCCCGTCGCGATGGACGCACCCGTCGGCGAAGACGCACCCGTCGCGATGGACGCGCCCGTCACCATGGACGCACCCGTCGCGATGGACGCACCTGTCGGGGTCGACGTCCCGCGCCCCGACGCCGCGCCCGATGCCGTGCCCGACGCGCGCCCGGTGGAGCTCGGCGACGCCTGGGACCCGATGCGCGACGCGGGCGACCCGACGCCGCGCGACGCCGACCTCACCGTCGGCGGCGCCCCCGCGGACAGCCCCTCGCGCTTCAGCGGCGCGGAGGACACCTCGCGCGCGCCGACGATCGTGTACCCGGGCGACGGGGTGATCCTCCCGCCGAACCTCACGGGCTTCGAAGTGCACTTCCGCCCGGGCACGGGCAACGCGCTCTTCGAAGTCTCGCTGCGCGGCGACCGCGGGACGGTGCGGGTCTACACGCCCTGCACGCCCGTCGGCGGCGGGTGCGCGCTGGCCTTCGACGAGCGCGCGTACGGCGAGGTCGCCCGCGCGGCCCAGCCCTCGGGGCAGCTCACGCTCTCCGTCCGCGGGACGGCGACGGCGGGCGGCGCCTTCGGCCGCTCGGCCTCGCGCGTCGTCCAGGTCACCAACACCGACGTCCGCGGCGGCCTCTACTACTGGAACGCCGCGGGCTCGATCATGCGCTTCGAGTTCGGCCGGGCGGGCGCGCGGCCCGAGGTGTACCTCCGCGGCGACCCGATCAACTGCCTCGGGTGCCACGTGCTCTCGCGCGACGGGAGCCGCGCGATGGTGGGGCGCTTCATCCCCGGGCCCGCGATCTCGCGCGTGTTCGACGTGCCGACGCGCGGGGCCGTGTCGGCGGAGTTCGGCGCCAACTTCGGCACCTTCTCGCCCGACAACGCGCGGCTGCTCGTCTCCGACGGCTCGCGCATGACGCTGCTCAACGGCGGCACCTTCGCGGCCACGCCGGGGCTCCCCGCCGACAACCGCGGCTCGATGCCCGACTGGTCGCGCGGCGGGCGGCAGGTGGTGTTCTCGCGGCAGCGCAACGGGCTCTCGCTCTTCGGGCAGCCGGGCCACAACGCGCCGGGCGACCTGCTGCTCATGGCGTGGACGGGCGCGGCCTTCAACGCGCCGACGCCCCTCGTCACCGCGGCCTCCAACGAGAACAACTACTACCCGAGCTTCGCCCCCGACGACCGCTGGGTGGTCTTCAACCGATCGGGCGGCACGTCGTACAACGCCATCGACGCGCACCTCTGGGCCGTGCGCGCCGACACCGCCGGGGCGTCGCCCGTCCGCCTCGCCGCCGCCGACGGCACCGGCGACCTCTCCAACTCGTGGCCGAAGTTCGCGCCCTTCCTCCAGATCTTCAACGGCGAGCCGCTGCTCTGGATCACCTTCGCGTCGAAGCGCGACTACGGACTGCGACTCCAACAGCAGACGCAGCCCGCGGAGATGCGGACCGCGCAGTTGTGGATGGCGGCCTTCCGCCCCAACCGCGCCGGCGACCCGAGCGCGACGGCCTTCTGGCTGCCGTTTCAAGACCTCGCGTCGAGCAACCACATCGGGCAGTGGGCCCAGGAGGTTCGCCGCATGGGCTGCACCGCCGACCGCGACTGCATGCTCCAGGAGCGCTGCGCGCTCATCAGCCTCACGACCGCGCAGTACGGCTGCGTGCCGCGCTGAGGCTCACTGCGGGAAGAGCCGCAGCCACACGCCCGACCCCGCCGCGTCGTCGCCCTCCCACGCCACCGCGAACTGCGGCACGCCCGCGCCGCCCGCCGCCGCAGAGGGGTTGTGCCGCGCGCTTCCCGCGCCCGCGCTCACCGCGAAGTCCGCCGTCGAGCCGCCCGCGCGCGAGAACACCTCCGCCCCGTCGGCCCGCACCACGCGCCCGCGGATGTGCCCCGTCGGCGCGTCTTCCCAGGCGATGAGGACGGGCGGGTTCATCCCCGCGCCCACCGCCACCGAGGGCCTCGCCTGGTCGCCCATCACCGTCGTCGGCGCGGTGCGCGCGTCGCCCATGCGCTGGAGGTTCGCGCCGAGGCGGGCCCAGCGGACCGCCGTCCCGTTGGCGTCCGCCGCGTCGTTGGCCGCGTCGCGCCACGCGACGACGAAGGTGCCGTCGCCCACCGACGCGAGGGCGGGCTGGTCCTGCACCTGCGCGCTGATCGGCGACGCGAGCACCGCCGCGCCCGACGGTGCGCCCATCGCCGAGACGCGCTGGACGAAGACGTCCCCCGCGGCAACCCACGCGACGACGAAGGTGCCGTCGGGCGCGGCCGCGGCGCGCGGGACGTCGGAGACGTTCATCGCGACGGTGGCGGGCGTCGTCGCCTGCGCGAGCGGCTGCGCGAGCGTGAAGGTGGTGACCTTCAGCGCGCCGGTCGCGCCGGCCCCCTCGCGCCACGCCACGAGCACGCGCGACGCGGAGATCGCCACCGCCGGGGCCTGCCGCGCGGTGCCCGCCATCGCGACCGGGACGCTCACGTAGCGCGGCGGCGTGGTGGTGCGCGGCGCCTGGTTGTCGAAGCTCTCGGCGAGCACGTTGCGGTCGTTGACCGTCTCCCACGCGGCGACGAAGCCCATCAGCGACGGGGCCGGCGCCAGCGCGGGGGCGAGCTGCTGCCCGGGGCCGCCGCCGACGGAGATCTCGCGCGCGAGCGCCGCGGGGTCGGTGACGGCCGCGCCGTCGGCGTCGTAGTAGCGGGTGAGGACGTCTTCTTCGGTGACGTCGGCGACGTCGAAGGCCACGGCGAGCGGCGCGCCCGGGGCCCACGACACCGCGGGGCGGCGCTGGTTGCCGGCGGTGGACGCGTTGACCGCGCGCTCCGTCGTCTGGCACATCGCCGAGCAGCCGCTGCCGGCGGCGCCGTTCATCGCGGCGAGGTCGCAGGTCTCGTTGGAGTCGAGCATGCCGTCGCCGCAGCGGGCGCGGTCGTCGACCTGCTCGCGCATCGCGAGGGTCACGTCGCGCGTGGCGCCGGCGCCGAGCGTCACCTCGACGCAGCCCGAACCGCGGATGCCCGAGCGCGTCTCGCCCGTCGGGCGGCGGAAGGTGCCCTGCCCGTGCACGAGGACGATGTAGGTGCCCGCGGGGACGGACACGGAGGTCTGGCGCTCCATGCAACTGTCGACGGGCGAGGCGGTGCCGTACATCGGGGAGAGCGTCGACCAGGTGGCGCCGCAGCGCTCGGCGGGCTGGACGTTCTTCCCCGGGAGCATGGTGAGGTCGCGGCGGCCGTTGACGAGCACCTGCCCGAGCGCGACGTCGCAGCGGAGCGACGGCGTCTTGGGGAAGACGCGCAGGTGGAAGGGCCCGAGCTCGCTCAGGAGCGCCGAGCGCGCCATGGTGACCGTCGGGAAGGAGGCATCGTCGGGGGCGCAGGAGAGCAGCGAGGCGGCGACCAGCGCGAAGGGAAGGCGGCCCATGGATCGGGGATCGTACCCGAAGGCCCGCGGCGGGGGCGACGAAACGGCGAGGGGGTCAGAACGCCGTGCCCGCGGCGAAGTCCCGCGCGACCACGTCGGCCACGCGGCGCACCTCCGCGGGCGCGTCGAACACCACGCCCAGCTCGCGGTTGGCCGTGAGCGAGGTGTACGTGAGGTTGGCCGACCCGACGTAGGCCCGCGCCCCGTCGACCACGATCGCCTTCGAGTGGATGTACGGCGCGCTCACCCGCACCACGCGGACGCCGGCGGCGAGGACGTTCTGGATGCTCTGCATCGACGAGGCGGAGGGCGTGGTGTCGGAGAGCACCAGGCGCACCGCGATGCCGGCGCGGGCCCGCGCGATCAGGGCGGTGGCGGTCATGCGGTCTTCGAAGGACTCCATCTCGATGTCGATGGTGCGGGCGGCGCCGCTCACCAGCGCGACGAGCGTCCGCTGCGAGTTGAGGGGCGAGAGCACCAGCGGGCCCGCGTACGTCGGGAAGGTCGCGCCGTCGAAGTCCGCGCGGAAGACGGCCTCCGCGTCCCGCACGTCCGACGGATCGCGGTCCACCGCGAGGAACTCCCGGTTCGTGGTGAGGCCGGCGTTGGTGGCGTTCATGGTCATGATCCACGCCTCCTCGCCGTCGACGATGGCGCACTTCTCGTGGGTGAAATCGTAGCGGGCCGGCGCCCAGTGCACGGCCGCGCCCGCCGCGGTGAGGGCGTCGTAGGCGGGCATGTTGACGGCCATGCCGCCGGGGATGGTTCGGTTCAGAACGACCTGCACCTCGACCCCGCGGCGGCGCGCGGCGATGAGCGCGTCGAGCACCGCCTGCGACGAGAGGAGGTACATCGTCAGGTGGACGCTCCGCCGCGCGCCCGCGATCGCCGCGAGGAGCGACGCGCCGCGGTCGTCGGGGCCCACGATGATGCGGAGCGTGGGCGAGGCGGCGACGTCCGCAGGCGGGGAGGCGTCGGGGGCAACGTCTGCGGGGGCGACGTCGAGCGATGCGTCAGGCGACGGGACGTCGGGCGACGCGTCGAGCGCGACGTCCGCGGGCGCTGCGGCGTCGGGCGGCGCGGACGACGCGGCGTCGGCGCAGCCGGCGAGGAGGGCGAGGAGGGCGAAGGTGCGCGCTGCTGGGAAGGGCATGGAGGGCGGCGCGGACGCTACACCCGTTCGGTGGGCGGCGCGCGGCGCGATCCGCCCGCGCTCCCCGGCGGCGCCGCTCACGATGCGCAGCCCGCATCACAACCTGCACCCCCTCCCAGCGTGTATCGCGCGGCACGGAACGTGGACTGCCGCCCCGCCGAGGCGGCGCGCACCTTCGCACGCGGCCCATCACACGGAGGAATCTCATGAACGGACGGAGCTGGCGCGCTTGCGCCGCCGCCTGCGCGCTCACCTGCGCCTGCGCGGTCGAACCCGGGGCCGACGGCGCGGACCACGTCGTCGCGGAGATCGCGGTCATCCCCACGGGGGTCCAATGCGTGCGCGTGGTGGTGACGCCCGCGGGCGGCGCGGCCGTCACCGCGACCGCGACGGTAACCGCCGGCACCAACGCGACGGTCGACCTCGGCGCCGTCGCCGAGGGGAGCGCGACGCTCGCGGCCGACGCGTTCACCGCGGCCTGCGCGGCGGTGACGACGACGACGGAGCCCGCGTGGGTGGCCGACCCCGCGGCGACGGTGATCCGGCGGGGCTACCTCAACGCCGTCTCGCTCACCTTCCGGCCGCAGACGCAGGTGCGGGTGACGGGCGATTTCGTGGTCCCGGTCCGCTCGATCTTCGCAGGCACCGACCGCACCTACGCGGTGCTCCAGGACGGCTCGCTGCGCGCGTGGGGGAGCAACGACACGGCCTCGCTCGGCGACGGAACCTCCGTCGCGCGGGTGAGCCCCGTCGCCATCGGCGGCGTGTCGGCGGTGCGCCAGGTGGCGGCCGGGCTCCAGCACACCTGCGCGATCACCGAGTCGGGGCAGACGTGGTGCTGGGGCAACAACGCCAACCTCCAGTCGGGCCTCGCGGCGGGGACGTCGTCGTCGGTGCCCGCGCTGGTGCCGGGCGTCCCCGCGATGCAGTCGATCACGGCGGGGCAGGCGTACACCTGCGCGCTCTCGCGGAGCCCCTCGTCGCCGACGGTCACCACGCTCTGGTGCTGGGGCAGCAACAGCTCCGGGCAGTTCGGCAACGGGACCACCGCAGCCTCCGTCGCCCCGACGGCGGTGTACGGCGGCGCGTCCGACGTGGTCGCGCGCGACTCCACCACGTGCCTGCTCACGCCGGGGCTCGACGTGTGGTGCGCGGGGCTCAACACCTTCGGGCAGTTCGCCAACGGGGGGAGCGCGCCCTCGACGAGCTTCACCGGGTCGCAGTTCTACCGGCCCGAGCAGGTGAGCGTCGGCGGCAACGGGTTCTCGTGCGCGCGCAACCTCGCGGGCGAGGTGCGATGCGCGGGCAACAACGCCAGCGGCCAGCTCGGCGTCGGCAGCACGATGAACTCGCTCGTGCCGGTGCTCACGCCGCTCTCGGACGTCGTCCAGGTGGAGACCGGGACGGAGTTCGCGTGCGCGCTGAAGGGCGACGGGACGGTGTGGTGCTGGGGGCGCAACGACTTCGGCTCCGTCGGCGTCCCGAGCAACAGCAGCGCCGCGCTGAACGTCACCTCGCCCGTGCAGGTCGCCGGCCTCGCCGACGTCACCCAGCTCGCGCTCGGCGCCCGCCACGCCTGCGCGCTCAAGGGCGACGGGACGGTGTGGTGCTGGGGGCGCAACCACGCCGGCCAGCTCGGCGACGGCACCGCGCGCAACCGCTTCGCACCGACGCGCGTCGCGTTCTGACCGCACTTGGCGTAGTGGGGGCCGTGCGGGAGCACACGCCCGGGCGCTCACGCGCCGCGGTTTGCCGCCCGCGTGTTGCGAGCGTTGGGTTGCCATGGGAGCGACCCCGGCTTCGGCTCGAGCATGCACTTTACCGCGCCGGTGGTGCTACAAGCGCCGCGCCCCGATGCCCCCCCGGACGCACTTCGTGATCGTCGGCGCCAAGGCCAGCGCGTCGCCCGACTTCCGCCTCGACGACCTCCCCGGGACGAGCGGGCGCCTCGACGTCCTGCTCCGCTGCGTGCGCGCCGCGCTGCTCGTGTCGCACGGCGTCCGCCGCGAAGTGGCCGTGTACCTCGTGCTCCTCGGCGGCCCCGCCGCGCCCCGCGCGCTGCGCGTCACGGGCGCCGAGGCGCGCTTCCTCCGCCCCGACGAGCGCAGCCTCGCCACCCTGGTGAAGAAATCCCTCGCGGCCCCTCGGGCGGGCGCCGGCTTCGTCGCCGTGCGCCCCGGCGTCGCCGTCGCCGACGGTGGGCTCGACGTCGTGCTCGACGACCTCGGCGACGCGGCGCTGTGGCTCCTCGACGAGGGTGGCGACGACCTCCGCGGCGTCGCGCTCGGCGGGGGCGCTGTGGCCTTCGTGCTCGGCGACCACACCGGCCTCGACGCGGCCGCGCGGTCGCGCCTCGACGCGCGCGGGGCCCGGCGCGTGCGGGTCGGGCCGGTGAGCGTGCACGCCGACGACGTCGTCGCGATCGTCACCAACGAGCTCGACCGACGCGCGTAGCAACCCCACCGCGAGCGCCTGCTCCTACAGCACCCCAACGCTGACAACGAGCGGGCGGCAAACCGCGGCGCGTGAGCGCCCGGGCTCGGATCCCCGCGCGGCGCCCCACGTCCTCGCCGTCACCCGACGACGAACGACAGCGCGCCGACGCCCTCGACGCCGCCCTCCACGCGGTCGCCCCGCACGAGCGACGCGACGCCCTCGGGCGTGCCCGTGAAGATCAGGTCGCCCGCCTCCAGGCGCCACAGCTTCGACGCCTGCGCGAGCGTCTCGGCCACGCTCCAGATCATGTCGCCGGTGTCGCCCTCCTGCCGGAGCGCGCCGTTGACCGAGAGCCACAGCCTCCCCTTCGGGGGTTCCCCCTCACGCGCCGGGCGCACCGCGCTGATGGGCGCGGAGGCGTCGAAGCCCTTGGCGGCCTCCCAGGGGTGGCCCTTCGCCTTGAGGGCGTTCTGGAGGTCGCGCCGCGTGAGGTCGACGCCCACCGCGTAGCCGAACACCAGCGCGAGCGCGCGCTCGGGCGGCACGTCCGCACCACCGCTGCCGAGGGCCACGACGAGCTCGATCTCGTGGTGGAGCGCCTCCGTCATCGGCGGGTACGGGACGACCACGTCGCGCCCGGGGTCGAGCGGCACCACCGCGTCGGCGGGCTTCGAGAAGAAGAAGGGCGGGTCGCGCGCGTCGCCGCCCATCTCGCGGCGGTGGGCGGCGTAGTTGCGGCCGACGCAGAGGACGCGGCGGACGGGGAAGCGCGCGGCGGTCCCCTCGACGGCGAGCGAGGGGGCGGGGCGCGGCGGGAAGACGAAGCCGTCGGCGGTGCTCATCGGGAGCGGACGCGTATCGCAACGCGGGCGCCGCGACCAGGGGGCTCTACCGCGCGTTGACGTTGAGCACCCACGCGCCGGTGCCGCCCGCGGGCAGCGCCCCCGAGCCCTCGGGGCGCGCGTTGAAGCCCGAGATCACCGCGGTCACCACCTGGCCCGCGCGCAGCGTCACGTCGACCTGGCTGGTGTAGTCGCCGCCGCCGACGTCGTCGTGGCAGCCGAGCACCGTCGCGCCGCACGCGCCGTCGCGCACGTGGAGGACGGTGTCGTAGTCCGAACCCGCCGTGGAGAAGCGCCACGTGCCGGCGGAGGGCGCCGTCCACTGCACCGAGACGTCGCGCCCGGAGAGCGCGCAGGGGGCGAAGAGGTTGCCGCCGACGTCGCCGATGGTGCCCGTCGCCACGCGCCCGGTCGCCATGCCGGCCGAGCGGTCGGGGCACACGGTGACGTTGCGCGCGTTGAGCTGCCACGCGAGCGTCGGGTTGCGGCTCTCGACCACCACCACCACGCGCTCGCCGGCGGCGAGGGTGACGCGCGCGGCGGACTGGGTTCCGCTCGTGTTGTCGTTGCAGGCGAGCTCGGCCCCGGCGCAGGTGGCGCGGTGCACGTGGACGACGGTGTCGTTGTCGCGGTTGGAGCCCGCCGTGTCGAAGGAGTACGTGCCCGCCGCGGGGGCCGTCCACGCGACCGCGGCGTCGTTGAGCCCCGCGCCGCCGCAGCTCCCGCGCGCCGCGTCGGTGCGGCCGGCCATGGTGCCGGTGGCGACCGCGAGGCCGAGGCGCGAGCCGACCTCGAGGCCCGCGCAGGCGCACGTGGTGGAGAGCGCGCAGTCGGGGTCGGCGCAGTCGGGGCGACCGTCGACGTCGTTGTCGAGGCCGTCGGCGCAGAGGGACTCGGTGCTCGCGACGAGGTCGCGGCCGTCGAGGGTGACGTCGGGGCGGCCGTTCTCGAGGTGGCCCGAGAAGGTGCGGCGGAAGGAGGGGGCGCCGCTCGCGGAGACCACGAGCGCGTACCAGCGGCGGCCGGTGGCGGCGAGGTCGAACGTGCGGCGCTGCGTGGCGCCGGCGGCGACGGTGTCCGTCCAGGGGCCCATCCCCCGGATGCGCGAGGCGGTGGTGAAGGTGACGGCGGCGCTCCCGCGGTTGACGTACGAGAGCTCGATGGTCCCCTCGGCGGGGTGGAGGATGGAGGAGACCTCGAGCGCGCCGCAGGCGGTGGTGACGTCGCCCGCGAACTGGCGTTCGAAGCCGTTGGGGCCCGCGAGGGTGAGGTCGTAGCGGCCGGCGCCGTAGGTGACGACGGCGAAGGAGTCTTCGACCGTCGCGCCCGGGGCGACGTCGTACTGCCACGGCCCGTCGGAGCGATACTGGTTGGCGGAGACCTGGTAGTGGACCGACGCCGTGCCCGTGTTGGTCATCGCGAGGTAGAGCCGACCCGCGGCGCAGTCCGTCCGCGCGCTCGCGTTGGGCTGGTAGGGCAGCGCGCGCGTCGGGCGCACGCCGACCTCCTGCGCGGGGATCGCTTGCGTGGTGGGCACCGCGGGCGCGGAGCCGCTGCACGTGCGCGCGGCGATGGCGGGGATCGTCGGCGACGTGAAGTCGGGGTGGGCGAAGTCGAAGGCGGGCATGAGGTCGCCCGCGACCTGACGGCGCCACGCGCTGATGTTGGGCTCGCGGACGCCGGTCCAGTTCTCGAGGAAGCGGAGGACGGAGGTGTGGTCGGCGACCTCGGAGTCGACGACGCCGCCGCGCGACCAGGGCGAGATGACGACCATGGGCACGCGGTTGCCGAAGCCGATGGGCGCGCCGCGCACGAACTCCGCGGCGGTGTCCGGCGGCGGGGTCGGCGGCGCGGCGTGGTCGTAGAAGCCGCCGTTCTCGTCGTAGGTGAGGAGGAACACCGTCGAGCGCGCGACCTCGGGGTTCGAAGCGAGGGCGTCGAGGATGCGCTGCGTGAGGTTCTGCCCGCCCGAGAGGGGGTACGGCGGGTGCTCGGAGAGGGCCGTGGGCGCGATGATCCACGAGACCTGCGGGAGCGTGCCGTTCATCACGTCGTTGCGGAACTCGCCGACGTAGTCGCTCAGGCGCCGCATGCCGCGTTCGAAGAGGGGTTCGCCGGCGCGCGACTGGATGAAGGGCCGAAACCACGCGAGCGCGTTGTCGTCGAAATTGTCGAAGGCCTGGTAGGTCTTCCACGACACGCCCGCGGCCTGGAGGCGCTCGGGGTAGGTGGTCCAGGTGAAGCCGGCCGCGGGCTCGGTGTTGTCGGTCACGGGGCCGCCGCCGGTCGCGGTGGCGTCGATCGTCCCCGTCATGAGGTAGAGCCGGTTGGGGTTGGTTGGCCCCATCACCGAGCAGTGGTAGGCGTCGAGCGTCGTGTAGGCGTCGGCGAGGGCGTAGTAGTACGCGAGCTCGCGGCGGTCGTGCGTGCTGAGCGCGGTGGGGCCCTTGGCGGGGACCCATCGGTCCCACGCGCCGCCGTGCCACGCGTCGTGGCCCGAGGCCCAGCCGTGGTCGACGTCGTTCACGCAGTCGAGCCCGGAGTGGTACGGCAGCAGCTCCCCCGTCCCGCTCGGCTGGTGGAAGACCGACAGCCCCGTGCGCAGCGTCATCGCCGCGGGGTCGCCGAACCCGCGCACGCCCGACAGCGCGCCGAAGTACTCGTCAAACGAGCGGTTCTCCTGGATGAAGATCACCACGTGGCGCACGTCGCGGATCGTGCCCGTGAGCCCCGGCGGGAGGTCGGGCGCGACGTCCGCGGGCGCATCGGAAGGCGCGACGTCGGCGCGCGCGTCCATCGGCGCGGTGACGTCCGCGGGCGCGTCGGGCGGCGCATCGGCGGGCGCGTCCATCGGCGAGGCGACGTCGGGCGACGCGTCGTCGGCGACGTCCGCGGGCGCGTCCATCGGCGAGGCGACGTCGGCGTCGGGCGCAGCGTCCGCGGCCGGGGCGTTGTCCTTCGCGATCGCGTCGGCGTCGGCGCGCGCGCCCGCGTCCCCCGCTGGCGGGTCGCTGCTGCACGCGGCCAGCACGAGCGCCCCGAGGGCTGCCATCCGAATCGAACGTGACGTCATCGCGCGTCTCCCTGGGCCGCCGCCTGGACCGCGCGGCCCGCTGTTTCGACAGGTACATGCAAAGCGCGCCCGGGCATAGCCCCAACGCGGAGAAAGGGCGCGCGGCCGTCAGGTGCGGTAGCGGCCCGCGCGCAGCCCCCGCACGACGTCGGCGGCCCCGGCGAGCCCGCGCGCGGCGTCGCGCCAGCCCACCTTCGAGCGCCCGGCGCGGCGCTCCTCGTAGCGGGTGGGGAGCTCGTCGACGCGGAGCCCCGCGCTCACCCACACCGCGAGCATCTCCAGGAGGAAGGCGGGCGTGTCGTAGCGGGTGTCGGCCCTCGCGACGAGCGACGCCGCGCGACGTCGGTAGGTGCGGAAGCTGTTGCTCCAGTCGCGCAGGGGCGCACCCACCGCGGCGCGGAGGAGGAGGCTGTACGCGCGGCTCCCGAGGCGGCGGGCGAGCGGGCGGCCCGTCACCACCGCGCCCGGCGCGTACTTCGAAGCCACGACGACGTCGCAGCCGGGGTGGGCGTCGAGCCACGCGAGCGCGGCGGGGATCTCCTCCGGCGGCTGCGCCCCGTCGGCGTCGAGGTCGACGAAGACGTCCGCGTCGGTGTTCGCGAGGAGCCAGCGCATCCCGTCGCGCGTGGCGCCGCCGCGGCGGCACCCGGGGAGCGTCTTCACGCGGCGGAGGACGTGGCGGTGCGGGGCCTCGGCCGCCCACGCGTCGAGCCACGCGAGGGTGCCGTCGCGGCTGCCGTCGTCGACCACGCAGACGGCGTGCGGCACGTCGGCGAGCGCGCGGTGCAGGCGCGGGAGCACCTCGGCGACGCCGTCGCGGTCGTCGAGGACGGGGACGCAGACGGCGACGCGGGTCACGGCGCCCCCACACGCACGACGGTGACGCCGTCGCCCGCCTCGACGAAGCGCCACGGGTCGATCACCACCGAGCCCGCGGGGAAAGGGAAGGCGCGCAGCGCCTCGTGCCGCGTCGCGACGACGAAGCACGCGGGGGCGGCGGCGGGCGCAGCGGCGGGCGGGTCGACGAGCGGGTCCCACGCGGCGGGCTCGCACCCGAGCTCGCGGAGGAGGGCGACGAGGAGGAGCGCGGGGCTCCCGGTGGTGATCGCGGTGCCGGACTTGAAGGCCTTGCCGAGCACCACGACGGGGAGCCCGCGGGCGTGCTCGAGCGTGAGCCTCGCGAGCCACGCGGCGTGCTCTTCGCGCTGCCGCATCACCGCGTCGAACCAGTCGAACGACAGCCCGCGCTCGCGCGCCAGCCAGCTCAGCGCGATGTTGTCGCGGGGGTGGCAGCCGCCGCCGTCGCCCATCCCGGCGCGGAGGTAGGCGGGCGACACGATGCGCCGCGTGCCGAACATGAGCGCGCCCATCACGCGGTCGACGTCGGCGCCGGTCTTGTGGGCGAGCTCGGCGGCGGTGTTGGCGAAGGCGATCTTGGTCGAGATGAAGGTGTTGTAGAGCACCTTGGCGAGCTCGGCGTCCTCGATGGACACGCGGCAGAAGGGGGCGTCGTGGAGCGTCTGGTAGAAGGCCGCGACGCGCTCGGCCACGCCCCCGTCGTCGCCGCCGAAGAGCACGAACTCCGGGTTCAGCACGTCGGGCACGGTGGTGCCCATCGCGATGAAGAAGGGGTTGTACCCGAGGCGCCCGCGGGGCCCGAGGCGGGGGATCACCTCGCGGCGCATCGTGCCCGGGAGCACGGTCGAGACCACCACCACGTCGCGGGTCGCGCCCGTCCGCTCGAGCGCGCCGGCCACCTCGCCGACGGCCGCGCCGAGGGGCCCGTAGTCGAAGTCGCGGCGCTCGTCGGGCAGCCGCGTGACGCCCTCGAAGGCCGGCGCGTGCGGCGTCTGGACGGTGACGAAGACCACCTCCGCGTCGCGCACCACGTCGTCGATCGGGCGGAGCGCGAGGCGCGAGGAAGGGAGGAGCGCGTCGACGCCCTCCTCCGCGTGGGGGTAGCGGCGGGTGCGCAGCCAGGCGGCGACCTCGGGCGAGGGGTCGCAGCCGAACACGGCGTGGCCGCGGGACTCGAACGCGAGCGCCGTCGGCAGGCCGAGCTTGCCGAGGCCGATGAATCCGACCTTCACGGGGTGATGGGCTCCTCGGAGAAATGGACGCGGGGGCGGAGCGAGGGCCGCTCGCACCAGCGCGCCAGGGCCGTCGGCGGCAGCGCGCCCGCCGTGGTGAGGGTGACGTCCTCGCGCGCGAGCTCGGCGAACCCGGGGGGAGCGCCCTCGCGACGGAGCACGTCCGCGGTGTGCGACGTGATGATCATCGGCTCGCCGGGCCCGACCCCGCGGCCACAGACCGAGCTCACCTTCAGGTCGGGCCGCGCCGCGAGCGCGAGGAAGTGGTCGCCGTGGTCGCGCGGGATGGGGAGGTACGCGACGCTGCGCAGGCCGCGGAGGCGCGCGCGGGCGAGCGCGAGGTAGCGCGAGTTGCCGTGGTAGCCGCCCTCGATGAGCGCGTGGCCGGGCGGCGGCCGGTAGAAGCGGGTGACGTAGGCGCCGTTCCACCACGGGGGGAAGAGGGCGAGGAGGGCGAGGCCGAGGGGCTTCGCGCGGAGCGCCGCCGCGCCGAGCATGGCGACGAGCGCGGGGTAGAAGAAGAGCGCGTAGCGGGCGTGGTTGGCGCCGTAGTCCCACGGGAGCTCGCGCTCGAGCGCGAACGCGCCGGGCCGCGGCAGCCCGAGGTTGTCCTGGTTGGCCGACAGGTAGATGAACGCCCCCGCCGCGAGGTAGACGGCGGCCGCGTGCGTCGCCCGCGGCGCGCGCCACGCGTCGAGGGCCCACCGCTTCACCGCCCCGGCGCCCTCGCGCCAGCGCAGGGCCGCCGCCGCGGAGGCCACGCAGGCCGCGAGCGGCGCCCACCCCCACGCGAGCACGCGCCCGAAGCGCGCGGCGTCGAAGCCCGAGACGGTGTTGGTCACCGCGCCGAGCTCCCCGCGCGCGAAGCCCGCCGCGCCGCTCGCGCCGAGCACGACGCCCCACGCGACCTCGCCCGCGGACGCCCCGCGCGCGCGCAGCACGAGCACCCCGTGGGCGTACACCGGGAGCCACGCGGCGGCGGTCGCGTTGTGCCCGCCGGCCTGGAGCGAGCGGGCGAGCGCGAGGGCGGCGATCACCGCGAGCGGCGGCGCGGACGACTCGTGGAGGCGCTCGAGCAGGAGCGCGACGGCGACCACCCAGGCCCCGCAGGGCAGCTCGTAGGAGAGCGTGTGCGAGAGCACCACGGGCCCGAGGTGGAGCGCCAGCAGCCACGGCAGCGCGCGCCGCGCGGGGCCGTCGGGCAGCGCTTCGAAGCACCGCCGGAGCCAGAGCCCGAGGCCCACCGTGTACACGAGCGCGAACCAGCCGTTGACGCGGAAGCGCTCGAGCGGGGACAGCGCGGCGAGCGGCTCGAGCGCGCGGTAGGCGTAGTCCCAGACGGTGAAGAAGGGCTTGTCGTTGCCCCAGTCGCGCGCGACCACGCCGAGGAATTTGTCGACCACGAAGAAGTCGTCGAAGTCGGGCGCCGAGAGGTGCATCGGGAGCGCGGGGTAGACCGCCGCCCACGCGCCGCACGCCGCCGCGAGGAGCGCCCACGCGAGCCGCGAGGGCGCGGACGCGAGCCACGCCTCGGCCACGAGCACGCCGGGCGCGAGCGCGAGCGCCACCCCCGCGAGCGACTGCGCCGCCACGGGCGCATCACGAACGAGCGCGGCCCACACGCGGTGGCGGTTGGCGTCGGGCCACCGCACGGCGAGGCACGCGAAGGCCAGCGTCGCGAGCCACGCCGCCGTCCCCCCGCCGCGCTCGCCCCACCGCGCCCGCCGCAGGGCCCACGCGAGCCCGAGCGAGGCCGCGGCCAGCGCGGGCAGGAAGGTGGCGCGGAGCAGCGACGGCACGCGCGGAGACTACCCGAAGTCGGTCACCGGTCGCGCCTGCGAAGCGGCTGCATCTCGGGGGGCACCGGCGCGCCCGCGTTGGGGCGGATCACCTCGGCGAGCGCAGCCGCGAGCGCGTCGGCGTCGTCCACGGCCCCGCCCTCCTCGGCCACGGTGACCGCGAAGGGCCCCGCCACGGCGCGCGGGGGCACCTCGCCGCCCGCAGCCCGGGTCACCCGGAGCCACACCTCGCGCCCCCCGACGTGGACGCCGATCATCAGCCGCGCGTCGACGTGGTGGGCGATCTCGAACACGCGCCCGGGGCCGAGGCGGTCGCCGATCGCCAGCGGCGTGATGATCGCGCGCTCGGCGGGGAAGGGGGCGCCCTGGTTGTGGCGCCACCGCCACGGGTTGGGCGCGCGCGCGGACTCGCGGCGCGGCCCGGGGCGCGCGTCGCGGGGTCCCACGGAGCGCTCGGCGCGCGGTCCGGGGCGCGACCCGGCGTGCGGTGGGCGGAGCGTCGACGCGGCGAAGGCGAGGGTGAGCGCCGCGCCGATCCACGCGCGCGGCAGCGCTTCGAGGCGGGCGGCGAGCGGGCGGGGCGCGTCCATGCGGGGCGCGCGATGGTACGCCACCCGCCCGCCCGCGCGGCGCGGAAGGCGCGCTCAGTCGATCTGGCCGTAGTCGTTGACCGGGGCCGCGGGGGTCGCCACCGGGTACCACCAGACGTGCCTCGTCGCGGCGCGCGCGAACACGCCCGTCGCGGTGGCGAGCGGGGAGAGCGACACGGTCGTCCCCGCGGGCGGCGCCCAGGATGCGTACTGCCAGGCGCCGCCGATCACGCGGTACACAGCGACGCCGCCGGCGGCGGTGCGCGCGGTCACGATCGGCCACCCCGTCGAGAGCACGGCGGCGCTCGGCGACCCGCCGACCTCGACGTCGCCCCCGGAGCCCGCCGTGACCGAGGCGAGCGAGTTGAGCGCCCACCCCGCGCCGCCGGTGCCGCCGGTGGGCGCATACGCCTCCCAGAGACGCCGGTTGCCGCCGACGCCGTACACGCGCAGGTACGGCGCCGTCACCACCGCCGCGGGGAACCCGAGGTAGTTCGAGCCCGGGAGCGGCCCCGTGGTCCAGGTCGAGCCGCGCCAGGCCATGTGCTGGATGCCGCCGTCCGTCCTGCGCACGAACGCGTCGAGGCTGTTGGCGCCGCTGGAGACGAGCGCGGGCCGCCCGACGACCTCGACGCCCGCCGCCACCTGCACCGGCGCGCCCGCCGCCGGCCAGTGCCAGAGGCGCCGGTCGGTGCCGACGGCGACCATGTGGATCTGGCCGCCGGAGACCACGGCCACCGGGTCGGAGTTGATGACCCCGCCCCAATCGGTGACGGCGCCGGTGGCGACGTTCACCCGCGCCGGGTGCGTGGGCCCGGACTGGTGGCGGACGAAGACGTCGGTGACCGAGGTCGTGCCGACCACCGCGGGCGCCCCGCCCATGTCGACGTTGGTGATCGACGACCACGCGGTCGGCGCGGCGCGGAGCGTCCGGTCGAGGCCGCGCACGCGCACGTCGCCGGAGGTGATGGCGCCGAAGGGCACGCGTTGCCCCTCGAGCTCGGCGAGGATGACCCCCTGCTGCGCGCTCACCGAGATGGTGTGCTGGTCGGCCTGCGGCACGGTGTCCTCGTCGATCTCGACGCGGAAGGAGCCCTGGTCGCAGCACGGCCCGAGGCCGACGAGGTACTGCTGCACCTTCGTCTCGTACGCGCGCACCGCCTGGTCCCAGGAGAGCCCGGTCGCAGCGCCGAGGTTCGCGCGGGGGAAGGCGCCCGCGCCGAAGGCCGGGTCGTCGCGCTTCTGGATCTGGACGTGCCGCCGGCCGGCGCCGTTCGCCGCGAGGGCGTAGACGTCGAGGTACCCCGCGATGTTGAAGAAGCCGGGGTCCATCTGCTCGCGGTCGCCGTCGTAGTACTCGCCCCCGCCGGCGTCGAGGCACCCCGCGCTCGGGGTCGTGCAGCGGCGCATGTACAGCGGCTTGCCGCCGTTGACCGCGAACGAGAGGCGCACGCGAGGGTCGAGCGCGGCGTAGACCGCGGTGGTCCAGCCGCCGCCGGAGAGCCCGGCCATGTTGATGTCGGTGAACCCCTGCGACGCCGCGACGTTCACCGCGCGGGCGATCTGTTCGAGGAAGTACCGCTGCGCGTGCCCGGGGGCAGGGTTCACGGTGTTGAACAGGTTGTTGTGGGCGCCGCCGCCCGCCGAGCTCCCGTCGAACTCCATCGGCACGGGGCAGGCGGGGTAGGCGGTCACCGGGTTGGGCGCGGCGGGGGAAAGCAGCCGCCAGCACGGCATCGCCGCGTAGAACACCGTGTAGCCGTTGGCGACCAGCAGCGACGCGAGGGTGTTGGGGCCGCGGTCCTCGTTGGCCCAGTTGTGCCCGACGTGGACGACGACCGCGCGGCCGTTCGAGCTCTGCGGCTTCAGCTCGAAGACCGACGTGTGCACGCCGTTGCCGGCGTCGAACCGGAGCTCGTCCACCGCGAGGAGGTTGGGGACGTTGAGGCCCAGCAGCACCGCGGCGTCCGAGACCGGGTGCGAGACCGTCGCGTTCGCGAGCGCCGTGGGGAGCGCGCTCGTGCCCCAGACGTAGTTGATGAGCGCCGCGCGGGTCGCGGCGGGGCTGGTCATGCGCACGACGCTGTCGTCGGTGATGATCGCCTGCGCGGCGGAGCCGGTGGGCGCCGCGGCGTCGCCCCCGACGCACGCCGCGCCGAGGGACACGGAGAGCACGTACGCGGGGCATCGCATGACGACGGCGGGTCGAATCTTCATGACGGGTCTCCTGGTGGTCCCGCCGCGTGGGCCGCGAGGTGCGGCCCCGAACGCGCGCGGGCGACCATGCTATCGGCCAGCGCGAGGCGCCGACACTGAATGTCGACGGCGCGCGAACTTTCTCAGCGGAAAGCGCGGGAGGTCGCCGCGCGGGTCACGCGCCCGCGCGGCGGTCGGGGCTCACCAGGGCAGCGGCTGGCCGAGGTGGATGAACTTCCCCGTCGGGCCGTCGTCGGGGAGCGTCGCGAGGGCGACCGCGGTCTGCGCGCCCACCTCGGTGGTGAGCGGGGCGTTGTCGCCGCCGAGGTCGGTCTTCACCCAGCCGGGGTGCGCCGAGTTCACCTTCAGGCGCGTCCCGCGGAACTTGTGGGCCAGCGCGACGGTGAAGCCGTTGAGCGCGGCCTTCGACGTCGTGTACGCCGGGTTGATGAAGTCGCCGAACTGGTCGGGCGCCTGCCCGATGGAGGTGAGCGACCCGAGCACGCTGGAGTGGTTGACGATGCGCCCCGCGGGGCTCTCGCGCAGCAGCGGGAGGAGCGCGTAGGTGACGGCCACCACGCCCTGCACGTTGGCGTCGAGCGTCTCGCGGAAGGCCGCCACGTCGTCGCGGGCCCAGAGCGCGATGCCGGCGTTGTTCACCAGCACGTCGAGCCGCCCGAAGCGCTGCGCGAACCAGCCCGGCAGCGCCGCCACGTCGGCCTCGCTGCCGACGTCGAGCTTCACGTGGTGGACGTCGAGCCCCTCGCCCCGCAGGGCCTCCGCGGCCGCGCGGCCCTTGGCCTCATCGCGCGCCCCCACCACCACGGTGAGCCCCCTGCGCCCGAGCTGGCGCGCGATCTCGAACCCGATCCCCTTGTTCGCGCCGGTGACCAGCGCGACGGTCTTCGTCGTCGTCATGAGAGTGCCTCGTCCTGCGCGCCGCGCGGCGCCCTTCGCCACGCCGACGCGGCGCCATCTGTGTGTCGTGCCCAACGTCCGCACAAGGGGAGACTTCCAATTTTCTGAAAGGGAATGATATTTCGCAAGAGGCCCCGAAGAGCCGCCGCGGCTTGACCGCCCCCGCGCAACGACGCGACCCTCCGCGCGGATGCCCGCGCCCGACGCCGACGCCGCCGCGCTCTGCCGCGCGTGCGGGATGTGCTGCGATGGCTCGCTCTTCGACCGCGTCGACCTCGAACGCGACGAGCGCGCGCCGGCCCGCCGCCGTGGGCTCCGCGTGCTCCCGGGCGGGCGGTCGTTCGAGCAGCCCTGCGCGGCCCACCGGCCGGGCGTCGGGTGCGCCTGCTACGACGCGCGCCCGCGGGCCTGCGCGAGCTTCACCTGCCGCCTCCTCGACCGCCTGCAGCGCCACGACGTCGCGGTCGCCGACGCCGTCGCCGCGGTGCTGCGCGTGAGGGACCTCGTCGCCTCGCTCCAGCGCGCCAGGGTCGACCCCGCCGACCTCGACCGCGACGACGCCGACCCGGCCCTGCGCGCCGCGTACGACGAGCTCATGCGCCGCCTCGGCGACGACCTCGCGCGCGCCTGACAGCGCGCCCTGCCGGTGCGTCTCGTATCCTCGCGGTCGGGGCGATTCGCCGCGCCGCGTCTTCCTTCGCGAACGTTTGTTCGGCGGAGCTTTCGCTCTCCGCGCCGGGCGTGGTATCCGCCGCGCGTCGTGCGCGCCCGCTGGCTGATGTTGCCCCTCGCGCTCGCGTCACTCTCGTGGGCGAGCGAGGCGTGCGCGCAGCAGAGCCTCTTCAACGTGCCCGCGGGCGAGATCGCGCGGCCCGGCCGGCTCTTCGCGCAGCTCCAGGTGACCGCGTCGCCCGACGCCGGCGAGGGGAGCCTCACCGTCGACCTCGGGGTCACGCCCTTCTTCGAGGTGGGCTGCAACGTCAACCACGTCCCGCTGTACGGCGGCGGAGGCGACGGCGGCCCCGCGCCGTCGGCCGTCACGGGCAACGCGTTCTTCGTCGTGTCGCCGACGTCGTGGCTGCGGCTGTCGCTCGGCGGCCAGGTGGGCTCCGCGTGGCGGCCCTCGCTCGGTCGCGCGGACTTCGTCGCGGAGGGGTGGCTCCTCGCGCGGGCGCTTCTCGTCGACGAGCGCCTCCGGCTCGTCGCGGGCGCCTACGTCGGCACCGAGAGCGCGCTCGGCGCGGGCGACCCCGCGGGCGCGGTGCTCGGCGCGGAGTTCGAAGTAGTTCACCATCGCCTCGCGCTGATGGCCGACTGGGTGGTGGGGCGCAACCCCTCGGGCGTGGCCGTGGCGGGCGTCGTGGTGACGCTGCCGGGCGACGTGCTCTTCTCGGCCGGCGCGCAGCTCCCCTCGCCCGGCACCGACAACGATTTCGGCGCCGTCTTCGAGCTCACCTACGGCGGCTGAGGCTCCGGCGCGGGTTCCGCCGACGACGCCCGCACCGGCGCCCCGCGCTGAGGTAGGCTCGCGCCCCGCGATGAGCGAACCGACCTTCGTGCTGGGCGGCTTTCAGACGGATTTCGCGCGCCACCTCGCCCGCGAGGGCGCCGACCTCGCGGCGCTCGTGGGCGAGGCGGTGGCGGGCGCGCTCGACGACGCCGGCGTCGACGCGGGTGAGGTCGGCGTCGTCCACGTGGGCAACGCCTTCGGCGAGCTCTTCGCGGGGCAGGCGCAGCTCGGGGCGATGCCGGCGACGGCCGTCCCCGCGCTCTGGGGCGTGGCCTCGTCGCGCCACGAGGCGGCGTGCGCGTCGGGCGGCGTGGCCCTGCTCGCGGCGATGGCCGACCTCGAGGCGGGCCGCTACGACTGCGCGCTGGTGGTGGGCGTCGAGCAGGAGCGCAACGTGCCCGGCGAGGTCGCGGCGCGCCACCTCGGGACGGCGGCGTGGGCGGGCCACGAGGGTGAGGGGGCGCGGTACCTGTGGCCCCACATGTTCTCGCGCGTGGCGGAGGCGTACGACGCGCGGCACGGGCTGAAGCGGGAGCACCTCGTCGCCTTCTCGCTCCACGCCTTCGCGCGGGCGCGGCTCAACCCGCTCGCTCAGACGCGGGGGTGGCGCTTCGACGCGCGGTCGTTCGAAGAAGACGACGCGCTCAACCCCGTGGTGGAGGGCGCGCTCCGCCGCCAGGACTGCGCGCAGGTGACCGACGGCGCCGCGGCCGTGGTGCTCGCGACGGGCGCCTTCCTCCGCGGGCGCTCGCACCGCCGGAGGCGCGCCGCGCGCGTCGCGGGCTGGGGCCACCGCGCGGCGGGCCTCGGGCTCGACGAGAAGCTCCGGCGCGCCGCGGGGAGCGAGCACCTCTTCCCGCACCTGCGCGCCGCGGTGACCGACGCCTACCGCCGCGCGGGCGTGGCCGACGCTTCGAAGGTCGACGTCTTCGAGCTCCACGACTGCTTCAGCATCACGGGCCTCACGCTCGTCGAGCACCTCGGCGTGACCGCGCCCGGCGAGGCGTGGCGCGCGGTGGAGGACGGCCGCCTCGCGAAGGTCAACCCCGGCGGCGGGTTGATCGGCGGCGGCCACCCCGTCGGCGCGACGGGCGTTCGGATGGTGCTCGACGCGGCCCGGCAGGTGACGGGCGCGGCCGGGCCCACGCAGGTGGAGGGCGCGCGCGTCGCGGCCACGATCAACCTCGGCGGGAGCGCGACCACGGCGGTCGCGTTCGTCGTCGCGCAGGAGGGACTCGCGTGAAGCTCGAAGTCGTCCGTCGCCACCCGTCGCTCCTCCCCGCGGACGACGACCACCCCTACCGGACGGGCGCGTGGCGGCCCAACCTCGTCGAGTACGACGCCGACGACCTCGACGTGATCGAAGGCGCCATCCCGCGCGACCTCGCCGGCACCTACCTCCGCAACACCGAGAACCCGCTCCTCCCCGCGATCGGGCGCTACCACCCCTTCGACGGCGACGGGATGCTCCACGCGATCACGTTTCGCGACGGACGCGCGCGCTACCGCAACCGGATGATCGCGACGAAGGGCCTCGCGGCGGAGTTGGAAGCGGGGCGCCCGCTGTGGGCCGGCATCATCGAGTCGCCCGCCCGCTCCGAGCGCGACGGCTGGGGCGCGCGCAGCCGTATGAAGGACGCGTCGAGCACCGACGTGGTGGTGCACGCCGGCGCGGCCGTCACGACCTTCTACCAGTGCGGCGACGCCTACCTCCACGACCCCGAGACGCTCGACGCGCGCGGCACGGCGACGTGGGGCGGGCGCTTCCCCTCGTGGGGCATCTCCGCGCACCCGAAGGTCGACGAGAACAACGGCGAGATGCTGTGGTTCGGCTACGCGACGGAGGCGCCCTACCTGCGCTTCGGCGTGCTCGACGCGGCGGGCAACCCCGTGCACGAGGCGGAGGTCCCGCTGCCGGGGCCGCGGCTGCCGCACGACATGGCCTTCACCGAGCGCTTCGCGATCTTCAACGACTTCCCGCTCTTCTGGGACGCGGCGCTGCTGGAGAAGGGCGCGTACCGCGCGCGGCTGCACCCGGGGCTCCCGTCGCGCTTCGCGGTGGTGCCGCGGCGCGGGGGCGCGGGCGACGTGCGGTGGTTCGAAGCCGAGCCGACGTACGTGCTCCATTTCATCAACGCGTACGAGCAGGGCGACGAGGTGGTGCTCGACGGCTTCTTCCAGCGCGACCCGCTCCCGCGGCCCGACCCCGCCGACGGCCCGTGGGGGCCGCTGAAGAAGATGGTCGACATGGGCGCGATGGGCGCGCGGCCCCACCGCTGGCGCTTCGACCTGCGCACCGGCAAGACGCGCGAAGAGCCGCTCGGCGACCTCGTGTGCGAGTTCCCCTCGGTGAACGGGAGGCACGGCGGGCGGCGCAACCGGTACGCCTGGTCGATGACGGCGAAGCCCGGGTGGTTCCTGTTCGACGGGATGGTGCGGCTCGACCTGGAGGGCGGTTCGGTGGCGCGCTACCGCTTCCCCGAAGGCACCTACGGGAGCGAGTCGCCGATGGCCCCGCGCGTGGGCTCGCAGGGCGAGGACGACGGCTACGTGGTGACCTTCGTCAGCGACACCGTGCGCGACACGTCGGAGTGCCAGGTGTTCGACGCGCGGCGCATCGAGGACGGCCCCGTCGCGCGCATCGCGCTGCCCGAGCGGCTGTGCTCCGGCACGCACGCCTGCTGGGCGCCGGCGACGTAGCGGGTCAGCGGGCCCCGTCGCGCGCCGCGTCGGCGAGGAGGCGCTCGATCTCCTTCAGCGTCTCCACGTCGTCGCCCACCATCGATTTCATCGAGAGCAGACGGCGGCACACCACGGCGGCGAGGCGCTCCTCGACGGTGTCGTCGGCGTAGGCCCAGTACACCTGGGCGAAGCGCCCGTCGCGGTGGCAGCGGCCCTCGATCTGCGCCATCTGGATCGCCGACCAGCGCAGGTCGTGGATCACCTCGGAGCGCGGGACGTCGTTGTGCTCGCCCTGGTGGAGCGAGATGCCTTCCTCCACCGTGAAGAGCGCCACCGGCACCTCGCCCCGCTGGAAGCGCATCCGCTCGGCCTCGCGCGCCTCCGCGCCGAGGCGCCCGTGGACTTGCGCGCACGCCACGCCGTCGCGGGCCAGCGCGTCACGGATGATTTCGAGCGTCTCGAGGAAGGCGACGGAGACCGCCACCTGGTGCCCGTTCTCGAGGAGCTCGTGGACGAGCTCGACCGTCCCCTCGGCGCGGATGAGCGAGCTCTTCTGGCGGAGGCGAAGCGCCGCGGCGAGGGCCGTCCGCGGGTCGCGCCCCGAGGGCTCCAGCCCGATCGCCGCGCGGAACTCCGACCACGCCTGCGCGTACCGCTCGCGCGCCGCGGCGTCGAGCGCGATCGGCGTGAGGATCCGGTTGATCTCGGGCCAGCCCGCGATGTCCTCCGGGCGGCGACGCAGGCCCGCCGGGCGCTCGCCGTCGAAGAGGAGCGCGCGCACCTTCTCGCAGTCCTTCGGGTCGCCGCGCCAGTCCCAGCGGCCGAAGGTGCCGCGGGTGACGCCGAGGCCCTGGGCGGCGCACCACGCTTCGAAGTCCTTGAGCTCGGTGGCGCGCGCCCCCGTGCGCTCGGAGAGGAGCGGCGCGAGGTACGACAGCTCCAACGGGTTCTGCCCCGCGGTGGCCGAGAGCCAGAGGGCGAAGCCGGCCTTCGCGTTGATCTTCGCGGCGAACTTCGAGCGGGCGGCCGTGGGGTTCTTGCAGCGGTGGCTCTCGTCCCAGATCACCGCGTCGAACTCCGGCGCCGCCCCCGCCCGCGCGAGGCCCTTCTTCGAACGCACCCGCTTCCGCGCGTCGGCGCTCACCTCGAAGAGCTTGCCGAGGCGGTCGTAGTTGAGGATCACCGCCTCGCGCCCGCCGTCGCCCGCGGCCTCGATCGTGCGGCGCCAGTGGGCCACCACCGCGAGGGGGCACACGATGAGGACGCGCTCGACCTGCGGCAGCTCACGCACCGCCACCCACGCCGAGAGCGTCTTGCCGAGCCCAACGTCGTCGGCGAGGAGGAAGCCGCACGCGCCGCCCTTCGCCGCCGCGGTGATCGCGCGGATCGCGGCGGCCTGGTGCGGCCGCGGGGTGAAGGCGCCGGTGGGCTTCGAAGGCGCGGGGGCGGGGTCGTCGTTGAGCTCTCGCTCGACGCTCGCCTCCCACGAGTAGCGCTGCGCGCGGAAGGGCGCGAGCCCCTCCGGGAGGCGCGCCCCGCGGTACACGAACACCCCGTGGTCGGCGTCCCAGCGGGCGCCGTGCGAGGTGGCGACCGCGCGCATCGCGAAGGGGACGTCGAGCGCGTGGGCCCGCTCTTTCGCCAGAGGTTCGGGCTTGCGGGTGGGGGCCGTGACCGTCCTTCGTTCGCGCATCGTCGCCATGGGCGTGGGCTCATACCCGCGTCGGCGCACGGAGCGCAAACGCGCGGCGATGGGGATGGTGCACTGGACGGGGCGCGGCCGCTTCGGGTAGTCCCGACGTCATGCCCGTCGAGCACCGCGTTGGTGACCTCTTCGCCCAGCCCGACCTCACCGCCCTCGCCCACGGCTGCAACTGCGCCGGCGCGATGGGCGCGGGGATCGCCGTCCAGTTCAAGAAGCGCTGGCCCGCGATGTACGCGGAGTACAAGCGCCGCTGCGCCGACGGGCGCTTCGCCCCGGGCGACGTGTTCGCGTGGGAGGAGGGTGGCGTGACGGTGTTCAACCTGGGCACCGAGAAGCACTGGCGGACGGGCGCGACGATCGACTTCATCGAGCGCTCGGCCCGCGCCCTCGTCGCGGAGTGCGAGGCCCGCAAGGTCGCCGCCGTCGGGATGCCGCGCATCGGCGCGGGCTACGGCGGCCTCGCGTGGCCGGACGTCGAGGCCGCGCTCGGGCGGGCCTGCGCGGGCAGCGCCGTGCGGCTGGTGGTGGTGAGCCTGCCCGCGAAGCCGTAGGGCGCGCGTCCCCTTGTGCGGGCGGCGCTTCTGCGGTGGAGTCCCGCGCCGCCATGACGACGCACCCTCCCCCCCGCGCGCCCGCCGCCGGCGCCTGGCACGGCCACTACACCTGGGCGTTCGACCCCGAGCACCTGCACCCGACCAGCCAGACGCTGTCGGTGGCGGGCTCGACGCTCGAGGGCGCGGGCGTCGACGAGGGCGGGGAGTTCACGCTGGCGGGCACCTGGGACGCGACGCGGTCCGTGGCCCGGTGGCAGAAGCGCTACGCCGACCGCGGCGCGACGCCGATCGCGTACGTGGGGCGGCTGTCGCCCGAGGGCGAGCTCGCGGGCCGCTGGCGCATGGTCGACGGGATGGAGACCGGGCGCTTCGCGCTGCGGCCCGGCGACGGCGGGATGTTCGAAACCTCCACGCGCCACGCCAAGGCCGCGCTGCGGGCGCGGACGCGCGCCTGGCAGTCGCTCTGCAAGGTCGACCTGGAGGCCCTGCGCTTCGACGGCGAGCGGGCGGTGCTGGCCCACCTGCTGCGCGACCCTGACTACGTCCACGCGATGCAGCGGGCGACGGCCGAGCGCGACGAGGTGGTGGGCGCGATGCGCCGCCGCGCGGTGGACTACGCCCGCGTCCGGCTGCGGCGCGCGATGGCGCCGGGCGTCTTCAAGCTCCTCGACCGCTGCGTCGAGGCGCTCGGGCTCACCGCGCCGGTCGAGCTCTACGTCGTCAACGACGGCGCGATGAACGCCCACGTCATCACGTCGCGCGACCACGGCATCAGCGTCGAGCTCACGCAGGGGATCCTCAACGCGCTCGAGCCCGCCGAGCTCCTCTCGGTGCTCGGGCACGAGCTCGGGCACGCCCTGCTCGGGCACCTGGAGACCCCGCAGGTGCTCGAGGGCGAGAGCGTCTCGGGCCTCACCTGCCTGCGCAGCTTCGCGCTCCAGCGCTACGAGGAGGTGTCGGCCGACCGCGTCGGGCTCCTCTGCTGCGACGACCTCGCGGTGGCGCTGCGGACGGAGTTCATCCTGACGACGGGCATCACCAACCGGGCGCTGCTCGGCGAGCCCGCTGCCTTCCTCGACCACGCGCGGGCCTCGCTCGCCGCGCTGGAGAAGGCGGGCGTTGGCGCCCCCGGCCCGCACGGCCTCGACACGCACCCCTACGGCGAGATGCGCGCGGTGGCCGTCGACCTCTTCGCCCGCTCGACCACCTTCGCGAAGCTGATGGGCCGCGCCGGCGGGGAGCTCGACGAGGCCGCGATGGAGCGAGACGTCGCCCGCCTCGTCCGCCTGATGAACCCCAGCGCCCTCGAGGCCGGGCTGAAGGACACCGACGCCCTCGAGCTGCTCCTCCTCGGCGCGATCGCGGTGGCCGAGGCGACGCGCGGCACGTCGCCGTCGGAGGCGAAGGTGATCCGCCGCCTCGGGCGCGAGCACCCCGCGCTCGTCGAGCGGCTGCGCGAGATGCCCTTCGAAGAGCAGCAGGTGCGGCTCGTCGAGCTGGCCGAGCTCCTCACCGCGACGCTGCCGGTGGGCGCGCGGGCCGGCCTCGTCGACGACCTCACGCTCGTGGCCCAGGCCGACGGCCGCATCTCCGCGAAGGAGCGCCGCGTCCTCGACGCGATCGCGGGCCTCCTCGGGCTCGGCGCCGAGGGCGTCGGCGACGCGCTCGACCACGCGGGCGCCGGGCTCGACTGAACGAAGCGCTCAGCGACGACGACGGCGCCTCACGAGGAGCGTCGCCCACGCCAGCCACGCCAGCGCCGTAGACCGAGCGGGCGCGCCCGCGTCGCACGCGCAGCCCCCCGCGGGCGTGGCCGACGGCGCGTCGGGCGCGTCGGGCGCGTCGACGGCGACGTCCTCCGCGGGCGCGGGGACGTCCTCGGGTGACGCGTCCACGCGCGCGGCGGCGTCGCCCGAAGCGTCCGCGTCGGGGGCGGCGTCGAGCGCGACGTCCGCGGGAGCATCGGGCGCGACGTCGGGCGGCGCGCCCACGTCCAGCGCTGCGTCCGCGGGAGCGTCGACGGCTGCGTCGGGTGAGGCGCTCACGTCCACCGCGACGTCGCGCGGCTCGCTCACGTCCACCGCGACGTCGCGCGGGACGACGGCGTCGGCCGCGGCGTCGGGCGGCGTCGAGGCGTCGGGCGTCGTGGCCCCGTCGCGCACGTAGCGGTAGACGTTGCCCTGCGCGGTGACGGTGTAGAGGTCGCTGCCGTCCACCGCGAAGCCGCCGCCGGCGCCGCGCCCGTTGCCGTCGACCCAGAGGCTCATCCCGGAGACCATCACGGCCTCGCGGATGCCGTCGTTCGCCGCGGTCCAGGTGAGGCCGTCGGCGGTGCGCTGGATGCCGCCGTACGTCGGAGCCCCGGCGTCGTCGACGGTGTTCCGGTTGGTGTGGAAGAAGCTCTCGCCGGAGGGCAGCGAGACGATCTGGAGCCTGCCGCCGAGGGTGTAGTCGGGCACGCCGCGGGCGGGGGTGACCGTCCGCGCCACACGGTCGACGAGGTAGAGCCGCGTGGGGTCGCTCGCGAGCGGGGACGTCGTGGCCTGGAAACCGTGGACGATGAGCCGACCGTCGGGCCGCGCGGAGAGCCCGTACACGTTGCCGACGGCGGTGACGCCCGCGAGGGGGCTGAGCGGGTTGGCCGCGTCGGGGTCGAGCGGGTGCCACGTCGCGCCGCGGTCGCTCGAGGTCACCACGCCGCCCGTCTCGCTCCCGATGATGACGGCACCGTCCGCCGCGAAGGTGAGGCTGTAGAGCGCGCCGAGGAACTCCGTCGCCGCCGCGCGCGTGGGGAAGTACGACGGGTGCGAGGCCCGCACGAGCGCGCTCAGGTCGAGGTAGCGGAAGCTCCGCCCGTCGTCGGTGGAGACGTACGCGCCCTCCCACTGGCAGATGCCCCAGAGGTCGCCGTTGGGCGCGCGGTCGACGCGGTAGAGGTTGTGCGTGCAGTTGTGGCCCGCGGGCGTGACGGGGGGCGCGAGCCAGCGGCCGTCGGCCTCGCTCCAGGTCATGAGCATCGGCGCGGTGTTGTCCGAGCGGCCGTTGGCGGAGAGGCCGACGACGGGCTCGCCGAGGCGGTTGGTGGTGAGGGTGAAGACGTTGGCCAGGGAGTTCCCCGGGGCCGGCGCGGGCAGCGGGAAGGGGGGCATCTGCACGAAGGGGGCGCTCGGGTCGTCGATGCGCCCGCGCCACACCGCCCCCATCCCGCCGGGCGCCGGAAACTGAACCGAGTAGTACACGTCGCGCCGCGGCGGCTGCGCGACGGCGAGCACGGGGTACGTCCCCGCGCGGAGCCCGCCCACGTGGCGGACCCACCGCTGCGCGCGCGCGGCTGTCGGCGTGAGGAGACAGGCGAGCAGGAAGGAAGGCAGGAGGGCGGTCCGAGACATGGCAGGTCACCACGCAAGCCGCGGTCCGCGCAGGGATTTGCGCGCACGCGCTTCACCCCGGTGCGACGGCTCGCACAAGGGTGTGCGGCGCCCCGCACGACACAGGCGCGGTGTACGCTCGCCGCGATGGCCCCCCGCCGCGCGCGACGTCCGCCGCTCCACGCCGCGTGGTTCGCGCTGCTCTGCGCGCAGGTGCCGCAGCCGCCGCCGTGGGTCGAGTCGATCCAGGCCCCGGGCGCGTCGCCGACAGGGCCCTCCTTCCTCGTGGTGCGCACCGCGACGTGGCGGCGCGTGCTCCGCGACGGGCGCCCGTGGTGCACACCCGAGCAGCTCCCCGAAGGCGCGACGCTGGTCCGCGCGGAGGCCGCGGGCGACGACGCGGTCGTCACGGTCGCCCGAGGCGCGCCGCCCTTCGCGGTGATGCGCTGCCGCCCCGGTGCGCCCGCGTCGGCCGTCGTCGACAGCGACGTCGCCGCGGCGGTGACGCCCCGGGGCACGCTGCTCTACGCGCGCGGTTCGGTTCTCTTCGAACGCCCGCTCGTCGGCGGCGCGGACCGCGCGCGGCGGCGCTTCGCCACCCAGACGCCCGTCGCGCGCGTCGACGCGTTTCCCGATGGCGCGCTCGTGCTCACCGCGCGGCTCGCGGGCGGCGACGGGGACGTCTACGCGCTCGACGCGCCCGCGCCGGTGCTCCGCGGCGTCTCGTGGACGTACGCCACCCCCGACGGCTGGGTGGTGAACGCCCGCGGCGCCAACCTCCACGTCGCGGGCGACGGGCGCGTCCGACCGCTCGACCCCGCGCGCGACCGCGAGGCGCCGCCCTACGAGGAGGCGTCCGTGAGCGCGGCGTTCTCCATCGATGCAGAGGGCCGCACTGCGCGCCGGACGCCCTGGGTCGCGGTGCGCCGCGGTGCCCCGGGCGCGATCACCGTGGTGCGCGACGAGGACGAGGTCGCCGCGGTGTGGCGCGAGTCCCCCGAGGCGCCGTGGCGCACGCTCGACGACGCGCGAACCCCCTGGGGCCCCGCCGCCATCCCCGCCGAGGAGGTGCGCGTCTCGGGCCCACACCTCGTCGCGCGCTCGGGTCAGACGCTCCGCGTGTGGGACGGCGCGGCCCCCGCGCGCACGGTCGCCGACGACGCGCTCGCGGTCAGCCTCGACGGCGACACCCTCTGGTGGCGGACGCACCGCTTCGTGTGGACCTCGCAGCGCCTCGACGCGCCCGCGGCCCCGCCAACCGACGACGCGATGCGCTTCGACGGGCACGCGCTCGCGGCGCGCGGCGACGCCGGCATCACCCTCGACGGACGCCGCCTCCCGTTCGCGTGGCCCACGGACATGCAGGGGGAGTTCGGCGTCGTGGTCGACGGCGCGTTCCCCGTGCCGGGCGCGGGCATCGCACTCCTCACGGTGGGGCGGCAGTCCTCCCACGGCGGCCACTTCGTCTACGACCGGCTCCTCGCGGTCGACCTCCGCGACGGCGCCGTCCGCCGCCTCTCGCCGGCGGGCGCGTGGCCGCTCGGGTTCGACGCGCGCGCCAACTACGGGCGCTGGGTGACGCTCGCCGCCGGCCCGCGCGGCGCGTGGCTCCACGACGCGCGACGCGTGCTGCTCGCGCCCCTCGACGGCAGCCCACCACGCGTGGCGGGCCCCTTCGACCGCGCCGCGATGACGCCCACCATCTCGCGCGACGCGACGCGCGTGGCCTTCGCGCAGGGCGGCCGCGTCGTGGCGTGGGACGCCTCCCCCGCCGCGACGGCCGCGCGCACGGGGGCGCTTCGGTCGCCCGCCGTCCGCTGGGCGCCGCGCGGCCGCGGGCTGGTGGTGGCGAGCCCCGACGGAACGGCGGCGGTCACCGACGACGGCGAGGTGCTCGCGCTCGGCTGCGCGCGGGCCGCGCCCGAAGGCGTCCACGGCCACGTCCGCGCGGTGCTCCCCGGCGCGCGGGCCGCCCTCGTGTGCGACGCGGGACGCCTCGCGGTCGCGGCGCCGGGCCGCTGCATCCCCGTCCCCGCGCTGCCGTGCGACGGGACGTCCGTGGTCCCCTGGGCCGCCGAGCGACGGCCGGGCGTGCCGTAGACGTCGCCGCAGGATCAGTCGTCGCCGTCGGGCCCGTCGCCGTCGCGCGGGAGCTCACCCTGCTCGGCCGCGAGCCACCGGCGGAGCTGGTTGCGGTGCACGCCCAGGTCGCGCGCCGCCGTCGCCACGCGCCCGCCGCTGCGCCGGAGGGCCGCCTCGATCTCCTCGCGCCCGGGGAGCTTCTTCGTCGCCGCGGGCTCCGCGGCCGCGGCGGGGCCTTCGGCGGCGGCGGCGGGGGGCGGCGGCGGGGCGAAGTCGCGGCCGGCCGCGGCGGACAGGTCGGCGCCACGGACACGCGACTCGCCGCGGACGCGGGCGGCGCGGCCGGCGGCGGCCACCTCGACCAGCAGCTCGCGGACGTTGCCGGGCCACGGGCGCAGGAGGCACTGCTCGACGAGGGAGGCGTGCGCGGCGAGGCCCGCGGCCCCGAGCTCGCGCTCGACCAGCAGGGCCACCTCCTCGGGGCGCTCGCGCAGGGGCGGCAGGGCGACGACGGGGCGCCCGATGCGGAAGTAGAGGTCCTCGCGGAAGCGCTTGTCCGCCACGCGCTCGCGGAGGTCGCGGTGCGTCGCGGAGCAGAAGTGGACGTCGACCTTCACCGGGCGCGAGGCGCCCACGGGGATCACCTCGCCGGACTCGAGCGCGCGCAGGAGCTTGGCCTGCACCGCGAGGTCGAGCTCGCCCACCTCGTCGAGGAAGAGCGTGCCGCCGTCGGCCTCCTGCACGTGGCCCGTCGCGTCGGCGTGGGCGCCGGAGTAGGCCCCCTTGCGCGCGCCGAAGAGCACGCGCTCGGCCACGCCCTCGGGGATGGCGGCGCAGTTGATCGCGACGAAGGGGCCCTTCGCGCGGTCGCCGAGGTCGTGGAAGGCGCGCGCCGCGAGCTCCTTGCCCGCGCCGCTCGGGCCCGTGACGTGGAGCACCCGGCCCTCCGCGGCGGCGCGGATCTCGTCGTACACGGCCCCCATCGTCGCGCCGACCACCGCGCGGCCCTCGACGCGCGCGGGGCGCTCGGCGTAGGGGGCGACGTCGGGCACCAGCAGCACGAGCGTGTCGCCGAGGCGGACGAGGCAGCGCTCGCCCGCGAGGGCCTCGCCGGCGCAGGCGCGGCCGTCGACCGCGGTGCCGTTGCGGCTCTGCTCGTCGCGCACGGCCCACGCGCCGCCGACCCAGCGGCAGGTGCAGTGGCTGCGCGAGATGCGCGCGTCGGCGACCCCGAGGGGCGCGAGCGCGTCGCGGCCGAGCGCGACCGCGCCGTCGCGCGGCGGGAGCACCGCGTGGAGCGCGCGGTCGACGGAGAAGACGACCACCGCGCCGGGGATGGGCGGGCGCGCGCCCCGGCGGGTGTCGATGGTGAGGTTGTCGGCGGTCTGGGTGGCGCTGCGGACCATCGCGTCCGCGACGCTATCACGGCCCGCTCACCGCGCGAGACGTCGCGCGAGCAGGACGGTCCGGTCGTCGTCGCGCTCGGGGGCGAAGGCGCGCACGTCGGCCAGGACGCCCTCGGCGCAGGCGGCCAGGTCGCCGCCGCGGAGGCCCTCGGCGAGCCGCGCGGTCAGCCGGTCGAGGCCGTACATCTCGCCGTCGGCGCCGCGGGCCTCGATCACGCCGTCGGAGTAGAGGCAGAGCACCTCGCCGGGCGCGAGGGGCAGGCGCGACACGGGCACCGACGGGAGCTCCGGGACGATGCCCAGCCAGGGCCCGACCGACTCGACCTGCCGCACCTCGCCGGCGGGGTCGACCACGAGGGGCCAGAGGTGCGCCCCGGCGCAGTCGAAGGCCCCGTCGGGGCGCCACGCGAGGAGCTGCGCGGTGAGGTAGCGGCCGCCGCCGATCTTGGTGCCGGCGTTGGCGTGGACGAGGCGGTTGACGTGGCGGATCACCTCGTCGACGGGGAGCGCGGGGGCGGCTTCGAAGACCGCGCGCCACGCGGACTGGGCGATCATCATCACGAGGCCCGCGCCGAGGCCGTGGGAGGAGACGTCGCCGATGGTGAGCCAGAGGCGCCCGTCGCGCCCGGCGAGCACGTCGTAGAAGTCCCCGCCCACCTCGTCGGCCGGCTCCATCCGCCCGGCGAACTCGAACTCCGGGTGCCGCGGCGCCCGCGGGAGCATGGAGCTCTGGATGGTGGCGGCGATCTCGAGCTCGCGGCCCATCCGCTCGCGCTCGATGGCGAGGCGACGGTGCTCGGCCTCGGCGTGGTCGCGGCGGCGCTGGGCCTCCTCGAGCGTCGCGGCCATCTCGTTGTACGAGGCCACGAGCTGGCGCATCGACTCGTCGCCGGCGGCGTCGAGGCGCACCGAGAGGTCGCCCTGGCCGAGGCTCGCGAACGCCTTCTGGAAGGCCTCCCGCGTGGCCTCGACGAGGTCGGCCGCGGGGAAGGACGCGAAGGCCACCCAGCCGATCTCGGGCACCGCGCGGTGGACGAGGAGCACGCGCTCGCCCGCGGCGTCGCGGAGCTCGCGCTGGCCGTGGCCCTCGGCGATGAGGGCGGCGACGTCGAGGGAGGCGTAGTCGCCGCCGAGCGACGAGAGGTGGATGCTGTACACCGCGCCCTTCTCGCCCTGGTTCTCGGGGTCGAGGGAGGGGTGGGCGATGAGGCGGCCGTCGCGGTCGGCGAGGAAGTTCACCTGGCGCGAGGCGATGGCGCCGAGGGCGTCGAGGGAGAGGTCGGCGTGGAGCACCGACAGCGGCACGTCCATCGTCCACACGCCGAGGAAGCGCTCGCCCTCCCACACCGGGATCGACGCGCACGCGATGAGCCCCTGGTCGGCGTAGTCGATGTTGGGCGGCGTCCAACGGATCGCCCGCCCCGGGTTGGCCGCCGGCGCCACCACCGTGAACGAGTGGTACGAGTGCCAGTCGAAGTCCGCGGGGATCACGTTCTCGGGCAGGAAGCCCGGGAGCACGATGGTGGCGTGCGGGTCGTCGGCGCACTGGAAGTACACGTACGCCACGCCCTTGAAGCGCCCGTGCACCTCGGCGAGGTGCTCGCGCAGCGTGCGGAAGAGGTACATCCGCCGGCGCGTCTCGGCCCGGCCGTGCGAGGCGCCGCCCCAGGCGTAGATGAAGTCGTCGTGGAGCTTGCCCTCGGCCGCGGCCCGCGCGATCTGCGAGGCGCGTTCGAAGAAGCCCGACGGCTGCACCGCGAAGCCCTCGCGCTCGACCCAGGCGTCGACCTCGGCCGGGTCGACGGCCGTCGCGAGGAGCTGGCGCGTGAGGAAGGCGAGGTCGGTGAGCGCGTCGTGGATGCGGCGGACGCGCGCCGCGAGCGTGACGGCCACCAGCTCCACCTGGCGGTGGATGAGCTCGGTCTGACGCATCGGGTCTTTAGCCCTCCCGCGGCGCGGTCACGCCGGCACCACGCGGACGGCGGCGCCGCCCATCATCGCGATGGCGGGGAAGGCCGCCGCCTGCCACGTCACCTTCCGCGCCGTGCGGAACGTGACCACGTAGCGCCGCCCCTCGGGCTCGGCGCCGATCCACGCCGCCCAGTCGAGGAAGAGCCGCAGCCCCGACGAGTTGACGAAGGTGAGGCCCGTCACGTCGACGGTGACGTCCCCGCCGCCCGCCGCGGCCTCGTGGATGCTTCGGATGTGGGGGCCGATCTCGGCCACCGGGTCGCGCGCCGCGAGCTCGCCCCGCCACGCGAGCTCCCGCGGGCCCGTCGCGGCGATTTCGAAGCGCCCCGCGGTGAGGGGTGCGGTTTCGGCCAGCGTCTTCGCGGCGCTCACGGGGTCGCCTCCGCGCGGCGCGTGGCGGTCATCGTCACCACCTCGTCGGCGTAGTCGCAGCGGAGGTCGAAGCCGCCCTCGCAGCCGACGCGGTAGAGCCCGAGCTTGCTCCCGCCGCCGCTCGCGGTCATGAGCTCGCGCAGGCGGTCGACGTAGAGGGCCATGCGGTCGGGCGCGGCGGCGAGGCGGTCGACGTGGGCGCGGAGCTCGCGCACGGTCGCGGCGGAGACGGCGCCGTTGCGCACCGTCACCCGCACGAGGTCGCCGTCGCGGTCGAGGGACACCGTGGCGTGCGGGGCCGCGGGCACCGGGTGCCCGTACTTGATCGCGTTCTCCACCAGCTCGGAGGCGGTCATCACGGTGGCCTCGCGGAGCTCGTCGGGCATGTCGCCGAGGAGCGCCTGCACGCGGTCCCTGACCTCCTGCACCTCCGACCACATCGTCCGCAGCGGCATGTCGAGCAGCGGCATGTTCGTCCGTCCCGTCCCTAACGCGCCCGCTCGTGGATCACCTGGAGGACGGCGGGCGCGATCATCTCCAGGGGCTTGAGGCTGGCGCGCTGCCAGAGCACGCCGGGGTCGGCCACCACGCGCAGCCGGTAGCGCCGGGCCTCGGGCTCGGCGTTGATCCAGCCCACCCAGCGGATGAAGAGCCCGAGCGCCGACGAGTTGATCTGCTTGAGCGCGCGGACGTCGAGCGTCAGCACCCCGCAGCCCGCGGCCCGCTCGTGCACCACGCGGAAGTGCGGGAAGAGCAGCGCGTCCGGGTCGCGCGGCGTCACCACGCCTTCGAACACCAGCGTCGGCCCCGGGGCGTAGCGAACCTCGTAGCCCTTCTGCGCGAGGTGCGCCGCGGCCGCGAGGGCCTCCAGGTCGACCCCCGGCGGCGCCGGCACCGCGCTCGGCCGCGCCCTGCGCTCCAGGGCCTCCAGCACCGCGCGCGCGCCGGGGGGCCGCGCGTCGGGGTCGTGGGCGAGGCACCGCCGCGCGACGTCGCGGACGACGTCGTCGAGCCCGTCGAGCGCGGGCGGCTCCACCCGCTCGCCCGCCCGCAGCCGCTCGACCCGATTCTGACCGCGGTACGGGTGGGCCCCGGTGACGAGCTCGACCAGCACCAGGCCGATCGCGAAGAGGTCGGAGCGCGCGTCGACCGCGCCGCCGAGCGCCTGCTCGGGCGCCATGTACGAGACGGTGCCGCCGATCGCGACGTCCGACCCGGTGGCGGTGCTCCGCGCCACGCGCGCGAGGCCGAAGTCGATCACCTTCAGCGTCCCCTCGGCGGTGACGAAGAGGTTCTCGGGCTTGAGGTCGAGGTGGACGACGCCGGCCTCGTGCGCCGCCGCGAGCCCGCGCAGGGCGTCGCCGACGAGCGCCGCGGCCTCGTCGACGGGAACGGCACCACGCTCGACGCGCGCCCGCAGCGACTCGCCCCGCAGCAGCTCCATGGTGATGTACGGCCGCCCCGCGTCGACGCCGAACTCGTACACCGACACCACGTTGGGGTGGTTGAGCGCCGCCAGCGCCCGCGCCTCCTGCAGCGCGCGCTCGGGCGACGCGGCGCCGTCCAGCCCCACCTTCAACGCCACCTCGCGCTGGAGCCGCAGGTCGAGCGCGCGGTGGATGTGCCCCATCCCCCCGGAGCCCAGGAGGGCGAGGATCCGGTAGTGGGCGACGACGTCCCCCACCGCGAGCGGGCCCGCGGCCCCGGCGGGGCGGTCAGCGGAGAGGATCGGGTCGGAGGCGAACTGGGTCGCTCCCTCGGCATCGGCGGACACGGCGCGGGCGAAACTCCCGCGCCGAAGCTACCACCGCCGCCCGCGGGGGCGGTATCGAGAACAAACGCCCGGCGGGGGCCGCGTGGCACGGTGCCAGCGCCGGCCAGCGCGGGTGCCTCGCGAGCCAGCACCGCCGACACACCGTCACCGCGAACTTCCGCGGCGGCGGCGCGGCGTGCGCGCGTGGCATGCCCCTCGCTCATGCACCGAGCACCGCGACGCGCTGGCCGTCGGCCGCGCGCCGCCCTGGAGGTTCCCCATGCTCGACACCCGCCGCACCCAGACGACCGCCCGCCGCAACGCCACCGTCACGCCGGGCCAGCTCCTCACCCGCATCGCCGCGTCGCAGATCCTCCCGCCCGCGCTCGTTCGCGCTGGCCGCTCGCGGGCCATCGCCGCGGTCGTGGCCCACGCGGGCGCCGGGCTGCCGCTCCGCGTGCTCACGCTCGTCGCCGACGCGGGCCTCGTCCTCTTCGCGATCGACGACCTCCTCGACGACCCCGAGCTCGCCGCCGAGGAGGGCCGCCTCCGCGTCGCCCAGTACGCCGCCGTCGCGCGGGGCGAGTCGCTCCCCGAGGTCGCCTTCGACCCGATCGCGCGGGCCCTCACCGCGCTTCGGCAGCGGCTCGCGGAGCACGACCGGGCCGGCGACCTCGTCGACGCCTGGGCCGACGCGGTGGGCCGGATGCTCGCGGGCATGGGCGCCGAGCTCGACGACGACGCGTCCGGCGCGGCGGGCCTCCCACGCTACCTCGCGAGCGGCCGCGACAGCATCGGCGTCGAGATGGTCGCCCTCGCCGCGTGGATCGCGACCGACGCCGCCGGTACGCGCGCGGCCCTCCCCGCGCTGCGACGCGCCGAGCGGTCGTTCTCCACGGCGGTGCGCCTCGCCAACGACCTCCGCACCTGCGAGCGCGAGCGCGCCGAGGGCCGGGTCAACGCCGTCACCCTCGTCGGCGAGTCGGGCCGCCCCCTGCTGTGCGCGCTCCGCGACCGCGCCCTCGCCGACGGCCGGCGCGCGCTCGCTCACGGGGGCGTCGCGGACACCGCGCAGGGGCGCTTCGTCGAGCGCTTCGCCGACGCGATCGTGTCGATGTACGTGACCCGCGACTTCGAACAGGCCGCGTAGCCCGTGCCCGACGCCGAGCCCGCCCCGCGCGCCCCGCGCTTCCGCGTCCCCGCAGGCAAATCCGAGCGCTTCAAGCGCCTCGCCCGCGTCCCCGCGGTGGCCGCGCCGACGCTGGCCGCGCTCGCCCTCGCCGCGGTTGGCCTGCCCGCCGTCGCCGTCGCCCTCTCCGCCGGCGCGCTCCCCGGGTGGGCCGCGAGCGCGTGCTGCACCGCGCTCATGTACGGGCTCTTCACCGTCGTGCACGACGCGCTGCACGGGTCGTTCGCGCGCGACCGCCGCCTCAACGACGCGCTCGGGACTGCCGGGCTCCTGCTCTTCGCGCCGCACGCGAGCCTCGGCTTCTTCCGCTGGGCCCACATGCAGCACCACCGCCACACCAACGGCGCGGGCGACCCCGACCGCTGGGCCCACGAGGGCGGCCTCACGCTCCCGTTGCGCTGGGCGACGATCGACCTCGCCTACGCCGCCCACGCGCTCCGCCGCGGCGACGACGCGGGCCGGCGCCACCTGCTCGGCGTGCTGCCCCACCTCGCCGCCACGCTCGCGGCCGTCGCGCTCCTCGCGTGGGCCGGCCACCTCCGCGAGGTCGCGCTCCTGTGGCTCATCCCCTCACGGCTCACCTTCGTGCTCGCCGGCGCGCTCTTCTTCTGGCTGCCCCACGTCGGCGCGGAGGCGACGGCCGACGAGGACGTTCTCCGCTCGACCACGATTCGCCTCGGGCACGAGTGGCTCCTCGGCCCGCTCCTCCAGTTTCAAAACTACCACCTCATCCACCACCTCTTCCCCGCGCTGCCGTCGCGCCGCCACGCCGACGTCTACCGGCTCCTCGAAGGCGACCTCCACGCGCGCCCGCTGCTCATCCAGCGCGGCTTCGCGCTGCGCCCCTTGGCGCACAAGGCCGTTTCGACGTAAACCGCCGCGCCATGTCCGCCCCCGACGACTTCGACCCGTCCTTCGTCGACCCCGACCTCGCCGCGCGCCTCGACGGCAACGCCCTCGCCGACGCGGCCGACCTCGACCGCGCGGTCGCCCACCCGTGGACGGCCGGCCTCCACACCGCCATCGCCGCGTGGACGGACCTCGCGCGCGCCGACGCCCCCGCCTACGACTTCTACCGCGACACGCTCCCCAAGGTCCGCGCGTGGGCGCTCGACCGCCACCCCGACGCGCCCCTCGCGCTCCTGCGGCGCGGAGAGCCCTCGCGCCTCGCGCTCTCGCCCCGCCACGCGCGGCACCTGCTCGCGTGCGCCTTCTTCCTCGGCACGCTCGACGTCGCCACGGCCGGGAGCCTCTCGCTCACCGGCCTCTACGTCTCGCAGCAGCCCTCCGCGGTGGAGCGCCTCATCTGCCTCCTCGCGTACTTCCACGCCGCCGACGACGCCGGCGACGCGCCCACCCTCACCTACGCGCGCCACCGGCTCGACCGCGCGACGTCCCCTGACTGGGCCTCCCTCGACGTCCCGCTCGCGTCCGCCCGCGTCGAGCTCCACACCGGGCGGATGGAGGACCCCGACGCCGAGGTCTTCTTCGACTTCGCCAACCGCGACCTGCACATCCACGCGGTGATCCCCTCGCTCACGCAGGAGGAGGTGCTCTTCTCGACGTGCCCCGAGCTCTTCCCGGCGATCCTCGTGTGCGAGCGGATGGACGACGACGAAGTCATCGTGCTCGACGGCGCCAGGCGCTTCTGCGAGTACAGCGGCTACCTCCGGAGCTTCCGCTTCGAAGGGCTCCGCGCCGACCGCCGCGCGCAGGAGGTGCTCGCCGCCGACGCGGTGTACCGCGACCACTTCACCCCCGAGGCCGTGCTCCGCGACCTCGACAAGGCGTGGCTCGGGTTCACGTCGTGCCGCGGGCGCACCGTGTCCACCGGCCACTGGGGCTGCGGGGCCTTCGGCGGCAACCGGGTGGTGAAGTTCCTCCAGCAGGTCTGCGCGGCGGCGGCGGCGGGCGTGTCGCTCGCGTACTCCACCTTCGGCGACGAGGAGAGCGCGGCCGAACTCCGCGGTCTCCTCGCCGACCTCTCCGCGCGCGGCGCCACGGTGGGCGACGTCGTCCGCGCGCTGTGCGCCTACGGCGGCGGCGACGACGACGAGGCCGTCGCGCGCCACGTGCTCGCGCCTCGCTGAAAGGCGAAGTGACGGGTTGACCAGCGCGCGCGTTGGCCCGATACGTCGTGGCCGATGAGCACCGAAGGCGCACCGTACGAGCTGTTCTACTGGCCGAGCATCCAGGGGCGGGGCGAGTTCGTCCGCCTCGCGTTCGAAGACGCCCGCGCGCCGTACGTCGACGTCGCGCGCCTCCCCGAGTCCGCCGGGGGCGGCGTGCCCGCGCTGATGAAGCTCCTGCGCGACCCGTCGCTCGCGACGCCCGCGTTCGCCCCGCCCTTCGTCCGCCACGGCGACCTCGTCGTCGCGCAGACCGCCAACATCCTCCAGTGGCTCGGGCCCCGCCTCGGCCTCGCCCCCGCCGACGAGAAGGGCCGCCTCTTCGCGCACCAGCTCCAGCTCACCGTCGCCGACGTGGTGGCCGAGGTGCACGACACCCACCACCCCATCTCCACCGGGCTCTACTACGAAGACCAGAAGCTCGAGGCCGCCCGACGCGCGCGGGAGTTCACCGCGTCGCGCCTGCCGAAGTACCTCGGGTACCTCGAGGGCGTGCTCGCGCGCGGCGACAAGGCCCACCTCGTCGGCGGCGCCCACTCCTACGTCGACCTCTCGGCCTTCCAACTGATGGAGGGCCTCGCCTACGCCTTCCCCCGCGCGATGGCCCGCGTCGGCGCCTCGCTCCCCAACCTCCTGAAGCTCCGCGACCGGGTCGCCGCCCGCCCCGGCGTCGCCGCGTACCTCGCCTCGCCGCGCCGCCTCGCCTTCAACGAAAACGGCATCTTCCGCCGCTACCCCGAGCTCGACGAGCCCGCGTGACCGCGGCGCCCGCCGTCGAGGCGCGCGGCGTCTCCAAGCGCTACGGCGACGTGCAGGCGCTCGCCCCCACCGACCTCCGCGTCGACGCCGGGCGCACCGTGGTTCTCCTCGGCCCGAGCGGCTGCGGCAAGTCGACGCTGCTCCGCGTGGTGGTCGGCCTCGTGCGACCCGACGCGGGTGAGGTCCATGTGGGCGGACGGCTCGTCACGCCCGACTCGCTCCGCGCGGTACGCCAGCGCATGGGCTACGTGATCCAGGAGGGCGGGCTCTTCCCGCACCTCCGCGCGGCCGACAACGTCGCGCTGATGGCGCGCCACCTCGGGTGGGCGGAGCCGCGCATCGCCGCCCGCCTCGACGAGCTCGCCACGCTCGCGCGGCTGCCCGCGTCGGCCCTCGCGCGCTACCCCGACGAGCTCTCGGGCGGTCAGCGGCAGCGCGTCGGGCTGATGCGCGCGCTGATGCTCGACCCCGAGGTTCTCCTCCTCGACGAGCCCCTCGGCGCGCTCGACCCGCTCGTACGGGCCGAGCTCCAGCGCGACCTGCGCGAGGCCTTCCGCGCGCTCCGCTGCGGGGTTCTGCTGGTCACCCACGACCTCCGCGAGGCGGCGGCCTTCGCCGACGAGGTGGCCCTCCTCCGCGACGGCGCGGTGCTCCAACGCGGCACCATGGACGCCCTCGCCCGCGCGCCCGCCGACCCCTTCGTCACCCGCTTCCTGGGGGCCTGAGTGCGCGCGGTGCTCCTCGCGTTTGCGCTCGTCGCGGCGGGATGTTCGCGCGCGACGCGGCCCATCCGGGTGGGCTCCAAGGCCTTCGTCGAGGGGGTGATCCTCGGCGAGGTGGCCGCCGGGCTCGCGCGCCGCGCGGGCGTCCCCGTCGAGCACCGCCGCGGCCTCGGCGGGACGCGCGTTCTCTGGGACGCGCTCGTCGCCGGCCAGATCGACGCCTACCCCGAGTACACCGGGACCATCGCCGCCGAGCTCCTCGCGGGCGAACGCGTCGCGCCCGGTGACGCCACCGCGCTTCGAACGGCGGTCGCGCGGCGCGGGGTTCGGATGTCCGCCGAGCTCGGCTTCGACGACACGTACGCCCTCGGCGTGACGCGCTCGCTCGCGGCGCGGCTCGGCCTCCGACGCGTCTCCGACCTGCGCGCGCACCCGGCGCTGGCCTTCGGGTTCTCGCACGAGTTTCTCCAGCGGGCCGAGGGGTGGCCGGGGCTCCGCGCGCGCTACGGGCTGCCGCAGACGGACGTGCGCGGGATGCAGCACGAGCTCGCCTACGCCGCGCTCGCCTCGGGCGCCGTCGCCGCGACCGACGTGTACACCACCGACGCCGAGGTGGCCGCCAACGGCCTCCGCGTGCTCGACGACGACCTCCACCACTTCCCGCCGTACCGCGCGGTGTGGCTCTACCGCGCCGACCTCGCGCGGCGCGCGCCGGCCTTCGTCGCCGCGCTCGAATCGATGGCCGGGCGCATCCCGACAGGAACCATGGCCTCGCTCAACGCGCGGGCCCGCGTCGAGCGGGTGCCGGAAGCTTCCGTGGCGGAGGACTTCCTGCGCGATGCCGTCGGCGCGTCGGGCGCGGCGCCACCACAGGAGGGCCGCGCGGCGCGGGTGTGGGCCCGCACGAAGGAGCACCTCGCGCTCGTGCTCCTCTCGCTCGTCGCGGCGGTGCTCGCGGCGGTCCCCCTCGGCGTGCTGGTGGCGAAGCGCCCGCGGGCTGGCGCGCTGATCCTCGGTGCGGTGGGGCTCGTCCAGACGGTCCCGTCGCTCGCGCTGCTGGTGTTCATGATCCCGCTGCTGGGCATCGGCGCGGCGCCTGCGGTGGCGGCGCTGTTCGTCTACGGGCTCCTCCCGGTGGTGCGCAACACCGCGCAGGGGATCATCGGGATCCCCGCCGCCCTGCGCGAGTCGGCGGAGGTGCTCGGGCTGCCGCCGGGGGCGATCCTGCGGCGCGTGGAGCTGCCGCTCGCGGCGCCGTCGATCCTCGCGGGGGTGAAGACCGCGGCGGTGATCAACGTGGGCACCGCGACGCTCGGCGCGCTGGTGGGCGCGGGTGGCTACGGCGAGCCGATCCTCACGGGCATCCGCCTCGCGCACACGCCCACCATCCTCGAAGGCGCCGTGCCCGCGGCGCTGATGGCGCTCGGCGCGCAGGGGCTCTTCGACCTCGTCGAGCGCCGCCTCGTGCGCCGGCCGCGCGCCGCGGGGTGAGTTCGCCGCGTCAGTCGCCCTCGTCGTCGCGCGCGCGCCGCCTCGGGGGCCGCGGGCGTGGCGCAACGGCGGGGCGCGGGCCCACCGCGGCGATCCTCCCGCGGAGCCCCGCCGGTTCGAACACGTCGGGCGCCATCGGCGGCACCGCGACGCCCGCGGCCTCCAGCGCGGCGAGCGTGGGGGCGACGGACGTCGGCGGCGCGGGCCGCGGCCGGCGCGGCGGCAGGAGGAGCACCTCGGGCGACTCGGGCGACGGGACGACGGTCCCCTCGCGCAGCACCGGCACGTACACGAGGAGCGAGCCGTCGCCGAGCGCGACGGGCCACGCGCCCCGTTCGAAGAGCGCGACGAGCGGCGCCCAGGGCGAGCGGCGCGACGGCACCTCGCCGAAGGCGAAGAGCCAGCGCAGGTGGCTGGCGCAGGCGAGCTGGGCCGGGTGCGTCTCGTCGAGGATGCGCCCCGGGCCCCCCTCCGCGCGGCGGTGCCGGTCGAGCATCGCGCGCCACACCGCGCCGTGCGTGCGGGAGGCAGCGCCGAACCCGAAATACGTCCACGTGGGCGCGGGGTCCCGGCCGTGGAGCGCCGCGCGGACCTCGGCCTCCGCGCGCGCCAACGCGGTCGCGAGCGCGGAGGGCGCGACGTCACCCCTCGCCCACGACGCCGCCCACGCCTCCACCGCGGCCCCCGCCGAGCGCTCGACGCGCGCCGTGAGGCCGTCGAGCGCTTCGGGCGTGTCGACGTATGGGAGCAGCGCGGCGCGGAGCTCCTCCACCCGGTCGTCGAGCCAGCCACGCGCGTCGTCGCCCATCGCTTCGAACGATGCGTCGGGCTCGAGCCAGCGGCACGCAGCCAGGCGCGCGCGCTCGGCGTGGTAGGCGCGGCGGTCGGGGTCACCGGGTCGGGGCTCCGTCACGCCGCCACCCTCGCCCCTCCCTACGCCCCGCGTCAAATCTCGTGGCCCTTGAACTGGCTGACGTACAGCCGGTGGTAGGCCCCGCGGCGCGCGAGGAGCTCGTCGTGGGTGCCGCGCTCCACCACCTCGCCGCGGTCGATCACCAGCACCTGCGTCGCGTCGCGGATGGTGCTCAGCCGATGCGCGATGACGAAGCTCGTCCTCCCCTTCATCAGCCGCAGGAGCGAGCGCTGGATGCGCGCCTCGGTGCGCGTGTCGACGCTGCTCGTCGCCTCGTCGAGCACGAGGATCGCCGGGTCGGCCAGCACCGCGCGGGCGATCGCGAGGAGCTGCCGCTGCCCCTGGCTGAGGTTGCCCGCCCGCTCGGAGAGCGGCGTGTCGTAGCCCTGCGGGAGCTGGCGGATGAAGTGGTCGGCGTCCGCGGCCTTCGCGGCCTCCACCACCTCGTCGTCGGTGGCGTCGAGGCGGCCGTACCGGATGTTCTCGCGGACGGTGGCGGAGAAGAGGAAGGTCTCCTGGAGCACCAGCCCGAGGCGCCGGCGCAGGTCGGCCTTCTTCAGGTCGCGCAGGTCGACGCCGTCGATGCGGATCGCGCCCCCGTCGAGCTCGTAGAAGCGCGTGAGGAGGTTGATGACGGTGGTCTTGCCCGCCCCGGTGGGCCCGACGAGCGCGACCATGTCGCCGGGCGCGGCGTCGAGGGAGAGGTCGGCGATCACGGGCCGGTCGGGGCGGTAGGAGAAGCGGACGTGCTCGAAGGTGACGTGGCCGCGCATCGGCGACGGGAGGGCGAGCTTGCCGTCGTCGACCTCGGGGGCCGCGTCGAGCACTTCGAACACGCGCTCGGCGCCCGCCAGCGCGGCCTGGAGCGTGTTGTAGAGGTTGGAGAGCTGGCGGAGCGGCTGGACGAAGTTCTGCCCGTAGTTGATGAAGGTGGCGATGAGCCCGACGGTGGCGAGGCCGCGGAGCGCGAGCCAGCCCCCGAGCCCCGCGAGCACGACGACGAAGAGGTTGCCGAGCACGCCCGTCAGCGGCATGAGCAGGAGCGCGTAGGTGTTGGCCTCGACGCCCGCCCGGTACGCCGCCTCGTTGCGCGCGCGGAAGGACGCCACGGCCGCGTCGCTGCGCCGGAAGGCCTTCACCACCCGCTGCCCGGTGAGGGCCTCCTCCATCACCGCGTTGAGCTCGCCGAGGCGGGCCTGGAGCGCCTGGAAGCCCCGCCGCGTGTACACCGTCACGAAGCGGGTGAAGCCGAGCATCAGGGGGACCACCACCAGCGACGCCAGGGCCAGCCGGCGGTCGAGCGCGAACATCGCCACGACGATGCCCGCCATCGTGAGGAGGCTCGCGAGGAGGGTGGTGACGTTCTGCGAGACGGCCTGGTTGACGGCGTCGACGTCATTGGTGAGGCGGCTCATCAGCTCGCCGGCCGGGTTGCGGTCGAAGAAGGCGAGCGGCAGCGACTCGAGCCGCGCGAAGAGCTCACGGCGCAGGCGCTGGAGCGCGCGCTGCGACACGCCGGCCATCGCCCAGCCCGCCGCCACCTGGAGCGCGTTGAAGAGCGCGTACGCGCCGAGCATCAGCAGCGCGACACGCCCGAGCCCCGCGGCGTCGCGGCGGGCGACGTGGCGGTCGAGCGCGACGCCCATCAGCCACGGGCCGGCGAGCCCGAGCGCGGTGTAGGCCACGACGCACGCGGCCACCCCGGCGAGGGCCCCGCGCGCGTCGTCGAAGTACCCGGCGAGGCGCGCGATCGTCTCCCGCGGGCGGGCGGCCCGCTCGATGCGCCCGCCGAAGCGGACGGCGCCGGGCTGGATCGCCGCGCGCACGCTGTCGCCGGCGGATGAGGGGCCAGGCGCCGCGCTCACGACGCACCGTCCTCGCCGATGTCAGGCGTCGGGCCTTCGCCGAGCTGCGACTCGTAGATCTCGCGGTAGTCGGGGCTGGCGGCCATGAGCTCGCGGTGCGTCCCCTGGGCGACGACGCGGCCGCGGTCGAGGACGACGATGCGGTCGGCGCCGAGCGCGGTGCTGACGCGCTGGGCGACGAGGAAGGTGGTGGGGCGCGGGGTGACGGCGGCGAGCGCGCGGTGGATGCGCGACTCCGTCTCGACGTCGACCGCGCTGGTGCTGTCGTCGAGGATGAGAACGCGCGGCGCGACGAGGAGCGCGCGGGCGATGGAGACGCGCTGGCGCTGGCCGCCCGAGAGGTTGGCGCCCCGCGGGGCCACCGGGGCGTCGTAGCCGAGGGGCATCGCGGCGATGAAGTCGTGCGCCTGGGCGGCCTTCGCGGCGGCGATCACCTCGTCGTCGCCCGCGTCGGGGCGCCCGTACCGGATGTTGTCGCGCACCGTCCCCGCGAAGAGGAACGCCTCCTGCGGCACCAGCCCCACCGCCGCGAGGAGCGACGCCTGCGTGAGCCCGCGCACGTCGCGGCCGGCCACCCGCACGGCCCCCGCGCCGACGTCGTAGAAGCGCGGGATGAGGTCGACCAGGGTGGACTTGCCCGACCCCGTCGCGCCGAGGACGGCCACCGTGGCGCCGGGCGGCGCGGAGAGGGTGACGTCCTCGAGCGCGGGCTCGCCGGCCCCCTCGTAGCGGAAGCCCGCTGCGTCGAAGTCGACGCGCCCCGGGGCGTCGGCCGGGAGCGCCTCGGCGCCGGTTGCATCCGTGACGTCCGGCGACTCGTCGAGCACCTCGGCGACGCGCGCGGCCGAGGCGATGCCCGCGGCCCAGGTGGTCGAGAGCAGCGTCATCATCAGCAGCGGCGCCATCGTGGTGAGGAGGTAGTTGGTGAAGGCCACCACCTGCCCGAGGGTGAGCTCGCCGCGCGCGGCCTGGAGCCCGCCCGACCACACCACCAGCACCACGCCGGCGTTGACGCAGAGGGTGAGCGCGGGCGCCGTCACCGAGGAGAGCTGCATCACGCGGGCGGAGCGCTCGGCGAGCTCGCCGTTGGCGGCTTCGAAGCGGGTGGCTTCGTGCCCCTCGCGGACGAAGGCCTTGACGAGCCGCGCGCCGGAGACGCCCTCCTGGAGCACGGTGTTGAGCCGGTCGAGGCGCTGCTGAACCGAGCGGAAGAGCGGCTCCATCTTCACGACGAAGAGCGCGAGGAGGGCGGCCGTCACCGCGAGGAGCGGGAGCATGGTGAGCGCGAGGCGCGGCGCCGTGCGGACCATCAGCGCGAAGCTCCCGAGCATGAGGAGCGGCGCGCGCGTCCCGATGCGGAGGGAGACCTGCGTGAGTGCCTTGAGGGCGGCGACGTCGCTGGTGAGGTTGACCAGGAGCTGCCCCGTGCGCCGGCGGTCGAGGTTGCCGAACGACCACGACTGGGCGGCGAGGAAGAGGGCCTCGCGGAGGTCGCGCGCGAAGCCCTCGCCGGCGCGCACCGAGAAGTGGTTGTTGGCGACGGCGGCGAGCGCCGAGAGCCCCGAGAGCGCCAGCATCAGGAGGGAGGTTCGTACCACCACGCCGACGTCGCGGCGGGCGACGCCCTCGTCGATCACGTGCTGGATGAGCCGCGGGATCGCGAGGTCGAAGAGCACCACCGCGGTGAGGCACGCGAGCGAGAGGAGCGCGATGCCCCGGTAGGGCCGGAGGAAGGGGAGGATCTTGCGGGTCGGAGACATCAGAGGGCGCGGAGTGTAGGGGCGACGGCGGCCGATCGGGGGCCCTCTCACGCGGACGGTTCAGGTCGCGCCGAAGGCCCGGGCCAGCGCGGCGGCCTGGGCGTCGAAGAAGCGTCGGCTCACCGGGCGGTACGGGGCGACGGCGTCGAAGCCATGGAAGGCACCCTCCACCACCTCGAGCTCCACCGGGACGCCCGCGGCGCGCAGGCGTTCGGCGTAGGCGAGGTCTTCGTCGAGGAAGAGGTCGCGCGTGCCGACGCCGACCCACGCGGGCGGGAGTCCGCGGAGGTCGACGCGTCGCGCGGGCGCAGCGTGGTCGGGGACGTCGTCGCCGCCGGGCGCGCGCCCGAGGTACGACGACCACCCGAGGCGGTTGCTGGTCGAGTCCCAGAGGCGGTGGTGGGCGTCGTCGAACGCGCGGAGGGCGCTGCGGTCGTCGAGCATCGGGTACACCAGCAGTTGGAGCGCGGGCGGGGGAAGCCCCCGGTCGTGCGCGCGCAGCGCGAGGGCCGCCGCGAGTCCGCCGCCGGCGCTCATCCCGCCGACGGCGACGCGCGCGGGGTCGACGCCGAGCGAGGGAGCCTCGCGGAGGCAAAGCTCGTAGGCGGCGAGGCAGTCGTCGAGGGGCGTCGGGAAGGGGTGGTCGGGCGCGAGGCGGTAGTCGACGGAGACCACCACGGCCCCGGTGCGAAGCGCGAAGCGGCCGCAGAGCGCGTCGTCGGTCTTCGCGGCGCCGATGACGTAGCCGCCGCCGTGGATCCACACGAGCGCGGGGCGTGGCCGCCCGTCGCCCGGCGCGCTCACCACGCGGACGCGCGCGCCGCCGCGGCCTTCGAGCGGGCGCTCGGTGATGGAGACGCCCGCGGGCACCGGCCACGAGGGGGGCGGGACGCGTCGCAGAAGCGGGATCATCCACGGCGCGGCGATGCCCCGCGGCAGGAGCCACGCGAGGGCGCGGAGGTCGGGGTGGAAGGGCGACGGGGCCATCGGGGCGCGAGCGTGGCGGTTCTTCGGTGCGACGTCCACGGCGTAGCGAGGGCGGAGGCGACGTAGGATCGCGCCGTGACGGAGAGACGCCTCGCGATGATGACGGCCGCGGCGGCCCTGCTGTGGGCGGGCATGGTGCGCGCGCAGACGACGCCCGCGCCCGAGCCCCCCCCGCCCGCGGCCACACCCGCAGCCACCCCCACGCCCGCCCCCGCACCCACGCCGCCCGTCACCCCGGCGCCTCGGCGCGACGGCTTCACCGCGTGGCCGGTGCGCGTCCACCTCGCACTGCCGCTGGGCTCCACCTGGGGGCGCGAGCGCGTGAACGGGTTCTCGTGGGGCCTCCGCGCCGCGCTCCAGGTGTACCCGACGCGCGAGTGGCGCGGGTTCGGCGTCGGCGCCTTCGCGGAGACGCTCCTCGACGCGCAGACGCACTCGCACGAGACCCTCGGCGCGCTCGCGACCTTCCCGCTGGTGAGCTGGTCGTGGGGCGCGCTCCGCGCCGGCGGCACCGCGGGCGTCCGCTGGGTGGGCGAAGGGGCCGCCACCCACACCGTCGCCGCAGCCGGCGCGCTGCTGGAGCTCGCCGTCCCCGCCTACCTCTATGACCTGTCGCTGGGGGTCCGGTTCGACACGACCCTCGACGACACGGGCTTCACCGCCGCGTCGCTGCTCGTCGACGTCGACCTCGCGGTGCTGCTCGCCGCGGTCGCCGCCGCGGGGGCCGTCCGTTGACGGGCGCCGCGCCGACGCGGAAGGACTCCGATGGGCCCGTAGCGTCGCGACGGCCGACGCGATACCGTCGGCGCAGACGGGCGACGATCACCGCCCGCGGAGGGACGCATGAACACGAAGGACGAGACCCGCCCCGAGGTCGAACAGACCGCCGAGACCCACAAGCCGCGCGAGACGACCGCCGTCCGCGTCAAGCTCCCGCGGGTGTCGACCGGCATCAAGGCCGGCCCCAACCGCCGCAAGTTCGACCACATCGGCAACTGACGACGGCGCGACGGCGCCCTCACGCGCCGCGCGCCACCCCCTCGATGCACGCGAGCGCCTCGTCGAGCGCCGCCTGGCGCGCATCGCCAGGCACGGCGAAGCGCGCGCGGTAGAAGCGCTCGCGGGCCAGCGCCACCAGCGACACCGCCGCGAACGCTCGCGACGACAGCCCGAGCGCGCCCGCGACCTCCATCACCGAGCCCCGCTGCGCGGCCGGGAGCGCCGCCCAGAGTTGCGCGAGGTCCCACCCGCGGGTGAAGGCCCCGGCGCACTCCCAGTCGACCAGCGCGACGTCTCCGCCACGCGCGAGCACGTTGCGCGGGAGCAGGTCGCCGTGGGCGAAGTCGACCGCTGCCGGGAGCTCGCTCGTCGCCCACGCCGCGAGCCCCTCGGGGACGGCCCCCGCGGACGCCGCGCGGGCGAGCGTGTCGGCGCACCAGCGCGCGGGCGCGGTGGGGTCTTCGAGGAGCCGTTCGCGCACCGCGGCGGCGACCTCGGGCGGCGGCGGATCCGTGACGAGCGCGCACCCGTCACGCCAGCGCGAGAGCGCGACGACGCGGTCGAGCAGCGCGGCGAGCGTCGACGTCGGCAACGGCTGTGAGACGAAGCGACCGCGCGACAGGGGCTCGCCGTCGAGCCGGGTCAGCACGGCGACACCCGCAGCGAGGTCACTCGTGACGAGCCGCGGCGCCTCCACCGGCGGCGGCGAACGCGCGAACGCGTCGAGCAGCGCGAGCTCGCGGGCGAAGTACCAGCGCCAGGGCGGGACGTCGCGGCGGAGCACCTTCACGACGACGGGCGCTCCACCGCGCGAGGCGGAGAACAGGGTGCACTTCACGCTGGTGGCGAGGTGGCGCGCGCCCTCCAGCCCGGGGACGGCGGCGTGCGCGCGGGCGAGGAGTTCGGCGGTGGCGGGCGCCGGGTCGCGCATCGCGCCGGAGGATGCACCCGCGCGGTGGTGATGGGGGCACCGATCCGCCCGACGAAACGGCCCCGAACCGGTGGTGGGGGCACCGACCCACCCCTCCCCGCGCGCCTCACGCGGTGGTGGGGGCACCGACCCACCCCTCCCAGCGCGCCTCACGCGGTGGTGGGGGCACCGATCGCTCCCTCCCAGCGCACCTCACGCGGTGGTGGGCCCCCTCCTCGCATCCCAACGCCCGCGGCCGACACACCTGCCCCCCTCGCTCGTCGCCCGCAGCCAGCGCCACTCCGCCCTCCAGCACGCGCTCCTGGTAACCCGCCGTGAAGCTCGGCGAACGGCGGGACTCTGCCCTCTCCCGCTCCCCTCCCCCCGCGTCTCCCTGCCCACGAGATGCGCAACGCCTCGCGCGGAAGTGCTTGTCTACCGGGAGATCGCGGAAGTAGGAGCGTCTGGCTCATCTGCTCGCGGCCCCGAGTGCCCAGGGTTCGCCCGCCCGCCCTCACTGAACGGGCCAGGCTCACCCTGGGCAACCGGCATGGGATCATCCGCTTGGTGGCGGATTCAGGGGGCGTGGCTGCGTGGCTGCGTGGCTACGAGGCTACGAGGCTGCGTGGCTGCGTGGCTACGAGGCTGCGTGGCTGCGTGGCTCGTTGTTTGTCGCTCGCAGCTCGTCGCCTGAATCCGCCACCAAGCGGATGATCCCATGCCGGTTGCCCAGGGTGAGCCTGGCCCGTTCAGTGAGGGCGGGCGGGCGAACCCTGGGCACTCGGGGCCGCGAGCAGATGAGCCAGATGCTCCAACCTCTCGAAACATCGAGCGTGCAAGCACTTCCGCGCGAGGCGTTGCACATCTCGTGGGCCTGCCCTACCGCATCCGCCCGAGCATCTCCGCCCACAGCGTCCGCCCCGGGCCCGGCGCGCCCACCTCGGGCGGGCACTCCCCGCGCGGCGCCGACCACGTCCCGAAGAGCACGTCGTACACCATCACGATCACCCCGAAATTGCGCTCCCCGTCGCGGCGGTCGCGGCCGTGGTGGAGGCGGTGAGCCGCGGGCGTGCACACCCAGCGGTCGAGCCACGCGGGCGTCGCGAGCGCGAGGTTGGCGTGCTGGAGCAGCCCGAGCGACGCGCTGAGCATCGCGACGCCGAAGGCCACCGCGCCCGGCGCGCCGAGCGCCACCAGCGGGACGAGCGAGGCCACCGTCGCCAGCGCGAGGTCGACCGGGTGCTGCCGCGTCGCCTTGAACACGTCGAGCCGCGCGCTCTCGTGGTGAACCGCGTGGAGCCGCCACAGCCACCGGGACGCGTGCATCGCGCGGTGCTGCCAGTAGAGCCCGAGCTCGGCCACCAGCACGCCGAGCGCGAGCTGCGCGGCGAAGGGCCACCCCGCGGGCCACGGCGCCTCCCCCCACACCCGCACCAGCGCGGCGCGGAGCGGCGTCGCGAGGGCGTCCGTCACCGCGCCCGCGGCGAGCTGGCCGAGGCACATCCCGAGCGCGTAGTGGGCGAGATCGTGCGCCCGCCCGGGGTCGCGGCCGCGCCATTCGGGGCGCAACGGACGCATGGACTCCATCGCGCGCAGCACGACCTGGGCGACCGTCACCGTCGCGAGGTACGCGGCCGTCGGCGAGAGCCCGCGCGCGTGCAGCCACGCACCGCACGCCGCCACCATCCCCGCCGCCAGCGGCCACGCCAGGAGCCCGCGCTTCATCGCCCTCACCCGCCCCGCAGGAGCGCGCGGAACACCACCGCCTGGTGCAGCTCCGCGGTGCCGCCGAGGAGCGTGAGGCCGAGGAGGTCGCGGAGGTCTTTCTCCGCGCCGAGGGCGGTCTGGTAGCCGCGCGCGCCGAAGAGCCGAACCTGGTCTTCGGCGGCGGCGAGCGCGCGCTCGGCCCCGTCCATCTTGAGCGACGAGAGCTCGGCCTCGCAGGGCTCGCCGGCCAGCCACGCGCGCCGCGTCGCGAACAGGAGCGCCTCGGTCGACGCGAGCGCGGCCCTCGCCCGCACCGCCCGCTGCTGGACGTACTGGTTGGCCGCGAGCGCGGGGCGTTCGATGCACCACGCCGCCATCCGCCGCACCGCGCGCCGGAGCGCGCCGACGTAGAGCGCGCCGACGGCGAGCCGCTCGAGCGCGAAGCACCTTCGGAAGAAGCTCACGCCGTCGCAGAGGCGGGCGTCGCGCGGGAGGGAGACGTTGCGGGCGATGAGGTCGCCGGTGGGGGAGGTCCAGAGTCCCATGCGATCGACGCGTGCGCGCTGGTGGCAACCACGGGCCCGCGCGTCGACCACGTAGGCCGCGAGCGGGCGGGCGGGGTCGGGCGCGTCGAGGTCGCGCGCGGACACCAGCACCACGTCGGCCGCGCCGAGGTTGGTGATCGACCGCTTACGGGCCGACAGCCGCAACCCGCTTTCGACAGCGCGCGCCCGTGAGCGAACGCGCAGCACGTCGGTTCCCCCGGAGGGCTCGGCGTTGGCGACGGCGGCGAGGAGCGAGCCGCCAACCATCCCCGGGCCCCAACGGTCGCGCAGCGCGGCGTTGCCTTCGGCGAAGAGGACGGGCACCGCGACGCCGGCGTGGGCGACGACCGACACGGTGAAGCCCGCGTCGTCGCAGCCGGTGGCGAGTCCTTCGAGCGCCGCGAGGAGGCCCGGGAGGTCGCCGGCGCCCAGCGAGAAGAGGCCGTGTTCGCCGAGCGCGGCAAAAGACGCGCGGTCGAAGGCGCGGCGCGCGTCGTGGTCGGCGACGCGGGGGTTGATGCGCTCGCGGGCGAAGTCACGGTAGCGGGCGAAGAGGTCGCGGTGGTGGGCGCCCCAGGCCGGGTCGCGCGGGTCGTCGAGGCTCACGGCAGGCCCCGCAGCGCGTCGCGCAGGTCGCGCATCGCGGCGAGGAGCGAGGCCACCTCCTCGTCGGTGTTGGCGCTCGTGACGGTGAAGCGCAGCGTCCCCTGCGCCCGCGGCACCACCGGGTACGCCTGCATCGTCGCCAGAAACCCCCGCTCGTACAGGAACCTCCCGCCCGCCACCACCCGCTCCGGACTCCCGACGCGCACGCCCTGGATGGGCATGAAGTCGTTGTCGTCGACGTCGTACCCGAGCGCCGCGAGCCCCTCGCCGAGCGCGCGGGACAGCGCGTAGATCTTCGCCCGCCGCGCGTCGCCGTCGCGCGCGTTGACGCGCAGCCCGGCCAGCGAGGTGGCGAGCGAGGCCGTCGGGCACGGGCCCGAGTAGACGTACGACGTCACCGCCACCTGGAAGTACGGGCGGAGCGCGCGGGGGCAGGTGAAGAAGGCCGCGAGCGACGAGTACGCCTTCGAGAGCCCGGCGACGTACACCACGTTGTCGAGGCCGCCGCCGAGGTGCCTCACCACCCCGTTACCCCTGCGGCCGTAGGGGAACTCCGCCGACGGCCCCTCCCCCACCACGCCGAGGCCGTGCGCGTCGTCAACGTACACAATGGCGCCGTGGCGGGCAGCGAGCGCGGCGACGGCGGGGACATCTTGCACGCGCCCGGTGGTCGAAAGGACGCCGTCGAGCACGACGAGCTTGTCGGGCGCGGCGGCGTGGGCCTCCAGCGCGCGCTCGAGGGCCGCGAGGTCGCCCGCGGGGAAGGAGACGAGCGAGGCCCCGCGGTCGCGCGCGACGCGGCAACCGTCGTGGTTGACCTTGTGCGCGAGGCGGTCGACGAAGACAACACCGCCGGGGCCCACGAGGGCGGGGATGAGCCCCACGGCGATCAGCGAGATGGTCGGGAGCACCACGGCCTCCTCGGCGCCGACCAGTTCGGCGAGGGCGGCTTCGAGTTCGCCGTAGAGGTCGGGGCCGGCGGCGAGGCGGGCCCAGCTCGGGTGCGTCCCGTAGCGGGCGACGGCGGGCGCGATGGAGGCGGCCACCTCGGGGTCGAGGTCGAGGCCCAGGTAGTTGCAGCTCGCGAAGTCGACGAGCCAGCGCCCGTCGGCGGCGCGCACGCGGCGCCCGTCGACCTCCGTCACCACCACGTTGTAGAGCGCCCCGTCGCGCTGGAGCTGGAGCAGCGTCTCGTGCCCCCCCGCGGCGCGGCGCGCGAGGAGCGAGTCGAATGCGCCCGTCGGAGCCATCGCGCGCGACTCTACCAGACCCCGCCGCGCGCCGTGGACTTCGCGCGCGCCCGGCGCCTACAATGTCGCGCATGAACGACGTCACGCCGCTCGAACAGGCCGCGGCCCTCCTCGCGGTCGCGATGGCCTCGGGGGAGATCCTCTCCGGGTGCAACCGCCCCTCCGCCGCGCAGACGCCGCCGCCGGTGTCGCCCGAGGCCCCGCCCGCGGCCAACGACGTCGCCGCGCTCCGCCGCGCCGCCGCGCTGGTGAGCGACTGGTACCGCCGCGACCCCGAGCAGACGCGCCAGGTGCTCCACGAGCGCGGGCTCTACGCCTGCGACGAGACCACCGCCGCGTGCATCGCCGCGAAGCAGGCCTCCGACCAGGCGAGCGCATCGCCCCCGCCGACGCCGCCCGCGCCGCCGGTCGTTCCCGTTCCGCCGACGCTCCCGCCCGGCGTCCGAATCAACACGCGCCACCCGGCCGAGCGCCACCCCGACGACACCCGCGCGCCCGTCGCGTAGGGCGTTTTCCGTGCGCGCGATCGAGCCCGACGACCGTGCCGTCGCCGACGTCGTCGCCCGCTTCGAAGCTTCTCTCGCCCGCGACGTCGGCCGCACCCGCGCGCTCTCCGAGCAGCTCATCACCACCCTCGAACCCCTCGCCGGCGTCCGCGTCACCTCCTACCTCCAGGCGCTCCGGCCCGTCGTGGTCGCCGCGGGGACGGGCGCTCGCGTCGGGCGCGCCGTCCGCCACACCGCACGCTCGCTCGCGCACATCGTGGGCTCGCCCGAGGTGGCCGCGGCGCTCCCGTCGATGGCCGCGCACCTCGGCGACCACCCGTATCCCACGCGAGCGCCCGGCGACCTCGACCTGCTCCGCCCCGACGGCGCGCTCGACGCGTCGGGCGCGTTCGCGATGATGGAGCTCAACGCCGGGAGCTGCGTCGGCGGCCTCGTCGAGGTCGAGGCGATCGCCGAGGTGATGGCGAGCTGGTACGGCGGAGGCGTCCCGGTTCGCTGGCCGAGGCCCGCCACGGACGTCGCGCGGATGCTCCAGCGCCGCTACGGGCGGGGCGCTCGCGTCGCGTGGGTGACGGCGCCGGGTGGGCTCCACGCGGGCGACGGGATGGCCGAGGCGGGGGAAGCCTTCGCGCGTCGGTGCCACGCGGTGGGGCTCTGGTGCGAGCCCGCGGAGGCCGACGAGCTCACCTGGCGCGGCGACGGGCTCGCGCTGCGGGGCGATCGCGTCGACGCGCTCTGGCGCCTGATGACCCCGCGGGCGTGGTGCATGTCACCGGGCGCGGCCCACCTGCGCGAGGCCGTCGCGCGCGGGGCGGTGAAGCTCTTCACGTCGCCCTTCGACCTGGCGCTCACCCACAAGGGTGCGCTGGCGTGGCTCTCTCGTGCAGCGCCCGACCCGCGCGGGGTGGAGGTGCCGTGGACGCGGCTCGCGCGGCCCGCGGTGGAGGGCGACGACGACGTGCTGGTGCGGGTTCGGGCGGAGTCCGCGGGCTTCGTGCTCAAGCCGGGCGTCGACCGCCAGGGCCGCCGCGTGGTGCTCGGCGAGGAGGCCGGCGCGCGCTGGGCCCAGCACCTCGTGGCCGCAGTCCTCGCCGACGACTGCGTGGTTCAGGCGCGGGTCGCGCCGGTCGGGGCGATGCTGCCGTACGTGGTCGACGGCGAACTCACGCGCGCGGAGGTGGCGGTGGTGACGTCGCCGGTGGTGGCCCGGGGCGCGGCGACGACGCTCTGCGCGCGGACGTCAGTGCCGGGCGGGACGGCGGTGTTGACGCACCCCTTCGGCGGCGCGACGGGGCTGCTCCCGGTGGTGGAGGCGTAGGGCCCCGCGCTCACCCGGCGGCCGTCGCCACCGTCGCCCGGCAGTACGCGGCGTTCTCGTGAACGTCGCCCTTCAGGTAGCGCCGCCAGAGCGCGTCGTACGCCACCTCCTCGTGCGCGTCGAAGCCGTGGCGTCGTAGGTACTCGCCCGTGCCCTCCGGCGCGAAGGGCCCGTCGCCGTGGTCGAAGGCCACGCGCGACCCGCCGCCCCCCACCGCCGCCATGAACCGCAGGCTCCGCGAGACCGAAGCCGCATCGAGGTAGGCCATCACGCCCTCCCACACGAAGAGGGCCCCCTCCCCCGCGCGGAAGCCCGCGCCCCGCAGCGACGCCGCGAGTCCGTCTTCGAAGTCCGCGAGGAAATCGCAGCCCACCGGCGCGACGTGCGACGGCAGCGCGACGCCCGCGCCCGCGAGGAGCTCGCGCTTCGTCGCGAGCAGCGCGGGGTAGTCGACCTCGTAGACGCGCGCCCCGCACGAAGCGATCTCCGGGAGGCGGAGCCCGCGCGCGTCGAAGCCCGCGCCCATCAGCACCACCTGGCGCGCGCCCGCAGCCACGCCGTCGCGCACGAAGTCGTCGAAGAAGCGCGTCCGCAGGCGCACCCCGTCGCGGAAGAAGGGGAGCGAGAGGAAGCGCTCGGTCCCCTCGCGGGCGTGGGCGCCAGCGGCGGCGAAGATGGCGGCGAAGGGGTCGTCGAAGAGGCGCTCGTCCGCGGGGAGTTCGGCCTCGAGCGCGCGGATGTGGGCGATGGCGTAGGCGGTGTCGGCGGCTGTGAGCATCGCGGCGAGTGTGCCTCTCTCGCCGCCGCGACGTCCATCGCGACCGCCGCTCCGGTAGAGTCCGCCGCCCGCCATGCCCGCGCCCCGCCGCGTCGCTGCTCCCCGCCCCTCCGCGCTCGTACGCACGGCGCTCTCGTGGCTGCTCGCGTCGTGCGCGACCGCGCCCCCGACGCCCCCGCGCGCCGCGCCTCCGCCGCGCCCCGCCGTCGTCGCGCGCCCCGCGCCCGCGCCCGCGCCGTCTGTGCCCACGTCCCCCTTCGACGCGCTCCCCGGCTGGCGCGACGACCGCCTCGCCGAAGTCCTCCCCGCGTGGCGCCGCACCTGCGACCGTCTCGCGCGCGCCCCGTCGTCGCGCCCCGTCGGCCCCGAAGGAGCGTTCGGGTCGGTCGGCGACTGGCGCGCGGTCTGTGAAGCGATGCCGCCGCCCGACGTCGACGACGCCACCGCGCGGCAGTACTTCGAGCGGGCCTTCGTCCCCGTCGCGCGGACTGACGGCAGCGAACCCACCGGACTCTTCACGGGCTACTACGAGCCCCTCCTCCACGGCGCGCGAGCGCGCTCGGCGCGGTACCGCGTGCCCCTCTACCCCCGGCCGCGCGACCTCGTGACCAACGCGCGCGGCACGGGGCGCATCGCCGGCGGACGCTGGCGACGCTACTGGACGCGCGCGGAGATCGCCCGCGGCGCGCTCCGCCGCACGCGCCCGCTGGTGTGGGTCGACGACGCGGTGGAGGCGTTCTTCCTCGAGATCCAGGGCTCGGGGCGCGTCGAGTTCGAAGACGGAACCTCGGTGTTCCTCAACTTCGCGGCGGGCAACGGGCACCCCTACGTCGCCGTCGGGCGCGTGCTGGTCGAGCGCGGCGCCCTCACCCGCGAGGCGGTGTCGCTCCAGTCGATCCGCGCGTGGCTCGCGGCGCACCCGCGCGAGGCGCAGGCCGTGATGAACGCCAACCCCTCCTACGTCTTCTTCCGCGCGAGCGACGACGGCGGATCGCACGGCGCCGAAGGGGTCACGCTCACCCCCGGTCGCAGCCTCGCGGTCGACACGCGCTTCGTCCCGCTCGGCGCGCCGCTCTTCGTCGACATCGCGGCCCTCGAGGGCATCGGCCCCATCCGCCGGCTCGTCGTCGCGCAGGACACCGGCGGCGCCATCCGCGGCGCCGTCCGCGGCGACCTCTTCTGGGGCGCCGGCCCCGACGCCTACGACCGCGCCGGCCGCATGCGCCAGCGCGGCCGCTACTGGATGCTCGTCCCGCGCGCCGTGGCCGAGCGCGTCGTCGCCCGTTGACCCGCCCCGCCCTCCGACGCGACACTCCCCCCATGCAGAACGAGACGCCTCGGGAGAAGGCGGGCAGCATCGTACTCGCGCTCTTCGTCGTGTTGCCGGCGCTCGTCGTCAGCGGCTTCATGCCCAAGGTCAACGTGCTCCCGCTCTGGGGCTGGCTCGCCATCACCGCCGCGGGCGGGGCGGTGGGCGGCGGGCTGCTCGGCGAGCGGGCCACCGCGGCGGGCGCCGTCGGCGGGCTCATCAGCGGCGCGCTGACGCCCTTCTGCGTCGCGTACTACACCCGCCTACGCGCGGGCCTCGGGCACACGTACTTCACCATCGAGTTCCTGATCCCGGCGCTCGTCGCGGCGATCCCGGGGTTCGCGATCTACAAGCTCGCCGAGCGCCGCGCCGCGCCGCCGCCGGGCGACGCGCCGTAGCAGTCCTCGTTCAGCTCCCGCCGAGGCGCAGCACGCGGTTGCTCGCGTAGTCTGCCACCCACAGCCCGCCGCGCGCGTCGAAGGCGATCGCGTGGGGCCCCGAGAGCCCGCTCGCGAACGGAGCCACCGTCCCGTCGGGGGCCACCCGGAGCACGCGCCCGACGTTCGCGGCGCCGCCGTCCCAGTTGGCCACGTAGGCGTTGCCCGCCGCGTCGAGCGCGATGCCGATCGGCCCCGAGAAGCCCGCCACGCTCCGCAGCCGAGCGAGCGAAGCGTCGTACAGGTGCACCTGTGTCCCGTCGCTGAGCGTGGTGCCGAAGTACTGCCCCACCCACAGGCGCCCTTCGCCGTCGAAGCGCATGTCGAGCGGCGCGCTGTAGCCCGAGATCACCCCGCGCGTGACCGCCCCGCCCGGCGCCACGCGGTCGACGGTGCTGCCGAACTCGTTGGACACCAGCAGATTCCCCGCGCCGTCCCAGGTGACGCCCCAGGGCCCCGCGAAGCCCGACGCGAGCTCCGACCGCGCGCCCGCCGTGCCGTCGGCGTTGATCGCGATCCGCGTCACGCGGTTGGCCGCGCGCTCGGCCACCACGATCGCGTCGGCGCCGGCCATCGCGAGCTGCGCGGGCTCGGACAGCCCCGTCGCGAAGCGCGTGACCGTCGGCGGCGTGGTGAGCGGGTCGATCCGGTGGATCTCCCCCGGCGAGGTGGCCGTCACGTACACCCGCCCGTCGGGCGCGACGACGAGGCCCTGCGGCCCCGAGAGCCCCGTGGCCATCACCGTCGGCGCCCCCGTCGGCGCGGCCGGCGGCGTCGGGAGGAACCCGCTCGGCGCCCGCACCGCGCACGCGCCCGCCGCGCACACCTGCCCTGCGGCGCAGCGACGGCCGCACGCGCCGCAGTTCGTCGCGTCCGTCGCCACGCGCACCTCGCAGCCGTTGGCCGCGTCGCCGTCGCAGTCGTCCGTCCCCACCGCGCACGCGAGGACGTCGTTGACGCTGCACACCACCGCGCCCTGGAGGTCCTGTTCCGTGCTGTTGTAGAGGACGCGGCACCCGCTGCATCCGCGGTTGGCGAAGCCCTGGCGGTCGTTGATCGGGACGGGGTCGAAGGCGCTGACGTTGTGGCAGTTCTCGGCGATGTCGAGCGGCGCGAGGGAGGCCGAGGGGATGGACGCGTCGACCCAGTCGCTCGCCGCGCGGAGCCAGCCCGTCCGGTTGGCGAGGGTCGGGCACGTCGACGCGCCGCCGGAGAAGAAGTTGGCCCAGTACCAGCGGTCCATCGGCGTGGGCGACACCACGAAGCGCCGCAGCGCCGCCGCGTGCGCCTCCGAACGAACCTGGTACGGCGCGAGGCCCGCGGGGCACGCGCCGAGGATCATCCCCGCGTCGGCCCCCACCGTCCGCCCCGTCGCGAGGGTGTACCCGCGGCCCGTGGTGAAATCGCAGCTCACCTCGAGCTCCGCCCCGCCCGGCGGCGCGATGGTGTAGCGCCCGCTCGCGGCCATCGGGTTGCGCCGCAGGATCACCGCGCACGACGTCGGCGTCGGCGGCACGCACGCGCCGTCGACGCAGCGTTCGCCCGTCGCGCACGCGCGCCCGCAGGCCCCGCAGTGCGCGGGCGTCGCGCGGGTGTCGGTCTCGCAGCCGTTGGCGGCCATCGCGTCGCAGTCGCCGAAGCCCGCCTCGCAGCCCGCCACCGCGCAGCGCCCGTCGCGGCACGCGGGGGTCCCGTGCGCGGCGGTGCACGTGACGCCGCAGCCGCCGCAGTTGGCGACGTCGCCCGCGGTGGCGCGGCAGGCGCCCGCGCAGCACGCCCCCTCGGGGCACCCGTGGCCCTCGTTGCATCCCGGCGCGCAGGCGTTGCCCACGCAGAGCTGGCCGAGCGGGCAGTGCGCGTCGGTGACGCAGCCGACGCAGCGGTGCGTGGCGACGTCGCAGCGTGCGGTCGCGCCCGAACAGTCGCCGTCGGCGCCGCAGCCCGAGGCGCAGCGGAGCTCGCCGGTGCAGTACTGCCCCGTCGTGCACGCGCCGCGGTCGGAGGTCGTGCAGGGGACGCAGCGCCCGGTGGCGACGTCGCACGCGGGCCCGTCGGCGGAGCCCGCGCAATCCGCGGCAACCATGCAGCGCGGCGGAGCAACGTCCGGGGCGACGTCGAGCGCGGGCACGTCGTCGGGCGCATCGGGCATCGCATCGGGCGTCGCATCGGGCGCGGGTGCGTCCTCGGGCGCATCGGGCGTCGCGTCGGGCGCCGCATCGGGGGACGCGTCCTCCGCGTCGGGAGCGGCCGCCTCCATCGCGACGTCGTCGGCCACGGCGTCCGGCGGCGCGGCGTCGGGCGCCGCATCAGGCGCGTCGAGGGTCGGCTGATCGAGCGGCGCGGCGCCGTCGTCGAGCGCGGCGTCCCCCGCGGGGGGCGGGTTGGCCGGTGCGCCGTCGCTGCACGCAACGGCGACGAGAGGGAGCGCGACGAGGGCGAGCGAGCGGGCGCGGCGCAGCATCCGGCGATGCTACGGCCACGTCACCCCCGCCCGACAGCGGCGGGTCGACCGCAGGTCAGAAGGTGATGCGCACCGGAGAAAGCGCAGGCAGCAGGCCCGCCGAGCCGCCGTTGGCGCCGCCCCAGCACCACACCGTCGAGTCGCTGCGCAGCGCGCAGGTGCGGTCGTCGCCGGCCGCCACCTCGACGACGCCCGTGAGGTTGGGGACGGCGTTGGGCGCGGCGATGTAGTTCAGGTTGCGCGGGTCGCCGAGCTGTCCCTTCTGGTTGCTCCCCCAGCAGTACAGCGCGCCGTCGCGGCGGACCGCGCACGTGTGCCACAGGCCCACGGAGATCGAAGCCGCCTGCGTGAAGGGCGGCGACGTCCCCGTGGGCACCGCGCTGCTCACGGTGCTCCAGTTGCCGAGCTCGCCGTGGGCGTTGCCGCCGACGCACGCGACCCAGCCCGTCGTGTCGACCGCGCACGCGTGCGACGCGCCCGCCTGCACGTCGGCGAGCGGGAAGGCCGTTGAGCCCACCGTCCACTGGGGCATCGACGTCGGCGTCGCCACCGCGCCTGTCAGGCCGCGCCGGGTGACGTTGAGGAAGTCGCCCGGCCCCCACGTCATCAGGAGCCCCGCGCCGCCGTACGGGTTGGCGATCCGCGCGATGAAGAGCCCCGGGCCGAACACCCGCTCGGCGCCCGTGAGCGATGTGCCCGCGGGCACGGAAGCCGGCGCGAAGCCCGCGAGCCCCGGGTTGGCGCCCCAGCAGTACACCCGCTTGTCGGCGTCGCGCGAGACGCCGCAGGTGGTGTTGTCGATGCTCGTCAGGCTCGTGAAGCGAACGGCCCCCTGCACGGCCACCGGCGTGGCGGAGTTCGCGACGAGGTAGGTCCCGTTGCCGAGCTGCCCCGTCCACCCCTCGCCCCAACAGCGCGCGGCGCCGTCGGAGCGGAGCGCGCAGACGTGGTCGGGCGCGGGCGCGAGGCTCACAACGCCGTCGAGGTTGGCGACGCGCGTCGGCGCGGTGAGCGTCGCGGAGGCTGCGCCGTCGCCGAGGTTGGGGCCGCTCCCCCACACGCGCACCGAGCCGTCGCTCATCACGGCGTAGAAGGCCCCACCGCGCGCGGCGAGGTGCACCGGCCACGCGCGGAGGGCGACGGGCGGGCGGACGATTCCGATCGCGGTGAGGGCGGAGGTCTGGGCGCCGTCGCCCACGTCGTCGAGGTCGTCGGGCGCGGCGCCGACGCAGGCGGAGGTGGCGGAGAAGAGCCCGAGGGCGAGCGAAACGAGGCGGTTGTTGGGGTTGCGCATGGCGGCACCGACCATGGCAACGGGCGTACCCGACGGGATTCCGCGGTCTGCAAGACGCGCTGGGAAGGCGACTGCGCACCCTGCAGGCAGGTCTTGCATGCCGACGGCAATCGCCGCCTGACGCAGCGCGACGACGGTGCTGGAGAGGTGACAGGGGCCGCCGCGGGGCCGTATGGTCGCGCACATGGTTCCCCCGGTGAGGAAGGACTCGCGACGGACTCCTGGCGCGCCGCGCGCGGCGCTGCTGACGGTGCTGGTGCTCGGCGCGGGCTGCGGCGACCCGCTGCCCGTCCCGTCGCCGGGCGAGATCTTCATCCCGCTGCCGGGGCACAACTTCCACGCGGCGACGGGCGAGGTGCGCGTCCAGGCGATCACCGACCGGACGGTGTGCTTCACCACCGACGGGACGATGCCCGAGATCCGCGACGGCCGCTGCGCCGGGGGCACCGCGATGCCGCTGCCCGCGAGCCACCGCATCGCGCTCTCGTGCGGGAGCGACACGTCGGCGACGTCGATCCATGGCATCAAGCTGGTGTTCGACTGGCCGTCGACCGAGGGCACGCAGATCGTGACGGTGGCGGGCAACTTCACGCTCGACTGCACGCGCCCCGACGGCGACGCCGATGGCGACGGCGTTCCCGACGGCATGGACAACTGCCGCGCCACGCCCAACCGCGACCAGGCCGACGCCAACATGAACATGATCGGCGACGCCTGCGAGATGTCGGGCGCCCCGGACGAGGACCGCGACGGCCGCCCCGACGCGGAGGACAACTGCCCCCACGTCTGGAACGTCAACCAGGCCGACGACGACCGCGACGGCACCGGCAACGTGTGCGACGCGACCCCGCGCGGCCCCATCGCCCTCCCGTGGACCAACGGCACCCTCGCCCGCGCCTTCGTGGCCTGGAAGGACGAGGTGCAGTGCTCGCTCAACGGCTGCCACAACCCCAGCGGCACCGGCAACTGGAGCGCCGCCTGCGAGCACGGCGGCACCGTCCAGTGGAACGTCACCCTCAGCGGCCTCCGCGCGATCAGCCGCTTCACCTACGCCGCCTGCGACAACACCGTCACCATCCCCGTCCACGACTACATGCGCGACCCGACCGGCGCCGACCGGACCGCGACGCGGATGATGGCGATCCGGCTCACCGCCAACGGCACCTTCAACCAGGACACCGACTTCGGCGGCAACGGCACCGAGGGCGGCATGGTCTCCCTCACCGGGGCCTTCACCGGCACGGCCGTCTCGCACGTGCAGATCCGCGACTCGTCGCGCGGCGGCGGGTACTTCTCCATCGCGTGCTCGGCCGACCCGATCGACCAGGAGATGTGCGCGCCCAACAACCTCCTGGTCAACTACGTCTTCCCCGACTGGGCCTGCGAGCCCGGCGGCTGCCCGGCGCCGCCCGCTCCCCTCGTCGACACCGACGGCGACGGCGTCTTCGACGACTACGACAACTGCCCCATGGTCGCGAACCCCACGCAGGCCAACGCCGACTTCGACCGCGAGGGCGACGCCTGCGACGCGATGACGAGCATGGCCGACGGCGACCGCGACGGCGTGCCCGACGCGGGCGACAACTGCCCGATGGCCGCCAACCCCGACCAGCGCGACGCCGACCGCGACGGCGTCGGCGACGCCTGCGACACGGCGAGCGACCCCGACGCGGACATGGACGGCGTGCCCGACGCCCGCGACAACTGCCCGATGGCGCCGAACCCCATGCAGCAGGACGCCGACATGGACGGCCGCGGCGACGCCTGCGACCCGACCCCGATGGGCGAGGCGGCCTTCTCGCTGCTCAAGGTGAAGGCGGGCCGCTGCCTCTTCGACAACGGCGGCGACGTGCGCTCGACCACGGGCTGCGACCGCGCCGCGCGCAACCAGCAGTGGGAGGTGGTCGACGTCGGCGGCGGGCGGCGCGCCTTCCGCAACCTCGCCTCGATGCGCTGCCTCAACGCGGAGAACTGGATCGGCACCATCGGGATGGCCGCGTGCGACACCGCCGCGAGCAGCCAGCAGTGGGCCCTGGAGCGCTACGACCAGGGCGGCTTCGACATGGCGTACCCGCTGCGGCTGCACAGCGCGGCGTACAACTTCTGCGTCTACACCGACGGCACCAACGACGTGTACGCCTCGCAGGGCAACTGCGCGCTGCTCGGCACGGAGAACGGTCGCAAGCTGGGCATCTACCGCGGCGGGGACTTCTCGGCGGCGCCGCTCCAGCCGTAGCTACGCGGCGCGGGTGAGGTTGGACGCGCGGCCGGCGACCGCGGTGATGCGCATCGCGATGTCGGAGGTGGCCTTCGCCTGCTCGTCGAGGAGGCCGAAGACCTCGCGCGCCTGCTCGTTGATCGAGCGGACGCCCTCGGCGATGGCCCCCACCGCGCGGGCGGCCTGCTCGGAGGCGTCGCGCATGGCGTCGACCGTGCGGGTGATCTCGTCGGTGGCGCGGGCGGTGTCGCGCGAGAGCACCTTGACCTCGTTGGCGACGACGGCGAAGCCCGCGCCCCGGTCGCCCGCGCGGGCGGCCTCGATGGTGGCGTTGAGGGCGAGGAGGTTGGTCTGGCTCGCGATGCGCGCGATGAGGGCGACCACGGCGTGGATGCGCCGCCCGGCCTCGTCGAGGGTGCGCAGGGCCTCCGACGAGCGGTCGCTGTCGCCCACCGCGCCGCGGCTCATCGAGACCGAGCGGGCCACCTGCTGCTTGATGCCCGAGGTGGTGACCGAGAGCTCCTCGCAGGAGGCTGCGACGGCGGCGGTGGCGTCGCCGAGCTCGGCGACGGTGCGGGCGCGCTCGGCGTTGAAGCGGTCGATGGCGGCGGCGTCGTCGCGGAGCTTCGCGGCGGCGCCGTTGATGGTCGCGGCCGCCTGCACGTACGCGCCCGGCAGGCCCCGCGTGAGGATCGGGCGGTGGAAGCGGCCGTGGGAGGCGTGGCCCATCGCGGCGGTCGACTCGCGCACGTAGGCGTCGGAGACGTCGAGGAGGTGGTTGATGGCGAGGGCCGCGCGGTGGAGCGGGCCGTCGGTGGGGACGTCGAGCAGGCGGGCCTCGAGGTCGCCGCCCGCGGCCGCCTCGCACACCTCGGCGATGCGGAGGAGGAAGTCGTCGTGGTCGTCGCTCACGCGGCCCTCGCGCCGAGGCCGGTGTGGGCGGAGAGGGCGAAGACGAAGCGGTCGTAGTCGAGGCCGGCGCGGTCGAGGGTGCCTTGGAGCACGGCCCCGGCGGCGGCCATGCCGGCGCGGTAGTCGCTGGCGCGGCGCTCGACGGCGCGCATCTCGGCGTAGAGGGGGACCACCTTCTCGAGCGCGTCGGCGTAGGGGACGCGGCGGTTGGAGTGGTACCCCGCGAGCCCGCCGCGGGCGTCGTAGGTGGGCGTGACGTGGGCGAAGACCCAGTAGTGGTCGCCGTTGCGCGCGAGGTTGAGCACGTACGCGAACACCTCGTGCCCCGCCCCGAGCCGGTCCCACAGCAGCTTGAACACCGCCGCCGGCATCTCGGGGTGCCGGATGATGTTGTGCGGCGCCCCGAGCAGCTCCGCCTCGGCGTACCCCGAGACCCGCTGGAACACCGCGTTCGCGTACGTGATCCGGCCCTTCGGGTCGGTCTTGCTCACGATGAGCTCGTGCTCGTCAAAACGGGCCGCGCGGCCCGTCGGCTTCACCATGCCTGGTCGCATCGTTGGACTCCTCGGCGACGCCTGAGCAAGCCCCACGCCACGCTGATTTCAGCGTGTTTCATAGCGTTTCGTGCCGTCAACGGCCTGACGCGGCAACGGCCGGCTGACAGCTCGTCCGTCGCGCGTCAGTGCAGGGTCGCGCCCCGGCGCTTGAGCATCCCGAGGTGGATCTCGTCGAGCAGGGCCGGGAGGTCGCGCGCGGCGATGCCCGTGCACAGGAGCCCCTCGAGCCAGGGCGAGTCGGCGCCGGCGACGAAGAGGCACTGCGAGGCGGTGCGCGGCGCGAGGGAGACGCGCTCGCCGCGGACGTCGTGGCCGACGAGGGCGAGGGAGTTTTCGACCGGGCCGCGGAGGCGGGTGGCGAGGTAGGCGGCCTCGTCTTCCCAGACGCGCAGGAGCGCGGTGAACTCCGCGGGCTCGACCTCGACCCACACGCCGATGCGCAGCTCGTCGCCGTCGCTCACGGGGATGGGAAGCAGCGCGCGGACGAAGCGGCGGGCGCCGAGCTCGGCGAAGTTCTGCTGGTTGCGGCGCGAGCGGCGCGCGGGGGGGAGCGCGTGGACGCAGTCGGGCATCTGGAAGGAGAAGTCGCGCCCGCGCTCGGGGTCGAAATGCAGCGCCGCCGCGGGGTGCTTGTCGACGAGCGCGTCGTGCAGCACGAAGAGCCGCGTGCGCAGGGGCGCGTCGCCCACCACGTCGGCCCGGGGGATGGCCTCCTCGGGCCTCGAAGCGAAGGGCTCCACCGCCCCCACCGGGCTCTTCGCCGCGTCGACCACCTGCGAGCGATACCCGCCGCCCTGGAGCCACGTGCGCGTGAGCACCCACCGAGGCTTCGCCGGGTCGACCTCGATCGCCGACCACCACACCCGCTCGGCCCCGTCGCGCGTCGGGATCACCACGAAGCGGGCCGACTCCCCGCCCGCCCGGATCGTCCCCCGGCTCACCAGGTACCGGTGCCCGCAGCCGCAGTTGCAGGCGAACTCCTCGCGCTCGTTCTCGGTGAAATCCACGGGGGCGCGACGCTACCACAGGGCTTCGCCGCGGGGGCGCGCACCGTCGTGCGGCACCCTCCGTGCGCGGTGCGCAGCGGGTTCGCACAAAGCGCGCGCGGCGCGTGGGAAAAGACCGGGTGCATCGCCCTTGCACGTGCCACGCGCCGCCGGCGACCCTCGGAGGTCGTTCACTGGCGGAGGATCACCGTGGAGACCAAGAACCATCGCGCGCCGCGCGTGGCGGCCCTCGTCGGGCCGTCGATGAGCGGCAAGACCTCGCTGCTCGAAGCCCTTCTCCTCGCGAGCGGCGCCCTGCCGAAGAAGGGGAACGCCCGCGAGCGGAGCACCGTCGGCGACCTCGCCACCGAGGCCAAAGCCCGCGGCGTCGGCGCCGAGCTCGCCGTCGCGACCGCCGACCCCGAGGGCGAGCACTGGACCTTCCTCGACTGCCCGGGCTCGTCGGAGTTCGCCGCCGAGACGTTCCACGCGCTTCGCGTCGCCGACGTGGCGGTGGTGGTGGTCGACGCCGACCCGGCCCGCGCGTCGGCCGTCGCGCCCACGCTCGCGTGGCTCGACGCCAACAAGGTGCCGCACGTCGTCTTCATCAACAAGGTCGACCAGCCCGGCGCCGCGGCCCGCCTCCGCGAGACGCTCTCCGCGCTCCAGGGCCTGAGCGCGCGGCCCCTCGTGATGCGCGAGCTCCCCCTGCGCGACGGGCAGGACGTCGTCGGCTTCGTCGACCTCGTCAGCGAGCGCGCCTACGGCTACAAGGGCCACGAGGACGCGCAGCTCGCGAAGCTCCCCGACGAGGCGCTCCCCGAGGAGCAGGAGGCCCGGCGCGCGCTGCTCGAGCACCTCGCCGACTTCGACGACCACCTCCTCACCGAGCTGCTCGAGGACGTCGCGCCGCCCGCCGAGGAGGTGTACGCCAACCTCCGCGACGACCTGAAGGCCGACCTCCTCGTCGACGTCTTCTTCGGCTCCGCCGAGCAGGACCACGGCGTCCGCCGGCTCCTCAAGGCCCTCCGCCACGAGGCCCCGGAGCCCCACGAGACCGCCACCCGCCTCGGCGTCCCCGCGGGCGCTGGGGCTCTCGTGCAGAGCTTCAAGACGGTGCACGCGCCCCACGTCGGCAAGCTCTCCTTCGCCCGCGTGTGGCGCGGCGAGGTGGAGGACGGCATGGCCCTCGGGGGCGGCCGCGTGTCGGGCGTCCACCGGCTCTTCGGCGTGAAGCAGACCCGCGCCGCGAAGGCCGTCGCCGGCGAGGTCGTCGCGCTCGGCCACCTCGACGCGCTCCGCACCGGCCACGCGGTCGACGCCGACGGCGCCGTCGAGCTGATCGCCGCCGAAGAGCCGCAGCCCGTCGTCGCGCTCGCGCTGCGCCCCACCCGCCCCGGCGACGACGTGAAGCTCTCGGGCGCCCTCGCGAAGCTCGCCGAGGAGAGCCCCGGCCTGCGCGTCGAGCCGAGCGCCGAGGCCCACGAGCTCGTTCTCTGGGGCCAGGGCGAGCGCCACCTGCGCCTCGCGCTCGACCGGCTCAAGGCCCGCTTCGGGCTCGACGTGCTCGCCGGCCCGCCCGCCGTCGCCTACCGCGAGACGGTCGCGCGCGCGGCGTCGGCGCACGGGCGCTTCAAGCACCAGAGCGGCGGCCACGGGGCCTTCGGCGACGTCGAGCTCGACGTGGTGCCGCTCGCGCGCGGCGAGGGCTTCGCGTTCGACGAGACCGTCACCGGCGGCGCCGTCCCCCGGCAGTATTTCGCCTCGGTGGAGAAGGGCGCCCGCGAGTACTTCAAGCAGGGCCCGCTGGGCTTCCCCGTGGTCGACGTGAAGGTGGTGCTCCGCCACGGTAGCTACCACGCGGTCGACAGCTCCGACGCGGCCTTCCAGCAGGCGACGCGCGTGGCGCTGCTCGAGGCGCTCCCGAAGGCGGGGCCCGTGCTGCTCGAGCCCGTCGCCACGCTGCGCCTCACCGCGCCGTCGGAGCACACGCCGCGCGTCCAGCGGCTCGTCACGGCGCGCCGCGGCGGGCACCTGCTCGGCTACGACCAGGACCCGGCGGTGAAGGGCTGGGACGTCGTCGAGGCCCAGCTCCCGCAGGCGGAGATGCGCGAGCTCGCCACCGAGCTCCGCACCGCGACGCAGGGCGCGGGCACGTTCACCTGGTCGTTCTCCTTCCTCCGCGAGGTCGACGCGAAGGAGTCCGAGCGCGTGGTGGCCCTGCGGCGCAAGTCCCTCGCCGACGCGCGCGGGTAGCGAAACCCCGCGACCGTGGCGCGGCGCTTGATTGCGCGCGCCCCACCGATGGAACCCACCGACCGCTACGCCCGCTCACAAGCCCTCTACCGCCGCGCGCAAAGGCTCATCCCCGGCGCCGTCCACCTCTCCGGCCGCTGCCTCATCGACCCCGCGCGCTCGCCGCTCTACTTCGAGCGAGGCCACGGCTCCCGCGTGTGGGACGTCGACGGCCACGAGTACATCGACCTCTTCATGGCCTTCGGCCCCTACCTCCTCGGCTACGCCCGCCCCGAGGTCGACGAGGCCGCGCGCGCGCAGCTCGCCCGCGGCCACCTGCTCTCGATGAACCATCCCCTCCACCTCGATTTCGTCGAGGCCGTCGTCGCGCGCTTCCCCGGCGCCGAGATGGGCGCCTTCTTCCGCACGGGCTCGGAGGCCGCCACCGCCGCGCTCCGCATCGCGCGCCGCGCCACCGGACGCCGCGTCGTCGCCCGCTGCGGCTACCACGGCTGGCACGACTGGTGTTTGCCGCTCGAGCCCTGGGTGCCCGCGGGCCTCGACCGCCAGGTGCTGGAGTTCCGCGCGTCGGAGCCCGCCACGCTGCGCCGCCTCTTCGAAGAGAACCCCGGCGCCGTCGCCGCGGTGATCCTCGCGCCCGAGATGATCCTCCCCTACGACGAGGCCGCGCTGCGCGAGCTCGCGACGATCACGCGCGCGGCGGGGGCGGTGTTCATCCTCGACGAGGTGAAGACGGCCTTCCGCACGCCGCCCGGCTCCCTCCAGCGGCGCGCGGGCGTCGTGCCCGACCTCACCGCCGTCAGCAAGGCGCTCGGCAACGGCTGGCCCGTCGCCGCCGTCGTCGGCTCACGCGCGGTGATGGAGCACGGCGCCGGCCTCCACGTCTCCGCCACCTACCACGGCGACACCGCCGCGATGGCCGCCGCCCTCGCGACGCTCGAGATCATCGAGCGCGAGCGCGCCGCCGAGCATGCCTGGCGCCAGGGCGAGCGGCTCATCCGGGGCCTCGACGCGATCGCGCGCGCCCACGGCGTGCCGGCGGAGGCCTACGGCGAGCCGCTGCCGCCGATGCCCTTCCTCCGCTTCACCCACCCCGAGCCCGCAACGCGCGACCTCCAGCGCGACGCGCTCTACGCCGGGGCCTACGCGCGCGGCGTGCTGCTCCACCCGCGGCACCTGTGGTTCACCAGCCTCGCCCACACCGACGCGGACATCGAGCGCGTGCTCTCCGTCTGCGACGACGCGATGCGTGAAGCCCGTCAGGTGCCGGCGGCGTAGGCCCGCAGCGCCTCGGCCGCGGGGGGGAGCCGGTGGCGCCGCGCGCTCGCCAGCGCCGCCCGCGCGGGGAGCGCCGCCCGCAGCGGGAGCTCGTCGGCGGGCCGCGCGAGCACCGCGGTGGCCGGGAGCCCCGCGGCGTTGCAGAGCGCGTGGGCCCACGCGGCGAAGCTCGCGACGCCCTCGTTGGCGAGGTGCCAGACGCCGTCGGCGTGGTCGACCGCGAGGTCGAGGCAGGCGTGGGCGAGGTGCGGGAGGTACGCGAGGGAGACGAAGCGGTCGTCGGGCGCCGCGTAGGTGCCGCCCCCGCACGCGGCCCGCAGCGCGCCCGCGAGGAAGCTCGCGCCCGCGCCGGCCCCGAAGAGCACGCCCGCCCGCACCACCAGCGCGCCCGGCAGCGCGCGGAGCACGGCGCGTTCGGCGTCGACGTGGCACCGCCCGAGCGCGTTGATCGGCCCCACCGGGTCGTCCTCGACGTACGCCTCGCCCTTGCCCCCGTCGAACACGAACGCCGACGAGAACGCCAGCAGCCGCGCCCCGCGCCGCCGGCACGCCTCCGCCAGCACCGCCGCGCCCTCCGACCGCGCGCGGCACGCCTCGGGCTCGTCCTCTGCGTCGTGCACCCGCGCGTGGCCCGCCGCGTTGACCACCAGCCACGGGTCGAGCATCTCCAGCGCCCGCGCCACCGCGCCCGCGTCGGCGACGTCGAGCTCCGCGCGCGCCATCGCCCGCACCGGCAGGCCCCGCTCGGCGCAGGCCCGCGCCACCGCCGCGCCCAGCGCGCCGCCCGCCCCCGTCACCAGGATCGGCCGCCCGACGAGCTCGTCACGCATCGCCCCCTCCGCCCGGTCGAGCGCGCGCCCCTCGCGGCGCCACCACCCCGGCGCCGCCGCCAGCGGGTGCGTCGGACGCCCGCCTTTCGCGAGCTCCCGCGCCGCGCGCGCCACCGCCGTCGGCCGCGGCGCCGGGCCCCGCACGTCGAAGGCGCCCGGTTCGTAGCGGCCCGCGGCGCGCGTCACGAGGCTGTCCCAGTCGTACGCGCCGAAGGCCGACCACACCGTCACCGCGCGCACGTCGGCCCCCGCGTCGCGCGCCGCCTCCGCGCCGCGCCACGCCTCCCAGAGCCAGCGGACCTGCTCCTCGGGCGAGCACCCGAGGTGCGCCTCGGTCACGGCCAGCGGCGCCCGGTAGCGCGCCCACGCCTCGCGCAGCACGGCCTCGTGCCCGCGCAGCCCGGCCGACGCGACGCGGACGGCCTCGACGTCGACGTAGACGTCGCGCCCGTTGCCGCCGTGCGCCGCGGCGGGGTAGCGCGCGAGGCGGTCGTCGAGGTAGCGGTCGCTGGTGACATAGTAGTTGACCCCGACGAGGTCGGGCGGGGTGGGCTCGTCGGCGAGCGCGCGGAGCTCGTCGGCGTCGATGCCCGACGCGACGAGGTGCCCGTACAGCGGGTGCGCGGGCGTGACGCGGCCGAAGAGGAGGTCGAGGCTGAGCCAGCGCCGGTGGTTCTCGTAGGCGACCTGACGCGCGAGGGAGGCAGGGCCCGCGACGGCGCCGAGGTCCTCCGTCTGGACGAGGCGCGCGTCGGGCACGAGCGCGCGGATCGCCCGCATCGCCAGCGCCGTCGCGCGGACCTGGTGGACGAGCGCGCGGAGGAAGGAGCTCGTGTCGCGCCGGTGCGGGTACCAGTGCCCGTAGAGCGCGCTGAAGCGCGCGGTGGTGAGCGGCTCGTTGACGGGGGTGTAGTCGATCGCCCAGGGGTAGCGCGCGGCCACGCGTTCGGCGAAGCGCGCGAGGCCCGCGGGGAAGCCCGGGTCGAGCAGGTCGGTGCCGCGGGGGCCGCTCCCGTGGTGGACGAGGCCCACGATCGGGCGGACGCCGAGCGCGCGGAGGCGACTCATGGTGCGGTCGGCCCAGGAGAAGTCGGGCGGCGCGGCGGGGTCGGGCCACGTCCGCTCCCAGAGGATCGGCACCCGCACGGCCCGCGCGCCGAGGCTCGCGAGCAGGTCGACGTCGCCGACGCGGTCGTGGTGGCCGGTCGCGCGCACCTGGTCGAAGAGGACGTCGCCGACGCGGTTGACCGTGCACTCCGCGCCCGCCCAGAGCTCGAGCGCGCTCACGGCCACCCCGCCGGGACCAGCACCCGGACGCCGCGGCGCCCGTCCCGCTCGGCCTCGCGCAGCACCGACGCGGCCACGTCCTCCGCGGCCCCGGCCCGGACGAGCGCGACGACGGAGCCGCCGAAGCCGCCGCCGGTGATCCGCGCGCCGAGCGTTCCCGGGTGCGCCTGCGCGCGCTCGACGAGGCGGTCGACCGCGGGGTGCGAAGCCTCGTAGTCGTCGCGCATCGAGCGGTGGCCGTCGTTCATGAGCGCGCCGAAATGGGCGACGTCGCCGACGCGCAGGGCGTCGACGGCGTCGAGCACGCGGGCGTTCTCGGTGACGACGTGGCGGACGCGTCGGCCGAGGGGCGGCGGCAGCGACGCGGCCGCGCGACCCCAGTCCGGCGGCGCGTCGCGGAGCTCGCGGAGCCCGAGCATCCGCGCGGCGCGGGCGCACTCGTCGCGGCGCGCGCGGTAGTCGCCGGTGGCGTGGCGGTGCGTGACGCCGGAGTCCGCGACCACGAGCTCAACCGACGGGGGCAGCGGCAGGCGTTCGAAGCGCATCGCGCGGGTGTCGAGGAAGAGGGCGGTGTGCGTCGCGGCGAGGCTCACGGCCACCGGGTCCATCACGCCGACGGGGACGCCGACGAAATCGTGCTCGGCGCGGTGCGCGACGAGGGCGAGCGCGAGGTCGTCGAGCGGCAGGTCGAAGAGCGCCCGGAGCGCGCGCCCGAAGGCCACCAGCAGCGCCGCGCTCGACGAGAGCCCGGCGCCCACGGGCACGCTCGACGTGACCCGCGCGACGAAGCCCCCGACGCGGAAGCCCTCCCGCGCGAGCGCCCAGGTGAGCCCCTTCGCGTAGTCGCCCCACGTCCCCGCGGGCCGCTCGTCGCCGAGGGTATAGCGGGCGGGCGGCCCGACGTCCTCGCTCACCACCAGCGCCTCGCGGTCGGGGGCGCGCGCGGCCTCGACGCCCGTGCGCTGCGGGATCACCGTCGGCAGCACGAAGCCGCCGTTGTAATCGGTGTGCTCGCCGAGGAGGTTGACGCGCCCCGGGGCCTGCACGACGACGCCGGGCGCGACGCCGAAGCGCGCTTCGAAGGCGTGGGGGCCGTAGCGGTGGCCGGGCGTCACGGCGACACCTGCAGCGCGCGCAGCTCGGCGGCCTTCTCCTCGGGGATGGTGTCGGCGGTGAACGACCCGGCGCCGAGCTCGCAGCCCGCGAGGTACTTCAGCCGGTCGGGCATCCGCAGCGCGGGGTAGATCTCGGCGTGCAGGTGCGCCTCCGGGTGCGCGCGCCCGTCGGTGGGCGCCTGGTGGAACACGAGGACGTACGGCATGGGCTTCCTCCACAGCGCGTCGAGGCGCTGGAGCGCGTCTTTGAGGGCGGCGGCGAAGTCGTCGACCTCGGCCACGGAGAGGTCGGCGAAGGTCGGCACGGGCCGCAGCGGCGCCACCCACAGCTCGTAGGCGTAGCGCGCGCAGACGGGCACCACCGAGACGGCGCCGCCGCGTTCGAACACGACGCGGCGCCCGTCGCGGCGCTCGGCGTCGAGGAGGTCGGCGAGGAGGCCGCGGCCGCAGCGCGCGTGGTGCTCGCGCTGGAGGGCGAGCTCGCGCGCGGCGACCGGCGGCACGAAGGGGAAGGCGTAGATCTGCCCGTGCGGGTGGGGAAGCGTCGCGCCGATCGCCGCGCCGCGGTTTTCGAAGGGGAAGACGTAGAGCACGTCGCCGCGGGCCGCGAGCGAGCGGTGACGGTCGGCCCACACCGACACGACGAGCGCGACACGCTCCACGGGGAGCGAGCCGAGCGAGGCGGAAGGGTCCTGCGTGAAGACCACCACCTCGCACGAGCCGCGCGCGGGCAGCGTGCCGACGAGCTCCGCGGGCGGGTCGTGCGCGCCGGCGAAGAGCGTGGGGAAGCGGTTTTCGAACACCGCGACCTCCCAGTTGCCCGCGGGCACCTCGGTGGGGTGGGCCGGGTCGCGCGTGGGCGCGAGGGGGTTGTAGTCCGCGGGCGGCTGGAAGGTGCGGGCCTGGCGGTGCCCGGCGTACGCGACCCACTCGCCGCGCAGCGGGTGCCAGCGGAGGTGGGGGTTGGGCGCGGGGCGGTCGCCCGCGGGCTCGACGGCATCGACCTCGTCGAGCGGCGCGCGGCCGTAGAGCCACAGCCCGCGGCCGTCGGGCTTGGTGAGCGAGCGCCGGTGCAGCGCGGTGGGCTCCATGGCGTCGTCTCTCAGCCCCCGTCGGCCGAGCCGGGCGGCGGTTCGGACGGGTGCGGCGCGTCGCGGCCCGCCGTCGCCGCCGCGATCGCCGCCAGCGGGAACTTCGGCGTCCGGTCGGCGCGGAGCAGCCCGTTGGCCTCCTGGTAGGTGTCGGCGAACTGCGTGTAGCAGAAGCCCGCGAGCAGCTCGAGGGAGCCGACCGCGCCGAGCAGCTCGCCGTAGCGCCGCGCGAGCTCGTCGGCGTCGGCGCAGTGCGAGTAGCCCCACGTGCCCGGCTCCCCGCTCGCGAGCGCGAGCCCGCCGAACTCCGAGAGCACCAGCGGCTGGTCGCGCGCCGGGGCGCCGGTGTCGATCACGAGCGCGCGGCCGCCGGGGCGCTCGCGCTGGAGCAGCCGGGGGAGCACGTCGTGGGCGTGGTAGCGCCGCGCGATGCGGGCGGGCGACGGGTCGTAGTCGTGGACGCCGATGATGTCGGTGGCGACGCTCTCCCAGCCGTCGTTGCCGACGACGGGGCGCGTCGCGTCGATGGTGCGGGTGAGGTGGTAGAGCGCCTGGACGTAGTGCCGCTCGGGCGCGTTGTCGGGGAGGTTGGGCACACCCCACGACTCGTTGAAGGGGACCCACGCGACGATGCAGGGGTGGCTGGCGTCGCGGCGCATCGCCTCCATCCACTGGCGCGTGAGCCGCTCGACCGAGCGCTGGGTGAAGCGATAGGCGCTCGGCATCTCCTCCCACACGAGGAGCCCGAGGCGGTCGGCCCAGTAGAGGTAGCGCGGGTCCTCGATCTTCTGGTGCTTGCGCGCGCCGTTGAAGCCCATCGCGCGGGCGAGCTCGACGTCACGGCGGAGGGCCTCGTCGTCGGGCGCGGTGAGCCCGGTCCCCTCCCAGTAGCCCTGGTCGAGCACCATGCGCAGGGGCTGGTCGCGGCCGTTGAGCACGAAGCGATCGCCGCGCACCGACACCGCGCGCAGGGCGGTGTAGCTCTTCACGATGTCGAGCTCGGCGCCCGACTCGTCGCGCACGGTGAGGGTCGCGTCGATGAGGGTCGGGTGGTCGGGGCACCAGAGCAGCTCGTTGCGGAAGTCGTCGATGCCCGGGTCGGAGAGGGCGATGCGGCGGTGCACCTCGCCGGCCACCACGCTGTAGTCGTCGTCGGCGAGCACGACGTTGCCGACGCGGAGCTTGACGGCCAGGCGCAATCGACGGCCCGCGGCGCCCTGGAGCCGCACGTGGAGCCCGATCTCCCAGCGCTCGAGGTTGGGCGTCCACCGGATGAACTCCACGTGCGTGCGCGGCACCACCTCGGCCCACACCGTCTGCCAGATGCCGGTCGTGCGCGGGTACCAGATGGCGTGGGGCTCGAGCTTCCAGTCCTGCTTGCCGCGGGGCTTGGCGAGGTCCCACGGGTCGTCGAAGGCGCGGACGGTGACGGTGATCGAGGCGCGCCCGCGGGCCCGCTGCGTCACGTCGACGGTGAAGGGCGTGTAGCCTCCCTCGTGCTCGCCGGCGAGCGCGCCGTCGACCCACACCTGCGCGAGGTAGTCGACGGCGCCGAAGTGGAGGTGGAGCCGCTCGTCGGGCCCGAGCGGCGGCACGGCGAGCTGCCGCCGGTACCACACCGCTTTGTAGAATCCCGTGTCGCCGACGCCGCTGCGGGGCGTCTCCGGCGCGAAGGGGACGACGATGGTGCGGTCGAAGGCGCACTCCGCGGGGTCGAGCCACGCGGCCTCGGGGTCGAGGGCGAAGTCCCAGGCCCCGTTGAGGTTGATCCACCGGTCGCGTCGCAGTTGCGGCCGGGGATAGCCGTGCCCGCCGTCGGCCCCCTCGGGCTCCGGCGGCGGGTCGCTCACGATCCCGAGGCGGGCCAGCGGGACGGGCATCGGCGCCTCACGCGACCGCGGCGCCGGCGTCGGCGTGCGCGCCGCGGATCTGGTCGAAGACGGCGAGCGCCTGGCCGACGACCTGGTCCATGTTGTAGTAGCGGTAGGTGGCGAGGCGCCCGACGAAGCGGACGTTGGGCGTCGCGTCGGCGAGGGCCTTGTAGCGCTGGTAGAGCGCGGCGTTCTCGGGGCGCGGCACGGGGTAGTAGGGGTCGCCGTGGTCGGTGGGGCGCTCGTAGACGACGGTGGTCTTCGGGTGCCGCTGCCCGGTGAGGTATTTGAACTCCGTCACCCGGGTGTAGTCGTGCTCGTTGGGGTAGTTGACGACGGCGGCGGGCTGGAAGACTTCGCGGTCGTGCGTCTCGAAGCGGAAGTCGAGCGAGCGGTACGGCAGCGGGCCGTAGCGGTGGTCGAAGAATGCGTCGACCGGGCCGGTGTAGATCGTCTCGCGGAAGCCCACCTCGCCGACGAGGTCGCGGTGGTCGGCGTTGGTGACCACGGTGATGTTCCGGTGGTCGAGCATGTTCTCGAACATGCGCGTGTAGCCGCGGAGGGGCATCGCCTGGAACTCATCGGTGAAGTACCGGTCGTCGTGGTTGGCGCGCGCCGGGACGCGCGAGGCCACCGAGGCGTCGAGCTCCGAGGGGTCGACGCCCCACTGCTTGCGCGTGTAGTTCTTGAAGAACTTCTCGTAGAGCTCGCGCCCCACCTTGGAGACCACGGCGTCCTCCGACGTGCGGCACCGCGCGACGGGCTCGGCCACCCGCGCGAAGAACTGCGCCACCTCCTCGGGCCCCATCCGCGTGCCGTAGAGCGCGTTCACCGTGTCGACGTTGATCGGGAAGGGCACGTGCTTGCCGTCGACGTGGGCGAGCACCCGGTGCTCGTAGGGCCGCCACTCGGTGAAGCGCGACAGGTAGCGGAACACCCGCGGCGACCCGGTGTGGAAGATGTGCGGCCCGTACTTGTGGACGAGCACGCCCGCGTCGTCGAAGCAGTCGTAGGCGTTGCCGCCGACGTGGGGCCGGCGGTCGCAGAGGAGCACGCGCTTGTTGAGCTGCGAGGCGAGGCGCTCGGCCAGCACGCTCCCCGCGAATCCCGCGCCGACGATGAGGTAGTCGAACATCACGCCGCCTCCGTCGCGCCCGCCGGCGCGGTGCGGGCCGCGGCGGCGCGCTCCATCAGCCGGGCCATCGCGCGCCACGTCCGATCCCACGAGGTGCCCCGCACCGCCTCCGCGGCCGCGCGGCGGTGCGCGTCGAGGTCGGCGGCGAGCGCGGCGTCCACCGCGGCCGGGAAGCCCGCGGCGTCGGCGATCGCGACGACGCCCTTCTCGCCGTAGGGGCGCACCACGTCGCGCACCGCGGTGGAGACCACGGGGCGCCCGGCGGCGAGGTACTCGAGCGTCTTGGTCGGGCTGATGAAGCGCGTCGCGGCGTTGAGCGCGAAGGGCATGATCGCCACGTCCCAGCCCGCGAGGTAGGCCGGGAGCTCGCCGTAGGGGCGCGGCCCGAGCCAGTGGAGGTTGGGGCGGCGCGGGAGGGCGTCGGGGTCGATCTTCACCACCGGCCCCACCATCACGACCTGGAGCTCGGGGCGCTCGTCGGCGAGGCGCGCGACGAGGTCGAGGTCCATCCGCTCGTCGACGACGCCGAAGAAGCCCGCGCGCGGCCGCGGGAGGTCGGCCTGGTCCGCGGGCTCGGCGAGGCCCTCGAGCGCGCGGCCGAAGTGCGCCGCGTCCACGCTGCTCGGGAAGGCGTGCACGGCGGGGTGCCACGCGCGCTTCTCCTCGTAGAGGCTCTGGCCCCCGGTGAAGACGAGGTCGGCCTGGCTCATCAGCGCCCGCTCGCGCTCGCGCAGCGCCGGCGGCGCGTGGGCGAAGGCCGAGAGCTCGTCCATGCAGTCGTAGACCACCACCGAGGGCGCGAGGCCCGCCGCCAGCGGCAGCGCCATCGGCGTGTAGAACCACAGCGCGGGCGCGCGCGACCCGCGGGTCCGCAGCAGCCCTTCGAGCATGCGCCGCTGGAGCGCCTCGGCGTCCGCGACGGTGGTGGCGGGTGGGAGGCGCGGCGTGACGACGGTGACGCCGGGAGCGACGTCGTCGAGGGCGAGCTCGGGCGGGCCCGCGTGCGTCACGGGCTCCTCGACGAAGAGGACCGGGCGCTCTCGCCCGCAGCGGCTCATGAGGTGGTTGGGGCGCTGGTAGACGAAGCCCCAGCGCAGGTGGGACAGGCAGACGAGGGGTTCAGCCGGCTGAGTCATCGGTGCTCCGCTCCGTGGGAGGGGGTGGTGTCGCGCGCGCCGCTCCGTGCGAACGCGCGCTCGTGGAACTTCCAGGCGTCGCCGACCACGCGCTCGAGCGACGAGCGCCGCGCGCGCCAGCCGAGCACGCGCTCGGCCTTCGCGGGCGAGGCCACCAGGACGGCGGGGTCGCCGGGGCGACGCGGCCCGTACGCGACGGGCACGGGCCGGCCGGTGACGCGCCGCACGGCCTCGGCCACCTCGGCCACCGAGCGCCCGACGCCCGCGCCGAGGTTGAAGGCGCCGCCCTCGCCGCCGCGCGCGAGGTGGTCGACCGCGGCGAGGTGCGCGTCGGCGAGGTCGAGCACGTGGACGTAGTCGCGCACGCAGGTGCCGTCCGGCGTGGGGTAGTCGTCGCCGAACACCTCGAGCCGCGCGCGGCGCCCGAGCGCGACGTCGAGCGCCGCGGGGATCAGGTGCGTCTCGGGCTCGTGCCGCTCGCCGAGCCCGCGCTCGGGCGCCGCGCCCGCCGCGTTGAAGTAGCGCAGCGCCGCGTAGCGCAGCCCGTACGCGGCGGCGTAGGCGGCCAGCATCCGCTCGACGGCGAGCTTGGTCTCGCCGTAGGGGCTCGACGGCGCGGGCGCGAGGTCCTCGGTGAGCGGCGACGGGTGCGCGCCACCGTACACCGCCGCGGTCGACGAGAGGACGAAGGTGTTGACGCCCGCGTCGAGGCACGCCTCGAGGAGCGCCACCGACGCGGCCACGTTGCCGACGTAGTAGCGCCGCGGGTCGACCACCGATTCGCCCACCTGGATGCGCGCCGCGAAATGGAGCACCGCGGTCACCCGGCGCTCGCGGAGGAAGGCGGTGACCCGCGGGCGGTCGGCGACGTCGGCGACGAGCAGCGGAACCGACGGGGGCACGGCCTCGCGGCGGCCCGCGCTGAGGTCGTCGACCACCGCCACCTCCCGGCCCGCCTCCTCCAACGCGTACACCGCATGCGAGCCCACGTAGCCCGCCCCGCCCGTCACCAGGATCGTCATCGCCTCTCCAGGCCCCGGCGCTGAGCACGCGCCGCGCCACACGAGCGCTCCGCACATCTTCGAAGCGCCCGCGTGGCGTGCGGCCACAAGCGTGGCGCGCGGGCGTCACGGCGCGCGCGGGTGCGTTCGACGTCCCCCGCGCGAGGCTGCGACGACGTCTGCACGCGGGTCGACGTCGCCGACGGGTGGCCCCAGGAAGGGCCCGCATGGAGCCCACGACGCCGTCGGGAGAGACCGAGGAGACGCGCCGCGAGTACGGGGAGCTGCTCGAGGAGATCCGCGTCGCGCTGCCGGGCGTGGAGGTGCTCTTCGCCTTCCTCCTCACCGTCCCCTTCAGCAACCGCTTCGACCAGATGCGCGGCGACCTCAAGTCCGCCTACTTCGCCGCGCTCCTCTTCGTCGCCTTCGCCTGCGCGCTCCTGCTCGCGCCGACGGCGCACCACCGGATGCGCTTCCACCACGGCGACAAGGCCTGGATCATCCGCCTCGGCTCGCGCTTCGCCCTCGGCGCGATGCTCGCGCTGGCGGCCGGCGTGTCGGTGACGCTCTACGTCGTCACGTCGCTCATCCTCTCGCACGGCGCGGCCGTCGCGGTCGGCGCCGGGTCGGCCGCCACGCTGCTGGCGCTCTGGTACGTCATCCCGATGATGCGCCGCCGGCCCCGCGGCTGAGCCCGCGTCGGCGCCGCCCGAGGGCCGCCAGCGCGAACACCGCGAGCGCCCCGAGGCCGCCGCGCCCGACGCGCGGCGAGGCCCCGCACGCGGGCGCGCTCTCCACGAACGAGACCCCGTCCTCCGGCGCGGGCTGCTCGGGCCCGTCGTCGTCGCTCGGCGGAACCTCGCCCTCGGGCGGCTTCCCCCCCTTCCACCCGCCGTCGCCCTCGCCCCCGTCACCTTCGCCCACGCCGCCGTCGCCCGTGGCGCCCGCGCCGTCGCACACGTCGCCGAAGCCGTCGCCGTCCGCGTCGCGCTGGTCGGCGTTGGCGTCGAAGGGGCAGTTGTCGTCGGCGGTGAGCAGCCCGTCGCCGTCCGCGTCGTCGTCGCAGAGGTCGCCCTCGCCGTCGCCGTCGAGGTCGCCCTGGTCGGCGCCCGCCACGTCGCTGCAGTTGTCCGTCGCGTCGGGTACGCCGTCGCCGTCGCGGTCGTCGTCGCAGTCGTCGCCGCGGCCGTCGCCGTCGAGGTCCTCCTGCCCGCCGTTGGCGGCCTCCGCGCAGTTGTCGCGGTCGTCGGGCGCGCCGTCGTTGTCGTCGTCGGCGTCGCAGACGTCGCCCACCTGGTCGCCGTCGCGGTCGGCCTGGTCGGCGTTGGCGCCGCGCGGGCAGTTGTCGTCGGCGTCGAAGGCCCCGTCGCCGTCGCCGTCGTCGCAGGCGTCGCCGCGCCCGTCGCCGTCGCCGTCGGCCTGCGCGGGGTTGGGGCGCGCGCGGCAGTTGTCGCGCGCGTCGGGAACGCCGTCGTTGTCGTCGTCGCCGTCGCAGGCGTCGCCGCGGCCGTCGCGGTCGGTGTCGCGCTGGTCGGGATTGGGCCCGCTCGGGCAGTTGTCGGTCGCGTCGGGCACGCCGTCGCCCTCGACGTCCGGGTCGCAGCGGTCGCCGCGGCCGTCGCCGTCGCGGTCGGCCTGCGGGCGGTTGGAGGCCGCCGGGCAGTTGTCGCAGACGTCGCCGACGCCGTCGCGGTCGCCGTCGCGCTGGTCGCGGTTGTCGCGGCGCAGGCAGTTGTCGCAGGAGTCCCCGGCCCCGTCGCCGTCCTCGTCGCGCTGGTCGCGGTTGTCGCGGGCGCGGCAGTTGTCGCAGACGTCGCCGACGCCGTCGCGGTCGCCGTCGCGCTGGTCGCGGTTGCGGACGCGGTCGCAGTTGTCGCAAGCGTCGCCGCGGCCGTCGCGGTCGCTGTCGCGCTGGTCGCGGTTGGAGGCGCGCGCGCAGTTGTCGCGGGCGTCGGCCACGCCGTCGTTGTCGGTGTCGGCCGCCCGGTCGCGGAACCACGCCGTCCGCCGGTTGGCGCCGTCGACGGTGAGCTCGACGTGGAGGTGGTCGTTGTGCGGGTGCGGCCCGGTGTAGGGGCGCGCGTCGGGGCTGGTGGCGGGGCCCCAGATCGAGCGGTCCCAGATGACGAGCTGGACGCCGATCTCCTGCGCGTGGCTGACGAGCCAGTGGGCCACCGGGTCGCCGAGGGTGTTGTCGGCCTCGCCGCGGATGAGCGGGATGAAGACGTCGATCGCGCGGCCGGTGCCGTGCACCGACGTCTGGCTGGTGTTGGCGGTGTTGGGCCGGCACGAGTACCCGCCGTACGAGCGCACCTGGCGGAAGCTCCGACGCAGGTAGTCCCCGAGCTCGCGCGTCCCCGCGAGGAACGTGCCCCCGCAGTTGCGCCCGCCGTTCCAGGGCGGCGGCCCGTCGTAGCCGACGCGCTGGCGCGCCGCGACCGCGCGCACCGACGCGGGCATCGTCCAGCGGCCCGCCACCGCCACCGCGGAGACCGCGCGTCCCTCGTCCCAGTCGTCGCTCACCTCCTCGCCATCAACAGCAGCGACACACCCCGCGAGCAGGGCCAGCGCGAGCGGCAGGGGCCACGGGCGAAGATGCGACGAGCGGCGCGACGTCATGGCGCCGAATGATCGTGCCCACCCCGGACGTCGTCCAGCGGGCGCGTCGCCTCACGGCGAGCATCGCTTCTTCCGGCTCACCTCGTCAGGGCCAGCCGTAGAGCGCCCGCGACGCGAGCCCGAGCCCGAACGACAGCCCGTTGGCGAGCAGGCTCCAGGCCCACGCGCGCTTGATCCCGAGGGCGTAGCGCAGCCAGAGCGCCTCGGCGCCCCACGCGAAGGTCTCCGCGAGCACCGCCTTCGCGACGTAACCGATCGGCGCGTGCGGGAAGATCACGAACCACACCACCGGGTGCGTGAGGGCGCTCGCGGCGAAGGCGCCCGCCCAGGGGCACCCGGCCCGCCGGTACACCGGCACCTCGACGAGCTGCGTGAAGGCGAAGGCCTTCAGCCATGCGAACACGTACGGGCTCACGCGACCGCGCCCCCGTCCGCGCGACGCCAGCGCCCCTCCAGCGCGAGCAGCGCGACGACGGCGAGCTCGAGGTACCCGTGCCCGAAGGCGAGGCGCAGGTACGCCCCGCGCGCCGCGACGCCGCTCGCCATGCCGCCCACCACCAGCGCCACCACCGCCAGCGCGGCCAGCGCCACGAGCGGGCGACCCACGTCCGCGACCAGCGCGCGGTAGCTCCCGACGAACCCGCGGACGCCTGAACGCGCGCGATCTTCGTCGGGCAGCAGCCGCAGCCACGCAAGGTAGTGAACCGACTGGAGGAACGCGAACGCCAGCGCCCAGCGCGCCGCGGCGAGCGGGTGGCGCGCCGGGTCGACGGGCGACAGCTCCCCCGCGACGACCCCGAGGTCGAAGCCCGCCGCCGGGGCCCGCAGCGCCCACGGCCGCAGCGCGACGTCGTCGAGCGCGCCGAGGGCCACCGCGCACGCCCCCGCCGCAGCGCACGCCGGCACCAGCGCACGCCAGCGGCCGCGCCCGCGCGCCCAAGCCCACCACAGCGCGAGCGCCACGACGTTGTGCGCGTGCGCGAACGCGAGCGACACCCGCGCCTCCGCCCGCAGCGCCGCCGCGACCAGGAGCGCCGCGGGCACCGCGACCGCCGCGCGCCGTAGGAGGGAAGTCCGCGCGATGGCCGCCGCGCCGACCACGGCGACGAGGCCGAGCGGCGCGCGCGGGGACGACCACGTCAGCGCCGCGGGCAGCGCGACGGCGGCCCAGAAGCCCGCCCGTCGGTGCAGCCCCTGCCGCGCGACGAGGTAGCGCGCGTCGGCGAGCAGGTGCGGCACGCCGACGAGCAGCGGCCCCCACAGCAGGCACCAGAGCGGCGCCGCGGCGACGAGCCCGAGCGCGAACGACACGCCCGCCACGCCCATCAGCCCGACGCGCAGGTCGCGCCGCGCGAACACCGGGCGGAGCCACGGCGCGAAGGCCCCCAGCAGCACGCGCCGCACACGGTCTGCCGGCCCGAGGAGCGCCTCGACGACGCGGTCGAGCGCCGCGGCCTCTCCCGCGACGGCCTGCACGCTCACCCCTCGCGGCGGCGGCGCACCAGGAAGGCCGCGCCGACGAGGCCCGCGAGGAGCCACGGGCCGAAGCGACGTCCCGCCGGCGTCGTCACGACGCTGCACCCGCCGCTGCTCGACGGCGCTACGCCCCCGTCGGTCGCGCCGCCATCGTTCGAACCCGCGTCCGACGCGCCGGCCACGCAGCGCACGCAGGCGTACTGCATCGAGGGCGGGGCGGCCATGGCGTCGCGGTTCCAGCCCGCGTAGTCGATGCGGGAGCAGGTGTCCTGCTGGCATCGCCCCGCGGGCACGCCCATCGCGCCGCCGCAGGCCGCGCCCACCTGCTGCGAACGGCACGCGTCCACGTCGGGCGGGATCACGTCGCCCGCCGCCCACCCGGGCGCGAGCCCGAGCGCCGCCGCCAGACCGTACGCCGCCCACTTCGTGCTTCGTCGCGCCATCGCCCTTCGCTCCTCTCGGGAATGCGCCGCGGATGAGACCCGATGCGACCCCGCGCGTCAACGGACCGTCACCCGATCCCCGCGCGCCGCGCACCGTGCGCGGGCCTCACTCCGTCGGCGCGGTCTTGATCGCGACGTCCTCGCCGGCGACGCGCGCGCCTTCGTCGAGGCAGAGCATGCGGACGCGCCCCACGGCGACGGCGCGGCCCGACTCGTCGGCGACCGTGACCTCCCACACCTGCGTGCGGCGCCCACGTGAGAGGGGCCGCGCGACGGCCCGCAGCGTTCCCCCGCGCACCGCGTGGAGGAAGGACGTGTGGTTCTCGAGCCCGACGGCCGACCGACCGTGCGGCATGACGTCGAGCGCGGCGCCCACCGAGGCCAGCGTCTCGACCACGCCCGAGTGGACGCCGCCGTGCACGATGCCGTACGCCTGGAGGTGCTGCGGGCCCACGGTCCACTCGGCGACGACCTCGTCGCGGGTGGCGCGGACGAAGCGGAGGTCCATCGCGGTGCACCAGCCGTCGCGCGCGGCGTTGAGCATCGGGGCGAAGTCGTCGGAGGGGGCGTCCATCAGGCCGCGGATCGTACCCCCGGGCGCTCGGATTTCGGCGCGCCTTCGTGACGCGCCCACGGCTCAGGTTCGGCGAGGCACCCGCCGTTCAACGCCTCGGACGCACCAATTCCGCGTCCAGGGTGAGAGCGCGATGATGGGAATGCCAGACAGCAAAGCCGGCTGGGAATCGTACGGTTGGGGCGTCGTCTCGGTGGGGGTCGAGGGGACCTCCTCGGTGGGCCGCTCGGAGCTCGCGCACCGCCTCGCGGCGGTGCTCGAAGACCCAGACTGGAGCCCGCCCGTGCTCCCCGAGGTGGCCACGCAGCTCGTGGAGCTCACGCGGAAGCCCAACACCAGCGTCGCCGACGTCGCCCGGGTGCTCACGCAGGACCCCGCCCTCGCCGCGCAGCTCATCCGCCGCGCCAACTCGGCTGCGTACGCGACCACCGGCCGCGTCAACACCGTGCGCGACGCAGCCGTGCGCGTGGGGCTCCTCGGCGTGCGCAACCTCGCCATCGAGATCGCCCTCTCGATGCGCATCTTCCGCGCGGCGGGCTACCAGGCCACCGCCGACGCGCTCCGCCGGCGCTCGGTCGCGGTGGCGGCGCTCGCGGCGGTCGTATGCCGCTCGGCGGGCCTGCCCACCGCGGAGGCCTTCCTGTGCGGGCTGCTCTCGGACGTCGGGCTCGCGGTCGGGCTGATGGTGCTCGGCGAGCGCACCCGCGGCCCGACGCGCCCCGACCTCTCGCTCGTGTGGCCGTCGCTCATCGAGATCCACGAGCAGCTCTCCGCCCGCATGGCCGCGCGGTGGAACCTCGCCCCCGAGACCGCCTTCGTCCTCGCCAACCACCACGACCTCCGCGTCGACGGCGAGGCCCACCCGATGATCGCCGCGCTGATCGTGGCCGAGGGACTGGCCGAGCGGCTCGGCGCGCGCTTCCCGAACCCCCCCGAGGCCACCTCGGTGCCGCGGATCAGCTACGAGGACGAGGCGCGCGAGGCGCTCGGGCTCAACGAGGCGCGGGTCGACGCGCTCATGCGCGAGGGGAGCAAGGTGCTCCGGGAGTTCGCCGGCTGACCGCGCCGTCGACGAGCCGCTGACGCCGCGTCACCTCGTTGACGCGCGCGACGCGGCGACGACGCGACGACACGCCGGAACCTCGGCCTTGCAAGCCCGGCACGACGGTTGCTCCGAGTCACTCCGCTCGGCGCACCATGCAGCTCCCGCGAACCGACACTGCCCCCGATGAGATCTCCGCGCACGGTCGCGGGTATCTGACCCGCGTCAAGCGCGCGGCGCTGTTCCTCGCGGCGGCCAACCTCTCGGCGCTCGCGGCGATCGCCTCGCGCCCCCGCGTCGGCGGCGCCCTGGCCCTCGCGGTCACCGCGGCCACCTGCGCGGCGCTCGCGGTGGTGGCGCGGAGGCACTCGGGCCACGTCTCGGCCTACGAGCGCGAGGTGGCCGCGCGCGCCGGCGAGCTCGCGGAGAAGAACGTCGAGCTGCGCCTGCTGCTCGACCACGCGAGCCAGGGGTTTGCGTCGATCGACCCGCTGGGCCGCCTCGCGCCCGAGCGCTCCGCGGCCTTCGACCGCTGGTTCGGCGCGCCCGCCGCGGGGTCGTCATGGTTCGACTGCCTCCAGGCGTTCTCCCCGGAGTTCGCGCTGTGCTCGCGGGTGGCCTGGGACGAGGTGGCCGCCGGCGTCATGCCCGCCGAGGTCACCCTCGAGCAGATGCCGCGGCGCCTCGCGACGTCGGGGCGCCACCTGCTGATCGAGTACCGCCCCATCGGCGGCGCGGACGCCGCCACCCGCTACCTCGTCGTGGCGAGCGACATCACCGCCGCGCTCGAGCGCGAGCAGGCCAACGCGCGCCAGGCCGACCTCCTCGCGATGCTCGGGCGCGTGCAGGACGACCGCCCCGGGGTCGCCGCCTTCCTCGCGGAGGCCGACGACCTCGTCGACACCGTCAACGACCGCCGCGCGGGCCTCTCCGCGGTGCGGCGCGCGCTGCACACGCTCAAGGGCAACGCCGCCCTGTTCGGCGTCGCCAGCGTCGCCTCGCTCTGTGAGGAGATCGAGGGCCACATCGACGCCACCGGCGACGCGCCGCCCCCCGCGATGACCGCGCGCCTCACCGACGACTGGGCCCGCATCACCCGGGACGTCGAGCGCATGATGGGCCGCCGGGACGTCATCGAGCTGGAGGAGGCCCAGTACGCCGCGCTCGTCGACGCCGTCCGCCGGTGCCCCGACCACGACGCCCCGATGGCGCTCCTCCGCCAGCTCCGCCTGGAGCCGTCGCGCCGGCGCCTCGCGCACTTCGCCGAGCTGGCGACCCAGATCGCCGACCGCCTCGGCAAGCGCGGCCTCACCGTGCGCGTCGAGGACAACGGCGTGCGGCTCGACGCGAAGCGCTGGCGGGGCTTCTGGGGCGCGCTGGTCCACGCCGTGCGCAACGCGGTGGGCCACGGCATCGAGGCGCCCGGCGAGCGCGCGGCCAAGGGCAAGCCTGCCGGCGGCGCGCTCCTCCTGCGCACCGCGGTGGAGGGCGACCGGCTCGTCGTCGAGGTCGAGGACGACGGCCGCGGGGTCGACTGGGACCGCGTGCGGGAGCTCGCCTCGGGCATGGGCCTCCGCGTGAGCTCGCCAGACGCGCTCGAAGGCGCGCTCTTCGCGGACCGCCTCTCGACCGTGCCCGAGGTCACCGACCTGTCGGGCCGCGGCGTCGGGCTGGGCGCGCTCCTCGACGCCACGCGGGCCCTCGGCGGCGAGCTGACCGTCCGCTCGGCCCCGGACGTCGGCACCGCCGTCCGCATGACCTTCCCGCTCCCGGCGAACCGACCGCTCGAGGTCGTCGCGCCGGCCGCGTGACGCGACACGACCGACACCCCGCGGGGGGCCTCCAGGCGCCCGCCCGCATGACGCAGACAAGGAGAACACGATGAAGGTGATGGTGATCGACGATTCGACGATGGTGCGCTCGATGGTGGGCCGCGCGCTCAAGGCCTCAGGCTACGAGGTGGTCGAGGCCAGCGACGGCAAGGACGGCCTGACCAAGCTCGCCGCCAACGACGACCTGCGGCTCATCGTCTGCGACGTCAACATGCCCAACATGAGCGGGATTGAATTCCTCGAGGCCGCGCACGGCCGCGGGTCGAAGGTGCCGGTGGTGATGCTCACCACCGAGGGCCAGGCCGAGCTCATCGAGAAGGCCAAGTCCCTCGGGGCGCGGGGCTGGATCGTGAAGCCCTTCAAGCCCGACATGCTGCTCGACATGACGCGCGCCTTCCTCACCTGAGCGACTCCCCGGAAGCCCGCACGAAAGGGAGGAGCCTCGCCGATGCTCGCGCTCGTCGTCGACAACAACAAGGTCACCCGGGACGCTCTCGTCCGCCAGCTCCAGGTGGCGCAGTACCGCGTGGAGCAGGCCGCCGACCCGACCGCCGCCCTCGCCGCGCTCGACCGCGAGCGCCCCGACGTGGTGGTCGCCGCCTGGGGCCCGACGACGGCGACGCTGGTCACCCAGCTCCGCGCCCGGGAGGCCGCCGACCGGAGCTATGTGCTCGTCGTCCTCGACGGCCAGCCGCCGACGGACATCCCGCGGATCTACGCCTCCGGCGCGGACGATTTCTGCCGGCGCCCCCTGAGCCGCGAGGAGCTGCTCGGCCGGCTGGAGGCGCCGCAGCGCATCCGCGCCTGGGCCCGCCCGCCCGCCGCGGTGGACTGGTCGGGCGGCGGCAGCTTCCAGAAGCTCCGGGCGTGGCGCGAGCTCGGCGCCCTGGTCGCCGACGACCTCGCGCAGCTCGTCGGGCCGCTCGACGTGACCAGCGTCGCGTCCTTCGGCGCCGGCGCGCAGGTCGCGACCATCCCGCTCTCGCTGGCGCAGGACGAGACCGAGGTGCGCGTCACGGCGGCGATCGAGGCGCGCTTCCTGCCGGCCTTCGGCGAGCTGCTGCTCGGCGACCCGAACGCGCCCCAGGACGCCCTGGCCGACATGCTCCGCGAGCTCGCGAACACCGCCGGCGGCGCGGTGAAGCGGGCCGCGCTCGCCGAGCACGTGACCGTGACCACCGGCCTGCCGGTGAGCGCGACCGGCGGGGCGTCCGCCGCCAACGACAACACCTGCTGCTGGGTCGCCACGCTCCGCGGCGGCGAGGCGCGCATCGCCGTCATCGGCGAGGTGCTCTCGAAGGCCAACCGCGTCGTCTCCGCCGGCGAGCTGCGGGAGGGCATGGTGCTGGCCCACGATCTGCGCAACCACCTGGGCGCGCTCGTGCTGCCCGCGGGGACGCGCCTCACGACGACCGCGGTCGACCGCCTGGTGGGGCTGATGGGCCACCGCTTCAAGGTGGAGGTCGCCTGCGCCGCGTAGTCACGGCGGTGGCGCCGCGTCGTCAAGCCGATGACGCGGGCGCCCCGACGACGCGGGGATTCAACGAAGGGCCGGGCAGGCCACGCAGCGCGCCGAGGCGGCACGAGGCTTGCTCAAGAGATCGCATGGACGAGCTGACGAACAAGGGTGCATGAGGATGCTGATCGATGACGACATCTTGAAGGAGTTCCTCGCGGAGAGCCGCGAGAACCTCGACTCGCTCGACCGGGAGTTTGTCGCGCTCGAGGAGGACCCGACCGCGAAGCACCGCATCGCGACGATCTTCCGCGCGGTGCACACGATCAAGGGCACGGCCGGCTTCATCGGCCTGCACCGCCTCGAGTCGCTCACCCACGCGGGCGAGAACGTCTTGAGCCTGCTCCGCGACGAGCGCTTGACCCTCACCGGCGAGATGACCTCGCACCTCCTCGCGATGGTCGACGGCGTGCGAGCGATCCTCGACGCGGTCGCGCAAACCCGCGCCGAGGGGTCGCACGACTTCACCGCGTTGGTCGAGGCGCTCAACGGCTACCTCCCGTCGAACGCCCAGCGCGCGCCGCGGCCCGCGCCGCAGGCCGCCTTCGTCGTGTTCGACCGCGCCTCGCAGGCCCCCGCCGCGAAGCCCGCGCCCGCGCCCGTCGCACCCGCGCGCACCACCGCCGCGCCCGCGCACCACCGCCGCGCCCGTCGCGCCCATCATGCCTGCGCCTGTCGTGCTTGTCGCGCCCGCGGCGTCGGCCCCCGCCGCGCCACCGCCCCAGGCCCCCGCGCCCGCGCCCGCGCCCGTCGCCCCTGCCGCGGCCCCCGCCGAGGCGCCCGCCGCGCCGCGCGCGGCTGAGGGCGCCGCCGAGGCCGTGTCGGGCCCGTCGGACTCGACCGTCCGCGTCGACGTGACGCTCCTCGACCGGCTGATGAACCTCGTCGGCGAGCTCGTGCTGGCGCGCAACCAGATCCTGCAGCTCCGCGCGCACACCCGCGACACCGCGTTCGCCGGCACCTCGCAGCGCCTCAACCTCATCACCACCGAGCTGCAGGAGGGCGTGATGAAGACCCGCATGCAGCCGATCGGCAGCGTGTGGAACAAGTTCCCGCGCGTGGTGCGCGACCTGGCGCACCTCTGCAACAAGCAGGTGCGCCTCGACATGGAGGGCGCCGAGACCGAGCTCGACCGCACCATCATCGAGGCCATCAAAGACCCGCTGACCCACGTCATCCGCAACGCGATCGACCACGGCATCGAGTCGCCCGCCGTCCGCGCCGAGCGGTCGAAGCCCCCCGTCGGCCGCCTCACCCTCCGCGCCTTCCACGAAGGCGGCCGGGTCAACATCGAGGTCGCCGACGACGGCGCCGGCATCGACCCCGAGCGCATCCGCCAGTCGGCCGTGCGCAAGGGCCTCGTGAGCGCCGAGCGCGCCGCGCGGATGACCGACCGCGAGGCCGTCGCGCTCGTCTTCGCTCCCGGCTTCTCCACCGCCGCCCAGGTGACCAACATCTCCGGCCGCGGCGTCGGGATGGACGTGGTCAAGACCAACATCGAGAAGATCGGCGGCAGCGTCGACATCCAGAGCGCGCCGGGCGCCGGCACCACCCTCAAGATCCGCATCCCGCTCACCCTCGCCATCGTCCCCGCGCTCATCATCCGCGACGGCGGCGACCGCTACGCCATCCCGCAGGTGAGCCTCCTCGAGCTCGTGCGCCTCGAGGGCGCCGCGGCCCGCACCGGCGTCGAGTCCATCCACGGCGCGCCGGTGTACCGCCTCCGCGGCAACCTCCTCCCGCTCGTCTACCTCCACCGCACCCTCGGCGAGGCCGAGCGACCGGCCGCGGCCAGCGACGACGACCGCGTGCTCAACATCGTCGTGCTCCAGGCCGACGACCGGCAGTTCGGCCTCGTGGTCGACGGCGTGTGCGACACCGAGGAGATCGTCGTCAAGCCGCTCGGCAAGGAGATCCAGGGCGTGACCGTGTTCGCCGGCGCCACCATCATGGGCGACGGGCGCGTCGCGCTGATCCTCGACGTGCCCGGCCTCGCGCAGCGCGGCGGCATCTCGGTGGGCGCGCGCGACCGCGCCTCGGCCGACGCGAAGTCCGCCGCCGGCGCCGAGTCGAACAAGCAGGCCCTGCTCCTCTTCGAGATCGAGCACGACGGCCGCGTCGCCGTGCCGCTCTCCCTGGTGGCCCGCCTGGAGGAGTTCCCCCGCGAGCGCATCGAGCGCTCGGGGCGCCGGCAGGTGGTGCAGTACCGCGACGACATCCTGCCGCTCATCGACGTGGGCCAGGCGGTCATCGGCGAGCCGACCGCCAACGGCGCCGCCGCCCTCCCGACTCTCGTCTACACCGAGCAGGGGCGCAGCGTGGGCCTCGTCGTCCGCCGCATCCTCGACATCGTCGAGGAGCCCCTCGTCATCAAGCGGGGCAGCTCGACGCCCGGCCTCCTCGGGGCCGCGACGATCCAGGGCCGGGTCACCGACGTCCTCGACGTGCGCGGGGTGATCCGCGCCGCCGACCCCGCCTTCTTCGACCACCCCAACGCCGCCTGAAGGACCGCCGCCATGGCCCGCACCCGACAGCTCTGCACCTTCCACCTCCAGGACCTGTACCTCGGCGTCGACGTGACCCGCGTGCAGGAGGTGATCCGCTACCAGGAGATGACGCGCGTCCCCCTCGCGTCGCCCGAGGTCCGCGGCCTCATCAACCTCCGCGGCCAGATCGTCACCGCGCTCGAACTCCGCACGCGCCTCGGGCTCCCGCCCCGCGCGGCCGACCGGCAGCCGATGAACGTCGTGATCCGCGTCGGCGACGCGACCGTGAGCCTCCTCGTCGACGAGATCGGCGACGTCGTCGAGGTCTCCGACGACGCCTTCGAGCGCGTGCCCGACACCCTCCCGGCCGACATGCGCTCGCTCTGCCGGGGCGTCTACAAGCTCAACCCCCTCCTCCTGCTGCTCGACCCGGAGCGGGCCGTCGGGCACCGGGCCGAGGCGTAGCGCGCGGGCGCCCCCCACCAACCGAGCAGCCACCATGACCACTCGATCGATCAACGCGGCCGCGCAGACGGCGGGCGACGCGGGCGCCACGGCCCTGCCCGCCAACGACCCCGACGGCTTCTTCGTCCACGACGACGGCTCGCTGCGCGAGGCGCGCGCCGACGCCGCGGCGCTCGTCGCGGTGATCGCCGCCCTCGGCGCCGTCCAGAGCACCGACGAGGCGGCGGCGACCGCCCTCGACACCGCGCGGCGGGCCCTCGGGTGGACGTACGGCTCCTTCTGGCGCGTCGACCCGGCCGGGCGCGAGCTGCGGTTCGTCGTCGACTCGGGCGAGGTGGGGGCGGAGTTCCGCGCGGTGACCGTGCGCGCTTCCTTCGCCGAGGGCGTCGGCATCAACGGGCGGGCCTGGGCGCGGCGCGACCTGGTGCAGGTCGACGAGATCGGCGCCGTGGCCGACTGCGTCCGCGCGCCCCACGCGGCCCGCGCCGGCGTCCACGCCGCGGTGTGCGTGCCAGTGATCGTCGACGGCGCGGTGGTCGGCACCCTCGACTTCTTCTCGTCGGACGAGGGCGCCCCCTCGCGCGAGCGCGTCGACACGCTCCGCACCGTCGGCGCGCTCCTCTCGATGGCCGCGGCGCACATCCGCACGGTGGAGTCGCAGCGGGAGGCCGCGCTCGAGGCGCAGGCGACCTCGCGCGTGCTCGAGGCCGCGTCGGGCGCAGCGACCCCCGAGGAGGCCGCGAAGGCCGCGCTCGATGTCGTGCGGGACGCCTTCGGCTGGGCCTACGGCTCGTACTGGGGGCTCGACCCGGCGTCGCGCACGCTGCGCTTCCGCGTCGAGTCCGGCGAGGTCAACCGGGACTTCCGCCGCGTCACGATGGCGGCGGAGTTCGCCGAGGGCGTCGGGCTCTGCGGCCGCGCCTGGGCCGCGCGCGAGCTCCAGTTCGTCGAGGACCTCGGCGCCGTCGAGGACTGCGTCCGAGCCCCCGTCGCCCGGCGCGCGGGGGTCCGCTCCGGCGTCTGCTTCCCGCTCATCGTCGACGGCGCCGTCGTGGGCACCATGGACTTCCTCGCGAACGAGACCCTGCGCCCCTCGCCCGCGCGCCTCGCCGCCCTGCGCCACGTCGGCGCGCTGGTCTCCGGCGCCGTCGCGCGGCTCAACGACCGGCTGGAGGCCCGCGCCCGGGTCGTCGGCGCGCTCGGCGGCCACACGCGCTCGCTCGTCCAGTCGTCGGCCCAGCTCGCGTCGGTGAGCGGGCAGATGTCGGGCAGCACCGAGGAGAGCTCGCGCCGCCTCGCCGCCGTCGCCGGCGCGACCTCGGAGGTGAACGCCGGCGTCCAGACGGTGGCGGTGAGCGCCGAGGAGATGACCGCGAGCATCCGCGAGATCGCCAAGAGCGCCGCGGACGCCTCGCGCGTGGCCGCGTCGGCGGTGAAGGTGGCGGACGCGACCAACGCGACGGTGGGGAAGCTCGGGGAGTCGAGCGCGGAGATCGGGAAGGTGGTGAAGGTGATCACGTCGATCGCCCAGCAGACCAACCTCCTGGCGCTCAACGCGACCATCGAGGCCGCGCGCGCCGGCGCCGCGGGCAAGGGCTTCGCGGTGGTGGCCAACGAGGTCAAGGAGCTCGCCAAGGAGACCGCCCGCGCCACCGAGGACATCTCCCAGAAGATCGAGGCCATCCAGACCAGCACCCGCGGCGCGATCGGGGCCATCGGCCAGATCAGCGACATCATCGAGCAGATCAGCGCCCTCCAGACCACCATCGCCTCCGCCGTCGAGGAGCAGACCGCGTCGACGGCGGAGATGAGCCGCAGCATCCACCTCGCCGCGCGCGGCGCGAAGGAGATCGCGGCGGAGGTCGACGGGGTCACCGGGGCCGCGCAGCGGACGGCCGACGCGGCGCTCCAGTCGCAGCGCGCCGCGGCCGAGGTGGCCCGCACCGCGGAAGAGCTCCAGGGCCTGCTCGGGCAGCTCTGACCCCCAAACGGATCGAACAGACGACTCACACCAACGGCATCTCGAAGAGGAACACGTCATGACCATCGCAGCCCGCACCTCGCCCCCCCGCGCCAACGCCCCCGCCCGGGTCAACCCCGCCCACCCCCACCAGGCCGCCCGGCCGGCCAACGCGCAAACCCTCGCGCGGCGGTACGGCATGAGCGACCGCACGATCGCCCAGCGGAGGGTGTACTTGCGCCTCGACGAGGCGGCCCAGCGGCTCCTCGGCGACTTGATCCCCTGGGCGACCGAGCGGGCCCCCGCGATCGTGCGGGAGTTCTACGACTGGCAGTTCGAGTTCCCGCGGACGCGGGCCTTCTTCGAGCGGCACGCGCAGGCCCGGGGCGTCTCGCTCGCCGCGCTCCGGCAGCGCCTCGAGTCCGCGCAGCGCGGCTACTTCGTCGGCGCCTTCGAAGGGGCGCGCTCGGGCTGGGACGAGGCCTACTTCGAGAGCCGCCTCCACATCGGCCGCGTCCACGACACCATCGACCTGCCGCTCAAGTGGTACCTCGGCTCCTACTCCGAGCTGCAGGCCGTCACGGGCCGGCACCTGCGCGAGTCCTTCGACGACGCCGCCCACGTCGCCCGCGTCGAGACCGCCCTGGCGCGGGTGTTCAACCTCGACATGCAGGCGGTCTGCGAGTCCTTCCTGCTGAGCACCATCGAGGCGGTGGGCTCGGAGATCGACGACATCGAGGTCGACGCCGAGAGCGACCGCACGGAGCACATCGCCCAGGTGAAGGACAACGTGCGCCGGCTGTTCGGGCAGCTCGAGGTGCTGGCCGACCGCCGCCTCCACGACCCCTCCCTCGACGTCGCGGTGCCCGGCCGCCTGGGCGGCTCGCTCCAGGCCCTCACCACCTCCCTGCGCACGGTGGTCGAGCAGATCTCCACCGGGGCGCAGACGCTCTCCGGGGCCGCCGTCGACCTCAGCGGCGTCAGCGCCGCGCTCGGCCGCGACGTCGACCAGACCATGCAGCAGGCCGACACGGTGTCCACCGCCGCCGGCGACGTGAGCGCGCGCGTCCAGACGGTGGCCGCCAGCTCGGAGGAGATGACCGCGAGCATCCGCGAGATCGCCCGCAACGCGGCCGAGGCGTCGCGCGTGGCCGGCACCGCGGTGAAGGTGGCGGACGCGACCAACGCGACGGTGGGGAAGCTCGGGGAGTCGAGCGCGGAGATCGGGAAGGTGGTGAAGGTGATCACGTCGATCGCCCAGCAGACCAACCTCCTCGCGCTCAACGCGACCATCGAGGCCGCGCGCGCCGGCGAGGCGGGCAAGGGCTTCGCGGTGGTGGCCAACGAGGTCAAGGAGCTCGCCAAGGAGACCGCCCGCGCCACCGAGGACATCTCCCAGAAGATCGAGGCCATCCAGGCCAGCACCCGCGGCGCCATCGGCGCCATCGGCCAGATCAGCGAGATCATCCAGCAGATCAGCTCGCTCCAGACCACCATCGCCTCCGCCGTCGAGGAGCAGACCGCCACCACCAACGAGATCGGCCGCAACATCTCCGAGGCCGCCCGCGGCGCCGGCGCGATCGCCAGCGCCATCGCGACCGTGGCCGGCTCGGCGCGCAACGTCGCCGGCGGCGCGACCCGGACGCGCGAGGCAGGCGAGAACTTCACCCGCATGGCGGCCGGCCTGCAGACCGTCGCCGACCAGTTCATCCACTGAGCGCGAGCGGGAAGGACAACCCCCATGGCAGCCATCCGCGTCCTGGTCGTCGACGACTCCGCGCTCGCGCGCAAGCTCATCTCCGACGCGCTCTCGGGCGACCCCGACATCGAGGTCGTCGGCACCGCGGCGAACGGCAAGATCGCGCTGGACAAGCTCCGGCAGCTCAAGCCCGACGTCGTCACGCTCGACATCGAGATGCCGGAGCTCGACGGCCTCCAGACGCTGGTCGAGATCCGCAAGGCGCACCCGAAGCTCCCGGTGATCATGTGCAGCACGCTCACCGAGCGCGGCGCGATCAGCACGCTCGAGGCCCTCGCGGTCGGCGCCAGCGACTACATCACCAAGCCGACGGGCAGCGAGAGCACGGCCGCCTCCGTCAACCACATCCGCGACCAGCTCACCCGGCGCGTGCGGGCGCTCAGCCACGCGCCGCCGGCGATGGTCGGTGCGGCGCTCGCCGAGCCCCCGGCGCCGCGGGTCGTCGTGAAGCCCGCCCGCCCGGCCCCCGCGCCCGCCGCCCCCGCGCCGGACCCCCGCCCGGCCGCGCGGCGCCCGAGCCACGCGGCGCTCGACACGAACGGGGTGGTGGCGATCGGCGCGTCGACGGGCGGGCCGGCGGCGCTCTCGGCGCTCCTGCCGAAGCTCGTGCGCGAGGTGCACCTGCCGATCGTCATCGTGCAGCACATGCCGCCGGTGTTCACGGCGCAGTTCGCCGCGCGGCTGGCGACGCTGTCGGGCATCGACGTGCGCGAGGGGGCCGACGGCGACGTGCTCGAGGCGGGCCGCGCGTGGGTGGCGCCGGGCGACTACCACATGGCCCTGGTGCCCGACGGGCTCACCGTGCGGATCGCCCTCAATCAAGGCCCGCCGGAGAACTCCTGCCGGCCCGCGGTCGACGTGCTCTTCCGCTCCGTGGCGGCGGCCTACGGGCGCCGGGCGATCGCGGTGGTGCTCACGGGCATGGGGCAGGACGGCCTCGCCGGCGCCCGGGAGATCCGCGCCGCGGGCGGCCAGGTGCTGGCGCAGGACGAGGCCAGCTCGGTGGTGTGGGGGATGCCGGGCGCGCTGGCGCGGCACAACGTCGCCCACGCGGTGCTGCCGCTCGACCAGCTCGACGCGGAGGTGGCCGACCGGGCGCGGGGCCTGCCAGCGACGGGGCGCGTGAGCTACGCGATGCTGCCGCCGCGGGAGGTGTCCCGTGGGCATTAGCGCCGCGACGCTCAACTACGTCCGAAGCCTCGTGCGGCAGCGCTCCGGCATCGTGCTCGACGAGGGGAAGGACTACCTCATCGAGAGCCGGCTCACGACGGTCGCCTACGAGCTCGGGCTCGCGAGCGTCGAGGACGTGGTGGCGCGGGCCCGCACCCCGGCCAACAACAATGTCGAGGCGCGGGTGGTCGAGGCGCTCACCACCAACGAGACGAGCTTCTTCCGCGACCTCTACCCCTTCGAGGCGCTGCGCGACCGCGTCATCCCCGAGCTGGTGGCGGCGCGCGCCTCGACCCGCTCGCTCCGCATCTGGTCGGCCGCGAGCTCGTCGGGGCAGGAGCCCTACAGCATCGCGATGACGCTGCGCGAGCACTTCCCGGAGCTCGCCGCCTGGGACGTGAAGATCACCGCCACCGACCTCTCCGAGGCGGTGCTCGCGCAGGCGCGGTCGGGGCGCTACCGCCAGATCGAGGTGAACCGCGGCCTCCCGGCGCCGCTGCTGGTGAAGTACTTCGCGCGCGAGGGCAACGACTGGCGCATCGCGCCGGCGCTGCGGGAGATGGTGAGCTTCAGCGCCTTCAACCTGGTGAACGAGCAGTGGCGCTACCCGCAGGCGGACATCGCCTTCGTGCGCAACGTGCTCTTCTACTTCGACCTGCCGACCAAGGAGGCGATCCTCCGGCGCGTGGCGCAGGTGCTCGCGCCGGACGGGGTGCTCTTCCTCGGCGGGACGGAGTCGAACCCGCTCGACGACGTGTACGAGCGCGTGACGGCCGGCCGGACCATCTACTACCGCCCGCGGCGGCGCCGGTGAAGGGAGACGACGCCATGGAACTCGACGACGCCACGATTCGAGAGGTCACCGACCAGGTCTGCGAGACGCTGCTGCACGTCGACGTCGCGCCGGGGCGCGCGGAGGTCGCGCCGGGCGCCCCGTTCTTCGTCGGGAGCGTGGACATCCACGGCTCCTGGGAGGGGGCGGTCACGCTCGCGTGCGCCGGGCCGCTCGCGCGCCGCGCCGCGGGCACGATGCTCGACGTCGCGCCGGGGGAGGTCACGGGCGAGGACGTCCGCGACGCCCTCGGGGAGATCACCAACATCCTCGGCGGCAACGTGAAGGCGCTGCTGCCGGCGCCCTCGCGGCTGTCGCTGCCGGAGGTGCGGGAGTGCCCGGCCGAGGCGGTGCCCGCGGGCGCCGGCGAGGGCGGGGTGCACGAGCTCTGGTTCTCGTGCGGCGGCGAAGCGATGGTGGTCCGGCTCGTCCGCAGGGGCGGCGGGGCGCCCTGAGGCCACGGATGACCCGACGAAGGAGACGAGCATGAAGGCCATCATCATTGACGACTCACGGACCGCGCGGTCGATCCTGCGCCGCGCGTTGACGCAAGAGGGATTCGAATTGATCGAGGCGGGCGACGGGCGCGCGGCGCTCGACGCGCTCGCCCGGTCGGGCCCGGTCGACCTCGCCCTGGTAGACTGGAACATGCCCGTGATGACGGGGCTGGAGTTCATCCGGGCGCTGCGCGCGATGCCCGACCACGACCGCACGGTGGTGATGGTGGTGACCTCGGAGAGCGAGGTCGCGCAGGTCGAGCGCGCGCTGGCCGCCGGCGCCAACGAGTACGTGATGAAGCCCTTCACCGAGGGCGCGCTGCGGGAGAAGCTCGTGATCCTCGGGCTCCTGAGCGCGGCCTCCGCTTGAGACCCGCCGCGCAGAGAGGAACCGCCATGGACACGCCGACGCCCGCCCACTCGCCCGACCCCCGCCCGACGATCCGCGAGCACCTGATCGCCGCGGCCGGGGAGCTCCTGGCCATGTACGACAGCCGCTTCACCTACGCCTCGTCGCATGAGTCCCAGCCCGACGCCACGGAGGGCGAGTTCGTCATCGCGAACATCGGCTACACCGGCCGGGCCATCCGGGGGAGCCTCGTGATGTTCATGTCGGCCGCGGCGGCGGCGAAGCTCTCGGAGGAGACCACGGGCGACACGTCCCCGGAGGGCCTCTGCGACACCGCCGCCGAGCTCTCCAACATGCTCCTCGGGCGCCTCAAGAACCGCCTCCTCGCCCACGGGGTGGTGCTGGCGCTGGCCACGCCGACGACAGCGATCGGCACGCGCGTCCGCGTCTACGCCGCGCCCGGCGAGACGGCGAGCTGGCACCGCTTCGCGGGCGACGGGCGCGTGATCGACGTGCGCAACGACATGGTGATCGAGCCCGAGTTCGTGATGGGCGCGGCCCCGGCGCCCCGGCCCGAGGGCTCGGTGTCCGAGGGCGACATGGTGCTGTTTTGAGAGAGCGCGGTGCGCGCGAGGAGCCGACGATGAAGGTGATGGTGATCGACGATTCGATGATGGTGCGCGCGTCCGTGGGGCGCGTGCTGGAGGCCGCGGGCTTCCCCGTGGTCGAGGCCGCGGGCGGGTGGGAGGCCCTGCGAAAACTAGCGGCCGACGCCGACCTTGGGCTGGTGTTCTGCGACGTCAACATGCCCGGGATGACCGGGCTGGAGTTCCTGGAGACGTTGCAGCAGCGCGGGTCGAAGGTGCCCGTGGTGATGTTGACGACCGACGGGCAGCCCGAGCTCATCCAGCGCGCCAAGGCGCTCGGGGCCAAGGGGTGGATCGTGAAGCCCTTCAAGCCCGAGATGCTCGTCGGCGTCGCGCGCAAGCTCGCCGCCTGAGGCGCGGCGCTCAGCGCGGGGCGTACGGCGGCAGGTCGCAGCCGAGGGGCCCCGTGCGGCGCACCTCCACCTCACGCCCGCGCGCGGCGGCGATGACGTACTGCGGGCGCTCCCAGTCGACCGCGGGCGCGGTGAGCGGCGCCGCGTCGTCGTCGGCCAGCAGCCGCATCCCCGTCCCGATGCGCCGCCCGCTGCGGTCGAGCAGCGCGAAGAACGACCGCGGCGCCCCGCCGCCGACGGGCTCCCACCACGCGACCCCGAAGGCCGCGCCGTCCCACGCGATCGACGCGCGCGCGCCCTCGGCGAAGCGCACCGAGAGGCGCTGCGGCTCGGCCAGCGAGCGCCCGTCGCGGCCCACCGCGACGCTCTGCAGCCCGCGGTCGCCGTTGCGCGCGTCGCTCCAGGCGAGCGCGAGGCGGCCGCCGCCCCAGCGCGCGGAAGGCGGGCCCACGCCCGCGTCCGTGCGCACCACGTCGACGGCCGGGCCGCGGGGGGCGCCGTCGCGGCCGATCGTTCGCATCCGAACGAACCCCGCGCCGCCCTCCGCCGCGCGCCACACCACCGCCCACGCGCCACCCGCCCAGGCGACCGCGGGCGCGTCGGCGGGGGGAGGGGCGACGAGCTCGGGCGCGCCCAGGAGCTCCCCCCGCGGGCCGAGGGGCCTCGCCATCACGCCGCGCGCGTCGCGCCACGCCACGAGCGCGCCGTCGGGCGCCGCGGCGAGGGCCACCTCCGCGACGCCGCCGGCCCACGGGGGGAAGGCGCGCGCCGCGCCCGACGCGTCGAAGGCCGCGACGAGCACCTGCCGCTCGAGCGAGGGCCACGCCATCACCAGGCGCTCGGCGGTGGCGTCCATCGCGAACGACCCGCCGGGGATGGGCGGCGTGACGCGCGTGGCGACGGGCGAGCCCTCGCGCCAGAGCGCGGCCCCCTCGTCGGTGACCCACGCCACGTGGCGCCTCCCCGCGAGCCGCGCGGTGGCCACCGACCGCACCTCCCCGCCGCCCGCCGAGGGCGCCGGGACGGCGGGCGCGTTGACGTAGCGCGGGTCGGGGCACGCGGTGGCGAACTCCCGCCGCGGGTCCCGTGCGCGGGCGCCGCGGCGGTGCCGTCGACACGCGGGCGCGAGCGCGAGGAGCGCGAGGGCGAGGGCCGGGCGCCTCACGCGGCGGGCTCCCGCCAGCGCATCCAGAGGTGCGGGGCGCGGAAGAGGAGGCCGTACACCACCGCGTTGAGCGCGTTGACGGCGACGATGGTGCGCCAGAGGTCGGCGGCGGGCGCGCGCGCGAGCACCACCACCGCGAGCATCAGCGGGAGCTGGACGCCGAGGACGAGGGTCGCGTCGACGCGGAGCGCGAGGCGCGTGGCGCCGGCCCCCATCAGCGCGTTGCCGAGCACGATCGCGACGCCGTAGAGGGTGTACGACGGGGCCACCGCGCGGAGGTACTCGCCCGCCCGCGCGAGCACCGGCGCGCTCCCGGTGAAGAAGCCGAGCGCCGCGCCCCCGTAGCGCAGGAAGACGAACGCCAGCAGGAGCATCGTGGCGAGGTTGTACGCGGCGGTGACCCAGGCGGCGCGGGCGGCGCGCGCGGCGTCGCCGGCGCCGAGGCACATGCCGGTGAAGGTCTGCGCGCAGCCGCCCCAGCCCATGCTGACGAAGAGCGCCATCGTCTCGAGGCGGAGGCAGAGGGCGTAGGCGGTGCCCGCGTCGGAGTTGGCGGGCGTGGTGTAGGCGTGGTGGACGAGGCCGATCACCAGCAGCACCGCGGCGATGCGAACCACGAACTGCGCGCTCGTCGGCCACGCGATGCGAACGATCGCGCGGAGCGCGTCGGGCGGGGGCGCGAGGGTGGCGCCGCGCTCGGCGACGCGGAGCCGGCGGCGCAGGAGCAGCAGCGGGACGGCGCACGCGACCGCGCGGGCGATGAGCGTGGCCCAGGCGGCGCCGACCACCTCCAGGCGCGGCACGCCGAGCGCGCGGGCGATCGGCGGCCCCCAGGAGAACACCGCGGGCGCCTCCCCCGGCCCGTACACGAAAAGCACGGCGAGGAAGAGGTTGAGCGCGTTGCCGCCGGCGATCATCGCGAGCGGCGTCCGCGAGTCGCCGATGGAGCGCAGCAGCGCCGTGAGCTGGAACATCAGGAACGCCGACGCGATGCCGCCGACGATGACCCGGAGGTAGTCGACGGCGAGCGCGCGGACGACCCCCTTGGCGCCGAGGACGTCATGGACGATGACGTCGGCGCCGACGACCCCGAGCACGCCGAAGGCGAGGCCGAGCCCGAGCACGAGGCCCACCGAGCCCCAGGCGACGCGCGCGGCGGCCGCCTCGTCGCCGGCCCCCTTGTGCTGCGCGATCAGCGTGGCGGTGCCGGTGCTCACGCCGTACGAGAGGATGGTGCCGAGGGCCGCGACCATGTCGCAGATGCCGAGCGCGTCGAGGGAGGGGTCGGCGACGGCGGGCGGCAGGCGCGCGATCAGGTACTGGTCGACGAGGTTGAAGAGGACCTGGAGCACCATCGCGAGCGCGAGGGGCGCGCCGAAGCGGAGCACCGCGCCGGCCAGGGGCGCCTCCAGGATCCGCTTGCGGGTGGGGTCGTCGGTCTTCTCGTCGGCGGCGCTCACGGGGGGGACGCTCATACCACCATCGGCGCGCGCGGGTGAAACACCCGTCGCCGCCGCCGCGCGTCATAGTAAGCCAACAGCACCATGCGCCTCGCCCTCGCCGCCCCGCTCGCCGCCCTCGCCTGCGCCACCGCCGCGCCGCCGCGCCCCCGCGCCGCCCGCGCCCCGCCGCCTCCCGTGGTCGCGCCCGCCACGCCCCCGACAACTGCGTCGGCGCCCCCGGAGCCGATCGCGGTGCGCGGGACGGCGCCCGAGCCGCTGGAGTTCGTGGTGACCGGTCGCTCGGATTTGCCGGCGGGCGCGTCGTCGACGGCGCGGCCCTACGAGCAGATCGTGGACGAGTCGCTCGCGCCGGTTCGTCCGGCGCTGGCCGAGTGCCTCCGCGCGCTCGGGGCGCCGGCGCGGAGGGTGGTTCGTGTCACGCTCGAAGACGACGGGACGGTGCGCGAGCGGCCGCCGCAGGCGTACGTGCTCAGCGCGCGCGACGCGGCTTGCGTGGTGAACGTGCTCCGCGGGACGGTGCTCGACCCGGCGCCGCCGCGGGCGATCCCTTACGACATCCGCGTCGACGTCGAGCGTTAGACGCGGACCGCGCGCGCGCCGAGGACGGCGGCGGCGGCGATTCCGGCGAGCGCGAGCACCCACGCGGCGGGCGCGCCCGCGACGGCGGCGACGGGGATCACCACGAGCGCGCCCGCGCCGGCCGCGCGCCCGACCGCGGTGGACGGGGCGGCCGCGGCGACGAGCGCGCCGGCGGGGAGGCAGAGGGCGGCGGCGCTCCCCCACGGGGCGACGCGCGCGCCAACGAGCGAGAGGGCGACGGAGAGCGCGACGGCGAGGCCCCCGAGGGCGGCGAAGGTGCGCTCGGCGCGACGTCGCTCGGGCCACGCGGCGAGGGCGAGGGCGAGGGCGGCGAGCGCGCCGGCGAGCGGGAGCGACCCCGACGCGGAGCGGGCCGGCGTGACGCGCGTGACGAGGGCGCCGGGCCGCGGCTCGCGGGAGACGCAGGGGACGTCGACCGCGGGCTCGTCGGGGCACGTCCACCCGGCGTGGCGCGCGTCGAGCCAGTCACGCGGCACCACGGCGATCCGGCGCGTGGGCGACTCCGACGCATCGACCGCGGGCCAGCGCGTGCGGAAGAGCCTCGGCGCGTCGACCGCGCGCGTGACGCGGGCCACCACGCGGACGGCGTCGCGGTCGCCGGGCGGGAGCTCGCACTGCCAGCCGCGCGGGCCCCAGGTGACGGCGAGCGGGGCGGCGCGGCCGAGGGCGTAGGCGACGGGGCGCGGTCCGCGGCGGACGCTCGGCGGGAAGAGCGCAACGTCACCGTCGCGGCGGCGGTAGAGCGCGCGCGCGGTGACCACCTCGGCGAGGGGCGCGGTGTCGGTGAGGGCCCACTCTTCGAAGACCTCGGCGGGCGCCGCGAGGGTGAGCGCGAGGAGCGGAGCGAACATCAGCGGTCGAGGTACCAGCCGTCGGCGAGGCTGTGGGGGCCGCCGACCTCGCGCGTCCAACGGCGGGCGCGGGCGCGGTGGAGGTCTTCGTACATGCGGAGGAAGACGTAGGCGCCGAGCTCGAGGCCCTGGATCACCTGGTAGGCGTGGCGGGGGTGGGCGGCGTAGGGCCCTTCGATCACTTTGTAGAAGCCGTCGGCGTGGGAGACGTCGAGCACCTCGTGGGTGGCGTAGTGGACGAGGGCGTCGGGGGCGAGCCAGCCCCGGTCGAGGATGGCGCGGCCGAGGCGGGCGGAGATGCCCGAGAAGAGGTCTTCGATGACGCCGAGGGCGGCGAGGCCGGTGTAGCAGTCGTCGCCGACGCAGAGGCCCGCGAGGGCGGTGTTGAAGGCGCGCACCTCGGGCCAGAGGGCGCGGCGCTCCACCGACTCGGGCGTCTCGCCGAGCCGCGCGAGCAGCGCGAGGAAGGTGCGCTCGTGGGAGAGCGAGAGGTTGCCGTCGCCGTGCTCGTCGTGGACGTTCTCCAGGAGCGACAGGCGCTGCTCGGGCCGCGGCAGCCGCCCCGCCAGCACCGCCATCGGCCGCGAGAAGAACACCACCGCGAACAGGAACTGCACCTGCGTCTCGACGAAGTCCTCGCGCGAGAAGCTCCCGTCGGCCAGGGCCGCGAAGTACGGGTTGCGGTCGACCTGGCAGCGGTCTTTGAGGGCCTGGATGTACGCGCGCATCGGGGGAGCGCGGTTGTACACCACCGAGCCGCTTGACAGATTCGTGAACGACATTCACATTCGTGAACATGATTCACGAATCGGGTGAGTCCGGCGGTCGCCGGGCGCGGGCGCGGGCGCAGCGGCTCGACGAGATCCTCGACGCGGCGTGGGCGATCGTGCGGGCCGAGGGCCTCGGCGCGCTCACGACGCACGCGCTGGCGGCGCGGCTCGACCTCGCGGTGGGCGCGCTCTACCGGTACTTCCCGTCGAAGGCCGCGTTGGTGGCCGCGCTCGAGCGGCAGGCGCTCGCCGGCCTCGGGGCGGCGGTGGCCGCGGCTCTCGCTCGCGCGGAGGGCGCCTTCCGCGGGCCCGGGGCGCCCCTCGCGCGGCTGTGCCTGGTGGCGCTGGCGTACGGGCGCTTCGCGCGCGAGCGGCCGACGGAGTTCGCGCTACTCGGGCAGCTCATGGCCGACCCGCGGGTGTTGGTGCCGGGGGAGGACGGGGCGGCGCTCACGGCGGCCGCGCTGGAGGTGCTCGGCGCGGTGGCGCAGCGCTTCGCGGAGGCGGCCGACGCGGGGGCGCTCGCGCCGGGCGACGCGCTCGAGCGGGCGACGCTCTACTGGGCGGGGCTGCGCGGGGCCCTCGAGCTCCACAAGCTGCGGGCGCACGCGCCCGACGTCCACGCGCCGGCCCTGGCCGCGGCGATGGCGCGCGCGCTCCTGGCGGGCTTCGGGGCCGCGCCCGACGCGGTGTCGCGCGCGTGGGTCAGCGCCCGCCGCCACGACGAGCGGGCCGCCGAGGAGGCCGCGCGATGAGCGCCCTCGCCCTCGTGCTCGGCGCGCTGACCTGGACGCTCGCGGAGTACGCGCTCCACCGCTGGGTGGGGCACGACCCGCGGAGCAAGTCGGAGTTCGCCGAGGAGCACCGCGCGCACCACGCCGTCCGCGGGTACTTCGCGCCCGCGTCGCGCAAGGCGCTGCTCGCCGTCCCCGTCGTGCTCGGGGGCCTCGCGCTGGGGTGGCTCGCGCTCGGCGGGCCCGGGGCCGCGTACGCCGCGGGCTTCGCGGCCACGTACGTCGCGTACGAGGTGTTCCATCGACGGCTCCACACGCACCCGCCGCGCGGCCCGGTGGGGCGCTACCTCCGGCGCCACCACTTCGCGCACCACTTCAACGGCCCGCAGACCAACCACGGCGTCACCTCGCCGGCCTGGGATTTCGTGTTCGGCACGCGCCGCGACCCGGGCGTGATCCGCGTCCCCGAGAAGCACGCGATGGTGTGGCTGGTCGACGAGTCCGGCGACGCGCGGCCCGAGTTCGCCGCGGACTACGCGGTGCACCGGCCGAAGCGGAAGGGGTGACCGTCGCCGCGCGCTTGGGTCGGGGCGGGGGCTTCTGGTAGGGTCCCCGGGCGATGCTCCCGCTCGTGGCCCAGCTCCGCTTCGACGACGCGCCCGACCTGGCGTGCGTGGGCAACGCCGCGGCCGAGCGGCTCTCCTACAGCGTCGGCGGCGCGGCGCTGCTGGCGATCCCGCTGGCCCTCTGGTTCCGCCCGCGCGCGGCGGTGGACGATCAGCACGGCACCTGGGCGGCGATCGCCGCGCTGGCGGGCGTCCTCCAGGTGATCGCGATGCTCTACCAGGTGGCGCCGGGGTGCCTGTCGGGGCACGCGCTGTCGATCTTCGTCGGGTGCGCGCTGCCGTGGCTGGTGGTGGCGGTCCTCTTCCGCGGCGCGGTGGCCCCGCTGCCGCCGTCGCTCCGCGCGGGCGACGATTCGGACGGGCGCGGGGGCCCTTTCTGAAGCGTCCGGCGCTCGCCCTCTGCGCGGCCCTCGCCCTCGCGGGCCGCCCGCTCGGGTCGCAGTCCCTCGGCGACGCCGACGTGACCGACGTCGCCGACGCGCCCGACGTCGCTGCGCCGCCCGCGCCACCCGCCCCCGAGGGGCGCGCCTACGACCACGTGGTGATCGTGAGCTTCGACGGGATGCGCCCCGACGGGATGGAGCGCGCCGTCGCCCCGACGCTCCACCGGCTGCGCGCGGAGGGGGCGTACGCGCTGCGGGCGGAGACGGTGGGCGACTCCTCCACGCTGCCGTCGCACAGCTCGATGCTGTCGGGCGTCGAGGTGGAGGTGCACGGGATGGAGTTCGACGACTTCCGCCCGCACCGGGAGTTCATCCGCGTGCCGACGGTGCTCTACCGGGCGCACGACGCGGGGCTGGCGACGGCGATGTTCGTGGCGAAGACGAAGCTGCGGCACATCGCGATCCCGGGCTCGCTCGACGTGTGGTCGCTGCCGCACTGGTCGTGCCCGCGGGTGGCGCGCGCCGCGGCCGAGTACCTCCCGACGGCCCCGCCGGGCATCACCTTCATCCACTTCGAGGAGCCCGACGGCGCGGGCCACCGCTTCCGCTGGATGTCGCGCCAGTACATGGACGCGATCGCCCGCACCGACGCCTGCCTCGCGACGGTGATGGCCGCGGTGGAGTCGCGCGCCGACCGCGACCGCGTGCTGGTGATGGTGAGCGCCGACCACGGCGGCCACGGGCGACGTCACGGCACCCACAGCCCGCTCGACCTGCACATCCCCTGGATCGCCTGGGGCTCGCGCGTCGTGCGCGGCGACTTCGAAGCGCCCGTCCGCACCACCGACACGGGCGTGACGGCGATGGCCGCGCTCGGGCTCCCGCTCCCCGCCGACCTCACGGGCCACGTCGTGACGCGCGCGCTCGAAGGCGCCCCCGCGAGCGCGCCTTCGGGCGACGCGGGCGCGCCGACGGACGCTGTGGCGGATGCGGGCGACGCGGCGGACGTCTACGCGGACGCGTCGGTGGGCGACGTCGCGGACGGCGGCTGAGCGGCGGGCGGATCGGGGAGTTCGAGCGCGGCCCGCAGCGCGCGCGCGGCGCCCTCGGCGGCGGCCCGGTCGATCACGCCGAAGCGGACGGGAGGGGCGCTCGCCCGGGCGATGGTGACCACGTCGAGGGTGACGCCCTCGCCGGCGAGCTCTTCTCCGTGGGTGACGGCGGTGACGAGGGCGAAGGGGATGCGCAAGGTGCCCGTGGCGTGGGCGACCGTGACGGATTTCTCCGCGTGGTCGACGGTGACGCGGCGGACGCGCAACGGGCCCGAACGCCCGAGAATCAAGGGCGCCGCGGCGGCGAGCGCGAGCACCGCGACGGCCGCGACGGGGTCGTCGAACATGCGCCAGGCGATCCAGGTGACGAAGGCGATGAAGGCCACTCCCCCGACGAGGGACAACCACCACGCGCCCGTCCGCGCGGGGGCGGCGTAGACGACCTCGGTGCTCCGCGCGTCGCTCGTCATGGCGGCGACGGACGTTACCTCAACGGAGGAAGTCCCGATAGAACGCGTCGCGCCACGCGAAGAAGCGCCCGAGGCGCGGGTCGGCCGTGAGCTCCGGCACGCCGCGGCCCGCCAGCCCCGCCCGCGCGAGGTGCCGGCTCGCCGGGAACTTCAACAGCAGCGACAGCCCCGCGGCCCCGACGTCGGGCAGCGTCGGCACGTCGCCGAGGAGGTAGGGCGTCCGTTCGAGCCGGTCGACGAGCTCGCCGAGCAGCGCCCGCACCGCCGCGCGCGCCTCGTCGAAGGGCCTCCGCGACGTCGGCACGAGCATCGCGGCGCGTGAGGCGAGGCCCACCGCGCGCGCGGCCGTGAGCGCGGCGCCCCGGAGCGGGAGCGCGGCCTGCGCGAGCTCGTCGAAGAGCGGGCGGTCGCGCAGCGCGGCCTCGTAGAGCAGCCACGGCGCGTGGGCGCCGAGCACGTCGTCGACGCGGGCGTCGAGGTCGAGCGCCTCGCGGCGGCGGCGGATGTCGTCGGGCAGGAGCGCGCGCCGCCCGGCGCCTGCGGGGAAGGCGCGCTCGAGGTGGAGCGCGATGGCGGTGGCGCCGCGGACGGACTCGCCGTCGTGGTCGAGCGCGGGGAGCGCGTCGCGGGCGGCGAGGCGGTAGAGGGCGAGGGGCTCCGCGCGCGGCGCGTGGTCGACGACGTCGTAGTCGAGGCCCTTGAAGTCGAGCGCGGCGCGGGCCTTCTCGGCGAAATGGCTGAGCGGGTGGCGGTGGAGCGCGAGGGCCACGCGCGCTCAGCGGACGCGCACGCGCAGGCCGGGCTCGCGCGCGGTGGGCATCACGGCCGTCCACCCGGGGGGCGTGGCCGGGGGCGCCCAGGTGTAGAGCCACGAGGCGTCGCGCGGCGCGAGGTTGACGCAGCCGTGCGAGGCCGCGGCGCCGAAGCGGTCGTGCCAGAAGGCCCCGTGGAGCGCCTGGTCGTTGTGGAAGAACATCACCCACGGCACGCGCGACACCGTGTAGAGCGCGGTGGCCGAGTAGAGGTCGACGTTGTCGACGTTGGACATGTCGGTGGTGGCGAGCTTCACCCACACGCGGTGCTCGCCGGGCGCGGTGGGGTTGCCCGCGCGCCCCGTGGAGACGAGCGTCGCGAAGACGGGCCGCTCGCCCTCGAACGCGACGAGCACCTGGCGCGCGCGGTCGACGTCGACCCAGCGCTCGTCGGGGCGGAGGTCGGCCGGCGCCGCGGGCACCTCGGGGCGCTGGAGCACGTGGGCCGCGATCCACCCGGCGTCGACGCGGACGTACTGGCGCCCGCGGTACGACTGCGCCTCGCGCACGTGCACCGGGTCGCGGCGAGTGAAGAGCACGCTCGTGGCGAGGGCCGCGCCGCGCTGCCGTGACGCCTCCTCGACGGTGGGCCAGGCGCGCGCGTCGGCGCGGAGGAAGGCGACCGAGCCCACCGCCTCGCCGGGCTCGTAGAAGATCCCCGCGCGCTCGGCGGGGCGCGCCCAGGAGAGGTCGCGCAGGGCCACCCAGCGGGCGCCGGCGGTGCGGACGTAGGTTCCCTCGTCGACGTGCTCGGTGCCCGTGATGGCGACGGACATCCCGCGCTCGAGCTCCTCGGCCCAGTTGTCCTCGCGGATGTCGTCGAGGCGGCGGTAGGTGCGGACGCCGGCGCGCGTGGCGAAGGCGTATTGGAAGGGCACCACCTGCCCCTCGGGCACGCGCGGGAGCCGCTCGGTCTGCGGGGCCTCCGTGGAGAGCGTGAGCCCGCCGTCGCTGCACACCCACGCCTCGTCGCCGACGCGCACCCAGTACCCGCGGCACCCCTGGCCCTGCGTCGCCTCGAGCGCGGGCAGGCGCGCGCCGCGGGCCGCGGTGCCGCGACGCGGGGCCTCGACGTGCGGGCGCTGGCGGATCACCTCGCCCTCGCGCTCGATGCGCAGCGAGCGGACGCCGCGCGGGAGCACGGTGCCGTCGCGCATGTCGGCCTCGCGCTGCGGGTCGGCGGGGGAAGGCACGCTCTGCCCGGTGCTGCCGTAATACAGCCGGCGCGGGGGCACCTGGCCGTGGACGCGCGACGCCGCGAACGACGCGACGAGGCCCAGAAGGATCAGCGGCCTTGGGTTCATGAGGGTTCTGGCGCTTCGTCTACCAGACGGTCCGCCGACCCTGCCACTTTCCGGCCCCCGCCGGCGCCCGTCACCGAAGAGGCGACGGAACAGAACCCCGAAGTTCGAAATAGAAAAGCGGCAGCACCATTGGCGTGGGGGGGGGGTACGCCGGCGCCGCCGCTGAGGACGTATATGCACCCGCCGGCACCGCGGGCGCAAGCAAATTCCCAGGGAAATTCAGGGCAAATTCTCCGCGTTTCGCACGGCGCGACAAATGGACGCGATCGCGGAAGAATCGCTGGTACGATCGCGGGCCCTTGATGAACGGCGACTCCCCCGACGACTCCGCCCTCCGCACCGTGCTCGACGAGGTGGTGTCCCCGCTGGCCGCGGTGGACAACGGCCGGGTGACCTTCGTGCGGCGGCTCGGGGACGTGGTGGAGGTGCGCTTCGGCGGGGCTTGTCGCGGGTGCCCGGGGCAGGGCTTCACGCTCAAGGGCGTGGTGCTACCGGCGCTCCAGCGCGTCGACGCGACGGTGCGCGAGGTCCGCGCGGTGTACTGAAACCACCGCGCGCGGCGCTCAGTGGCCGGCGTGGGGGTCGGGCGCGGCGGCGGGCGCGTTGGCGGGGGCCGCGGGGGCGGAGGGCGTGCGGCTGACGGTGATGCGCTGCTCGCCGCGGTTGAAGGGGCCGGGCGCGGGCTGGCCGTTGGGCCCGAGGAGCTCGAGGGTGATCGTGTGCTCGCCGTCGGGCAGGTGGTCGATGTAGTAGGGCGCCCACGCGGTGAGCTCGGCCTGGGCGGCGCCGTCGATGCTGGGGCGCACGCGGTAGCCGCGGGGGCCGAGCTGGTTGCCGGGGACGTTGGCGAGGTAGAAGTCGAGGAGGATGTGGTCGGCCCCGGCGCCCTCGACGCGTCCCTTCGGCCGCGAGTAGGTGAGCAGCGGCGCACGGGGGTTGAAGTTGAGGTCGCGCGAGGGGGCGCCGACGTGGAAGACGACCGAGGCGTAGGCGCCGGCGGTCTTCACGGTCTCGTGGGTCTCCCAGCCGGGGAAGGCGCGGAGCACGTGCGTCCCCGGCGAGAGGTGCTCGAGGGGAACCGGGCGCGTCGGGTCGTCGACGCGGACGTAGGGGTTGTTGTCGAGCACGAGGTGGATGTGGCGCATGTCGCTCGCGTTCGCGACGTCGCGCCAGTGCTGGACGTCGAGGCGCACCTCGACGCGGTCTTCACGGACGGTGGCGTTGGCGGCGGGCGCGACGATGCGAACGCGGGGCGTGGGCGCGGGCACCTCGCGGCGCTCACCGGCGACGATCGCCATCGGGGGCAGCGGCGCGGCCTCGGGGGCGGCGACGTCGGCCGCGGCGACGGCGGCGTCGGGGTCGTTGGAGAGCATCGACACCGCGGCGTCGACGGGCGCTGCCGGCGGGGGCGGCGGGGGCGCGGCGGGCGGGGGCTGCGACGAGGAGCATGCGGCGGCGAGGGCCGCGGCGAGGAGCGTGGCGCGGGGGTTCATGGCGGGGCGTGCATAGCGCCGGGGGGGCCCCGACCGCAATCGTCGAGTGGCTACGGGCCGGGCTCGTCGCCGGCGGGCAGGTCGTCGATGCCGCCGACCATCGTGTCGCCGTAGCCGCGGTCGTCGGCGGCGAGGTTCTCGAACTTGGTGAGCTCGCGGATGAAGCGCAGGCGCACGGTGTCGGTGGGGCCGTTGCGCTGCTTGGCGATGATGAGCTCCGCGATGCCCTTGTCCTCGGTGTCGCGGTTGTAGACCTCGTCGCGGTAGATGAACATCACCACGTCGGCGTCCTGCTCGATGGCGCCCGACTCGCGGAGGTCGGCGAGCATCGGGCGCTTGTCCTTGCCGGGCCGCGTCTCGCAGCCGCGGTTGAGCTGCGAGAGGGCGATGATCGGGACGTCGAGCTCCTTGGCGAGGCCCTTGAGCCCGCGGGAGATCTCCGAGATCTCGCGCTCGCGCGACTCCTGCTTCTCGCGGCTCGCCTTCATGAGCTGGAGGTAGTCGATGATGATCAGCGACATGTCGCGGTCGGCCTTGATGCGCCGGGCCTTCGCGCGGAGCTCGAGCAGCGTGAGGTCGCCCGAGTCGTCGATGTAGATCGGGAGCTTGTGGAGCTTGTTGGCCGCCGCGGTGAGCGTGGTCATGTCGTCCTGCGTGAGCAGGTTGGAGCGGAGGCGCGACTGGTCGATGCGCGCCTCGGCGCACATCAAGCGGTTGGCCAGCTCGATGCGCGGCATCTCGAGGGAGAAGAAGAGCACCGGCTTGCCGGAGGTCTCCGCGGCCGAGCTGGTGAGGTTGAGCACGAGGCTGGTCTTGCCCATCGCGGGGCGCGCCGCGATGATGATGAGCTGGCCGCCGTGGAGGCCCGAGGTGAGGGTGTCGAGGTCGCGGAAGCCCGTCTCCGTGCCGGTGATGCGCGCCCCGCGGACGAGGGTGTTCTCGATGCGCTCGAAGGCCTCGATGATCACCTGCTCGAGCGGGATGAGCGTGCTCTTCGAACGCTTCTGCGCCACCTCGAAGACGCGCGACGCCGCGTGGTCGAGAAACTGGTCGGCCGTGCCGTGCTCGCCGTAGCCGCGGGCGACGATCTCGTGGGCCACCTCGATCATGCGGCGCACGCCGGCCTGGTCGGACACGATGCGCGCGTGCGACTCGATGTGCGCGATCGTCGGGATCGTGTCGGTGAGCTCGCCGAGGTACTGCGCGCCGCCCACGGTGTTGAGGCGCTCGCGCGACCGGAGCTCCGCGGCGAGGGTCACGATGTCGATCGGCTCGCGGCGCGCGGAGATGGCCTGGACGGCCTCGTAGATGACCGCGTGGGCGGGGTGGTAGAAGTCCGCCGGGGTGACGATCGACTCGACCGTCGACATGGCGGCGTTGTCGAGGAGGATCCCGCCGAGGACGGCGCGCTCGGCCTCGAGGTCGTGCGGGGGGACGCGGCCGTGGGCGGCGGCCGTGGCGGAGAGCTGCGAGGCGGCCTGGAGCAGCGCGTCGCGGGCGGTGTTGGGGTCTCGGCGGTCTCGGTTGGGGAAGCCCATGGCGTCGGGTACTGAACGCATGGCACGGACCCGCCGCGCTTGTAAACAAAACGGCAGGCGGCACCCCCGCCGGGCGATTTCGCGGCCCCGCTACTTGACGCTCATGTGCCCGCCGGCGCGGAGCTGGGTCTCGAAGCGAACCGGGTTGCGCCCGCCGTTCTTCCCCGCGAGCTGCGCGGTGATCTGGAACTTGAGCACCAGCGACTCGTCGTCGCGCACGTGCTGGACGACGACGTTCTTCATCCGCGGCTCGTACTGGAGGAGCGTCGTGCGGATCGAGCGCTGGAGCGTCTGGATCGCCTCGGGGAAGTTGTGCACGAGGTCGGTGAAGTCGACCACGCCGAAGTCCGACGCCGAGGGCGACTCGCCGGCGCGCGTGTTGAGCAGCGCGCGCAGGTGGTTGACGATCGACTCGAGCTCGTTGACCGGCCGCGCCTCCTGCGCGCTCGCGGCGGAGAGGCGGCTCAGGATCCCACGCGCTGCCACTGGCTCTTGCTCCGCGCCCGGGGGACACGCGCCGGGCGGTCTCTTCTATCGGCCGGCGTGACGCTGTGTCAAGGCGAGAACGCGCGCCCGCCGCCCGCCGCCCGCGGGCCGTCGGGCGGACGTCGGCGACGCGCGGGGATCCGTCGGAGCTCTCGTGGGGGCGCCGGTGCAGCCTCGTTGAACTGTTGATTCGCCGAACGCGCTTGTGCGACGATGCTCCGTGGCCTCCGACGCCCTCGCCGACGACGCACGATGCATGACGCAGCGCGCGCGCGGCGGCGGGAGTTTGAAGGGGTAGAGGTCGATCGACGTGTTCACACTGAAGGTACAGCACGGCATCCGACGGGTGCTCCTCTGTCTGGCGCTGACCGCCCCGGTGGTCGCGCAGTGCAGCAGCTCGCAGCAGCAGCCGACGACGCCGCAGGGCGGCACCTGCGCGCTCCCGCAGAACATCCAGATGGTGCTGCGCGGCGGCGAGCGGCTCAACCCCAACGACCAGGGGCAGGCGCTGCCCGTGGAGGTGCGGGTCTACCAGCTCAAGGCCTCGGCCAAGATGGAGGAGTCGGAGTTCGACGCCATCTGGCGCACCGACCACGACACGCTCGGGCCCGACATGGTGAAGGTCGACGTGCTGTACCTCTACCCCGGGCAGCGCATCCGCCGCGCCTTCCGGCGCGAGGACGGCGTCACCCACGTGGTCGCGGTCGCGATCTTCCGGCACCCGTCGGGTCAGTCGTGGCGGACGATCTACGAGCTGCCCCCCGCCCCCGTGGACGCCGAGTGCGCGGCGCGGCGCGGCGAGGACGCGGGCCCCGGCGGCGACCCTCGCTACTTCTTCTACCTCGACGAGTACTACATCGAAGCGCAGAGCGACGACCCGGGGGAGGACCCGTCCGACGGCGGGCGCCTGCCGGGACGTCTGCCGGGCATCCCGAGCGCGCCGCAGGCCCCGTCGGTGCCGACGCTGCCGCAGACCCCGCAGGTGCCGCAAGTCCCGCAGGTGCCGCAGGCCCCGTCGCTCCCGAGCGCGCCGCAGGCCCCGTCGCTCCCGAGCGCCCCGAGCGCCCCGTCCGCGCCCTCCCTCCCCCGGCCCAAGGGCGGCACCGAAGGTCACGCATGAAGGTACCCCAGCGCGTCATCTGGTCCGAGGGGATGTTCATGTCCCCGCAGCACCTGCAGCAGCTCGACCGCTACCACGAGGGCTTCATCGAGGCCCGCCTGGCGGCGCTCGTGCCCTACGACTGGGGCGTGGTCGCGCTCGAGCTCGACGAGCGCGCGCTCGTGGCGGGCCAGGTGCGCATCCAGCGCTTCGAGGGCGTGCTGCCCGACGGGCTCCCGCTGGCCTTCGACGGGACGCACCCGGAGGTCCCGGCGATCCGCCCGGTGGAGGGGCACTTCAAGCCGACGCAGCAGTACCTCGAGGTGTACCTCGCGGTGCCGTCGGAGCGCGAGGGGGCGCCGGCGATCGCGAGCGCGGGGACGCCGACGGCGGGCCTGCGCTTCTTCACCTCGGCGCGCGTGGTGGTCGACGCCGCGGGCGGGGCCAACGGCGGCGCCGCGGACGTGACCGTGGCCTTCGCGCAGCGGCACGTCACGGTGCTCTTCGGCAGCGAGTCGCGCGACGACTTCGAGGCGATGAAGGTCGCGGAGATCTACCGCGACGCCTCGGGCGCCCTCGCGGTGCGGCAGGAGTTCGTCCCGCCGATCCGGCGCATCGGCGCGTCGCCCTGGCTGATGAAGCGACTGCAGCAGCTCCTGTCGCTGATGGCCTCCAAGCGGCTCTCCCTCGCGAGCAAGCAGCGCCAGCGCAACGACGCGCTGATCGAGGTCCGCGAGGGGGACGTGACGACGTTCCTCAAGTTCTTCACGATCAACGCGTACATGCCGGTGGTCAACCACCTCATCGAGCGGGCCGACACGTCGCCGGAGGACGCCTACCTGCTGCTCTCGCAGCTGGCCGGGCAGCTCAGCTCGTTCGACAGCCGGGCCGACCCGACCAAGCTCCCGAAGTTCTACTACACCGACCTCGCGACCACCTTCGGCGAGTTGATCTCGGAGATCGTCCGGCTGATCAACATCATCGAGCAGGACCGCCACATCAACGTGCCGCTCGAGAGCCGCGAGGACGGGCTGCACTTCGGCCGCCTCGACGACGAGCGCCTCACCCGCGGCACGCAGTACGTCCTCGCGCTGCGCACCAACGTGCCCGAGCAGCAGGCCGCGCAGCACGTGCCCGCGATCTCGAAGATCGCGTCGTGGGGCAACATCGCCGACATCGTCGCCTCCGCCCTCCCGGGCGTGCCGATCCAGATCAACTTCCGCCCGCCGAACGAGATCCCGGCGAAGGCGGGCACGCTTTACTTCATGCTGCAACAGACGGGGCAGTACTGGCTCAACGTGGAGAGCGAGCGGACGATCGCGATCTACCTCCCGCCCCCGTACGACCCGTCGTCCATCAAGATCGAACTCCTCGCAATCCCGCGGGCCACGGGGGCCGCGCAGTAGCGCCGCACACCTCTAGGAAACAAGCGGTATGGACCGAATCGACGAGCTCACCGCGGACTGCTTCAACTTCCTGATCCAGCTCCGCCGGACCGACCCGAACGCGCAGCCCGCGCCCGAGAGCGTGCAGCAGCGCATGCGCTCGCTCATCGAGAACATGCAGCGCCGCGGGCTCGACCTGAACCTCTCGCGCGAGGACATCCTGGAGATCTCCTACGCGATCGTCGCCCTCGCCGACGAGGTGGCCGTGTACTACGGCTCGCAGAACCTCCGGCAGTTCTGGCTCTCGCGGCCCCTCCAGCTCTCGCTCTTCCAGACCAACGTGGCGGGCGACCAGTTCTACGACCGCCTGGCCGCGCTCCGGCAGGACCCGCGGCGCATCGAGGTGGTGCGCGTCTACTACATGTGCCTGGTGCTCGGCTTCCAGGGCAAGTACCGCGTGCAGGGCGGCGAGGCGCCCCTCCAGGCGGAGATCGACCGCCTGGCGGGCGACCTCGGCAAGGCCAACCTGTTCGGGCCCGAGCAGCTCTCGCAGCACGGCGATCGGCCGCCCGGCGAGGCTGTGTCGGGCACCAAGGCGGCGCTCCCGATCGTGGGGCTGGCGGTCGGCGCGGTGGTGATCGCGCTGGTCTTCTACGTGGCGCTCCGCATCTCGCTGAGCAACGAGGTGTCGTCCGTCCTCGACCGCATCACCCAGCTCGTGGACCCGCGGAGCTGACGGCAGGGGAGGGAGTTCGGCCGTGCTGAAGTACATCATCGCCATCATCGTGATCGCCCTCGCCTGGGCGGTCTGCTTCGTGATTCCGCTCCCGTGGACCGTGGCCATCGCCGCGACCGGCCTCGTCCTCGTGGTGCTGCTCGCGATCTTCCTCTACCGCCGGTACAAGGCCCTCAAGGCCGCGCGGGAGATCGAGAAGGCCCTCAACGCGCAGGCCGAGGAGCAGGCCCGCGCCGCGCGGCCCGAGCAGCAGGCCGAGGTCCGCGCGATGCAGGCCGAGGTCAACCGGGCCATCACCGCGCTCAAGAACTCGAAGCTCGGGGGCAAGGGCGGCGCCGAGGCGCTCTACGCACTGCCCTGGTACGTGATCGTCGGGCCGCCGGGCTCGGGCAAGACCACCGCGCTGCGCAACTCGGGCATCCCCTTCCCCTACATGAGCGCGCAGAAGGGCGGCGGCATCCGGGGCGTCGGCGGCACGCGCAACTGCGAGTGGTGGCTCTCGAACGAGGGCGTGCTGCTCGACACGGCCGGCCGCTACATGACCGAGGACGACGACCGCGACGAGTGGCTGTCCTTCCTCGACCTGGTGAAGAAGAACCGCCCGCTCAAGCCGCTCAACGGGATCATCGTGGCGGTGAACGCCGCCGAGCTCGGCGCCTCGCGCGACGAGCAGGTGGACGCGACCGCCCGCCGCGTGCGCGAGCGCGTCGACGAGGTGCAGGCGCGCCTGCAGCTCACGCTGCCGGTGTACGTGCTCTTCACCAAGTGCGACCTGGTGCAGGGGTTCACGGAGTTCTTCGACGACCTGCGCAAGAGCGAGCGCGGGCAGATCTGGGGCTTCACCGTGCCGCTCGCGCGGCCGGACGAGGCGGCCCCGAGCGCCCTCTTCGGCGATCGCTTCGAAGAGATGACCCGCACCGTCGAGGCCCGCTCGCTCAAGCGCATTGCGCAGGAGCCCGGGCTCGCCCGCCGCGAGGCCATCTACCAGTTTCCCCAGCAGTTCGCCTCGCTCAAGCAGAACCTCGGCGACTTCCTCGACGCGCTCTTCGCGACCAACGCCTACCAGGCAGCGCCGCTGCTGCGCGGGGTGTACTTCACCTCGGGCACGCAGGAGGGCCGGCCGATCGACCAGCTCGCCGAGAAGCTCCGCGCGAGCTTCGGGCTGCCCGCCGCGCCCGCCCCCGCCGCCGCCCCCGCGCAGGAGCAGAAGAGCTACTTCCTCCGCGACGTGTTCGCGCGGGTGATCTTCCCCGACCAGCACATCGCCGCGCTCAGCGCCGAGGAGCGCAAGCGCCTCGACCGGCGGAAGTACTACTTCGCCGCGGGCGCCTTCGGCATGGCCGCGCTGCTCTCCATCATCCCGGCCAACGCCTACATGGAGAACCGCGCGCTCGCCCAGCGCTGCGACGACGCCGCCACGCTGGTCGGGCGGCGCCTGCAGCCGTCCAGCACGTCGCCGATGACGCTGTCCGAGCTCCAGTCCCTGCGCAACGTCGTGTTCGAGCTCAAGGGCTACGAGGACGGGCACCCGCCGGTCGCGATGACCTTCGGGATGTACCAGGGCTCGGCGCTCTACCCGAAGATGTCGCAGCTCTTCGCCACGGCGATGCAGCGGCAGATCGTGCAGCCGCTCTTCACCAACGACGCGCGCGACATGCAGGCGTTCGTGCAGCGCACGGGCGAGGGCACCGCGACCGGCGAGGAGCGCACGGAGTACTACAACCGCCTGAAGCTCCACCTGGTGCTCTCCGCGCCGAAGCAACCCAACGAGCCGGCGCTCGAGGGCGACCTGGCGACCTTCACCGCCGACCAGCTCGCGAACGAGTGGGCGGCGCAGGTCGGCCGCACCACCCCCCTCAGCGAGGCGACGCAGGCCGCGATGCGGCAGAACACTTCGCTCTTCACGGCGCTCCTGGCGCGCGAGCCGCGGCTGCTCTTCGCGCGGCAGGCGCCGGTGGTGTCGTCGGTGCAGCAGGTGCTCAACCGCACGTCGAGGATCGCCGTCGAGCTCAGCGAGATCGTCGCGTCGGTCGACGAGCGCCTCGACGTGACGCTGGCGCGGGCGATCAACCGCGCGCCGACGCACCTGGAGCAGGTGGGCCCGCCGCAGACGCACCGCGTCCGGGGCGCCTACACCCGCGAGGGCTGGGAGACGGTCGTCCGCGACCGGCTGAACCGCACGCCCGAGCGGATCGCGGGCGACGCCTGGGTGCTCGGGCAGGCGCCGGCCTCGTCCGACCGGACGCGCGAGCTCATGGAGACGCTCGTGCGGGTGCGCTCGGACTACTTCAGCGCCTACATCGCGGAGTGGCGCGCGTTCCTCGGGTCGATCCGGGCGAAGGAGCCGCGGGACGCGGCGGCGGCGCTCGAGATGCTCGACTGGCTGACCCAGGGGGCGACGCCGGCGTACGTCCACCTGATGCGGACCGTCGGGGAGAACATCAACCTGACCGACCCCGACACCGCGACGTCCAACGCCGCGGGGCGCTCGCTGATGCGCTCGATCGAGCGCGAGATCAACAACCGGCTCAACCGCACGCGCACCGGGCAGGCGCTCAACCAGGCGACGCGGGCGGGCCTCGGGGCCCGACAGGGGGACGGCGGGCCGTCGACCTTCGTCCACCGCGAGGAGGTCGAGCGCGACCCCATGCTCCGCGGCCTGGTGGAGTTCGGCGTCCCGCCCACCCCGGCGCCCACGCAGCAGCAGCCCGGGCAGCCGGCGCCGCCGCCGCCGCCGGACACGACCTTCCTGCGGGAGTACCAGGAGCAGCTCGCGTTCGTGCGCGACGCGCTCCGCACGTACCTCGCCAACCCGCGGAGCGCGTCGCAGCCGCTGCTCCAGAAGGTCTCCGAGGCGCAGACGAAGACGGCCTCGCTGATCAACGACGCGCGGGTCGACTCGCGGCCGGTGCTCGAGAACCTCCTGCCGCCGCCGATCCGGTTCACCGCGCAGCGGACGCTCGGGGCGCTGGGCGGCGCGGGCAACGAACGCTGGTGCACGGCGGTGTGGACGCCCTTCCAGCGCATGATGTTCGACCACTACCCCTACAACCCCAACGGGTCGGACGCGGCGATCGCCGACGTGGCGCAGTTCTACTCCGACCCGCAGGGCTCGCTCTGGACCTTCTACGGCGAGGAGCTCGCGAGCCGGATCCCGCGCTCGGGGGGCACGTTCGACTACACGCAGGTGCTCGACCAGAACACCGGGGACGTGTACCGGCCGGAGCTGGTGGAGTTCCTCGCGCGGTCGCAGGACATCACGACGGTGCTCTTCCCGCCGCCGTCGCAGCGCCCGCCGCCCCCTGGCCCGGGCCAGCAGGGAGGCGGCGCCGGCAGTGGCCCGTCTGTAGACTTCGAGGTGCGCGTCCGCCCGACGCCCACCATCGCCGAGACCACCTTCACGGTCGACGGCGAGGAGCTGCGCTACACCAACGGCCCCGAGGAGTGGCACCGCTTCCACTGGCCGGGCAACGGCAACCAGCGCGGCGCGAAGATCCGCGCGCGCGGCCTCAACGGCGTCGACGAGACCATCGAGCAGGACGGCGAGTGGGGCGTCTTCCGCCTCTTCGAGCTCGGTCAGGTCCGCGGCAGCGCCAACGGCCGCATCTTCTCCGTCACCTGGCACCTGCGCGACCAGAACATCGCCGTCGGCGTCGACGTGCGCCCCGCCCGCGGCGAGAACCCCTTCTTCGGCGTGCCGCGCCGCGAGGCCGGCGCCGACCGGTACCTCTCGCCCTTCCGCGCCAACAACGTCAACGCCCCCGCCCTCATCGCCCGTGGCGCCCAGGCGTGCTCCGCCGCGGGCCTCCCGGGCTCGTCGACCCCGCGCCGCCACCGCCGCCGCCGCGCGGAGTGAGCGCGCGGTGACCTTCGCCGGCGCCGCCCCCCGTGACGCCGTCGGGATCTACGGCAAGATCCCGGCGCAGGGCGATTTCGTCCGCATCAACGCCTCCGACCCCGCCGCGCAGGCGCTCGACCTCTGGGTGCAGGAGTCGCTGGAGGCCCTCGCCCGCGCCGGCGCCGAGCTCCCCCCGGAGCCGGTGTACTTCTTCCACCAGGGGGCCGCGCCGCACGGCCCCGCCCTCGTCGGCGCGATGCTCCGCTCGCGCGACCGCGTCGGCCGCGTGTACCCCGTCGTCGCCTTCGCGCGCGTCGACCCCGCGCTCGTCGCCGCCAGCGTCGCGCTCGTCCCCACCGCGTGGAGCCTCTTCCTCCAGGACGCCGCGCGCCTCGCCTACGACCTCGAGCGCGTCGACGCGGCCCTCCTCGCCGCGCGCGCCCGCTCGCTCCGCGCCCCCTCCCCCGCCGAGGCCCAGGCCGCGGTGTCGGTCGGCGCCCAGGTGCTCCAGCGCACCGCCGCCGGCGAGGTGCTCCACCGCCTCTTCGTCGACGCCTCCGCCGGCCGCCACTACTACGCCGTCAAGACGTGCCTCGACGCCTGCGACACCACCCGCTCGCGCCCGCCGCGCGCGCCCATCGTCCTCGACTGCCCCATCGCCAGCGACGTCGACCAGTTCACCTGGATCGAGCTCTGCCGGCGACGCCTCGCGGGCGCCCCGGTGCTCCCGACCTTCGTGTGGGTCGAGGGCGCGGCGCCGCGGCTCCTGCTCTCGCTCGGGCCCGCCACCGGCGCGGTGATGCGCTTCCTCGCGCGACCCGACGACCCGTCGACCCAGCGCTGGCCGCTCCTCACCGCGCGCCCCGACGCGATCGAGATCGCCCGCAACGGCCTCGCCCCGCACCACCGCCAGGCGCTCGAGTCGGGCGGCGCGCCGCTCGAAGTGTTCCTCAACGCCCTCGCGCGGTAGCGGTTTCCTCCCGGCTCGAAAATCGACCGGCCCCCTGCGCGGACGCGTGAATCGCGGCGCCACGGTCGCGCAACTGTGACACCGAGGTCAGGGAGGCGCCGCCGCGCCCGCACCTCGGAGGAGGCTGTCGTTCGCCATGGGCACGCGCATCGTCGCCCCGTGCTGGGCCATGGTCGCGCTCTGCGCTTCGGTCGCAGGGTGCGCGCTCACCGTCACCGGCATCGATCAGGAGCGCGAGACCGCGCCGGCCCTGCAGGCCGCGCCGCGCTGCGCCGCCGCGTCGTTCACGCTCGCGCGCCGCGACGCCGAGGTGCTCTTCGTCGTCGACCGCTCGGGCTCGATGTCCACCGCCATCGCCACCGACGCCACCGGCGCGACGTCCCGCTGGGACGCCCTGCGCGGCGCCCTCGCCGACGCGCTCCCGCGCTACCAGACGGCCCTCACCGCGGGCCTCTCGCTCTTCCCGAGCGGCGCCGAGGCGTGCGGCGTCCGCGACGACGGGCTCGTCGAGGTCGCCCCCGCGCGCGGCAGCGCCGCCGACGTGCTCCGCGCCCTCTCCCGCACCGCGCCGGGCGGCAGCACGCCCACCGGCGCCGCGGTGCTCGCCGGCGCGCGCTACCTCCTGCGCCGCGCGTCGGCCAACGTCTCGCGGACGCTCGTGCTCGCCACCGACGGCGCCCCCACCTGCACGGCCGGCGGCGGCGACAACGGGGTGACCGACGCCGTCAACGCGATCGCGACAGCCCGCGCGATGGGCGTGAGCACCTACGTCATCGGCATCTCGATGCCCGGCGAGACCGAGCTCGTGCGCGCGCTCGACCGCATGGCCGTCGCGGGCGGCCACCCCCTCCCCGGCGCCGTGCGCCACTACGCCATCCACGACCCCGGCGCGCTCGCGCGGGCCTTCATGGACGTCCCCCGCTCCATCTCCGAGTGCACCTGGTTTGCGTCGACCGCCGCGCCCGCCGAGGGCCAGGTCACGCTCCGCGCGGGCAACGCCACCATCCCGCACGACCCCACGCGCCGCGACGGCTGGGAGTGGAGCGACCCCGCCCGCGGCCAGGTGACCCTCTACGGCCCCGCGTGCACGGGCCTCTCGGGCCGCACGCTCGCCCTCGAAGGCGCCGTCACCTGCACGGCCCGGTAGCCATCCCGCGCGGGCCCGTCGCACAATGCCCGCGTGACCGAGGCCCCCACCCTGCGGCCGTACCAGCGCGAGGCCGTCGAGGCCGTGCTCTCCGCGCGCCGTCGCGGCGTGCGGCGGATGCTCGTGTGCCTGCCCACCGGCGCGGGCAAGACGGTGGTGTTCGCCCAGCTCGCCCGCCTCGCGAAGCGCCCGGTGCTCGTCCTCGCCCACCGTGAAGAACTCCTCGCCCAGGCCCGCGACAAGCTCGTCCGCGCCCTCGGCCCCGACGCCCGCGTCGACGTCGAGCAGGGCCCGCGCCGCGCCGACGCCGACGCGCGGGTGGCGGTGTGCTCGATCCGCTCGCTCCGCCCCGACCGCCTCGCCAGACTCATGGAGGGCAGGGCCCCAGGGCTGGTGATCTACGACGAGTGCCACCACGCCGCGGCCGAGGACAACCTCCGCGTCCTCCGCGCGCTCGGGTGCTTCGACGCGGGCTGGGAGGGGACGCTCGTCGGCTTCACCGCCACCACCTCGCGCGGCGACGGGCAGGGCCTCGACGCGGTGTTCGAAGAGATCGTGTGCGCCCGCACGCTCCCGGAGATGATCGCCGACGGGTACCTCGTCCCGCTCCGTGGCTTCCGCGTGGCGACGGGCGCCGACCTCACGCGCATCACGGGCCGCGGCGCCGACCTCCCGGAGGAGGAGCTCGCCGAGGCCGTCGACATCGAGGAGCGCAACGCCCTCGTCGCCCGCACGATCCAAGAGCTCGCGCGCGACCGGCGCACCATCGCGTTCTGCGTGACGGTGGCCCACGCGCAGCACCTCCGTCGCTCGCTCAACGCGGTGGGCGTGCGGGCCGGCGTGGTGCACGGGATGATGGAGACCGACGCGCGGGCAAAGGCCCTGGCGGATTTCGCGGCGGGGAAGCTCCGGGCGCTCTGCAACGTAGCGGTGCTGACCGAGGGCTTCGACGACCCGGGCGTGTCGTGCGTGGCGATGGCGCGGCCGACCCGCTCCGAGGGGCTCTACGCGCAGTGCGTCGGGCGCGGCACCCGGCTCGCGCCCGACAAGCGCGACTGCCTCGTCCTCGATTTTTGCGACGTGTCTTCGCTGAGCCTCGTCACGCTCCCGTCGCTCTTCGGGATGCCGCGCGACCTCGACCTGGAGGGCCGCGACGCGGGCGAGGCGAAGCGCGCGTTCGACCAGATCGCGTTCGACCACCCGGCGTTCGAGGCGGAGGCTGGGGCGATCACGCTGGGGGAGATCCAGGCGCGGGCGGCGGCGTTCGACCCGCTCACGCAGTCGATCGACGCGGAGGTGCGGGCCATCTCGCGGCTCGCGTGGGCGTCGCTCGGCAAGGCGGGCGTGGTGCTCCACTTCGAGAAGGCGCCGGGGCGCGTCGTCGAGGTGCTCGTCCTCGCGCGCGGCGGGCGCGGGAAGCGCTGGGAGGTTCGGCTCGACGGGGCGGTGATGGAGCGCTTCTCCACGCTGGAGGAGGCCGTCGCCGCGGTGGACTACGAGGTCGAGCGGCGCGGCCGTCACACGGCGCTCTCGTCGCTCCCGGGCGCGGCGTGGCGATCGCAGCGGGTGTCGCCGGAGCGGGCGGCGGCGGTGGCGCGGACGCGGCTGCGGGTGGGCGGCGCGGTGACGCTCGCCGACGCGCTCGTGCTGGAGGCGTGGGCGCGCGTGCGGAAGGGGTGACGCGGTGATCACGCCGTGGGAGACGCCCGCGCTCGACGGGCGCGCGGTGCGGGACGCGCGCGACGTGAGGGCGCTCGCGGCGTCGCCCGACGGGCGCTCGCTGTGGGGGGCGCTCTTCGACCGGGTCGTGTGCTGGGAGGTCCCTTCGGGGCGCGTGCTGGCGACGCTCCCCGCGGCGGGCACGTCGTGCCTCGTGGTCGGGGACGGCGTGGTGGTGACCGGCGGGCCGCGGCGCATCCGTTGGACGCGCGACGCGTCGGGGTGGCGCCCGCCCGCGCCGGAGCCGATGGGGGGAACCCACGTCCTTGCGCTCGCCCTCCCCGCCGAGGCCACGCTCTCGTCGGGCTTCCGTAGGGGATCGTACTGGGGCGCGAACCCGCGGCGGATGGAGACGGCGTTCGAATTCGTGGGCGTGGCGATGCGCGACGACGGCTCGGCGACCGCGGCGCTCGGTCAGCGGCCGGGCAACGACGACCGCCTCGTCGTGTTCGACGCGAACGGCGAGGAGGTGTCCCGCGTTTCGCTCGGCCCGCAAATGAGCGTGCTCGCGTGGGCGGGCGACGACGTCCTCGTGGGCGGCGCGCGCGGCCTCGTGCGGTGCAACCCGCGGCGGCGGCGGGCGGTGTGGTCGCGGACGTCCCTCACGCCCTTCGCGCTGGCGACGTCGCGCGACGGGGCCGTCGCCGTGGCGCTCCTCTCGCAGGAGGGGGCCCCGGTGACGGCGGTGTTCCTGCGCGCGTCGGACGGGGCGGCGCTGGGGGCGTGGGCCTTCACGCGGGCGGGGCTGCGGTGGGGGCGCGACGGCGACCTCCGCGCGGTCGACGCCGGGGCGACCCTCGACGCGAAGGTGAACCACGGTGCGGCGCTGGCGGTCGCGCCGGACGGGTCGTGGTGCGCGCTCGCGTGCGAGCAGGGCGTGGCAGTGCTGGGGGCGGACGGGGCGGTCGTCGCGGCGCCGCGGCGGGGCTTCGGCTCTGTACGCGCGGCCGAGTGGACGCCCGACGGGCGCGTGGTCGTGGCGTACAGCAACGCGCCCTCGCTCCACGTGGTGCGCCCCGGCGCGGGCGACGTCGACCTCGCGTTCGAACACGACGGCGAGTCGACCTACGAGCTCTACCCCTCGCCCGACGGGCGCGCCGTCGCGGTGCACGCGAAGGGGACGGGCGACCACGGGCTGCGCCTCCACAACCTCCGCGACGGGGCGCACGTCGAGCTCCGCGCCGAGGGGCTCTCGCACGTCGAGTGGGTCGAGTGGACGGACGCGGGCGACGCGCTCTGGGTCGCGTGCTGGTGGCAGCGCCCCACGAACGAGTTCACGTTCGAGCTCTGGCGCGTGAGCCTGACGGCGGGCGACGCGCGGCGCGTCTGGGCGCGGGCGGGGGAGGTGCGGTGGCGCGCGTGGTTCCGCGCGCTGCACCGCGTGGGCCCGGCGCTCTACGCGGCGCTCCCGTGGGCGTGCCTCGACCTCGACCCCGCCACCGGCGCGGTGCTCCGCGAGCGGCCGTGGGCGTCGCCCCCGTTCTGCCTGCTCGACGACGACCGCGCGTTGAGCAACGAAGGGCGCGTCGTGCCCGTGCCGTCGCCTGTCGTGCGGTGGCCCGCGTTCGACGCCGACGACCTCGGGTACGTCCGCGCGGTCTCCCCGTCGCGCGCGTGGGCGCTTCTGCTCGCGCCCCGCCGCCCGAACGCGGACGACCCCGCGGGCCGCGGCACGCTCGTCGCGCGCGCCACGGAGGGCGGGGCGCACCTCGCCCGCTTCGAAGTGCCCAACGGCTGGCGCGCCCGCCTGCGCCGCGACGGCGCCGCGCTCGCGGCGGTCGACGGCGGCGCGCTGCGGCTCTACCGCGTCGACGCCGACGCGCTGGACGCGGCGGCGCGGGCGGCGGGCGGCTGAGTCCGTTCGAGCGTCGGACACGCGCGCGAGATTTCCACCGCAGGGCGCGCCTCCGCGGTGGATGGCGCAGCGCGCGGCGTGCGACATGGAGGGTGCACGCGCGACGGCGCGGCAGAGGGAGACTCCCACCCATGATGAAGGCGATGAAGAACAGCGAGATGATCGGGCTCTCGGCGGCGCTCCTCGACGAGAAGCGGCACCGAGCGGTGTTCCTGTCGATCCCGCTGCTGGCGGCGTTGCTCGCCGAGGTCGAGACCGCCCACGCGGGGCTGCTGGTGGCGGCGCCGCCGCCCGACGCCGCGGCGGAGGCGGCCGCGCGCGAGCTCGCCGAGCTCAACGCGGAGGGGCGCGCCACCGACCGCACGCACGACCGCAAGTCGCTCGGCCTCCACGGCGCGCTCGACGCGGCCGTGCGCCTCGCCGACGACCCCGACGACGCCGTGCGCCTCGCGGGCGTGCGCGACGCGCTCTTCCCCGACGGCACCGCGATGGTCAACGCCACCTGGGCCGCCGAGGCCGGCAACGCGGAGCGGATGGAGGCCCGGCTCGCCGACGCCGATGTGCGGGGCGCGCTCGCGGAGATCACGGTGCGGCCGGGCGTGACGCTGCTCGACGAGGCGCGCGCCTGCGTCGCGGCGGGCCGCGCGCTCGGGCGCATCGAGTCGCGCAAGGCCGCGCTCCACGCCGCGTCCGCCGCCCACGGCGCGCCCCGCGCGGGCTCCGCCGCCGCGCGCAACGAGTGGATCCAGACGATGAACCTCGTCCTCGCCACCGCGAAGCGCCTCAAGGGCGAGCAGGCCGAGCGCTTCGCCCCCGTGTTGCGCGAGATCCAGCGGGTGGAGGCGAAGTCCGACGCGCGCGCCGCCCGCACCGACACCGCCGACGACGAGGGCGCGACCCCGGTCGACGGCCAGCCCGCCAACGACGGCAAGGCCCCCGAGCCGCTCGCCCCGACGGGCTGACCGACCCCGCGTCGCGGCGCCCCCCGTCGCCCCTTGCGCCGCGCGGGTTCCCGCGCCTACCTACCGCACGCCCGCATGTGCACGATCGTGATGATGGTGAGCGCCCACCCCTCGTGGCCCCTCGTGGTGGCGGCGAACCGCGACGAGTTCTACGCCCGCGCCGCCGCGCCGCCCGACGTGCTCGACGCGGGCCCGCCGCGCGTCGTGGGCGGCCGCGACCGATCGCGTTCTGGAACATGGATGGGCGCCACCGCCGCGGGCTTCTTCGCCGGCGTCACCAACCAGCGGACCGGCCGCCCCGCGGACGCGTCGCTCCGCTCGCGCGGCGAGGTGGTGCTCGAGGTGCTCCGGCGCGGCGACCCCGACGCGGCGGAGTCGTGGCTCCGCGGGCTCGACGGCGCGGCCTTCAACGCCTTCAACCTCGCCTTCGGCCGCGCGGGGGACGTCCGCGTCGCCTACGTGCGCCCCGAGGCCCCGCAGGTGGAGGTCGAGCGCCTCGGGCCCGGCGTCCACACGCTCGCCAACGACCGCCTCGGCTCGCCCCATTTCCCCAAGGCCGCCCGCGCCACGGCCCGCGCCGCGCGCGTCACGACACCCACCTGGGAGCCCACGGCCGCGGCCCTCACCGCGCTCCTGGCCGACCACGACGCGCCGCCCGACGAGGCGCTGCCCCCGTCGCCGCCCGGCTCGCTGATGCCCGGGATCCTGCTCCGGCGCCTCCAGGCCCTGTGCGTCCACACGCCGCTCTACGGCACCGTGTCGAGCACGATGATGGCGCTCGGGGAGGGGAACGTCGCGCGCTACGCCTACGCCGACGGGCCTCCCTGCACGGCCCCCTTCCGCGACGTCACCGCGCACTTCACGCGGTAGCGCGGCGCCCGAACCGCGTGGACGTCCGGCCGTTCGGTCGCGTAGCGTCGAACCCGGCGCGTCGCTCGCCGCGCCATTGCCCTTTCGAAGGAGCCCGCTGCATGCACCGCTGGACGAAACTCCTCGCGCTCGCGCTCACCCTCCTGGCGTGCTCGTCGAACGACGGCGCCTCCCCCAGCGCGCAGGGCGACCGCCCCAACGGCGCGCCCTGCTCCGACGCCGCGCAGTGTGTGAGCGGCGTGTGCAACGTCGGCGCCTGTCAGTCGAACCCCAACGGAACGGGCCTCGTCAACGGCGCCGCGTGCGGGTCGGCGGGCGAGTGCGCGAGCGGGTTCTGCGTGGCGGGCGCGTGCCAGTCGACGGCGGCGGGCGCCGGGCGCGGCAACGGGCTCGCGTGCATGAACGCGTCGGACTGCGCGAGCGGGTATTGCGCGGCGGGCGCGTGCCAGACGAGCGGCGGGCGCTCGGGCCGGGCCAACGGCGCCGCGTGCGCCAACGCGGTCGACTGCGCGAGCGGCGTGTGCGAGGGCGGCGCGTGCCAGCGGCGCCCGGGCGCGATGGGACGCATCGACGGCGCGATGTGCGGGTCGGCCGCGGAGTGCGCGAGCGGGTCGTGCGTCGACGGCGCGTGCCGCGCGATGGGCGCCGCGGGCACCGGGCGCGACAACGGCGCGGCGTGCGGCGCGGGGTCGGAGTGCCGGAGCGGGTTCTGCGTGCTCGGCGTCTGCCAGCCCTCGGCCACGGGAACGGGACGCGGCAACGGGACGGCCTGCACGGCCGCGGGCGACTGCGCGAGCGGCTACTGCGTCGCGGGCGTCTGCCAGCCCTCCGCCACGGGGACGGGGCGCGGCAACGGCGCGTCGTGCGGCGCGGCGGCCGAGTGCGCCAGCGCGATCTGCACGGCCGGCGTCTGCCAGCCCTCGCTCACGGGGACGGGCCGCGGCAACGGGTCGGGCTGCACGTCGCCCGCCGACTGCGCGAGCAGCTACTGCGTCGCGGGCGTCTGCCAGCCCACGCCGACGGGGACGGGGCGCGGCAATGGCGCCGGCTGCGGCACCAACGCGGAGTGCGCGAGCGGGCTCTGCACCGGCGGCGTGTGCCGCGCGGGCGGGGGCGGCGGCGGAGGCCCGGCGGGCGCTCCCTGCGCGGCCGCGGGCGACTGCGCGAGCGGCTTCTGTGTGGCGGGCGTCTGCCAGACGACGGCGACGGGCACCGGCCGCGGCAACGGGGCAACGTGCATGGCCGCGGCGGAGTGCGCGAGCGGGTTCTGCGTCGCGGGCGTGTGTCAGGCGACGGCGACGGGGACGGGCCGCCCGACCGGCGCCGCGTGCATGAGCGCGTCGGAGTGCGCGAGCGGCGTGTGCGCGGCGGGCGCGTGCCAGTCGTCGCCGACGGGGACGGGGCGGTCCAACGGGTCGACCTGCGGCGCGCCCTCCGACTGCGCGAGCGGGTACTGCGTCGCGGGCGTGTGCCAGGCGACCGCCACGGGGATGGGGCGGCCGACGGGCGCGGTGTGCTCGACCGCGAGCGACTGCGCGAGCGGATACTGCGTCGGCGGCGTCTGCCAGTCGACCGCGACGGGGACGGGCCGCCCGACCGGCGCGGCGTGCGCGGCGTCGTCGGACTGCGCGACGGGCTTCTGCGTCGGCGGCGTCTGCCAGGCCACCGCCGGCGGGACGGGCCGCGGCAACGGCGCGGTGTGCTCGAGCAACGGCGAGTGCGCGAGCGGGTACTGCGTCGCGGGCGTCTGCCAGGCCACGTCGACGGGGACGGGGCGTCCGACGGGCTCGTCGTGCACGACCAACGTCGAGTGCGCGAGCGGCTTCTGCATCCGCGGCGTGTGCCAGGCGACGGAGGGCGGCGTCGGCCGCGGCAACGGCGACCCCTGCGCGTCGCCGGCGGAGTGCGCGAGCGGGTACTGCGTCGCGGGCGTCTGCCAGCCGAGCGGCGGGGGCACCGGGCGCGGCAACGGCGCGTCGTGCACCTCTCCGGCGGACTGCGCGAGCGGCTACTGCGTCGACGGGATCTGCTCGGGCACGGGGACCGGCGGCACGCGCCCCGACGGCTCGATGTGCACCAGCTCCGACCAGTGCGCGAGCCGCTCGTGCGTCGGCGGAACCTGCCAGCCGCGCGACATGGACGCCGGCGCGGGCGACGGCGGCGCGGGGATGGACGGCGCGGTTGGCGACGCGAGCGACGGCGGCGCGGGCGGTGACGTGGGCGCGGACGTGGTGGGCGACGGGGGGCCGCGCGCGGACGCGGGCGATGACGCTGGCGACCTCGACAGCTCGGTGCCCGGCGAGGTGTGCCGCAACGGCTTCGACGACAACATGAACGGGCAGGTCGACGAGGGCTGCTCGTGCACGGTGGGGCAGCGGCAGTTCTGCTACCCGGGCGACCCCTCGCAGGCGGGCATCGGGCCCTGCGCGTGGGGGACGCAGTCGTGCGTCGCCGGCGCGGGGGGCGCGGGCGCGTGGAGCGAGTGCACGGGCTTCGGGATGCCCGAGGCGACCGAGGCGTGCGACGGCTTCGACAACAACTGCAACCGCGACGTCGACGAGGGCTGCCCCTGCATGCCCGGCACCTCGCGACCCTGCTACGCGGGGCCGCGCGGGACGGAGGGCGTCGGCGCCTGCCGCCCCGGCATGCAGGTGTGCCCGGCGGGCGCGACGTGGGGCGTGTGCAGCGGGCAGTTTCTGCCGGTGATCGAGCGCTGCGACCGGATCGACAACGACTGCGACGGCATGGTCGACGAGGGCTGCCGGTGCACGGTGGGCGAATCGCGCTCGTGCTACCCGGGCCCGACGGGGACGGCGGGCGTGGGCGCGTGCGTCGCGGGGACGCAGCACTGCGAGGCCAACCCCGACGGCACCTCCGACTGGGCCGCGTGCGTCGGCATGGCGCTCCCGTCGGGCGAGCTGTGCGACGGGCGCGACAACGACTGCGACGGCGCCTACGACGAGGACTGCCCCTGCCCGCCGGGCACGCTGCGGAGCTGCTACGACGGCCCGCCCGCGACGGCCGGCGTCGGCCCCTGCCGCGCGGGCACGATGACCTGCTCGCCGACGGGGTCGTGGTCGACCTGCGTGGGCGCGGTGATGCCGCGACCGGAGGCGTGCAACCACGTCGACGACGACTGCGACGGCGAGACGGACGCCGACTGGTGCCTCTGCCCCGCGGGCCAGACGCTGGTGTACCACCGCCGCGACTTCCACATGCGCGGCGACCGCTCGATGGTGTCGCCGGGCGACAACCTCCCGACGCTGCTCCCGATGTGCGAGGCGATGCGCTGCCCGTCGAACCAGGTGGCGGTCGAGGTGAGGCCCGACGTGTTCCGCTGCGTCGAGCCGCCGCGCGGGTGCCCGCCCGACCTGCACCCGTACTACACGCAGGCGGGCGTGTGGCGCTGCGAGCGCGGCTGCGAGGTCGTGATCACCTACGGCGGCCTCTACGACGGGCTCATCGTGTGCGCCGAGCGGCCCAACGTGACGTGCCCGCGCGGGCAGACGCCGCACTACGCGTTCGAGTCCGAGATCTGGGAGTGCCGCCCGATGTGCGACAACGGGCAGTACGACATCCACATGCTCGGCAGCGCCGTGATCTGCATCCCCTGTTGAGGGGTGCCCGCGCTACGCCGGCGCGGCGGCGTTCGGGTTCATCCACAGGACGCCCCAGCCGTGGCCGTCGGGGTCGTAGAAGCCCCAGTCGTACATGAAGCCGTGGTCCTGCGACGCGCCCGCGGCCTTGCCCCCGTGCTCGCCGGCGAGCTTCACGAGCCGGTCGACCTCCTCGCGGCTCTCGCACGACACCGTGGTGAGCACCTCGACGTGCGTGCTCGTGTCGCACACGCCGCGCTCGGTCAGCGTCTTGAAGAAGGACTCGGCGACGAGCATGACGCGGGCGTCGGGGTTGATCACCAGGCAGGCGCCGCCTTCGCCGCTGAACTTCGGGTCGAACTCGAAGCCGAGCGCGGCGAAGAACGCGCGGGAGCGCGCGACATCACGGACGGGGAGGTTCACGAAGAGCTGTCGGTGGGTCATCGGTTCTCCTGGCGGGCGGGTGGAGGGCGAGGCGGTGAGCTCGTGGGCCCGCGCTCGGGGGTGAGACTTCGGCGGGAGTAGAAACTCATCGGTGGGGTGTCGGCAAACGAGCGGCGCACCCGCGGGCCCGTTGGGGGGCAGGCCATGGCGAAACCGCAACCCTCGCGGCGACGCCCCGGGGCGCGTCCGGGTGTAGTTTTGACGGTGCCATGCGCCTGCTGCTCGCCCCGCTCGCCGCCGCATCGTGCATCGCACCGCCACCGCCCCACGTCGTCGCGCCACCGGCCCCGGGGCCCCCTCCGACGCCCAGGCGCGCGGCGGTGGACGTCCCCATGCGGGCGGAGGACCTGCCCGCTGCAGTCGCCGCCGCTGCCTGCGACGCGCTCTTCCGGTGCTGCGACGAGTCCGGCCGACGGGCCCGCCTCGGTACGTTGATCACGAACCCGCGCGTCCCGGAGGAGGTCCGCGAGCGGGCGCCGGGGCGCACGCAGTCGGAGTGCCGCGCTGTGATGACCGCCTTGTACCGCGTGGCGCCCTTCGGCGACTGGATCGACGCCGTCGCGAGGGGTGAGGCGGACTACGTCCCCGACGGCGCGCGGCGTTGCTTCGAGGAGATGGCGTCGGCGGGCTGCGGCCGTGCCCTCGGGTCGCTCTTCGACACGCGGTGCTTCGGCTACATCGACAGCCACCACATGGGCCGGCGGATGTTCGCCCCGACCGTGCGGGTGGGGCGCCCCTGCCGCTTCATCGTCGAGCAGGTCTACCCCAGCCCCGTGGTGAACACCTGCGACCGGGAGACGGGCGTGTGCTGCATGCCCGACCCGCGCGACCCCGACCGCTGCCTCAACCCGATCGCCGCGCGCGTGAGGGGCATCACCGAAGGCGTCTGCCGCCGCGCCGCGCAATTGGGCGAGCCGTGCGACGAGGTGCGAGAGAGCTCGGGGCCGCGGCGGTGCGGGATGAAGTATCTGTGCGGAGGCTTGTCCCGTCGCTGCGTGATGCACGACCTCGTCACCCCGCTCGCGGTCGGTGACGCGTGCTTCGACCGCCTGGAGGGGGTCTTCCGGGGGCTGTGCCCCGAGGGCAGCGCCTGCGATTCGTACCGCCCCTTCGCGCCGGGGCTTGCCCTGACGTCCCTCCCCACCGACCGATGCCTCGCCTACATCCCCGTCGGGGGAGCATGCGAACGGCCTGGCGAGTGCGCGAGCTACCGCTGCGAGGACGGCCGCTGCGCCCCGTCGGCCATCGACTCCGCCTGTTCCTTGGATTGAACGGGTGTCGCCGCCGGCCGCGCGCTCACCGCCGCGCCGGCTCGACCACCAGCCGCGACGCCACCCCCGTCGTCCCCGCGGCGGGCCTCGCGTCTTCCCACGCCCGCACCGTGCGGAGGAGCGGGCGCGCCGGGAGCCCCGCCGCGGCCTGCGCGAGCGCGAGGCGATCCGCGGGCGCCGTAGCCGGACGGAAGGCCCACGCGCGGCCCATCACGCGCCGGCACGCGCCGCACGTGACCTGGTGGACCACGACGAACTCCCCCGCCACGAGCACCGTCGTCGCCCGCTGCCGCGCGGCGGCGCCCGGCGGCGTCCACGTCCACCGCGGCTGCGCTTCGAACTGACGCGCGAGGCCGAGATCGACCGGCGCCTCCACTGCCCCCACGGCGCCGTCGGCCGCGCAGTACACCGCCCCCGCGGCGGCCGGCAGACGCACCTCCGCGCAGGGGTGCTCGAAGGCGTGGGGCGCCCAGCGCGCGTCGTCCGGCGCGGGCGACCACGCCAGCGCGGGGGCAGCGAAACACACGAGCGCGGACAGGATCGACGGGCGAACGGCAGGCGTCACGGTGAGGTTCCTCGCGGGGCCTCCGACGGGCGAGCGGCGGCGGCGGTCTCTCCCCTCTACCGCATCCCGCCGTGGCCCGCTTGACAAGCACACGTATACATCATGTATACATTCGCCCATGCAACGCCCCCCTGCGCTTCTGGCTGCCTTGTGGTTCCTCGCGGCCTGCGCGCCGTCGCGCCTCGACCTCGGCCTGCCCGACGGCGCGCTCGCGCCGGACGACACGGCGGCCGAAGACTCGCCGCGCGCCGCTGTCGTCGCCCCTGCGGATGCCGCGCCGTCCGACGTTGCGTCCTCACCCGACTCGTCGCCGGATGCTGTTGCGCCCGACGCGCCGACGCCCGACGTGGCCCCGCCCGACGCCGCAGCGGACGCGGCCCCGACCCCCGACGTGATCGCCGCCCCCGACGCGCCCGCCGGCACGCCCTGCCCCACCAGCATCGCGGGCAACGGGCTCCCCTGCGCGTCGCCCGGCGAAGGCTGCGGCGGCGGGGGAACCTGCGGCGATCTCTACGCCTGCTCGTGCAACGCGTCGGGCCGCTGGCAATGCACCGCGATGCGCGTCCCCTGCGACGCCGGCGCGCCCGACGCCCCTCCCCCCGCAGACGCCGCGGTAGACGCCGGTTCTCCCGTGGACGTCCCGCGGCCGCCCGACGCCCCGCCGGCGTGCTCGCTGGTGGGGACGTACTCGTTCCGCTCGCCGATCGGGACGACGATGTACCTGCGGATGCGCGCCGATGGGATGTGGGCCTACGCAACCACCACCTCCGCGCTCGACCGCTCGACCCTCAACGGGGCGTACACCACGGCCGGCGACCTGGTCACCATCCGCGAGACTGGCACCTCGCTCGAGGGCTGCCTGTCGAGCGAGACGGGCGTCTACCGGCTGTCGTTCAGCGCGGGCTGCAGCGTCGGCACGCTCGCGCTGGTGAGCGACGCGTGCCGGCTGCGCGGGGCGCTGCTCGGGGGGCGGTCGTTCACGCGGATGTGACGCGGGCGGGCAGCGCGGCGGCGTGGCCGAGCGTGGCGTCGAGGAGGCCGTGCACCGTCGCCCGCGCCCGCGCGACGTCGGCCGGGGCGGGCGCGCGGCCGTCGGCGAGGAGCTCGAGCGACAGCCCCTCCAGCGCCGACAGCAGCGCGAGGAACACGTAGGGGTCGAGCCGGCGCCCGGTGGCGCGCGCGAAGGCGTCGTCGAGCGCCCGCGTCAGCTCCGCGCGGAAGCGCCGGCGCAGCGGGGCGATCGGCGAGTCCGAGCGCATCGCCTGCTCCACCAGCACGCGCAGGATGCGGTGGTTGTCGGCGTGGAAGCCCAGGTAGACGTCGAGCGTCGCGCGCACACCCGCGGTCGGGTCGGCGCCCGGCTCGCGGTGCGCGTCGATCGCCGCGAGGAGCTCGCGCGACACCATCTCGTACACGGCCGCGAGCACCTCCTCCTTCGAGCGGAAGTGCTTGTAGAACGTGCGGCGCGCGACGTCCGCGGCGGCCAGCAGGTCCTCGACGCGCGTCGCCTCCGCGCCGAGCCGCGAGAACACCTCCACCGCGGCCCGCGCGATGTCGGCCCGCGCGAGCTGGAGCCGGAGCGAGCCCGGTGGCGGCGCGGGCGGCTCGTCGCGGCGCCCCATCGTCAGTGCGTCTCGAAGGGGTTGGTCGGGTCGACCTGCGGGTGGTTGGGGTCGTGCTGTCGCCGCGGCGTCGGCGGGTCGGGCGTGGGCGTCGGCGTCGGCGTCGGAGTCGGCGTCGGCGGCGGCGCAACTTGCGGCGTGGGCGTGGGCGTGGGCGTCGGCGTGCGCGCGTGGCCGTGAGGCGTCGGCGTCGGCGTGGGCGTGGGCGCGTGAACCTCGGGCGCGGCCTGGAGCTGCCGCTCGATGCGGACGTCGCTCGACGCGGTGAGCACCTCGGTCACCGTGGCGTAGCCGGGCGCGGTGACGGTGAGCTGATGGGCCCGGCCGTCGCGCGGGCGGAGCACCTGCGCCTCGCCGTTGCCCACCACCTCGCCGTCGAGCTTGATCTCCGCGCTGCTCGGCGTGATCCGCACCGAGAACACCACCTGGCCGGCGGCCGGCGCCGCGGCGTCCTGCGCTTGCGTCGTCGGCGGCTGCGCGGGCGGCGACGCGCCGTTGGAGCCGCGCGTCACGAGCACGCCCACACCCGCTACCGAGGCCACCGCGAGCGCCGCGAGGCCGACCCACAGGCCCGTCCGCGATGGCGGGCTCGGGGCGGGCGCCGTGGGCACCGACGGCACCGACACGGGCGGCGGCGTGATGGCGGGCGCGCCCCCGGCGGGCGTCACGGCGTTGCTCCCCGAGGGCACGGTGACCGACGCGGGCGGCGGCGGGCGAACCGAGACCTGCGCCACCGTCGCGGCCTCCTCGAGCGGCGACGGGCGGAGCGACGTGCCGCGCTTGTACGGGGCGAGCGCCTCGCGCAGCGCCGCGATCGAGGGGAAGCGGTCCTCCGGGCGGCGCGCGAGGGTGCGCATGATCAGCGAGACGAAGTGCGGGTCGAGGTCGGGGCGGCGCTCGTGGAGGGGGGCCGGGTCCTGCGTGGCCTTGGCGACGATGAAGGCGTTGAGGGTGTCGGCTTCGAAGGGGTTCCGCTTGGTGAGGGCCTCGTACATGGTGACGCCGACGGCGTACTGGTCGGCGGCGCCCGTGACGGTGCGCGACGACATGATCTGCTCGGGCGCCATGTACGCCGGCGTGCCGAGGGCCATGTTGGCGCTGGTGAGCTGGACGCTCTCCTCCTGGCGCTTGGCGATGCCGAAGTCGACGATCTTCGGGGTCAGCTCGCCGTCGTCCTCGTGGACGAGGAAGATGTTCTCGGGCTTGATGTCGCGGTGGACGACGCCCTTGTCGTGGGCGAGCGAGAGCGCGCGGAGGATCGGCTCGAAGAGGGCCACCACGCGCTCCATCGAGAGCGGGCCGTCGCGGTGGATGAGGTGCGCGAGGCTCTCCCCGCGCAGGATCTCCATCACCATGTAGGGCCGGCCCGCGTCGACGCCGTAGTCCGTCAGCTCGACGATGTTGCGGTGGTGCAGCTCCGCCGCGGCCTTCGCCTCCACCAGGAAGCGCTGGGCGAACTGCTCGTGCCGCGCGATCTCGGGCTTGAGCACCTTGATCGCGACGGCGCGCCCGAGCACCTTGTGGCGCGCTTCGAAGACGGCGCCCATGCCGCCCTCGCCGATGAGCCGGACGATCTCGTAGCGGTCGCCGAGCACGTCGCCGGGCGAGACCGTGAGGGCCGGGGGCGCGAGGGTGACGGGGCCGGGGTTGGTGTTCGCGGGGTCGGTCATGGCGGACGGCGCGCGCGAGTGTACGCCACGCGCGCGCCCCCGCACACTCCCGCGCGAAGCGTCAGAACTCGTCGGGCTCGACGGCCATCACGTGCGCGCGGCCCTCGCGGGCGACGCGGGCGAGCGCGTCGAGGCCCGGGAGCACGTGGCGGAAGTAGTACCGCGCCGTCTTCACCTTGATGGCGGCGAAGCGCGTGTCGCGGCGGCGGGCCTCGACCACCTGGAGGCCCCACATGTACCCGAGCGCCACGAGCGCGAAGGCGTTGAGGTACGCCGACGCCGCGGCGCCCACCGTCTCCCCGTCGGCCTCGCCGCCGCCGAGCCACGACGAGAGCGCGTCCACCGTCGCGCGCGCCTCCGTCAGCGGCCCGACGAACTCCGCCATCGCGGGGTCGTTCGCGTGCGCGTCGCAGAAGGCCTTGATGCGCCCCGACCAGTCGCGGTACCCGCGGCCCCCGTCGGCCGGGAGCTTCCGGCCCACCAGGTCGAGCGCCTGGATGTGGTTGGTGCCCTCGTAGATCATCGCGATGCGCAGGTCGCGGAGGTACTGCTCGATCGACCAGTCGGTGGTGAACCCGGAGCCGCCGCACACCTGCATCGCGGTGCTGACGTTGAGGAAGCCGCGCTCGGTGCCGAAGCTCTTCACCACCGGCGTGAGGAGGGCGGCCATGTCGGCCGCGGCCTGGCGCTCGGCGGGGTCGGGGTGGTGGAAGGCGGCGTCGATCTGGAGCGAGGTCCAGACGGCGAGGGCGCGGAGGGCCTCCTGGGTCGACTTGATCTCCAGGAGCATGCGCCGCACGTCGGGGTGGACGAGGATGTTGTCGGCCGCGGCGCCGCGCTCGCGCTTGGCGGGGTCGGGGGCCTTGCCCTGGCGCCGGTCGCGCGCGAAGGCGACGGCGGTCTGGTAGGCGATCTCGCCGAGCGCGATGCCCTCGAGGCCCACGTTGAGCCGCGCGACGTTCATCATGATGAACATCGTCCGCATGCCGCGGTGGGGCTCACCGACGAGCTCGCCGACGGCGTCTTCGAGCGTCATCACGCAGGTGGGCGAGGCGTGGATGCCCATCTTGTGCTCGAGGCCGCTGCAGTGGATGCCGTTGCGCGTCCCGTCGGGCAGCACCTTCGGCACCACGAACACGCTGATCCCCTTGATGCCCGGCGGCGCGTCGGGCAGGCGCGCGAGCACGAGGTGGACGATGTTGTCAGCGAGGTCGTGCTCGCCGAAGGTGATCCAGATCTTGGTGCCGGTGAGGCGGTACCTGTCCCCATCGGGCACGGCGCGGGTGGTGAGGAGCCCGAGGTCGGTGCCGCACTGGGGCTCGGTGAGGCACATGGTTCCCGTCCACTCGCCGGAGATGAGCTTCGGGAGGTAGCGGGCGCGCTGGTCGTCGGTGCCGTGGTGGCCGAGCGCCTCGATGAGCCCCTGCGAGAGCCCCGGGCACATCGAGAAGCTCTTGTTGGTGGCCGTGACCATCTCGTTGACGAGGAGCGCCACGGTGTGGGGCGCGCCGCCGCCGCCGTACGCGGGGTCGTGGCCGAGCGACGCGAAGCCGCCCTCGCAGTAGCGCTTGTAGAGATCACGGAAGCCCTCGGGGAGCGTCACCGACGCGGTCGCGGCGTCGTAGCGGAGGCCGGCCTGGTCGCCCTTGCGGTTGAGCGGGAGCGCCACGTCGCGGCAGAACTCCCCCGCCGCGGCGAGGAGCGACGCGACCGTCTCGAGGTCGTAGTCGCCGTAGGGGCCGAGCGCCTGCACCTTGTCGTAGCCGAGCGTCTCGAGGAGGAAGCGGAAGTCTTCGATGGGGGCGTTGTAGATCTGCACGGTGGGTGGCGCGGGTTGTAGTCCCTCGCGGCCCCGGCGGGAAGCGCCTCGCGCAGGTCCCCGCGCCGGCCACTCACGACGCGCGCACCGGCGGGGGGAGACGGGCCTCAGCCCATGTGGGACTCGAGCGCGGCCCAGGTGTCGGGGCCGACGACGCCGTCGACCGAGAGGCCGTTCTGCTCCTGGAGGTCGCGCACCGCGCCGTAGGTGTCGTCGCCGAAGACGCCGTCGACGGCGATGTCGTAGCCCGCGTTCACGAGCGCCTGCTGGAGCTCGCGCACGGCGCGGCCGCTCGACCCGTGCTCGAGGTACACGACGTCGGCGCGGCGCTTGGCGTGCGAGTGCGCAGCCTCCAGGCCGAGCGCCGCGAGGGTGTCGGGCCCGGCGATCCCGTCGGCCGAGAGCTCGCTCTCGCGCTGGAAGTCGCGCACCGCGGCGTCGGTGTCGTCGCCGAAGATGCCGTCGACCTCGAGCTCGTAGCCCTCGTTGTTGAGCGCCTCCTGGAGCGCCGCGACGGCGTCTCCCTCCGACCCATGCTGCAGATACACGCTCATCGCTCTCGCTCCTCCGCGGCCTCGCCGCGCCGCCGCCGGGCGCGCCCATCGCGCCGGGGTGGAGGCGCGATGCTCCGCGAGCGCGGCGCCCCGGTCAACGCGGAAGCTACGGGCTTGCGGAGCATCGGGCGGGGCGCTGTCCCGGCGCCGGGCACGGGGCGGAGGCGGGAGTCCGCTACGACGACGCGCGGTCGGCGTAGATCGCCTCGGCGTTGCTGCGGAGCCGCTCGATCGCGCGCTCGGCGAGCTCGATCTGCTCGCGGTCGCGGACGAGGGCGCGGAGGGTGACGGCGCTGTCGAAGGTGGCGAGGGCCCGGACGCGCCCGAGGCGGATCGCGTCGCGCGTGACGGAGTGCGGCAGGAAGGCGAGGCCCGCGCCGCGCGCGGCGGCTTCGAGCATGAGCCCGCAGTCGTCGGTCTCGGCGGCGACGGGGGGCTTGGCGCCGCGGGCGTCGAGCCACTCGTCGACCTCCCAGCGGTAGGCGGACTCGGCGCGGTAGTGGATGAGCGGCGTGCGGCGCCAGTCGACCTCGGCGCCCGCGGGGGCGCGCTCGGGCGCGGCCACGGCCACGAGGCGGACGCGGTGGATGTCCACGCTGCGCAGCGTCTGGAGGGCGCTCTCGGGGAGCGAGGTCTCGGTGAGGACGAGGTCGAGGTCGCCGCCGCGGAGGCCGCGCACGAGCTCGGTGATCTCGCCCGTCCGCACGTTGGGGACGCAGGACTCCATGGTCATGAGCGGGAGCAGGAGGCCGGCGGTGACGCCGCGCGACACCGACGCGGCGACGCCGACGCGGAAGGAGCGGACGTCGGGCTCCTGGTCGGGCAGCGCGCGCAGGAGGCGCTCGGCCACCCGGAACATCTCCCGCGTGTGCTCCCGCAGGCGCCGCCCCGTCTCGGTGAGCGTGAGCCCGGAGGCGCTCCGGTCGAAGAGCGTGACCCCGAGCGTCCGTTCGAACTCCCGGAGCTGCTCGCTGATGGTGGACGGGGCCACCGAGAGCGACTGCGCGGCGCGCGCGATCGACCCCTCCGCGGCGACGCGGTCGAAGTACCAGGCGTGGTTGAAATTGATCATCGGGTGCCTCTCCGAAGGTCGCTGGAACCGCCTCCCCAGCTTCGCCGGAAGACCTGACTGGGTCGGCTCGGCGGCGGCTCCCTTGTCCGTGACCTGACTGTGATGGTCCATGAGAAGGTCGTTGCGGGGTTCGTGCCGACGTGCGGTGCGACGCAACTCCGAGGGTCGGCGCGCCCGACGGTTGGGGCACGGCGCCACACCGTGGCGATCGACGGCGTTCACGAGGGTGGTGTGGGGGCAAACGATGGAGCGCGGGTCAGCGGGGGCGGGGATCTTCGACGCGGGGCTCGGGCGCGCCCGGCTCGTGGGGCTGCGCGGGCGGGTCCTCCGCGGGCGGCTTCGGCGAGGGCGGGTCGCGCAGGGGCGGCGCCTCGGGCGTCGGCGAGATGCGCGGCAGGGGCCGGGGCTCGGGCTCCTCGACGGGCGTGCGGGGGTTCTCGGGCGGGGGCTTCTCGGGCTCCTCGGGCGTCGGTGCGCCGGGGGTCGGCGAGGGAACGACGTTGGGCGTCGCGGGCCAGGGCTGGGGGCTGTTGGTGGGCATCTGGTGGCCTCCTTCTTCAACGCCGCGAGGCGTGGCGGGTCTTGCCGTTGCGCGCGCGCTTGGGGGCGACGGGCCCGTTCGCGGGGGCGCCGTCGCCGCGCGGCGCGTCGGCGTGCGCGGGGGGATCGGAGGGCTTGTCGGAGGGGGCCGGTTGGGACGTCTTCGGGTCGTTCGCTTCGGGTCGGTTCATCGCGCTTCTCCTGTGGTGGACGCGCGTCAGCGCGCGCGCCCTTCCGGTGCACCGCCCGGGCCATCCGCGGCCGCGAGGATGATCTCCGCGACCTTCTCGGGCTGCTCGAAGTGGGCGAGGCCGCGCGACGGAGCGACCCGCACCGCGCGGACGTTGGGGTTGCGCGCCGTGAGGTCGCCGAGGCGCCCGAAGTCGGTGTAGGGGTCGACGTCGTGGACGACGGTGGTGGGCACCGCGAGGGGCGCGTAGAGCCGCTCGAACGCCTCCGCATCGAAGAGCCCGCCCGAGAGGAACGCGATCGGCGCGTGCTCGGCCCCGGGGGCCCGCGCCGAGCGCACCGCGTAGCGCACGAGGCCCTCGTCGACGGGCCCCGTGAAGGACTTCGCGAGGAAGTGCCGCACCGAGCGCTCGGTGCGCAGCAGCAGGAAGAGCCCGCGCCCGACGGGCCCGACGTGGAGCAGCGGCGCGAGCAGCCGGCGGCGCAGGGCCTCGGCGAAGGGCGGCGCGCGGCGCGACGAGAGCCCCGACGGCGAGAGCAGCGTGAGGCGGCGCACGATCTCCGGCGTCCGCACCGCGACGCGCGCCGCGAACTCCGACGCGAGCGAGAGCGCGACCACCTCGCAGCCGCCGCCGCGCGGGGCCGCGAGGTCGACGATGACGCGCTCGATCACGTCGGCGTAGCCCTCGGCGGTGTACTCGCGGCGCGCCCGGTCCGAGCGGCCGAAGCCCGGCAGGTCGATCGCGTAGACGGGCCGGCGCCCGCGCAGCGCTTCGAAGAGCGGGCGCATCTCGTACGCGCTCGCCGCGGCGTTGACGGAGTGGACGAGGAGCACGGGCGTGCCCTGGCCCTCGCGGTCGGCGTAGTAGTGGACGCGGCCCTCGCGGAGGATGTCGAGCGTGCCCTCCTCGGCGTCGATCGCCGGCGGCAGCGGGGCGTTGATTTCAGCGGAGTCCTCGCGCGGGAGCGCGGCGTCCTGGGGGTGGAGCGTGGTGGTGTTCATGCCTACTGCGCGGAGCAAGGCGCGTACCCGTCGGCGGCGCGCGCGACGCGCGGCGCGGCCGCAAATGCGGGCCCGCGTGGCGGGGTGACACATGCGCCGGTTCGCCCCGCGCCGGGCGCGCGCCGCGGCGCTTGACGTGCCGGGCACGTCGGGTGCAGACCGGGGTCGAGGCTTACGAAGATGGACGCCACGGAGAAGCTCGGCGCGACGGAGGCGGTGACGGGCCGGGGGGAGCCGCGCCGGGTGGTGGTCGTCGAGGACGACGCCGACCAGCGGGAGTTCGTCGCGACGGTGCTCCGGGCGGAGGGCTTCGACGTGTACGAGGCGGGCGACGGGCGCGACGGGCTCGAGCTGATCGAGCGGGTGCAGCCGGCGCTGATCCTCTGCGACGTCCGCATGCCGGTGCTCAGCGGCTACGACGCGCTGAGCGAGGTGCGCCGCCACCCGTCGCTCGCGCGCGTCCCCTTCGTGCTGCTGAGCGGCGTCGGCGTCAGCACCCGCGACGTCCGCAACGGGATGAACCTCGGCGCCGACGACTACCTGGTGAAGCCCTTCTCCGCCGACGAGCTCCTCGAGACGGTGCGCGCGCGCCTCGCCCGCCACGGGCAGATCGAGCCCGTCGCGCCCCCCGTGCCCCCGACGCTCCCGTCGATCCCCTCCGACGCCGCGCTGCCCGCGAGCACCCTCGGCGACCGCTTCCGGCTCATCCGCTCGGTCACGACCGGCGGCATGGGCACCATCTACGAGGCCCACGACCTCGCCACCGGCGAGCGCGTCGCGGTGAAGATCGCGCCGGGCCACGACGAGGTGCGCAACGCCCGCCTCGAGCGCGAGGCCCACGCGCTCGCCGCCCTCGACGACCCGCGGATCGTCCCCTTCCTCCAGCTCGGGCGCACCCCGGGCGGCGCGACGTACATGGCCATCCCCTGGATCGACGGCCACGACCTCCAGCGCCACCTCGAGCGCGGGCCGATGCCCCTCGCCGACGTGCTGGCGGTGGGCGAGCGCGTCGCCGGCGCGCTCGGGGCCGCGCACGCCAAGGGCATCCTCCACCGCGACGTGAAGCCGTCGAACGTCGTGCTGCGCGAGGGCCGCCCCGAGCGCGCGGTGCTCATCGATTTCGGCCTCGCGTCGATGCCCGAGGTCAACACCCTCACCGAGGCCGGCTCGGTGCTCGGCACGATGGGCTACATCGCGCCCGAGCAGGTGCTCGGCTACCGCGACCTCGACGCGCGGATCGACGTCTTCTCCCTCGGGTGCGTGCTCTTCCTCTGCCTCACGGGCAAGACCCCGTTCTCGATGGCCAACACCATGGCGGCGATCGCGAGCGTGCTCTTCGAATCGCCCGCGCGCCTGCGCTCGCTGCGGCCCGACGCCCCCGAGGCGCTCGACGCGCTGCTCGGCGAGATGATGGCCCGCGCCCCCGCCGACCGCCCCGCCGACGGCGCCGCCGTCCTCGCGCGCCTCCAGAGCCTCCGCGCCTGACGCGGTACACCGGGTGCAACGCCGCCGGTCATGGAACCGACGGCCCTCGACCAGGCCCCCGTGGCCGACCTCGCCCGCGCGGCCTACGACCAGCTCGGCGCCCTCGCCCGCGTCGAGGTGGCCCTCGCTTGGAGCGACGCGCGCGACGAGCTGCGCGGCCTGCGGCGCGCCGCCGTCCTCGCGCTGACCGCCTACGCCGCGGCCGTGGTGGCGCTCGCGCTCGGGGCCGTGGCGGCGGTGCTCGCGGTCGGCGCCACGCCCCTCGCCGCGCTCGCCAGCGCCGGGGTCGCGGCGCTCGTGGCCGCCGGGCTCGCGTGGGGCGCCCTGCGCAGCGCCTCGCTCGCGCCGATGGAGAAGACCCGCGCCCGTCTCGCCGAGGGCGTGCGCCACCTGAAGGAGAACCTCCCATGATGCAAGACGACTCCCCCACCGACGAGGCCGCCGAGCGCGAGGCCCTCGAGCGCCAGCGCGCGAGCATCCTTCACCGCCTGCCCGTGCTCTTCGACGCGATCGCGCGCAAGGGCGCAGCCGCCACCTCGTTCGCGCGCTCGGCCTTCGGCGGCGCAGGCCACGACGCGCCGCCGGGCGACTCCGCCAACGCGAGCTCCCCCCTCCGCGCCGCCGCGCTCGGGGCGGCCGCCGGCGTCGCCGTCACCGCCGCGGGCCTGTGGGCGCTCAACCGCCGCCGCGCGAGCCGCCGCCTCGACCGCAGGATCGCCCGCGCGCTCGTCCGCTTCGTCGAACCGCCGCGCACCTCGCCCTTCGCCGCCGTCGCGTCGGCCGCCGCGCACGCTGCCTTCGACCTTGCCGGCTCCTTCGCGCGCGAGCTCCTCGCCCGCGAGTTCGAAGCGCCCACCGCGCCGGGGCGCGCGACGCAGGCGATCCCGCCGCTGCCGCCGCGCCCCGCGCGCCCGAGCACCGTCGTGAGCGCCGCGGCCCCCGTCCCGTCGCCCTTCGCGCCCGCCGTGCCCCCGTCCGTCGTGGCCGCCGCCGCGCCCCCGCCGCTGCCCTTCGACGTCGTCGCCCCGCCCGCCGCGCGCGTCGAGCCCTGAGCGCGTCGCCCCTTCTCCGCTCCCTCTTCTCACCGCACCTCCGCGTCGCCACGCGCCCGCCGCTGCGTCGCCTCCACCCCCGCGACGTCCCGACGTCCGCCGCGGCGCTGTCCGCGTCGTGCGCAAGCGGCGTTCGCGCATGGCGCACGGCCACGCTGTGGCGCGATGGCATCGGGGGCCCGTGGCGCTGAGCCGCAAACGCGGCGCGCGGACCCTGGCACGGGCCGTGAGATGGGCGACGCCATGAGCACGACGCTCAACCACCAAGGAGCACCCGCCATGATCACCGCCCGCACCTCGATCGCCCTCACGCTCACGGCCCTCTGTCTCACGGCCCTCCCCTCCATCGCGTCGGCGCAGACCACGCTGCCGGGCAACGACCCGCAGCCCATCCCCGCCGGCTCCGCGTCTGCGCAGCAGCGCATCCGCGTCGGCGAGGGGACGCCCTCCGGCGCGCTGCCGCCGCCACGCTCCGAGAACGACGCGCAGCCCCCCGTGGCCGCGCCGGTGCTGCCCGCGGGCGGCGTGGTGCAGCAGGCCGGCGTCGGCGGCACCACGGCGTACGGGCGGGCCGGCGTGCTCGAGCTCGGCGGCAACATCGGCTTCAACGTCGCGAGCGGCCAGACCACGCTCTCCATCTCGCCGACGATCGGGTGGTTCTTCGCCGACAACCTCCAGATCTCGGGGATCTTCAGCTACCGCTACGCCAACGTGCAGGGCGTCGACGCGCACTCGCTCCAGGTGCTGGCCGAGCCGTCGGTGCACATCCCCTTCAGCCGGACGGTGTTCGGCTTCGCGGGCGTGGGCCTCGGGCTCTCGTACGTCGACGGCCCCGGCGCGGGCTTCGCGCTCGCCCCGCGCCTCGGCGTCAACATCGCCGTCGGCCGCTCGGGCATCCTGACCCCCGCGGTCAACTTCTCCTACGCCACCAACGACGTCATCCAGACCGGCAACGGCTCGCTGCTCGCGGTGTCGACCTCGTTCGGCGCCAACGTCGGCTACACCGTCATGTGGTGACCGGCGCGCCGGCCCACGCCGAGCGCCACGACCGCACGCCCCGCCGCTCACGCCGCTCACGCCGCTCACGGCCGGCGGCACTCCCCTCTCCAGCACGCTGCATTGTGCCGGACACATCTGTCGGCGCAGGGCCGTCAAGGTCCACCTCGCGCGTCCATGGTCCGCTCGCCGGGCCTCGCGGCCTCCATCCCCCGCTCGCCGAGCCTCGCGGGTTGCCCCCTTCCCCCGGCGCAAAGCCCACGAGATGCGCAACGCCTCGCACGAAAATGCTTGCGCGCTCGATGTTTCGAGAAGGAGGAGCATCTGGCTC